>CAVOPD010000013.1:0-268471 GCA_963697745.1 uncultured Acidobacteriota bacterium | reverse complement strand
TGGCGTTCCTGATCGGCGGCAACCTGATCTATCTCACCGTCGAGCGCGAGGCATTCCCCGGAAGCCGATCATGAAATTCAGCTTGCCCGACTGCGGCGGTCACTTGATTACACCTGGTGGCTCGCCTCGCGGAGCAGCCCGTCCTCGCTGACCCCTGACGGTTCGTCCGCGTGGGCACTGGTCCAGCACTGCGGAGCGGACAGTGCTGTTTTCGCGGCGGCCTTCCGACGCGCCACCTGCAGCGCTTCACGCAGGAAACACTTCTGCAGGTGCCAGAACTCCGAAGCCACGTTGCTGATGTGCCCATCCGCCACGCGCGCCATCAGTGACGACACCAGCAGTCCCAGCAGGATCGAGAACAGCACGACGGGATGCCGGTCGAACGCATAGGCGACGTCGCCGGCCGTGTCGATCGGGCTGCTGATCGCGCCGCCGACCATCATGATTCCCGACCACGTGTACCCAGTACTCCTGGACGGTCCGACGTGAGAATGGCTGCCGCAATGATGCCCGCCGTACACGTCGCGAGGAACAGGTAGTACGACAGCTGGCCCAGCAGGATCGATCCGCGCAGCCGATCCAGCAGCGACCCTGGATGCATGGCCTTGTCATACACCGCCTGCAGCATCGTGGCGCGCTCCTGGATCGAGATGGCGTGCTTCTGACCGTCCACCGGTGTGTAGGTGATGATGGCCTGCGGCGGCAGATTCGCCGGCGCGTAATCTTCAGTGCCGTGCGCCAGCCGTTCGAGCGCGCTGATATGCACCTTCGCCGGACCCATGTGGTGGTCGGCGCAGATCTGCTGAACGTCGCGCGGCTTCCAGCGATAGAACGTGCCGAGGCCGGCCCGCGGATCGTAGAGCTTGTCGTCCGACGACGAATGATCGCGGTACGTCTCGCGATCGTGGCAATTGAAGCGCAGGCCCGCATCCTCGGCGTTGCGCATCATCCAGTCCAGTGCGACGAGGGACATGCCCTGCTTCGGATAACCGCCGCCCACATTCGAGTGCACGCCGGCAAACCACACCTGCGTGATCCGATCCGCGTGGCGCGCCTCATCCCACAGCAGCGGCTGAAACGACTGACGCTGCTCGTCGAGTGACAACGCGTGAAACGCCTGGGTCACCGCGTCGCTCATGAAGCGGTCCGGAAACTTGAAGCGGTACAGCGTCGAGTTGACCACGTCGCTGAGGTGGAACGGGAGGCCGACCGCGTCAACCGTGTCGAAGACGCCGACGAAGTGAATGGTCGTCTGCTTCTCCAGCGCCCACTTGTCGCGGAAGTCGGCCCCTGCATCCCTCCGGGCCGTGCCTCGAAACAGCTTGACGAGTGCGGTCCGGTAGCATCGCCGGTAGGTCGCGTACGCCTCGTTGACCAGTTCGTCCAGACGCGTCGTCGTCGTCGCCAGTCTGCGGTCCACGAGTCCGCACGTCGCGATCAACCCGACCAGGGTGCGCACGGTGAAGGCGCCCCTGCTGAACCCGAACATGTAGATGCGATCGCCGGGATCGTAGATGCGGCCGAGTTCCTTGTAGAGCTGGCGCACGTTGCGGCCAAGCCCAAGCCCGGCGACACCGCCAAGTATCTTCAACGGCTTGAAATCCTCCGACCCGACCCCGTCGTCGTACAGCGCCACCTGCGGAGTCAGGTGTGGATCCCAGTGATGTCCATTCAGATCCACCGCTTCGAAGAGCTTGAAGATGTTCGTCCCGCGCCCCTTGATGCTGGAATTGCCGGTGCCATCGGAGCAGATCACGATGTTCTTTGACATGGCCGTTCCCCAACAGTCCTTGCCCGCCCGGTACACGCCTCCGAGGTGTAGCGCCTCACTTCGGAGCGACCGACTTGATCAACCCACACGGACGCTCGTATAGAGGTCAACGTGCGACTGCCTGAATCCGCACAGCCGAGCCGTCCTGGCGGAGGCCTCACGCTCTCAGTTGAGGACCAGCTGTAGCGCAGCCATCGCGGCCAGAGCCGCAAACGTCGTCCGACCATCCGCCCGAACGCTGACGCGCTCGGCTGCGGTCACTGTCGTCGCGACGATCATGGCTGGAAGGGCGTGACCAACCAGCACACAGGCCACCATCAGTCCCCCGCACGAGATGAGACAACTGCGACCCACGAACCATCCATATTGCAGACAATCGCGATGCGCCCGCCAACCGGACGGCGCGAGTGGCACCGTGCGATGGCACGCCATCAGCGCCCGCCGCTTGTGTGGGGTGATCTGCCATATCGCGGCGAAGGCGAAGGCCGCCGCCGCGACGGGTGCCGACGCTGCCCCGTGCAGCGGAATGCCGAGCGCCCGGACAATCCACGAGAGGACGATGCCGCTGAGCACGGAGACGGCGGCATACCCACAGAGAAACGCGGCCATCGCTCGATGACGCCTGGTCCAGAGGCTTCTGGCCGCCGCGACGCGGAGGTGATCGAAGACGAGCGGCAGCATCATCGCGCCGACCATCAGCATCCAGTCCACCAGCGCGAATCCGTGTGCGTGACGACCACTCGCCCACCTCGCGAACAGCGATGCCCAGGCAGCCGCGCAGACCGTGACGGCCCACCAATGCGGGTACTTCCAGATCAGCCGACGCGCGCCCGTCAGACCTGGAACGTGCTGCACATCCCTCGCTCGTAGAATTGGCCTCACTCGTAGTACAGGCTCACGCGACCGACCCTCACCGGCGCCGGCGCAGCCGCGGCGGCAATCCCCGGGCGCGGCTCGATCGGCTCGCCCTCGGGCACGAACGTGACGCCCACGTCGTTCGTCCAGCTACCCGCAGCCTGCAGATTTCGGACGACCTCCGAAATGTCCAGCGAGAAGCTCAGCCCGTCGCCGGGCCGATTGGCGTCGCCCCGGCTCGCCTCCGGCACACCGAACATCGGCACCAGTCCAGCGAACAACTCCGGGTGGTCTTCGGCTCGCTCGCCTTCCGGCACGTTGACGTACACCGCGTAGGTGCCCTGCGAGTCGAGCCCGGTCACGTTCTCGATGTTGAGATGCACTGCCTGCGGCTGGTCGGCAGCCCGGAGCGCAGCTGGACCCGTCGGCGCGTTGACCGTGACCCGTGTCGTGGCCGGATCGCCGGTCAACACGATCGGGCCCTCGCTGGCGCCGACCATCTCCGGTTGTGGAGCGGCCATGGTCATTCTCCCGATTGAAGGGGCCGCCGGCATCACGCCGATCGGATCGGCCACATCGTCATAGCGATACGTGAAAGGCGCCGCTGTCGTGTCCACGACCTGCGAGGCCGAGTGCGACACCTCTGCGCCGTTCCGATCGTGCAGCAGGAAGGTCACCGCGTTCAGCCACTGGGTCCTGGTCGGGTCGACATGGAGCGGATCGCGATTGCGCCACACGACCCACAGTCGATCGATGTTGGCGTGGTGAAGCCAGAACATCGGGTCGAGCCCTGCCGTGTTGAATGCGCCCATGTAGTCGCCCACCGCGACGTGCATCGTGCCATGCGGCGTGTTCTCCAGTTTGCCGATCGGCGCACCAGGGCTCCCGGAGTGCATGAACCCGGTCTGCGGACCGCCGAACCCGGCGAGCCCGCCAACCGAGGGCGCCTCGAACCTGGGCTCCACGAGCGCCGCTCGCGCACTTGCCTGATTCGCGGTGGCGACTGCAGCGTTGTTGTTGCCTCGGAGCCGTTGATCGATCCGCAGCGGGTTGGGTCGGCCGTCGGGCATCGTGGGCAGCGTGAACGCCAGCGGCAGTTTGCGGGCGTTGGGATTATTCGTGTCGCTGTAGTTCCAGTACGGCAGGGCCCAGTCGTCAGGGCCGCCGAGCCGGGTGATTGCCGCCTGCACGATCTGCTCGAAATACCCGAGATACATCCGGTGCCATGGCAAAAAGAACCAGCTGGCGTGCTGACACTGATTCCAGAACTTGCGCTGCTCCGCTGCGGACGGCATCGACTCGCCGCGCTCCTGCAGCGGATCGCTTGCGCGATCGTACGCATGGATGGCGGCCTGATATCGCCAGCTCGTCGGATCGACGATCGGACGCGTCTGCATCTCGGCGATACCCCTGGCATACCACTCGAGGTCGGGATGCCAGGCGTCGGAGGGAACGAAGGGTTTCAGGGACCAGGCGCTCTTGCGGACACGTGTTGTCATCGGCTGCGGACTGTAACACCGCGTCCTCTTGCGTGTCCCGCCTTCAATGTGGACGAGCTACCAAAACCGGTTGGGCTTTCTGCTAGGATGCGGGCGGGTTCCCAAACTTCATGGCCCTGGCTTCCAGCGACTTCGTCGAGCTGACCGAGGACGTCTCCGCAAGCCCGCTCTGGAATCCCGACCTCGCGCCGACCGCCCTCGCCCGCCGCACGTGGTCCACCTACGACATTGCCGCGCTCTGGATCGGCATGAGCGTGGTCATCACCACCTACACGCTCGCCTCCGGCCTGATGCAGCAGGGCATGACCTGGTGGCAGGCGATGCTCACGATCCTGCTCGGCAACGTCGTGGTGCTGGTGCCGATGATCCTGAACGCGCATGCCGGCACGAAGTACGGCGTCTCGTTCCCGGTGCTGTGTCGCGCCAGCTTCGGCGTGAAGGGCGCGAACGTCCCGGCGGTCCTGCGGGCGCTCGTCGCATGCGGGTGGTTCGGCATCCAGACCTGGATCGGCGGCCTGGCGCTGAACACGCTGCTGATCGCTGCGTGGCCGGCCTGGTCCACCGTCAGCGCCGGGATCTGGATCTCGTTCGCCATCTTCTGGCTGATCCAGGTGTGGATCATCGTCAACGGGCATCGAAGGCATCAAGAAGCTCGAGGGCTGGTCGGCGCCGTTGCTGCTTGCCGGCGGCGCGCTGCTTCTGGTGTGGGCCGTGCGCCGAGGCGGCGGCCTGACGCACATCCTCAGCCGAGTCGTCGCGGATGCGCGCGGGCCGGACGTCGTTCTGGCAGCTGTTTCCAGCCGCCCTGACCGCCAACGTCGGCTACTGGGCGACGCTCAGCCTGAACATCCCGGACTTCACGCGCTTACGCGCGAAGCCAGCGCTCGCAGGCGCTCGGCCAGGCGCTCGGCCTTCCCGCCACGATGACGGCGTTCGCCTTCATCGGCGTGGCAGTCACCAGTGCGACGATCGTCGTCTTCGGCGAGCCCATCTGGAACCCGGTGGACCTGATCGCGCGAATCGGCAGCGTGCCGGTGATCGTCTTCGGAGCACTTGTCGTCATGCTCGCGCAGCTGACGACGAACATGGCCGCCAACGTCGTGTCGCCGGCCAACGACTTCTCGAGCCTGGCGCCCCGACACGTATCAGCTATGTCACCGGCGGCCTGATCACGGCGGTGATCGGCATCGTGATGATGCCGTGGAAGCTCTATGCCGATGCCGCCGCGTACATCTTCACGTGGCTGATCGGCTACTCGAGCCTGATGGGAGCCATCGGCGGCGTGCTGATCGCCGACTACTGGGTGCTTGCGTCGATGCCGGCTGTCCACGGCTGATCTGTTCAAGGCTGCGATGGGCGCTACAGCTACGCGAACGGCGTCAACCGATCGGCGATCATCGCGCTGGTCGCTGGCGATCGTCCCGGTCGTCCCTGGCTTCCTCCGCGCGGCGCTGACGCCTGGCGGTCAGGTGGCCAATCCGACGTTCTTCGACTCGCTCTACACCTACGCCTGGTTCGTCACCTTCGCTCTCGCGTTCGGCATCTATCTCGCGCTGATGCCGACGCCAGGAATCAGCCCGCATGATCATCACCGTCATCGTCAACGGCGTCGGCGTACGAACGCGACGTCGAGCCGCGCCTGCTGCTGAGCGATTTCATCCGCCAGCGAGCTCGGGCTGACCGGCACGCACGTCGGATGCGAGCACGGCGTCTGCGGCGCGTGCACGATCCTCTTCGACGGCGAACCGGCCCGCTCGTGCATCATGTTCGCGGTGCAGGCCGACGGCCACGACATTCAGCACCGTGGAAGGGCTCGCGGCGCCGAACGGCGCGCTCAGCCCGCTGCAGACCGCCTTCCGCGAGCGCGCACGCCCTGCAGTGCGGCTTCTGCACGCCGGGCATCCTGATGACGCTCACGGCGTTCCTGCGCGACACGCCGTCGCCGACCGAAGCCGGAGATCCGCGACGCGCTGTCGGCGAATCTCTGTCGATGCACCGGCTACCAGCACATCGTCGAGGCGGTCACGCGTTGCCTGCACGACAGCCCGCTACGTTAACGCGCGCGTTCCGCGGCAACGAAGACGCGCGCCTGCTCACCGGCCGCGCCCGCTTCGTGGACGATGTGCAGCTGCCGGGCATGCTGCACGTGGCGTTCGTGCGCAGCGAGTACGCGCACGCGCGCATCCGTGCGGTCGATGTCACCGCGGCGCGCGCACGCCCGGGTGTGCTGGCCGTCTACACCGCCGCCGATCTCGGCGACTACTCGCGGCCGGCGCCGCTGCTCGTTCCGCCGCCGCCGATTCAGCGGGCTCGTCTTCCACGCGCGGACGCACCTGCCGCTGGCGCGCCGGACAAGGTCCGCTACGTCGGCGAACCGATCGCGATCGATCGTCGCGGAGAGCCGCTACATCGCCGAAGATGCGCTGCGCGACGTGATCGTCGACGCTCGATCCGCTCGACGCGGTCGTCGATCTCGAAGCGGCGCTGGCCGACGGTGCGCCGCGGGTGCACGACGACCTCGCGTCGAACGCCGCGGCGCATGTGGTCCAGACGCAAGGGCGACTACGCAGCGGCGCGCGCCGCAGGCGGACGTCGTCATCGCGCGACGATTCCTCTACGACCGCGGCGCGTCGGCGGCGATCGAGAACCGCGCCGTCGTCGGCGCAGTGGGATCGCCAGCGCCGAAGAGCTGACGATCTGGGACACGACGCAGGCGCCGATTCCGATCCGCAACGGCCTCGCGCAGCATGCTCGGCCTGCTCGAGTCGCAGGTGCGTGTCGTCGCGCCGTTCGTCGGCGGCGGCTTCGGTCCGAAGATCATGATGTTCTATCCGGAGGAACTGCTGCGTGCCGTGGGCGGCGATGCGGCTCGGCCGGCCGCTCAAGTGGACCGAGGATCGCCAGGAGAACTTCTACGCGACGACGCAGGAGCGCGGGCAGGTGCACGACGCCGAGATGGCGCTCTCGCGCGACGGCCGCATCCTCGGCGTGCGCGACCACTTCCTGTTCGAC
Source organism: uncultured Acidobacteriota bacterium (assembly GCA_963697745.1). Lineage (GTDB taxonomy): Bacteria > Acidobacteriota > Vicinamibacteria > Vicinamibacterales > CAVVIG01 > CAVVIG01. The sequence continues at coordinate 261,334 of CAVOPD010000013.1, read as the reverse complement.
ACCGGCGCCTACGATCCGTACGGCCTGACGATTCCGATCAACACGCAGTGCACGCTGCTCGGTCCGTACGACATCGCCGAACTACGACAGCGCGTTCACCGCGGTGTTCACGAACAAGCCGATCGTCACGCCGGTGCGCGGCGCGGGACGCCAGCACGGTGTCTTCGTCAGCGAGCGCCTGCTCGACATCGCGGCGAAGGAACTCGGGCATCGATCGCGTCGAGATCCGCAAGCGGAACCTGCTCGGTCCCGACCGCTTCCCGCACAACCACGAGATCATGTTCCAGGACTCGGCGCCGCTCGTCTACGACAGCGGCAACTACCTGCCGACGCTCGAGCGGGCGGCCGAGATGATCGGCTACGAGCAGCTGCGTGCGCGAGCAGGCACGGCTGCGCGCCGAAGGCAGGCACGTCGGCGTCGGCATCGTCTGCTACGTCGAAGGCACCGGCGATCGGACCGTACGAAGGCGCGCGCGTCACGGTCGAGCCGAGCGGGCACGGTGCGCGTCGCCACCGGCGTCGGCACGCAGGGACAGGGGCACTACACCGTGTTCGCGCAGATCGTCGCCGATGTGCTCGGCGTGGACGTGCAGGACGTCGCGCGTCGTCACCGGCGACACGCGCGAGTTCCACTGGGGCACCGGCACGTTCGCGAGCCGCGGCGCGGTCGTCGCCGGCAGCGCGTGTCACGCGGCGGCGCTGCTGGTGCGCGAGAAGATCGCTCGCGCTGGCGTCGCAGCTGCTGGGCGTCGCCGGCGCGAGCAGCTCGAGCTGGCAGAACGGCCGCGTCGCAGGTGCGCGGACGCACCGGAACGCGGGCTTCGCGCTTGGCGAGCTTGCCGCGCAGGGCGAACTCCGCTGCGCGGCGCCGTGCGGCCCGGCATCGGAGCCCGGTCTCGAGAGCACGGCCTACTTCGGTCCCGATCGCGGCAGCACGGCCAGCGGCGTCCACGCGGTGCTCGTCGAGGTCGATCCGGAGACCGCGATGGTCGACGCTCAAGCGCTACGTCGTCGTGCACGACTGCGGCACGATGATCAACCCGCTGCTGGTCGAGGGGCAGATCCACGGCGGCGTCGCGCACGGCATCGGCAACGCGTTCTACGAGCAGCTCGTCTACGACGAGCAGGGGCAGCTGCATGAACGCGTCGTTCATGGACTATCTGCTGCCGACCGCGACCGACGTGCCGCCGATCGAAACCGACCATCGCGAGACGCCGTCGCCGTTCAATCCGATCGGCCTCAAGGGCGTCGGCGAGGCCGGCTGCATTCCGACCGGTGCGGTGTTCGCGCAGGCGGTCGAGGACGCGCTCGAGCGACCTGCGCATCGAGATCCGCGAGATTCCGCTGAGCCCGAACGCGCTGTTCGCGCTGATTGACGGAGGCGCGGCGCGCGATGAAGCTCGACGGCACCTTCACCTTCGGCGGACCGCAGACTCGCCGTCTGGGACCTGCTGCAGGACCCGGCGGTGCTCGCGAAGGCGCTGCCGGGCACCGAGCGGCTGGAGCTGTCGGGCCCCGACCACTATCCGCGGCGTCATGAAGGTGCAGCGTCGGGCCGGTGACCGCCGCGAAGTTCGACGTCGACCGTCACGCTGACCGACAAGGTGGCGCCGGAGCGCTTCGCGATGCAGATCGACGGGCAAGGGCGCGCGTCGGGCACACGCGCGGCACCGCGGCGATCGAGCTGTCGGACGCCGCCGATGGCGGCACGCGTGATGCAGTACACGTCGAACGTGCAGGTCGGCGGCAAGATCGCCGCGGTCGGCCAGCGGCTGCTCGAGTCGGTCGGCACGCTCGATGATGAAGCAGGCGCTCGAGTCGCTGGACCGCGAACTGCGCGCGCGGCTCGCGGCGAGGCAGGGCGCCGCGTGAAGCCGGCGCGCATTCGACTACCACGCGCCGTCGACGCTCGACGAGGCGCTCGCGCTGCTCGCAGGAGCACGGCCGGACGCCAAGCCGCTCGCCGGCGGCCAGAGCCTCATTCCGGCGATGAACTTCCGCCTGGCGACGCCGGCGGTGCTCGTCGATCTGAACGGCGTCGCCGAGCTTGTCGTTCATCAGCGCCGACGGCAGACGGCCTGCACGTCGGCGGCATGACCCGGCATCGCACGCTCGAACGGAGTCCGGCGGTCGCCGCGCCACGGCGCCGCTCCTCGCCGCGGCGATGCCGTTCGTCGCGCACGCGGCCATCCGCACGCGCGGCACGATCGGCGGCAGCCTCGCGCATGCCGATCCGGCGGCCGAACTGCCGGCGGTGATGCTGGCGCTCGACGCGACGCTCAGGCTCCGCAGTCGCAGCCGGAGTCGCGACGGTGCCGGCGGCCGATTTCTTCACCGGGCTGTTCTCGACGGCGCTCGAGCCGGGCGAACTGCTCGTCGGCGTCGACATCCCGCCGCGTGCCGCCGCGCATCGGCGGCTGCGCTTCGACGAAGTGTCGCGCCGGCACGGCGACTTCGCGCTGGCCGGCGTCGCCGCGCACGTCGCGGTCGATGCCGACGGCGGTGTGCACGGCGCGCGCGTCGGCGCTCCTGAGCGTCGGCGATCAGCCCGTGCTCGCGGCGCAGGCCGCCCGCGCGCTCGTCGGCACGCGGCCGTCGCGCGGCGGCCATCCGCGACGCGGCCGAAGCCGTCGGCCCGCGACCGACATCGATCCGACCAGCGACATTCACGCGTCGAGCCGCTATCGCCGCCAGCTGGCCGCGGTGCTGACCCGCCGCGTCCTCGAACGCGCCTTCCTCGCACTGGAGACGACCGCATGAAGATCTACGACCTGTCGCAGCCGCTCAACGAGCAGGTGTCCTTCTGGCCGTACTATCCGCCGTTCGAGGTGAAGTACATCAAGCGCAAGGCCGAGCACGGCGTCAACGCGCAGTACATCCAGACGTCGAACCACATGGGCACGCACCTCGACGCGCCGCGCCACTTCGTCACCAGCGGCATGACGATCGACGAGATTCCCGGTCGAGTGGCTCTGCGGCCCCGGCGTCATCGTCAATCTGTCGGACGAGATGGACGAGCTCGGCATCTACACGCCGAAGATGATCGAGGACCGCGTCGAGGTGAAGAAGGGCGATCTGCTGTTCCTGCACACCGGCTGGCACAAGCACGCGCAGTTCGGATCGGAGCCCGACGAGGAGAAATACATCCATCGTCATCCGGGCGCGCATCCCGACATGGTGCCGTGGCTGCTCGAGAAGGAGATTCACATCTGGGGCGTCGACTGCGTCTCCACCGATCACCCGATGAACCTGCCGATCGGCCGCTTCCTCGGCAAGGGCATGCAGGGCCACTGCGATCGCGTGCGCAAGCAGGCCGAGGAGAAGTTCGGCGGGCCGGAGGCGGTCGCGAAGCTGTTCCCGGACTCGGCGTATCAGCTCACGCACAACGCGCTGTTCCCGAAGAACTGCATGCACATCGAGAACATCGGCGGCGACATCGACGCGCCCGGAGCTGCAGAACAAGCGGCTGATCCTCGGCTGCTTCCCGTGGAAGTTCAAAGGGCGGCGAGGCGGCGTTTGCCCGCGTCGTGGCGTTCACCGGCGACTGGAAGCCGTGAGCAGCGCTCGTCGATCGATCCGGCGTCCGAGCTGCGGCGGCTGGTCGCATCGCGCGAAGTGACTGCCGTGTCGAAGTCGTGGAGGCGTCGCTGGCGCGCGTCGAGCGCTCAACGGCACGCTCAACGCCGTCGTCACGCTCAATCCGCGCGCGCTGGACGATGCGCGCGGCGATCGATCGGCGGATCGCGCAGGGCGAACCGCCGGGGCCGCTGTGCGGGCTGCCGGTCGGCATCAAGGACGTGACGCCGGTCGCAGGCGCTGCGGACGACGTACGGCTCGCCGATCTACGCCGACTACGTGCCCGACGAGGACGCGCTCGTCGTCCAGCGGCTGCGCGACGCGGGCGCGATCATCCTCGGCAAGACCAACTGTCCGGAGTTCGCGGCCGGCGGCAACACGTTCAACGAGGTGTTCGGACGCACGCGCAATCCCGTGGAACACCAGCCGGAGCGCCGGCGGATCGACCGGCGGCGGCGCGGCGGCGCTGGCGACCGGCATGATCGCGCTCGCCGAAGGGCACCGACCTCGGCGGATCGCTTCGCATCCCCGCGTCCTTCTGCGGCGTCGTCGGCCTGCGTCCGTCGATCGGCCTCGTGCCCACGTATCCGACCGACTGGGCGTGGGACACGCTGCAGGTGACCGGACCGATGGCGCGGACCGCGGAGGACGTCGCGCTGATGCTGCAGGCGATCGGCGGCCCGAGCGGACTGGTCGCCGCTGCGCCAGCCGACCGCCGGGCGCGACTTCGTGGCGGCGGTCGCGCGCCGGCGTCGCGCGCGGGGCGCGCATCGCCTACTGCGCCGATCCGGCGCGGATCGGCATCGACGCGACGATCGAACAGCGCTGCCGCGATGCCGCGTTCGGCCTGGCGGACAGCGGTGCCCACGTCGAGGAGATCGACCTCGATCTGACTGCCGGCCGCAAGGCGTTCCTCGCGCTGCGCGGACTCTGGTTCGTCACGCACATGGCGCCGCGAATGGAGGAGTCGTCGCGGTTCGGCGCGAACGTCGCGCAACAACGTGCGCGCCGGTCTCGCGCTGACGACGTGCAGGACCTCGCCGCGGCGGAACAGGAGCGCAACCGCATCTGGGAGCGCTTCCGCGAACTGTTCACGCGCTTCGACTACATCCGTGACGCCGTGCATGGCGGTGTCGCCGTTCCCGGTCGAGCAGAACTATCCGGACTCGATCGCCGGCAAGCCGATGCAGACCTACGTCGACTGGATCGCGCCGACGTTCGTGCTGAGCCTGACGGCGCTGCCCGTCGCGTCGGTGCCGTGCGGGTTGGACGGCGAGGGCCTGCCGGTGGGGCTGCAGATGATCGGCAAGCCCGCTGGCGAGGAGGCGGTGCTGGCGCTGGCGGCGGTGATCCAGCGCATGCATCCGATGGGAATGCCGCCGGTGTCTGTTCGACGTAGCGTCGGGTCTTAGCAGGCCGTGTATCAGCCAGGGGCCCGACGAGGATCGAGGGCTCGATCAAACGGACGACAGCGAAGTCGCACGGGGATTGCCGCGCTACCTGGCCTTGTGCCTTCGCCTACGGCGCCGGCCTTTCAGCGGCCGGCTGACCGACGCCCCTGCAGCGCGAGAACGCCTTCCTACTTCGTCTCCGCGAAGATGACTTCCGCGTCGGCCTTGACGCGCGCGGCCTGCGGAGTGGCGTAGCCGGTGTACTTGGCCGGCGTCTTCCACGTCGCCGCCACGTCGTCGACCGTCTTGCCGGCCTTCTTCGCGTCCTGCACGAACTTCACGAAGTCGGCGATGAACTCGGACTGCGTCTTCATGTCGGCCATCGTCGTCGTGGTCGGATTGTGGCCGTTGATGATCATGTCGATGTTCTTCAGCTTGCGATCCGGCGTTGGCCAGCGTCGCCGAGTACTCGACGCCGCTGCCGCCGTTGTTCTTGTCCATGATCGGCAGGTCGCGGGTGTGGAACGCGTCGCCGGCGTGCAGCACGCGCAGCGCCGGGAACACCACGAAGGCGTCACCGTTCGGTGTGGGCGCGGCCGAAGTAATAGAGATCGATCTGATCGGCGCCCTTGCCGATGGTCATCGTGTCCTTGAAGGTCTGCTTGGGCAGCCCGCGGCCGCCGTTCTGCTGGAAGATGCTCGGGCCCGCGGGCGGCGCGGCCAGACCGGTGACCGGTTTCATGTTCTCCATCCCGGCCTTGGTGTTCTCCTGGACGACGACGTCGACGGTTGCGGGGAAGTCGACGTTGCCGCTGACGTGGTCGCCATGCGTGTGCGTGTTGATGATCCGCACGACCGGTTTGTCGCTGACCGACTTGATCTTCTCGAGCAGCGGCTTGCCCCAGCCCGGGTTCTTGGTGTCGACGACGGTAACGCCGTCGGTGCCGATGAAGACGGCGCTGTTGCCGCCGCCGCCTTTCATCACGTACAGGTTGTCCTTGAGCTTCTCCACTTCGACCACCATCGGCGCCGCGGGAGCCTGCTGAAAAGCCGCCACGGTCATCGTCAGAGCGCCCGAGGCCGACAGCACACCAAGTAACACCAGTCGTTTCATAAAGAAAGTCTCCTGAGCCGGCGATGATAGCGCAGAGCGAGCCGCCCGGCTGCATGTTGGGATGCAGCCCACGCGGTTCGTCTAGAATCCGGATGACTACAAGAAACGCGATGCGGCAACCTCGTCAGGAAGACTTCAGGGTCGTGGCATGACATTCATTCGTGCATGTGCGCTGGCGATGTCCTCGCAACCGTCAGCGTCAGCGGACAGGGCGGCGACACGCGTTGGAGCATGCCGTCACCGGCCGAGGTCGACGCCATCTATCCGGACATCGAGGCGCTGTACATCGACCTCCACCAGAATCCCGAGCTCGCGTTTCAGGAAACGCAGACGGCAGCCAAGCTGGCGGCGCGGGTGAAGGCGCTCGGGTTCGACGTGACAACCGGCGTCGGACGGACCGGCATCGTCGCGGTGATGAAGAACGGGCCCGGCCCGACCGTGATGCTGCGCACGGAGCTCGACGCGCTGCCGGTCGAAGAGAAGACCGGGCTCCCGTTCGCGAGCCACGTCGTGGTCACGAACAGCAGCGGCCAGAAGACACCCGTGATGCACGCCTGCGGTCACGACATCCACATGTCGGCGTGGGCCGGTACGGCGCGCGTGATGGCCGAGCACCGCGACCGCTGGAGCGGCACGCTGGTGATGGTGGGCCAGCCGGCGGAAGAGGGCGGCGGCGGCGCGGCGGCCATGCTGAAGGACGGGCTCTTCACCCGCTTCCCGCGTCCCGACTTCGCGCTCTCGCTGCACGATGACGACACGATGCCGGCGGGCACGATTGGCTATCATCCGGGCTTCTTCCGCGCGATGTCCGACGGGGTGACGATCACCGTGTACGGTCGCGGCGGGCATGCGGCGATGCCCCACAACACCGTCGACCCGATCGTCCTCGCCTCGCGCATCGTCGTCGCGCTGCAGACGGTGGTGTCGCGCGAGAACAACCCGGTCGATCCGGTGGTCGTGACCGTCGGGTCCATTCACGGCGGCACGCAGGGCAACATCATTCCCGATGAAGTGCGGCTGCAGCTGTCGGTACGCACGTACACGCCTGAAGTGCGGACGCGTACGCTCGACGCCATTCGTCGGATTGCCCGAGGAGAGGCGATTGCCGCCGGCGCCGATCGTGAACCGAAAGTGGAGGCTCCCGCCCGCGCGGGCACGCCTGTCTACAACGACCCGCAGCTCACATTGCGCCTTGCCGACGCGCTGAAGCGCGGGCTCGGGGAGACGAACGTCGTCGAGATGCCGCAGAAGATGACGTCCGAGGACTTCGCCGAATACGGCGTCGCCGGTGTGCCGTCAGCGTTGCTGCATATCGGCGCCGTGGAGCCGGCCAGGTTCGCCGCGGCGAAGCAGACTGGCATTCCGGTGCCGGCGCCGCACTCGCCGGAATGGGCGCCAGAGCGAGAGGTGACGCTCAAGGCGGCGATCCGCGCCGAAGCCGGCGCGCTGCTCGAACTGCTCGGGCCACGGCCATAGGCGAGCCAGAGCAACACGCCACCACGGAGGGCACGGAGGACGCGGCTACACCCGACCACGGCGCAGCGTCTCAGGTGTCGCGGCGGCGATGCGCGCGCGCACCCGGACGGTGACGACCGCCGAGAGCGCGAGATACATGATCGGATAGATCATCGACACGAACGCCAGCAACCGCGAGTCGCCGGCGGCGCCGAGCAGCACGAACCCGAGCATCACGAACCAGATCGCGGCGCCGACGTTGATCACCGCGCGAACGGTCCTCCGCGCGTGGCATAGATGTAGTGCGTCGGCACGAAGGTCAGCACGCGAACCGACCAGATCAGCGCCGCAGACACCCACACCGGCGGGCGGAGCACGTAGAGATAGAACGCGATGATGTTCCAGTAGGACGGGAACCCCAGAAAGAACCCTTCGTCCGTCTTGGCGTTGACCTGCGAGAAGCCGTACGCGCTGGCGAGGAGCGGCAGGATCAGCAGCCACGCCAGGTCGTCGGGCAGCGTGCCCGCCCGCCAGAGCAGGAACAGCGGCAACGACGTGTAGGTGTGGAAGTCGATCAGGTTGTCGAGCGCGCTTCCGTCGAAGCCGGGCAGCACTTCGTGCACGCGCGCCGCACGGGCCAGCCATCCGTCGGTCGCGTCGATGGCTGTTGCCACCATCATCAGGACGAACGCCCAGCGGAACGACGCGTCGTCGCCGCGCACGACGAGCACGACGATGCCGGCAGCGCACACGAAACCCATCGCCGTGTACGAGATGCGCGAGCCAGGCGAAGAGGGCTGCTTCATTCGCCGTCCTGATGCGTCATGACGCCTCGAGACGCACCGCGCGGTCGTCGATGCGCCCTCTTCAGCGTTCGGAGGCCGTTGGATTCCGCAGCGGCTGCGGCGCGTCGAAGACCAGCGGTCATCCGGCTGACCAGCGGCAGCAGCACGAGACCGGCGGCCGCGGCGACCGTTCGGAACGGAACAGGTCGCAGGGTAGGCGATCAGCGCCGGCAGGCCCAGCAACGGTTCCCCGCCTCCAATCCTCAGAACCAGCGACACGACAAACGCGACGATGGAGCCGGTGCGGTTCGCGCGCGGGTCGAACAGCGCGAACAGCAACTGCGGGAACAGGAGCACGAAGACGAGATCGCTCGTGAAGAACCACAGCGCCTGCACGCTCTGCACCTTCAACGCGAGCACGGTCGCGAGCGCACCGAAGAGGAAGATCGACGACCTGATCACCCGCCGCATCTGCAGCACGGTCACCGTGGCCAGACGAGTCGTTTCAGACAGTTCCAGCTCAACATCGATCCGGCCGAGAGGATCGACGAACTGAAGCTGGAGGTGACCGCGCCAACGATGGCCGCGAGACCGAGCAGCCCGATGACCGGCGGCACCGCGCGCGCGAACAGCAGCGGCATCGCGTCGGCCGGTGTCGCGGTCAGGCGCGACACGACGTCGGCGGGCCAGGGATAGGCGAACGCCGCCACGCCCATCAGCAGCGGCGGCAGCGTGAACGCAATCGTCAGCACGCCGGCGAGGATCGACTGTCCCTGCGCGTCGCGCGGCGTGCGGCACGAGAGCACGCGCTGGAAATAGCAGTTCCACGGAATGCCGCCGAACACCAGCATCAGCGACGTGTCCCACCAGCCGACCACGGACGCCCCGGTCCACAGGCCTGTCTGCGTCGACAATGGCGGCAGCAGGCCCGAGCCCGTCGGGCCTGGCCGCCACGTAGGTGGCCCAGGCATGGTGCAGTCCTCCTGCGCCGGCCAGCACGTACGGAAGCGCCGCGACGAGCCCCACGGCCACGAGCCCGAGCTGGAAGATGTCGGTGTAGGCGACCGACCACATCCCGCCGAGCACCGTGTACGCCGTCGTCACCACGGCCGACAGCAGGATCGCGGTGGTGAGCGGCATGCCGAGCAGGACGCCGAAGGTGGAGCCGATCGCCACGAGCAGTTCCGCGCTCCAGAACAGCTCGCCGGCCAGCGCCGGCAGAAACAGCACCGCCGCCCACCGCTTGCCGAAGCGCGCTTCCAGCGGATCGATCAGCGTCGTGAACCCGAAGCGCCGCATGATCCCCGCGAAGAAGAGACCGCCGAGGATGAGACTGATCCCGAAGCAGAGGCCGCCTTGAATGCCGAGCTGGATGGAAGACTTGTATGACACCTTCGGTGGTGCCAAGCAGGTAGCCGCCGTCCACCCAGGTCGCGGTCATCGTGAGCGCCGCGATCCACAGCGGCATCGCACGCCCCGCGACAATCAGGTCGGCCGCGGTGCCTTCGCGTCACCTTTCGCGACGCCAGCCAGCCGACCACCATGAAGGCGCCGTACATGGCGATGACGATCGGAATGGGCTGCTGCCACGGGCAAGAACTATAGCCCCTGACGGTCATAGGCTGTCCCGGTCGCCACCGGGTGTCCGAGGGCCAACAATCTGCCGGTCGCGCGCGTCCAATCGATCGCCAGCCGGTGGTATCCTTCGCGAGCAAAGGAGCCCTCATGTCTTCAGACAAGCCGAAGCTGCCGATCGAAGCCGTCGAACTCTACACCCGCTACATTCACGGCGAGATCAGCCGCCGCGACTTCCTGCACGGCGTCAAGCGATTCGCCGTCGCCGGCCTGACGGTCGGCGCGATCGTCGACGCGCTGATGCCGAACTACGCCGCGGCGCAGCAGGTGTCGAAGACCGACGAGCGGATCAAGGCCAGCTACGTGACCGTCCCGTCGCCGCAGGGCAACGGCAGCATCAAGGGCTATCTCGTGCGTCCGTTCAGCGCCGACACGCGCGACGCGACGCCGGCCAAGCTGCCCGGCATTCTCGTCGTCCACGAGAACCGCGGCCTCAATCCGCACATCGAGGACATCACGCGCCGGCTCGCGCTCGCCAACTTCATGGCGTTCGCGCCCGACGCGCTCACCTCGGTCGGCGGCTACCCCGGCGACGACAACAAGGGCGGCGAGCTGTTCGCCAAGGTCGACAACGCGAAGAAGACTCGAGGACTTCGTCGCGGCCGCGCTCTGGCTGAAAGCGCGGCCCGACTGCACCGGCAAGATCGGCGTCACCGGCTTCTGCTACGGCGGCGGCATCGCGAACACGCTGGCCGTCCGGCTCGGCGCCGACCTGGCGGCGGCGGCGCCGTTCTACGGCGGCGCGCCGCCGGCCGCGGACGTCCCGAAGATCAAGGCCGCGATCCTCGTCCATCACGGCGCGCTCGACACGCGGCTGGCCGAGGCGTGGCCGGCCTACGACGCGGCGCTCGACCGCGGCCAACGTGCCGCACGAAGGCCACATCTATCCGGGCGCCGTGCACGGCTTCAACAACGACGCGACGCCCGAGCGCTACAACAAGGCCGCCGCCGACCAGGCGTGGCAGCGCACGATCGACTGGTTCAACAAATACGTGCGCGGCTGAAGGGAGATTGTCGGCGGCTCGCTCGCTGACGAGACGGTTCATCCCTCTACAGGCGGTGCACGAGGAGCCCGGACTGAAGCTCGAGGCGCTGAGGCCCAGGCGGTACGAGTGCCAGGTGACGGTGCTCGATCCGATCGGACAGAAGGCCGCGTTCTGGCGCGCACCGATCGTGATCGTTCCGTGAGCACAGCGTAGACTGTGCCGATGGGATCGAGCGTTGGCAGCCCACCGCGTGTCATCCATGCGGTTGCCGGACCAGCACTGTTCCTGATGCTGGTGCTGCTGCCGCTGCCGGCAGTGCCCTATCCGGTTCGCGGCAGTCTCGGGCTGCTGATCTGGATGTCGTGGTGGTGGATCTTCCAGCCGGTCCATCTCGCGGTCACCGGCTTCCTGCCGCTCGTCGTCCTGGCGATCTTCAACTTCCTTCCCGCAGCGAGCATTCTTCCGGCGTACGCCGAGCAACTGGTCATCTTGCTGCTGGGCGCCAACATTCTCGCGACACTGTGGTCGCGGTGGGGACTCGATCGCCGCATCGCACTGGTTTCCCTGCTCGGCATCGGGACCAGCACGCGCCGACAGATCCTGGCGTGGTTCGGGGTCGCCACAATCCTGAGTGCGGTGCTGCCCAACGCGGTCGTGGCTGCCGCGATGATGCCGGTGGTGCTCGCCATGCTGCGATTCATCGGCATCGAGGACATCGGCAAGAGTCCCTTCGGCACCGCCCTGCTCATCGCCGTGGCGTGGGGAACCAGCGTCGGAGGATCGGGCACACCCCTCGGCGGCGCGCCGAACCTCCTGACGGTGCAGTTCCTCGAACGGCAGGTCCTCGGCCACGAGTTCCTGTTCACGACGTGGCTGACACGCGTGCTTCCGCTGACCGTTCTCACGGCGGCCGTGTCGTTCGTGTTCATGCGGTTTGCCCTCAAACCGGAAATGGACCACGTCCAGGGCACGCGGGCGTACTTCGTCCAGGAGCTCAGCGGCCTCGGCAAGATGAGCGTGCCGGAGAAATGGGGATTGTCGCTGTTCGCAGCCGCCACGCTGCTGGCGTTCACGCGCCAGGCGTACGCGTCGCTGTTGCCCGGGCTGACGCCGGCATTCGTCTTCATGACGTTCGCGGTCCTGAGCTTCGCCATCCGCTATCGCGGCGAACCGCTGCTGCAATGGGAGTACGCGCAGGGCCGGGTCGTCTGGGGATTGATTTATCTGTTTGCCGGCGGCACGGCGCTCGGCCAGATACTGACCGACACGGGGACGGCGAAGTTCATCGCTGACCGTCTGGTTCCACTCGCCGGGACCGGCGGGTTTGTGGCGATCGTCGTGTTCACGTTCGTGACGATCGTCATCACGCAGGTCACCAGCAACACCGCGGCAATTGCCATCGTCATGCCGATCACGATCAGCACGTTCCAGAGCCTCGGGCTGAATCCGATTCCGCTCGTCTACATCGTCGCCGCAGCGGGCAACTGCGGGCTGATGCTGCCCTCCTCATCGGCAGGTCCGGCCGTCGCGGCCGGCTACGGCGTCGATCTCAAGACGATGTTCTGGTGGGGTCTGTGGCTGACTGCGCTGCTCTTCGTCACGCTGGTCGCCGGAGGATATCTGATGGCGACGTTCTGGCCCGGTTACGGAGCCGCATGACCCAGACGGGCGTAGCTGCCGACTTCAGCCGAACCTGAACGTTCGCGGCTACATCAGCGAAGGTTTGCGGCTACACCTCGCCGGTTACAGCAGCAGGAAACTGATCGCCGCGCCGACCACCGACATGGCCAGGCCCCACACCAGCAGCTGATTGAACAGCGTGCGGCTGTCTCCCTTGATGGGTGCCGACGCAATGCACAGGGCGCCGATCGTGGACAGAGGCGACACGTCCACCAGGTGCCCCCCGATGTTCATGGCGGTCGCAATCGCAAACGGCGCCACGCCTGGAATCTGCTGCGCGAGCCCCGGCACCATCGGCAGGAACGCCGGCAGCACCACCCCCGACGTGCTGCTGTAAACGGAGACCACCCCGGTCAGGAAGGCCACCTCACCGGTGAGCGTTGACGGCGTCGCAAAGCGCGCCAGTTGCTTCACGATGAGGTCGATCCCTTCGGCCTTCTCGAGCACCGCAATGAGCACCGTGACGCCGCTGACCATCACGATGACGCCCCACGGCATGCGCCGGAGCGCTTCACGGTCGTCCGCGCACCGCAGCAGCACCAGGATCGTCGCGCCGGCGAAAGCGCCGAGGCCGACGTTGACGTCGAAGAAGATCACAGCCACCAGCAGCGCCGCGACAACGCCCGACGTGATCCAGTGCCGCGCCTCGAATGGTTCCTGAACCGCTGGGGGGAGGTCGGTCACCACGCCTGGTTCGGTCGCTGAGTCGGCCGCCGGGCTGAACAACTTCAACCCACCGAACAGAAAATAGCCCGCCGAAGGCGACCAGGGCGTGCGCGAGGAGGTTGTAGATATAGGTGCGCCCTTCGAATCCTGGCATGCCGATGCGGGTCATGATGCCGCTGACAATGATGCCCGTCGGGCGCAAATGGTGAGAGCGACCCGCCGTTAGCGCCGTTGCCCACCATGATCGCCATCAGAAACAGCGGAATGCCTGCCCTGCCGGCGGTCGCCATCGCCATCGGCGCCATCAGCGCGGCGGTCGCGATGTTGCCCGGACCGATCGAGGCCAGGCCCGCGGACAGCAGAAAGAACATGATCGGAATCACGCCGCGGTTGCCGCGGCAGGCGCGCACGGCGTAATGCGTGAGCCGGTCCAGAGTGCCGTTCCCATGGGCCAGCGCGAACAGCAGCGTCACACCGGCGAGGGTGAGGAAGAGCTGCGACGGAAACCCGTTCATCACGGTGGCTATGGACATCTTGCCGATCAGCACGCCGACGATCCAGGCGAGTGCGATCGCCAGAACGCCGACATTCAGCGTCGTGACGCAGCTGACGATGATGGCGAGCGCGAGGGCAGCCACCGACAACACGGCAAGATTCATTTGGGCTCCGTGAGCAGGGAATGGAGAAGTTCGACCGGATGGCGCGCGGTCACGCCCGCCAGGTCAGCGACCTGGGCGCGGCACGACGTGCCGGTTGCAACCAGCGCCTCGCCCGATTTCAGCGCTCGCGCCGCCGGGAGCAGCCTGCGTTCCGCGATCGCCACCGACACGGTGAAGTGATCGCGCATGTAGCCGAACGAACCGGCCATGCCGCAACACCCGGCGTCGAGATCGACAATCGTGGCACCAGGGATGCGCGACAGAATCGCCCTGGACGGCGCGGTCATGCCCATGGCCTTCTGGTGGCAATGGCCGTGGAACAGGATCTTTGTCGGCCCAGAACGAAAGGAGACAATCGCTGGATTGTCCTGGCACTGCTCGTCCAACCAGTCCTCGAACAGTCTTGCGCTCTCGGCAACGCGCGCCGCCTTGCGTTGCAGTTCGCCCCGCAACAGCGCCGGCGCATCATCCCGCACCGCGGACAGGCAGCTCGGCTCGAGAAACACAATGGGGATGCCGGCAGAGGCAAGCGGAAAGAGCGCGTCGGTGTTCACCGCTGCCCGCGTTCGGGCTTCGTCGAGCAGGCCTTGAGAGATCAAAGGGCGCCCGCAGCAGCCGCCCGGCGCAAGGGCGACACGCTTCCCCACCGCCTCGATCAGCGCCGTGCCGGCGAGTCCGACGTCGGGCGCGTAGAAATTTGTGAACGTGTCGTTGAAGAGCAGTACGCTCGGCCGCGGCGGCGCTGCGCCGGACGCCGCGCGCCTCCCGACTCGAATGCCGACGCGAAGGTCTGGCGGCTCCACGCCGGCAGTGTCCGCCGGCGATCGACGCCGAGCACACGCTCGTTGAGCCACCGGACAGGCGCAGAACGGAGCGCCCAGTTCGACAGCGGCGCCAGCCGGCTTCCAACGCGTGACATCTCGTGGATGTGTCCAAGCGCACGCGCCGACAGCGGCGTGCCGTGACGCGACCAGTAGCCGGCGAGGAACTCGCTCTTGTAGCGGGCCATGTCCACGCCGACCGGGCACTCGGCCTTGCAGGCTCGGCATTCGAGGCACAGGTCGAGTACTTCGCGCGCCGCGTCATCGGCGAGATTCGCGTCGCCGAAGCGCCCGGCCATCGCGAGGCGCAGTACGTTGGCGCGGCCCCGCGTCGAGTGGGTCTCTTCCCTCGTCGCCATGTACGACGGGCACATCGTCCCGTCGAGTGTCTTGCGGCACGCACCGAGCCCGCTGCACATGTCGACCGCGCCGCCGAGGCCTCCGTAATCCGAGTAGTCAAACCAGGTCGACGGATTCGGAGTCACGTAGCCGGCGCCGTACCGCAGGTTTGCAGTCAGTGGCGGCGAGTCGACGATCTTGCCCGGGTTGAGAATGCCGCGAGGATCGAACGCACGCTTGATCTGCTGAAACGCCTCGTAGAGGACCGGCCCGTACATCTTGCGCATGAACGGGCTGCGGACCAGCCCGTCACCGTGCTCACCGGAGAGCGCACCGCCGAACTCGAGCACCAGGTCGGCCACGTCTGCGGCGATCGCCTCGAACGTGCGCACCCCCGCGTCGGTCTTCAGATTCACCACCGGACGCACGTGCAGGCAGCCGACCGAGGCATGGGCATACGCCCCGGCGACGGTGCCATGACGATGCACGATGGCGAGAAGCCGTTCGATGTAGTCGCGAAGCCTGCTCAGGCGCAACCGCCGTGTCCTCGACAAAGGAGAGCGACTTGGCATCCTCTTTCATGGCCATCGACAGGCCGAGAGCCGCCTCACGCAAGCCCCAGATCGTCGCCTGACCTGCGCCGTCGAGCGCGCGGTGGAAATGCTCGCCGATGCCGCGGGCCCTGAGATCGCGCTCGAGTGCGTCGAGACGGGGCGGAAGTTCGTCTGCGGCGTCGCCGTACATCTCGACGCACAGGAGCGCCCCGGGATCGCCCTCGACGAATGTGCGGCGCAGACGATCGAGGGCCAGGTTCTGTTTCGTGTTGTCGAGGATGAAACGGTCCATCACCTCGACGGCCGACGGATGATGCGCGAGGATCGCCGGCGTCGCGGCGAGGGCCCCGAGCAGATCGGCGAACTGGATGGTCATCACCGCCTTGGCGCGCGGCAGCGGGACCAGTGCGATACGTGCCTCGAGGACCACGGCGAGTGTGCCCTCGGATCCGACGATCATGCGCGTCATGTCGAAGCCGTCAGCCGGACGGTCGGCTGGCGTGACGAAGGCGTCGAGGTTGTATCCGCCGACGCGTCGAAGGATTTTCGGGAACGCGCCGGTCCACCTCGTCGGCGTGTGCGGCTGCCAGCCGTCGCACTTCGCGATAGCACGACGCCGCGAGCGACTCGCCGCGGCAGGCCTCGTCGAGTTCCGTGGCAGTGAGCGGACGCAAACGCGCGAGTGAACCGTCGGCCAGCACCACGTCGAGTTCGAGCACATGGTCGATGGTCTTGCCGTACCAGACCGAGCGCGCGCCGCTCGAGTTGTTGGCGATCATTCCGCCGATCGTGGCCCGGTTGGCAGTGGACACGTCCGGCGCGAACCGAAGGCCGTCCTTCTGCAGGATCGCGTTCAACTCACCGAGGACGATGCCAGGTTCGACCCGCGCCCATCGCTCGGCGACATTCACCTCGAGCACACCGTTGTAGTACTTGGACGTGTCGATCTGGAGCCCTTCGCCGATGGCCTGGCCCGCCTGCGACGTTCCGCCCCCCCGCATGGTGACCGGGCAGCGGAACTCGTGACAGATCGACACCGCTCGCACGATATCCTCGCGCGATCGCGGCAGGACAACGCCAGCTGGCTGGATCTGGTAGACGCTGGCGTCGGTGGAGTACAGGGCCCGTGAGACGGCGTCGAATCGGACCTCGCCCTGAATCGCCTGCTCGAGAGCCGCCTGCAGGGCTGTCCGATCGACACGGCGGACATCGGCCTGGGGAACCGGCGGACCAGACAGCACCTCGACACGCGACATGGAAGGCGGGAATTATCACACTGTTGGGGCCGCAATCCATCTTTCGCACGATTCAGGTTACGATTCGCGCGTATGCGTGGCCGTCCGTTTCTGCAGATTCCCGGTCCCACCAACGTGCCGGATCGCGTGCTGCACGCGATCGCGCAACCCACCATCGACCACCGCAGCGCTGAGTTCGCCGCGCTGGGCAGGGACGTGCTCGACGGGTTGAAGGCGATCTTCAAGACGTCCGGTCCGGTGGTGATCTTTCCGGCGTCCGGGACGGGGGCGTGGGAGGCCGCGCTGGTGAACACGCTGTCGCCTGGAGACAAGGTTCTCGCCTTCGAGCACGGCGAGTTCGCCCGACTGTGGGCCGAGGTGGCGCGTCGCATCGGCCTCGAGGTGGAGCTCGTCCAGAGCGACTGGAGGCACGGCGTCGAGCCCGCGACGCTGGAAGCGCGTCTGCGCGCGGATCAGGGACACGACATTCGCGCGATTCTGATCGTGCACAACGAAACGTCGACCGGCGTCACCAGCCGTCTGGCTGATATCCGCCGGGCGATCGATTCCGCCGGTCACCCGGCGCTGCTGCTCGTCGATGCCGTGTCGTCGCTCGCGTCGATCGACCTTCGGCACGATGAATGGGGCCTCGACGTGACGCTCGCCGCGTCGCAAAAGGGATTGATGCTGCCGCCCGGCCTCAGCTTCAACGCCATCAGCGCCAAAGCGCTGGCGGCCGCCGGTTCGGCGCGTCTGCCGAAATCCTACTGGGCGTGGGAGCCGATGCTCACCTTCAACGCCTCCGGGTTCTTCCCCTACACGCCGTCAACCAACCTGCTCTATGGGTTGCGCGAGGCGCTCGCGATGCTGCGCGAGGAGGGGCTGCCGCAGGTCTTCGAACGGCATCGACGACTCGCTCACGCCACGCGGACGGCCGCACGAGCGTGGGGACTGGAGATTTTCTGCGAGCGGCCCGATGAGTACAGCCCGGTGGTGACCACGCTGCTGATGCCGGAGGGCCACGACCCGGACGCATTGCGCGCGCTGGTGGCAACGCGCTTCCGACTGTCGCTGGGCGCCGGCCTCGGCAGGCTGAAAGGCCTCGCCTTCCGCATCGGTCACCTCGCCGATTTCAACGAGCTGATGCTCGCCGGCACCCTCGCCGGCGTGGAGATGGGACTGACGCTCTCCGGAGTGCCGTTCCGTCCTGGCGGCGTGAGCGCGGCACTCGAGGCGCTGTGCGCTCCGGTGCCCGCGGCGGTCTAATGGCGTGTCCACGCCACTAGTGCCCCTCGAATTTCGGCGGGCGCCGGGCGAGGAACGCGGCGACGCCCTCCCGGAAGTCGTCGCTGCCATAACAGGCGGCGATCACATCATCGCCGACGGCACTCGACAGCCGGCGTGCCGCCTGTGTGCGGCGGATCATCTCCTTGGTCGCCCAGATCGTCAGCGGCGCGCGCATCGCAATCGTCTCTGCCAGATCACGAACGGCCGGATCGAGGTCGTCGCCATCGACGACCTGCGTCACCCATCCCAGCGCCGACGCCTCCACCACATCAATCAGCCGCCCCGTGATCAGCAGATCCTTGACGCGGGCGGGGCCGACGAGATCGATGAGGCGTGCGTAGTTCGCCGCCGAGAGGCAGTTGCCCAGCGTCCTCGCAATCGGCACCCCGAACTGGGCGTCGCGGCTGCAGACGCGCAGGTCGCAGGCAAGCGCCAGCATGCAGCCACCGCCGGCGGCGACGCCGCTGACGGCAGCGATGGTGGCGGCGCGGACGCCCTCGACCCGATCGATGACGGTGTCGATTCGCCGCTCGTAGGCCAGCGCATCGTCACGCGACGTGAACGCCGCGAACTCGGCGATGTCGCTCCCGGATACGAACGCTTTGCCGCCCGCGCCCTTCAGGACGAACACGCGCACCGCGGGATCGGCATCGACCCGATCGCAGGCGTCGAGGAGCGCCTCGTACATGGCCGCGGTCATCGCGTTGCGCGCTTCCGGACGATTGATGGTGACAGACGCCAGCGGACCTGCGATGTCGAACAACACGCGAGAGGTGGACACGTGACGGCTCCTATCGTGACCGGCGCACCGGCGAGGGCGCGGTGACCGCCCAGGCGCTCGAGGGACTTCGGGTACTCGACCTGACGCAGGTGATGGCAGGTCCGTATTGCACGATGCAACTATGCGACATGGGCGCGGAGGTCATCAAGGTCGAACCGCCCGATGGCGACTCGACGCGCCGCATGGCTGGCTCGATCGGGATCGACAGCCCGAGCTTCAACGCGGTCAACCGCGGCAAGCGCGGGATCGTGCTCGATCTACGGACGCCGGAGGGTCAGGACATCTGCCGGCGCCTCGCCAGGCGCGCCGACGTCGTCGTCGAAAACTACCGGCCGGGCGTGATGCGGCGGCTCGGCCTCGACTACGCCACGCTGGCGGTCGATCATCCGGATCTGATCTATGCCTCGATCTCGGGATACGGGCAGACCGGTCCGTATGCGGACAAGGGCGGCTTCGATCTCGTGGCGCAAGGCGTGACGGGGTTGATGTCGGTGACCGGCCAGCCAGGCGGGCCGCCGACCAAGGTCGGCGTGCCGCTGACCGACCTCGGGGCGGGCCTGTTCGCGTTGTCCGCGATCCTGGCGGCGCTCCATTACCGGACGCGCACCGGACGCGGCCAGCAGATCGACATCTCCCTGGTGGACGCCGGCGTGGCGCTGTCCGTCTGGGAGGCCACCGACTTCTTCTCGGGAGGCGTCGTGCCGCAGCCGACCGGCTCGGCGCACCGCTTCAGCGCTCCGTATCAGGCGATCCGCTGCGCCGATGCGTTCATCACGCTGGCGGCCGCCAACCAGCGGCTGTTCGAGCGGCTGACGCGTCGTACTCGGCCGTCCCGAGTGGCAGTCGGATACACGATTTTCGAGCGACGGCGCGCGCGTGCGCAACCGTGCGGTGCTTGCGCAACTCATCGAAACCGAGACCATCACAAGACCAGCGGCCCACTGGCTGCGCGCTGTTCGACCAGCACCAGATCCCGTGCGGGCCGATCAACAACTACGAGCAGGTGTTCGCCGACCCGCACGTTCAGGCACGTCAGCTGGTCGTCACGACCGACCATCCCACGCTCGGCCGGCTGCGCACGCTCGGCTCAGCGCTGAAGATGTCCGAGACGCCTCCGGTGGTCGAACGTCGGGCCCCGCTCCTCGGCGAGCACACCGAACGAGGTGCTGCGCGAACTGGAACAACGCTGAGCGGGTTCACAACCGGCGTAGCGTCGGGTCTCACAGTTGGTGTTCCACGACCGGCGTAGCGTCGGGTCTTCAGACCCGACGACGCGGGCGGGTCTGAAGACCCGCCCCTACGTACGTCGTCGATTCGAAACCCGCTTCTAGAACTCGATGCTGGCGCCAACCTTGATCAACCGGCCGCGCTGGATGCTGCTGACGCGGTCGTAGGTCGGTCCCAGCTGCGTGACGCGACCAAGAATGGTCGCCTCGTTGGTCAGATTGAAGAAGTCGATGCGTGGCTCGACCTTCATTCCGCCGAATACCATGTTCTTGCGAACGCTGACATCGAGCGATGCCACGGGCGGCAGACGTGTCGTCCCGCGCGGTTCAACCGTGAGCGAGGTCGCGCCCTGCGTCAGGACCACCGTGTTGTTGCCGACCGACACGGTCGTGAGTTCCGGGAAACCGCTGGTAGTACTGCGCCGGTCGCACTGACCGAAATCTGGTAGGGAAACTCGTAGACGCCGGACGCGCGGTACGAATACGGCACGTCGTTGCCGAAGAGCCCGCGCCGGATAGGCGAAATTCGGATTGTTCAGGTCGGCCGTGGCCGCGCTCGTGGTCGGGTAGATGTCGCCGAGCGTCTTGCCGAAGCTCGCACCACCGGTCACCGACCAGTGATTGCTCATCCGCTTGTTGACGGTGAAATCGCCGCCGTTGAAGCTGGTGTCGAGTTCGGGCGCATTCGCCCAGAGGATATCGCTCTTGCCTCGGAGCGCCGGCGCCTGGTTGTAGACCGTCACCTGCCTGCCGCTGTTCACCTCGGTCACGGTGAGCGGAATGTAGGTGTCGGTCGGAACGGCGACGTTCCTCGGCGCGATGTTGTTCCGCGTCAGGCGATGCGTGTAGCCAACCGACGCGACCAGGTTGCCGGGCAGCTGGCGCTGGAACTCCACGCTGTACTCGGTTGACGTCGGCCACTGCAGGTCCGCGTCGTAGCGATTGTTCTGGCCGAACGTGAATCCGTTCGACGGCCCGAGTTCGTTCAACTGCGGAACGAGATCGCGCGTTGAGATCGCAGCCCGACACCTGTCCCGCGGCGCAGACCGTCCAGAGCCGCGTATCGCTCGTGGCGCCGAGCGGGTTCAACCGCAGGACGTTCTGCAGCGTGATCGGCTGGTCGTAGCGGTTGGCCGAGAACTTCAGCGCCGTCTTGCCGTCGCCGAACAGGTCGTAGACGACCGAGACGCGGGGCGCGAGGGCCTTGAAGTCCGGGGCGCCCTCGATCGCGCGGAAAGCACTGCCCGGCGACGAAGATGGTTTCGACCTGGCACGCCGCCGGCTGCCAGCCGTAGGTGGACTCGTAGCGCAGCCCGACGTTGATCGTCAGCTTGCGGGCGGGGGTCCACTTGTCCTGAATGTAGAGGCCGTGATCGCGATAGGACGGTTCGTAGGCCACCGGAATCTTGGTCGACGTGGACGTGATCGGGACGTTGTAGGTGTTCACCGAATCCGGGCGGCCGCTGCGATACACCGCACGCATCCCGGACGTCGACCACGTCGACGACTTCTGCACCGCCGTCATGAACTGATAGCCGAAGCGAATGTCGTGGCGACCGGCGAAGTAGCTCATGCTGCCCATGACCTGGTCGCGAAACGTCGCCAGGTCGCGGTAGGTCGGCAACGCGATGACGTAGGCGTTCGTCACCGCATCGAACCGCGAGATGTCGCCATCCTTGACCTCCGGCCGCTGTCCGAACTTGTCGTCGGCGCGGAAGCGGCTGTAGGACGCGTCGACGACCATCGCGCGATCCGAACGGCGAGGTGAACTTCACCTGATGCACGTCGGGATACTTGTCGTTCAGGTTCCTCGCCGCGCTGTCGGCGAACGTGCCGCCGCCATTCCGGTGGCCGATCAGCTTGTACTGCAGGTTGTTGAAGTACGAGAGCTGCGCGCCCTTGGTGACCTGCCACGCCACCTTGGCCGACGTCGTCCACATCAGGTTGTCGTCGAGCACCTGCGCGCCATTGGCGTCGTAGTTGCCCAGCAGATACTGATCGAGCGCCTGCTGGTGCCAGGAGCCCGAGAACCACACCTTGTCCTGCACGATCGGTCCGCCGATCCAGGCGCCCACGTCATAGATCTTCAGGATGTCGGCGCCAGGCACGATGTTCGGGTTGGCGGCGAGCGCGGCGGGCGGAACGGCCGCGAGCAGCTGCGCCTCCAGTTCGGGAGAGTAGTTCGCCGAACCCATGGCGTGGTTCGCGCCGTTGAACATCGCGCCGCCGCGCAACTTGTTGGTGCCGGTCCTGGTGATCATGTTGAAGAGCAGCCCGCCGCGGTTGGACACCGCCGTGCCCGCGCTCCCCATCTGGTAGTTCGTCTCCTCGAACGCGTACGGATCGAGGTACATGATCGCCTGCGAGCCGTTGCCGTCCAGATTCGAGACGTCCATCCCTTCGATCAGGATACCCGTTCTCGTTGGTGCTGCCGTGGACCGTGGCGGCCGATTGCAGGAACGACTCCGACCCGCCGACGTCCACCTTGCTCAGGATCACGCTGGGAATCACGCGCGCCGCGCCCCACACATCGACGCGGTTGGGCATGCTGTCCAGCAGTTCGCGCGACAGCACCGTCTGGCGCATTGCCGAGGTCGTATCGAGCAGCGGCGATGCGCCGCTGACCGTGATGTCCTCGGAGATCGCCTCCGACTTCGAGCTTCAGATCGACGCGCGCGGTCACGTCGGCGCTGACGATGATGTTTTCCTGAAGCGGCAGCGCCGAACCCGGGAAGCTCCGCCTTGACGCTGTAGGTGCCTGGCACCAGCCGGATGAACTGAAACGCTGCCGCGTTCGTCGGTGACCGCATTCTGATTGCTGCCGATGGTGCCGCGCGGGCTCGAGAGCGTCACCGTCGCACCGGGCAGAACGGCACCGGAGTGATCGGCGATCGTGCCGCCGATCGCGCCAACGCCCTGGGCGATCGCCGGAGTGGTCCAGCATGCCAGGCACACCAGCAGCCCGATGCTCGTCGTAGTGAAGAATCGCACGGTCATGACCAGCCTTTCCTTGGGACAGAGCTGAGTTCAGAGCGCGAGTCGAACGAGAGTGGGCCAGAGGATACACCGCACCGGAACCGCCGCAAGGAGGCATTTCGCAGGCGCCTCATCCGTGACGGCGGCGTTCAGCGCACACGATGAAATCTTTATGAACCTTCATGAACCGCGGGCGTACGAGTGGCGCTGCGGAGTGGATCGCAGGTGATTCGGAAAAGGAACGAAGGCGTCAGCGGCCGGACAGGCGCGAGGCGCTCGCGATCGCCTGCTGGTACCACAACGTCCACGCACCCAGCACCTCCGCCGACGCCGCGTTCTGTCGCTCCATCGCGAGCCGCGCGTCGCGAGCTGTCCGGAGCAATGCCTCTACGGCGGCGACGTCGGTCCCATCTGCGGATGCGAGGAACATGGCCGTGGTGCCCACGATGGTCGCGACATGACTGATGGTGACGGGGCTCACCTTGTCGATCGTGTCGAGATTGGTGTGATAGTAGCGGTCAGTGAAGTGCCAGTTGAGCAACGCCGGCACACCGGCATTGATGAACGACGTGTGATCGCTGCCGCCCTCGTAGGGATTCGTGCGGACCACCCAGCCCGTGTCTCGCGCACGTCTGAGCGCCACCGCGAGGTGCAGGTCGTTGAGGAACGTTCCGCGCACCAGTGCGCGATCCACTTCGCTCGCGCCCCACTCGGTGTGCGGATCTGAGGGGCTGGCGAACACGGCCGCAGGATCGGGGCTCTTCTCGATCAGGAACGTACCACCCGTCCTCGTCGTGTCCTCGCCTGTCATGTCGAGCGACATCATCGCCAGCACGCGCTGTGCTCGATGCCGGTCGGCCTCGATCCAGGCGTCGCTGGCTCGACTCTCGTCGCCCCACAGCAGGGTCAAGGTGCGGTCCGGCCGAGGGATCGCTCCGTCCGCCACGGCCTTCTGCGCCGCAAGTGCAACCGCGACCAGCGTGCCGGCGCCGCTTGCGTTGTCGTTCGCACCAGGCTCCTGCACGTGCGCGACGAGGACGACGCGGTCGTCCGGCCGGCGGCTGCCGGGAAACTCGGCGACCAATGTGCGAACGGGCCGCCGATGAAATATCGTGTCGATTCGTACGTGGACATCCACGGCGCCGATGGCAAGACGTTCCCGCAGTCGCTTCGCGGCTCGCGGCGTCGCCTTGAAGCCGAATGACGCGCGCTGCGCGTCGTACGGAATGGCCCCCCACTGCAGAACCTCGGGCGTGGTCTCCGGCCTGGCATACGAGGCAATCTGCGTGGAGATGACGCCGGCCGCACCTCGCACTTTCACCGCCTGGTTCCACACAGAATCGATCGGGCCATCCGCCAGCACCACCGCACCGGCCACCCGCAACCCCCCGTAGTCCTTCGCATCCACGCCGCGGCCCGCGTCGATCAGCCGCAGGCGTCGTCCGGCAACTGTGGTTGAAAACGAGTTGATGGCGAGCGGCAGGCGGTCCTGTGCTTTCGAGAGCACAACCTCCCCCGCCTCATCATCGAGTCGGAGGACAGCGTCGCGCATCTCCCAACCCTGGCTCGTCGACCGGATCGTGTCGAAGTGCGTGGCAATACCCGCCGCCCGCAGCATTCCGTCGATCGCCTCGAGTGCCTGATCGAACTGCGGATTGCCGGCAAGCCGCCACAGGGGCGCCATCTGCGTCACGATCGCCATCGCCGCATCGGTGTCTACGCGCCGGTTGATGAGGCCATAGATCGCCTCCGCCCGCGGCGGCAACACCCGGTCGAGTGGCGGCAGATGAGTCAGCACCGGCTGCGCGCTCGGCGTCACGAAGCCGGCAAGCAGCAGCACGGCACAAAGGCGACGCATGTCTGTTCTGTGATGATAGACCGTGACCGATCAGTCGGAGGCTGCGTGGTACCATGCGCGCCAATGAACGAGTCCGCCACGCAGTTCCGGATCGAAGCGGCGCAACCCTCAGACCTGGCCCTGATTCTGTCGCTGATCCGTGAACTGGCTGAGTATGAGCAGCTGTCGCATGAAGTCACGGCAACCGAGGCGCTGCTCCGCGACGCGCTGTTCGGCGACTCGCCGGTCGCGCATGCCGTCATCGCTCGGGCCGGAGAGTCACCTGCGGGGTTCGCGCTCTACTTCTACAGCTTCTCCACGTTCCTGGCTCGCCCCGGCCTGTACCTCGAGGATCTCTTCGTTCGGCCGGAATGGCGCAAGCGCGGACTTGGGACGCAGCTGCTCTCGCATCTCGCCGCCATCGCCGTCGCCCGTGGCTGTGGTCGCATGGAATGGTCGGTGCTGAACTGGAACGACCTGGCCCAGCGTGTCTATCGGGCGGTGGGTGCGCAACCGATGAGCGACTGGACGGTCCAGCGACTCTCGGGCACCGCTCTCGCCAATCTGGCCGCTACCGCTGGACGGCGTGACGCGTGACCACGCGATTACGTCCCGAGGCTTTCGCCTCGTACATCGCGGCGTCCACGCGCTTCAGCAGATCGTCCAGCGCCTCGCCCGGTGCCGCTTCCGCCACGCCCGCGCTCACCGTCAGCGGCAGACCGGTGCCGTCCGCCCCAGAGTCGAGCATTTCAATGGCCCGGCGCAGGCGTTCGGTGACGTGCCTCGCGCCGTCGAGCGACGTTTGCGGAAAGACGACCAGGAATTCTTCGCCGCCGTACCGTCCGATGCGGTCCTGCTGTCGCAGCTGCGCCTCCGCGGCCCTGGCGACGAGCCGCAGCGCCGCGTCGCCGGCGGCTGGACCGAGAGATCGTTGATCGATTTGAAATGATCGATGTCGAACAGCGCGAAGCACAGCATCTCCGGATAGCGTGCCAGCCGCTGGCATTCCTCGGCGGCAACTTCGAGAATGCGGCGGCGGTTGAGCAGCCCGGTCAGCTCGTCGGTCGTCGCCAGCAACTCCAGCTCGCGGGTGCGCGACTGCACCAGCTCCTCGAGTCGCTGGCGATCGTCCTCGGCACGCCGATCCGAGTCGGCGACGAACTCGGCCAGCTCGCTGATCGTGTTGTTCACCAGGAACACGAGCACGTCAGGCGCATCGCCACGATAGTCCCGCTCGACTTCGATCGAGAAATCGCCAGAGGCGACGCGAAACGAGCGCGTCGCTGAGACGTTCCACCAGCGCCGACATGCGCGCCTCGTTGTCGCGCGACGCGGGATGAGGCGTTCCAGCTCCTCGGCGATGGCATTGAAGAAGAACGCGACCGTGTCGTCGCGATCGCGGAGGCGCGAGCGCTGAAGCCGGTAGGAGAAGTCGCCCTGACACAGCAGCAGCAGGGCTTCGACCAGCTGTGCCGGCAGCGCGGTGCCGTCGCCTAACGAACCCGCACGATCGTCCTGACCCACGCCAGCGCCTCCTCGAGAGTGGCGAACAATCGGGTGGGCACGCGCGGCGGATTGATGCCGATAAAGATGGATGCCACGGCGCGGCCAAACGCCGTACTGCCCACGAGCGCGAAGCAGACCTGGAACGCCGGGTCGGGCTCGTCGCGATAGACGGCCCTGGCGCCGCCGTCCTGTTCGACGACGCGGTCCATCATCACGATGATGCCTGCACGCTGGCCGCGCGCCTGCAGATACTGCAACTGCGCCGCGACGCTTTCCGCGGCGGTCGCGGCGTCGTCGGTCGTCCCCTCGAAGGGCACAACGGCGAGGGCATGTGGTTCGATCTCGTAGAAATCCGCATTCGAGGTCGTCGCGAACTTCGTCCAGGTTGCCGTGTCCGGCATCACACGCCCATCTGCGGCCGCTGCCGCGCACACCAGGCGATCCCCTCGTCGATCGTGCCGACGATGGCGGTCGGGACGCCGGGCCTGGTCAATCCGATGAAGAAGCTGCCGATCGCTCGCGAGATCGGATTGGAGACGACCAGTGCGGCGGCGTAGAAGAGTCGTGGATCCATTCCTTCGGCATAGACGCGCCGGGCGCCGCTGTCCTGCGACAGCAAATGGAACAGGCAGACGACTACCGCGCAGCGGTGTCCACTCGCACGCGCCCACGCGGCCTGGAAATCGATATTGACGCGCGCCGAGGCCGCATCGTCCTTCAGGCCCAACTCGGGCATGACGATCGCAATATCGGCCGCTCCCAGATAGTACCGGGTGTTGAAAGTCTCTCCGAGGGGAGTCCAGTCAGAAGGAGCGTCGGGCACAACTACCTATGATAGCCGACACGTAAACGCGACACTGGGAGACCTTCGCACGCTGGAGTAGCTGCCCTCTTGCCACCGGTACTAGCGTTCCCGATAATTCGTCAGTTCGAGGCGTGCCGACCCGAACCCGGCCGCCACTTCCACCAGCAGGGGGATTCGCCGGCTATCGGCACTCACCCATGCAGTGATCTTCACGGGACTGCGATCGATCCGCTCGCTCAAGCGCGGCTCCACCTTCCAGGCCTCCCACGACTGCCCGTCGAGCACGATCGACTCGCGCTTGCCGACGCTGACGTCGAGCCGTAACCGACGGCCGTTGTCGCTGATCGGCAGCGCGAAATGCGCACCCTCTTCCAGAGCGAGCGTGCGCACGTAGAACAGCGCACTGATCGGATCGCGCCCGCCTTCGGCGACCGGGAGAGAAATCGAGGTACCACCGCTGGTGATGCGCACTTCGTGCCGGCCGGGATCGAACGCGAGCTGGCGGTCGATTCGACGCTTTCCTTCGTCGATCACTTCGCGATACGCAAGCGGGAGCAACTGCGCGCTCGCCACGGTCTCGAGCGTGACCACCGCCTCGTAGAAGCGCGACACCCACGGAGCCGTGGTCGCGAGGACTCCGAAACGATACGCCTCGGGCCCCTGCGGCGGCGCCACCGAGATGGTCGCCTCCCCCGCCGGCACATCAACCGGGCCACTCGTCCATCGCAGCCGGTACACGGCCGATTCTCCGACCGCGAACGGCACCGGCCCCGGGTCTGGCGGCGGCACCTCCAGCGTGCCCCTCACCTGCGCGTCGATCTCGTCCGACCACTGCAGCTGGTACACGCGCTGGCTGTCGAAGTGGACCCGTTCCACCAGCGCCTGGCGGAGGTCCGCCGGTGGCGACAGCTCCTGATCGCTGACGATGTACTCGACGCCGAGTCCGTGCAGGGCGAGGAGCGACTCCGCCGACGGCAGACGGTTCGTGGTGTCGAGCAACGCTTCCCAGAACGGCGGGTACAGGCCGCTGTACCCGTTGACGACCGGCCGGCGATGTTCGAGCGACTGCAGCATGCACGGGGTGTTGTTCGACCAGATGCCGACCGGGATGCAGACCACGGCACCGGAACCCGGCTGGTCGCGAAGCCACTGCCCTGCGTTCGAGGTCAGCGCAGGCGGTTGCGGAAATGCGATCGTTCCGTTGCTGTACTCGAGGCCGATGACGAGGATGGCGAGGCCAATCAGCAGCTGAGGGCCGCTGGCGACGCTCTTCCAGCGTGCGGATTGCGAGAGCGGCCAGGACAGCGATTCCGCACAACGCCAGCACGGCGAACCTGGGCGTGGCGCGAATCGCGGCCATCCCGAACAGTCCTTGGTACAGCAACGAGTAGAGGGGCCTGAAGCCGTCCGGCCCGAACGAGAGCACCACGCCGGCCATCGCAACGACCGCATAAACGATCGCCGTCTTCTTCAGGCCCTTCGCCGCCACGGTCGCGCCGAGCAGAGCCAGGACCAGCGCGCAAAAACCCGGAAACAGGTCCTGTTCGGGATGGTCGGTGCGCGACAGCCGAGCGCCGGGGCCGGGCCGCAGCCAGCCGGTGCGGCCATAGAGCAGGTTGGTCGGCGGCGCCTGGAGGTAGCTGGCGATGACGGCGCCACCCCGCGCGGCGTCATTGATGGTTCGTCCGGCGCCTGCTTCGCGGTGGACCAGCAGATACGGGATCGCCCACGGCAGCATGACCACCACCGCCACCGCTATGGCGCCCAGCAGTCGTCGCATGAGGCGCCAGTCGCGCATCCGGCCAGTCACCACCATCAGCGTCACCGTGGCGAACGCCACGCCGATCCCGCCCATGACTCCGTAATACATCGAGCTGACCGCCTGCAACCCGAGCACGGCGCCGAGCGCAAAGGTGTCGATGGCACGCTGCCGTTCGAAGACCCGATGCAGGAACAGAAAGGACAGCGGCAGGAAGTACAGCGCCTGCAGTTGAATGTGGCGGAGATGGGCGAAGTGGTAGGGCGCAAACCCGAAGATGAGCCCCGCAACGTACGCGCCGCGCTCGCTGCCGGTCACCGACCGCGCCAGCAGGTGCATGGTCAGTGCGGCAGCGGTCAGCGAACCAATCAGCAGCAGGTTGTAGCAGAGCACCAGATTGCCGGTCAGGGCATGGACGGGCCAGAGCGCCAGCGCCTGCAACAGCAGGTGATCCGAGTACGCGAGCGTGTGTGGCGCCGGGAAGAAGATGTTGGCGTTGAAGACGCGACCGGTCAGCAGCCAGGCCGGATGCTCGGACAGAACGCTGAGATCCCAGCCGAGTGCCCACAGGTTGAGCGACGGATCGCCTGCCGGGTCCACAGCGCCGAGCAGGGTCCGCAGGTGAAACACCAGCGGCCATGTGAACAGGCCGGCCGCCAGCAGATAGCAGAGCGCAGCGATCAGTGTCTTTCGGGACAAGAGCCTCAATTCTGACATGCCACCGGTTGTGACCGGCGCTACGCCAGCCGCGCCAGCAATTCCCGGATCGTGAGGCCGGTGACCGGATCGACCAGATCGGGTGCGACTTCGGCGAGTGGCTCGAGCACAAACCTCCGCTCCCGAAACCGGGCATGCGGCACGACGAGTCGCTCATCCGTCGTCACCAGCTCGCCATAGAGGATCAGGTCGAGATCCAGTGTCCGCGGGGCGTTCGGGTATGGGCGCTCGCGCCCGCGCTCGATTTCGATTTCCTGGAGTGCGCGAAGGAGTTCGTGCGGTGGCAGCCGCGTCACCCCGACCACCGCCGCGTTCAGGAACGTCGGCTGCTCGCCGACGACATCGACAGGCGCCGTGTCGTGGCGGGATGAATACTGGGCGTCGGCAAGGAGGGTCGAGAGGCGGGAGGTCGCGAAGTCGAGATGGGCATGTCGATCGCCCAGGTTCGAGCCCAGGGCGATCGCGACACGGGCAGTGCTATTCAATCCAGCGGGTCTGCATCACTTCGCCGACCCGCACGCCAACGTCGGACGTGCGGCGGCCCAGCAGATCGTCACGTCCGGCCAGCGCCTGCTCGAAGAAGCGCTGCTGCTCGAGCGTCTCGCCGAGGATGACGCGCAGCATTCCGCGGTGCCGCGCGTTGGTCATCGCCTCGACCCGTGGCTTCCAGCGCTCCACGAACGCTCTTCGCATCGCGCGCGTCCTCGTCGAACAGGCTGTTGGCGGCCGTCGGTCCCTTGCCTGAGGGCTTGCGCTCGGGTTCGGCAGTATCGGCAGGCACCTCCCCGTCCAGATCGACAATGGCGCGTGCCACCCAGGAGAGCTGGGTGTCCTCCCTGGCGATGATGTACTGGTAGGTGTTGTTCGCGTCGTATTGCGCCACATGGCGCGCCGCCGCCTGGTGCCGCAGCACCGACGTCAGTTTCTCACGATAGAACTCTTGCAGCAGCGGCAGCAGGTCGGTCACGACTTCTGCTTCTCCTTGCACGTGATGCAGACGCGGGTCCACGGGATCGCGTTGAGTCGCGCCGGCGCAATCGGTTCGCCGCAGTCGCGGCAGATGCCGTAGGTGCCCTTGTCGATCCGCTTCAGGGCTTCTTCGATAGCCTGCAGGATCTTGGCGTCGGTCTGCTTCAGCTTCAGCGCGATGTGCACTTCGTTGTTGCCGGTCGCCTGGTCCGCCATGTCGCCCTGACGCGTGTTGTTCTCCATTGAGGCCTGCAGCGGCTTGATGCCGCCGGTGCCCAGGATTTCGGTTCGTTTCCTGAGGAGCGCGTCTTTGTATACCTGCTCGTCCATCGTCGTTACGACTCCTGCACCATGGGTCGCGCGTCGGGGTGTTCGTAAACCTGCATCATAACATTTCGGCTGAATTCATCGAAAATTACAGGGCTGCGTGGCGCAGCTATTCGGTGCGGAGGGTGAGCAGCGGCTTGTTCCTGAGGACATCGAGGCTGGAGAGGACCCCGATCGCCGCCACCAGCACCGCGGTGACGACCACGCCGCCGATATGCTCGGTTGGCGACACCCGCCAGGGGATGTCCAGCGCGTAGCGGCTCACGCCCCATGTCAGGGCGACGGCCCCGAGCGAACCGACGGCACCGGCGAGCAGGCCGAGGACGCTGTATTCGAACAGCAGCATGCGGGCAATCGTCCGCGTGTTGGCGCCCAGCGTCTTGAACACCGCGGCTTCGTAGACGCGCTGGAACTTGGTCATCGCCACGGCGCCGACCAGGATCAGCGCGCCGCTGAACAGCACCAGCCCGCCGACCACGGAGATGGCCAGCGTCACCTTCGACATCACGTCCTGAATCGTCGCGAGAATCTCGTGGAAGTCGATCACCGACACGTTCGGGAACTGCTCCACCAGGTCGTGCTGGAATCTGGCTCGCGCGTCCGCGCCCTCCGGCCCTTTCAGAGGCGAGATGAACATCTGCGGCGCGTTGTCGAGCACGCCGGGCCGGAACACGAACATGAACCCGCCGTTGCGCGAGTCTTTCCAGTCCACGCGACGGATGCTTGTGACCTTTGCATTCAGCTTGCGGCCGAGGATGTCGAACTGCACCGTGTCGCCCACGTTGATCTGGAACCGCTCGTGAATCCCCTGCTCGATCGACACCTCTGGCTCGGTTGACGGGCTGTCCCAGAAGCGGCCCTCGACCAGTTCCTCGTTCGGCTCGGTGCGATCCCGATAGGTGACCGTGTACTCGCGGGCCAGCGAGCCGCGGGCGCGCACGTCCTCGAAGCTTTCGAGTTGCGTCTCCCGCCCCTGCACGCCGGTGACACGCGCGCGGAGCACGGGGATCAGCCGGAACTGTCCGGCACCGCGCGACGGGTCCGACAGAAACGCCTTCACGCCATCCGCCTGCGCACGCTGCACGTCCATCAGGAACATGTCAGGCGCGTTGGCAGTCATCTCGGTCGAGAACTCCTGGAGCAGGCTCGACTGCAGCGACCGCACGCCGACGATGAAGAACGCGCCGAGACCAACCGCCAGAAGAATGACCCGCGTCTGGTTGCCCGGGCGCGACAGGTGCAGCACGGCGTGACGCAAGGGGAAGGAGGGTGTGTTCGACAGCGGCGCCACGGCCTGGACGAGCAGCCGCCCGGCCAGCATCAGGACGACCGCGAGCACACTGAACCCGGCGCAGACGATCAATCCCACCTTCAACGATGCCGCCTGCCACGCCGTGAGCGCCACAAGCCCTGCCGACACGAGCACGAACGCACCGAGGCGGGTCCAGTCGCGTTCCTGCCGGGGCGGCCGACTCGTCACGCAGCAGCAGCGACGGCTTTACCGAGCGCACCCGCAGCAGCGGCACGACCGAGAACAGCAGCGAGACGAGCACGCCGATGCCGATCCCCTGCGCGGCGGCACTCCAGGTGATGCCGTAATGCACGTCTCCGAGCAGCGAGGTGGCACTGGTATCCACCACATAGGGAATCGCCGCGATCGCCAGACGGGCGAGCACAACGCCCAGGACGCTGCCGGCAAAGCCCAGCACCATCACCTGCAGCATGTAGATCGCCATGATCTGCCCGCTGCGTCGCGCCCGTGCACTTCAGCACCGCGATGCTGTGCATCTTCTGCAGCACGAACACCCGCGTGACGCTCGATACCGCGATGCCGCCGAGGATGACGATCACCAGGCCGACCATGCTGAGGTAATTCTCGGCGCGGTCGAAGTCCCTGCCGATCTCGTCGTCCGACGAGCGGTACGAACGGGCGTTGATGAACTCTTCCTTGAAGTCCGAGCGCAGCGTTGTGACCAGCGGATCGATCTGCGCATCCGGCAGCCGGACGAGCAGGACATGCCGCGCGCGGCTGCCGAAGGTCAACAGGCCCGTAGCGGGCAAATCCGCGGAGTCGATGAGCACGCGCGGTCCGAGGCTGAAGTCCCCAACCCGCCTGCCAGGTTCGTCGGTGATGACGCCCCTGATCGTGAAGGGCACTTTGCCGATGGTGATCTGGTCGCCCACCTTGACACCCAGCGCGGTGAGCAGTTCAGGACGCACCAGCACGCCGCGATCCTCGAGCATGGCGTGCGAGTAGGTCTGACCGTCGCGCAAGGTCAACCTGCCGTACAAGGGAAATCCCGCGTCTACCGCCCTGAGTTCGGACATGCGCGCCACCGTACGGCTCTCGTCCGCAGGACGCACCATCGTCGGCGTCTCGACCGTCTCGGTCTGTTGCGTGGCGCCGTATTCACTGAGCGCGCCGATCGATGAGCGCGCGCGCCTCCGGGGTCCAGTCGCGATTGGTCGAGATGAGCACGTCCGCGGCGATGAGCGACCGCGCCTCGGTTCCGAACACCGAACGGACGCTCTGGATGACGGAACGCATCGCGACGATTGCGGCCACGCCGACGGCGATGCAGACGAAGAAGAACAGCAGGCGGCGCCACGAGGCGCGGGTCTCGCGTGCCGCCATGCGCAGGATGAACATCAGACCACCCTGCCGTCGCGCAGCGAGATGCGCGTGTCGGCCATCGCCGCCAGTTCCTGGTCGTGGGTGACGAGGATCAGCGTGGTGCTGCGCGTCTCGTGGGTCTTCCGGAGGAGTTCCATGATGTTCCGGCCGTTGGTGGTGTCCAGGTTGCCGGTGGGTTCGTCGGCCAGCAGGATCGGCGGATCGTTGGCGAGCGCCCTGGCCAGGGCGACACGCTGCTGCTCGCCGCCGGACAGCTGTGACGGGTAGTGATGCGCGCGTCCGGTGAGACCGACCTCTTCGAGGAGGGCCCGTGCCCGCACACCCGGATTGGGCGTGCCCCTGATTTCCATCGGGACGGCCACGTTCTCGTGCGCGGTGAGGGATGGAATCAGGTGAAAGAACTGGAAGACGAACCCGATCTTCTCCCCGCGCAGCTTCGCCAGGTCGTCTTCGCCGAGGCGGGTGATGTCCACGCCGTCGATGAGAACTGAGCCCGACGTCGGCGAGTCGAGGCCGGCCAGCAGACCGAGCAGCGTGGACTTGCCGCTGCCGGACGGACCGACAATCGCCACGAACTGTCCGCGCGGAATCGTCGTCGAGAGTGGGTGAAGGATGGTGAGCGGCTCGGTGCCGCTCGTGACCGTCTTGGAGACCTCGCGGAGTTCGATCATGTTCCCTTCAGCGTCGGGCGCAGCACCGACCACACATTGTCAGCCACCGTTCGCGCGCCTTCGGCTGTGGGATGAATTCCGTCGCGCTGGTTCAGACCCTCGATGCCGGCCACTCCCTGGAGCAGGAACGGGACGAGGGGAACGCCGTACTTCTTCGCAAGCTCGGGATAGACCTGATGGAAGGAGACGATATAGGACTGGCCGAAGTTCGGCGGCGCCTCCATGCCGGCCAGGATGACGCGAATCTTCTTCGCCTGCGCGCGCTCGATGATCGTCGAGAGGTTCGCCTTCAGATCATCCACCGGCAGGCCGCGCAGGGCGTCGTTGCCACCGAGCGCAACCACCAGCACGCGGACGTCGCCTTCGAGTGCCCAATCGAGCCGGCTCAGGCCGCCGGCGGACGTGTCGCCGGACACCCCGGCGTTGACCACCTTGAACCCGAGTCCGTCCGCGTCAATCTTCTGCTGCACGAGGCTCGGGTACGCCTCCTCTGGTGAGAGCCCAAGCCCCGCCGTCAGGCTGTCGCCGAGGAACACCACGCGCGGGCGTGCGTCGGCCTGAGGAGCAGCGGGCGAAGCCGTGCGAGCGGCTGACGTCTGTGTGCGTCCGGCCGATCGGTCCTGCGACTGTGCAGCGGACGGCGCCGGCTTCGAGCCCTCGCGCGCCACAGCCGGGCATCGCTGTCGCGAACAGGACAAGCGCCGCAGCGAAGACGGAACGCAGGTGCATCATCGGTTAAGGAAGAGACGCGAGTTCAGCTTCGAGCGTTGCAATCGCCCGCTCGATCATCGTGCGATGGGCCGCCACGCGAACATTCGCGAGTTCGGAGCGCATTCGCGCCAGTGACAGTTCGACTGCGCCGCGTCGGCTGGTCGCCGCCCGCTGATCCTGCGTCGGCTCGGCGCGCCGCGCCTGCAGGCGTTCGCGTTCCGCCTGCTGATACTCGACATCCTTGCTCTCGAACCCGCGGGCCATACGCTATTCTACCGTCAGGCCGCGGGTGTGAGTGCCCACGAGCACATCGGAAGAACGGCTCTGAAAGGGACGTATGCAACTCGGGTTTGTCGGTCTGGGCAAGATGGGGATGAACATGGTCACCCGCCTCACACGCGGGGGCCACGCGGTCGTGGCATACGATCGCAGCGCTGACGCCGTCCGCCACGCGACCGACATTGGCGCGACCGGCGCGGACTCGCTCCAGGCGCTCGTTCAGGGACTGTCCGCGCCTCGCGCCGTCTGGGTGATGGTGCCCGCCGGAGACCCCACAGAGTCGACAGTCACCGCCCTCGGCGATGTGCTCTCCAGCGGCGACACCATCATCGATGGTGGGAATACCAACTTTCATGACGATGTCCGGCGTGCGGCCGCGCTGGCGGCCAAAGGCATCACCTACATCGACGCGGGCACGAGCGGCGGCATCTGGGGCCTGCAGGAAGGCTACTGCCTGATGGTCGGCGGCGATGCAGCGGCGTGCGCGCGCATCGAGCCGGTGTTCCTGACGCTGGCACCGGAGAACGGTTACCTGCGCGTCGGTGGCCCTGGTTCGGGTCACTACGTGAAGATGGTTCACAACGCCATCGAATACGGGTTGATGCAGGCCTATGCCGAGGGATTCGAACTGCTCCAGAAGAGCGACTACGGCATCGATCTCGCGAAGGTCTCCAACCTCTGGATGCAGGGGAGCGTCGTGCGATCGTGGCTGCTGGAGCTGACCGCACGGGCGCTGGCGGACGATCCGCAGTTGTCGACACTCGACAACTACGTCGAGGACTCGGGTGAAGGCCGTTGGACGCTGCAGGAGGCCATCGAACGCGCCGTGCCGATGCCGGCGCTGACAGCCTCGCTGTTCACGCGGTTCCGCTCGCGTGAAGACAATCCGTTCGCGGAGCGGATGCTGGCGGCGCTGAGACAGCAGTTCGGCGGCCATGCCGTGAGGAAAGCCTCGACGCAGGCGCAGCAGGGAGGAGCGGCATGAGCGCCGACGCTGCCACCATCGAGATGCCCACGCCGGTCGAGTCGCGCGTGAACAGGCCCGAGCCGGTCACGGTCGTCATTTTCGGCGGCGCCGGCGACCTGGCGCACCGCAAGCTGCTGCCGGCCCTGTACAACCTGCACCTCGACGGCGTGCTTCCCGCCGGCACCGCCGTGGTCGGCGTCGGCCGTAAGGAGCTGTCCGACGAGCAGTATCGCGAGTTCGCGCGCGACGGTGTACAGCAGTTCTCGAGGCGAGGCCTCGACGAGGCGCGTTGGGACCAGTTCGCCGCGAGCCTGTTCTTCGTCAACGCGTCGCTCGATCAGGACACAGGGGCTGGCGTCACTCGGATCGAAGCTCGATGTGGTCGAGCATGAGCGTGGTCTGAAGGGCAACCGGATCTACTATCTCGCCGTTCCGCCTTCGTTGTTCGTGCCCACGGTCCAGCAGCTGGCGCGAGCCAGGTTCATTGCGCCGCCCGGAAAGGGGCCGTTCTCGCGCCTGGTCATCGAGAAGCCGATCGGACATGACCTGGCGAGCGCGATGGACATCAACAACGCGCTGGCCGCGGCCTTCGACGAACGCCAGATCTTCCGCATCGACCATTACCTTGGCAAGGAAACGGTCCAGAACATCCTGGTGCTGCGCTTCGCGAACAGCTTCTTCGAACCGCTCTTCAACCAGAAGTACATCGACAACGTGCAGATCACCGTGGCCGAGGAAGAGGGCGTCGGCACCCGCGCCGGGTACTACGACCAGTCGGGCGCGCTGCGCGACATGATTCAGAACCACATGCTCCAGCTGTTGAGCCTCGTGGCGATGGAGCCGCCGCACTCGCTCAATCCGGACGTCATTCGCGATGAGAAGCTGGAAGTGCTGCAGTCACTCCGGCCGCTGACCGCGAGCGCCGTGGACTCGTGCGTGGTCCGCGCGCAATACGGCGCTGGTGTCGACGGGCGCCGCCAGGTTTCCGGCGTATCGTGAGGAACCCGGGGTCAACCCGACCTCGCAGACCGAGACGTTCGTCGCGCTGCAGTGTTTCGTCGACAACTGGCGATGGGCCGGCGTCCCCTTCTTCCTCCGGACCGGCAAGCGCCTGCCCAAACGGGTCAGCGAGATCTCGATTCAGTTGAAGGATGTGCCGCCCATCCTCTTCAACGCCAATCGCGATCGCCGCCTCGACGCGAACGTGATCACGATCCGCATCCAACCCGACGAAGGGTTCTCGCTGGGGATCTCGTCGAAGGTGCCGGGCCCGCGCGTCAACATCAGTCACGTCAACATGGACTTCGACTACAGCACCTTTTTCAAGTCGAGTTCGCCGGAGGCCTACGAGCGGCTGCTGCTCGACGTCATGGCCGGAGACGCGACGCTCTTCATGCGGCGCGACAGCGTGGAAGCATCGTGGCGCTGGATTTCGCCGATCCTCGATCGGTGGGCCGAGGCCGGCGCGGTGACGCTCCCGTCGTACGCGCCCGGCGAGTGGGGACCGCCGGAGGCGAACGCGGCTGATCGAAAACACGTGCCGGGACTGGCGACTGCTCTGACACGCGGCAGATCGCTCGAGCCCTGAGGGTATACTCCGTCCGTTGGCTTCACCGTCCCTGCACGCAATCCTTGCGCGCGCGGGCAGCGCTCTCGAACGGGGCCGCGGCCCTGAGGCGGTCCACGTGCTCGCGCCGCTGCTGCGCTCAGCCGTTCTCTCGCGCGAGGACGACCTGGCGGTTCGCTCGGCACTGGCCGAGGCGTGGCTCCTGCAGGACGACCTCGACCAGGCCGCTACCGTCATCGGCCGCACGCCTGACACCTTTCGCGACACGATCTCCGCCGCCAGGCTCTCGTCGCTCTGGCGGCTGCACGGGCGCATCGCCTCCGTTCGCGGCGATCAGTCCCGAGCCATCGCGCTCCACGTCCGCGCCCTGAAGCATGCCGACACCGCGCACGACTCGCGCGCGATCGGCCTCGCCCACTACGAGCTCGCCATGTGCTATCGCCAGGTTGGCGATACGGCGATCGTCCGCGAACACCTCACCAAGGCGTCCTCGGCGCTGCATGCCGCCGGCGATCGACGCCACCTCGCGCTCGTTCACTCGCTGTCGAGCATCTCGTTGGCGCAACTGGGCCGTTATGGCGAGGCGCTGTCCGCCCTCAAGCACGCCGAACGTCTTGCGTCGCGCGTGCAGGCCGACGATGTGGTGGCGACGGTGTGTGGCAATCAGGCGAACGTGCTCACCTTCGAGCACCGGTACGAGCAGGCGCTCACGCTTGCGGAACGCAGCGTATCGCTACACGAAGCGCACGGCTCGGGGCACGGGCTGGCCGTCGCGCTCGCAACGCCTCGCGCAGATCTGCGTTCGCCTCGGCGATCTTGGGCGAGCCGAGGAAACGCTGCATCGCGCGCTCGCCGTCCGCAGCCCGATTCAGTTCCACGAGACCGTTGGCGCCGTGCACGATACGCTGGCCCAGATTCACCTCATCCAGGGCAACTACGATGCGGCGCGCGACTGTCTCGAGCACGCGCGCGACGCGTACGGCGCATACGGCAGACAGACCAGTCAGTGGTACGACTGGTCGGTGCGCGTTCTCCTGACGCGGCTGGCCCTGCGCCGCGGCGCGCTCATGGACGCGGTCCATCTGGCTGACGAAACCATCGCAGCGGGAGCACCCCGCTTCGACGCCCTTCAGGTCACGCTCATCGCCGCCGAAGCGCTGGCCTCTGGCAGATCGGCTCGACGAGGCCGAGTCGCGCCTCGCCACCGTCACCGATCAGCTCGATCCCCGGAGCGCACCGGCGACCTGGGCCGAGTACCTGCGGCTGCGGGGAACCTTGCACGAACATCGCAGCCGCCCCTCGGAGGCGTACCACGATTACGCGCAGAGCGCGACGCTGCTCGACCTGCTCGGTGAGCGCTACCTCGCTGCGCTCAGCCACCTGGCCATCGGTCGTCTGGTGGCGCGAACGGGTGCACGC
This sequence comes from uncultured Acidobacteriota bacterium, assembly GCA_963697745.1. Classification (GTDB taxonomy): domain Bacteria; phylum Acidobacteriota; class Vicinamibacteria; order Vicinamibacterales; family CAVVIG01; genus CAVVIG01. The sequence goes on along the minus strand of CAVOPD010000013.1, from coordinate 221,998 downwards.
TCGCTCGCTGAAAAACACCTCGACGCCGCTGTTGCCGTATTTCAGCGGCTCCGGGCGACACGTGATATCGCCGACACCGACGTCGCCAGACGCCTGCTGGGCAGCGATCGGCACCGGCGAAAACGTCATCGCACAACCCGAAGCGGACGATGCGCTGGTGCGGCGGATCGTGGAGGCCGCGGAACTGCCCGAACTGCTCGATCGTGAGGCGGTCGCCACACTCCTCGAGGCAGCTGACGGCGCGATCGCGGTCCTGTATGTGAATTCAGTGAACGGCCTGAAGATCGTCGAGACGATCGGATGCGACCGTGAAGCGGCCCTCACCCATGCGCGCGCAGCGCTGGACGGCACTCTGGCGCACCACGCCAGCACCTTTGTCGATGCGCTCGGCCGGCACGAGGATGGACCGCGAGGCATCGTCGTCGTGTCGCGCGCGTCCGATCGGCTACCCCGTCGCGAGGCGCCTCCGGATGTTGACCGCCGTCGCGCGGCAGGGATTCGCGCTCTGCGCAGCGCGCGAACGATCCTCGACCCCGCCAGGGCCGACCGCCGATCGGTCCCTCGAGCCGGTGCTGCCAGGCTTCCTGTCCGCCAGCGCCGCGATGAACCGGGTCGTCGACCAGATTCAGCGGCTGCAGGGCAACCTGCTGACGGTGCTGATTACCGGCGAGAGCGGCACCGGCAAGGAACTCGTCGCGCGTGCCATCCACGTCGGATCGCACCGCAGCAATGCGCTGTTCCTGCCCTACAACTGCACGACGACCGGACGGGACCTGGCAGACAGCCAGCTGTTCGGCCATCGCCGCGGTGCGTTCACCGGCGCGGTCTCCGATCAGCCGGGGCTGGTGCGATCGGCAGCAGGCGGGACGCTGTTCCTTGACGAAATCGGGGATCTGCCGCTCGACGTCCAGCCGAAACTCCTCCGCTTTCTCGAACAGTCCGAGATCATGCCGGTGGGCGACTCGCGACCGTTCAGGGTGGATGTGCGCGTCATCGCCGCCACCAATGCGGATCTGGAACAGCGCGTCGCGGAAGGGCGATTCCGCGAGGATCTCTATTACCGCCTCAGCGTGATCCGCATTCACGTGCCCCCGCTGCGGGAGCGCCGCGAAGAGATTCCGCACCTCGCCACGCTGTTCCTGCGCGAGGCCGCCGAACGACTGGGAAAGCCGGATGTGTCGCTCGGCTCAGACGTGCTCGACGTCTTCTCGCAATACTGGTGGCCGGGGAACGTGCGCCAATTGAAGAACGAGATTCAGCGCGTCGTCGCAATGAGCCCGCAGGGCAGACCGATCGACACCACCCACCTGTCGCCGGAAATCCTCGCCAACCGCCTGCCCGAAACGGCCGACAGCGCAGCCATCTCGCAAGACGAGACCGGCCGGGCAGACACTCGCGGGTGCCGTCGAGCAGGTGGAGCGCGAGTTCATCCAGGACGCGATCGAGAAGGCCACCGGCAACATCTCAGAAGCAGCGCGCAACCTCGGCCTGACCAGGCGAGGGCTCTATCTGAAACTGCGCCGGCTGGGGCTGGACGCCAGACACGAAGCCGAAGTGGACGTGTTCTAGCCGGCCGAGCCAGGATACAAAGTATCCAATCACAAGCGCACTCTGGATACTGAGTATTCACGTCGCTGTCGCAAATCCGCCCTTGACGACGAACGCTGAGCTGATTCTCGTAAACAGCTTCTCAGCAATGGCTTACGGCTGAATAGCCGCGACCCGACGCGAACCGGCGAGCTCGGACCTGAACTTGATAGTAGTTCAGCCAAACCTCTCACCGGAGACACCACGTGGAAGCAGCCTGGGCCAACCCGTTGCCCCGTCCTACGCCGAACAAGCGAGCCGCCGATCGCATCAACCTGATGCTGCCTGCGCGATTGACCTGGAAAGATCAGCGCGGCTCCACCCGGTTCGCCAGCGTCGTCACGCGTGACGTGAGCGAGTTCGGCGTGTTCGTGGAATGTCCGTCACCGATTTCGATCACGCAATTCCGGCTTGTCCAGTTCCAGCTCGAACGCGACGTCCGCGACATCCCCGGCATTCCGGAGTCGCTGCGCCAGGGGCGCCTGCTCTCCGCCGTCTACCGTATCGATCCGCCGACGCGATCCGGCGGGCGCCAGGGGATCGCGCTCCGGCTGCTGGTTGCCCCTCGTAAGCGTGTGCAGCCGGAGGCACTTGCAGCAGACGCCGGCCGAACTGGCTGAGCGCGGCGTCGGCCTGAGCTCCTATGTCTTAGCGTCGCCTGGTCACGTAGCGCGCGATCCCGCGCCAGTTCAGATCGAGGCGGCCCGCGGCCTCGTAGCCTCGCAGGTCCGCCTCCTCCATGTGCCGCACCATCTCGCGGCGAACCCGACTGACGAACCACTCCTCCCTCGCACGCTCATCGTCGCTGCTGGAGACCAGCGTTCGCGGGCGAGGCGCTCGCACCATCTGCAGGTGATCGCGCAGTTCGGCGAGATGGGCGGTCACGCCGCTGGAAGGGCCGAAGTGCGTGAGGAAGAGCGTCTCGGGTCGCCACCCTTCGATGAGGTCGAGGCTGTTCATCCAGAGCGGAATGTCGATGTCCGGAGGTGGCGTGGGCGGCAGGATGAAACCGTCCGGCAGGCACGCGCACGCCGGCCGTATCGCCGACGAACGCGATGCCTGCATCACTGGGAAGAAGTAACTCACGTGGTGCGAGGCGTGCCCGGGCGTGTACGCGACGCTCCATGAGCGGCCGCCAACGTCGATCTGCTCGCCCCCGGCGAGTGCGACGATCGCCGACGAGGGCACCGGAAGCACCTCGCCCCACAGGCGTTCCATCTCGCCCAGGTAGAGTCGCCCGGCGCTTGCCAGCAGCTTCGCTGGATCGACCAGGTGTGGCGCGCCGACCTCGTGCACGTAGATCCTGATCCGCGGGTTCTCCCGCAGGAGTGTGCCGGACGCGCCCGCGTGATCGAGATGAATGTGCGTCACGAGCAGGGCGGTGACGTCCTGAACGGTGGCTCCCATCGAGGCGAGGTGACGCCGCAGCGTCGGGCAACGTGGTGGACGGCCCGGGATCGACGATGGCGATGCCATCGGGGCCGCTCAGTGTGGCGGTGGCAATGATGCGGCGAAGCCCCTGGAACTCGAGATCGGCGAACGCAATGCCTGAGGTCAGGACGGTCATCGGCGTGTGGTCCTCGTCGGCGCAACCAGCGGGGTGTGCCCGCCCGTGCGTCATTAAGATTGCGTTAATATGACTGCCCTGAACGCCATCGATGATCCGCATCGCACACCTGATTCTCGCCCACCCTGACCTGGGTGGGGAGTCCCGTATCTGATGTCATTCGCTTCGCGAGTTGAAAAGCCTCGCGCTTGCCGGCGCGTTGCTGGCACCGCTCTGCGCGGAAGCGCAGACGCCGGAAGCCACTCGACGCAGCGTTCCTGCCCTGCGCATCTCCGATGCCCAGGTTGTGACCGTGGATGGGCGGCTCGACGAGGAGTTGTGGCGCGACGCCACGCCTGCGACAGACTTCGTCCAGATCGACCCGGTCAACGGCCGGCCGGCCACCGAGCAGACCGAAGTGCGCATCGCCTACAACACGGACACGCTGTACCTCGGCGTCCTCTGCTTCGACTCCGAACCGGACAAGTGGCTTGGCTATCAACGCCGGCGCGACGAGTTCCTGTCGTCCGACGACCGCTTCATGTGGACGATCGACACCTTTCTCGACGCGCAGTCGGGCTACTTCTTCGAGATGAACCCGTCCGGGATGATGGGCGACTCGCTGATGGGCGGTGGCATCGATAACCGGCAATGGGATGGCATCTGGAACGCCCGCGTGCACCGCAGCGAAATCGGCTGGGCGATCGAGATCGAGATTCCGTTCCGGTCCCTGAACTTCGATCCGAACAGCGACCAGTGGGGCATCAACTTCCAGCGAACCGTCCGCCGCAAGAACGAAGACAGCATCTGGATGGGGTGGGCGCGCAACCAGGGGCTTCGCCGTATGACCAACGCAGGGCTGGTCACCGGCATCCGCGATGTCAGCCAGGGGCTCGGGCTCGATGTGAAGCCGTACGCGCTGGCCGTGCGGCGAGTCGTCACCGGGCCGCGACCGCCGCGCGTTCACGCCTGACGCGCAAGCGGGGGTTGACGTGTTCTACAGCCCCACGCCGGGACTACGCAGCGTGCTCACGATCAACACCGACTTCGCGCAGACGGAGGTCGATCAGCGACAGGTGAATCTCACGCGCTTCTCCCTCTTCTTCCCGGAGAAGCGCGATTTCTTCCTGGACGGCGCGCCGTTCTTCGCGTTCGGCAGCCCCTCGATCCGGCGACCTCATCGTCAATCCGTTCTTCAGCCGCCGCGTCGGCCTGACCCGAACCGGCACACCGCAGCGGATCAACTACGGCGCCAAGCTGACCGGACAGATGGGCCGACAGGATGTCGGGTTTCTCCAGGTTGGAACGGGCGAGGACAACGGCATCATCGGTGAGGAATTCACGGTCGCTCGCGTGCGGCGACGCGTCCTCGCACAGTCCTATTTCGGCGGCCTCTACACACGGCGCGACCCGCACGATGCGTCCGCCGCCCGGCAGACCGCCGGCGCCGACTTCCGGCTGGCGACCTCGCGGTTCCGCGGCTCGCAGAACCTCGAAGCGACCGGCTACTACCTGCTACGCCACAAACCTCGTCGGCAACGCCGGCAATTCCTTCGGCGTCACCGCGGCGATGCCCAACGACCTCTGGAACCTGCAGATGTCCACGCGGCAGGTGGCGGAACGCTTCGACCCGGCCATCGGGTTCGTGACGCGACGCGGCTACCGACGCTACCAGCCGAGCGTCGAATACGGGCCGAGGCCCCGCGACAGCAAATACGTGCGGCGCTATTCGTTCATCACCGCGTTGGACGTCCAGACCGACATGCAGAACGAGCTGCTGGTCCGTTCGGTGGACTTGAAGGTATTCGACGTCAGCTTCCAGTCCCAGGACTCGCTGTCTGCCAGCGTGGCGAATCGCTTCGAGCGACTCGACGCCCCGTTCACGCCGAGTCCGGGCATCACGCTGCCGCTGGGCGCCGCATACCAACACCAATGTGTTCACGGTGCGCGCATCGACCGCCAACCGCCGTGTGCTCGCGCTGAGCACCACCGTCGATAGCGGCGGCTACTACTCCGGCACCAAGCAGACGCTGGTCCTGAACCTGACCCTCCGCGCCCGCCCGGGCCTGATCGTGTACACGTCCGCCGAGTTGAACCGCGTGCACCTGCCCGAGGGCGACTTCGACACGCGCCTGTTTCGGCTCGTTGGCGAGACGCAGTTCAGTCCGTGGATCGCCCTCGTCAACAACTTCCAGTACGATTCGGTAAGCACCGTACTCGGCTGGCAGTCGCGTTTTCGATGGATCCTCCGGCCTGGCAGCGACGTCTATGTCGTCTACACGCACAACTGGGCGGACGATGTAGTGCAGTCGCGCTTCACGACGCTCGATCGCCGCATCGCCTCGAAGGTGCTCTACACTCACCGTTTCTAGGAATCGATCATGCCACTCACCAATTACGTGACGCTCGGCCGCTCCGGCCTGCGGGTCAGCCCGTTCTGTCTCGGCGCGATGACGTTCGGCGAGGATTGGAAGTGGGGTTCATCGGTCGCGGAGTCCGAAGCCATCCTGATGCGCTTCATCGAACTGGGCGGCAACTTCATCGACACGGCGAACGTGTACACCAAAGGGCACTCCGAGAAGATCATCGGCGACTGCGATCGGCGCGGATCGGTCGCGCCGCGATCGCATCGTGATTGCCACGAAGTTCTTCGGCAACCTGTATCGGGGCGACCCGAACGGCGGCGGCGCCGGTCGGAAAGGGATCATCGCCGCCTGCGAACAGTCGCTGCGCCGGCTGCAGACCGACTACATCGACCTGTACTGGATGCACGCCTGGGACACGTTCACGCCGATCGACGAGACGATGCGCGCGCTCGACGATCTCGTCCGCGCCGGCAAGGTGCGGTACATCGGCTTCTCCGACACGCCGGCGTGGAAGGTGACACAGGCGCAGCTGCTTGCGCAGCTGCATGGCTGGACGCCGCTGGTCGCGCTGCAGATCGAGTACTCGCTGATCGAGCGCACCGTGGAAGGTGAACTCATCCCGATGGCGCAGGAACTCGGCCTCGGCGTCACGCCGTGGTCGCCGCTGCGCGGCGGCGTGCTCTCCGGCAAGTACACGCGCGAGAACGCGAAGACCCAGACCGCGGACCGCGGCGAGCGCGTGACGGCGTACCTGAACGAGCGCGGCTACGCGATCATCGACGAGCTGATCGCGATCGCAACGCAACTGGGCACCAACCCGGCGGCGGTCGCCCTCGCGTGGGTGCAGGGCCGGCCGGGTGTCGCCTCGACGATCATTGGCGCGCGGCGCCTGGATCAGCTCGAGCAGAACCTCGCGGCGCTCGACGTTGCGCTCACGCCGGCGCAGGTCGCGTCGCTCGACAGACTGTCGGCGCCCACGCTGAACTTCCCCGCCGCGTTCATGCATATGGCGACGATGTTCTCGCAGGGCGGGACGACTGTGAATGGGGAACCGTCGGTGACATGGCCGATGGCTCCGGCGTCAGACGCCGAACGGTACTGGGCCGGTTGAATCCACTCGCGGAAGGAGTCACCAGCTTCGCGACCGTCGCGGCGAGCACGGCCGGGTCCACCGGTTTCGGCAGATGGTGCTGGAAGCCGGCGACCAGGGCGCGAATGCGATCGTCAGGGTTCGCGTACGCCGTCACCGCAACAGCGGGCAGGTCGCGGATCGGCACCGGCAGCGTGCGCACCCGTCGAATCAGATCGTAGCCGTCGCTGCCGGGCATCGCCACATCGGAGATGAGGACGTCGGGCCGCGGGCTGCTGCGCTCGATCCGGTCGAGCGCGTCGGCTGCCGTGGCCACCGCCGTCACCGTGGCCCCGTAGTCCTCCAGCGCGATCCCCAGTAGTTCCCGTGCCTCGTCGTTGTCATCGACGATGAGCACCGAGACGCCGCGAAGGGTCACCGGCTCGCTCTGCCTCGACGTCTGTGCGATCACGCCGCCGGCACCGATCGGCAACCGGATCCAGAACGACGATCCCTGCTGCGGACCCTCGCTGAAGACCGACGCCTGGCCGCCGTGCAGTTCGATGATCTGCCGCACCGAGCGCGAGGCCGAGACCGAGACCGCCGTGCCGCCGGCTGGTCGACGAGTCGGCCTGGCGGAAGCGGTCGAAGACGAACGGCAGGAACTCACGCCTGATCCCTTCGCCGGTGTCGAGCACGCAGATCTCCACATGGTCCTGATCGCGCCGCGCCCGCACCGTGACCGTGCCTCCCGCCTCGGTGAACTTCACCGCATTGGACAGCAGGTTCCAGGCAACCTGTTGCAGCCTGTCGGGGTCGCCGTTGACCGGCGGCAGATCATCCTCGAACTCCCGGACGATTTCGATCTGGCGTGCTTCGGCGGCAGGGCGAATCACCTCGATCGCGGCATCGGCGATCGTGGCCAGCGACACCGTCTGGATATCCAGCCGCAGCTTGCCGCTGATCACGCGGGCCATGTCGAGCAGATCCTCGATCAGCTTGAGTTGCAGACGCGGCGTTTCGCTCGATCACCTCGAGGGCGTGCGTCCGCGAGCGCAGGTTCGGCTGCGTCCGCAGAATTCTGGTCCACCCGAGCACCGCGTTGAGCGGCGTCCTGATCTCGTGCGAGAGCGTCGCCAGGAACTCGTCCTTCAGCCGCGATGCTTCCTCGGCCACCTCGCGCGCCCGATCCGAGACGGCGATCTGGTTGCGGAGTTCACGCTCGCTGATCACCCGCTCGGTCACATCGTCGATCACGGTGATGGTGCCGATGACGCGCCCGTCCGAGATGAGCGGGGCGATGCGCGCGCTCTGGGCCATTTCGGTGATGCCGGCGCTGTGGAAGCTGCGCGTGATCGGCAACAGGTACCTGTGGAAACGCTCGGACAGAATGCGAACCTCGCCGCCAAGCGCATCGCGATAGTAGCGATCGAGGCCGCGCTCCGAGAAGCCGGGAATCACCTCCGCCACCGGACGCCCGACGACCGTGTCCGCGGGCCAGCCGGTCTGCGCCTCGAGCCATGCGTTCCATGTGCGCACGGTCAACGACTCGTCGGTGGTGAAGATCCCGCGATCGGCGAGATCCTGGAACCACCGCATCATGGCGGCTTCCATCAGAACGGCGTTGGTGTCCGGCACGTCAGTGACTCGACTGCTCCCACAGCTCGACCGCCCGCACGAGCCGGTCGAGCGACGACACGCTCAGCACGATCAGCAGGTAACCCTTCACTTCCCGATCGCGGAGCCTGAAGCCTGCATGCACGACCAGTGCATAGCGAAGACCTTCGCGATTGATGCGCAGCGACTCGACGATCGCGCCAAGGCTCTCGAGATTGAGGCGCGGCACCGAGAACGACACCTGAACCTTCAGCAGGTTGCCGAACGTGCCGAGGCACGCGTTGAGCAGGATGTTGCCCACTTCGGTGAGCACCTCGCGCGCCGACGCGTCGATGGCCAGCGGCAGCGCCGGCTCGTCGGTGAGCAGCTCCTTCAACTGGGAGGCACCCTGGTGGTCGAGCACCAGCAGTGCGTCGCCCGCGACCGGACCGCTGAAGATCTGGTGGACCGTCGCGACCTCGTCGCGGATCATCTTCTGCAGCACGGACGACAGGTCGTTGATCGCGTGCACCGTCACTTCCGGCACTTCGACGATCACGCGGTGACCGGTCAGCTGCGACAGCGACGCGGCCGCGCGGCCGAAGCCGATGTTGAGCAGTTCGACCAGCGCATCCTGCTGGTACGGCGGTGAACTGGATCATCGTGCCTCCTCGAGGATCCCCTTCACCGTCGCCAGCATGCTGATCGCGCTCGACCGGCTTGATCAGGAACGCGCGCGCGCCGGCGTCGTGCACCATCTGCTGCGAGGATTCCTGCACGTCGGCCGAGACCACCACGACGCAGGCGGCCGGATCCAGCTCACGCAGCTTGACGAGCACATCCAGCCCGTACATGCCTCGCATGACCAGGTCGAGCATCACCAGGTCCGGCCTGTCGACGAAGTAGCGCTCGATCGCCACCGTGCCGTCCTCGGCTTCGATCACCTCGTAGCCTTCCGACTCGAGCATCTGCCGGACACGGCGACGCGCGAGACCCGAGTCGTCGACGAGGAGTACTTTCATACATGCTCCAGAATGGCGTCGGCCATTCGTCCGAGCTCGAAACTACCGTCGCTCAGCCCAGCTTCGTCGACGCATCTCGGCATGCCGTACACGACGCAGCTCTCCTCCGACTCGGTGAACACGGTGCCGCCTTTCGCCTTGATCCAGGCGGCGCCTTCACGGCCGTCAGAGCCCATCCCGGTCATGACCACCCCCAGCACCCGCGAGCCATAGGCGTTCGCGGCCGACTGGAACAATACGTCGACCGACGGGCGATACATCGTGTCAAGCGGACGGACATCGAGATCGTGTGCCAGAACCCATGCTCGCCCCGCGTCACCATCAGGTGCCGCCCAGCAGGGGCAATGTACACCGTACCGGGTTCGATCGGCTCGTCGTCTGCCGCTTCACGGACGCGTACGGCGGACACCTCGTTCAGCTTTTCGGCATACAGCTGCGTGTACCCGACAGGCATGTGCAGCACGACCACGACCGCCACAGACAAATCGGCAGGAAATCGCGGAACGAGCAGCTTCAACGCCTGCGGTCCGCCGGTCGAGATGCCGATCACGACGATGTCGAACGCGCCGCCGCGCACCGCGAAGGCCACCGGGACGAGGGACGATCTCGGCAGTTGCCGCCACCGCCACGTGGTGCACGTGAGCAGCGGCAGCGTTGGTCACCTTCTCGATCAGATCGTCGCTGATTTCCAGCAGGCGATCGGTGGCGAGCGCCGTGGGCTTCTGGATGAAATCCACCGCACCAGCGTCGAGCGCGGACAGGACGAGTTCTCCAGACTCGTTCGCGACGCTGACGATCACGATTGGCAGCGGCCGCCGGCTCATCTGCGCGCGGACGAATCCGACGCCGTCGAGCTCCGGCATGACCAGATCGCAGGTCACGACGTCCGGGCGCAGTTCTTCGACGAGTTCCAGCGCCTCGGTCCCGTCCCGAGCCACCCCCACCACTTCTATCGACGGACTGCGGGAGAGCATGCGCGACACGACCTTCCGCACGTACGCCGAGTCGTCCACCACCAGGACACGGGTCACGCCAGCCATTACACCGGGCCTCTCAACGCTTTGCATAGACGAACGCACCATCAACCTCGCGGAGGGTGAACGCGGTGGTGATGTTCAGCAGGGACTCGGATGCGCCCACGCACAGGTACGCCGGCGAGGGCATCCCCTGCGCGAACGCCTCGATCACTTTCCGTATGGCTGCCGGGAGCGAAGTAGATGAACGCATTCCGACAGAAGATCACTGGAGCGCACACGAACGGCGCCACCTGACACGGATCGAGCAGGTTGACGACCGACCACGACGTGATGCGGCTCTGCAAGGACGGGATCGGCCGCCACCCTCCGTCCAGCTGATCGAAGTACTTCTCTTTCATTGGCTGCGGCAGCGTGCGGAACGCGCGCTCGCGGTACAGCGCCACGCGTGCGCGCGACACCGCGGACGGGCTCGCGTCGCTGGCGTGCACCTCGATCGGCAGCCGGCCGAACCACCCGGCCTCTTCGAGCAGCATCGCGATCGTGAGCGGCTCTTCCCCCGACGCGCAGGGAATGCTCCAGATGCGCAGCGGTCCGCCGCGGAGATGTCTGACCAGTTCCGGAATGATCCGATCGACCACGGCGCGAATCTGGTCCACCTCGCGCCAGAAGTAGGTCTCGGGAACGGACAGTGCGTCCATCACCCGCCACCAGTCGGCAGGATTGTCCTCGTATTTCAGCAGATAGAAGAGGTCGAGATACGAGCGGAACCCGCGATCGATCGCGAACGAGGCGAGGCGCTCGGCCAGTGAGTCCTCGCGCTCCGAATCGTAGTACATGCCCGCGCGGTCCGTGATCAGGTCGCGAAGAAGCGTCAGGCCCACGCGATCGACGCCGAGTTCCATCAGTTCGCGGCTCACGGCTCCCCTTCGGCACCAGCGCCTCCTGCACGTGCAACCGCGACTTCCGCAACGCGCCTCACGTCCTCGGACACATCGCTGGTGGCGAGCTTCGCGATACGCTGGACGACTCCCCTGGAGCCCAGCCTGGACAGCGCCTCGATAGCCCTCGACCTCACATCCGGCTCCGGGTCGTCGAGTGCCTGCATCAGCAGCGACGATGCGGGAGGTCGCGCGATACGACCCAGCGCCTCGACCGCGACGACGCGAATTGAGGTGGTCGGGACTGCGCAGTGCGCCGCCCAGCGCCGGGACCGCAGCCTGTGGAATCTTCGCCAGGACCGGCAGGACTGCGGGGCGCCGCGCCGGATCGGCGGCAACTGCCGCGAGCGCCTGCACCGCATCGGCGACCGTGTCGGCCTGGCCTGAGACGAGCGCAGCCAGCCCGGCGAGCGCGGCCGACACGACCGCCTCGTCCTGATCGGCGGAGGCGGTCCACCGCAGCGCCTCGATCGCTTCGCGGCCGCCATACGTCGCCAGCGCCTGAGCGGCCGCTTCACGCATCCGAGGATCTCCGAGCGCAGCGCCGACTGGAGGAGGCCTCCAACGGGGGGCAGTCGTACTTCACCGAGCGCGCGAAGCGCCGCCGCCGCCACATCCAGTTCCGGCGAGGCGACGAGAGGCTGGAGAGCGGACAGCGCGCGCATGCCGCCGATCGCACCCACGGCTTCGGCTGCGGCGATCCGCACCTGGCGGGCCTGGTCTTCGGCGGCGAGCGCGGCGAGCGGCTCGATCGCCTCCCCGTCGCGTCGGCGTCCCAGGCTCAGGGCGGCGAAGTAGCGCACCCAGGCATCCGCGTCTGCCAGAGCGCGAATCAGCTCCTCGCCGGCTTCCTGACCGGCCACGTGTCCTAACGCCGCGGCTGCGGCCGCACGGCATCGCGGCGTGTCCTCCCTGAGCGCTCGAATCAGCAGCGGCAGGACACCGGGATGTTCGAGATAGGCGGTGTGTTCGAGCGCCACCGCACGAACCCGCTCGTCCGGGTCCGCGCCGCAGGCGATCAACGCCTCGGCGCATTCCGGGTAGCCGAAGTAGCCGGCAATCTTCGCAGCCGACTGCCGCACAATCGCATCGTGGCTGCGCAGCAGCGCCGCGGTCCGGGACGCCATGTCCGGATGCCCGATCGAATTGAGCGCGCCGATGATGGCCTGCCTGACGCTCGGCTCCGGATCGGCCAGGCGCGCCAACAGCGGCTCGAAGGCACGCCGGTCGCCAAGCCTGGCGAGCGCAGCGGCGACGGGCGCGAGCAGGTGGGCGTCGCCTTCCTCCAATGCCGTGATGAGGGCCGGTACGCCACGCCGATCGCCCAGACGCCCGAGTGCCACCGCGGCGGCCCGCCGCGTGTCGATCTCGCCATGGGCGAGTTGCGCGACCAGGACGTCGAGCATCGGGCTGCCGAAGCGCACCAGCGTCTCGATCACGTCATGCTGCACGGCGGACTCACCGAGCAGGCGCGTCAGCTCCGAGGCGACGGAGGGCAGCTGAGCCCAGCTGAGCACCAGCAATGCGGCTCGCAGTTCCGAGCCGGCACCCGCGCGGACGAACGCGAGAATGGTCTGCGCTGATTCGAGCGTGAGCGATCGCCTGGCCGAGATCCTCGATGCGTCCGCCCGCGCCTGCGGTCTCCTCATATCGCGCGTGGATCGCCGCCAGCGCGCTGACAATCGGACCCACAGGTGCGCCGCGCTCGTCGAGGCGAGCGACCAGTGGCGCTACCGCATCCTCATCGCCGAGCGCACCGAGCGCATCGGCCGCCGCATCGTGGAGCGCCGGGTCGGCCAGCCGCGGCACGATCCGCTCTGCCACTGATGGATCGCCAATCTTGACGAGCGACTCGATGGCCGGAAACGCCAGGAAGAAGTCGCCGGACTCGGCGAGCCGCGCCAGCGGCATCAACCGCCGTGCGGGCGCGAAGCTTTCCCAGCGACTCGATCGCATGGAAGCGGACGTTGCGATCGGCATCGTCGAGCGCAGCCAGCAGGGCGTTGACGACCTCCGGGCCGGACTGCAGGCCGAGTGCAAGCGCCGCCTGAATCCGCAGGTCGGCCTCGTCCGAGTGCAGAAGCTCGATCAGCGCGTCCGCGGCGTTCATCCCTGTCAGCGACAGCAGACGCAGCGCGCTGCTCAGAAGACTGAAGTCATGATGGCCGTCGCGCAGCGCCGTGACGATGGCGTGCAGCAGTTCGGGATCAGGACGCGACGCCAGCGCGCCAACCGCAGCGCGACGCACCTGCCAGTCTTCGTCGCCCAGTGCCACGCCCAGCGGTCCGGGACCGCCGACGCCGCTCTGGTTGAAGTCCTCGATGGCCGCGCGGCGAACGTCCGGATCCGGGTCGCGCAGCGCGCGCGCCAGGCGGCGCTCCCGCTCGAGCCGTCCGGTCACGTCCTCGATGCTGATGGCCAGGCCGACAGTCGACAGGTCGTTGCTCAGCGGCGTGACCACCACGCGCTGCTGCATGCGATCGAATTCGCCGGATGGTTCGATTGGGTCGCACGCGATCAGGAAATGGTGAATGGCCGGCGCCAGCACCGTGACCGCTCCCGACGCCAGCGTATCGCGCAGCAGCGCGAGCACGCCGCGCGCGTCGGCTTCGGGTGCCAGCAACGCCAGTGGTTGTCCGCACGCCTTCTCTGCCTCGACCCCGGTCATCCGCTCCAGAACAGCGTCCCAGCTGCGGATCACCAGATTGGCGTCCGTCGTGAGGATTCCGGTACGCCTCATCGGTGCCCAGTCGCCGGACGCTGCCGTGAGGCGGGCCGTGCGGTAGCCGCGCTCGCACGCGTGCGCGGTGTGTCCGTGCCCGCAGCGGACTCTTGCGCAAGCATCGAGGTGGCGCCACGAGCATCGCGCGCGGTGGAGATATTCTGCTCGGTCACGTGGCGGATCTCCCGCAACTGCGTGAGCAGACCTGCGGAGACGGTGGCGTGTTCCCGGTTGGCGCCGCTGATCAATTTGATCTGCTTCGCGGTGTTCAGGCTTGCCGCCGACAGTTCCTTCATCGCCCGCGCCTGATCGGCCAGGGCGCGCTCGGCCTGTTCCGCCTGACGACGGATATTGTCCACATCGGTGCTGACTTGCGTCGCGGCCGCTGCCTGCTCGCCGACGGCGCGGCTCACGGCGCCGGTCTGCCGGGTGAGTCCATCGGCGGCCTTGGCCAGTTGCTCACCCGTCGCGGCCTGTTCGGCCAGCGCACGCGACGTGGACACCGCGCCGCGGCGCATCGCATCGGCGGACTGCGCGATCTGCGCGGCGGTTCTGGCCTGCTCCATCGACGCCTTCCGCACCTGGCCAGCCAGTTTGGACGTGGCCTGCGCTGCCTTGATGATGTCGCGAGCCGCGCGCCCCTGCTCGTTGACCGCCCGCGACACCTCCTGGGTGACCTTCCTGATCTGGCTGGTCACCTGGACCATGCCGGACGCGGCTGTTGCCTGTTCGGCGGTGGCGTTCGCGACGATCCGCGACTGCTCCGCCGTCGCGTTCACCGCGCTGACCATCGTCTGGGCGGCGCCGCGCTGCTCTTCGGCGGCGCGCGCGATCTGTCCCACCACGCCGGTCACCTCGCCGAGGCTGCCGAGAATCTTCTTCAACCCGCCGGCACCTGATCTCGGCCAGCGAATTGCTCTCGTCGGCCACCCGCACGCCGTCGTTGACGGCGGACACCGCATCGTGAGCCACTTCCTGCAGTGCCTTGATGATCGCGCCGATGTCCGAGGTCGCCTTGGCGGACCGATCCGCCAGGTTCCTGATTTCCTCGGCGACCACGGCAAACCCCCGGCCCGCATCACCGGCCCGCGCCGCCTCGATCGACGCGTTGAGGGACAGCAGGTTCGTGCGTTCCGCAATCAGATTGATGGTGTCCACGATGCTGCTGATCTCGCTGGTGCGCCGCCCCATCTCGCGGATCACGGTTGCCGACTGCGTCATCGAGTCGCGCAGCCGGCCGATGCCCTGGATCGAACGCTGCACTGTGGCCCCGCCCTCCTCCGCCTCGCGAGCCACCCGTCGCGTCACGTCGTCCGCCTGCCGGGCCAGCGACGCCACCGACGCCGTCGAGCGGTCCATCTGCGCGGCGCTCGTCGCGGACGACGCAGCGAGATCGGTGATGCTCCGCCCGCTCGCCGCAACCTGCTGAATGGAACGATTCATCTGCTCGACCGACGTCGAATTCTGGTCGGCCGATGTCGCCATGTTCTCCGCCATGGCGCCGACCTGCTCGATGGAAGCGGCCATCTCGTTGATCGACGAGGAGGTCTGTTCGGCCGCAGCGGCAAGATCGTTGGCGTGGCCCGCGACCCCGTCGATCGAGCGCGAGATCTCCTCGATGGCGGCAGCCGTTTCGTTCACGGCGCTGGTGAGTTCCTCGGTGTCTCGACTGATCGTTCGCGTGGCGGCTGACGACTGCGTGATCGAGGTGGCCACCTGCTGCGACGCAGCAGCCATTTCGTTCATGGTCGAGGCCACCGACTGGATCGACGCCGAGGTTTCCTGCATCGCGCCGGCGCTGATCGCCGCCGATCCGGCAAGGCTTCGCACGTTGGCGGTGACCTGTTCGATCGACGCCGACATTTCGGTGATCGAATTGACCAGTTGTTCAGCAGAAGCGGACACCGATGCGCTTTGCGTCGAGGTCTCCTTGAGTGAGGCGCTCATCTCGTTGACACCGCTCAGTGCCTCGTCGAGGCTGCGGGTCTGCTGCTCGGCGCCTGTCGCGAACTCGTCGGCGAGTCGTGTCAGCGTGCTGGCCGACACGGTCAACTCCGGAACCGCATCGCGCAGACCGGCGCCGTTACGCGGCGGAGTCGGTTTGCCGTTCGTCCTTCCATTGCCTTTCACTGTCCGCACTGCCATGTGACTTCTCCTGCTCACGCCGTTGGAAGGGATTCCGGAAACGCCATCAGCCGATCGAGATCGAGCACGACAATCAGCCGCCCATCGAGCGAGGCGATGCCCGACACGCAGTCGCCATCGGTGCCCGCGATGGCCTCCTGCGGCGGCTGAATGGCCGCAGGATTGATGCGGACGAACTCGCGCGCTTCGTCGACAATGAGACCCACGGTGCGGCCGGCCGTCTGCACCACGATCAGCCGCGACCGCAGCGCATATGGCACGCGTTCATAGCCGAATCGGGCCCGCAGGTTGACGGCTGGTACCACCTGTCCTCGCGAGAACACGACACCGTCGACATGCGCGGGCGCGTTCGGTACGCGGGTCACCCCTTCGACCATTTCCATGTGCTGCACGTCGTGACTGGGCAGCGCGTACGCCGTTCCCGCGACGTCGAACACGATGAAGGCGTGCGCCTGCTGCTCGGTGATTGCCGACATCTCACGTTTCATGGAGTGCCATGCGGAGGTCCGGGCCTGCGTCCGCCTGCCGTCGCGCCATGCGGCCCAGAGCGACCGGATCGAGAATCAGCACGACGCGGCCGTCGCCGAGATCCGTGGCGCCCGATACGCCCTCGACGCGGGCCAGGGGATCGACGATCGGCCGCACGACGATCTCCCGCTGTCCGATGATCCGGTCGACCGCGAACCCGACGGCTGGCACTATCCTGCCCGGCCACGAAGACGTGCAGCCGATCGCGGGGCCCGGCGGCGATGCCGAACAACCGGGCCAGGCGCAGCAGTGGCAGCGCCGCCTGCCGGTGCGGCACGATCTCCCGCTGTTCGACCGTCCGAATGAGCGCAGGATCGACCTCGAGCACTTCCCGCACGGCGCCCTGCGGTATCGCGAAGGTCTGGGTGCCGACGCGGGTGATGAGCGCGTCGGTGATGGCCAGCGTGATGGGCAGCTGAATCGTGAACCGCGTGCCCTGTCCGGGCACGGTATCGACCGACAGCGATCCGGAGAGCTGCTCCACCGCGGCCTTGACGACCGCCATGCCGACTCCGCGGCCCGCCGCCCGGTCGGACTCGGCACGAGTGGACAGGCCCGGCGCGCAGATGAGCGCCAGCAGGGCGGCGCCTGTCGGCGGTCCTGGCGACACGGGCAAGCCGGCCGCCCTGGCCGTCTGGAGCACGCGCTCGACATCGATGCCGGCGCCATCGTCGGCGATCTCGATCGTGACACGGTCGCCGACCGTCGCCGCACTCAGCTGAATGGTGCCGTGCGGCGTCTTGCCCGCTGCGACGCGCACCTCCGGCGTTTCGATCCCGTGGGCGATGGCGTTCCGCACCAGATGCAGAACGGGATCCATCATCCGCTCGATCAGGTACTTGTCGATCTCGGTGGCCTGTCCATCGAGCTGCAGATTCGACGCGGCGGCCGAAGGAGCGCGCGAGATCGCGCACGACCAGCGGCATGCGGTTGAAGACCTCGCCGATCGGCACGAGCCGCACGCGCATGATCCCCTCGCGCAGCGTGCGCAGCTGCCGGTCGATGGTCGCCGCGTTCTCCTGGATCGCCCGCCATTCCGAGGCCGGCACCCGGGCTTCGGCTCTGGCCAGACTGTCGGAGAGCCGCGCGCGGCTGATCACGAGATCGCCCACGCCACGCATCAACTCGATCGAGCCGCTCAAGCTCCACCCGAACGTAATGGGACGACGCGGCCCTCTCGACCTGTGCGGCGGCCGGAGCGTCGTTCGGCGGCGAGTCCAGGACGGCTGCGGGCGCCGCGCCTCCCCGATGCGATCGACGCGTCGCGTGCAGTTGACGAAGGCTTTCCAGACCGACGACGTCGGTCGTGGTGACGACGAACACGAACTCGATGCTGCCGTCTTCGCCGACGTGCGGGATCGTCTCGAGAATCGTTCCATGCTCGGCAATGCGCCGTCGAATGAGGTCCACACCGATTGACTGGTCGGCTCGCTCGCGCGATGGACGGAAGCGACGCGGAACGTCTGGCCGCGCAGCGAACGGCCGCCGGGCGTACGTTCGCCGCTGGTCTCCGTTGGCCCAGCGACCGCGCGGCAGGCACGAGTGCAGCCAGCCGCGACTGCAGATCCGCAATCGGCGGAATCGCCGCCTCGCGGCTTCGTGCCGCGACGACCTGTTCCAGCCGCTGCGCGCCGTCGATCAGCGCGTCAACGCCCTCGGCGGTCAGCAGCAGTTCGCGCTGCCGCAAGCGCGCGGAGGTAGCTCTCCATCTCATGGGCGAGCTGTTCGGCCTCGCGCAGCTCGACCATTCCCGAAATGCCCTTGATCGAATGGAAGATTCGGAACAGACCATCGACAGCAGCGCGCTCGGCGCCCGGTGAACCGAGCGCCGCCTCGAGCGAGAGCAGGTGACGCCGCGCATCGCTGAGGTGCTCGTCGCACTCGGCGAAGTAGTCGTCAAGGAAACCGTCGAGCTCGAGATCGGTGGTCACCGCGACTCCATCGCGTCGGTGAGTTGCCATCAGCAGTCCGCGGACGGTGTCCGCCAGGATTCCGGGGATGAAGGGCTTGGTGAGATACGCGGTCGCGCCTGCCTGCTGGGCCGCGATGCGACTGCTGTCGTCACCCCGGGTGGTGAGCACAACCACGGGCAGCCGCTGCAGGCTGGGCTGCTGGCGCACGAACCGGAGCACATCAATACCGTGCATGTCCGGCATGTTCAGGTCGAGCACCAGCAGCGAAACCTTCGAGATGGCGAGCTGTTCGATGGCTTCGAGCCCGCTGGCGGCCTCGACAAACTCAGCCGCGCCAATGTTCTGGAGCGACGCCCGCACCATCTTCCGAATCGTTGCCGAGTCGTCGACGACGAGAATGCGAGTCATGCCAGCTGAGCCATCGTTCGTATAAATTTACAACACCGGCGCGAGTGACGAGGTGGATCTGTACAGCTCTGAACGGCCATCGGGGCAAGCAGAGCCGCAACAGCAAAGGAAATGCCCGCTGCGGGCCTATCGCGATCGGCGGCGATGAGGGCGGACAGAACCGTCTCGGCCGAGGCGGCGTAAAAGTCCGGCGCGATGCGATCGGCGAGCGTCCGCTCGGTTCGTGAACGTCGTCGTGGTCCTCCACGCCGAAGTAGAGGAACGGCACCCCCACGTCGTGGAACGAACCGTGGTCCGACGCATCGGTCCAGTCCGCGATCAGGCCGGTCAGCCATTGCGAACGGTCGTGTCCGAGGTGAACAGGAACCGCCGAGGTGCGCGCGGCGGCCTCGACGATCGAGCCGGAGCGCTGGCGTGTGCTCGACGCCCGCCGCGAACAGACGGCCATCGTCGGCACGCCCGATCTCGTCGACGTTGATGTCGAGCCGCAGGCGTTCGCGAGGGAAACGGCAGGTGATCCACGAACGCGCGAGAACCGCGCAGCCCGAGCTCTTCCGCGTCGAACGCGGCGAAGACGACCGTGTGCAGCCGGCGGATGTGCCTTGACGTATGCCGCGATGGCGAGAAGCGCGGCGGTGCCGGAGGCATTGTCGTCGGCGCCTGGATAGATCTGTGCCGCCGATCACGCCGAGGTGATCGAAGTGGGCCGACACGACGAAGACGTCGTCGGGCAAGGAGGTGCCGGCCATGTAGCCGATCACGTTGCGCGCGTTCTGGTACTCTCTGGTGAACGGCTGGTTTCGCCGCCATAAGGCGCGAATGCTGTGGTGGACGAACGAGAACGGCTGCTCGAACTGTCCTTGAAATCGGCGAGAGGCCCAACTCGGCGAACCGGGTGGCGATCATCTGCACCGCCAATCGCGCCGCCCGGCGTGTCGGTGGCTCTGCCCTGGAATCGACTGGAGGCGAGGATCCGCAGATCGAGCAGCATCCGCTCGGCATCGAGCCGGACCGCTGAACCGGGGACGACGTCGCGCGGCAGCGGCGTCGCCATACGGCGCGATTCGAGGAGGCGGCCGACACCGAGACCCGCCAGAACGACAGCCGCCGCCGGCCAGGCGGTAGCGACGCGAATCGCGCATGTGTCCGACATCTTACAGGCTCTCATCTGGTTCTCACCTGGCGGGTCTTACAGTCGAACATGCTCTCGATCGTTCTTGCCCTGTCGGGGTCCGACGGCACGCGCCGGCCACCGCGCACCGGCGCCGCCGCCGCTGACGCTCGCGCAAGCGGTCGCACGAGCGCGGACGCAGTCGCCGCTGCGTGCAAGCGCCGCGGCGATCGCTGCGGGCGCGCGAAAACGCGGCACAACTCGCCGGCGAAGCTGCCGAACCCGTTCATCGACGTGCGCGCGGAGAACCTCGGGGCGACGCGATCGCGTTCGCCCCGGACACGGACGTGTTCGCGGTCGTCAGCCAGCCGATTGAAATCGGCGGCAAGCGAGGAGTCGCGCCGGGACCTTGGCTGTCGCTGATCGTGACGTCTCGAGCCTCGCTGCTTCGCAGCATCGAGCGGCAGATTGCGCTCGACACCGTGCGCGCCTACATGCGCGCGGTCCGCGCCCGTGATGTCATCGCCACGCTGGCTTCGCAACGCGAGGGGGTCGCCACGCTCGTCGCGACGATGCGCCGGCGCGTCGAGGAAGGATTCGCCCCCGAGTCCGACCTGCTGCGGTTCGAAGCGGAGGCCGCGCGCATGGGTGTGGAACTGACCCGCACCGAAATCGAGCTGACGCGGTCGCTGCTCGACCTCGGGGCACTGATCGCGTCATCCACACCGGTCGCCGCCATCCAGCTCGTCTCGCCGGAGCCGATCGCACCGCCTGCGATGTCAGCCGACACGTTCGAGGTCGCCCTCGATCAGCGACCCGACCTCCTGCTGGCGGCATCGCGCGTCGATCGCTCCCGCCTCACGCGCCGAATACGAGCACCTGCGCCGACTGCCCGATCCGTCTGTCAGCGGTGGCTACAAACGGACGCAGGGCCAGAACACCGCCGTCGCTGGGCGTCGATCATGGCGCTCCCGCTGTTCGACCACAACGCGCAGTCACGCGTCGTCGCGGATGCGAACGCGAGGGCGGCGTCGTTCGAACGCGATGCCAGCCCACGCGCGGGCGCATGACCGAGGCGCATGCCGCCGTGGCTGCGGCCGTTGCCCTGGCCGACAGCGCCTCGCGCGTGCGTCGCGAGCTGCTGACACCGGCGGAGGGGGTGCGCAACGCTGCGCAGGCGATGTTTCGCGAAGGCGCGACCGACGTGCTGAAGCTGGTCGACGCCGAACGGATCTACGCCGACGTGCGCCGCGAGGCGCTGTCGCTTGCCATTGACGCCTACGTCGCCGCCATCGAAGCGCGATTCGCGCTCGCCCAGGAGGAGATACCGTGACACTTCCGAACCGCGCTGCGCCGTTGACCCCATATCTGCCGGCAGCGGCCCTGGCTCCTGATGATGCTCGGCGGCTGCCGGTCAACCGCGACGCCGCCTATGGCCGTCGACGCCGCCTCAACGCCGGCCGCGTCCGCAGCGCGCGATCATCGTCCTTGACGCCGACGCGCAGAAGCGCGCCGGCATCTCCGTCGAGCGAGCGACAGCCACGACGCTCGATGACGCGGCCGAGGCGCCAGGCATCGTCGCGTTGAACGAGGCGCGTACCGCCCGCATCGGCCTCGCTCGGTCGAGGGGATCGTCATGAGCGTCGACGTCCAGCCCGGCGCCCGCGTCAAGGGTCAGCAGCAGCTGGCGAGCCTGCACAGCCACGCGGTGCACGATTCGTGGGCCGGCTATCGCAAGGCCAGGGCCGACGAACGCCGCCTCGTCACCGAGTTGCGATTTACGAGCGACGCGCAGGCGCGCGCCGAGCGCCTGGTACGCCGACAAGGCGGTGTCGCTGCAGGATCTCCAGCGCGCCCAGGCCAATCGCGTGTCCGCCGAAGAGGCACTGGACATCGGTCGCACCGAGCTGCGGCGCGCCGAGGAGGAGCTCGAACATCTGGGCATCACGAACGGTGACGACCCCACCGGCGAGAGCGGCGAGCAGATCCCGTGCGAACACCGTTCGCCGGCGTCGTACTCGAGCGCCTGATCACGCAGGCACCGCGGTCACCACCGGCATGCCGATGTTCGTGGTTTCCGACCTGTCGACGGTGTGGGTGCTTGCCGAACTCGACGAGGCCCACCTCGCCCTCGCGCAGGTGGGACGTCCGGTGACCGTGCGTGTCGCCGCGTATCCCGCCGAGGCGTTCACCGGCACGGTGACCTACATCAGCGAAACGGTGAACCCGAAGACACGCCGTGTCACCGTGCGCTGCGAAATCCCGAACACCGACGGGCGGCTGAAGCCGGAGATGTACGCCACACGGTCGAGATCGGCGAAGCCAGTGCGCGTTCGATGGTGCTGGTCCCGTCCGCGGCCGTTCAGACGGTCAACGGCCAGCCGAGCGTCTTCCTCAGCGAAGCAGACAACCGCTTCCGCGTGCAGACGGTTGAACTGGGCGCCGAGCGCGACGGTCTCATCGAGGTGCGGCGCGGAGTGCAGGAGGGCGACCCTGTCGTCACCGCCGGGGCTTTCATCCTGAAGTCCGAACTCCTCAAGAGCGCCGCAGACGCCGGAGAATAGCCATGGGTGTCGTTGAACGCTTCGTCGCGTTGGCCCTGCGGCAACGGCTCTTCGTGCTGCTGTGTCTCGCCGCGTTGACCGCCACCGGCGTCGTCGCCTATCGCGCGTTGCCGGTCGAGGCGTTCCCCGACCTGACCAACAACCAGGTAGTCGTTGTCACCGAAGCGCCAGGACTCACCTCGACTGAGGTCGAACAGCGCGTCACCTACCCGATCGAGACGGCGCTGATGGGCGTGCCTGGCGCGGAGCAGGTCCGGTCGCTCTCCAAGTTCGAGCTCTCCATCGTCACCGTCGTCTTTCATGACTCGGTCGCGGTGTACTTCGCACGGCAGCTGGTGAACGAGCGCCTGCTCGAGGCGCGCGGCCGCATCCCGGACGGGCTCGCACCGACGCTCGGCCCGGTCGCGACGGCGTTCGGCGAAATCTACCAGTACCTGGTCGAAGGAGACGAGATCGATGCCATGGAGCGCAAGACGCTCCACGACTGGGACGTGCGGACGCGCCTTCGCTCTGTGCCCGGGGTCAGCGAGATCAATTCCTGGGGCGGACTCACCAAGCAGTACCACGTCATCGTCGATCCCGGACAGCTGGACCGGTACGGCCTCGCGCTTCGTCAGGTCTACCGAGGCGATCGAGGCGAACAATGCCTCGTTCAGCGGCGGATTCATCGAGCATCGCTCCGAGCGGTTCACCGTCCGAGGCGTCGGCCTCGCCGGCAGCGAGGACGACCTGCAGCGGATCGTGTCGTCAGCTCGGTCGAGGGTGCGCCGGTGCTGGTCGGAGACGTCGCGACCGTGCAACTGGCGCCATGCCGCGCCAGGGCGCCGTGACACGCGACGGCCGCGGCGAGGGGCTCGCAGGCATGGTGATCATGCTCAAAGGCGAGAACGGCAAGACCGTCGCCGAGAGCGTCAAGGCGCGGATCGCCGAGATCGCCCAGAGCCTTCCCAAGGGCATGTCGATCGTCCCGTTCTACGACCAGACCGAGGTCATCGACCGAACGCTCGTACACGGTTCGCAAGAACCTCGTCGAAGGTTCGCTCCTGGTGGTCGTCGTGCTGCTGGTGTTCCTGAGGAACGTTCGGGCTGCGCTCATCACCGCCGCGGTCATTCCGTTCTCCATGCTCGTGGGATTCATCGGCATGCGGATCTTCGGCGTGTCCGCCAACCTCATGTCGCTCGGCGCAATCGACTTCGGCCTGATTGTCGACGGCGCGGTCGTGATGATCGAGAACTTCGTTCGGCGCGGTCACGACGCCGAACACGATCACGGACCGCCGGACGAAACCGCGCATCACCGCACGATTCGCCGGGCCACGGCCGCTGCGACAGAAGTGGCGCGTCCGATCCTGTTCGGCGTGCTGATCATCGTCGCCGTCTATCTGCCGATCTTCGCGCTCGAAGGGCTCGAGGGAAGATGTTCCGGCCGATGGCCATTACGGTGTGCTCCGCCATCCTGGGCTCGCTCCTGCTGTCGCTCACCGTCGTTCCGGTCTTCGCGTCCTATCTGCTCAAGCCGCACAAGGAGCACGACGCCGGCTGGTTCGTCCGCCTGCGCCGCGCTACGGCCGTCACCTCGCCGATGCCATGAATCACCGCTGGCGCACGCTGTCGGTCGCGATCGTCGTCGTTCCGGCAGCACTCGCCTCGGTGCCGTTCCTCGGAACGGAGTTCATGCCGAAGCTGGACGAAGGCTCCATCCTCATCGAGACGCGGAAGCTCCCGTCCGTGTCGCTGCAGGAGTCGGTGGCCATCTCGACCGAGGTGGAAAAGATCGTGAAGAGCTTTCCCGAGGTGAGCCGCGTCGTCACCAAGATCGGCCGCCCCGACGTGGCCACCGAGGCGATGGCGATCTACCAGGGAGATGTCTACGTGCTGCTCCATCCCGTCCGAGGAGTGGGCCTCCGGGACGGACCAAGGAGGAGCTGATCGACGCCCTTGCGACGGCGCTCGACGACATGCCAGGCGTCACCTTCAACTTCACGCAGCCGATGGCCATGCGGCTCGACGAGGTGGTGTCGGGCGTCAAGGCCGACGTCGCCGTGAAGCTCTTCGGTCCCGATGCGTCCGCCCTGGAGCAGCTCGGCGCAGCAGGTCCGGCAGTCGATTGACCATGTGCCTGGCGCGGCCGACCTTCAGGTCGAGGTGCTGTCCGGCGCGACGCAGATCGAGCTGGCCATCGACCGGTCGAAGATCGCGCGATACGGGCTGAACGTGTCGGACGTTCGCGAGGTCGTCGAAACCGCCGTCGGCGGCGTGCCCGCGACCGACATCCTCGACGGCGCGCGCCGATTCCCGGTCGTGCTGCGCTTCCCCGAACAGATGCGCACGGACGCCGGCCGCCATCGGGCAACTGCTGCTCACCGCGCCCGCCGGCGAACGGGTCCCGATCGTCCGCGGTCGCGCCCTGATTGCGCAGATCCAGGGGCCGGAGGCGATCACCCACGAGAGCAGCGAGCGGCGACTGGTGGTGCAGACCAACGTGCGGGGACGCGACATCGGCAGCTTCGTCGCCGAGGCGCAGAAGTGCGGTCAACGCGCGGCTGTCGCTGCCGCCCGGATATCACCTCACCTGGGGCGGACAGTTCGAGAACCAGCAGCGCGCCATGGCACGCCTCATGCTGGTCATCCCGCTCTCGCTCGCGATCATCTTCCTGCTGCTGTTCGTCACCTTCGGGAAGATCCGACAGGCCGGCCTCGTCATCATGAACGTGCCGTTCGCGCTGGTCGGCGGCATCGCGGCGCTCTGGCTGAGGGATCTGAACCTGAACCTCTCGGCCTCGGTCGGGTTCATCGCGCTGTTCGGCGTCGCGGTGCTGAACGGCGTCGTCCTGGTGTCGGCGGTCAACCGCCTGCGCGAGGAGGGCACGGGCCTGCGGCACGCCGTGCTGACCGGCGCGTCGACCCGGCTGAAGCCGGTGCTGATGACCGCGATGGTCGCCGCCTTCGGCTTCATCCCGATGGCGATCTCGCACGGCGCCGGGTCCGAGATTCAGCGTCCGCTCGCCACCGTGGTGATCGGTGGCATCATCACGTCAACCCTGCTCACGTTGATCGTCCTGCCGACGCTCTACGAACTGATCGAATCGCGCGCCGGCCGGGACGACGACGCATAGAATTCGAGCTGTGCATCTCCTGCTCGTCGAAGACGACCCGACCATCAGCCGGTTCCTCGTGCGCGGGCTGCGCGAGGAGAACCACGTCGTCGACCTCGCCGAAGATGCCGAGACCGGCCGAGCAGTTCGCGGCCGCCGCGGATTACGACGCGATTCTCCTCGACGTGATGCTGCCGGGCGACGTCGACGGATTCACCCTGTGCCGGCGGATGCGCGAGAGCGGGATCGATACACCTGTCCTGATGCTCACCGCCCGGGACGGCGTCGCCGACCGCGTGCATGGACTGGACATCGGCGCCGGACGACTACCTCACCAAGCCGTTCTCGTTCGACGAACTGCTGGCGAGACTGCGCGCCCTCACCCGACGCGGCCGTTCGCGGACCCGTGAACGCGACGCTCACCTACGGACCACTGACGATGGACCTCGAAACGCACCGGGTCACGGCGAACTCGCGCGATGAACTGCACCTCAGCGCCACCGAGTACCGCCTGCTCGAGTTCCTGATGCGCCGGGCCGAGACGATCGTGTCGCGGTCGCAGCTGGCCGATCACGTGTGGGGCAACGACTACGACCCGTTCTCGAACCTTGCCGACGTCTACGTCGGCTACCTGCGCCGGAAGTTGACCGCCGCCGGCATTGCGGGCACGCTCATACAGACGATCCGCGGCCTCGGCTACATGCTGAAGCAGACCGCCGCCTGAGTCGTCCTCATGCGCACCCTGTCCTTTCGGGCTCGCCTCACCCTGCGATGGACTGCCGCGTTCGGATGCATCCTGGTCCTGACCTGCGTTGGCATCTACACCGGCACGCGTGCGTTTCTCTTCAGCGACCTCGACGCCCAGCTGCGGACGCTTGCCGGCACCGAACTGGCGTCGGCGGTCGACGGCACGTCCGGGGTACACTTCCACGAATTTCCCCGAGGAGCAGGTCGCGCGGCACGTTTGCGGGGAAGTTCGCGCAGCTGTACGACAGCCGCGCACAGTTGATCAGTCAGTCGACCGTGCTGAAGAACGGTCCGGCGCTGGTGCCGACGGACGTGCAGCGCGCCGCACTCGACGGCCGTGCTCCGATCTTTTCGGTCGTGGCCGACGGGCGTCCCGCGCGCATGGTCGCACTGGCGGCGCGAAAGGACGGACAGGCGTACGTCGTTGCGGTGGGCCTCTTCTCGCAGCCCGTGCTCACCACGCTGTCCCGGCTGGCGTGGCTGCTCGTCGGCATCTCGCTCGCAGGTCTCGCCGCCACCGGACTCGCCGGGTACATGCTCGCCACGCGCGCGCTGGCCCCGGTCGCCCACGTCACCGAACGTGCCGCACGCATTGCCCGGGGCGACTTCTCGGCGCGGCTCAATCCCTCCCCTGTCGACGACGAACTGGGGCGGATGACCGGCCTGCTGAATGAAATGCTGGAACGGCTTCACGGCGCCGTCGAAGCGAACCGGAGATTTGCTTCTGACGCGTCGCACGAACTGCGCAGTCCCCTCACCGCCGTCCTCGGGGAGATCGACGTCACGCTCAAGCGGCCGCGCGTCGCCGCCGAGTACCGCGAAAGCCTGGTAATCGTGCACGACCGGATCAAGCAACTGACCGAGATGACCGAGCAGTTGATGATCCTGGTTCGCGCCCAGGAAGGGCTGATGGTCGGCGCCACGGAGGTGGCCCTCGAACCGCTGGTGCGCGAGGTGGCTGCTGCCGCGGCGCCGCTCGCCGTGGAGCGCCACGTCACGCTGTCGATCGGCGCCATTGACGACGCGGTGATCTATGCGGATCGCCTGCTGCTCGGCCCGCGTCGTCGACAATCTCGTCCGCAACGCGATCCAGTACAACCGCACCGGCGGCAGCGTCAGCATCACCGCCGATGTCGAGGACGCGCGTGAGTCCGAGTGGGCGACCGCTCAGACAACGCTGCGGGTGTCGGACACCGGCCAGGGCATTCCCGACAAAGATCGCGAAAGGGTGTTCGAACGTTTCTACCGTGTCGAGCGCTCGCGCAACCGCCGCACCGGGGAGCCGGCCTCGGCCTGTCGATTGCCAGCGCCGTCGTCGGCCTGTTTGGCGGCACGATTCGCGTCGCCTCGTCGTCCCCGGACGGCACCACGATCGAGGTGCGCATGCCGGGTGGACGCCTCGCACGTCCGCAGGATGCACGAATAGCACAGCCGGCCGCGAGTTGAAGTCGCAGGCTTGCTCGCAACGCCTACAATGACTGCGTGGCAACCACGACTCGCATCGGCATCATCGGCCTGGGACGCGTCGGCGCCAGCGCCGCGATCTCGATCCTGCATTCCGGCGTCGCCGAAGAACTGCTCCTGAACGACGCGCGCGAAGAGGTCGCCGAAGGCGAGGCCATGGACCTGGCGCACGGCATGTCCTTTCTCCCGCGCGCGCAGGTGCGGAGCGCATCCGCTCGACGACCTGCGCGACACCGACGCGCTGGTGATCGCCGCCGGGAAGAGCGGCACCGCGTCGCAGACCCGCCTCGAACTCGCGCAGGAGAATGCGGCCATCATCCGGCGGTATCGCCGCGACGCTGACGGGCTACGCCGGGCTCGTCGTCCTGGTCACCAACCCGGTGGACGTGCTGACGTTCGAGTTCGTGAAGTCGTCGGGCCTGCCGCTGGAGCGGGTGCTGGGAACCGGCACCATGCTGGACACGGCGCGGCTGCGTCACGTGGTCGGGCGCACGCTGAACGTCGACGCGCATTCCGTGCACGCCCAGGTGGTCGGCGAGCATGGCGACTCCGAGGTGGCCCTGTGGTCGAGCGCCCAGGCCGCGGGGCTTCCGCTGCGGGACTGGCCGGCCTGGAAGCGCGGAGTTCGAACCGCAGCTTGCCGACGAAGTGCGCCGGGCGGCCTACGAAATCATCAAGCGCAAGGGCGCAACCAACCACGCCATCGGCACGGTCGCAGCGGCGCTGCTGCGCACCTGTCTGCGCAACGAGCAGCGCGTGCTGACCGTGTCGCGCGTGCAGGAGGGCGCGTTCGGACTGACCGATGTCGCCCTGTCGCTTCCGGCGATCGTCGGCCGCGACGGCGCGTCGACGGTGCTGACGCCCGAGATGAACGACGACGAGCGGAGCCGCCTGTCGGACTCCGCGGCCGTGCTGCGAAGCGCGATTGCGGCGATACGGCGGCTGACGCGACACGAACCGCGAGCGCACGAGCGGACTGCACGAAGGCACGCACGAATGCACGGACGCACGGCTGCGTAACGGTTAGCCGCCGACCTTCAGGTCGGCCCGTCTGGCGCGCACGGCGCGCTATGATCGCTCGGCCGCTCAATTGGCGAAATCCCATACCGAGATCCGCATGCCCACTGCCGCGCCGCGCGCCGCGACACGGCCGCCGCGCCCCCGCTTCGAGGCCATCGTGGACTCGCTGTCGGTCGCCGTCCTCGTGTTCCGCCGCCAGCAGTTGGTCTATGCCAACGCCGCGGCGCAACACCTGCGCGACCGTCTGCGTTCGAAGTACCGCTCGGAACTCAACGTCCTGCTGAGTGACCATATCCGCAGCCTGGATCGGCGCGACACCGAAACGACCATGAGCCTGCTGACCGGCGAACGTGGCGAACCCTTCTACCTGCACGTGTTCCCGCTGGATGCCACCGGCGTCGATGTCGCGGTCAGCGTGCGGGAACTCGGCACGTCGATGAGCGCGTTCCGCATGCGGTACCGCCTGTCGAAACGCGAGGCGGAGGTCGTGGAACTCGTCCTCCTCGGCTACCGCAACCGGGACATCGCCGGGACCCTTGGCACCTCGCCAACCACCATCAAGAAGCACCTCACACATATCTTCGACAAGGTCGGCGTCGACAACCGCACGCAATTGATGGCCCGAATTGCGTAAGGTGGCGATCAAAAGTTGAAAAGTACTACTTAAGTAGTATTGTTGGGCTAACCTGTGACTCATATAGTCCAGGGAAGTCTTTATCACCAGTTTTTACACGCTCGAACCGCGGGTTCTGCCTGCGATCCGGGGGGTTACGGTTGCTGTACGCCAGTGCTGTGTCCGATGTCGGACGCGTCCGCAAGACGAACGAGGACGCCTTCGTCGCCGATCTCGACGTGTCCCTGTTCTGCGTCGCCGACGGCATGGGTGGACACGATGCCGGTGAAGTCGCCTCGGCGCTCGCCATCGACGCCATCACGGCGTTCATCCGCCGCTCGGCCGGCGATACCGATTTCTCGTGGCCGTACGGGATCGATCGCAGCCTGTCGTACGACGCCAACCGCCTGCGGACCGCCATCCACCTCGCCAACCGTCGCATCTTCCGCACCGCCGAGAACAACGACGACTACAACGGCATGGGCACGACGATCGTCGGCGCCATCGTGAGCGGCGACCGCATGGCGATCGCGCACGTCGGCGACAGCCGGCTGTATCTGGTGCGCCGGGGCCGCATCCGCCAGCTCACCGAAGACGACTCCTGGGCTGCGACGATCCTCGCCCATGACCCCCGCCTCAACGCCGCCGACATCAAGAAGCACCCGATGCGCAACGTGCTCACCAACGTGCTCGGCGCGCGCGATCAGGTCGATGTGCACGTGGCCGAGCACGAACTCGAGCCGCACGACGTGGTGCTGCTCTGCAGCGACGGACTCCACGGCGCGGTGGACGACACGACGCTGGCGCAGATCGCCACCAATCAGCACGATCTGCAGGTGGCGGCACGGCAGATGGTTGACGCCGCCCTGGACAACGCCAGCAGGGACAACGTCACCGCGATGCTGATCCGCTTCGAGGCGGCGCCCGCATGATTCAGCCCTCGGTCGGGCCGGACACTCCGGGGGAGACCACGATCGGTCGATACATCCTTCGGGCACGTCTTGGCTCCGGCGCGACCGGGCATGTCTACGCGGCAGACGACCGGGCGATGGACCGGCAGGTGGCGGTCAAGGTGATTGCCGCCGATCTGCAGGATGAACCCGAAACGCGCGAGCGGTTCTATCGCGAGGCGCGAATCATGGCGCAATTGACGCATCCCAACATCGTGCGTGTGCTCGACGTCGGCGAGGATCACGGCCGGCCGTTCATCGCAATGGAGCTGCTCCAGGGCCTCCCCCTTGGCGAACACCTGCGCGCGCATCCGGAGATGCCTCTCGCCACGCGCATCGAACTGATCGTGCAGCTCTACTCGGGGCTCCAGGCCGCACACGCCCAGGGTGCCGTGCACCGGGACGTGAAGCCGAGCAACATCATCGTGCAGAGCGACGGCCGCCTGAAGGTGCTGGACTTCGGCCTCGCGCGCCTCCAGGCGTCAACCCTCACCGCCAGTGGCCTCGTCGTCGGATCGCCCGGATACATGTCGCCCGAACAGGCGGAGGGCCGGCGCGTCGATCAGCGGTCCGACATCTTTTCCGCCGCCGCTGTCGGCTACCTGATTCTCAGCGGCCGCGCCCCCTTCGAGGCCAAGAACCTGCCGCTGGCGCTCCATGCGATTCTGCATGACGCTCCGGCACTGCTGTCGGGTGCCGAGGCGCCCGAGCCGCTCTCGCGCGTGCTCCTCAAGGCGCTCGAAAAATCACCAGACGCCCGCTATCAGTCGTGCGCGGAGGTCCTCGCGGATCTGCGGCGGGTCACTTCAACGGTGGTACATCCGTGATTCGTAAGCTCATCATCGGCAACGGACGCTCGGAACGCGAGATCCTGCTGGTCGGCAACATCGTCATCGGCCGCGATCCCGCGTGCCACGTCAGCGAGCCCGACCCGCTCCTGTCCCGGCGTCACGCGGAGATCGTCGCCAACGTCCACGGCGTGAGCGTTCGCGATCTGGATAGCCGGAACGGCATCCTGGTCAACGGCGAGAAGACGCATGAGCAGGTGCTGCTGCCCGGCGACGTCGTCCAGTTAGGCCATCTGCAGCTGCGTTTCATCGAGGAGAACGTGCGCGCTGCCGACGGCATGTCGAGCCGCGGCATGGACCATCGCCCCGCGGCCCCTCGCGCGGCGGCCCCGGCGACGACGCGGACCGTCGCACCTGCGCCGCCCGCCTCGTTCGATCGCTTCCGGCCCGAGACCCCGCCACGGCCGTCGACTCCGAGGCCGGGTCCCGGACGCTGGACTCCGGAGCCGACGCCGCTGCCGGGGCGCCGCACCAGCGCGCCGCTGCCGCCACCTCCGCAGCCTCAGGCACAGGGTCATACGCCCGGTCCGCGGGGCCGCGCCGCATTCGATGGAACGGTCTCGATGCAGCTGTCCGACTTCGGGCAGGACGCCTTCGACAAGACCGTCGCCGCGCCGAGGCCGAGACCACACCACGACACGACACTTGGCCATGTTCCAGGTGCCAACCTCGACTCGACGATCATGGCGCCGCTGCCGACGCGCGAAGCGCCAGGCGTCGATCGCTGGCCTGCCGGCGACGCCACCATGCTGGCGAGCGCGCTGCCGCCCGACTCGACGATGATGCCGGGCAATGCGACGTTCGCGTCTGCGCTCGCTCACCTCGCCGGGCTCGCCAGTCCGCTCGAGGAACAGGTCAGTCACGGGCCCGATGCCAGGCTGGTCGCCAACGCTGAACTCACGATCACCGACGCCACTCCTGCCTGTGCCGAACTGCTCGGAGTGCCCGGCGACGAACTGATCGGCGATTCCCTGACCGATGTGTTCCTGCGCGGCGTGCGTCGCGCCTATGCCGAGCCGGGATCCGTGCTGTCGCTGGGCATTGCCCGTGGCGATCGGGGCTCGATCACAGTCACCTTCACGTTAGACAAGACCGGCGGAACTGAGTGATGGACGTCCACAAGCAGCTCGAACGGATCGGCCGCTACCAGGTACTGGAGCGCGTCGGCAAAGGCGGCATGGGTGTGCTGTACCGGGGCTTCGACCCGGTGCTCGATCGCGAGGTCGCGATCAAGCTGATGCTCACCGACTTCACCGAAGACACCGACCAGATGCGGCCACGGTTCTACCGCGAAGCGCGCGCGGCAGCCAAGTTGAACCACCGCAACATCGTGACGATCTTCGAGTTCGCCGAAGAGTCCAACGTTCCGTACATCGTGATGGAGTTCCTGCGCGGAACGCCGCTCGGTGCACGGCTCAACGCGCAGCCGCCGCTCTCGCTCGACGACAAGCTGAATATCATCGCGCAGTTGTGCGACGGCTTGAGCTACGCGCACGATCAGGGCGTCGTCCATCGCGACGTGAAGCCGGACAACGTCTTCATCCTCGAGGACGGTTCGGTGAAGCTGCTGGACTTCGGCATCGCCAAGCTGACCACGTCGAACCTGACGCGCCAGGGAGATGTGCTGGGCAGCGCGTCGTATATGTCGCCCGAACAGGTGGGCGGCAGCGATTCCGTCGATGGCCGCGCCGACGTGTTCTCGACCGGCGTGCTGCTGTACGAGATGCTCACGCGGCACAAACCGTTCGAGGCCGACGCGCCGACCGCGGTCATCCTCAAAATCCTGAGGGACGATCCAACTCCCGTCGAAACCTACGTCAGCGGCCTGCCTCCGCAGTTGATTGCGGCGGTGATGAAGGCGCTTGCCAAGAACCCCGACGACCGCTTTGCGTCGGCGAACGCGCTCGGGCTCGAACTGCAGTCGATTCGCAAGTCGCTGCCGGCGACCGCATCAACCGCGCCGATGGACGAGACGCGATTCGCCAGCACGCAGATGATGAAGGCGCTGCACGAGGATCTGCAGAAGCTGCGGGATCAGCCGAAGCCGGGCGGCACGTCCGCCGCTGTGGCGCAGGCCGCTGCCGATGCGCGAGCCGCTGCCCTCACCACGGAACCGGCCGGGAACAAGTGGCTCGTCCCTGCGCTGCTTGGCGCCGTGGTTGTCCTGGGCGCTGGCGGCTATTTCATGTTCGCCGGCAATGCGGCGCCCCCGCCATCGTCCACATCTGCAGTCGCTACAACTGATGCTGCAAAGGGCGCTGCCCCCGTGGCGGCCGCGACACCGGCGATCCCGAGCCCACCCGTGGAACCGGCGGCGGCACCGAAGACCCCCGACGTCGTGCCGGCTGCCACACCCAGACCGGTTGCCGCACCGACGGTGCCGGTCGAGATGGCCGGCGGCTATCCGTTCGAGGTCCTCGACGGCGGCAAAGTCATTTCCGCGGCGAATACGACCCACGCGTTCAAGTCGGCCGCAGGCAAGACGCTGGTGGTGGCCGCTCCCAAGTACTTCCTGCGGCAGTCGGTACGCGTCGACGGAGCGGCAAACAGTGGGTTCGACTGGACGGCCCCTGGACTCGGCAAGCTCGACATCCGCAGCGCCCAGGAAACCTGCGATGTGGTCATCGCCGATCGGAAGCTTGGAAACCCGCCCCTGGTCATCCAGGAAATCGCGGCGGGCCAGTACCGCGTCGACATCTCCTGCGCGGGCGATGTCGTGAAGAGTCACTACGCAACGGTCAGGGCCGGCCAGACCTATGTCGCCGCAATCAAATGAAACAACTGACCTCACCCCGACTCGTGGTCGTCCTGGTTGCCGCCGTGCTCGGCGTGTCGGCCGCTGCTCAGCAGAACGAGGAATTCGCCCGCCGGCAATACGAAAGCGGCATGAGCTTCCTTCAGAACCACCGTTACTCCGAGGCGCTGAAGGACCTGCAGGCCGTGGTCGACACCTTCGCGACGAGCAGCGTGGCCGACAATGCGCTGCTGCAGATTGCGCAGTATCAGCTCGAGAACGCACGCGATCTGGACGCCGCACAAACCTCGGCCGATCGCCTGCTGAAAGAGTTTCCCGACACCGACTCCGCACCGATGGCGCACGTCCTGTCCGGGCGCATCGCCTTCACGAAGGGCCGCACGCCGGCTGACCTCGACGCCGCGCTGGCCGCGTTCGAGCGCGTGCCGCGGCTCTTCCCCGGCAACGATGCAGTGGCGGCGGCCGGCTATTACGCGGGCGAAACACTGCGCGCGGTGCGGCGCGACGCCGACGCGCTCGACCGCTACCGGCGCGTGACGATGGAGTATCCGCGATCGATCTGGGCTGCGCGCGCGAGCATCTCCGCCGGCTACTGTCTCATTCAGCAGGACAAGGCATCGCAGGCACTGCAGGAGTTTCAGCGGGCCCGTCAGCTCTTCCCGAACACCCCCGCGGCACTCGAAGCGCTGAACTTCAACTCGATCGCCTATCGGCTCTACGTGCGCGCGCCGGCGCAGCCGGCGTACAGCTTCAGCGGCAAGGCGATCGGGCCGGAACGCTCGGAACTGCGCGACGCGGTCGGCATCGGGTTCGACGCGAGCGGTCAGATCATGCTCGGGCACAAGGCAGGCGTCTCGGTCTTCAAGGCGGATGGCTCGGTCGCGCAGACGGTGTCGGCCATCGATCCCACGGCGTTCTTCGTCGACGAGCAGGAGCGCATCGTGGTTGCGCGCAACGGCACACTCGTCACGCCGCGCGCCGATTCGATCGCCTTCGTCGGGCCCGGATCGGACGGCCAGTTGAAGGCGATCGAGGAGATCCCTGCGGTGCTTTCCAACGCCCGCGGCGAGCGCGTCATCGCCAACCCGAAGAACCGGAACGTGGTCCGCGCGCTGCCGAACGGCAAGTTCGTGGCGGTCCTGGCCACGGGAGTCGTCACCCGAATGGCGCAGAACTGGCTCGGCGAGATCGCGATGCTCGACAAGAGCACCAAGTCGATCAACATCGTCGACCGCGACGGCAAGGCGGTCTCGAAGATTGCCTTCAAGGGCACCGGCTACGAGATTGAGGACCCTGCGGACATCACGTTCGACGCGCTGGGTCACTTCTACGTACTCGATCGCGGACGCGGCTCCATCTTCGTGTTCGGCGCAAAGAACAAGCTCGTGCACACGCTGACCGTTCCCAGTTCCAGCCCCGGTTCGCTGAGCAGGGCCGAGGCGCTCGGCGTTGACGCAGCCGGTCGTCTCTACGTGTTCGATGAGAAGGTCCGACGCATCCAGGTGTATCAATGAAGCACGCGTTCACGTCTCTGCTGTGTGCCGGCCTCCTGCTGACCGGCGCCGGCGTCCACAGCGCGGCGGCCCAGGCGCCCGACACCGAGATTCAGCTGCAGATGTCGGAGGCGAGGCGGCACTTCGAAGCGCTCGAATACGAGCAGGCCGTGCCGTCGCTCGACCGCGCCATCGCACTGTTGCAGATCAGGCCGCCCAACTGAGGCCCGTCAGGCGCTGTCGGAGGCTCTGGAGATTCGCGCGCGCTCCAGGTTCGGCCTCGGCTGACCAGGACGGGGCCAGGCAGGATTTCATGCTGCTGCTGAAAGCGAATCCCGGCACACACGCTGGGCGGGCAGATCTCGCCGCGTGTCGTCGCGCTGTTCGACGAGGCGAAGAAGACGATGGTGACCACGCTGAAGCTGACGGTCACTCCTGCGGATGCCACGGTGGTGCTCGATGGCGCACGGGTGGCGTCAGGCGGCGACATCGCCGTGCTCGTCGGGTCGCACACGATCAGCGCGAGCCGCAGCGGCTACAAGACCGACGTGTTGTCGATCACAGCCGCCGCGGATACGGTCGCTGACGCGACCCTGGCGCTCACCCGCTCGTCTGCAGTCATCTCGGTAGTCACGTCGCCGGCGGATGTCGAAGTGCTCGTGGACGGAGTCTCGCGCGGCAGGACCGCGGCAGGCCCGCCACCCGCGCAATTCACCAGCACGGCGGCGGCCGCGGGGATACCTTCCGCCGAACTGTCTGGCGTGCTGATGGTGACCGACCTCGCCGCGGGCGCGCATCGCATCGAATTCCGTCGCGCCTGCTACGCGCAGGCGGAACGGCGCCAGGAGATCAGTCAACTGGACGACTACATCCTCGACCCGGTCAAGCTCGCTCCGGCCATGGCCACTGTCGTCGCGCAGTCGTCCCAGACCGATACGCAGGTTTTCGTCGACGGTGAATCGCGCGGCAAGTCGCCGTTTACCGCGCAACTCTGCGAAGGCCCGCACACGGTCGAACTGCGGGCACCGACCGGTCGCTACATACGCCGGGTGGATGTCAAGGCGGGTCAGGCTGTGTCGGTCACCGGCACGCTGCGCCCGGCATTCGCGCTCGTCGCCAGCACGCAAACCAGCCTCAACGCAGACCTGCGTGGCTCCATCGAGCGTGCGCTCGAGCCCCTCACATCCGTCCAGGTGTTCGCTCCATCAGCCGCCACGCTCGATGCGGCGCTCAAGGCGGAGAAGCTGCCCGGCGACTGGCTCGGCTACGATGCCAACCGCCGCCCGTTCGGCGTGTCGGCTGAAGTGACCTCGACGATGCGCCGCGACCTCTCTGCGCGGCTGTCGAAGGCATTCGACGCGCAGGGCATTGCCGCCGTGACCGCGCCCACCGCGAGCAACAGGAGCCGCCTGGTGCTGACGCTGCTCGGCTCGGGAATCGCCGAACCGGACGTCATAGAGACTCAATCTCGATCAGCAGGAGACTGTGGCGAGCGCGGTCTCGCAAATCGATCGTCCGCTGTCGTTTTTCACCCCCACGATTGGACTGACC
The DNA here is from genome assembly GCA_963697745.1 of uncultured Acidobacteriota bacterium. Taxonomy (GTDB): domain Bacteria; phylum Acidobacteriota; class Vicinamibacteria; order Vicinamibacterales; family CAVVIG01; genus CAVVIG01. Next base: position 184,970 of record CAVOPD010000013.1, on the reverse strand, counting down.
GTCGTCGACGTGGTGGATGTTGCCGGGCCGATCGTGGTCTCGGTTGACGCCAATGGCCCCGCCGCTCTGGCCGGTCTGCAGGTGGGCGACGTCATCGTCTCGGCCGATACGAAGCCGATCGCGGACGCCGCCGCGCTCTGGAGCGTCGTGTCGTCACATACCGCCGAGCAGTCGATCGCCGTCGACGTGAAGGGCAAGGCCGGCGCGGAGAGAAAGGCCGACGTGAAGGTCCTGATCCGGCCGCGCGTGATCGGCGTCAGCGATCAGACGCTGCTGGTGAACCGCACACTGGTGACGCTCCGGGCAAGGCTCGGTGAAGCGAAGGACGCGGCTGAACAGGCCTCGATCCGCCTCAATCTGGCCGCAGCCCTCGCCCGCCTCGAATCGTGGAGCGAGGCGCGTGCGGAACTCCAGCAGGTGACGCTCACCGATGGTCCGGGCGTCGGCACCGGCACCGTGCAGTACCTGATGGGCCTCTGTGCGTTCCGCCTGGGCAACCGCGCAGACGCGGAGACCGCGTTCAAGGCCGCGGCGGCCTCGAGCAGCCTGCTCACCGAGGACGGCCCCCCGGTCAGGGAACTCGCCGAGGCGAGGCTCGCGGAATTACAGCGCGCGCCGGCGGCGCGCTGACCAGGCCCACGGAACCTGCCAGTGTGGACGGGTGACTAACACAGGCGTCTACAACGCGCTGGTCCTCTGTCATGCCTGGTTCGGGTGGATTGCCATCGCGAGCGCCATCGGCGCTCTTGTCACGAGCGCGCCGCTCTCCGCCACGCTCGGCGTCCGGGTTCGGCGTGGCGTCGAACTGGGACTGACGGTCTCGCTGACGCTCCAGGTCGTGACGGGTGTACTGTTGCACCTGCGGTTCAGCCCATTCACCGCCTTCGTGCGCGCCAACGTGGAAGTCGTCCTCCGCGATCCGACGCTGCGCTACTGGAACGTCGTGCATCCCGCTCTCGGGATCCTCTCCTTCGCCATCGTGGTGTGCCGCGCCATCCTCGTCGCCAGATCACGTCCCGATCGGTCAGGGCGGCGGAGCCAGTTGCTGTGGCTCGTCTCCGGGCTCGCGCTCATGCTCGCGGCCATGCCCTGGACTGATTGAAGCGTACCGCCGAGCTCCCCCGGTATTCACTTCGTCGTCGGTCTCTGAAAGACCTGCCGCTACGTCTGCGCATTTGGCCCTGGAATTGCTCAGATCCGGCGCTGTGAGCAGTTGGTGGCAGATCGCAGGAGCTTCGCTGACTGCAGTGGCGGCAGTCGCCCTGTGGCCAGGCACGCGTGCGACACCGACGGTTTCCGGCCTGCTCGACGTCGAGGCGCGGCCGAACGAAGTGATGCGACTGACCTCTGAAGATCGCGCCGACGCGATCCGTCGTGCGGACGTCCGGCACGAGCCGCACGATCGATCGAACGCGGCGCTGGTGCGCACTCCCGATCCGACGGGCACCCTCCAGACCTCGCCTGTGGAGTGCCGATACGAGCCGGAGGCCGCGCACGGCACCACGTCCAAGTTCAATTGCACGCTCGCGAACGGCGAGGTCATCAAGGTCAAGTACGGTGGGACCGAGGAGATTCAGGCGGAGGTGGCGGCAAGCCGTCTGCTCAAACGCCTCGGATTCGGCGCCGACGACATGTTCATTGTGTCGAGGGTCCGCTGCTATGGGTGCCCCCGTCGGCCCTTTGAGCTGTCGTGGGCCACCGATCGTATGGGAGTGCGCGAAGCCATCATGCGCATATTCTCCTCGCGGCGCTACGTGGACTTCAGCTGGGTAGCGGTTGAACGTCGGTTCCCTGCCCCAGCCATCGAGTCGGCGGGCGTGGAAGGGTGGGCCTGGTACGAACTGGAGGCGCTCGCCCCCTCGTCCGAGGCGAGCCGCGCCGAGCGCGATGCGCTGAGGCTCGCCGCCATGCTGCTGGCGCATTGGGACAACAAGTCTGCAAACCAGCGGCTCGTCTGCCTCGACGAGCACAGGTTGCAGCAGCGATGCGCGCGTCCTTTCGCAATGATTCACGATCTCGGCGCCACCTTCGGTCCGAACAAGGTCGACCTCGCGCACTGGGCCGCGGCGCCGATCTGGAGTGATGCCTCCCGGTGCACGGTGAGCATGCGCCAGTTCCCTTACAACGGAAGCACGTTCCCCGACTGGCAGGTCAGCGAAGCGGGGCGTCAGCTGCTGCTGCAGGAGCTCGCGATCATCACGGACGTCGATGCGCGCGCATGGTTCGAAAGTGCGCGATTCGACAACGTGCACGGCTGGAGTGCGACGTTCAAGGCGAAAGTGCGGCAGATCGCTGACGCAGGACCGTGTCCGCCGGCAGCGTGAGGCGCAGCTCAATCGCGCCTGAGTTCTGTTGACACGGGCGCTCATCGCGATTGCGATATCGCGTCGAGCCGGACTTCGATAATCTTCTGTCTGGCTCCGCCGCTGTCGCGGCGGCCACAAGCGAGGACACAGTGAACACACGATCCGTGACCAGTATTGCCGTCTTCATGGCGGCGGTCCTGTGCGGCACGGTCGCTCCCGCCTCGGCGCAGAGCGGCATCACCGCGACGATAAAGATTGCTTTCGACCCGTCGATCGGCGGCACCATGCACGGTGCGGGCACAGGCACCGTCAACGGCGTCGCGCTCGCGGTGCCGGAGCAGACGTGGACCGATACCCACGCCGAGAATTCACCCCTGTTTGTCGGCGGTGTCGAGATTCCGTTCTCGAGCGACGTGCATGCGCTGGCGAACGTCGAATACGGCCGCGCGGGCGCAGACGTCATTTCAATCGGCACGGCCAATGGGCAGGACCTGAGCGCGGAGTTCGATCCCTACAAGTTCTGGGGACTCGAGGCCGGCGTGCGCGTCGGTGGCGCCGGACGATCGGGTCCGTATGGGATCGCGACGATCGGCTTCCGGCAGGTGAGCGAGCTCCGGCTCACCGTCGTCACCCCGGGCCTCCTCGGAACCGGAGGGTTCTACGATGGCTCGACGGTGCCCACCTTCGGGTTCGGAGGCGGCTTCATGTTCGGCTCGATCGGCGTCGAGGTCATGGCGAAGTACGCGGGATCGCTGACTGCAGCCGCCGACGTCGGCGCACCATTCGTAACATCTCTCGCCAATGCCGGTGAGCGCTGGTCTCTGCCGATCAGCCTGGTGCTCCGCTTCTGCAGAGCGGGTCTCGGAGACCTTCTGCGAAGACCTCGCAGGCCGACCTCTGAAGTCCCGACGCTACCCTAGGAAGCTGGCATCATCGACGAACGCATGGGCGGCGGGCGCAACCGCTGCGTCCTGCGCCATGTACAGCGTCTGCGACGGGAACGCGAAGCCCGCTCCACTGACCGCCACGACCTCCATGATGCGCAGCAGGAGTTCCTCGCGGACAGCGAAGAACTCGTCGATGTCAGCGGTCAGTACGTAGCACTGGACGTCCACCGAGAGCGCGCTCTGGCCAAGTCCCGTGAAGCGGACGCGGAGCGCCTCAGGAGACACCCGCGGGTCGTCAACGAGCAGGGCGTTCACGCCGTCGAGCACGGCGCGCATCTGATCAGCCGTGGTTTCGTATCGCAACTGCAGTGTGGTGAGGAAGCGGATGCGGTCGCGCTCGGACAGGTTTTCGATCTCGATGTTGGCGAACAGACCGTTGGGAATCGAGATCACCGACCGCTCCAGCGTGCGGACGCGCGTCGAGCGGAACCCGAACTCCTCGATGACACCGCTCTGGGTACCGAAGCGGCAGAACTCCCCGATCTTCACTGGCTTGTCGACCATCAGCGTGAGGCCGCCGAAGAGGTTGTCCAGCGTCTTCTGCGCCGCCAGCGCCACGGCGATGCCGCCGATGCCGAGGCCGGCGAGCAGACCGGTGACGTTGAAGCCAAGCGCCTGCATGATCCCGATCGCCGCGATGCTGAGGAGCAGCGCCTTCATGATCCGGGTGATGAAGGTGACGATCGCCGCGCCCGACCGCTCGCCTTGACGTTCCAGCCGTGCACGGGACGCGTGGGCGAACGCCTCGATGGTGGAGGAGACCAGCATGATGGCGGTGGCAAAGGCCATGGCGCCGAGCCCGCGGTTCACCCACAACAACGCGGCGGCCGGAATGTGCAGCGCGCCAATCGTCGCGCCGATGAACACGACCGCGATGGCCCAGCGCGTCGGCCTGCCCATCGTTTCGAGCAGACGATCGTCCACTTCCGTGGCGGTACGCCTGACGAACGGCCTGAGCACACGCGCGAGCAGCCGCGAGCCTGCCCACCCGACGACCCAACCGAACACGACGAAGACGCCGAGGCCGAGCGCCTGCCAGCTCTCGAGGTTCCAGCCCCGCATCTTCCGCAAACGCTCCGGCACATGCTCGCCGAGCCATCCGTAGCCGAACTCGTCGTACAGCGACGGGATGAGGGCGACCAGGCCTGAAGAAAACTTCCAGACGGCGGTGCCGTTGGCTTCGCGGACCCTGCTCAGGATCACGTCTACGTCGCCGTACGTGCTCCGGATGGTGCCGAGCTTTTCAGAGTTGGCGGGGAGACCATCGTCCACATCTCCCGTGGGCAGGTCGGACACCTTCTCGAGATCGAACCAGCGGTTGCGGTCGAACACGACTTTCAGCTGACGTGCCAGGTGCGGTCCCTGCTCCTCACGATCCTTCTGCGGAACGCTGCTCAGATCGAGGTGTGTCGCCGCGGACTTGTAGTCCACCTGTCGGGCCTCGTCGAGAAAACGGAAAACCGCGCCGCGCGGCGTCGTGGCGACGTAGACCGGCGGCGGCTCGGCGACGCTCGGGAAGATGGCAGGGGCTGGTGCAGGCTGGACGGCCGGTGGCGTCTGAGCGGGCGCAGGCGCAGCCTGGGGAGCGGCCGTCTGCGGCGCAGCCTGGGAAGCCCGCGGCGGCGGGCTGGGCACGCCGGGACGCTGCGCGAAGATGCGAGGGCCGCACACGCACGTGACGATCAGCACCGCGACCCGCAAGACGGTCCGAGGCAGACGCATTTCCCTTCCTCCTGGTCGTTTGCTCATCATCGGATTCGTCCTTAGCATAGCGGACGCAACGGAAGGTGAGGCCATGACCGCCCCGTTTGGATCAGAGCAGCCGGAAGGCGAGCACTGCAATAATGGTGGGCACGATGGCCGCGGCGAGAAGGCCGATCGGATAGATGGCACCGCCGAAAAACCGTGCGAGCAGCGCCTGCCCCGCCGGGTTGGGCGCATTCGCAATCACGGTCAATCCCCCACCAGTCACCGCGCCCTGGACCACCGCCAGTTTCAATGGGTCGGTCAACTCCGGCACGAGCGTCGCCAGATAGGTGATGAGCGCGTTGTCGTTCACGGCTGTGAGGAGCGTGGCGCCGAAGAACAGCGGAACTTCCGAGAGGCTCGCAAGCGTCGGCGCAATCCACCACCCTTGCAGGCCCCCGTGGACGACCAGTGCGCCGAGAAAGAAGCCGACCAGCAGCGGGGCGCGCAGCGACACCTGGCTCTGGTAGGCAGCGGTGGCGCGGACGAAGCCGAGAAAGAACAGGAAGCCCCCGATGAACAGCGCCGGGTAATGCGCATTCACGACCGTCCACGCCAGAAACGCCATGTGCGTGCCTGCGACCCACCCTGGCACCGGAAGCAGCGCCGGCGCGCCGGCCGGAATGTCTTCGTCGGGCGTTTCCACCTCCGCCACGGGCGCAGTCCTCGCAAGGGCGATGAGTTCGCTCTGGAACGCCAGGAAGTACACACCCGTGGCTGTAGCGATCGCGGCCACCGCTCGCCACCCGAAGTGCGTCAGCATGAACGGCGTGCCCCAGTCCCACGGACGCGCCACCATCAGGACCGGTGGCGCTGCGAAATGCGTCAGGGTGCCGCCAATCGACACGTTCACGAACAGCAGGCCGAGCGTCGCATACCGCAGGCGGCGGCCCGGTTCGAGATCGTAGAACTGGCGTCCCAGCAGCAGGGCGCAGATCGTCATGGCGGCAGGTTCCGTGATGAACGAGCCGAGCAGCGGGCCGACCGTGAGGATGGCGACCCACCATGCCGCCGGCGTCCCCCGGCCAAGTGCCGCCACCCGCCGCAAGGCCCCCTCGGCGAAGCCGATGATCGGCCGCGTGGCCGCGATGGTCATGATGACCACCACAAACATCGCCTCGGTGTAGTTGACGGAATCGTTCACGTAGTGGGCCGCGGCGGGCCACCCGTGGAAAATGGCGGCCGCGGCCATGAGGACGATCGCCCACAGGCCGAACACCACTTCCACTTCGCCGAAGAAGTGCAGGACCTCGGCCGCGGGGCTCGGCGCTGATGGCCTGCCGGCCGCGAGTGCCTTCCGGTTCTCACGATGCTGCAGGTCGTGCGCGGCCTTCGTGAACCTGGCTGCGGCGAACGTATGAATGACGGCGAGGAGGAAGATCGCGGTGGCTACCGCGTTGAACGGATCCATCGCCACACGGTCCGCCAACGTCGTCATCAGACCATTGGGCGACGCCGGCGGATAGGACGACAGCGGGATCGGAAGAATGAAGTCCAGGGCGGCGCTGAGATCCGAGTTCATCGCCGTCCAGCGTACCCGGTTTAGTTGACGCGCGTGCCGCGTCACCGTCCGATCGAGCGATACGCCGACGCTCGGCCGGGTTTACCGCGATGAGCTCTCGTCCGCGAAGAACTCGTTCCCCTGGCGCGGAAAACGCTCGACGCCGATCAGCCGCTCATCACGCCGGATAGCATCCGAGTGCGTTTGCGTCTTCGGACGACGCCCGGCGGTCAGGGCCCGCCGGAGCAACCCCACGGCAGGAGGCGTTGTGAGAATACCTCCCACGACCAGAGTTCGGCCAAGAGCGCGGCGTCGAGTCGGAGCCAGATACTCACTCATGAGCAGTCCGGCACCGAATGCAAGCGCCACTCGCGTTCCGATCAGGAATCCGAAGGTCGGGATATCCAGCGACAACGTTCTGTGCATGGGGAGCCTCCTTGGATACGCGGCTTATTCCGCAGATGGACGGACGCGACCAGCGTTGGCCCATAAGCATCGGTCGAGATGAAGCCAGACGCGTTTGAAGAGAAAGCAACAGCCAGGCCAGTCGGTGTCGTCGTGCGGCGGACCACCACGAGGTGGGCGCGCGCCCACGATTCAGCAGTTTTCAGCCTCGCGAGCAGGACACCAGCGCCGACTCAGGGCTAGCGTGTGCGTGGAGGTCGACATGCTCAGGTGTTCATTCCGTCCATTGCTGGTGCTCGCGTCAGTGCTCGCCACCACGCTCACGTCTTCGGCTGCTCCGGCGCAGAGTGCCGTGGAGCCGTGGGCCGGCCTGAAGACATCCGATCTGGACACGATCTACGTTCGGGACGTCAATGGCGCAGAGATGTCGGGGAAACTGCTCCAGTTGAATCCGGACTCGCTGCTGCTGCTCGTCGGCGGCGTCGAGCGTCGCTTCGACCTGCCGGAAGTGTCGCGCATTCAGAAGCGCGATTCGCTGAAGAATGGCACGGTCATCGGCGCTGTCACCGGGATCGTGATGGGCGTGCTTGCCGCCGGAATGTCGGACTGTCCCGGCGACGAACCGGGTGGCAACTGCGCGGCGCTCCGTGCCACTGCGCTTGCGTTGTCGATAGGCGTGTATGCCGGCCTCGGAGCCGGGGTCGACGCACTCATTCCAGGGCGCACGACGGTCTACGAACGGCGACGCACTGCAGCCGCGGTGGCATCCATGACCCTGCCAGCGCATGCCCCGATTCGTCTAAGCATCGCGTGGTGATCGTGTCGTGATGGCATGCGGGATAAGAACCCGCGTTCCGACGAGCAGTCGAGGTGCGGCGCAGAAGAACATAGGTATAGTCTTGAGGCGCCTTCTTGACGCCTCGATGATGATTGCCACACGCCAGCAAATCACGATGATCGCGCTGGCCGTGCTGGCGGTGATGTCGCTGCGCTTCCTGGCCGGGCCCTTTGCACTGCAGGGGGTGCTCTACGTCCTGGTCACAGGCGTGGTGACCTGGCGCATCGGCGTCCGCGCCGGATTGATGAGCGCTGTCCTCGGAGTGATTGCCGCACACCTCCAACGGGTGATTGTCGACCCCGGCGTGCTCCATGACCCCTTGCGCATCTTCGACCGGCAATACGCCGTCGGCTACAGCGCCTACGTGCTTCTCTCGACGCTCGCCCTCCTGATCGGGTCCCGCTACCAGAAGACGCTGTCGCAGCTCACGACGACACGTCTTGAACAAATCGCCCGCGACCGTGACCACCTGACCGCACTGCAAGCTGCGCTGGAACGCGAGCAGTCGGCCCGACACGAGGCCGAGGACGCGAATCGAGAGCGAGAGGTTCTGGTGGCGCGGCTGTCGCGAGAGCTGGACCGCGTCCGGCAACTTGCCGCCATCGTCGAATCATCGGACGACATGATTGTCGCCACGGACGTGGCGGGCATCATTCAGTCGTGGAACCGCGCCGCAGAGCAGACCTTTGGCATTGCTGCCGCCGATGCAGTGGGCCAGAGTATCCACATCATCGTGCCGCCCGATCACCGCGAGGCGGAGTTGGCGCTGCAAACCACGATCGAACGCGGCGAGAGCGTCGTTCACTTCAGCACGGAACGACGACGACAGGACGGCACCGTGTTCCCGGTGTCGCTCACCATGTCTCCCATCCACGATGGAGCAGGAGCGCTGGTCGGCATCTCGCGGATCGCTCGAGACACGTCGATGCAGGTGCAGGCCGAGCGCGACGTCGCGGAATTGCAGGCTCGACTGCTCGCCCTGTTGTCTGCCGCACAGTCGGTCCTGCGCTCGCCGACGCTGGAAGACGTTGGACCGGCCGTCCTCCAGACCGCGCACGATCTGATTGCCGCGGATGCGTGCGCGTTGTGGCGCGTCAACGCAGAGACGGGCACCTGGCACATCCAGACCAGCCGGGGCGTCTCCACCACCTTCATTCAGCAGACAATACCCGCCGCCGCGGCCGGGCGGCTGGACGACCTCGTGGCCGTGTCGGATGTCACGACGGAGCCGTTTCTCGCGGTGCGGCAGGCCGCCTATGCCGCCGAGGGCGTGAAGGCCATGCTCTCCGTGCCGCTCACCCGCGGTGAGTACGCCGTCGGGACCGTGGTCTTCTATTACCACTCGACCCACACGTTCTCCGAGACGGAGCTGCAAGCGGCGCGCGCCTTCGGCAATCTCGCCACCGCCGCTCTGCTGACGGCGGAACTGTATGATGCGCAGATCCGCAGCAGCCGCGATTTTCAGTTCCTTGCCGAAGCCGGCATGGTGCTCACCGAGTCGCTGGATCCACAGGTGACGCTGACGCGCGTCGCACAACTCGCCGTCCCGTACTTCGCGGACTGGTGTGCCGTGCACCTCGTGGAGGCAGAAGGTGAGATACGCCGGGTGGCCGTGGCCCACGTCGACCCGTCCAGGATCCTGATGGCCGAGCGGTTTCAGAATGACTTTCCTGAATCCGCATCTTCGCCGGCGAGCATCGCCCGAGTGGTGAGCACCGGCAAGCCCCTGTTGGTGCCTCGCCTCAGCGAGGCGATGATCCGTCACGGCGCTCGCGACGAGACACATCGCGCGGCCATCGCATCGCTTGGCGTGCGGTCGTTGATGCTCGTCCCCATTACCGTGCGTGGGCGGTCGCTCGGAACGCTGACCTTCGCTCGTTCGGAGAGCGCACGGGATTACACCCAGGCCGACCTGCGGCTGGCGGAAGCCGTGGCGTCACGCGCCGGCCTCGTGCTGGACAATGCATTCGCTTACGACGCCGCCACGCAAGCCAATCGCCTCAAGGACGAGTTCCTTGCCACCCTTTCGCACGAGCTCCGCACGCCGCTCAACGCGGTCCTGGGCTACAGCCGCATGTTGAACACGGGCACCTTCGACACGGCGCGAACCAGTCGCGCCATGGCGATCATCGAACGGAATGCCACGGCGCTGAACACGCTGGTGAGAGACATTCTGGACGTGTCGGCCATCGTGTCCGGCAAGATGATCCTGAAGCGCGAGCCGGTGGATCTCCGGAGCATCCTCGACCTGGCGCTCGCCGGGATCCGGCCGGCGGCTGAGGCGAAATCGCTCACGGTGCGTGTCGCGCATGGCGACGTACCTCCTCTCGCCGGTGATGCGGATCGCCTGCAGCAGGTCTTCTGGAATCTGCTGTCGAACGCCGTGAAGTTCACGCCTGAGGGAGGTGAGGTACGGGTAGCTGTGGCGCTCGCCGGCCCGAACGCAGAGATCGTCGTCAGTGACACCGGACGCGGGATCGACGCCGCTTTTCTGCCGCACGTGTTCGACCGCTTTCGACAGCAGGACGCGCGATTCACCCGTGAACACGGCGGCCTCGGGCTGGGTCTTGCCATTGCGCGGGACCTGATTGCGCTGCATGGTGGACGCATTGCAGTCGCGAGCGAGGGCGCAGGTCTCGGGGCGTCGTTCACCGTCACCCTCCCCGTTCTGCTCGCTGATGATCCTCGACCACCGGAGCCGCGGGTCGTCGTCGCGCCCTCCCGACTGGATGGCGTGAACGTTCTCGCCGTGGATGACCAGCCAGACGCGCTGGCACTGATGCGCGAGGTGCTTCAGGCAGCGGGAGCCACGGTGGTCACCGCGGCCTCGGCACACGAAGGGCTGCAGGCCCTGGAAACCGGCGCTGCGGATGTGATCGTCTCGGATATCGCGATGCCGGGCGCGAGCGGCGTCGACTTCATCCGGCAGGTTCGCGAATCCGAGCGCTTCCGGGCGGTCCCCGCGCTCGCGTTGAGCGCGTATGCCGAGCCGCATATCAGGACTGAGGCGCTCGCCGCCGGTTTCCAGGCGCATCTGACCAAGCCGGCGGACGCGGCGGACATTGTCGGGGTGATCCATCAACTCACGCGAGAGCCGCGGACGGTCCCGTCCCAGTTACACGGCGGGACCATTGAGGAGTAACAGCGATGCGAATGATGCTCAAGGTGTCCATCCCCGTCGAACCCGGCAACGCAGGGATCAAGGACGGCCGCCTCAGGCAGATCACGGGTGACGCACTCGACACCCTCAAGCCGGAAGCCGCCTACTTCTTCGCAGAAGGCGGCGTTCGCACGGCCCTCATCGTCTTCGACCTCGTGGACGCGGCGGACATCCCCGGTGTTCTCGAGCCGTTCTTCGGAGGACTCAACGCGGCCGTGTCGCTGATCCCCGTCATGAACGCCGACGACCTCCGCAAGGCGCTCGGGAAGCTGCCGTCGTGACACGCTACCGCCGCGGTACGATCTTCAACAGCCGCCCACGATCCTCGTCGGTCAGGAGATACAGGGCGCCGTCGGGACCCTGTACCACGTCACGGATCCGCTCCCGTCGCGGCTGCAGGTCGGTCAGCAGCCGCTCCTCGTCGACGATGCGCTCGCCGCTGACCGTCAGCCTCACCAGGTTCGTGCTCGCGAGTCCGCCGACGAACAACGTCGCCGCTGCGGCCGACGACTTCCAGCCCGGAAACAGATCGCCCGTGTAGAACGTCATCCCGCTCGGCGCAATCACCGGATCCCAGTAGTAGAGCGGCTGTTCCATGCCCTCCTTCTGGGTGATGCCCCCGGTGATACGCGAGCCGTCGTACTCGACGCCGTAGGCGATGGTCGGCCAGCCGTAATCCTTCCCCTTGCGCGCGATGTTGATCTCGTCGCCACCCGCCGTCCCGTGCTCCACCTCCCACAGTTCGCCAGTCAGCGGATTGATGGTGGCTGCCTGGACGTTACGGTGGCCGATCGACCAGATTTCGCCGCGCGCGCCGGCACGTCCGACAAGCGGATTGTCCGCGGGAATCGAGCCGTCCTTGTTGATGCGCACGATTTTTCCGAGCAGGCCGTCGAGCCGCTGCGCCTGCAGCCGTCCTTCGACAATCGACCGTTCACCCTGGGTGACGAAGAGTGTCCCGTCTCGCGCCAACACGACACGGCCGCCATAGTGCGCGGTCGAACGCAGTTGCGGCGCCTGCCGGTAGATGACCTGCACGTTCTCGAGACGCGGCGTGAGTCCCTCGACCAGGGTGCCGCGCGCCACTGCGGTGTTGGTGGTGCCGTCGGCGTGAGGCTCGGCGTAGACCCAGTAGACGACCATCCCGCCACGGCCAGGCGCGGAGCGGGCACTTCCCGGCCCGGCGGGAAAGGCGAGGCCCGGAGTGCGCGGCATCGCGATCGGCAGGTCCGCTGCGTTTGGATCGATCGCAAGGCCGAGGAGCCCGCCCTGATCGCGCGCGTCGACGGGCGGCAGTCCACCGAGTGGCTCCGAGAGGCGTCCATCGGCGCTGACGAGCCGCATCCGTCCCGGGACGTTCGGTGACGAGCATCCGCCCGACCTGTCCACCTGCACCCGTCGGAAGAAATGCGAGCCCCCACGGGTGTTCGAGTCCACTGACGAGCGTCACGACGTCGAACGCGACGCCGGACGAGCGGGCAGGCGCGCGTGTCTGACCGGCGAATGCCGGAGACTGCCACGGCGCGTTGGGTGGCGACGGATCGACGCCGCCAGACTGCGCGATGACGAAGATCGACGCGCACGCGACCGCCGTCATGGACGCGAGCCACGAGCGCATGCTGTCAGGATACGCCGGGCTCGAGTGCCGCCGCGCGAGGTCAGCGGTCCGCCGCGCTCGATCGGCCCGGAAAGGTCAGCCGTCCGCCGGCGCGACGAGAGTGGTACGCGCAGAGCTCGCGCGCGAGGCGAAGGTCGGACGTGCGATGGGGATCACGGTGTGTGTCATCTGCCCGGCCGCGCAGGCTGTGCAGGACCTGCGGGTGCGCTGCGCGTGGCGGACCTGCGGATGCGCCCGCGCCCGCCCCCGGGCCGTGGACTCGCGGGCACTCCGGCCGGCCGGCGCGGCATCGGTTTGTCGCGCATCGCAGACTGATAGGCAAACACCGCCATCACGATCGCGGACTGCTGGAGGTCGCGCTCACTGACCGCTTCATAGAAATCGGCATTGGTGTGGCGCGTCCAGGCGTCGTAATTCGTGTAGTCCATGATCGTCGTGAACGCCGGGATCCCCACGCCGTCGAACACCCCGTCTTCCGACGTGAAGTTGCTGTCCATCACGTTGCGCTTGAGGCCGAGGTCCTTCAGCGGCTCGAGCCAGGAATCGAAGATGCCGCGCGCGTCGGCGTTGTTCGCCATGTACCACCCGTAGGTCGCACCTGCGCCAGGGTCGTTGTTCAAGTAGACGGCAATCTTGTCTCGCGATGCGGCATCGGCCAGGTGCTGCTGCACGTAGGCCTTGCCGCCGACGAACCCGACCTCCTCGCCACTCCAGATCGCGAGGCGGATTGTGCGGCGAGGATGCGCGCCCACCGCTTTCAGGATACGCATCGCTTCCATCGCGGAGACGACGCCGTCAGCGTTGTCGGTGGCACCGGCTGCCGCGGGCAGCGAATCGAGATGCGCGCCCACGAGCACGATTTCGTTGCGCAGCACCGGATCTTCACCGGGGATCTCGGCGATCACGTTGTAGCTGTTGCGGTCGCTCTCCTGGTACACCGTGCGGAGTTCCAGGCGCAGCTGCGGCGTCACTCCCCCGCGCATCATCCGCACGAGCATGTTGTAGTGCTCGGCCGTGACCATGATGGTGGGCACCGCGCCGTCAGGGGTCGACGGGTTTCCGCCGACGGTGACCGTCCCGTGCAGCTGGGATCCCGGGCGAAGAATGGCCCCTGCACCAAGCTTCTGGAGCAGCGCACTCAATGCGTTGGGCGGCACCACCGACTGCGCCTGCCGTTCGGCCGGCGGCTCAGGACCGCCAATCCGCACCAGGCGATCGGTGTCGGCCGGCTGCTCGCGATCGCGAAGCGTGAAGACGGTCTGCTCGGGCGACGCCAGGACGACGGCGCCGCGGAGCGTGTCGCCAAGGGCGGTGATCTCCGCCTCAGTCTTGTCGGCGACGTAAATTGGCGCGCCGGTGAGCACTCCCCTGGTGGACGGGGTCCACGCGAGCGGGTATCCGGTCATCGGAAAATAGCGCGGAGAGGTCAGCTCCAGTGAGAACTTCTGCAGTTCCCATCCGCGGCCGAACTCGAACGGTTCGAGGTGCGCGTCAGAGAGCCCCCATTCGGTGAGCTTCGACTTCACGTAATCGGCCGACTTTTTGTGTGCCGGGCTCCCGGTCGGGCGCGCGCCCATCACGTCGGTCAGATAGCTGAAGGTCTGGAGCACCGTGGAGTGCTGGGCCGCCTCCGCTTTGATCCGCGCCACCATCGGCAGATCGACACGATCCTGGGCACCGAGCGCTGCGGCGCCAGCGACGGCCGCAATCGCGATCACCGCACCTGTCCAGCACATACTGCGCACTGCTCTACCTCCTCGATCGCAACGGCCCGGCACAATCGAAGGCCGCGCGCGTCCAGTCCCGGCCACGGTACTGTCGCCTCTCACCGCTGTCAACAAGTCGACGTGCATGGCCGTGGGTGGGCGGTCCCGACCGCCTCCTTCGGCCCACCGCGCGGCATGCTATCGCCGCATCGCGAAGAAGTCGCCGGCCTCCTGCACTGCGGCGTCGTCGACCGTCAGCGGACGCACGGACTCGAGGCGCAGCCGCCTGGCCGCGCGATCGAACAGCGTGAGGTCCACACGCGGTCCAATTTACTGACGGCCGGTATACTTGGCGCATGGCGCCTGCCGACGCCTCGAACGCATCGCCCACACACTGAAGCAGTACCTGGCGTGGTTGCCGCGTCCTGTTCGCAGTGTTGTCGACTGGGCTGGTCCGCCGGCACCGTGGCACGAGCGACGGTCGACGACCCTCGCTTGTCGCCCGGGAGGTCTATCCGGACAGCACGCTCGGCGCGGCTTCGAGCGTCAGCGTCGCCTCCAGCTGTTTCCCGCGCCTGCGCCGGCGGATCGCCGGACGCGTCCGTGGAATCGCGATCCTCAACGAGCCGCCGCCACACTGGACGATCGGCGAGATCAGGAGCCGAGAGAGCGCATGCTGGTCGTGCCGCCCTTCGCCCTGAACGGCCGCGGAACGCACACCGGCGCCTGGTCGTGTCTCGCGCCGCCGATCACGTGCGTTCCATCGCGAAGCACCGTGCAGATCACGCGAGCGTCGGCGCTCAGCCCGGATCGCGCGCATCACCTCGTTGACGGTTGGCGGAGTTACGGCGACATGGCGCCGCTCGCCGAGGAGATCGCGCCGAAGAGTCAGCGAGCGCGGCACTCGCATCGTAGAACGTAGCAGACTTGATCACTCCAGCCAAGCATGTCGACTTTCTCGGCGTTGGCGGGGTCGATCCGGTGCCGCGCAGCCAGTGCGTCACCTGCGATCGCTGCCGCGAACTCTCCGCCCGGGCCGCGACGAGTCGACCTTCAGCGCTTCCACGGACGGCGGTCAGGACCGGCACGAGACGCACGATACCGCGGCACTGCGTCGCGCGAACTCGAACGCGTCCCGGGGTTCCGCAACGTCATCATTCACGAATACGTCGCACTGGACCTCGACCGGGTGGTCGACGCGCTGGGCCGCCTCGCTCCCATCGAGCAGTTTGCCCGGATCGTCGCAGCGATCGAAAGCGCCGGGTGAAGCGGCGCGGCACGGTCCTCGCGGCTGCCGAGAACGCCGGTCCTTTTCCTTCCCGTCGCTCCGCAACAGGACAGAATGCGCAATGTGGATGTCTCTTGTAGACTGCCCCGCATGAAGAGGTATGCGTCTGGCCTTGCGCTCGCTGCGGTGCTGGGCGGCGTGTTGTTTGAGTCGGCGACGGCTGCGCCGCTCTCGTGCGACGACCTGAAGGGCCTGCGCCTGACCGACGGCGAGATCCTTTCAGCCGACTCGGTGGAGGCCGGCCGCTTCGATCCGCCCGCCGGTGTCACCCTGACACCTGAGGCCATGAAGGCCACGCCCGCGTTCTGCAGGGTGCGGGCGAAGCTGGCTCCTTCCAGCGACTCCGACATCCGCATCGAAGTCTGGTTGCCCACCGCCGCATGGAATGGGAAATTCCGTGTCCTCGGCAACGGGGGACTCGCCGGAGTGGTGCCGTATGCCGGCATGGCCGCCGCTCTTCGGGCGGGGTACGCCACCGCCGGAACCGACACCGGACACGTCGGAGACAACGCCGACTTCGTGCGCGGCCATCCTGAAAAGTTGCGGGATTTCGGCTATCGCGCCATCCACGAGTTGACCGTTGCAGGCAAAGCCATCGTGGCCGCTCGATACGAGACGCCGGCCGCGCGCTCCTACTTCGACGCGTGTTCGACCGGCGGCCGCCAGGCGCTGATCGAAGCGCACCGCTTCCCAGAAGACTTTGACGGCATCGTCGCCGGGGCCAGCGCGTGGGATCAGATGCGATTATACGCGGCCCGCATCGCGCTGAACCTGTTCGTCAACCGGAACGCCGACAGCATCATTCCGCCCGCCAAGTACCCGATGGTTCACGCTGCCGTGTTGAACGCCTGTGACGCACTCGACGGCGTCAGGGACGGTGTGCTCGAAGACCCAAGCCGGTGCCATTTCGATTACGGCACGCTGGCCTGCGCCGCTGGGGATGAAGCGACCTGTCTCACGCGAGGCCAGGTGGAGTCTGCGCGGGCCATCACCTCGCCGATTACCGACCGCACCACCGGCGATGTCCTCTTTGCGGGCCGTCTGTATCCGGGCAGCGAACTGGGCTGGAAGTGGATCGGCGGTCCGATGCCGTCCGGCGAATGGCTCGCGGCGATGAAGAACATCGTGTTCACACCAGCGTGGGACTACCATTCGCTGCGCGTGCCCGACGACGTCAAGCGCGCCGTTCAGGCCGACGAGGGGTTGTTGTTCGGCGGCGATCCCGACTTGCGGCAGTTCTTCGGCCGCGGCGGCAAGCTGCTGATGTACCACGGGTGGGCGGACCCGCTGATTTCGCCCGATACCAGCCTGATGTTCTATCGCAATGTGCGCGAGGTCGTCGGGCCTTCGGCAGAGGCCTCGATGGCGTTGTTCCTCGTCCCCGGCATGGATCACTGCGGTGGCGGCGCTGGCACGGACTCGTTCGACACCGCGACGGCGATTGACGAGTGGGTCGAGACCGGCCGAAAACCACAGCAGATCATTGCCGCTCATCGCACGGACGCCGCGATCACTCGCACACGGCCGCTCTGCGCGTATCCGCACGTCGCCAGGTACATCGGTACCGGCAGCACCGACGATGCTGCGAAGTTCCGGTGCGAGGTGCCGCGCTAGAGGTGCCGGGGGCGGGAATAGAACCCGATCAGGGTCGTTACTGCAAACTACTGTGGTGACGCGCTTTGTTGGCTAGTCTAACCGAGGCTGTGGCCGTCAGGCCGGTGCCGCCGTCCCGCACCCGCGATGCCGGATATTCGGCACGAGTCGCTGCGCCACGCGGCAACTGGCCGAAAACCCGCGCCAGTCCCTCGGCACGCGACTTGTCTCTGCGTGCCGATCATGGAGACGACCACGGCGACATCTCCGTTCAACTGTCGCTGGACCGCTGACGGCAGCGCCTGTGAGATCGCCGGTATCGCGACCGCGCTCTGCACGCGCCTCACGCCGCAGATCATCACCAGCGATGACTGTGCTCGCTGTGACCACTGGCAGGTTGGCAGCGTCGCACCGCTTCGCTGGCGCCGTGCCGATGAGTGTCCGCACTGCGGGGCTCATCACGTCCGCAACGCCTTCCATGACACGCTCATCCGAGTGCTGCAATGTTCCGCCTGTCATCGGTGGTGGACTGCGAGCGCGTCTGCTGCGTAGGCTGATACCGTCTCGTCGAACTGTGAACTCGATGAACGCAGTAAGGTCTGTGACGCCCCGTCCGATGTCCCACGCCGATGGGTCGCTCGCGCCGACGTATATCCGTCCCACCGTCTTGATTGCTGATGACCATCCCGGGATGCGAGCCGCATTGGCTCGTCTCGTCAGCGATGCGTGCGAGGTGGTTGGCACGGTGGCCGACGGGGACGCCCTGGTGC
Source organism: uncultured Acidobacteriota bacterium (assembly GCA_963697745.1). Classification (GTDB taxonomy): domain Bacteria; phylum Acidobacteriota; class Vicinamibacteria; order Vicinamibacterales; family CAVVIG01; genus CAVVIG01. The sequence continues at coordinate 167,092 of CAVOPD010000013.1, read as the reverse complement.
GAGAGGCCCGACGGCTCTCGCCAGATGTGTGATTTCGGACATCTTCATGCCGGTGCTCGACGGATTCGCAGCCGGTCGAACGATCAAGCGTGAGTTGCCGGCCACTCGGCTGATTTACGTCACCGGCAACACTGACCCCGCATTTGTCACCGAGGCCTTGCAGGTCGGCGCGTCCGCACTGGTCCACAAGACGTCGGCAGGGCGGGAGTTGCTCGACGTGATCCGGCGAGCGATGGCCGGCGAGACGATGGCGGCGACGCCGGTTTCACAAACCTCCAGACGTTGCGGGCGCGCCTCAGTCGGTTGCCGATTCCGGCCCTCGCGGCGAATGGGAGAGGGTCGTTATGTCGTGGGCAACGAGGCGGTGGCGGCGCTCACCGGATTTTCCGTGCAGGAACTCGAAGCGATGAGCGTCCTCGATCTCACGCCGGCATTGCAGTCGGAGACGGGCGAGCGTGTCTGGTCCGAGTTCCTCGCTGTCGGTGAGCAATGGGGGACCGACGATCTCAGGAGGAAGGACGGTGTGTCGGCACAGGTGTATTACTACGCGCGCGCCCACGTCTTACCCGACGTCCATCTCTCGCTCCCGTTCTCCAGCGCTTCGGGTTCCAGCCTGTGACGACGGAGGAACCCGCGAGATGCGACAGCACCGCTTGGGCGGGCGCGGGCAGCTCGCCGATCGAGCCGTGAGCCGGTGTTCCCAGCCGGCTGGCCGTCGGCAACCTTGGTTAGGCGAGTTCGTGTTCGGTGGCGCCGTTTCGTGGTCCCAAACGGCCTCGGTTAGTGGGTGATCTTGCTGCCGGAGGCCAGCGGAATGATCAGGAAGACGACAAACAGCATCAGAAACAGGCCCGCCATAAACTTCGCGATGGCGAGGGATCCGCCCGCGATGGTTGTGAATCCAAGCATCGTCGCGATCAGGCCCATAACGAGAAAAACCGCCGCCATGTGGAGCATGTTCACTTCATCCTGTCCACACTTATAGCGAAACCCGTGCCGACCTCTGCGTTTTGTCGCGAAGACATGGTTCACGTTGAAAAACCTTGAGTCACGAATTGCATGACAGGGTGTGCACGGCATTTGAACAGCTCAGCTAATCGTGGCATTCTATGACCATCCCATGACACTAATTAAGCACCTTGGGCGCCGGCCGGCTACTATCCGCTTCCCTAGCCCGGCTACACCAGGGCGGCGGTGGCGTTCACGTTTGAAGCCCAGTGGCCGCGCCTCATACGGACTTGCCTTGTGAATTTCGCACCAGAACGATTGAAACCGGGCGAAGTGCTGCCGACGCCGTGGCCGTTTCGGAATGCGATCCATTACGTCGCATGCCCCCGGTGTGGTGCACCCCCTGGGTTTCGCTGCGCGTCCCCGTCAGGCGCCGCTCCATCGCCGCATAAGCAACGCGTGCAGGCGTATGAACAGCGCGACGTGGTCCAACGATCCGCGTAGCCTGAACTCCCAGCCGTCCATTCGGCGGATTATCGAGTCCAGCAGATTGACTTGAGGCTCCACGCCGCGCGCGCAGAGTTACCGCAGGGCGTCCAGCCCGTTACAGGCGGCGTGAAGCGCGGCCCCGGGCGCGGTCGTCGAAACTGGCGGGGGCCACCCACGTCGCTGACACGCCAGCCCCCGCCATCAACTTGCCGAGAGCGACCACCATCCGCTGACGGTGGACCTGCAGTTTGCCTGAGGGCGCCGAGCCAGCGCGTAAACCTGCCGGTGGGGGAGAGCGTGTGAGGCGAGTGTCGCAACATGCGCCGCTGGAACCCAAGTGGGGCGTTGTTGTAAAGATCGCACCCTGCACCCGCCCGGCACTGGTCGCGACCGTGCCGTCATGCGCCTCCATCGTGTTCGTGGTTGAGAACCCCAACCTTCGGACGGGCGAACACGTGAGCAGAATCGAACCTCTTCTGCCGATCACCTCCGCGACACATCTGCCCCTTGCCTTACGTCGAATGGGCTGTGCGTTATTGCACAGCTCTGATATGGCGGATACGGCAGAGTGGAAGCGGACCAGAACTGCGACCCTCACGAGTCTTATCCGAAGGATCTGTCATGCTGCATGCGTTCATCGTCGCCGCTCGCGCGGAGATCATTGAGCGAACACGGGTGCAACTGCGCGGCCGCTCGTGGCCCTCGGCCTCGGCCAGCGAGTTGGCCTCAGGGGTCCCACTGTTTCTGGACCAACTGGTTCAAACTCTGCGGCTCGAATCCACCAAGGCCCCTTTTGCGGGCAACATCATCGGCGATTCCGCCGCCCTTCACGGACGCGAACTCCTGAAGCTCGGGTTCACCGCTGCCCAGGTGGTGCATGACTACGGCGACATCTGCCAAGCCATCACGGCCACCGCGCACGACCACAACGCGGCCATCACAATAGATGAGTTCTATATCCTGAACCGCTGCCTGGATACAGCCATCGCTGAGGCAGTGACTGAACACGCCAGATTGACCGCTGAAGGCCGAGCCCACGAGGAGGTGGAACGCCTCGGGCAAGTCAGTCACGAAGTGCGTGACTACGTCAACACCGCCTTGTTCGCGTTTCAGGCACTGAAGCGCGGCGCGGTGGCGATTAACGGGAGCACCGGCGCCGTATTGGGCCGCACACTGTTGAGTCTTCGGGATTTTGTCGGCAGCACCTTGTCCGAGGTGCGCCTGTTGGCCGACCAGCAACGAGGCGAGGTCGTGTCACTGATGTCCTTCCTCACCGACGTCGTCACGGCCGCCGCGCTGCACGCCGAGTATCGGGGGTTGCAGTTCAACGCGGAGACAGTGGACCCTGCCGTGATGATTCGCGTCGATGTGCAGCTCTTCGCGTCGGCGGTCACGAACCTCCTCAACAACGCGTTCAAGTATTCGCGCTCCCAGGGCACCGTGACCTTGTCGACACGGCAGGTTGGCGACGTGGTGTCCATCGCCATTGAAGACGAGTGCGGCGGCATCCCAGAACAACTGGGCGATCCGTTCCAGCCCTTCGGAGAACGGCGCGGTCAGGACCGCACGGGCCTGGGCCTTGGGCTCGCCATCGCCCGCAAAGCGGTTCGGGCGCACGGTGGCGATATTCACGTCCGTCAACCGACCCGGCGTCGGCTGCATGTTCAGCATCGAGGTGCCCATCGTGGCCGTTGAAACAATCGGCGCTCCGCTCCTCACATAGAGGCGCTCAGACGCGGCCACACATGTAACGGGTTGGGAAGAGCACCGCCGGACAAGTCAGTGCAGCGGAAAAGCTCTGGGTTCCTGACCGTCGGGACGGCAGACAGCAGCGTCGATGGCGCGCAGTAGTTCATTAAGGTCGGCCTGCGTGCCGGTCACCTCCAACGCCTGGGTCGGCCCGACGACCGACTCGAGGACGACCTTGCTGTCAGTCGTCATGACGAGCGGAATGCCAGCCAGCGTGGGCCGTAGGCGGCTGGTCCAATCGCGGATGGCCGCGCCCCCAGTTCGGGGCGAGGTTCAGGTGTCCGCATACGTGTCCCTTTCAGCACAGGGGCTCGCACCATAGCCCTGTAGGATGGGTCCAGATTCGCGGCGTATGAAAGTGCTGCGCTCCAAGCCCATCTGTGCCTCGTGTCTCGGGAGTTCCCCGGACCATGCGGAGCGAACGGGCCTCCGTCGCTCCCAGTGAACACGGCACGCGTCTCCTTCTTCTCAGCCAACAGCCCGGTCATTCGCGCCGTTGCGCGTCGTAAGGCCTCCATGCTGCACGAGTTTCTCGTCGTCTACCGCGAGCAGATCATCGACCTAACACGGCTGCGGCTCCGCCAACGTGCGTGGCCGTCGGCCACGGCGAGCGAACTGGAGACCGGCGTGCCCTTGTTTCTGGACCAGCTCTCGAACACGCTGCGACTGGAGATGACCACCGAGCCGTATGCGCCCGACGCCATTGGCGATGCCGCTGCCACGCATGGCGGGGCACTGCTCAAGCTGGGATTCACGATTGGGCAGGTCGTTCACGATTATGGCGACATTTGTCAGGCCATCACCGAGACAGCCGTGGAGCATCAGGCGCCGATTTCGGTGGAAGAGTTCCACACGCTGAACCGCTGTTTGGATACGGCCATTGCGGAGGCGGTGACTGAGCACGCACGAGTCACGGCGGAGTCTCGGGCGAGCGAGGAAATCGAGCGCCTCGGGCTCGTCGCCCACGAGATTCGCGACCTCGTGAACACGGCGCTGCTCGCCTTTCACAGTCTCAAGCGGGGCACCGTCTCCATCAACGGCAGCACCGGAGCGGTCCTGGGACGCACGCTCTTGAGCCTCCGGGATTTCGTCGGGAGCACCCTGTCCGATGTGCGGCTCAAGGGTGACCATCAACGCCGCCAACGGGTGGCGGTCGCCACCTTGATAAACGAGGTGGTCGAGGCGAGTGCCCTGCACTCAGAGTATCGCGGCTGTCACTTCATCGCGGCGCCGGTCGCGCCAGACCTGATGGCGGACGTTGATCCGCAGCTCCTGGCATCAGCGGTGACCAACCTGCTGAACAACGCGTTCAAGTATTCGCACGAGGGCGGAACGGTGACCCTGTCCGCGACAGCGCAAGGGCCGACACTGGTCATCGCGGTGCAAGATACGTGTGGCGGGATTCCTCAGACTATCGGTGACCCCTTTCAACCCTTTGGGGAGCGCCGAGGGAAGGACCGCACGGGCCTCGGCCTGGGCCTGTCCATCGCCCGCAAGGCGGTGCGCGCACACGCGGGAGACATTCACGTCCTCAATCGACCCGGCATTGGCTGCACGTTCCGCATCGAGATTCCGCTCGCAGCGAAGGAGACCTCTGCGCCGCCGCTTGCCGTGTAGCGCGGGTGGCACTGCGGCTTCATCGCCATGTGTTCGGCCGCTTCGACACCGTCAGGGCCGAAGTGTTGACGATGGCGACGGCAGGCGCGGGCAGGCGCGCTGGTGCCGAGCACGTCGACACTGCGGAACGCCTCGTCGCATTCCTCGCGTCACGTCGACCCACGCGGCGCTCACGAACAACGGGATGGAACGTGTGCGTGATGATCCCCACCAGCGACAGTCAGTAGCGGTGCCCCACCATCACGCGCAGGACGTCGCGTCTGCTGGAGTAGCACTACCCTTCTGCGCTGGCGCGCAGGTAGATGCGCCCACCGAGGCCGGAGAAGTCGAAGAGAACGTGCGCCGCGCTCGTGAGCAGGATGGAATGGGTGGTCGTCGCCACCCATATCCCCACGCGAGTCCCGGGCCCAGCGAGACGGCGAGGAACGACAACGTCCCTCCTGGCTCGGATGGCTTTACCCGGCGTTGGGATTCGCGCTCTGGCATGTGGCCCCCTTGAGCTGGTGCGCGGTTAGGCACCACGCTGACGCCCGAAATTATTGATTGCAAAGTGCCGGGGGCGGGAATCGAACCCGCACGCTCCTTGCGGAACCCGGGATTTTAAGTCCCGTGCGTCTGCCAGTTTCGCCACCCCGGCATGTCGTTCAGTGGACTGGATCTACCGATTCTATCGGAGCGGCCTCTGCGGTCGATCTTGAAAGAATCTTGCAGGGTTGTCCGTCATCCAGTTTGGCAACGGCACCCTGCAGCGTTGCGAGCGTCTGGCGGTCGTAGCGCTGTGTCACGACAATTGAACAGTGGCCCAACAGATACCGAACCTACCCTGCCATCACCCATTGGTTTTTCAGTAACGGTGATTTGAAGTGGCTCGCGGCGCCGATACGTGCCGTGACCCCGGCGCGCGTGCAGGTCCTTCTCGCGGCCGGCTACGGTTACGACGTTCGATATGGTCGTCGGATTGACCTGCTGGGCCGAACCCTCGCCGCGATCGAGCACGAGATCGCCACGACCGTGAAGGCCGTCGACCAGTAGGACATGGCGAACTTGGACGCGGTAAGGGCCTGAGCTCCAGAATTGCGGTACCAAGACGCCCATCCCGGGGCCGAAATCGTCGTGCCGTTGGCATACTGCTCGCATCGACAGGCGCGGACGTAAACAGTCGAGCCGACGTAGGCAGTCGAGCTTGCGTTGGCGCGCTACAGGATCGCTGCGCTGCAATGTTTCTTTGGTCCAAGGCGCAGGCTGAGACCAGCAGATCACAAGTGGGGTTATCCGGATGCAGAAACACTGGTGCGCTGTTCCACTTCGAACGGTCCTGATCCTCGTCATGGCGATCGGCGCGCCCGTGGTCGCTTCGGCGCAGGACTTCGTGACCTTTGATTTCGGGCCATCGTATGGCCTGTGGATCTCGCGCGCGCAAGCGTGGAGTTCGCTCCATCCGTTCAGTGCCGAAGCCATCGCCACGGGCGACCTGGATGGAAACGGCCACGACGACCTCATCGTCAACTTCGGTCCCACGTACGGTGTCTGGTCCCTGATGAACCAGTCCACCTGGTCGCAGATTCACCCGATGAGCCCGTCGCAGATGGTGACCGGCGATCTCGATGCCAACGGCATCGATGATGTGGTGTTCGATTTTCCCGGCTACGGCGTGTGGCTGTGGATGAACAACGCGAGCTGGTCGCAGCTCCACGGGTCGAACGCGCGCCGCATTGCAATCGGGCATGTCGACAACCTGCCGGGCGACGACCTGATCATCGATTTTGCCGGGGCGGGTGTCTGGCTGTTCGAGAACAACAGCCAATGGGTGTGGCTGCACCCGCTCAACGCTGCCTCCATCACCACCTCCGACGTCGATGCGAACGGCCAGGACGACGTGGTGATCGCATTCGCCGGCTACGGCCTGTGGGTCTGGCGGAATCATGCGACGTGGGAAGAGATACACCCGTTCATTCCGGTCTCGGTCTCGGCCGGCGACATCGATGGCAATGGGCGCGGTGACCTCGTCGTCGACTTCGGTGCGTCGTACGGCCTCTGGCTGTGGCGGAATGACAGTGCGTGGAGTCAACTGCATCCGTTCACGGCCGAAGCGGTACTGCTCGCCGACCGTGATGGCGACGGCCGTGACGAGCTGATCGTCGACTTCGGCGCGACCTATGGTGTCTGGCAGTATCCCGATGGCGGGAGCTGGACGCAGGTCAACCCGCTCAGCCCCGTGTCGATGACGGCGGGTCGCCTGCCGACGGCAGCGACAGTGACGTTTACGGGACTGGCCTCGGCCGCCCCGTTCGTCGGGCAGTCTGAGGAAGGTGTCACCGTCTTACCCGTATCCAATGCGTGGTTCGCCAATGGCTACGGACACCCGGCGCCATCGATCATTTTCAGAGGGCTCGACTATCTCGCCCCCTCGACATCGGGTGAAATCGCCGTGACAAGGAGCGGCGCGATGTTCGCGCTCGAACGGCTGGAGATCTACTCGAGCGTGACACAGATCCCATGGGAGATCCGCGGGTATCGTGGCCTGGAGCTGGTGTACACGGTCAGCGGACTACAAGGGAACACCTTTGGCAACTTCGTCCCCCTTTTGAACCCGCAGGCGGCCACCGTAGTGGACCGGGTCGTGATCAAGTTGACGCAGCCGACGAACACATCGTGCCCGACGTGCAGCGGCAACCCGATGGGGGTCGACAACATCATCGTGCGTTGATGAGGAACGGTCGGACAGGCGACCGACGAGGAGGCCCGCAGGACGACGGGCGTCCGGGGTCTGGTCCCCCACGACATGCGGCGGTCAAGCGCCCCCAAACGTGATCCGACGCGGGCTCAGTCAGAACCAAGAACTCAGGGGCACAAGCGAATAGTGCCACGTTCAACCGTTAGCGTTGCCACCGGACAGAGTTATCGCTCCATCCGACAGGAGCGGCCGAGCACGATTCTGTGCCCGGCCGATCGCGAGATCAGAACGTCATCTGGAAACCGAACTTCAACAGGCGGCCGCCGAGGATCTGAGTCGGGCGGAGGAACGCCGCGCCGTAGTTGGTGTTGACGGCCAGCACCGGGCTCGCGTTGAGTGCGTTGTAGATGTCGAACTGCGGCTCGAGGCGCGTTTTGCGAATCTGGAACGAGCGCGAGAAGCGGAAATCGAGCTGACGGATTCGGTCTTCGTACGCCGTCGCCGGAGCCATCAGCGGCACCTGCACCGTGGCGTTCGCGCCCGCCGCCAGCGGACGGCCGAGCGACGCCGCGACCTGCGCGCTGGTGAACGTGCCGACCGCAAGCCCGCCGGTCGTCAGAGTCGGTGCGCCGTGTTCGACCAGTTCGACTGCGGAATCCCTGGCAGATCCTGGAACGTCGCCGCCATCTGGAACTGATACGGCAGCGGAAAAGCGCCGGAGAACTTCACCTGGGTCGACGCCGACCACGGCGGCGTCACGCGGCAGTACTCCTCGGTGTGCGGAACGTTCGGCAGGCCGTACTGCAGGTTGGTCAGCGTCAAACCGCAGTTGTCGGTCACCGTCCGGCCGGTGTTGAAGCCGCCGTTGATGTTGATGCGGCGCGGCAGGCGGATGTTGAGCACGACGTCGAAGCCGTTGTAGACCTCGCTCACGTTGCCGTTCTTCGTCGGCGCCACCGACGTCACCGTGCTCGACTGGCCGAACTTCTCGGGGTCGATGTCGTAGAGGCCGCAGATCTGGTAGCCGCCGCCGTCGGGCAGCCGGCTGTCAACTGGCGCCGTGACGCAGTACGGATTGAAATCCACCGTGCCGGCGGTCGAGTGCGACGTTCTGGTTGGCGGTGAAGGCGCCCCACGACGGTGCGGAAGTAGCCGACGCCGAGCGAGATGTTGTGGCGCAACTGCTGATCGAAGGTGATCTGCGTCTGCCAGTTGTAGGGACGGGCGCCGAAGCCGGTCACCGAATCAGGCGCGAAGACCGTCGAATTGGGATTGTTCAGGCCGAAGTTGACGTTGTTCAGGGCACCGCACGATGTCGCCGCCGCTGGCGCTGTTGTTCTGGGCACCGAAGTTCGGCCAGGTTGCAATCGGGGGCGAAGTTCCCGTTGCTGTCGGTCCAGGTACGCGTCGCGTTCAGCACGGCGCGCGTCACCGGATTGTTGGCCCGCGCCATGGTGTAGATGTCGGCCTGCACGATACCGGCCGACATTGAACTTCACGGCCGAGCGGCCGTTGCCGAAAATGTCGTAGGCAACGGCGACGCGCGGGTTGATGTCCTTCCAGCACGGCACGCACTCGACCTTGTCGTAGCTGCGCGCCGGCACGAACGGACCGGCGCTCAGGTTCTGCTCGGGCACGTAGGCGTTGAAGTAGTCGTAGCGAATGCCGAGGTTCAGCGTCAGCCGCTTGAGTGTCCACTGGTCCGTCACGTAGACGCCGAAGTTCACCTTCAGCCGCTCGTCGAAGGTCACCGGCTCGGCGTACTGCGTAATCGAATTCGGCAGGTTGTTGAAGAACGTGTACGAGGTCAGCCCGTGGCCGAGGCCCGCACCGGGGCCGCCATCGTCGTACCACGCGTGGTGCCAGGCTTCCTGTGTCGTGAAGCCGGTCTTGAAGGCGTGTGAACCGGTCACGTAGCTGAGCGAGGCGCGCTGATTCGACTGGCTGGCGACGCGCTGCCCGAGTTGCGAGGCCAGCGGCGCGTTGTAGCGGTAGCCGGTGTTCGCATTCAGAATCGAGATGCCGTCGCCCCCGTCCTTGCGCTGGTTCGGCCAGTTGAAGATCAGCGTCGAATCGGCGACCTCGAAGAACAGCTTCGGTGCTGATGATGCGGCTCCACTTGGCCTGCAGCAGGTAGTTCGGGTCGGCGTACTTTGTTTTTGGTGTCGCCTCCGGCGCCACCAGCGGACTGCAGTACAGGCAGATGTCGGAGTGCTGGATAGTCCCAGGCCACCGCGATCTTGTCCTTGGCCGACAGCTGATAGGTGAAGCGGACGCCGTCGGTCCAGTTGTCCTGCTGGTGCACGGCCGGGCGGGTCAAGTCGGGCGTGTAGACCGGAGTGTTCGGTCGTCAAGTTGAAGTAGTTGCCGGCGAGCAGGTTCTGATAGCCGAACACGCGGTGCGAGGTGAAGAACCACAGCTTGTCGCGCAAGATCGGACCGCCGATGGCGAAGTTGGCGTCGTAGGTGCGCTGGGTCTTGTTGACCTGAGTCAGACCGCGGTCGCGCAGTTCCTGCGTCAGGTTGTCGCTGACCAGGCCTTTGCCGGCGTAGTTGGTGCTGAACAGTCCGGAGAAGAGGTTGCCGCCGTCCTTCGGGATCATGTTGGCCTGGAAACCGCCGTTCTCGAACTCGGCGGTCTGGCCACCGAGCTGCACGCTGGCTTCCTGCGCCGCCGCCGGGTTGAAGTAGAAGCCGCGCCCCTGGCCTTCGCCGTTGAACTGCATGCCGTCGAGCAGCGCGCGGTTGTCTGCCGTACGGCCGCCGTGAATGACCGGATACGCGTTCATCGGGTCCATGTTCCCGCCGACGTCCTGCGCGGTCGGGGGAATCATCACGCCGACCGTCACCTTGGCGAGGCCGCCCATTTCCTTGGTCATCGGCAGCGCGAAGAGCATCTCGGCCGAGACGATCTTGATCTGCGACGTGTTCTGAACGTCGACGACCGGGCTCTGGCCGCTGACCGTCAGGGTTTCTTCGAGCGATCCGACCTTCATCTCGGCGTCGATCTTCGCGGCGAAGCCCGATTGCAGCTCGATCCCCTCGCGCTTGAATCGTGCTGAAGCCGGTCAGCGAGAACGTCACCGCGTACGTGCCGGGCCGGAGGTCGACGATCTTGTATTCACCATGCTCATCGGTCACCGTCGTCCTGACCTTCTCGATCAGCGCGTGGCTCGACGCTTCCACCGTGACGCCGGGCATCACGGCACCGGACGAATCTCTTACCGCTCCGGCAATGCTGGTTGGCAGCGTCTGCGCAAATCCCTGGATGGACAGGCACCACAGCACGGCCGCCGCTCCGGCGACTCCTAGCAATCTGTTCATGAACGTCTCCTCGCAGGACTCTGTCGATGGTGGGTTCGGAACGTCAGAACACAGCAATCGGGTTGATCGGCGAGCCGGTGCCGTTGGTGACCGGCAGCGGACCGCCGACCAGCAGGAACTCCCAGCGCTTGGCCGCCGCGGCCGTTCGGGAGAGCGCCTCGAGGTTCGTGTCATCCATCAGGTGGATACCAAGGACGATCAGGGCGAAGTCATGCAACGCGAGCCCGCCGAGTTCGGAGCCGGCGGGCGGCGGCACGGCGTCCTGCGCCCCTTCACTGCCGAGGATCGCGACATCCCGACGCTTCAGCCACGGGAGCACTGACGGATCGAGTCCGGCGTTCTCGATGGCGGCATTCCACGGACCGGTTTTGGCGCGGCGAGCCCAGCGCCCGGTGCGGATGAAGACCGCGTCACCGGCGGAAACCTTCACGCCGGCCTGCTTCTCCCAGGCTTCGATGTCTTCGCTGAAGATCCGCGTGCCCGGCTCGAGGTAATCGACGCCTTTCAGGCGAGGAATATCGATCAGCACGCCACGCGTGACCACCCCATTGTGGAGGTTGTAGATGGAGTTCTTCCTCGCACCGGCCTCCTGCGTCACTTCCTCATGCGAGAAGCCGTTCCACATCTTCCCGTCGAAGAACCGGTGTGCGAACCCGTCAATGTGGGTGTGGGCGTACCCGTGAAATGACACCGCGAGCTTGTCGCCGGCGCCAGCGGGCCCGGCCGAGGTCATCACGTGTTCGTAGGGCTGGCCGTTGTCGATGGCACGCTCGGTGTCGACATCAGCAGCGAGCGACACGCTGATCCCGTCTTTGACGAGGGCGGCGGCCTGCTTGCGCTTGGCGGGTGTGATCAGGTTGATCGCACCCAGTTGATCCTCCTTGCCCCAGCGTCCCCAGTTCGAGAGCTCCGTCTTCCAGCCTTCGTACTGGGCTTTGCTCGGGGCCGGCTTCGTGCCGGCCACCGCAATCGATTCGGGACTCGGACCCCGCCGCTGAGGCGGGCTCGCAGGGGCGGCCGGCTGCCCCGCCGGCGTTGCGCCGGCCGGCGGGGGGAGGGGGGCTGCGTTCTGGTTCTGGGCCGAGCCGGTTACCGCGAGTGTCGCCGTCAGCAACGACCCGCACAGGGCCAACCTTTTTCCAAGCCTCATCATGCGCTCCTTATCGATAGGGCGTTCGGCGCGAGAGCGTACACCTTCGATTCGTGCAATGCACTCCCTGATTCCAGTGAACCCGTTCCAGCCGTCGAGGGTGTCGGGCGACATGGCGAACGAATCAGCAGAAGGGGCGCGGCGGCGACAGGCGGGCGGCGCGAGCCGCGCCGTCGCCGGCGCGCTCACCAGCGCGAGGGATGGAAACGATCGAGATAGCAGCCTGACGAAGGCCTACAAGCCGCGTGCGGCCATCAGGCGCGGCAGGGAGTGACAGGTGTTGGCTGGCAACGCGACCGTCGAAGCGGAGGCGGACAGGGGAAGGACTTCAGCGCCTACTTGTCGTCCTGAACGGTCAACGTCCAATTGATGTCGGCAGCCCTGACTTCCACGTAGTACCGACCGGGGCCCTCGTGAATGTACGTGGTATCCGGCGCACCGACCCGCCCCGTGGCGCTTGCGACGAGTTTCTTGTCGGCGTTGAAGACCAGCACGCCAATGGAGCCGATCCCGTTGCCGTGCTGATCCGACGACCAGTTCACGCGCCATTCCTTGCTGGTGACCTCGAAGCTCTCGGTGATCTTCGAGCCGGTCCCTGTCCATTGCTTCACGTCGGTCCATGCTGCCCTGGCGGAAACACCGACGGCGAGACACACCACAAGAACAAGACCCAAGCACTTCATGGCTGCACTCCTCACGCCCGTCGGGACCAGGCGCATGTCAAGTCACTCGGTCGGAAAGTCCCGGGCGTGATTATAACGCCCATCTCGACGGCAGTCGGCCGACCGCGTCGGCGATACGGCCTCCATCGTCGCTGGTCTCTCACCCGGTAGCCCACCACCGGGTTGCCCAGGAGCGCGCATCCAGTCGTCCGCGCACACAGGACGACCCAGCAGCCGCGCAGCCCGCTGGTGTCATGCAGCGAGGACAGGGCAAGCGCAAAACACGCCTGAAATCACCGGGCACGTTCTTGCAATTTCACGGGTATCACCAAACAGCATCGTCACGGCGTGAGCGCCTCGGTTTCTGTGCGGTCGGTTTCGACCCGCCGCACACGTCATCACCACTGACTGTTTTTGCGAGTGGCCGCTTCGGTCCTCGTCAAGGGAGCCCGGTGCCATGGCAGATGATCAGCAGCAGGGGCGCGGCGACAGCCGCGCCGCGGCCCGCGTGCGACGCGCTCAGCAGCGCGAGGAATGGGAACGATCGCAAGGCGCACACGCGCTGCAACCCGCCGCATCGGCGCAGAGACGCCTCGCCGGAACCGGGCACATCACCGAAGAGTTCGCAAACGCACTCGGTGCACTGCTCGACGCGGCAGCGCGCCTGCCTGTCTGCGATCGCGCCGCGAAGCTCCACGCCGGTCTGCACCGCATCGTGGACGCCGCTGACGCCGCTCAGGCAGAAGCCGGCGCACGCTCGCTGGTCGACGCCTCGCAGCGGGCGCTGCGGGACGATCCATGGATGCGCTTCCATGAAGCAGCCCTGCATCTGGCGGCGTCACTCGAGCGTTATGGCGCCACGGCTCAGCGCAGGTAGCGCAGCCAGGCTGTGAAGCGGCCGCGATCATGCACAACGACGCCGAAGGAGGCCAGGATGATTGGACCCGAACGCGGCTGTCCGGTACTGATCGTTGAAGATGATCCGGACCTCCGCGAAATGATGTGTCTGCTGCTCGAGTGCGAGGGCTTCGAACCGGAGTCGGCCTGCGACGGCGCCGAGGCGTTGCACCGGCTCCGCTCGGACGGCGTCCAGCCGAACGTCGTCGTGCTCGATCTGATGATGCCGCGCATGGATGGTGAGGAGTTCCTGCAGCAGCAGGCGCTCGATCCGGCGCTGGCGGACATCCCGGTCGTCGTGTTGTCCGCATCAACGCGGATTCACGCGGACCTGCCGGCCGCGGCTGTGCTCCCGAAACCGCTGAATTGCGACAGGCTCGTGGAAACGCTTCGGGCGCATTGCCCTCCACCGGAGTTGGCTCCCCGGCCGTGAACACGGGCGGGACTATCATCGCTGGATGGGCAGAGTCGAGTCGATCAACACCTCCCGCGGCGGCGTACCGAAGCGCGCGGTGTTCGAAGCGTTCATCTCCGAGAATGGCGTCAGCGGCGACGCACAGACGAACCTGCAGCACCACGGTGGACCCGAACGAGCCGTGGTCCTCTACTCGCTCGAGGTGATCCGGGCGTTGCAGCAGGAAGGCCATACGATCGCCCCGGGAACCACCGGCGAGAATCTCACCGTCTCGGGTCTCGACTGGCCTGATGTGACGCCCGGGTGCAGGCTGCAGGTGGGCGGCGTGCTTCTCGAGGTCACCAAGTACACGACGCCGTGCGTGAAGATCGGCGGATCGTTCGCCGACGGGGAGTTCATCCGAATTGGCCAGACGCAGCATCCCGGTTGGAGCCGGGTCTGCGCACGCGTGCTGGAGCCCGGGCTCGTTCGCCCGGGCGATACCGTCGAGCATGTCCAGAAAGCCGGCCGTTGATCGACGCGAGCACCCGACGAAGTGGCCTGCCTCCTGCTAATGAGTGCCTCAGGAGGGACACACGTGAAACTGACACTCGCAGCCGGACTGTTCGTTGCGACCGCCAGCGCCGCAACGTTCGCGCAGGCACCTGCCGGTTCGTCGTCCACACAGGGCACCACACCACAGCAGCAGCGGCAGACGCCGCAGTCGCCTCAGCAGAACTCATCGTCGACGCAGACTGAACAGACGGTCACCGGCTGCCTCACGGCAGCAGGCACGGTCTACACGCTGACCGTGATGGACGACTCGGGCGCGGCGGGCAGCACCGCGGAAACCACTGCGTACACGCTCGCACCAGGATCGGGGGTGGACCTGCAGCCGCACGTCAACAAGCGCGTGACGGTGAAGGGCACGGAAGCCGGCCCGCAGACGCAGGACTCCACCCGCGTCGTGGAAAACACGCCGCCGGCGCCGGCGGCCACCGGCACATCTGGAACGAGTTCCGGGTCGAATGCCGGTGCTGGATCGAACGCTGGTGCCGGCGCTGATCGCAGCGGTGCAACGCCCACCGTGCAGACGACCGCCAAGGCTCGCATCAACGCCAAGACACTGAACGTCACCAACGTGGCGCCGGCCACGGGCAGTTGCGGAGCGCAATAACGAGATGGCTCAGAACACCCGCGGAGACGACAAGCAGTTGAAGAAAGATCAGCAGGTCCGGCGCGAGGTGCGTCAGGACGTCGGCGAGGAGATTCACTCAGGCGGATCGCAGCCGCTGATCCGCCAGCCGAATCGCGATCAGGCGCGTGGCGACTGGGATCGCACCGGCGATCACCACGACACCGGCACGAGCCGGGCTCCCGATGATGACGAAGGATTCGACGAGCGCTCCTGACGACAGGCATCATCACGGAGGACACGGAGCCGCACGAAGAACACTGCCTTGTCTTTTCTGAAGCCAGTGTGCCAGTGTCCTCGGTGTTCCTCCGTGCACTCCGTGGTAAAGGCTTTCCGGTCGAACCCTGCGTACCGAGATTCAGTGGATCGTCGCAGAGGCGCTGTCGCCGCGTGCCTGGGCACGCGCCTCGGCGAGGACGCGCGTAATCATCTGCTCGAGAAGGGGCTGACCGATGTCGAACGGCCCCGCAATCGCGGCGCCGAGCGTGATTTCGATCGCAACCACCACTCCGCCTTCGTCATACGGGTTCACGATCCAGCTGATCCCGCGCAGCGCGACATACGGCGTGCTGTCGTCGGGGTGCTTCAGGCGATGCATCTCGAGGAGCATCCCCTCGAGCATCAACCGCACGTCGTCGTCAGTCCAGGCCCGCGGTTCACGCGCGATTCCCTGAATGGAGCGGGTGGTCGCGGTGTGTTCGCCGCGCAGCCAGATGTCGACGGGAAAAACAGGGTTAGTCACAAGTCCTCAGTCAGCAATCACGCTTCGGAAATCGTCAACTCGTCAGATCGTCAATTCGTCAACTGGGCGGCGAGAGCCTCGGCCGTGGTGACGGGAGCCCGGCACGCGAAATCGCGACAGACGTATGCTGCGGCCTCGCCGTTGATGGTGTGCATGGCGGACAGAAACGGCGCAACCGTCGCGAGTGGACCCGGCCCGTCGGGACCGAGCGCCAGGGCGATCGTGAAAGGCCGGTACGCCGCTGCGGCCTCGATCAACAGCGCCTCGGCCTGCGGTCCTTCGCCGACGACGACCACCTGCTGAAGACCCGACGAGTAGGCCGAGAGGGCCGCCGCCATCATCGGCACCGCGCGGCCGATCTGTTCGAGTCGCTGCGCGAAGAGGCGCAGCGTGCGCTCGATCCGTTCAGTCCAGAGCGGCGCATCGTGCAGATGCGTGAGGACGATGAGGTTCATCACCGAGACCGAGCTGGCCGACGGCTCTGCGCCGTCGTAATCGTCTTTCATCCGCAGCAGGACGGTCGGGTCCAGGCCGGTGGTGCTGAACCAGCCGCCGGAAGCCTCGTCCCAGAACAGTTCGTCCTGACGGTGCTGAAGGGCGATCGCCCACTCCAGCCATTCGGCCCGAGGGTCGGCCTGGAAGAGTTCGAGAAGCCCGAAGATGAGATACGCGTAGTCCTCAGCGTAGCCGTCGATCTCGGCCTGCCCATCGCGGTAGCGGCGCAGCAGCGTGCGCGATTCGGCCGTACCACAGTGTCGACCGGATGAACGACGCTGCCTGGCGCGCCGCATCCAGGTACGGCGGCGCCGGCCTGACTCCCGTCCTCGACCAGCACGCGCAGCACTCGCGCCGCGCGCGCGAACGCGGCAATCATCAGCCCGTTCCACGACGTGAGCACCTTGTCGTCGAGGTGCGGACGCGGGCGCGTCATCCGCGCCTGAAACATCTGCAGCCTGCGATTCGTTGAGGACGCGTGACGATCTCCGTCGGCAGGGCGGTCGAACTCCTCCGCGAGATCGGCAATCGATCGCGCTACGTAGAGCAGGTTCTTGCCGACGAACTCCTGCTGCGGATCCATTGGCGCGTTGCCGTCAGCCTCGACGCCGAAGCGGCGCTTGACGATCGGCGCGGCGTCTCCGAGCAGCTGATCGAGTTCGGCGGCGGTCCAGAGATAGAACGCGCCCTCCATCTTGTGGGCACCCGGGGCGTCCGGCCTGTTCGGGCGGAATGCTGTCGGCGTCCTCGGCCGAGAAGAACCCGCCGCCGTCATCGGTCATCTCGCGCATGACGTACCGCAGCGTGTCCTCCGCCACCTCGATGTGAAAGGGATCGCCGGACGCCTGCGCGCCTTCGAGATAGGCGAGCACCAGCTGCGCCTGGTCGTACAGCATCTTCTCGAAGTGCGGCACGCGCCACGCCGGATCCACCGAGTAGCGGTGGAATCCGCCGCCGACGTGGTCCCGCATGCCGCCGACGGCCATCGCCCGCAGCGTGCTGCAGCACCATCTCGCGAGCATCGGCATTGCCGGTGCGCACGTGTTCACGCAGCAGAAACAGCAGCTCGCTCGGTCGCGGGAACTTCGGCGCGCTCCCGAAGCCGCCGTGCCGCTGATCGAACGCGCTCCGGAACTGCGCGGCGATCGCCGCGAGGAGGTCCGGCGGACGGCAGGTCCGCGGCCGGCGCGGCCTGCGCTGCGGACTTGAGCTGCGCGGTCACCGAGTTCGCCGACTGCTCGATCTGTTCGCGATTGCCGGACCACGACTTGCTGGAGCTCACGAAGAATGTCGACGAATCCGGGCCGGTTCCACTTCGAGCTCGGAGGGAAGTAGGTGCCGCCGTAGAACGGCTTGAGTTCCGGCGTCAGCCACACGCTCATCGGCCATCCGCCGGACCCGGTCGTGCCCTGCACGAACGTCATGTACACGCGATCGACGTCCGGGCGTTCCTCGCGATCGACCTTGACCGGGATGAAGTGCTCGTTCAGCACCGCGGCGATCGCCGGATCCTCGAACGACTCGTGCTCCATGACATGGCACCAGTGACAGGTCGAGTAGCCGACGGACAGGAAGATCGGCTTGTCCTCGGCGCGCGCGCGCGCGAACGCCTCTTCGCCCCACGGGTACCAGTCCACCGGATTGTTCGCGTGCTGCAGGAGGTACGGGCTGCGCTCGCGCGCGAGGCGGTTCATGACGCGATTATGACATGCGGTAGAATCGCCGCATGACCGACCAAGCTCCGCCGCCTGCCAAGCGGGTGGCGATTCTGGTTGAAGAAGACTTCGAAGATCGCGAGCTGCCGCTGCTCGCTCGAGTCGCTCGCGCGCCACCGGCATGGTCGTCATCGTCGTCGGACCGTCGGCGAATGCAGACTATCGCGGGCAAGCGTCGCGAAGCGACCGTCGCGCTCGGACATCTCGGCTGGCTCGGCGAGGATCAAGGACTTCGACGTCGTCGTCATACCAGGCGGCTACGCACCGGATCGGATCCGCACTGCGCCACGCCATGGTCGATCTCGTGCGCGACGCGCTCGACAGTGGGCAAGCCGGTTGCGGCGATCGATCGAGGAGCCGCAGCTGCTGATCACGGTCAACGCGCTGCGCGGCCGCACGGCGACCTGCTGGCCGTCGATCGCCATCGACGTCAAGAACGCCGGCGGGATGTATGTCGATCGGCCGGTGGTCGAAGACGGCCCGGTCATCACCGGCCGCAAGTGGGACGATGTGCCGGCCTTCAGCGCCGCGATCGCGCGCGCCGTCGGCGCCCCGGTCGTGTGATCACCAGCTCACCAACTCACGCAACTGGTAATTACACCCGCGGCGCTGGCGCCGCGGGCAGTTCATCGGGCCGGCCGCGCCTGAGTCGCGCATACGCCGCGGTGAACTCCACGCCGTAGAGCAGAATCACCGCCTGCACGTAGACCCACACGAGAAACACCACCACCGCCGCGATCGATCCGTTGACGCGTGTGAACCGCGTCATGTCGCGCATGTACCATCCGAGCACGAACAGCGCGCCCTTCCAGAGCAGCCCCGTCAGAAACGCGCCGATCCAGACGTCGCGGAACCGCACCTTCGCGTTCGGCACGAAGTAGTACACGAAGCCGACGACCAGGATGAACATCAACGTGGTGGCGTTTCGGATGGCGAAGCTGCGCAGCACCAGCAGTCCGGGGAACTGCGAGAGCACGTCGGCAAACCAGGTCGCGCCGACCAGCTGCGGCGCGCTCACCAGCAGCGACGGCGGCGGCGAGCAGTCGCCCCGGCCACCAGCAGCATCAGGAACGAAAACAGCTTGTGCTTCCAGAAGCTCCGCGTCTTCTCCACGCCCCACGCGTAGTTCACCGCCGTGCTGATCGCGCCGAAGAAGCCGAGCGCACCCCACACCAGGGCGATGGTGCCGGCGATGCCGAGCGTGACGGTATTCCCGCGGAACGCATCGAGCTGTCTGGTGATGAAGTCGAATTGTTCGCGGGAAGTAGCGAAGGACGAACGACGAGCACGGTCGCTGCGGTCCTGCTCGTCGGCGGTGACGCTGCCCGAGCACCGCGAAGCCGAGCATCGCGAACGGGAACATCGAGAGCAGCGCGTAGTAGGCGATCGAGGCAGCGTAGGTGAGATCGTCGCTGTCGTAGAAGCCGACGAAGCCCGCGCCAGAGCGACACGCCGCTCAGACGCGCGATGGCACGCGCCTGCCGCGACGGCCGGGCCGAGGGTCTTCACATCGCTCGATTATGTCAGGCGGCCCGTCCGGACTCTACCCACGCGCGCCCCGTTTCCCTCAGCAGGTAGGCCGGAATGCTTGCACCGAGCCAGAGGCGCATCGCGCCGATGGCCAGCCTGCGAAGCGACGGCGTCGTGACGATCACGTACGCCGCCGCCACGCCGGCCGCAGCGAGAACCACGTTGGCGACTGCTCGCGCAGCGGGCCTCGTCACGACCTTCAGCTCCGGCGCGTGCCGCCGCCCGGGTTCGAGCCGCCACCACCGCTGAAGCCGCTGTTGCCCGAGCCGCCCGACCCGAGGAACCGGTCGATCCGCCGGAGGGGTTCGACGCCGACGAGCCGCTGCCGCCGTAGTCGGATCCGCTGATCGGCGATCCGCCGGCGCCGCTCGTGCCGGTGTTCGACGCGCCGCCTCGTGGCCTCGCGCGCGTAGCGCGACGCTTCGTCCGCGCCCTTGTTGACCGCGTCCTTGGCCTTGTCCGACCATGTCGCGGCCCTTCTCGGCCCAGTCGCCCGCGGTCTCGCTCGCCCGCCGATAGCCTTCCGAGGCCGTGTCGCGGATGTTGCCGGCCTGCTCCGAGAGCTGGTTGCGCAGTTCGGAGCCGGCCTTCGGCGCGAACAGCATGCCGAGCCCTGCGCCGAGCACCGTGCCGGTGAGCAGCCCCATCACGAAGCTGCCCCCGCCGCCGCCTTCGTTCTCGTAGCGATCGTATCCGTCTGCCATTGGTGTCCTCCTCCTGTGTGTGGAACTTGAAATCGGGCCCTCTTACGCCGCGTGCGACAGAATGTGTTCGAGGGCCACGCGCGCGCCGCGGACGATGCCGACGATCCGGCTGGTCTTCGCGCGGACGTTCGAGCGGACGCGATCGGCGGTGTCGTCGACGCGGTCCATCGTGGTTCTGAATGGCGGTATCGACCCGCTCGGCTTCTTCCTTCACCTTCGCGCTGACGACCTTGAGGTCGTCCAGAATCGCGTTGACGCGGGCCATCGCCGGCGCCACCTGCCGCTCCTCGAGCCCGTTGACGAGCGCCATGACCCGCTTGTAGACCAGATAACCGGCGACCCCGATACCGATGACCACGAGCGCTTCGAGCACGCTGACCGCGGCCATGATGCCGAGCATCACGTTGGTTGTTCCGAGATCCTCCATGAGCAGCACCTCAGAAGGGATTCGACTGGTGATGCGACGGGATACGCGTTCGCCTGGCCGCGCTCGCCGAGCGCCTCGTTCAACACGCTGCCAGCCCTGCGAGGCCACACCCATGCCGCGATTGACCGTTCCGCGGAACTGCACGAGCTCGCGCGCGAAATCCTCAATCGCCGGCTCGAGTTGCCGCCGCAGCTCGCCGTCCGCGGTCGGTGAAGAGCATGTATCCGGCAATGCCGCCCGCAACCGCCCCGACCGTAGTAGCCGCGATTGCCCGTGATCTGTCGTTCACACCGCCTCCTCTCCACAATTCCGAATCTATGCACTCCAAGTTGTGTGCCAGAGCACGGCGTGGCGCACGGCTGGGCCGGCTTTCGACGTCGTTCCGGCGTGAAGCGGGTCAGCATTTACGTGCGGCTCTTCATGAAGAACGCGAGCGCAATCCCGTTCCACGGTTCGGCTGGCGGGCGTATCCGCCGACTCGCCGCCGAGCGGCATCGCACCGGTCGCATTCGGCTCGAGATGAAACCGGCCGATGAGGTAGTCGCGGACGACGACGGCCCGGGCGCGCGACACGACGATACTGCTGATCGCGGCCGCCCTTCGGGCGCGAATCCCTCGACAATCAGCACGCCGTCGGCGACGCGGTCGAGATAGGGCGCCATCGCCGAATCCAGACGTCGGCGGCCGTCGTCGGTCAGGCGCGG
The DNA here is from genome assembly GCA_963697745.1 of uncultured Acidobacteriota bacterium. GTDB lineage: Bacteria > Acidobacteriota > Vicinamibacteria > Vicinamibacterales > CAVVIG01 > CAVVIG01. Next base: position 145,676 of record CAVOPD010000013.1, on the reverse strand, counting down.
CGACGTCGGTCGATCGAGCCGGCTTCGAACAGCCGCTCGGCTCCCGAGCCAGACCCGGACCGGTGTGCGTCCGCCGTTGCGCGAGCGCGCCGCTGCGGTACTCGGCCGGCGAAATCTGCTCCAGGTCGAAGTAGCCGCGCGCGTTGAAGAAGCCGCGCAGCAGGAAATTGTGGTTCAGCGCGTCCATGTTCTCGGCGAAGCCGGACATCGCCGACCGCGCATCGTCCATCGTCTGCTTCAGGTTGCCGGCGAGCCCGGCGACCGGACCTTCGGCCTGCTGCAGTCCGGCGATGGCCTCGCGCGCCTGTGCCACGACCTGCCGCGCGTCGGTCGTCATCGCCTCGGCCTTCGTCGCGATCGCGTCACCTGCGTGTAGAGCTCGTCGTCGGTGAACAGCTTGCCCACGGTCCCCCGGCCCTCGCGCACGCTCGGAGGTGAGCGTCGGCCAGATCGTCGCTGATCCGTGCGCCGGACGTCGCCATCCGTCTTGACATCGTCCTGACACGTCGGTGATCAACTCGTTCGCGTTCTCGACCGTGTCGCCGATCGAGCCGATGGTCTCGCTCGCACGTTCGTCCGTCATGTCGTCGATCGTGGCGTTCACCTTGGTGATCGGTCGTGTTCATCTGCTGCAGGAGATCGCCGATCTCGAACGGCTCCTGGCCCGGGAGCGTCGACAGCGGCGGAGCCGCGGCCGCGTTCGCAGACCCCGAGGCTGATGGCCAGGTACGAGCCGCCGACCAGCCCTTCGGTCTCGATGGACGCAATCGAATCGGTGCGCACGAGCGGGTGCAGTTCCTCGGTGATCTGCAGCTCGACCCGGAACTTGCCGGCCGGCTCGAGTCGGCGGGGCGATCGCCGTGACCTCGCCGGCGCGCGCCCGGACACGCGGACGATGGCGCCCGGCCTGCAGGCCGGTGATCTGCGCGAACTCGGTGTAGACGACGAACCGTCTTCGTGAACGCCATCTGGCGGTCGCCGATCATGAAGAGCGCCGACCGCGAACAGCAGCACCGTCCCGAGCACGAACAGCGCCGACGCCGGCGAGACGCGCGGGAGACGCCATCTACCCGCCTCCTTCCGAGCGCATGAAGTCGCGGACGAGCGGGTCGTCGCTGGCGTCCAGCTCCGCGGCCGTGCCCGCGCGGCGATGCGGCCCTCGTGCAGGAGCGCGAAGTCGTCGCCGACGACTGCGGGCGCTCGGGATGTTGTGGGTGACGACGACCAGCGTCGTGCCGGCCCGCTTCTGGTCGCGACGAGCAGTTCGTCGATCTCCGCGTGGTGATCGGATCGAGCCCGGCACTCGGTTCGTCGACGAGCAGGATCGACGGGTCGAGCGCCATCGCCCGCGCCAGGCCCGACGCGCTTCTGCATGCCGCCCGAGAGATCCGACGGCATCTTGTCGATATCCTGCTCCAGACCGACAGCGGCGAGCTTCTGCTGCGGACCTGCTCGCAGATCGCCGTCCTCGGCCAGTCGGTATGGCGCCGCATCGGGAACGCGACGTTCTCGCCGACGCTCATCGAATCGAACAGCGCCGCGTTCTGAAACAGGAAGCCCATGTGCTTGCGGACGTCGGCCAGCTCGCGCCGCGACAGCGCGGTGACGTCGCGGCCCTCGACGAACACCTTGCCCGGATCCGGCAGCACCAGGCCGATGATGTGACGGAGCGTGACGCTCTTGCCGGTGCCGCTGCGACCGAGCAGGCAGAACGCCTTGCCCGTTGGAACGTCGAGCGTGACGTCGTCGAGCACGGTGCGGCCGCCGAACTGCTTCGACACGCGCCAGTCGAAGGCGCACCGCCGCGTTCGTCACCTGCTGGCTCCGCTCATCCGGACACCTGCGGATAGAAGAAGAAGATGATCTGCACGAGAATCACGTCGCTCGAGGATGATGAGCATCGAGCCCAGGACGACGCTGCGCGTGGACGCCTCGCCGACGCCTTCGGTGCCGCCGCTGGCGGTGAAGCCGAGATAGCTCGCGGCCACGGCGATCAGGAAGCCGAAGACCGACGTCTTGAAGGTCGCGGGCAGCAGATCCGAGTAGCCGATGAAGGCGAACGCGCGCTCGAAGTAGAGCTGCCAGGACATCCCCGAGACGGCGACCTCCGCGAGGTAGCCGCCGAAGATCGCCGGCGAAGTCCATCAGCAGCGTCAGCAGCGGCATCGCGATCATCAGGCGATGATGCGCGTCACGGCCAGATACTGGAAGGCGTCGACCGCGTTGGCTTCGAGCGCGTCGATCTGCTCGGTCACTTTCATCGCGCCGAGTTCCGCGCCGATGCCGGCGCCGACGCGGCCGGACACCAGCAGCCCGGCCGTGAGCGGCCCGGTCTCGCGGATCAGGGCGATCGCGAGCCCGGCCGGAATCATCGCCTCGGCGCCGAAGCGCTCGAGCGACGCCCGCGTGTGCATCGACAGCACGACGCCGATCGCGAATCCCGGACGTGGCGATGAGCGGCGCCGAGCGGAGACCGAACTGATAGAGGTGCCGAAGGATCTCGCCGCCTTCGTAGGGCGGGCGGAAGGGCTGCGACGAGCGCGCGGCCGGCGAAGATGGCAACGACCCGACCGGCGCGAGCAGACGGATCGGACGCTGGCGCCGGTGCGGTCGACGAGGAGACAGGCCGGGCGTCGCGACGTGACACTGACCTCAGCCTGTGCAACATGCAAGCCGGGTCGGCTGATCGACCGTGAAGGTCGGCGGCTGCATGACTTAGCGGACTGACGCGTCCGCGGCACGTCAGGTCGACGCAGGTGTCGGTGGCTGCGGCGGCACCGCGGTGCGCGCGGCCTTGCCGGCGTCGCGGATCTCGTGCTTCTTCATCTTGCTGTAGAGCGTTGGCCGGTACAGGCCGAGAATCTGCGCCGCTTCCTGCTTGTTCCAGTTGGTTCGCTGCAGGGTCTGCAGGATCGCCATCTTCTCGATCTCGGCCAGCGTCCGGTGCGGCGGGATGACGAAGTCGTTCGTGCCGGTCGCTCTCCTCGCGGATCGACTCCGGCAGATCGGTCACCGCGATCTCCGACGCCCTTCGCCGACCAGCACGGCGCGCTCGATGGCGTTCTCGAGCTCGCGCACGTTCCCCGGCCAGCGGTTCCGGATGAGCAGGTGATAGACCGACGGCGCCAGCGTCTTGACGTTCTTCGGGTAGCGCTGCCGGAACTTGTCGAGGAAGTAGTCGCACAGCAGCGGGATGTCCTCGGTCCGCTCGCGCAGCGGCGGCACGCGCAGCGTGATCGTGTTGATGCGGAAGTAGAGGTCCTCGCGCAGCCGCCCGTCGCGCAGCGCCGCGTCGAGGTCGATGTTGGTCGCGCAGATCAGACGGAAGTCGACGTGCACGATCCGGTCGCTGCCGATCGGCCGATACTCGCGCTCCTGCAGCACGCGCAGCAGCTTGGTCTGCAGGTACGGCGGCATCTCGCCGATCTCGTCGAGCAGCAGCGAGCCGCCCTCGGCCATCTCGAAGAGGCCTTCCTTGTCCATCGTCGCGCCGGTGAACGCGCCCTTCTTGTAGCCGAACAGCTCGGACTCGATCAGGTCCTTCGGAATCGCGGCGCAGTTGATCTTGATGAACGGCCCCTTGGACCGCTTGCTGTTGTAGTGAATGGCGTTGGCGATCAGCTCCTTGCCGGTGCCGTTCTCGCCCTGGATGAGGATGTTCGCCTCGCTGGCCGCGACGCTCTCGATCAGCTCGAAGAGCTCCTGCATCTTCTTGCTCTTGCCGATCACGTTCTGGAACTTGTAGCGATCCTGCAGCTTCTCCTTGAGCTGCTCGTTCTCGTCGATCAGCGACTTCTGCTTGATGGCCTTCTCCAGCTTGTCGAGGAGGCGTTCGGCGTCGATCGGCTTCTCGAGGAAGTCGAAGGCGCCGGCCTTCACCGCCTCGACCGAACGCGGGATGTTGCCCTGCCCGGTGATGACGATGACCTCGGCCTCGGGGTCGAGCTGCTTGAACTTGCGCACCAGCTCGATGCCGTCGACGTCGGGGAGCATCATGTCGGTGACGACGGCGTCCGGCCGCCACGTGCGGAAGAGCTCCTCGCCGCGCGTGCCGATGAGGGCGGTTCGCACCTCGTAGCCGGCATGCTCGAGCAGGATCTTCAGCCACTCGGTCATCGACGGCTCATCGTCGATCGCGAGAACCCGCTTTCGTCGCTTCAAGCTCATGGACCCACTTTGTATAAAAAAGCGTCACGAGTCAATACACAAAACACCCTAGTGTTGTAAAACGCTGCAAATCTACAATTCTGTTTGATGCAGATTGCCTTTTGGCGAGTCGTCGTAAACCGTCCTCATCAAAGGCCGCGGGAGGCCGTCTGTCACCATGCGATAATCCCCGCGATGTCCGATCAGACGCCTCCACGCGGACCTGTGCGGCCCATCACCCCCATCAGAATCTCCACCCCAGCAAGCGACGACGACAAGGTCCGCTGTGAGCGCTGCGGCGCCGACATGTACCGGATGCACGCGGTATGGCGCTGCTCATCCTGCGGCTACAAGACCGACTGCTGCGGCTGGTAGATGCAGGCGTTCGAGTCGCGCATCGTCACCTCGGATGCGGTGTTCAAGGCGAACGCGGAACGGTTGCGCCACCTCGTCGCCGAGCTCCGTGACCGCATCGACCGCAACCGCCAGGGCGGCGGTCCGAAATACGTTGAGCGGCATCGCGCTCAGGGCAAGCTGCCGGTTCGCGAGCGGGTCGAACGCCTGCTCGATCGCGGCACGCCGTTCCTCGAGTTCTCGGCCCTGGCCGCGCTCGGCATGTACGACGATGAGGCGCCTGGCGCCGGGCTGGTGACCGGGATTGGCCGCGTCTCGGGTCGCGAAGTCCTGATCGTCGCGAACGACGCGACGGTGAAAGGCGGCACCTACTACCCCATCACCGTCAAGAAGCACCTGCGCGCTCAGCAGATCGCGCTCGAGAATCGCCTGCCCTGCATCTACCTGGTCGACTCCGGAGGCGCCTTCCTGCCGCTGCAGGCCGACGTGTTCCCCGACCGCGAGCACTTCGGCCGCATCTTCTTCAACCAGGCGCGCATGTCGGCCGAGCGGATCCCCCAGATTGCCGCCGTCATGGGATCGTGCACCGCGGGCGGTGCGTACGTCCCGGCGATGTCGGACGAGACGGTGATCGTCAAGGGCACCGGCACGATCTTCCTCGGCGGCCCGCCGCTGGTGAAAGCCGCGACCGGCGAGGAAGTGACCGCCGAGGAACTCGGCGGCGCCGATGTGCACACCCGTCTCTCCGGCGTCGCCGACTACTTCGCCGAAGACGACGAGCACGCGCTCGAGATCTGCCGCACGATCGTCTCGACGCTCCCGCGCACAGAAGCGCACGCCGACAGGTCTGATCGCGCCGGAGAATCCGCGTTACGACCCGTCCGAGATCTACGGCATCGTCAACGCCGACATCCGAAAGCCGTACGACGTGCGCGAGATCATCGCGCGCATCGTCGACGGCTCGCGCATCGACGAGTTCAAGGAACGCTACGGTGCGACGCTCGTCACCGGTTTCGCCTACATCTACGGCATGCCGGTCGGCATCGTCGCGAACAACGGCGTGCTCTTCTCCGAGTCGGCGCTGAAGGCGACGCACTTCATCGAGCTGTGCAACCTGCGCGGCGTACCGCTCGTGTTTCTTCAGAACATCACCGGCTTCATCGTGGGCCGCCAGTACGAGCGCGCCGGCATCGCGAAGGACGGCGCGAAGATGGTGCATGCCGTCGCGAACTCGGTCGTGCCGAAGTTCACGGTGGTCATCGGCGGATCGTTCGGCGCCGGCAACTACGGGATGTGCGGACGCGCGTACGACCCGCGGCTGCTGTGGATGTGGCCGAACGCGCGCGTCTCGGTGATGGGCGGCGAGCAGGCTGCGAACGTGCTGGCGACCGTGAAGCGCGAGCAACTGGTGCGTGAAGGCAAGCCGTTCACCGGACGAGGACGAACAGGAGCTCCGCCAGCCGATCCTCGACAAGTACGAGACCGAGGGTTCGCCGTACTACTCCACCGCGCGCCTGTGGGACGACGGCATTCTCGATCCGGCGCAGACGCGCGACGCGCTGGCGCTCGGCCTCTCGGCCGCACTGAACGCGCCGCTGGCTGAACCGCGGTTCGGCGTCTTCAGGATGTGAGATCCTGTGGCGTACCAGCATCTCATCAGCGCAACGTGACGGCGCCGTCGAGCGGCTCACGCTCAACCGCGCCGACGTCCGCAACGCCTTCAACGACGTCGTCATCGAGGAACTCACGGACTGGGCTCGCGGCGATCGCGGCCGACGAGCGGGTGCGCGCGGTGGTCGTCTCGGGTGCGGGGCCGACCTTCTGCGCCGGCGCCGACGTCACCTGGATGGCGAAGACCGATCGGCTACAGCGAAGCGGCGAACGTGGAGGACGCGACGCGCGCCTCGCGCATGTTCGCCGCCATCGACCAGCTGACGGTGCCGGTCGTTGGCCGCGTCCACGGCGCGGCGATCGGCGGCGGCGCGGGGCTGGTGGCGGTCTGCGACGTCGTCGTTGCCGAAGCCCATGCGACGTTCGGCTTCACCGAGGTGAAGCTCGGGATCATCCCGCCGTCATCTCGCCGTTCGTGCTCGCCAAGATCGGCCGCTCCGCTGCGAGGGAGTTGTTTCTGACCGGGCGTCGCTTCACCGCACAGCACGCGCAGGAGATCGGGCTGGTCCACACCGTCGTACCTCCGGAAGATCTCGATGCCGCTGTAGAGAGCGTGCTGCGCGAAGTGCTGGCCGGCGGGCGCGAGGCAATCGCCGCAGCCAAGACGCTGATTGCGGACGTCTCGGCCGCTGCTGCTGGCGAGGTGGCTGACCATCACCGCGTCCGCGCTCGCGAAGCGCCGCGTGTCGCCAGAGGGCCAGGAGGGTCTCCGCGCGTTCCTGGAGAAGCGCAAGCCTGGCTGGAGCGGTGCGTGATCCGGCGCCTGCTGATTGCGAATCGCGGAGAAATTGCGGTCCGCATCGCGCGCGCATGCCGCGAGATGGGCATCGACAGCGTGGCGGTGTATTCGGACGCGGACGCGACAGCCGCGCACGTCGCCGCTGCCGACCGCGCCGTCCGCATTGGCCCACCCTCGGCACTGGACAGCTACTTGAACATCGCTGCGCTGCTCGAGGCGGCACAGTCGGTGGAAGCCGATGCGGTGCATCCCGGGTACGGGTTTCTGTCGGAGAACGCCGGCTTTGCAGCGGCCTGCCGCGAGGCGGGGCTCGTCTTCGTCGGTCCGCCCGCAGAAGCCATCGCACGCATGGGATCGAAGATCGAAGCGCGGCGGGTGGCATCGGAAGCGGGCGTCCCGGTCGTCCCCGGACAGACACCTGCGGATCAGACCGATCAGGGAGTTCGTGGCGGCGGTCGAAGCGGTCGGGTTACCGGCACTCATCAAGGCGTCGGCAGGCGGTGGCGGGCGCGGCATGCGCCAGATCCGGCAGCTCGGTGAGGCGCCCGCGGCGATCCAGTCTGCCCGGCGCGAAGCGCAGACCGCCTTTGGCGACGGCACCCTGTACGTGGAACGGTTCATCGAGCGCCCGCACCACGTCGAGGTGCAGGTGATGGCTGACACTCACGGGGCTGTCGTCCACCTGTTCGAGCGAGAGTGCTCGGTGCAGCGGCGTCATCAGAAGGTGATCGAGGAAAGCCCGTCCCCGCACCTGACTCCGGGGCTTCGACGCCGGATGACCGACGCGGCCGTTCGTGGCGCGCGCGCGGCCGGATACGTCAACGCCGGCACCTTCGAGTTCCTCGTAGACCTCTCAGCAGGGGCGCAGGACGATGCACCGTTCTATTTCCTGGAGATGAACACGCGGCTGCAGGTCGAACATCCGGTCACCGAACAGGTGGTCGGAGTGGATCTGGTGCGGGCGCAGTTGGCGGTCGCCTCGGGGGCGGTGTTGCCGTGGCCGCAATCGGCGCTCACGCAACGCGGACACGCGATCGAGGCGCGGGTCTACGCCGAGGATCCGGCCCGCGACTTCCTGCCGCAAGCCGGTCCGCTGCTGCTCTATCGCGAGCCCAGGATGCCGGGCATACGCATCGATAGCGGGTTCCGCGAAGGCGACAGCGTTGGCGTGCATTACGACGCGCTGCTGGCCAAAGTGATCGCCACGGCCGAAACGCGCGACGCGGCGATCGATCGTCTCTCGACAGCCCTCCGCGAATTTCCGATTCTCGGCATCCGCACGAACATCCCGTTCCTGATTCGCGTCCTCGAAAGCGAGGCGTTTCAAGCCGGTGATGTCCACACCGCATTTCTCGACAACGAGGGCGCCGCGCTCGCCGCCGAGTCTACGGTCGAACCACCTGGCTTTCTCAGTGCCGTGGTTGAGGCAGCGGACAGCCTGCCGCAGCGCACGTCGGCTGGAATGGCGGTGTGGGATCCGTGGGAACGCGCGTCGAGGGTGGGGTGTGCGATGAGTGCGGCCCCGCTGGTGACACGAATCGGTGACGGCGTCTTCCGCGTCGAAGAGAATGGCCGTGCTCACGTCGTGTATGTGGCCGGTAGCGAGGGCGACCGGTGGCTGCACTGGAACGGGCGGGTGTTTCATGGATCAGCCGCGGCGGAGGCGCCGGCACGCCCGAGGCGGACCAGCGCGGATGCCCATCAATCGCTCAGCGCGCCGATGCCGGCCACCGTGCTGAAAGTGCTGGTCGCGCCAGGCGCGCAGGTGCACAAGGGCGACACACTCCTGATCCTCGAAGCGATGAAGATGGAGTTGCCGGTGCGGTCGGCCGCCGATGCGGTCGTGCGGGCGGTCCTCTGCCGAGAGGGTGAACTCGTGCAGGCTGGTGCCGTCCTCGCGGAACTGGAGTAGCCGTGGATGTTGGCTCGCTGCGCGGGCGTCGCGTCACGGTCGTCGAGGTCGGGCCGCGAGACGGCCTGCAGAACGAGGCGGCGACGGTCTCGACGGCCGACAAGGTGACGTTCGTCGATCGCCTGAGCGATGCAGGCTTCCCGGCGATCGAAGTGTCCGCCTTCGTCAATCCCGCGCGAGTGCCGCAGATGTCGGACGCGGCGGATGTCTTCCAGCGCATCGCGCGCAGACCCGGGACGCGGTACACCGCGCTCGTTCCGAATCTGGCAGGGCTGGAGCGGGCAGCCGAGGCTGGTCTCAGCGAGATTGCGATATTCGCGGCAGCATCGGAGTCATTCAGCCGCGCGAACATCAACCGCGGCATCGACGACTCACTGTCCGCCTACGCCGTCGTCTGCGAACGGGCTCACACGTCAGGCATTCGGGTGCGCGGATATCTGTCCACTGCCTTCGGCTGTCCATACGAAGGACGTGTTCCGCCGGAGAGGGTTGCGGCGTTGTCGGCGCGCCTGCTTGACATGGGCGTGTACGAAGTGGCGGTCAGCGACACGATCGGAGTCGCCCATCCCGGCCAGGTCGCGATTGTGCTCGACACCGTGTCAGGCACCGTATCGCTCGATCGGATCGCACTGCACTTCCATGACACCCGTGGGACGGCACTCGCGAACGTGCTGACCGCGATGACCCTCGGCATATCGACGTTCGACGCGTCCGCCGGCGGCCTTGGCGGCTGTCCGTACGCGCCGGGAGCGTCCGGCAATCTCGCCACCGAGGACCTGATCTACATGCTGGACGGTCTTGGGGTGGATACGGGTGTGTCGCTGGCGCGGTTGATGGACGCGTCGCGCTTCATCGAGTCGAAGTTGGGGCACCCGCTGCCGTCACGCTATGCCCAGGCAGAGCGTGCGAAACGGTCACCGGCCTGATTCGGCGCTACTTGAGCAGTCGGCCGACCGCAGGATCGCCCACTTCGGGCATGGCACTGCCAAGCGTCGCCGAGTGTTCCCAGATCGAACCGTTGACGTTGGTCGCGAAGTACCGTGTGTTGTCGATATCGGATGGATCGGCGTGGGCTCGCCATCCCTGCGCGGCTTCACCAACGCCGAGGCCGTTGCAGCTTCCCGGGGCGCCTGCGAAGGCGGATCCCTGAACCTGGATGACGTAGCCGGACCTGCTGACACTGTTCGACGTGGCGAGGTTCGGGGAGATGAACGCCTCACGGCTGTTGGCGGGCGCGCGGCCAAGCGTGGTCAGATTCGGCGCATAGAATCCGGCGCCGCACGTCAGCGCGAAGGTCAACTGCGCACTGTGAATGGTGCGAAGCGAGCCGATCGCCGACGCCGCACCTGCCGATTGCCGTGCGAGCAGCATGCGAGGCAGGGCGATTGTCGAGAGGACGCCGATCATCGCGCAGACAAACAGGATGTCGATGAGGGCGAATCCGTCGGCTTTGCGAATGGTCACCTGTCAGCTCCTGTCCCGCCTTACAGCAGGGCTCGTGCCGCATGGTAGTTCCCGTGCAGATTCGCGCGATGGCGTGCAGGCGGCGGCCTCTGCCGAGGCTGACAAGTGACACAACCTGACACAGAGGCCGGTTTCTGACAATTTCTGTCACGGAGACGCGCATCGGTGTGCACGTCTTGCCGGGGTAGGCTAGTGTGGCCCTTGAGTTGCACTCAGGTCATCTGTGAGCTCAACACGGGAGCGACGTCGTGAAGCGCGGAATGACCGTCGCCGTCATACCCGAGGCGGAAGACGGACCAGGGAACGGTGGGTGGCGTGGCAACGACTCACCCTGCTGTTCCTCGGATATGTCCTCTATTTAGGTATCAAGGCCATACCGAGCGCCGTACGGCGGGTCTGGCCCGGACGTCCGTCGTAGTCTGCAGGTTCGAGCGGAGGATCTGCATTTGCAGCAGCACAACCACATGACACGAAGACTTCTGTCCTCGGCAGCAATCGTCGCCCTCACCGTGGTGAGCCTCGGCGGGCAGACTCCGATCGAGGCGCCCAAGAACAAATACACGCCCGCTCAGGACGTCGAGCTCGGGTTGAAGGCGGCCGCCGAAGCACGGCAGCAGTTGCCGATCATGCGCGACGACGCGGTGACCTCGTACGTGGAGCGGCTCGGCGAGAGCCTCACGGCCATCATTCCTCGCGAGTTCCAGCATCCCGAGTTCAGGTACTCGTTCGACACGGTGAACGTCCGCGAAATCAACGCGTTTGCGCTCCCGGGCGGGCCGATGTTCGTCAATCGCGGCATGATCGAAGCGGCCAACACCGAGGGCGAGGTAGTGGGAGTGATGGCTCACGAACTGAGCCATGTCCTGCTGCGCCACGGCACCGCCCAGGCAAGCAAGGCCGGCAAATATCAGATGGGGCAGGTGGCGGGTGCGGTCCTCGGCGCGATCATCGGCGGACGCGTGGGCAGTGTCGTCGCGCAGGGCACGCAGTTCGGCCTCGGCACCGCCTTTCTCCGATACGGGCGCGAGTACGAACGGCAGGCCGACATCATGGGCGCGCAGTTGATGGCGCGCGCTGGATACGACCCGCGCGACATGGCGAGCATGTTCCGCACGATCGAGAAGCAGGGGGGCTCGAACGGACCCGAGTGGCTCAGCGATCACCCCAACCCGGGCAATCGGTCCGAGTACATCGAAAAGGAGGCGCAGGCGCTTCACGTGGCCAATCCTGTCGGCGACCGTTCCGGCTTCGACCGCGTGAGGGCGCATCTCCGCACTCTGCCGCGTGCACCGACATCCGAGGAAGTCGCGAAGTCCGGGAATCGCGGCGGCGATGGCGAGGGCTCCCGGCCTTCGGGAACTCTCGGCCCGTGTCGAGCCGCCATCGAACCGCTATCGCGAGTACAACGAAGGGAACCTGTTCCGGATCAGCGTTCCCAGCAACTGGCGTGAACTGGCCGCGTCGAGCGCGGTCACGTTCGCACCAAACGGCGCGTTCGGTCAGGTGAGCGGCCAGAACGTCTTTACTCACGGCGTCGAAGTTGGCGTCTCGCGCAACGAGCGTCACGACCTGCCCGAAGCCACGGACGATTTCATCCGGGTGCTCGCGCAATCGAATCGTCGAATCTCACAACGGTCGGAGCCGTACGCCACCAGCGTGTCGGGCAGGCGCGGGCTGCAAACCACGCTCGAAAATGTGTCGGATGCGACCGGTCGGCCCGAGGTGATTCAGCTGGTCACCACGCGCCTGAACGACGGTACGCTGTTTTACGTGATTGGCGTCGCGCCTGAGTCCGACTACCGCGACTACGAGGGGACGTTCCAGCAGATCATCCGGTCCATCAGATTGAACGACTAAGCCGTTCGGACGCTGGCGGGGACGGGCTATTCGCCCGTCCCGGTTCGGCCGATACGTTCCACCGTGGACGAGCAGTTCTGGACCTTTTCCCGCAACCGGCAAGCGCTGGAAATCCGCCGCACCCCCACTGATGAGGGCTTCGTCCTCGGTGTTCAGGGGGACGGTCCGCCGCGCAGCTATTTCTTCCCTGAGCTCGAACGCCTCGAGCAGTTCCAGGCCGACTTCGAGAAGTTCCTGCTCGCAACCGGTTGGACGTTCGTCGCGTACTCGCCGGAACGGCGAACGGGGCAGGAGCGCCGGCACTACAGCCGTCTGCTGACCGATCGGCGCCGGTGGTGGACGGACGGCGTTCAGACGCCGGCCGAACGCGAGGAGGAGGAACGCCAGCAGGCGGAAGCGGCGAAGGACGAACGTGCCCGTGGAGCGCGCGACCGGCGGCTGAGCCGACCCCACAGCCAGCGCGGCTGAGCCGATACTTGCGGCGTCACCCTTGCTCTGCTTTCTGCGGAGGCTCTGGGATGCCGGTCAAGCTCTCACTCTCACCCGATCGTCACGGCGAGTGGCGCGTGTCGATCGACGACACCGTCTTCGTCTGTTTTTCCGGGCCTTCTGCGCGGGAACAGGCGTTGCGCCGCAGTCGGGAGCTCGCCGAATTGCTGCACGACACCGCTGATGTCAGCGATCTGCCGGCCGGCGACCAACCCGAGCCGAACACGACACGAAGGTAAGATCTACTTACCGACCGTGTAGGCCCTAACGGTTCAGCTGCACTGTCGATCGGACCACAACAGGACAGTCTGAGGTGACGCGCCATTACGCCGTCACCCGCCGAAGGCCATGTTTCGTAGGCGTTACGCCAAGACCATTGTCAGCTTGCCGCGTCAGACAGCCGTCCTTCGAACAGCCCAGCCCTATCCTCGGCTTCGGCGCGTCAACCAACCGCCCCGGTCGCGCGTCACCCGCATCGTTCGGCTTGCCTCGTCTACAGCTCCTGCCATCCACCATCCGCGACCGCAACGGGTATCCCTTCGCCTCGACGTACCCGTTCGTTTGAGTAGCAATCACATCAACAGTCATGGAGATGCAGCACGAGGAGGCCGTCATGGGCGGCAGGCAGAAGTGCGCCAGCCGGCATGACACTGCGCGGACCTCGCATGCGCGGCTGCACCTCAGCCGTGCATCGCCCGATACCCGGAGTGATGCGACAGACGTTTGTCCTCGCTTCTGCGCCGGCGCCCACACTGCGCTGGATCTACGCGCTTCGAGAACAGCGACTGCTGTGTGAGATCTCGCTGGACAACACCGAGCGGGTCTACGAACTGCGCACCTGTTATCTGATGCCTCCCTCTAAGCCAAGAGTCGAGCGTTTCGGCGACGTCACGCCTGCGTTCCTGCTGCAGACTCAAGTCGAAGCCAGACTGATCGCGGAGGGATGGACCCTTGAATTCTACGAGAACCGGCGGCCACAGCACCACTGACCGACCGGCGCCTGGGTGACTGTGCGCGCAGCTGCGGTCGTTCCGGAGCAGACGCCGGCCGCGAACACCCTGCGGAGACCGGCACTCAGAATGGCTTCAAAATCATCAGAGCGAATATCGTGAGGAGCACCACCAGCTCGTAGAAGTGAGCGGCCCGGACGAGGGGATCGTTGATTGCCGCCCTCAGTTCAGCCGTCACGCGCCCGCTCGCCAGTGCAGCATCGAGCACGGGCCGGAACCGTCTGCCCGCCGGCACGAACACCGCGGGAACCATGGCGAACGCCGACACGAAGAGCACATTCGATACGAGCAGCCAGTTCTGATCCGAGCCCTGCAGGATCCCAACGAGTGGCCATTCACCCTGCCACGCCAGCAGCACACCGAGCATCAGAATGATGAAGCTGCCAGGCTTGACGAGGCGGTTCTCCAGCTCGCTCGCCGCGCGGCTCACCGATGCGAAGCGCTGGACGTCGTCACCGGCACTCGCGTATGCGCGCACGACCTGTCGCGAAATGATGCCGCCGACGAAGACCACTGCGGCGAGTACGTGCAGAAGCTTGAGGATGCCGTAGGGCGCGATCGCTGCCACGCCGGAAGGATAGACCAAAGCCTCACCGGCCTGTCAGGCGGCGATGAATCGCCCGCGAAGCGTGGACTGCACATGGGCTCGGTTACGCGTGGGCCGCGTAACCGCTTCGGGTGTCCGTGGAGGGAAATTGGAGGCGCCGCCCGGATTTGAACCGGGGGTGGAGGTTTTGCAGACCTCTGCCTTACCACTTGGCGACGGCGCCGATCTGGCCTGAAATGAAGAACGGGCCGTGAGGCCCGCGCGACACCCTAGGAACAGGCGAGAGAAGTGGAGCGGGAAACGGGATTCGAACCCGCGACTTCGACCTTGGCAAGGTCGCACTCTACCACTGAGTTATTCCCGCTCGCCCCGAATGCCTAAAGTACCACACGCACGCGCTCAGCTTCAACCCTGCCCGAACATCCGCTCCGCCGTTAACGACCGGATCAGATCTTCGCGGCACGCAGCACTTGCGCGGCCTCCTCGGGCGAGGTCGGGTTGATGTAGAACCCGGTTCCCGACTCGAATCCGGCAGTCCGCGACAACTTCGGCATCAGCTCGACGTGCCAGTGGTAGAACTCGGCACGCGGTTCCGAAAACGGCGCGCTGTGGATCACCAGATTATACGCTGGATTCTCGAGGGCCCGGTTCATCCGCAGCAGCACCGACTTCAGCATGCGAGCGAGATGCTCGTAGACCTGGCGTGGCGCCTCCTCGAATCGCGACCCGTGACTGCGCGGCAGCAGCCAGGTTTCGAATGGGAACCGCGCGGCATACGGCACAATCGCGACGATCTCGGCGTTCTCGTGGATGACGCGCCGCCCCGCCGACACCTCCTGGCGGATCACATCGCAGAACACACAGCGCTCCTTCGCGTCGTAGTGCCGCTTCGCGCCGTCGAGTTCCTCCCGCACGAAATCGGGCACGATCGGCAGCGCAATCAGCTGCGAGTGCGAGTGCTCCAGCGTGGCACCGGCCGCGCCGCCATGGTTCTTGAACACCAGGATGAAGCGAAAACGTGTGTCCTTCTTCAGATCGAGGATGCGCTCGCGAAACGCCCAGAGCACGCGCTCGATTTCCGTCTCGCTCATCGCCGCGAGCGTCTTGTCGTGGTCCGGTGATTCGATCACCACTTCGTGCGCGCCGACGCCGTTCATCCGGTCGAACATCCCCTCGCCTTCACGATCGAGGTTGCCTTCGACCTGCAGCGCCGGGAACTTGTTGGGGACGACGCGGAGGTCCCAGCCGGGACTGTTGGGAACCTGGCCGTTCTGGCGGAACGCCAGCACTTCGGGCGGCGTCATGTCTTCTCTGCCGACGCAGAATGGACAGTATTCGCCCCCGATCAGCGTGGACCGCTCGACACGGAAGTCGTTCGGACGCTTCTGCCGGTCGGTGGAGATGATGACCCAGCGGCCCGTAATCGGGTCTTTGCGCAGTTCAGGCACGTGTGGATTCGAACGCCCTCACCCGCCGTAGGAAACCGCCGCGAGGGGCATCCGTGATTCTACTCCGTTCACCTCCGGAAACCGCTGCCGCCGGCATCGAAAGCATTTCTGTAAACCTGCACGAGCGGCCCCTCCGCTGCCAGCTCGATGCTGACCACGTCGAACCGGCACGAACGTTCGGTGAACCGCTCCCGGGCGACGAACTCCATCGCGACAGTCATGATGCGGCGACGCTTGGTCCAGGTGATCGCCTCGGTGCCCGATCCGAACTCGTTTCCGGAACGGGTCTTCACCTCGATGAACACGAGGGTCGGTCCGTCGGTCGCGATGATGTCGATTTCTCCACCACGGCGCCGATATCGCCGCGCAAGAATTTCGTACCCGCGACGCTGCAGTTCGTCGCAGGCGAGGTTTTCGCCGATTTCACCGAGTGTGACACGGGCGCGGCTCACAACGGGCTGGCGAAGAGCAAGGGCCGCTCCAGCGACACATTCACAGTTGGAGAGTTGGAGAGTTGGCGAGTTGGAGAGTTGGAGAGTTGGAGAGTTCGGAACTTGGAGATTTGGAGATTTGGAGGGTTGAGGACTTGGTGCGTGGCTATCCGGCTGTAGCCGCGGACCTTCAGGTCCGCTTCAATTCACCAACTCTCCAGATCGCCAATTCGCCACTTAACCATCCGTTTACGACGTCACTCCGGTCGCCCGCTCGACGTCGTACAGGGCTTCGTCGAACAGCCGCACCGCCGTGTCGGCCTGCGCGGCAGTCAACACCAGCGGCGGACAGAATCGCACGGTGTTCTTCCCCGCTCCCAGCACCAGCAGACCGCGCCGGAACGCCGCCTGGATTACCGCGTTCCGTTCGTCGGTGGCGCGCTCCTTCGTCTGGCGATCGCGAACGAGCTCGACGCCGATCATCAGCCCGCGCCCCCGCACGTCGCCGACCAGCGGGTGCTTCACCGCCAACTCCGTGAGACCAGCCTTCAGACGATCGCCGACAACCTGTGCATTGTTCGTCAGCTGCTCCTGGAGCAGCCGGATCGTTTCGAGTGCGGCAGCGCAGGACACCGGGTTGCCGCCGAATGTCGATGCATGCGCGCCCGCCGGCCATGTCATCAGCTCCGCCCTCGTCAGCGCGACACCGAGCGGCATGCCCGAGGCGATGCCTTTCGCAATCGCCACCATGTCGGGCTTCACGCCGCTGTGTTCGATCGCGAACATGCGTCCGGTCCGCCCCATTCCCGACTGCACCTCGTCGACGATGAGAAGGATGCCGTGCCTGCTGGTGAGGTCGCGCAGCCGCTGCAGGAACTGGTCTGGCGCCACCAGGTATCCGCCCTCACCCTGGATCGGCTCGACGACCACCGCCGCCACTTCGTCGGGCGACACGAGTTGGACGAGCATCTGCTGCTCGACGACATCCAGACATTCGGCGGCGCAACTGTCCGGCGTGGCGTGCACCGGGCACCGATAGCAGTCCGCGTACGGCGCATGCAGCACGCCTGGCACCAGCGGTCCGAAGCCGCGGCGCTGCACCGTCCTGCTGGCGGTCAGCGACAGCGCTCCCATCGTGCGGCCGTGAAATCCGCCGAGGAAAGCAATCAGGTTGATGCGACCGGTTGCGTAGCGGGCGAGCTTGATACACGCCTCAATCGCCTCGGTGCCCGAGTTGCCGAAGAACACGCGCACCGGGCCGTCGATCGGAGCAATCGCGGCAAGTGCCTCCGCCACTCGCACCTGCGGCTCGTAATAGAAGTCGGTGCCCGACATGTGGAGGAACCGCGCGGCCTGGTCGGTGATCGCGCGTACCACATCGGGGTGGGAGTGTCCGGTGGCGTTCACCGCGATCCCCGCAGCGCAGTCGAGGAAGACGTTGCCATCGACATCTTCCACCGCTACGCCCTCTCCTCGCGCAATCACGAGGGGATAGCTGCGGGTGTAGGACGGCGACACAATCGCCATGTCCCTCGCAATGAGTGCGGCGGCCCTCGGACCCGGTAGTGGCGTTCTGATATCGGGCACGACCATCGGCGTGACCCTCGCGTGACTGGCGTTGACGTTACTTGCGCTTCCAGCGCGTGCCGGCTGGCGAATCCTCCAGGAGCACGCCTCGTGCCGCAAGGTCGTCGCGGACCTGATCGGCGGCCGCGAAGTCGCGGCGGCGGCGCGCCGCGTGACGGGCCTCGATGAGCTGCTCGATTTCCTCGACTGGCACCGGCGGCTGTTCGTCTTCGGCACGACGCAGCGAGAGGATTCCGAGCACCTGGTCGAACTGGTCGAAGGCCTCAGTGATGGTCTCGACGTCTCCGCTGCCGACCTGGCCTGCATCGATCGCCGAGTTCAGGGAGCGCACGAGCTCGAAGATTGCACCAAGCGCCGCGGCGGTATTGAGGTCGTCGCGCATGGCAGCGCCAAACGCGGACCGGGCTTCTTCGACGCGTGCCAGAACCTCGGGGTGGGAACTCGTCGGCGCCACCGGCCCTGCGCCGGCCCCTGGTCCCGTTCTGGTGCGTATGTCCTCGAGGCGTGCGAGGAAATCGGTGAGGCGACGCAGCGCTTCCTCCGACTGGTGCAGGCTGTCCCACGTGAAGTTCAGCTGCTTCCGGTAATGCGCCGACAGCAGCAGGTAGCGCACCGCCGATGGCCGATGCCCCGCGGCGACGATGTCGGGAACCGTGTGGGTGTTCCCGAGCGACTTCGACATCTTCTGCTCGTCGACGATCAGGTGCTCGACGTGAAACCAGAAGCGCGCGAACTGGGCCCCGGTGGCGCACTCGCTCTGCGCGATCTCGTTCTCGTGATGCGGAAAGATCAGATCGATTCCGCCGGTGTGAATGTCGATCGGCGGCTGGCCGAGGATCCGCAGGGCCATGGCGGAGCACTCGAGGTGCCAGCCGGGCCGCCCCGGAACGCCGGACACTTCCCAGGTCGGCTCGCCCGGCTTGGTTGCCTTCCACAGCACGAAGTCGCGCGCATCGTCTTTCGCGTAGTCGTCTGCATCGACCCGCGCGCCCGGCTTCATGCCGGCATGATCGAGGTGCGCGAGCTTGCCGTAGTCCGGCATCGAAGAGATCTTGAAGTAAATCGAACCGTCGCTCTTGTAGGTGTGCCCCTTCTGCTCCAGTTGCTCGATCATCGTAACCATCGCGGCGATGTTCTCCGCGTCGGTCGCCCTCGGATTCTCTTCCACCGGTTCGAGGGCCAGCGCCCGCGCATCCTCGCGGAACGCGGCGATGTACTGATCGGTATAGGTGCGCAGGTCCATGTTGGCTTTCTGCGCGCCAAGGATCGTGCGATCGTCCACGTCGGTGAAGTTGAGCACGTGGTGCAGCGAGTAGCCGAGCAGGTGGCGAAGCGTTCGGCGCAGCACGTCGACGCAGACGAACGTGCGGAAGTTGCCGATGTGCCCGCGCGCGTAGACGGTGAGTCCGCACGTATACATCCGGACGGTGTTGTCCGTGCCGGGCGCGAACGGTTCCTCGGAGCGTGTCAGCGTGTTGTAAAGGCGCATCGTGTGATTTACGGAAGGGCGCAGGAGGTCTGCCAGATACGTCCGCCGTTGGCAGACACCAGAATCTCGAGGGAGTGATTGTGGGCACGGAACTGGATGTCGCAGCGCGACGCCCCCCCGAACGTGCTGCCGGCCGTCGCCGCGGTCAGCGCGGCGCCGAGTTCGCCCGTCGGAACCGCCGGGCAGCCGACATGTCGGAACACCTGGCCAGCCAGTTCCTCGAGCAGCGCGGCGGATGCACCCTGGCTCGAGAACTCCAGGGCAAAGGTGAAAGGGCTGGTTGGCACAACGCCGCGATTTTACAGTGAAAGACGCTCGAACAGCACGCGCGCCCGGCGACAGTCGGATTCGATCTGCGCGCGCAGCGCCTCCAGCGATTCGAATGCTCGTTCGTCGCGCAGCCGCTGCACGAACCCGACGCGAATGCGAGCGCCGTACAAGTCGCGGTCGAGATCGAAGATATGCGTCTCGACAGACACGCGGCCCGAGTGGTCCACGGTCGGGCGCACGCCGATGTTGGTGACCGACGGATGGACAAGGCCGTCGAGCCGGGCCGTGGTCGCATAGACACCGAAGGGGGGCAGCAGCTCGTTCTCGGTGGACACGTTCGCAGTCGGGAAGCCGATGGTGCGACCCCGCTGCTCGCCACGGACGACCGTACCGTCGATAAAATACTGGTGCCCGAGAAGCGCACCGGCCTCGTCCACGCGCGCCTCGTTGATCAGCCGCCGGACCCGGGTGCTCGACACCACGAAGTCCTTGTAGCGGACCGGGTCGATCTTCTCGGCGTTGAATCCATACCGCGCGCCAAGCGCACGCAGCAGGCTGAAGGTCCCGGCGCGATCGCGTCCGAACAGAAAGTTCGCACCGACCCACACCTCCGACACGCGCAGCCAGTCAACGAGCACGGTGCGGACGAACGTCTCGGGTTCCCACTTCGAGAGTTCAGCGGTGAACCGGACCACCGCGGTTCCCTGGACTCCGGCCGCCTCAATCGCTTCGAGCCGCTGTGCGGTCGTCATCAGCAGCGGCGGCGCCTTGTCGGGCCGGACGATGCGCGGCGGATGCGGGTCGAAGGTCATGACCACGGATGTCAACCCCCGCTCGGACGCCACGCGGCGCACGCGATCGAGGATCTTGCGGTGGCCCCGGTGAACGCCGTCGAAATTGCCGAGCGCGAGAACCGGATGCGACCACCGAACCGGTCGCCCGTCTTCAGGAAAGTGGATGACGTCCATTGGTGGGAACTAATCACCGCGGAGGAATCGGAGGACGCGGAGCTGGACGTTCAGGCTGCCCAGCCATTCTTCCAAACCGTATCTCCGTGTCCTCAGTGTCCTCCGTGGTGGCGTGTTCGGCCGCGATGCGCTTCCCCGATGCGACGGGCCGTCATCCCGTGACCTCGAGAACCTGCCCATCATAGGCCAACTCCACCCCGCGAGGCAGGCGGGCGCAGGTTTCGGCGTGCGGCAGATCGTGGCAGATGTGCGTGAAGTAGGTGCGGCCCGCGCCGATACGCGCCGCCGCGTCGACGGCTTCTGCGA
The DNA here is from genome assembly GCA_963697745.1 of uncultured Acidobacteriota bacterium. Lineage (GTDB taxonomy): Bacteria > Acidobacteriota > Vicinamibacteria > Vicinamibacterales > CAVVIG01 > CAVVIG01. The sequence continues at coordinate 124,988 of CAVOPD010000013.1, read as the reverse complement.
CGCTGAAATGCGTCGAGTGCGGGCGGTCGCGCAGGGCGTCGAGCACCAGCGTGCGCACGCCCTCCAGCAGCGGCCATGACGTGTCGGGAATCGCATTACAGTCGGTCAGATACGCGAAGGAGCCGATGCGGTAGCCGAGAATCGGTCGCCTGCCGTGCATCACCGGGACCGGGACGATGTCGATGCCGCCCAGCGAGAATGGTCCCGCGACCGTAGACAACGAGATCTTCGGAATTCCGCCGCCCTGCGGCGTTGCGGCGTCGAAGATGTACGAGAAGGTGTGTCGCAGGTCCGCCACCGTTCGCGCGTCGCCATAGGCCGGGATGGCGCTCTTCTGGATGACGTTGAACCTGCGGACCTCATCGAGCCCGAGGATGTGATCGGCGTGGCTGTGTGTGTAGAGGATGGCGTCGACGCGCCGCAGGTTGAGTGCCAGCGCCTGGGCGCGCAGGTCGGTCGACGTATCGACGAGGATGTGGCGGACCGCCTGCTGGAACGGCGAGCCGGTCGGCGGGTCGGTACGCTCGATGAGAATCGACGGCCGGCTCCGGCGGTCGCGCGAGTCGGTCGACTGGCAGGTCCGGCAGTCGCATCCGATCATCGGCACCCCGTGCGACGTGCCGGTACCGAGCATGCGTGACCTTGAGGTTCACGCATTCATTTCACCACACCACGGCCTCGCACCGTCCGGAATCGATTGGTGGGACGCGACGAGTCGGCCGGGCCGCCATACCCCTTCACGTAGAATGCTGCCCCAGGTCCGCACAGGAGCGTGTTCGATGAACCGACGACACTTTCTTGCAACCAGCAGCCTTGCTGCCGTGGGTTTCGCCATTGATGGTTGCGCACCACGGACGAGCAGCGTGCGAATGCCGGCGATGGCACCGTTCCGGCTTTCGCCGGTGCGCGTGTCCTGGGACCGCGTCATCCGCACGACCGCGGCGCTGCGGCCGCACCGCGACGCCGGTTTCGTCCTTCGCGCCGACAAGCTCGATGACAAGCTGCTGGTCCACAACTACGGCCACGGCGGCGCCGGGATGTCGATCTCGCCTGGGGCACCGGGCTGCACTGGCCGCCGAGCTCGCGACTCGAGCAGTCAGGACGCGGCAGCCGCGGTCATCGGCTGCGGCGTCGGTTGGCGCTCACCGCGGCGCGCCAGCTTCAGCGTCGCGGCTTCGACGTCACGATCTACGCGATCGCGGTGCCGCCCGACGTGACCTCGAACATGGTCGCTCGCCGGTTTCACGCCGAGTTCGGGACTGATCGAGCCCGATCGCCGCACGCCGGAGTGGGAAGCGCAGTACCGCGAGGCGGCAGAGATCTGCCTACCGCCAGCTGCAGCTGCTCGTCGGGCCGCTCTACGGCGTGTCAGCTGGATCGATCAGTTCAACTCGCTCTGACCGAACTGCGCCAGCCGCAGCCGCAGGATCCGACAGCGGCCGAGCCTGGACGACGGGCTGCTCGTCGCCGGAGCAGCTGCTCCAGCCCGGCGAGCATCCGTTCCCGACGAAGTACGCGCTCCGCATCGCCTGCAATCCGCGCATCGAGCCGTCGATCTACCTCGACGCCCTGATCCGCGACTTCCACGCGCATGGGGCGGTCGAATCGTCATCCGCAAGTTCGTCACGCCCGCGGATCTCGCGATGCTCCGCGAACCGGTCGTCGTGAACTGCACCGGCCTCGGCGTCGAGAGATCTCTTCAAGGACGATCAGGAGCATGGTGCCGCTGAAGGGCCAGCTGACGTGCTGCTGGCGCCTCAGCCCGAAGTCACCTACCACAGTCAACGGCGGTCTCACGCCGACGCCGCCCGAAAGCGTCGGCATTCACATGATGCCGAGGAGCGACGGCATCGTTCTCGGCGGCGTGTCGCTGCGTGGCGTGTGGGATCTTGCGGAAGACGACACCGAACGGAGACGCGTCGTCGAGGCGCACATGGCGTTCTACGCCGCGATGGCTGCGAACAGACGCACGTAACAGTCGGCCGGAGGCCGTGCCCGCCCGGCGACACACGGCACGATCCTGTCTGCAATTCATGGGCTCACGAAATCGGACAAGAGTGTTCGACCGGAGATCGGAGGCTGACAAAACCGTAGGAGACCAGAGCGACGATCTCCAAGTTTCCGAACACACTCGACAGGTTCCAAAAGTCTCTGGTCACGACTGCGTTGAACGGCGCGTAGAATCCCCCATCAGCTTCGCCAGGTGTTCACGGCATCACGCGTGAAGCCGCACACGGCCACTGGTCGGCAAACACTCAGAAAGGGAAACTATGCGGACGCTCTTTATCGGGCTACTCGCGACGATGGTAGTCGTCGGGACTTCGACGTCGGACGTTCGGCGCAGGGTTTCCAGGGCGGCATACGCGGTGCCGTCAATGACGCCGGTGGCATCGTCCCCGGCGTCGAAGTGACGCTGACCAACGAAGCGACCAACGTCTCGCGGTCGACCTCCACCAACGACGCCGGTGAGTACAACTTTCCGAACCTGGCTCCCGGCACCTACACGCTCAAGGCGACGCTCGCCGGGTTACAAGACGTACCAGCGCGCCGGCCTCGACCGTGGGCACCCAGCAGTTCATCACGCTCGATGTTCCCCTCGAGGTTGGCTCGCTCGACGAGACGATCACCGTCACCGGCCAGTCGCCACTCATCGAGACGTCGAACGCCTCCACCGGCACCACGCTGAACGAGCGAGACGATGTCGCACGCTGCCTTCCCGGCGCCGGACGCAGCGTTCATGATCGGCACGACCGTGCCGACGGTCGTCGCCGTCCGGCGATGCGCAGTACAACCGCCAACAGGATCAGACCAACGTCGCGCTGATCTCGCTGGGCGGCGGCGCGCGTCGCGGCAACAACTACGTCCTCGACGGCGTGCCGATCACCGACATGCGCAATCGCGCAGCGCACACCCGTCGATCGAATCGCTCGACGACGTCAAGGTGCAGGTGCACACCTACGACGCCGAGATGGGCCGGACGGGTGGTGGCGTGTTCAACACCACGCTCAAGTCGGGCACGCAACTCGTTCCGAGGCAACGGGTTCATCCAGGACCGACCGATCTGGGGCCAGACCAACAACTACTTCAGTCGAGAAATCGCGGGCGTGCCGAAGCCGGAAAGCCCGTATCGGCTCGCCGGCGGCGCGCATCGGCGGCCCGATCATCAAGAACCGGACCTTCTTCTGGTTCGCCACCGAGAACTACGTCGACACGCAGACGCGCAACGTCAGCGAACTCATGCCCACCGCCGCTCGAGCGCGCCGGCGACTTCTCGCGGCTACGACGAACGCGTCGGGGCAGCCGATCACCATCTACGACCCGCTCACCCATCAGCCGTTCCCCGGCAACGGCATCCCGGCGAACCGGATCAACCCGGTGGCGGCCGCGATGCTGAAGTACCTGCCGCCGGCGGACACCCAGCGTGGACAACGGCAGCAGCGAACTACACGCGCACCTCGTTGATCAAGACCAAGGGCACGCAGCAGTACACCGGCAAGGTCGAACACAAGATCACCGACAACATCTCGCTCACCGGGTTCTACTTGTGGAACAAGTCCGCACGAACCGTGCGCCAACTACTTCTCAGGCGCGGGCCAGGGGTTCGCAGATCAGACCGATCCGAACCGCTTCGCCGACCCGGGCGACTACCTGCTGAAGCGGCGTCCCTGGATGCTCGCGCTGAACAACACATGGGTGCTCGCAACAGCTCGACCGTGCTGGCGCTGCGATACGGCCAGACCGACTTCCCCGACAACGACACGCTGACCGTCGACTTCGATCCATCGACGCTGGGGTTCTCACAGACGTTCCTCAACCAGATGCAGGTGCAGAAGTTCCCGCAGCGTGCGCATCCGTGGGTTCGATTCGTTTGCCGGCCAGCACGCTTGGGCGCCATCAACCCGACCGACCGTCGACTGGAAGTCGAACGAGCGTCAACGCGCAGCCTGACTCGAAGATTTTCGGCACCCACAGCGTGAAGGCCGGCGCCGACTTCCGGAAGATCGGTCGTCGACTGCTACGCTCCCCGGCAATGGTGCCGGTTTCTTCGACTTCGACAAGGACATCACCTCTTCGAACGGCGGCAACAGCAGCACCACGGACGGTAACGCGTTCGCCTCGTTCCTGCTCGGCTTGCCGTCAGCGCTCTCCGCCAGGGAGAGTTCGGCTCGTCGGTATCGACCCCGGTGAATATCTACACGCAACTACACCGGCGGCTTCGCTCAGGATGACTGGCGCGTCAGTTCGAAGCTCACGGTCAACTACGGTCTTCGCCTCGAGCACGAAACCGGCTTGTCGCGAGGAGAACAACAACTTCACGGTCGGCTTCGATCCGACGGTCACCAACGCGCTGTCGTCGGTCGTCATCCCCGCCGACCCGCTCGCCGGCACGCCGGCGCGCAACGTCGCAGGCGGGCTGATGTACGCCGGAGTGAACGGCAATCCGACCACCAGGGCAACCCGCCCGCGGTCAAGTGGTCGCCGCGCGCTCGGTGCCGCGTACTCGATCGATCGACAAGACGGTCATTCGCGGCGGGTACGGCCTGTACTGGGCGCCGCTGCAACTACCCGCGCCGTCAGTTCGGCCTCGAACAACTACGGTCAGGTCGGGTTCTCGCAGAACACGATCCTCACGAGCAGCCGGCCAGCAACCCGACGCGCGCTCACCAATCCGTTCCCGACGCGGCCTCGTGCAGCCGACCGGCAACAGCGCTCGGCGCCTTGACGAACTTGAACAGCAACATCTCGCTTCGTCGATCAGAACCGCACGGCGCCGCGCGTGCAGCAGTACTCGGTGGACGTGCAACGGGAGCTCGGCAGCACCTAGGCGCTCGCCGCTAGCTACATGGGCGCCCGCGGCGACGACCTGACGCTCGGTGGCGCCTCCGACGACGTCGCCGTCAACATCAACCAGCTCGACCCGAAGTACCTCGCGCTTGGCTCCCGGCGCTGAACGAGCGCTGCCCAACCCGTTCTTCGGCAATCCCAACGTCCCGCTGTCGCGCTCGACACCGAGGCACGCTCGTCGCGCCCACGTCTGCTGCTGCCGTATCCCGCAGTTCCTCAGATCAACGCTCGTCATGTGACGCGAAGGCTACAGCCGCTACCATGCGCCGGTGATCGAGTTCACGCGACGCGAGCCACGGGCATCTCGGCGGCCGCTTGAACTACACCTACAGCGTGCTGAAGGACAACCAGATTGGCGAGGACCAACTTCTACTCCGGCGCTCCGCCCGTGAGCTCGCCGTGAACAACTACAACTTCCTCGTCGTACATGCCGGCGTGCACGACGGACAGACGTTCACCACCGCGTGCTACGACCCGAGCAGCCGAGTACAGCTACGGCATCGCTCGATGTGCCGCACCGCGTGAATCATCGTGCCGGTCGTGAGCTGCCGTTCAGGCAGCGGCAAGAAGAGCGCGCAATGCCTGCATCGCCGACTCGCATCCTCGGCGGATGGACGATCTGCCGCCGCGATGAGCTTCCAGAACGGCTTCCCGATCAAGGTGCAGCAGGCGACGAACCGGTCCTTGGCGCCAGAACGCCAACGGCCCGAATACTGTTCGGCGTCCGACCTCGCCACCTCGGGCGAGCTTCTACGACCGGCTTGCGTCGGCGGATCATCCGACCGCGACGTGGGTCAACCCGGCCGCGTTCGCGCTGGCGCCGTTCGGCGTGTTCGGCAACGCCCCGCGCACGATCACCGATGTCCGCACGCCGTCGCAGCACAACGTCGACGCCTCGTTCATCAAGAACGTTCGCCTCGACGGGCACCAAGACAGGCGCACGTTCAAGCTCGAGGTGCTCAACCTGATCGAACCGGCGTGAACGTTCGCACGCTGCACGGCCGCAATACGTCTTCGGCACGCGCAACTTCGGGCAGACGGCGATCCAGGCCGGGTTACATGCGCATGCTTCCAGCTCACGGCGCGCTTCTGCTTCTGAGTCGGCCGGTGGGGCGGTGGGGCAGGTGGGCTGCGGGCTGCGGACGCGTGTCTGCAGCCCGGTCCTCCCGCCTGCGAGCCACCGCCTGCGCACCTGTGCCAGTCCTGACAGCCTGCTCGGCCGTACTACCCGCCTGATCCTCGGTGGCTCTGGCGCGCTCGTCTCGCGCGGCTCCACACCAGTCCGCGCTGTTGACTGCCGCCAGCCTTCGATGTCGTCATCGCCGGCGGACGCGTCGTCGACGGCACCGGCGCCCCGTGGTTCAGCGGCGACGTCGGCATCGTCGGCGATCGCATCGCCGCCATCGGACAGCTGGCGACCGGCCAGCAGCGCGACCGACGCATCGACGCCACCGGAACCTGGTCGTCGCTCCGGGCTTCATCGACATGCTCGGTCAGTCCGAGTTCAACGTGCTGGTGGACCCGCCGCGCCGCCAGCAAGATCACGCAGGGGGTGACCACCGAGATCACCGGCGAAGGCAGCGTCGATCGCCCCGCTCAACGATCGGCTCGTTCGACGCGGTCAGGCCGCAGTTCGAACGCTTCGGCCTGACGCTCGACTTCCGACGCTCGGCGAGTACTTCGCCCGGCTCGAGACGCGCTCGCGCATCGCCATCAACCTCGGCACGTTCGTCGGCGCCGGCGGCTTGCGCTCCTACGTCATCGGCGACGGCCAGCGCGACTGCAACGCCCGCTGAACTCGAACAGATGAAGACCCTCGTCGCCGAGGCGATGGCAGCAGGGTGCGCTCGGGGTCAGCACCGTCGCTGCAGTACGTGCCGGGCCGATTCGCCTCGACCGACGAGCTCGTGGCGCTCGCGTCGGTCGCCTCGCGCTACGGCGGCATCTACATCTCGCACCAGCGATCGGAGTCGGCGCAAATCGACGCCTCGCTCGACGAGGTATTCTCGATATCGCCCGAGCGCGCGAAGATCCCGGCCGAGGTCTGGCACCTCAAGACCGCCTACAAGGCGAACTGGGGCCGCATGCCTGCGGTCCTGGAGCGTCTGCGAGGACGCACGAGCCGCGGGCTCGACGTCACCGCGAACATGTATCCGTACGATCGGGCGTCGAACGGTCTCGATGCCTGCCTGCCGATCTGGGTGCGCGAGGGCGGGCTCGACCCGATGCTCGCAGCGCCTCGAACGATCCAGCGCAGCGCGAACGCATCAAGAGCGAGATGGACGACCCGAACGTCCGCGACTGGGAGAACCAGTGGTACGGCTCCGGCGGCGCGGCAGGCGTGATGCTCTCCGCCGTCGTCGAGCCGTCGTTGAAGCAGTACGAAGGGATGAACTTCGAGCAGATCGGCGCCGCGATGAAGAAGGACCCGCGCGACGCCGTGATGGACCTCGTCATCGCCGACCGCGGCGCGCAGCGACGTGATCACGTCGATCATGGACGAAGCCGACGTGCGCACCGCGCTCGCCAACCCGCTCGTTGCCATCGGCACCGACTCCAGCGCCCGGGCCGAGGATGGGCCGCTCGCCGGGTCGAAGTCGCATCCACGCGGTTGGGGATCGTTCCCACGCATCCTCGGCACGATACGTCCGCGACGAACAGCTGCTCACTCTGGAAGAGGCGGTGCGCCGGTTCACGTCGCGCGCCGCGTGGCGCGTCGGCATCAAGCGATCGCGGCATGCATCAGGCCGGGCATGAAGGCGGACTCACCGTCTTCAATCCGGACACTGTCCGCGACGTCGGCGACCTTCGACGACCCGGGCGCAGTACGCCGGAGGGCATCCCGTACGTCCTGGTGAACGGCCAGCTCGTCGTCGACTCTGGCAGAATCACGGATGCACGTCCGGGACAGGTGATTCGAGGTCCCGGTTATACCAGGAAATGACCACTGCGCCAGGCCGCACGTCGTGCGATCGTGGCGATCTGGATCGCTGCAACAGCCGCGGCTGCCCTGCGCGCAGTCATCGCGCGCCGCCCGGGCGCCTCTCGTTTCCGACGTCACGAGAACGGCGCCGCCCAGGCCGCGTTCGTTCGCGGCATCATCGATCTCCACAACTTCGAGTACGACGAGGCCATCCTCGCCTTCCGCGATGCGCAGACAGCTCGCCCGGCGTTTGCCATGGCGTACTGGGGCGAAGCACTCTCGTACACGCAGCCGCTGTGGTATCACGAGGATCTGGCGCGTGCGCGCGAAGTCCTGGCACGCCTCGGTCCGACGCCGGCCGCCGGTCGGCAAAGGCGCCGACGCCACGCGAGCAGGCCTACATCGCCGCCATCGAACGGCTCTTCGGGGCCGGAAATCGCAGCAGCCGGTTCCGGGGATTTGCCGACAGCCTCGCCGCTCTCGCCACGCGACTTCCCTGACGACGACGAGGCGCGCGACCTTCGAGTCGCTGCGCTCTGCTCGGGTCGATTCCCGAAGGCGCGCGGCGTCCTGACGTCGTCGCTGCAAGGCTGGCGCGCTCGCCTCCGCGGTGCTGCAGAGGAATCCGCAGCATCCCGGGAGCGGCGCACTACGTGCTCCACGCATATGACGATGGCGAGCACGCCGCCATGGCGCTGCCGGCCGCGCGCATCTACGCGAGAGCTTGCAGCCGCAATCGAGCCACGCCCTCCACATGCCGTCGCACGCGTTTCTTCCGCTCGGCATGTGGGACGAGGCGGCTGCGTCAGACGAGGCGTCGTTGGCGGCGTCGGTGGCGTGGGTGAAGCGGACCGGACGCACCGTGAACCAGCAGGACTTCCACAGCCTCTCCTGGCTGCACTACGAATACCTCCAGCAGGGACGCTTCGCAAGGCGCGCGACATCGTGGCGACCGTGTACGAGCGCGCTCGAAGAGACGGTGCAGATCGGTCCGAGCAGCTGCGCCGTCGGCCAGTCGCCGGTCACGGCATGGACATGGCCAGCGAGATCGGACGCGGCTACGACGCCGCCGGCCTGCGGAACGAACTGGCAGCATGCGGGCGCGCGGCATCATCGAAGGCAGCGACTGGCACCTGATGAAGGGCAAGTCGACGCTTCGACAACGTCGACGAGCTGTTCGCCCTGGGGCTCAGTAGCGGTCGCGCAACGATGAATTACGGGCGCGCCGAGGCGGTCGTCGCAGAGCTGCGAAGAAGGTCGACCCTACGGCGCCCGATCGCGACGCTGCCGCGAGTCGCGTCGATCATGGCGGACGAAGTGACCGCGCCTGCTCTCGATCGCGCGCGGCGGCCAGCGAACGGCCGTCGCCACGCTCGCCCGCGGCTGCGTCGACGGAAGCCACGCGGCCGACGGCCGATCGCGCGGCCATATCCTCCCAAGCCGGCCGGCGAGCTCTACGCCGAGGCGCTGCTCGGTCTCGGCCAGCCTGTCGTCGGCCGTCACCGAATATCGCAAGGTGCTGCAGCGGCTGCCACGGCGGCCGGTCGCGGTGCTCGGGTCTGGCCCGTTCGGCGGCGGCGGCAGGCGACACCGTCGAAGCGACGGCGCGCGGCCACCGAGTTCCTCGCAGATCTGGCACCTCGCCGATGCCGATCGGCCCGAGCTGCGGAAGCCGAGAGCTCGCAGAAAGTGAGCTGAGCTGATCGCGATTGGAATGCGAATCGGAATCGCGCGATCGGCTGCGAGTCGCAGTCGAATTGCTGATCGCCGATCACTCTGTCCGCACCTCCGTCCTTGTCCTTCCCTTGCCCGCCTACACGCGATCGATCTCGACCTCGCGCGTGTAGTAGTAGAGATCGAGCCGGCGCGTTCGAATCGTCGGATCGGATACGCCAAGCGTGATTTGATATCGACCCGGTGCGTCTGGCGTCCACTGGTGCGACCACAGGCTCCACGCGGTGGGCGTGTCGGTCGGCGGGCTGTCATCCACCGGCACGAATGGCTCCGTGTGCCTGAACCGGATTGTGAGAGGCGCGTGGCGAACCGTCCCTCCCCAGCGCAGACCGACGACCCGATACGACCACGCGTTCGCGTCCGTCCCGCGTCACCACCCACTGTTCGACGCGAATCGGAAGCGCGGCGAGATCGATGACCGGCGGCTCGTAGTCGCGTGCCAGTCGCGGCACGCCGTTCTGGTGCGTTCTCGCGGAGAACTCCATCATCTGCGACGTCGCCGGCTCATCGTCTGCGACCCAGTCGATGCGCGAGACCCACTTGATGCAGCTGCAGCCGTAGTAGTTCGGCACGACGAGCCGGATGGGCGCGCCGTGATCGGCGGTGAGCGCCGCGCCGTTCATGCGCGAGCGCGAGAAACGCGCCGGTCCGATCCAGTTCCTCGCGCGTGAACACCCAGCTGGCGCCGGGGTTCGACGTCACCGATGGCCGCTGCTCGTCGTCGAAGCCGGTGACGCGCACGCGGCGACGCAGCCGGAAGCGTGCGGACCCTGTCGAGCACGGCAGACATCGGCACACCGCTCCACTCTGCGGCGCTGAGGAGGCCGAAGTTGGCAGGATCCGAATTGCCCGCACACTCCATCGATGCGAAGACCGATATCGCGCGCATCGGACTCCATCGAACGGATGTCGAACAGGCGCTCATCGGCGACGAGTCCGCCGCAGGCGATGCGCCAGCTTTCTGACCGGCGGCAATGACGGAGGATGCGCAGTGCGGATGTAGAACTGTTCCGTGGCGGTCCGCAGGTGATCGGAGTCCAGCCCGACAGATCGGTGAACTGCCGCGCGTCGAGCCCGGTACCGAGCAGCGTGTTCAGCGGCGGCGTCGGACGGCCATCGAATCGGCCGAGCGGCATGGTCCGCACGAGACGGCCACCGGTGATCGGCCGGAGCGCCTGCGCCGCGAGCACGCGATCGAAGGCCAGCGCGAGACCGGCGGTGGCGAGACTCTTCGTGAATTGACGCCGGCTGTGGCGCATCCTTCGCATCATAGTGCGGCATGCGCCGGCGCGACACGCCGCGCGTCCCCATCGAAGGCGCGGATCCGTTATGGATAAATGTAATGGCGGACTCCGGTTCGTGCCAGTCCGTTCGAGCCGCCGCCGGCGCCAGACGGTCCGCGTGAATGAGAAACGCCGCGAGCCACTGATCGTCGCGCTCGGGAGTTCCAGGACCTGTTACCACTTCGACAAGGACCTGTACCTGAATCCCGGCCCATGGCGGATTCCTTCGCATCACCACGGCGTTATCGACTACTGCCGTCGACTGGGCGTGGCACTCGAGCCGTTCATGCAAGTCAATCAGAACGCCTACTTCCACGCAAAGGACGCGTTCGGAGGCAAGCCGCAGCGTTTCCGTCATCTCAATGCCGACCTGCAGGGCGGCGTCACCGAGTTGCTGGCCAAGGCGACCAGTCAGGGGAAGCTGGATGACGCGATCACGGCTGGCGACAAGGAGCTGCTGCTGCAGGCGCTGAGGAGCTGGGGGGCTCTCGACGCGAACTACACGTACGTCAAAGGCGCCGGCGGCGAGCGATCGGCGCGGATTCGACAAGGATCCGGGCGGCGGCCTGAACGCCGAACCGACCGACTCGGAGCCGCTGGCGTTCAACACGATCCTCCAGTCGCGCGTCTGGCAACGCATGGCCGACGGCGACAGCTACTATCACCACAACGCCATCTTCCAGCCGGTCGGCGGCATGGACATGATCGCGAAAGCGTTCGCCCGCGAGGTCGGCAGCCTGATCCGGTACAACACGAGGGTCACGGCGATCAGGCAGGACGACAAGGGTGTGACGGCGAGTTACGTCGACGCGACCAGCGGCGGCAACGCCGGTACCGCCACAGCCGACTGGTGCCTTTGTACGCTGCCGCTGACGGTGCTGACCAGCTGCCTGTGAACGTCAGCCCGCCGATGGCGAAGGCGATCGCCGCGGTCCCGACACCCGTCGGTCAAGGTCGGTCTTCAGTTCAAGCGCCGGTTCTGGGAGCAGGACGAAACCATCTATGGCGGCATCAGCTACACCGACCTGCCGATCAGCCAGATTGGTTATCCGAGCAGCCGTTTCGGCGATGCGGGCAAAGGTGTGCTTCTCGGCGCGTATACATTCGGCGTCCACGCCTACGAGTTCTCGTCGCTGTCGCCGAAGGAACGCATCGCGAAGGCGGTGGAGTACAGGCTCGCAGATTCACCCGCAATACCACGCCGAGTTCGAGAGCGGTGTCTCAGTGCCTGGCACCGTGTGCCGTGGAACCTCGGGTGCTCAGGTGCCTGGACCGATGCGATGCGCGAGGAGCACTACAAGAACCTCTGCGCGATCGACGGACGGATCCTGCTCGCTGGTGAACACGCCTCGTATATTCCGCGTGGCAGGAAGGCGCCATCCTGTCGTCGCTCGACGCCATCACGCGGTTGCACCGGCGCGTCCTGGCGACCTAGGCGATTTCGACATGGTGTGGTGTAGCCGCGACTTTTAGGTTCGCCAGGCCGAGCCGAGCTGAAGGTCGGCAGCTACGCCGATGCGCAAAACGCTCTGACCAGTGCCGCTCTCGCTGATTCAGCGCTTGATCGATGCCATGCCGGCTCGAGGAGGACACGTGTTTGTGACGCTTTCGCCGCACTCCATCTCGACGCAGGGCGACCATCGCAGCGGCGATGCTCTCCGGCTGGCTGGCATCGGCCGGCTCGCCACCATGGTTGCGCAGAGCGCTGACAGTCGCACGACGTGGTTGGCAGAGCGCTGACGGTCGTCACGAACCCGGTGCGCTTCGTGCCCACCGACGGCGCCGCGTTTATGCAGTCGTGCCAGGTCTGCACATGCGGCGGGAGAAGGAGCCGCAGGGCGGGCGCTACCCTGCGCTTGCCAGAACCAGAAGCTGCGCACGGCGCGCTATCCGGTGGTCGTAGTGTCCAAAGACAGAAAGGCATGCCCGTCGGCCCGATGATGGACGACCAGCATCGCTGCCGTCGGAATTACATTCGAACCAATCTCGGACGCTCAAGCGCGGGACCGCGGCGGACGGACGGCGACTCGCAAGTAGCGCCCAGCCACTCCAACCCACCGCAGTGCGACCGCGCGATAACGATTACGGCTCGATGATCCGCTTGCCGCCGCCGGAGACGTCCACAAAGCGAAGACGCAGCTCGTAGAGAACCTGATCGAGCACCGTTCGCTCTTCTGCGGTGAGGTTCCCCTTGGTCTTTTCCTCGAGCAGCGCAAGTATCTCGATCATCTGCCGTGCGCCCTCGAGGTTCGGCTCCGACAGCGTATTGCCGTTTGGGTCTGGCATGTCGCCAAAGTGAATGGCCGCGGAGCTGGCGAGGGAAACGACGAACTGCGTGAACGAAATGTCAGCCATCTGAGGAGGTGTGTGCGAAAGGCAGCGCCGTACGCCACGGCGTGTGGTGAAATGGCCCTGTGCCTTCACAAAGCTTAGCAGATTCCCTCACCGGCGATGCTGCCCGCGAGTTCGTTCGGCTCATCGACATCATGGCCGCGCTCCGGGCCCCGGACGGGTGCCCGTGGGACCGGGAGCAGACGATCGACACGCTGAAGAAATACGTGCTCGAGGAAACGTACGAGCTGCTCGACGCCATCGATCGCCACGATCATGAGGCCATCAGAGAGGAACTCGGCGACTTTCTGTTCGAAGCGGTGTTCGTCGCCCAGCTTGAACACGAGGCTGGACATTTCACCATCGCCGACTCGGTTCGGTCCATCGCGGACAAGCTGGTGCGCCGGCACCCACACGTCTTCGCACGGGGCGCGGGCGAGGCGCCGTTGGACACGGCCAACCAGGTGCGTGTCCGCTGGGAGGAAGTGAAGGCCGAGGAACGCGGCGGTCAGCCCCGGCCAACGACGCTGCTCAGCGGCATCCCGGCGGCTCTCCCGGCACTGCTCCGCGCCTATCAGATCGGGATGCGCGCGCACTCGGTCGGCTTCGACTGGGACAGGCCGGCTGACGTCATCGAAAAGATCCGCGAGGAGGTCGAGGAGGTGGCAGAAGTCGTGTCGTCGAATGCGCCCCTCGACCACGACCGCGCCGAGGAGGAGATGGGCGACCTGCTCTTCGCGATTGCGCATCTTTCGCGGCGGCTCGGCATCGAGCCCGAGACGGCGCTGCGCAAGGCGAATGACAAGTTCACGCGCCGCTTCACGCAGATGGAGAGCCGCATCGGGGAGCGTGGAAGCAGGATGGCCGACATGACCATCGACGAAATGGAAGCCGAGTGGCAGGCGAGCAAGATGGACGAACGGCCGTCATCCTGATCCGCCAGGTCTGTGGCCGTCCACCATGCTACAGAGCAAAACGGTGCCTTCCGAATCGGAGCAGAGAAGTTTTAGCCTGGTCGACGTCGATCGGTAGGTCGACGTCGATCGGTAGCAGGACGGAGAGCTGATCGATCATCGGTCACGTTCTCGGTGTTCTGCGTGACTCCGTGGCGCAGACACACGCAGTGCCCTTCCCGAAACGGTCTCGATGTCGAGTGACGTTCCGTCTGTGTCGACCGAAACCGCGCCGTCCTGGTCGGTTCGAAAGACGGCCGCGCCGGCCTCTCGGTAGCGCTCGAGCACCAGGGGTGACGGGTGCCCGTAGTTGTTGCTGCGGCCCACACTGATGACCGCCACATTCGGGTCGAGGGCACGGACGAAATCGTCCGAACTCGACGTGGCGCTGCCGTGATGCGGCACCTTGATGACGCGAAGCGGCGCCCGCGCGAAGAGTGGCGCAATATCGGCTTCCGTCTCGCGGCCGACGTCACCCGTGAAGACAAACGACACGTCGCGCCACCGCAGTTCCATCACGATGGAGTCGTCGTTACGCACATCCTGTCGCTCCCAGTCGGGGATCGGGGGATGCCGCACGGTCAGCTCTACTCCGTCGAGCACGACGCTGTCCGCCCGCTGGACGGTGGTCCACCGTGCCCGGGCGGCGGTCGCGTCGTCGCGCAGACGGCGAAGGGCTTCCAGAGGCGGAACGGGAACCCCATCCCAGATGTCCCATGGCCGGAACTCGCGGACGACCGACGGCGCACCACCGACATGATCCGCATCGCCGTGCGTCAGGGCGAGCATCGCCAGTTTGCTGACGCCGAAGTGGCGGAGGACCGGCCCAACCACGCGCTCGCCGATGTCGAAAGATGCGGAACCTGGCAGCCCGCCGGCGTCGATGAGCAACGAAGAGCCGCGGGGCAGACGCACAAGAGCGGAGTCGCCCTGTCCGACGTCGATGAAGGTGACGTGCAGCCGCCCGTCCGCTCGCGCGTTCCGCAGCCAATCCGCCGGTGCGACGATCCCCAGGCCGGCTGCAATGGCGATGGCCGTGATGAGCGAACGCACCCGAGCCGCGCGCACGCCCTGCCGATGGAGGTGGGCGAATGCTCTCGTTTGCCCGAGCGACCCGGTCTGCCGGCGTGCCGATGCAAGCGCCTCTCTTCGCCACAGGACCCACCCGGCAACGATGGCGCCGTAGTAGACAACGATAAGGGTGAGCCCTGGCGGGGCGACGCGCCAGGTGGACCAGGGGGCGAGCGCCACCAGGTCCGCGGTGCGGACCAGCCCCTCCGCCCCGACGTATGCCAGCCACCCGACGACGCGAGCCGCCGCCGGCCAGACCACCTCCAGGGGGACGACCGCCATGCCGGCGAGCTGCGCCACCGCCATCAGGGGAATCGCGCCGAAGTTGAGCACCAGGCCGGCGAAGGTGACCCGCGAGAAAACGGTGGCCGAGACCGGCAGCAGCGCCACCTCCGCCGCCGCAGAGGCGACGAACATCGTGGCGATGAGTCCGACGCCGCGCGGAAGCGAGCGAGCAGACACAACCGGCGCGGCGGCCATGATCCCCGCCGTGGCGCCGAACGTGAGCAGCGACGCGGTGTCCGCGATCGAGAGCGGGTCCACGAGCAGGAGGATGCCGGCGACAAGCACGAGGCCGTGAAACGGCGGTCCCCGGAGGTCCCAGCCACGGCCCACCAGGTAGATCACTGCCATCAGCACCGCGCGGTTCACCGAAGCGCCTCCGCCGACGACGAAACCGTAGGCGATCAAGCCGCCCGCGGCGCTCAGCATCGCGGCGCGCCCCAGCATTCCCACAAGCCTGAACGCGGCGAGCGTCAGGCCGGCGAGGATTGCGATATTGCCGCCTGAGATCGCGATCACGTGATACGTGCCCGCCTCCTGCAGCCGCCGCTCCACGGCATCGTCGAGGCCAGTGCGGTCGCCGATCACGATCGCCGTGACGATCGCGGCCGAGCGCGTACTCCAGCGGCCGACACCATCGCCAATGGCCCGCCGGGTGAAGGCGCGAATCCGCGCGGCCAATTCCTCGGCGATGCCGCCATGCGCGACCACCTCAACAAGCGAGGCGCTCTTCACGGTGCCGACCAGCACGATGCCGCGGCGCGCCAGAGATTGCTCCTGGTCTGGAACGCCCGGATCGAGATAGCGCGCTACGCGACGCAGGTCGGCCGGCGCACGGATACGCCGTCCGGCACGCCATTCGTGCATCCGGGCGGGACCCATCGCGCCGAGCACCGTGAGCAGCACCGCACCGGATACCGGATTACTGGCGCGGTCAGTCGGACCGCTTGCGCTGCCAACGCGCCCGACCCACTGCGCATCCAGCGCCAGCGACACGCCTCCCGACGCGGTCAGCCCCGCGTCCGACCGCAGCACGCCAACGATCACGACCGATGCGGCGATGTCCTCGGGAAGTTGTCGGCCAGCCCGAACGCTCTCCGCGCGCGCCTCATGCGCAATCGACTCGAACGCCACGCGAAGCGTTGATCGCCATGCGCGGTGCCACGCATGCGCCGTCAGCGCAGCGCCGCCCACCGCAAAGGCTCCCAGAGCCGACGCCGCGAGCAACGCGGTGGCCGACACACGGCCGGCATGGACGGCGAGGACGGTCCACCCGCACAGCACGGCGAGCAGGATCAGAGTCGGGAGGTCGGGCCAACGCAGGCCGATGACGGCGCCGGCGAGCAGACCGACGACCGGGATTGCAACCACCACCTGCACGAGACCGCATCAGTGCAAGGAGTGGCCCGGTGCAGCGCGTGCATCGATTGCCGCGACGAAAGCGCGTCATGTCAACGAGTTGAGAGGAACGCCGGAACGAATCGGAAGGCAGGGTGATTGCAGAATGTGCGGGGGATCACGCTCTCGCGTGAGGCAGATTCTGCATCGCACACGTTGCGACTGCGCGCTCGGTCAGGCGGTTCGCGCCTACACCTCGAAGGCGAGTAAACGTCCGCGGCACAGATCGAGCATGACCGTCGGCGGCTATGCCCGGCCGCCCGGCTACACGGGCTCGGGGGTCACGCCCGCGTAGTAGTCCTGCAGCGCACGCACCGAGATGCCCTGCTGCCGCATCGCCCGGATCGCGCTGACTGCCGCCGCCGCGCCGGTGAGGGTGGTGATGCACGGCACCCCGTGCATCGTTGCGGCGCGTCGCACCGCGCGGTCGTCGAAGAACGACTCGCGGCCGAGCGGCGTGTTCACGACGAGCGCGATCTTGCGATTGACGATCTCGTCGGCAATGTTCGGGCGCCCCTCGTTCACCTTGAACACCACGTCCACGTCGAGGCCGTAGGCGCGCAGGTAGACGGCCGTGCCGCGCGTCGCCATCAGGCGGAAGCCGAGTTCGGCGAGGTCGCGCGCGATCGGGACGAGGTTCGCCTTGTCGTCATTGTTGACGCTGACGAACGCGGTGCCCTCCTGCGGCAGGCGCTGCCCCACCGACAGCTGCGCCTTCGCGAACGCCACGCCGAAATTGCTCGAGCCACCCATCACCTCGCCCGTGGATTTCATCTCGGGTCCGAGAATGGTGTCCACGCCGGGGAATCGAACGAACGGGAACACCGGGCTCTTCACGAACACGCCGGAGACTTCGATGTCCTTCGTCAAACCGAGGTCGGCCAGCGTGCGACCGGCCATGACCTTGGCGGCAACCTTCGCGAGGGACACGCCGGCTGCCTTCGACAGGTAGGGCACGGTGCGCGACGCGCGCGGGTTCACTTCCAGGACGTAGACGACATCGTCCTTGGTGGCGTACTGCACGTTCATCAGCCCGATGACGTTCAAGGCGCGCGCAAGCCGGCGGGTGTAGTCCCGAATCGTCCTCAGGTGGCGCTCGGGGCAGAGGAACGGCGGCACCACGCAGGAGCTGTCGCCGGAGTGGATGCCGGCCTCCTCGATGTGCTCCATGATCCCGCCGATGACGACGGCGCCGGCCGCATCAGCGATCGCATCGACGTCGAACTCGAACGCGTCCTCGAGGAATTTGTCGACGAGCACCGGGTGCTCCGGTGATGCGTCGGTCGCCTGCAACATGTAGCGATCCAGCGTCGCCATGTCGTAGACAATGGCCATGCCGCGGCCGCCGAGCACGTATGACGGACGCACCACCACCGGGAAACCGATGCGCATCGCCACCTCTCGCGCTTCGTCGCGCGACGTGGCGGTGCCGCTTGCCGGCTGCGGAATTTTCAGGTCCTCGAGCAGCGCCGAGAAGCGCTTGCGATCTTCGGCGAGGTCGATCGAATCGGGCGAGGTGCCGAGGATGCGCACGCCGGCCTTCTGCAGTGCCAGCGCCAGCTTCAGTGGCGTCTGGCCGCCGAACTGCACCAGGCACGACACGTCGCCGCCCGCCGATCGCTCCTTCTCGATGATCGCCATGACGTCCTCGAAGGTGAGCGGCTGGAAGTACAACCGGTCGGCCGTGTCGTAGTCGGTCGACACCGTTTCCGGATTGCAGTTGACCATCACCGTTTCGAGGTTCTCCTCGCGCAGCGCGAACGCCGCATGGCAGCAGCAGTAGTCGAACTCGATGCCCTGGCCGATGCGGTTGGGACCGCTGCCAAGAATCACCACCTTGTCGCGCCCGTTCGGAAGCGACTCGCAGGTCGGCTCGTACGAGCTGTAGAGATACGGCGTGAACGATTCGAACTCGGCGGCGCAGGTGTCGACGCGCTTGTAGACCGGCGTGATTCCGGCAGCCTCGCGCTGTTCGCGAACCGCGGTTTCGGTTGCACCCATGGCGAGCGCGAGCTCGCCGTCGCCGAAACCGGCGCGCTTCAAGCGCCGCATCGTGACGGGATCGAGCTGCTCGAGACCGCGCTGCGCAGCCGCCTGCCGCATATCGCGAATTTCGGCGAACTGGCGCAGGAACCACGGATCGATCTTCGTGATCTCGTGGATCAACTCGACAGACCACCCTCGCTGCAGCGCGCGGAACAGATCCCACATCCGCCGATCGTGCGGAACCGCCAGCCGCTTGCGCAGCGACGCATCGTCTTCCTCGTCGAGGCTCGACTCGGCGAACAGCATGCCGCTCCTGCCGAGCTCGAGTGAGCGCACGCCCTTCATGAACGCTTCCTTGAAGGTGCGGCCGATAGCCATCGCCTCGCCTACCGACTTCATCTGCGTCGTCAGGGTGCGATCGGCCTGCGGGAATTTCTCGAAGTTCCACCGCGGGATCTTCACGACGACGTAGTCGATGGTCGGCTCGAAGGACGCCGGCGTGGAACGGGTGATGTCGTTCGGGATCTCGTCGAGGTGATAGCCGAGCGCGAGCTTCGCGGCGATCTTCGCGATCGGAAAGCCGGTGGCTTTCGACGCCAGGGCTGAGGAACGCGACACGCGCGGGTTCATCTCGATGACGATCATCCGGCCGTTGGCCGGGTTGATGGCGAACTGGATGTTGGAACCGCCTGTCTCGACACCAACCTTGCTGATGATCAGGCGCGCGGCGTCGCGCATCCGCTGGTATTCCTTGTCGGACAGCGTGAGGATTGGCGCAACCGTAATGCTGTCGCCGGTGTGAACACCCATCGGATCGATGTTCTCGATCGAGCAGATGACCACGAAGTTGTCAGCGACATCGCGCATCACCTCGAGCTCGAATTCCTTCCAGCCGATCACCGACTCCTCGATGAGGACCTCGTGCACCGGGCTCAGCTCGAGACCGCGCTCCGACAGTTCGCGGAACTCTTCGATGTTGTAGGCGATACCGCCGCCCACGCCGCCCATGGTGAACGATGGACGGATGACCAGCGGGAAGCCGAGCTCCGCGGCGAGGTCCATGGCTTCCTGCGGCGCCTTCGCCAGCCCGCTGCGCGGCACGTCGAGGCCGATGGAGCGCATCGCCTCCTTGAAGAGCTGCCGATCCTCCGCGATCTTGATCGCCTCGATCTGCGCGCCAATCAGCTTGACGTTGTACTTCTCGAGGATGCCGAGTTCGGCCAGCTCCACTGCCAGGTTGAGCGCGGTCTGTCCGCCGACCGTCGGGAGAATCGCGTCGGGGCGCTCGCGGGCGATGATCGCCTCGAGGAACTCGGGTGTCAGCGGCTCGACGTACGTCCGATCCGCCATCTCCGGGTCGGTCATGATCGTCGCCGGGTTGCTGTTCACCAGGATCACTTCGAGCCCCTCGGCTCGCAGCGCCTTGCACGCCTGCGATCCCGAGTAGTCGAACTCGCAGGCCTGGCCGATGACGATCGGACCAGAGCCGATCACCAGCACACGTTTCAGGTCGGTTCTTCGAGGCATCGGTGTTTACTGAATGCGAGCGTTACGACAAAGCGGAAACACGGAGGACACGGAAGGAACACAGAAGGCACGGCTTCTCAAAGGGACAGAACAGTGCCCTCCGGTCGTATTCCGTGAACTCCGTGTTAGAGCCGTTCATTTCTTCACGTCTTCAATCAGCTTGATGAAGTCGTGAAACAGGTAGTCGGCATCATGCGGCCCGGGAGACGCCTCGGGGTGGTACTGCACCGAGAAGACCGGTTGGGTCTTGTGACGCAAGCCCTCCACCGTGCCGTCGTACAGGTTGCGGTGCGTCACCTCGACGTCGGCCGGCAACGTCTCGGCATCGACCGCGAAGCCGTGGTTCTGCGAGGTGATCTCGATCTTGCCGGTGGACAGCTGCTTCACCGGATGGTTGCCGCCGCGGTGGCCGAACTTCAACTTGAACGTCCTGCCGCCCATCGCCAGCCCGAGAATCTGATGACCGAGGCAGATGCCGAACGTCGGCACGCCCGACGCTGCCAGAGTCTTCGCGTTGTCGATCGCATACGTGAGCGGCGCCGGATCGCCGGGGCCGTTGCTCAGGAACACGCCGTCGGGGCTCGTCGCAAGCAGTTCCGACGCGGGCGTGAATGCCGGGTAGACCCGCACGTCGCAGCCATGCGCGCTCAGACGGCGCAGGATGTTCCGCTTCATGCCGAAGTCGTAGGCCGCGACCTTGAGGCGGCGCTTAGCACGACGGTCCAGCCTGATGTCGAACTCGTCGGGGTCTTCCGCCGGCCAGTCAAACGCGGCCTCGGCGGTGACGCCACGAACCAGATCCGACCCTTCCATTCGCGGAATCGACTGGGCTCGCTCGACGAGCGCGCGCTCGTCGAGTTGAGTGCCTGTCGCGACCACGCCGCGCATCACTCCGCCGGACCGCAGCTTGCGCGTGAGTTCACGCGTATCGATATCCGAGATCGCGACGATGTCGTTGGCGACGAGATAGTCGCGCAGCGTTCCCTGCGCGCGCCAGTTGCTGGCGACCGGCGACTCGTCACGGATGATGAACCCCGCGACCTGCGGCTTGCGGGACTCGACGTCGGCCTCCGCCACGCCGTAGTTGCCGATCTGGGCGCAGGTCATCGTGACGATCTGCCCGGAGTACGACGGATCGGTCAGCACTTCCTGGTATCCCGTCATGCTCGTGTTGAACACGACTTCACCGCGTGTTTCACCCTCGGCGCCTGCCCCGACTCCGCGGTAGATCGTGCCGTCTTCCAATGCGAGTATGGCTTCACTCATTCAGCGCTGCTCCAGCGATCCGCTTACCCTGACTCTCTCCCCACCCGCCACCCGCGTCGTCGTCGTCCACGGATTGAAGCCGTCGAGTTCGAGCCGCACGCCGTGATCGCCCACGTCCACGGCATCGAGCAGCAGCGGCGTCGTTCCCACCAGTTTCCCGTCCACGAACACACGCGCGCCCGCCGGACGCGAATCGACCATCAGGGAACCGCTGGTGCGCTCCGGTGCGGTCGGCGTCGGCGCGGCGTCACGAACGGCACGCGTTGCCGCCAATTCCACTTCGATTGGCTGTGCGGGCTGGGCGGATCCGATCCTAACGCGTCGTTCGGCTGCGACATAGCCCTGATGTGTGATCCGCACGACATGAACCCCGCGCGACAGGTTGTTGACGGTGAGCGGCGTCACGCCGGCGTCGCGTCCGTCAACGCTGACGCGGGCGCCGGCCGGCGTTGAGCGCACGAGCAGACGACCGCTATCATTGGCTGCTCGCTCCGGTGGCGCCGCCTGTTGCGAAGGCGGCACTGCTGGTTGAGGACGAGCGTTCACGACCGCCGGAGGCACGGTGCCGGGGATCGGAGAAACGTCGCGCGGCGTCGACGCAGCGGATGAAGGCGGAGCCTGCTGCGGTCCGGCCGGTTTAGGCCGGTCGGATGTCTCTGCCGGGGCAACCGGGCCGCTGGCGGGAGCGCTGCTGTCGGCGAGCGATGACCGGGTGCCGCTCTCGCCGTGGTCGCGGCTGCCGGCACCGTACCCGAACGCGAAACCGACAAGCAACCCGACGACGAGCGCCAGTGCGAGCGGCCAGGTCGCTGAGCGGCTTTCCTCGAGCGCCGCGCTCGAGAGCGTTCCCTGAGCGAGCGAGGCCTGCGGAGCCAGAGGCGACGCAGTTCTCTCGACTGCCGAATCCGCGCGGTCGAATTCGTCCGGCGTATCTGCCCCGACATCTTCGTTCTCGCGGTGATCGACCGCCGACTGCATGCCAGGTGCAGACGCGGCGAATTCAGCCTGCGCATAGCGATCGCTCGTTGGCGCCGGCAGGTCGAAGTCGCTGAACGCATTGTCGTGCGTTGGCGTATCGACGTCAGCCGCGAAGCGGTCGTCCCGGACGTCCCTGCGTCCGCGAGGGGGGTCAGCGCGGGGCGGGGTCGGCTCCGACCAGTCGGTGGGATCCGGGGAAGATGCCGCCACGGAACTGTCGTCTTCGGCAAACCGCTCATTCCGAGCAGGGGGAAGCGGCTCGATCCGAGCGGGCGTGTCGTTCCCGTGCTGGTCACCCACACCCAATCTCAGCGGAAGCTCTCGAGATCGGTCTGCGACGCGTTCAGCAGGTGCAGAGCGTTCGTCAGGGACAGGTCGTTCGGCAGGCGCAAGCCGTTCGACGGGCCGGAGTGGTTCGACGGTTGGCGCAAGTCGTTCGACCGCAAAATCGGCAGGCGCGGACGCCGCGTCTCCGGCGGCGCCACCGCTTTCGCGCGGCATCCCGCTCGGCGTGTCGGCGGCGAGCGTCAGCGGCAGATTCGGGGGCGTGTCGAGCGGCAGTCCCGGCCGCACTGCGCGGTCGGTTTTCTTGCTGATTGATTCCTCATCGCTCTCGCGCTTGCGACGGCCCCTCACCGGTTTGGGTCGGGCGGGCTGGCTGACGACGCCGTTCAGCGCCTCGGCGAACGCCAGGGCGGTGTCGAACCGCTCGGCAGGATCCTCGGCCAGCGCCCTTGTGAAGAGCGCGCGCAGGCCGTCCATGTCCGCGCCTTCGATCGGCGTGATCGCGTCGGCGGCTGCGCTGCCGATCGCGGCAATGCGCCGCCCGAACAGCATCTCGTACACCAGGGCTGCCAGGCTGAACCCGTCGGCCCGCCTGTCCCATGCGCCCCCCGCGAGCCGTTCGGGCGCGGTATACGGCCGGCGAATGGGCGGCACGAATCCGACCTGCTCGAGCGCCTGCACGATCCCCAGCCCCGTCACGCGCGTGTCGTCCGTGGAGACGAGGACGTCCCGCGGATGCAGGGCACCGTGGAAGACGTTCACGGCGGCGGCGAAATCCAGCGCGCCACCCAGCTGCGTGGCAATGCGCAGCGCTTCCGTCACCGGCGCGGGACCGTAGTCGCGGATCACGACGTCGAACGATTCGGCGGCGACGAAATCCTGGGCGAGGTACGGCAGGGTGTCGGTCAGCCCTGCGGCCAACGGCGCGGCGATGCCAAGATGTGTAAGGTCGGCAGCGATCAGAAGGTCGAGTGCGGCGACGAACCGCCGGGCGGTGTCGGGGGGAAGGTCGAGCCGGAACTGCTTGACGGCGACCAGTCGACCTGGGTCCGGCTGATACGCGCGAAAGACGGGGCCGAGGACGCCGGCGCCAATCTGGTGGAGAACACGGAAGGGACCGAAGGCGTCAGGAGGCGCAGGGCCGGAAGCGTCCGTGTGCAGCGTGAATACTCCTCAAGGGACAGTGTTCGATGGTAACACTGAAACACTTCCTGTTCAATCGTTTAGCCGTGTTACAGTAGGTGCCCGGTGACGCCGAACTCAGCTGATTCGTCCCTGCTTCCGGACACGTCCGGCGAGCCGTCCGCGCGCATGGCCATTGACGTGCGCCGCTTCCCCTGGATCCGGCGCCTGGCGGCCGACTACGCGTACAATTTTCCGGCCGTCGAGCCGTTTTTTTCCGGCGACCCGACCCAGAAGGCGGCCTGGGCCGATGCCATCCGGCGGACCCAGGCGCACACGCGCCGGCGCGACCAGATCGCCCAGATACTGGCCGGCCAGCAAGACCGCCGCGGCGCCCCCGCGCCCGCACGCGAGTCCACCCGGAAGCTGGCGGACGGCCGCACCGTCGCCGTCCTCACCGGGCAGCAGGCGGGGCTTTTCGGCGGTCCACTTTTCACCCTGCTCAAGGCGCTCACCGCACTCAAGCTTGCCGACCAGGTGACCCGTGAACACGGGGTGCCCGCGGTCGCGATCTTCTGGATTGATGCCGAGGACCACGACTGGGATGAAGTGCGGTCGTGTACGGTGTTCGATACGAACCTGACGCCGCGCAATATCGCGCTCGCCGGGCGACACGCCACCGACCACGCTCCCGTCGCCACCATCCAACTCGACCACACCATCACCACGGCGCTCGACGAGCTCGAGCAACTCCTTCCTCTCTCGGAATTCCGGCCGGCAATCCTCGCGGATCTGCGTGCGTGCTACACCGAGGGCCGCGGCATGGCGGACGCGTTCGGGCACTGGATGGAACGGGTGCTCGGCGACCGCGGTCTGATCGTGTACGACGCCTCCGACCCCGCGTCCAAACCGATTGCGAGAGACGTGTTCATTTCCGAACTCTCACACCCGGGCGAGACGGCCAGGCTGGCAGCCGCGGCGGGCGCGAACCTCGTGTCGAAGGGCTACCATTCGCAGGTCCACGCGCACGACGATGGTCTGGCCCTGTTCCACTTGTCAGGCGGCCGGCGCGCCATACGGCAGCAGGGTGGCCAGTTCGTGGTCGGCGAGAACAGTTTCACGCCGGCGACTCTGGTGCAGGAGGCGGCAGACACGCCATCGTCGTTCAGCCCGAACGTGCTGCTCCGCCCGATCGTTCAGGACACGCTGTTTCCGACGATCTGTTACGTAGCCGGCCCGAACGAACTGGCGTACCTGGGCCAGTTGCGCGGCATCTACGAGCGGTTCGGCATCCCGATGCCGCTCATGTATCCGCGCGCCTCAGCCACGCTGCTCGATTCCGCCGCCATGCGCTTTCTCGCCAAATACGGATTGCCGCTGGAAGCGCTGCAACCCCAGGACGAGTCGGCGTTGAACCAGCTCCTCGAATCGCAGATCCCGCCCGAGGTCGACGCGTCGTTCACGAACGCGGCGCAGGCCATCGACGCATCACTCCAGTCGATCGTCGAATCCATTCCAGCGCTCGACCCGACGCTCGAGGGCGCCGCGCGTTCGACGCTGGCGCGCATGCAGCACGATCTGCAGTCGCTGCGGAACAAGATGATCCAGGCGGCGAAGCGGCGCGACGAAACGCTGCGGCGCCAGTACATCCGCACCCGCGCGCTCGCCTTCCCCGACGGCCACGCGCAGGAGCGCACCATCGGCTTCGTCTCGTTCCTGAACCAGTACGGTCCGGCACTCGTCGATCGGCTGGAGCAGGAACTGCCCCTCGACATGGGGCATCACTGGATTGTCTCGATCTAGTCCGAACCGCACGCGAACACCCCGTCGTCGCCGCGTGCCGCTCTGGCGGCGTCGGTGGGTGCGCATCGCCGCGCTCTGCGTCACGGTGCCGCTGGTGCTGCTGTCGTTTGTGGGCGGCTACTACTACGTGACGTTCGGTCGGCTCATCGATCAGCAGCTGCACGGCGAGCGGCAGCGCGTCTTCCCCCGCATCTTCGCGCGTCCACTCGAACTCAGGCTCGGCCAGGCGCTGACGGATCGCCAGCTCGTCGACCGACTGAACGATCTCGGCTACGCCGAGCGCGCACACGCTGAGAAGCCAGGCGAGTTCGCGCTGGACGATGGCAATGTCGCGATCGTGCCGCGCGCCGAGGAGTTCAAGGGCCGCACGGTCACGGTGTCATTCAGGAAGCCGCCCCCGGCGGTGCAGCGCGCCGCCCGCAAGCCCGCGCCGGCGCAACGGCCCGATCACGTCGAGTCACTGGAACTCGGTCACGACGCGACCGAACGGCTCACGCTGGATACGCCGCTGCTCAGTTCGATTGTCACCGAGCGCGCCAAACGGCGGCCGGTCGCGATTGCATCGCTGCCGCCCCAGGTGATCAATGCGGTCCTGGCCATCGAAGATCGGCGCTATTACTACCATCCCGGCGTCGACCCGATTCGGCTCGCCGGCGCAGTCTTCTACTACGCGATTGGGAACAGCAGCCGGGTCGAGGCGACCAGCACCATTACCCAGCAGCTGGTGCGCAACGTCTTCCTGCCGCAGTTCCAGGGCTGGACGCTGCAGACGGCCCGGGATCGATCGAAGCTCCGGAAGTTGCTCGAGATCTGGGTATCGCTCGTGATGACCCGCCGCGCGACGAAAGACGAAATCCTCGAGATGTATCTCAACGCGGTGCCGCTGGGGCAACGCGGCTCGTTCGCCATCATCGGCGTGTCGGAGGCGGCTCGCCTGTTCTTCGGCAAGGATGTCAGCAATCTGTCCATCGCCGAGGCGGCGACGCTCGCCGGCGTCATTCAATCGCCGTCGGCGCTGTCGCCCTTCAACAATCCGACCCGGTGTCGCGACCGCCGCAACGTGGTGATCCGCGCAATGGTGGACGCGGGGTTCATCACGTCGGAACAGTCGGAGGCGGCCCAGAAGGAACCGCTCACGGTGGTGCAGCGCGCGCTCGAAGCTGAGGCGCCGCACTTCGTTGACTTCGTCGGGCAGACGCTCAACGAAGAATATCCGGGGCTCACGACCACCGACACCCAACCGGTCCAGGTCTATACGACGCTCGATCTGCACCTGCAGCGTCTCGCTCAGGACGCGGTGCGTGCGGGCCTCACGAACGTGGACCAGCTGCTGTCCCGGCGCAAGCGCAAGGGCCGCGCGGAAGCGGCTCTCATCGCAGTGGATCCGCGGACCGGTGAAATCCTCGCCATGGTCGGCGGACGCTCCTACAACCAGTCGCAGTACAACCGCGCGATCGTCTCGCGACGCCAGCCCGGCTCGGTGTTCAAGCCGTTCGTCTATCTCACCGCGTTCGAGCAGGCGGCACAGAATGGCGACAGCGACGTCACGCCGGAGTCGCTGGTCGACGACTCCCCCACCACCTGGGAATTCGACGAACAGGTCTGGACGCCGGAGAACTACGAAGACGAGTACGGCGGCCTGGTGACCTTCCGCGACGCGCTCGCGCATTCGCGCAACATTGCGACCATCAAGGTGGCGGAGCGCGCCGGCTATGCGAACGTGGCCGAGTTATGGCGACGGCTCGGCGTCGGCAGCCAGCCCAAGCCGTTTCCGTCCATTGCGCTTGGCGTGTTCGAGGCCACGCCGCTCGAGATCGCGACCGCGTACACGATCTTCCCGAACCTGGGAGTCGAACGGAAACTGCGCCACATCATGAGGGTGACCAGCGGAGACGCGGACATCACACGCGTCGAGAAGGCGGAGCCAAAAGTTGTGGCGCGGCCCGATACAACCTATCTCGTCACCGACATGCTGCGAACCGTCGTGAACCAGGGCACCGGCGCGGGCGCGAGGTCGGCCGGCTTCACGCTGGACGCGGCCGGTAAGACGGGAACCACCAACGACCTGCGCGATGCCTGGTTCGTCGGCTTCACGCCTGAACTGCTGACGGTCGTGTGGGTCGGCTTCGATGACAACCAGGTGGTCGGCCTCTCCGGCGCACAGGCAGCGTTGCCGATTTGGACCCAGTTCATGAAGGGCGCACTCGCCGGCCGTGGCAGCGTGCCATTCGAGGCGCCCGAAGGAATCAGCTGGGCCGAGGTTGATGACGAGACGGGCAAGCTGGCCGCACCGTTCTGCCCGCGCATCATCAACTCGCCGTTCCTGGCCGGCACAGAGCCAGGCGACAGCTGTGAGCCCCACCGGTTCTAGAGCTTTTCAGGCCGGCGCAGCTGCCGACCTTCAGGTCGAGCCGACATCCCCGTCTCGTGCTCTAATGGAAGTGTCATGAACCAAGAGGTGTTCGCCGCCGTGGCAGAGGCGCTGGAGCGCGGAGAGCTCGCTGCCCTGGTCACCATCGTCTCCACCACCGGGTCCACGCCGCAACGCGTGGGCGCGAAAATGCTCGTGTTTCCAGACGGACGCATGGTCGGCACCATCGGCGGAGGCTGTTACGAAAATGACGCGTTCTGGAAGGCGCGGGAGGCCATCACGAGCCGCAAGCCGCAGCTGGTCCACTACGAGCTGGACGATGATTTTGCTCAGGAAACCGGCTTGATCTGCGGAGGACAGATGAGCGTCTACATCGAACCGGTGGAGCCGTCCCCTGAGCTGTACGTGATCGGCGCCGGACATGTCGGATACCACCTCGCGACGATGGCGCAGGAGGTGGGCTTCCAGGTGCACGTCGTGGACGACCGCGAGAAGTTCGCCAGTCGCGAGCGCTTTCCGTCCGCGACGGAGGTCGTCACCGAAGACATTCCCGCGTGGCTCGCGCGCACCACAATCCCCGCACACGCCTACGTCGTCGTCGTCACCCGCGGGCACAACAACGACCTCGATGCGCTGCGTGCGCTGGCGTCACGCGACCTTCGCTACCTGGGTTTGATCGGCAGCCGCGCAAAA
Organism: uncultured Acidobacteriota bacterium; assembly: GCA_963697745.1. Lineage (GTDB taxonomy): Bacteria > Acidobacteriota > Vicinamibacteria > Vicinamibacterales > CAVVIG01 > CAVVIG01. The sequence continues at coordinate 96,137 of CAVOPD010000013.1, read as the reverse complement.
GTGGCCCGGATCTCGGACCAGTTGCTGGCCGAAGGCATGTCGCCGGCGTTGCTGACCCAGGTGCACGCACCGATTGGCCTCGACATCGGCGCCGTCACGCCGCAGGAGATTGCGGTAAGCATCCTCTCGGAGCTGATCGCCGTGAAGCACGGCAAGATCAAGAGCCGCGACGCTGCCGAACTCTCGATGAAGTGGTCCAAGATCAAAGCCTGAGCGCCACCAACACAATCGCGAATCGCTGATTGCGAACCTCTGATTGCGAGTTGAAGGGCGAATCGCTGATTGCGAACTGCTGATTGCGAGTTGAAGGGCCAGAGTCGGTCCGGCCTGGCATAGCTGCCGACCGTTCCGACTTCGCCGTGCGTCAGCGGACGGCGGTATCGTTGACGCGCGCCGTGCCAACCCAATCAGCAGTTAGCAATTCTCAATCAGCAATGTCCGTATGTCTCTCCTGATTCGCGACGCCGTGATTGTCACGATGAACGACCAGTTGCAGGTCGTACGCGGCGACGTGTCGATCCGCGGCGGCCGCATTGCGGCGATCGGCGCGGAACCCAGCGGACCTCACGACCGCACGATCGACGCCGCCGGCGATTACCTGCTCCCGGGACTGATCCAGACGCACATCCATCTGTGCCAGACGCTGTTTCGCGGCTACGGCGACGACATGCCGCTGATGCAGTGGCTGCGCACGCGGATCTGGCCGATGGAGGCGGCCCATACTCCGGCCACGCTACGCGCGGCCGCACGGCTGGCGACGACCGAATTGCTCTCCAGCGGCACGACTTCCGTGCTGACGATGGAGACCGTGCACGACACGGATGCCGTGTTTCAAGCCGTGGCTGAAAGTGGCCTGCGCGCCACCATCGGCAAGTGCATGATGGACGCGGCAGCCGACGTCCCGGCGCGTCTCAAGGAACACACGCAGGCCTCCCTCGACGACAGCCTTGCGCTACACCGCCGTTGGCACGGCGCTGCGGACGACCGGATGCGGGTCGCCTTGGCCCCGCGCTTCGCTGTCTCCTGCACGAGGGACCTGCTGGAAGCCGTGGCGGCGGTCTCGTCCGGGCAGAACATCCTCGTGCACACGCATGCGTCCGAATCGCGCGAGGAGATTGCTATCGTGCGCGAGCTGTCCGGGGGCCTGTCGAACCTCGCGTATCTCGACGCCGTGAAGCTCGCGACACCCCACCTGTGCGCGGCACATTGCGTGTGGGTCGACGAGCACGAACAGATGCTGCTGGCGGAACACGACGTCAAGGTGATGCACTGCCCCGGCTCGAACCTGAAACTTGGCTCCGGCATCGCGCCGGTGGTGGAGATGCGACGCCGAGGCATCACCGTGTCGCTCGGCGCGGATGGCGCTGCCTGCAACAACCGCCTCGACATGTTCGAAGAAATGCGGCTGACTGCCGTTCTCCAGGCCTTCCGGCTGGGGCCCGGCGTTCTCCCCGCACGGGAGGTCCTGTGGATGGCGACGCGAGCGGGAGCGCGCACGCTGGGGCTCGACGACCGAGATCGGCTCTGTCGAGGTCGGCAAGAAAGCCGACCTCATCCTGGTGAGCCGCAATCGTCCGCACCTCGCGCCTGACCCGGACCCGTATTCGACGCTCGTCTACGCGGCCCGCGGCAGCGACGTCCGCACCACCCTGGTTGACGGTGAGCTTCTCGTTGACGAGGGTGAACTCGTCCGGGTGCTCGCGGTCCGAGGTCGCGGCGCAGGCAGCAAACGCCGCCAGGGAGCTGGTGGCGCGCGCCGGTGTATAATTTTCCTTAGCAGTCTCTTCACTAGAGTGCTAATGGAAACATCTGAACGCTCAAAACGGGTCCTCGCGGCGCTGGTTCGCGAGTACATCGCCTCAGGCGAACCGGTCGCATCGTCCGTGCTGGTGCGGGCTGCCGGGCTGGGCGTCTCGTCGGCTACCGTGCGGAGCGTGCTGGCGCGCCTGGAAGCAGAGGGATTCGTGTTGCAGCCGCACACCTCGGCCGGGCGCGTACCGACCGATCGTGGGTATCGGTTCTACGTCGATCTGCTGCTGGATTCCAAGCGCCGGCATCGGGCTGCCAGTGTGGTCGAGGCACGGCTGCGGCGGGAGACGATCGCCCCGCTCGCCGACGTCGTGCTGTCGCAGGCATCCCACGTGGTGTCGCAGGCCTCGAAGCACGTCGGGTTCGCGCTCGGTCCTGCGCATGACGCCGCGGTGTTCGAGCGGGTCGAATTCGTCCCGCTCGCAGCGGCGCGCGTGCTCGTGGTGATCGTCGCAAAGGGCGGGCACGTGGTGCAGAAAGTCATCAGCACCACCGAGACGCTCAGTGCCGACGCTCTCCGTCAGGCGGCCAACTACCTGAATTCGGAGTTCTCGGGGCTTCCGCTCTCCGGCGCACGAGAGGCGATTCTCGAACGCATGGACGAAGAGCGGCTGCTCTATGACGAGCTGATGGCCCGCGCGCTGCAACTCGGTTCGACGTCGTTCGCCGACCTTCCCGACGACCACGTGCTGTATGTGGACGGCGCGTCGTCGCTGCTGGGCGAAGAACATGGGCTGACGCTCGAAACGATGCACGCGCTCCTCGAGATGATCGAGGAAAAGCAGCGGCTGGTCAGTCTCCTCAACGAATACATCGACGGCGCCGGCCTGACGGTGGTGATCGGCGCCGAACACCTCGAACCTTCCCTGCGGCCGTTCAGCCTGGTGGCGTGTACCTTCAAGGACGGCACCAGCACCGGCACCATTGGCGTCATCGGTCCGACCCGCATGCGCTACTCGCGCGCCATCGCGGTGGTGGACGGTGCCGCGCAGGCTATTACGCGCGCGCTGCGCGATCCGGACTAGGCAGACTCATGGCTGATGAACAGGTAACCAATTCTCCAGACGACGTCCCGACTGCAGGCGATCCGTTGCCCGAAATCTCGGAGCTGGATACCGTCAAGCGCGAGCGCGACGACAACTACGATCGCCTGCTGCGCAAGACCGCTGAATTCGAGAACTACCGACGACGCGTCGAGCGCGAACGCCGCGAACAGGCCGACCGTGCCGTGGTCGAACTGCTCGAAGAGCTCCTGCTCGTGGTCGACGACTTCGATCTCGCGCTCACGGCTGATGCCGGCGAGAGTGCGGCGTCGTACCGCAAAGGGGTGGAGCTGATTCACGCCAAGCTGCACGACATGCTGCGCAAGCAGGGCGTGAAGCCGATCGAGGCGCTTCGCGCTGACTTCGACCCGAATCTTCATCAGGCCGTCGTCCACGAGTCGAGTCCCGAGCATCGCGAGAACGAGGTGATCGGCGAATTGCGCAAGGGCTACACGCTGAACGACCGGCTGCTGCGGCCCGCACTCGTGAAGGTGGCCAAGGCGTGAGCAAGCGCGATTACTACGAGATCCTGGGCGTTGCGAAAACGGCGCCCGACAGTGAACTGAAAAGCGCCTATCGCAAGCTCGCGATGAAGTTTCACCCGGACCGCAATCCGGGCGACAAGGCGGCCGAGGAGAGCTTCAAGGAGGCGGCGGAGGCCTACGCGGTCCTCGCCGACCCGCAGAAGCGCAGCCTCTACGACCGCTTCGGGCATCAGGGTGTGGCCTCGGCAGCTGGAGCAGGCGCCGGATTCGATCCGTCGGTGTTCAGCGACTTCGGCGACTTCGCAGACATTCTCGGCGGCATGTTCGGCTTCGGCGACATGTTCGGCGGCGGCCGCCGGCGCGGCGGTCCGCAGCGCGGCTCCGACCTGCGCTACGACCTCGAGATCTCATTCGAGGAGGCCGCGCACGGGACCGAAACGTCGATTCAGATTCCGCGCCAGGAGAACTGCGAAACCTGCAGCGGTTCGGGCGCGGCACCAGGCACGCACGCCACGACCTGCTCGATGTGCCGCGGTCAGGGCCAGGTGCGCCGTCAGCAGGGCTTCTTCACGATCGCCACGACGTGTCCGCAGTGTCGCGGCGCCGGACGGACGGTCAGCAAGCCGTGTCAGACGTGCCACGGCGCCGGACGCGTCAGCCACGAGCGGAAGATCACGGTCAAGATTCCCGCCGGCATCGCCACCGGACAGCAACTGCGCCTGCAGAACGAAGGCGAGGCCGGAATCGGCGGCGGGCCCACGGGTCATCTCTACGTCGTCGTCCACGTGCAGGATCACGATTTCTTCAAGCGCGACGGCGTGAATCTGTTCTGCGAAGTGCCGGTGAACTTCACCACCCTCGCCCTCGGCGGCGAGATTCGTCGTGCCGACGCTGGACGGCACCGAGACGTGAAGGTGCCCGAAGGCACGCAGACCGGAACGACGATGCGTCTGCGCGGCAAGGGCATCCCGGACGTGAACGGGCGCGGCAAGGGCGACCTGTTCGCCACCGTGCAGGTGCAGACGCCGAAGAAGCTGAGCAAGGAGCAGCGACACTTGCTCGAGCAACTTGCGAAGGCGCTGCCGAAGGAAAAGTTCGAGCCACGCCCGCACGCCGACGCGCAGGACGAGCGCAATCTCTTTGATCGCGTCAAGGACATCTTTGGGTGAACTTTGGAAATTGACGATGTGACGTTTAGCGATTTGACGATTTAGGAATTTAACGAGTTGATGTGAGCGTTCATCGTCACATCCAATCAAATCCTGAAATCGTCAGATCTTAAATCGTTAGACCGTCAAATCGTTGAATCGTCAAATGAAGAGTTATCCTGCCCTCGACGTCCGCGGCGCTGATCCCGACCTCGTGCTCGCGGTGGTGGACGACTTTGCGCCCTCGGCTGTCGAAGACCTCGAGCGGTGGCCTCTCAATCTTCTTCACCACGCCAGGACCTCGCGACGACGCGCGCGCGGCGGTCGAGCGCTCGTTTCCAACAGCGACGGTCGTCGTCACGCGATGTCGACGACGACGACTGGGCACGGCGATCGCAGCAGAACCTGACGCCGATTACCGTCGGACGCATCACGGTCACCCCGCCGTGGTGTGCCGACGCCGATCGTGTCGCGACGGGTGACCGTGCCGCGAGCGGCGCCGCGGTCGCGTCTGCATCAGCCCCATTCAGCGTCACGACCGCCATCAGCATCACGACTCCGATCAGCATCACGATCACGCCCTCGATGGGCTTCGGCACCGGGCACCATGCCACCACACGCCTGTGCCTCGCTGCCCTTCAGGCGTTCGACGTCGCTGGCAAGCGCGTGCTGGACGTTGGTACCGGATCGGGCGTGCTGGCGATTGCTGCCGCCCGGTTGGGTGCGCGTGACGTGCTCGGGATCGATTTCGACGCTGACGCGATCGCCTCGGCCTCCGAGAACCTCGAGTCAAACCCTGATACCGACAACGTTCGCCTGGAGGTTGTCGATGTGCGCAACGCCGCCCTTCCACGCGCCGATATCGTCGTGGCCAATCTGACCGGTGCCGTACTCGTCATGAACGCTGCACTCCTCAGCTCGGCTGTTGCTTCCGGCGGCACGCTGATAGTCTCCGGAGTGCAGACCCACGAACGAGATGAGGTCGTTTCAGCATTCAGCAGGGGGCAGCTGATCTGGTCGAACGACGAGGCGGGGTGGATGGGCCTCGGGTTCAACTTTCCTGATTCGCCGGAAGTCTAAAGGACGGCGACGCGACCGGGTCGCACGCGATGTGCGTTCGCCGTGCACCACGCGCGAAAGCCGTCACAATAGGCACGAGCACCGACCATTCGAAGATACGGCTTGCGACCGATGACCATTCCCCGCCGAGCCTCTTCGCTGTTCACCATTGCGCTCCTGGCGCTTTCCATCGGTGTCATCTCTCGCGCCCAATCGCGACCGGGGCAACAGCCCACGCGAGATACGCCAGCGCAGCAGGCGGCCGAAGCAAATACGCCGAAGGCGCGCATCGCCGGTCGCGTTGTCGCCTCAGACACCGGCCGGCCGATCCGGCGGGCGCGTGTCTTTCTCTCCGGAGCGCCGATTCCGGGCGGTCGCGGCGCCCTGACGGACGACGATGGGCTGTTCGAGCTGACCGAGCTGCCCGAAGGTCGCTACACGCTGACAGCGGGCAAGACCGGCTTCATCACCCTCTCGTATGGGCAGCGGCGCCCGCTCCAGGGAGGCATCCCCATCCAGATCGCGGACGCACAGCAATTGACAGGCATCGACTTCCGTCTGCCGCGCGGCAGCATCATCGCGGGGCATGTGTTTGATGAAGTCGGCGATCCGCTTCCTGGAGCCAACGTGCGCGTCATGCGATACGAGTATGCGCAGGGCAACCGCCAGCTCGTGACTGTCGGCGCAGCCCAGACCGACGATCGTGGCGAATACCGGGTATGGGGTCTCAATCCCGGCGAGTACTACGTGAGCGCCGTCACGCCCAACCCGGGGCTGGGCGGACGCGGAGCCCCAGCCGGTCCGCCCGGCGGCCGCGGCGCACGCGGTGCGCCCTTCGGACCCGGAGGTGGCATCGGCGGCGGTTCGTCGGGACAGGTCGATACCGAGCAGACCGGCTACGCGCCAACCTTCTATCCCGGCGTGCCCTCGGTGAACGAGGCCCGTCCCGTGGCCGTCGGCCTGAGCATGGAGGTTGCCGAGCGTGGATTTCGGCGTGCTGCTCGTCCGCACGGCGCGCGTGTCGGGACACGTGACAAACCCGGATGGCACGGCTACAACCGCCGGCAACATCATGCTCGGTCCCGAGAGTGGTGGCGGAGGCGGCCGCGGCGGCGCGACGTTCGGCTCGCGCATCGACTGGGACGGCTCGTTTGCGATGGCGGGCGTCGCGCCAGGACGCTACCTGCTGCGCGCGCGAGGTGACGACACCGTTGAACCGCAGTTCGCGGTGCAGCCGATCACCGTCGGCGAGATGGACCTGACCGGTCTCACGGTGATCCTCACGCCGGCCGCATCGATCAGCGGCACGGTGACCTTCCAGAATACGCAAGGACGGCAGGCGCCCGATCCCGGGCAGATACGCGTCGCGGCGCCGCTGGTCGACGTCATCGAGGTCGGCCCGAACCAGACCGCGCAGGGTCGATCGGAATGGTAACTTCACACTGGGCGCCGTGCAGGCCGGCCTGCATCTGCTGCGGACCCAGGGCAGCCCGCGCGGCTGGACGTTGAAGTCGATTCTGGTGAACGGCCGCGAAACGATCGACACGCCCATCGAGCTGCGCAGCGGCCAGGAGCTCGCCGACGTGAACCTGGTCTTTACCGATCGTCTGACCGAGGTGAACGGCACGATCGCCGACGACCGCGGCGCGCCGATCACCGACTACACGCTGCTCGCTTTCCCGGAGGATGAAGAGCTGTGGCGTCCGCAATCACGTCACATCATGACGACGCGCCCGGATCAGAACGGAAAGTACCAGATTCGCGGCCTGCCACCTGGCGCGTACCTACGTGGTGGCAGTCGACCCCGCCGAGCAGGGAGAATGGTTCGAGCCGTCCTACCTGAACGCGCACCGCGCCGGCGCAATCCGTCTCGCACTGGCGGAGGGCGACGTGAAGACGCAGAACTTCACCCTGCAGAACCGCTGACCGGGCTGAAACAGGGTCAACGGCTGAACCAGATCGTGCTCTTGACGGCAAAGATGTTGTCGCCAGGCGCCGACCATGAGTCGAACAGGTCTCCCGCGCTGACGTGGCTGCCTTCGTCGGTCTGGCTCGCACGATTCTGCTGCCACACCACGTACAGCGTGCTGCCGACACGCCATTCCCACTTGAGCACCACATTGCTGCGATAGGACCGCACGTTGAAGTCCTTGTTCGCGATCGAGAACGTCGACGCCCCGTCGGTCACCTGATGGCTGCCATCGGGCAGGCGCACAATCGTGGTGCCGTCCGTTCCGTACATCCGCAGGTTCATCTCGCGTGGCAGCGCCATTTCGCCATACCCGGTGTACTGGCCGCTCGCCGCGAACGGCTCGGCGTAGACGTCGAGCGTCACATCCGGCTTGAACGTGTAGCTGACGCGGAACTGCGCCGACAGCGTCGTTCGATCGACGACGCCGAAGATGTAGCGCCGGCCGTAGGTCTCGGGGCGGCCGCCGAGCAGGGTCTGCAGGTACTGACGGTTGATCGGTCCGCTGAACGTCGCGGACGTGCCATCCTCGTCGGTGTACTCCGGCTCGAACGAGAACTGCAGCGACGGAGTCGGCCGCGCGGAGATCAGCGCGTTGGTCGTCCAGGTATGGTCGCCGAGCTCATTGGAGCGGTAGTTGACCGTTCCAGACCAGTTCGTGCTGGCGCCGGTGCTGTTGCGCAGCGACGCCGACGCGTTGAACCCGAGCGGCGTTCCCATGGCCGGCCCGCCGCGCGTGAGCTGGGCATCCTGGCCGCGAAAATACCGCGTGAAGTTCGCCGTGGCCACCCAGAAGTTGTTGAGCGTGACGCTGTTGTTGCTGCCGAACGTGTGCCGCACGCCCAGATCGGTGTCGAAGTACCAGTACGGTGTCCAGGTGCCCTGGAACGAATACCCCCGGACGTAACGGCCGGGGCGCGTTTCGCGATACGTGACGCGCGTCCCGCCCGTGAGGTCGCCGGCGTAATTGAGCCGGCCAAAGTCGAGCGGATCGAACTCTGGCGACTCGATCATGATGTTGTTGTTCCACAACCAGTGGCGTCCGGCGATCTTGCCGAAATTTCCAACGATCTGCGTACCGTTGAGTGCGCGACGCGTCGGGTCGTAGCGGATCGTGGGCTGATCGAGCCGCTGCAGATAGTGGCCGCTGGCCCGCTGCACCCGTGCAATCGCAGCCTCCTCGCCGTTCAGGAAGGTCAACCCGATGTTGCCCGACGCTTCGTAGGTGCGGTCCTTGAAGCGGATGCGGGTATCGATGCCGGTGGTGAGTGCGCTGCGCACGAGCAGCGCCGCGAGCGGGTCGGTGGCGTCCATCTCACGATGCACCATGGTCAGGTGCGTACCGACCGTGGACCCTTCGCTGCCGAATTCCTTGATCGCCCGGCCGACTGCCCACTCGGTCAACGGCGCCACGGCGACCGACGAGAGGGCTCCGAAGTTCGACAACTGGGCGTCTTCCTGGCTGGTGACGGCGCCCAGGAATCCGACCGAGGTGCCGTTGCGGAAGCGACCGGTCAGCTTCGCGGCGCCGAGAATCGTGTTGGTGTCCGGATAGTCGATGTATTGACCGGTGGCCGCACCGATCGGGCGAGCGCCGATGCGGCGCGAGTAGTAGTAATTGCTGGTGCCTGCCTCGAGGACGTTGTTGCCTTCGATGAAGAACGGACGTCGCTCGCTGAAGGTGGTTTCGAATACCGTCAGGTTCACCTCCGCGGGATCGGCCTCAATCTGACCGAAGTCCGGATTGATCGTCGCTTCGAGGGTCAGGTTGGAGCCCAGGCCGACTTTCAGGTCGGCACCGACACTGCCCGCCGGGTTCAGCCCTGTGTCGAACGGGTTGTTGCGGTCGCGGGCGCCGCTGACGCGCGAGGAGCCGGATATATACGGCAGGACTTCCAGCCTCGCCTTCGGTTTGACGCCTTCGATCCCGCGCAGATCACCGAATCGAGAGGACCAGCCGCGCGCCGTCCGCCCGACGACGACCCAGAAGTCCTCCTCGTTGATGCTGGGCCGCCAGCGCTTCACGTTGAGCCCCCAGACGCGCTCTGGTGCGTCGTTGAACCGGAGTTGCGAGAACGGCAGCCACAGTTCGGCGGTCCACCCGTGCTCGTCCACTGAGGTCTTCGCCTCCCACACCGGATCGAATTCCGGATCGATGTCGGTTTCGTTGTCTGTGGGATGGAAATGGTCGAGACGCACGCCCGATGCGGTCACGCCGAACATGTATGCGGTTCGGCGATCGAGATAGGTGTCGAGCTCGATTTGCAGGTACTCCGCCTGGTCGCCACTGTCGCGACGGCTCATCGGCGCCTGGACAACGGTCGCCTTGTCGCTATGCATCCGCGCGCCGATCCACAGCGACGAATCGTCGTACACGAAGCGGATCTCCATCGGATCCGTCGGCTGGGCTCCTTCGCTGGGCTCCGCCTGGCTGAAATCGGTGACCGGTTCAGCGCGGCTCCAGAACTCCTCGTCAAGCCTGCCGTCCAGCTTCACGCTTCCGGGTTCGATGCGAATCGCGTGAGCCTGCTTCCGCGCGATCGACGTGACCGACTGCACGCCGGGGCGTTGCTGCGCTTCCAACGAGGCGGACGCACACAGAAGAAGACAAAAAACGGACAGGAACGAGACAGTTCTGAACATTGATGAAGTGGCAGGGGAAGCCGAAATGCTAACACGGTTGGTCCCAGAGAAATTGCAGGACGCTGAGCGCGGCAATCGGCACTGCGTCGGCGCGCAGCGTTCGGCCGCCAAGAGAAACCAGCCGCAGCCCCCGCGACTGCGCGGCGGCGCACTCGGACGGCTCCCACCCGCCTTCCGGCCCGACGACGATGGCCGCACGCGCCGGGGCCGGGGCTGTGCGCAGCAGCTCCCAGAGGCTCCGCTCCGTCGAGGCCGGGCTCGACGAACATGAGTCGCAGGTCCGGCGGCGGTTCATCGAGCCAGGTCTCGAATGACAGTGGCGTAAGGATTTCCGGCAGGACTGCACGGTGCGACTGTTTCGCCGACGCGAGTGCGATCCGGCACCATCGGTCCAGACGGGTCCCGCGCAGGAGCGACGCCACGGTGAATTCGGTACGTCGCGAGACCACCGGCTGGATCGACGCGACGCCGAGCATCACCGCATCGCGCACCACGTCGTCCATCTTGTCGCCCTTGAGCACCGACTGCACGAGGGTCAGCTGGCTGGAAGACTCGTGTGCGGGTTCGACTCGCGACAGCAGGTGCACGCGTGCGTCACGGCGCGCCGCCGACACGACGCGTGCGAGAAACTCCTGACCACGGCCGTTGAACACCGACACGGTGTCGCCCACACCGAGGCGCAACACGCGTGTGAGATGTTCGGCCTCATCACGCGGCAGGTCCACGGTTTCGTCACCAGGATCGAGTGCAGGTGCGAAGAAGCGATGCACGGCGACAGCGATTATGGCATTTCCCCTGGTCCGCTATACTCGACGCCGCGAATGTTCTTCCGCGATCAGATCATCGGTAAGTACAAGATTCTGTCCACGATCGGGAGCGGAGGCTTCGGCACGGTCTACCTTGCCGAGGACACGTGGATAGACAAGAAGGTCGCCCTCAAGGTGCCCCACCGGCAGGGCGTCGACTTCAGCGAGTTGTTGCGGGAACCGCGGCTTCTCGCCAGCCTCAACCACCCGAACATCGTCACGATCATGACGGCGGAGAAGCAGGAGAACGTCTTCTTCATCGTGATGGAGTACGTCCCCGGTGAAACGCTCGAGGAGATGATCGCCCGTCGCGGGCCGCTCGACGTGTCTGTGGCGCTGGACTACACCTGCCAGATCGGCAACGCGCTCGACCATGCCCATCGCCACGGCGTGCTGCATCGCGATCTGCGGCCGTCGAACGTGCTGGTCTCGGACAGCGGCCTCGTGAAGGTTGCCGACTTCGGCACGTCGCGCTTCCTCGAAATTGCCGCGCATGGGACGACCGTGATCGGCAGCCCACCCTACATGGCGCCGGAGCAGTTTCAGGGCAAGGCGCTCTTCGCCAGCGACATCTACTCGCTCGGCGTCACGATGTTCCAGATGCTCACCGGCGATCTGCCCTACGACACGCCGACGCCGGGCGACCTCGAACGGCTGATCAGGGGCGAACTGCTGGTCTCGGTTCGCGCGCGCAACCCGAAAATTCCACGCAGCATCAACGAGATCGTGCTGAAGGCGATGGCGCCGGAGGTCCACGCCCGGTATCAGCGGGCCAGCGACGTGCTCGAGGACATTCTGGCGGCGCGCGGGAATGCGACGCCGCGACGAACGCCGCGATCCGTCACGGCCCAGGGTGAACCCGGCCCGGAAAGCGTGCAGGAGATCCAGACCCGGCTGAAGGCGCGCGAGGGTCCGGCGCCGCGCTTCTGCTGGCACTGCCGCAAGCCGCTGCACGCCAGAACCGACCGTTGCCCGTTCTGCGGCGAGGCGCAGTGAGCCGGGGGCGGCGCCAGATGCATTAGAATCAGAGGGTAAGGAGACAGCTGCAATGGGGTTTTCGGGTACGGGCACCATCTGGATGAACGGGAAGCTTGTGGAGTGGAAGGACGCGACGATTCACATCGCCTCGCATGTCATCCACTACGGCAGCGGCGTGTTCGAAGGCGCGCGATGCTACGCGACGCCCAAGGGCTCGGCCGTGTTCCGCCTCGACGAGCACCTGGTTCGCCTGGTCAACTCCGCCAAGATTTACCGGATGGAGTACCCGCTGGATCTGCAAGGCTGGCGCGACGCGGTGCTCGGCACGATCCGGGCGAATCAGATGAAGGCCTGCTACATCCGCCCGCTGGTCTACCGTGGCTACGACACGCTCGGCGTAAACCCGCTGCCCAACCCGGTCGATGCCTCGATCATGCTCTGGGAATGGGGGGCCTACCTCGGACCTGACGCGCTCGAGCAGGGGACCGACGTCAAGGTCAGCAGCTGGTCGCGCATGGCGCCCAACACCCTGCCGGCGATGGCGAAGAGCACCGCGAATTACGCGAATTCACAGCTGATCAAGATGGAAGCGCTCGCCGACGGCTATTCCGAAGGCATCGCGCTCGACGTCGTACGGCAACGTCAGCGAAGGCAGCGGCCAGAACATCTTCATCGTGCGCGACGGCATGCTCTACACTCCGCCGCATCAGCGCCTCGGTGCTCGGCGGCATCACGCGCGATTCGATCATGACGCTCGCGAGAGACCTCGGCTATCAGGTGGTGGAGGCGAACCTGCCGCGCGAATCGCTGTACATCGCCGACGAGGTGTTCTTCACCGGCACCGCCGCCGAAGTGACCCCGGTCCGCACCATCGACAGGATCACCATCGGTTCGGGCAAGCGTGGCCCGGTGACGGCTGCGCTGCAGAGCGCCTTCTTTGCCGTCGTCAACGGCGATGTGCCGGATACGCACGGCTGGCTCACCTACGTGTATCCGGAAGAAGCGTCGCTGCGCGAGCCTGCCAAAGCGGCAGCTGCAAGAGGCATAGCGGAGCGCTCTCACGCTCCGTTCTCCACCTTCCGATACCTAATCAGGGCTCATACCGAGCCCGATCGACCGTCAGCTGGCGGCAGCGCGAACGCTGATTCCAGAACCGTAAGTACTGACAAGCGGTCCGGATCCCCGTTACCTGATCCCTGATCCGTGTTCCCTGAATGAGCCACCGATGCACGTCAACGACCTGTTGAAGATCGCCGTGGATGCCGGAGCCTCCGACCTGCACCTCAAGGTCGGCAGTTATCCGATGATGCGTGTTCGCGGCGACCTGGTGCCGGCCGTGGAGGACAAGCGGCTGGATCACGAGGACGTCGTCGCCATGAGCGCCGCCGTCATGTCGACCTCGCAGCGGCAGCGCTTCAAGGAGGCCCAGGAAGTGGACCTCGCCTACAGCGTTCCCGGACTCGGCCGATTCCGCTGCAACATCTTCCAGCAGCGCGGCACGGTCGGACTGGTGCTGCGCGTCATCCCGATGCACATCCGTTCAGTCGACGACCTTGGGCTGCCCGAGGTCCTGAAGAGCATCGCCGGCGAGGAGCGAGGCCTCGTCCTCGTCACCGGGACGACCGGCAGCGGCAAGAGCACCACGCTGGCGGCAATGGTCGATTACATCAACCGGCATCGCTGCACGCACGTCATGACCGTGGAGGATCCGATCGAGTTCCTCCATCGTGACCAGAAGTCGATCGTGAACCAGCGTGAAGTGGCGGTGGACACGCGCTCGTTTGCCCAGGCGCTGCGCAGCGCGCTCCGTCAGGATCCGGACGTGATTCTCGTCGGCGAGATGCGCGACTTCGAGACCATCGAAACGGGTCTGCTCGCCGCGGAAACCGGCCACCTGGTCTTCTCGACGCTGCACACACTCGACGCCACCGAAACCATCAACCGCATCATCGCCGTCTTCCCGCCACACCAGCAGAAGCAGGTGCGCCTGCAGCTGGCGAGCGTGCTGCGCGCCGTCATCTCGCAGCGCCTCATGCCGCGCGCCGACGGCGACGGCCGGGCGCCGGCCGTCGAGGTGATGATCAGCACGCCGTTCATCCGCGACTGCATCGTCGACAAGGACAAGACGCACCTCATTCACGGCGCCATTGCCGCCGGCACGTCGCAGTACGGGATGCAGACCTTCGATCAGTCGATCTTCGGCCTGTTCCAGTCGGGCCTGGTTTCGTACGAAGAGGCGCTGCGCTGGGCGTCGAACGTGGACGAGTTCAAGCTGAAGGTCCAGGGCATCTCAACGACGGCGGAAGGCAGCCGCGACGAGATGGCCAAACGGGTACTGCGGGGCACGCCAGAAATTACGCGGTTTGGAACGTAATCGGCGATTCAGGCCGTCGGCGATCAGGCCGTAGGCTTCAGGCTTTGCCAGCGGGAACTCCTTGAACCTTGGCGACGCGAACTGGGCATCCGAAAGCCTGCTGCCTGATCGCAGCTTCAGTCATCGCCCGTGACCACGCGTAACGCTGCGCGTCGCGACAGAGTCGCCGAGCGTGCGGTCGTCCACGATACCCTCGCAGCGATCCAGCATGCTCTCACGCTGAAGAGCGCTCCCATGCGCTTCCAGGCTGACTCGCCGGGCGGTCGGCAGGAATCCGAGTCGGCCAGCCACAGATCGCAGGTATGCCACCTCGGCACCACGCGCCGCACGTTGAGGAATTGACATATTCTCAAGCGTCGGCGCGCAATCCTTCGACGATGTCGACGGCGATTGTAGCGCGGCTCGCCGTAACTGCGACGTAAGCCTAGCGTTCTTCGACCGCGAAGTGTTGAGTGGCTCGATATACCTGCATCACCAGTCGTCCGCCGTCTGGAGATACCCGAAGCCTCGTGACGATCGCGACTCATTAGAGCTCGTTCGAGTGCAACCGACGCGCCCGGCGAGCTGGCAAGCGCTGCGCCTCGAACCGAATGGTCGGGTGACGTCACGGAGCTGCGCGTCGCCCATCGCCATCGCCCGGAGCCGATAGTCCGATGCCTGATCCGATATGTCTTCCCCCTACATCGACGGACTGAAAATGCTCGGTCGTCGCGAACTGTCGGAGGCGCAGGTGCGCCAGCGGCTCGCGCGAAAAGGTCACTCGGAGGACGACATCGAGGCCGCGGTCCAGCGGCTGAAGCAGGAGCGCGCCATCGACGACACCCGCGTCGCCGAAGCAATCGCCCGCACGGAAACGGGCATCAAGCGGCGCGGCAAGCTGCGCGTGCGGCGCCAGATCGAGAACGCGGGCATCGCGCCCGCGGTCGCGCGTCAGGCACTCGACGCCACGTTCGAGCATCTCGATGACGACGCGCTGCTGCAGTCGGCGCTGGGTCGGCGGCTGCGTGGCGACCGGCCCATTGAGGATGACCGCGAGTTCCAGCGGCTCTACCGCTATCTGAGCGCGCAGGGGTTCGAGTCGGACCGAATCCTGCGAGCCCTCAACGCCCGCCGCAACCGCTCCTCCGGCCGAGCTGACGACACCGAATAGCTGGTACAATCGAAGATTCGTTAGCAGTGTCGCCCAGAGCCCAGAGCCGTAAGCCAGATTGAGTTCCAATGATCACAGTGCAAGGCGTATCCATGCGGTACGGCTCGAAGATCCTCTTCGAGGACGTATCCTCCACCTTCTCATCCGGCCGTCGATACGGCCTGACCGGTCCCAACGGGGCGGGCAAGTCCACCTTCATGAAGCTCCTGACCGGAGAGCTCATCCCGCAGAAAGGGACGGTCAATCGACCCGGAGAAGGTCGGCGTCCTGCGTCAGGATCAGTTCGCCTTCGACAAGTTCCGGGTCGTCGACACGGTGATCATGGGGAACCGGCGGCTGTGGTCAGCCCTCGAGGAGCGCGAGCGGCTCTACGAAAAGGGCGCCGACATGACCGATGACGATGGCATGCGTCTGGGCGAGCTCGAGGGGATTGTCGGCGACGAGGACGGCTACAGCGCCGAAAGCGATGCGGCGATCCTCCTGCAGGGACTGGATATCGACGACTCGCTGCACGAGCGGCTGATGGGCGAACTGCAGGGCGGCCAGAAGGTGCGTGTCCTGCTCGCGCAGGCGCTCTTCGGCCACCCCGCCGCGCTGCTGCTCGACGAGCCGACCAACCATCTGGACCTCGATTCGATTCACTGGCTCCGCGAGTTCCTCGTCCGCTACGAAGGCACGCTGATCGTCATCTCGCACGACCGGCACTTTCTCAACGCGGTCTGCACGCACATCGCCGACATCGACTACCAGACCATCATCACCTACACCGGCGGCTACGACGACATGGTGATGGCCAAGACGCAGATCCGCTCGCGCGTCGAGTCGGAGAACGCGCAGCGCGAGAAGAAGATCGAGCAGCTCCAGGAGTTCATTGCCCGGTTCGGCGCCGGCACCCGCGCCAGCCAGACGACGGCGCGCCGCAAGGAAGTCGAGCGGCTGCAGACCACCGAGCTTGCGCGGTCGAACATCCAGCGTCCCTACATCAAGTTCACCCAGGCGCGGCCGTCAGGTCGGCTGGCCGTCGAATTCACCGGCGTCTCGAAGAAGTTCGGGCATCACAAGGTGATCTCGAATTTCGGCGCGGTCGTGAATCGCGGCGAGAAGATCGTGCTGGTCGGCAGGAACGGCCTCGGCAAGACCACGCTGCTCAAGGCGCTGCTCTCGGATGCCCCGAATCTCGAGCCCTGCCCGCAGGACCTCGACGCCGGCTCCATCCGCTGGGGCCATGAAGTCTCCATCGGCTATTTCCCGCAGGACCAGACCGGTCTCATCAAGAAGGGCATGACGGCGGTCGAGTGGCTGCACCAGTTCGATCCCGACGCCGCCCGTCAGGACATCCACGGTCTGCTCGGCCAGATGCTGTTCAGCGGCGAGGAGGGGCTCAAGCCCACCGAGGCGTTGTCGGGCGGTGAAACCGCGCGTCTGCTCTTCTGCCGGTTGATGCTCACCAAGCCAAACGTGCTGGTCCTCGACGAACCGACCAACCACCTCGATCTGGAGTCGATCAACGCGCTGAACATCGCGCTCCAGAAGTACGAAGGGACCGTGTTCCTCGTCACGCACGACGAGGATCTGATGGACGAAGTCGGCACCCGCGTCTGGCATCTCGAGCCGGGCAAGGTGACCGACTTCAAGGGCACGTATGAGGAATACGAATCGACGCTGACGCAGTAGTCGACGCGAGTCTCAGCGGTCAGCACGGCTGGCGATCTGGCGCCGCACGGAGGGTCACGCTTCGTCGCGATCGCCCACGGTCGCGTCCCTCGCGGCTGTCGCCTACTGCCTTTCGCCCAGCGCCTTTACAATAGCTCCCATGACCTCGAACGACATCCGGCGTACGTTCCTCGAGTTCTTCCAGAAGAACGGCCACCGCGTGGTTCCCAGCGCGCCGCTCGTGCCCGGTGACGACCCGACACTGCTCTTCACCAATGCCGGGATGAACCAGTTCAAGGACGTCTTTCTCGGCCGCGAGAAACGCGAGTACACCCGCGCGACGACCTCGCAGAAGGTGATGCGCGTCAGCGGCAAACACAACGACCTGGACAACGTCGGGCCGTCGCTGCGGCACCACACCTTCTTCGAGATGCTTGGCAACTTCTCGTTCGGCGACTACTTCAAGGCCGACGCCATCGCATTCGCGTGGACGGTGCTCACGGACGTGTGGAAGATGCCCGCCGATCGCCTGGTCGTGTCCGTGTTCAAGGGCGAAAACGGCATCCCGCGGGACGCGCGAGGCCTACGATCTGTGGCGCAGGTACGTCCCGGCGGAGCGGATCATCGAACTGGGCGCGGACGACAACTTCTGGCAGATGGGCGACACCGGCCCGTGCGGCCGCTGCTCGGAAATCTACTACGTGCGCGGCACCGGCACCGACCCGGAGATCGAGATCTGGAACAACGTCTTCATGGAGTTCGAGCGCAGCGCCGACGGCACGCTGACGCCGCTGCCGGCGCCGTCGATCGACACCGGGATGGGGCTCGAGCGCATCACCGCGGTGCTCCAGCACAAGGATTCCAACTACGACACCGACCTGTTCATGCCGCTGCTGACCCGCGTCGGCGAGCTGGCCGGGGTGCGCTACGGCGACACCCCGGAGACCGACATCTCCATGCGCGTCGTCGCGGATCACTCGCGAGCGATGACCTTCCTGATTGGCGATGGTGTCATCCCGTCCAACGAGTGGCGCGGCTACGTGCTGCGCAAGATCATGCGCCGCGCGATGCGCCACGGAAAGCACCTCGGCCTCGCCGAGCCGTTCCTGCACGAGATGGTCGCAGTGCTCGCGCGCGAAATGGGCGACGCCTATCCCGAGCTGCGCAGCAACCGCGAGATGATCGAGAAGACGATTACCGCCGAAGAGAACCGCTTCGACACCGTGTTGACCGACGGACTGCCTCGACTCGAAGCGGAGATCGCGAAAGCCCTCGACACGCCCGCGCGCACGCTCTCCGGCGACGCGGCGTTTCGCCTCTACGACACCTTCGGCGTGCCGTACGACTTCATCGAAGACACGGCGGCGACGCGCGGGACAACGGTTGACCGCGTTGGGTTCGAACGGGCGATGGAATCGCAGCGCGGCAAGGCGCGCGCACAAAGCGCGTTCGGCGGCGAAAAGAAGGGACAGGAGTTCAGCGTTCCCGACGATGCACCGCTCGCCCTGGCTGGTGACCAGTTCGACGGCTACACCGCCACGAGCGTGAAGGGCGTTCCCGTGCTCGCGGTGTTCGACCAGTCCCGGCAGCCGGTAAGCGTCCTCGAATCAGGCATGACCGGCTTCGTTGCTCTCGCGCGGACGCCGTTCTATGTCGAGTCGGGCGGCCAGGTGTCGGACTCGGGTCGCATTGTCAACGAGGCGACCGGCGCCACCGCCGTTGTCGAGGGCCTCGCGCGGATCAAGCCGGGCCTGCCCCGTGCGCACCGGGTGCGTGTTGAACAGGGCGCGCTTCGTGTTCGCGACATCGTCAGCGCGGAAGTGGACACCACGCTGCGTGACGCCACGCGTCGCAATCACACGGCAACCCATCTCATGCATGCCGCGTTGCGCCAGGTTCTCGGCACACACGTCAAGCAGGCGGGGTCGCTGGTGGCCCCGGATCGCCTGCGCTTCGACTTCGTTCACTTTCAGCCGGTGACCCGTGAGCAACTGGATCGCATCGAACTGATCGTCAACGAGCAGATTGTGAAAAACACACCGGTGGCCACGGAGGTCCGATCCACCGAGGAAGCGATTGCGTCGGGTGCGATGGCGCTGTTCGGAGAAAAGTACGGCGATCGCGTGCGCGTCGTCAGCGTGCCCGGGTTCAGTGTCGAATTGTGCGGCGGCACGCATGTCTCGGCGACCGGTGACATCGGGTCGTTTACCGTAGTCGCCGAGGGCGGCGTCGCGGCAGGCGTTCGGCGGATCGAGGCGATTACCGGGCTTGGCGCCGTCCTGCATGCGCAGGAGCAGCGCGCGGCCCTGCAACGGATCGTCGAGGCGCTGCACGTCAATCCGGAGCAGGCGGTGGACACGATCGAGCGGCTGCAGGCTGACGCGAAGAAGCTGTCACGCGAGCTGTCGCAGTTGAGAACCAGGCTGGCGATGGGCGGCGGCAGCGACGGCGGCACCGACGACACGGTGGAGATCGGCGGGGTCAAGCTGGCGCGCCGAAAGGTCGCGGACCTGGACAAGGATGCGTTACGGGGCCTCGCGGACTCGCTGAAAGCGAAGGTCGTGAGCGGCGTCGTGGTGATCGCTTCGGCGAATGACGGCAAGGTGCAGATCGTGGTCGCGGTGACCCCGGACCTGACGGCACGCATCAAGGCTGGCGCGATCGTGAAAGCCATCGCTCCGATTGTCGGCGGCGGCGGCGGCGGGCGGCCTGACTTCGCAGAAGCGGGCGGCAAGCATCCCGAGAAGATCGACGAGATGCTCGCAGCAGCGCCGGCGGCGATTCAGTCGATGCTCGAATGACAGCCGCTGCAGCGGACCAGCTGCACGGCAATGCCCAGGGGGTCAGACCCCGGGGTCTGACCCCATCGTTGCAGTTTCTGCACTGTTGCACGGCCATGCACCGGATCTGCGAGATGGCCGTGAACGGACCTCCTCTGCTGACGATCGCCCGCCGATACGTTCGTCAGCGTGGTGTTCCCTGCTCCGCCCCTGACGTTCCGCGCCTGCGTTCGCGCCGGTGCAATCCTGCTGGCACTGGCGGCGATTGCCCGCCCCGCCGATGCGCAGATTTTCAGCTGGCTCGATAGTGGCGGCAGCCTCGTCGTCTCCAACGTCGAGCCGGGCACGAACATGGGCATCGCCTCATTCGACGTGCCCGAAACGGAGAACATCCGGGCGACCCGGTACGTACCGCCCGAACGGTCCCGGTCCTTCGACGAATTGATCGACGAACATGCCACCCGCA
Source organism: uncultured Acidobacteriota bacterium (assembly GCA_963697745.1). Classification (GTDB taxonomy): domain Bacteria; phylum Acidobacteriota; class Vicinamibacteria; order Vicinamibacterales; family CAVVIG01; genus CAVVIG01. The sequence continues at coordinate 75,774 of CAVOPD010000013.1, read as the reverse complement.
ACGGCGTCCGCAAGGACCTGGTGCGCGCAGTCATCCAGGTGGAATCGGCGTTCAATCCGCGAGCGGTGTCGAACAAGGGGGCGATCGGCCTGATGCAGCTGATGCCCGCCACGGCCCGCCAGTTCGGGGTATCCAACGCGTTCGATCCGGGCGAGAACGTGAGAGGCGGCGTCGCCTACCTGCGTCAACTCCTCGATCGTTACAACGGCGACGAACGGCTTGCCCTTGCCGCGTACAACGCGGGACCAGGTGCCGTGGATCGTCACGGGCAGACCGTTCCGCCGTTCCGCGAAACCCGCGACTACGTGTCGCGCGTCAACGGACTGGCCGGGCGCGGCTCGTCCACAGCCTCCTCCTCCGAGGCGTCATCGTCCCGCCCGCGGATCTTCCGCACCGTTGATGTGATTGACGGACGGGAAGTTGTCAAATACACGGATCAGGATCCGGACAGGGCGCGATAGGCGGTAGGCGATAGACGGTAGCCGATGGGCGATGGGCGATGGGCGATGGGCGATAGTGAGGACCCAGACATCCACAGCTGCGTCAATGCGCTAAGCGCGTAAACGACGGTCGTCTGGCGCGCTCCCAATCCGCATTTCGCGTTTGGCGATCAGCGATTGATCTAGTCTGGCCGTTCCACGCTCGTCACATCCAGCTTCTCGAGAACCGGTCCCAGCAACTCGGTCGCGATCAGCATCTCGCCGACGACCATCAACGTGGTGAGCAGCGCGCCGACCGGGAGCACCCACGGGCCGACCACCGGCCGTAGCCACAGCGACAACACCACCGTCACCGCAATGCCCGGCAGCAGCGCCAGCAGCAGGCCGATCCAGTTGGCGAGCAGGACGATCAGCCGCTGCCCCACCGCGTCGACGCCGCGGGCGCGAGACGGCCCGAGCGGCACCCAGCCAGGGAAGATCACCGCAACGGCGTTGTGCATCGTGTACTGCGCGAGCACCACGCCCGGGACGAGCACGAGGAAGGACAACCAGGCCGCGCCGCGGTTCTCGACCGGGATCCGCGACAGGGACGACAACGACAGCACGCTCGCCAGCAGCGCGAACCCCCAGGCGAGAACGGTCACGACGAAACTGGGCCACAGGATCTCGCCGCGCAGCAGATCGGCGCCGCGAATGGGCCAGGTCTTCAGCAGTTCGAGGTGGGCCAGGTCTTCGCGCATGTCCATGCGGATAACCTGCGGAGCCATGAAGATCGAGAAGAGCGCGCCCCACGTTGCAAATACACCGAATACCAGCAGCAGGCCGCGGGCTCTCGTGACGAACAGTGAGGCCCCAATCATCCAGGCGAGAATGAGCAGCATGCGGAGCAGGACGCGACGATCGACAGTACGGAACGTCTGCAGCACCCCCTTCCAGATGAACGCGACCTCGGGCCGTCCTGCTGCGCGCAGTTGCCAGCGGACCGGGCGCGCCACGTAGGCGCGCACCTTCCGCGTCGCCTGATTGACCTGACGCTCGGCACTCGCGTCCGCTGCGTCGGCGGACATCGCGTCCGCCCACATCAGCCACGCGACAGCGACCACGTAGACCGCGATCGCCCCAGGCAACGCCAGCCAGAAGTCGCCGAACGACTGCGCGAACAGCGGACGAATCAGCAGCGTGAACGGCCAGAGCCATATCCGGGCCGGCTCCCGCTGTGCGATCGACACCACCGCATCGAGCACGTCGGGGATCGTGTCGAGCGGCGCGTGCATCGCCTGAGCGATCAAGGGCGCAAGCACGCTCAGAACGGTCCCGCCCGAAAGCGCGAGCGCGGGCCAGACGAACAGGCGCGAGCGATCCCTCCTCCCAATCCTGGCGCGAGCCAGCGTCACGCCGGCGAAGAAGACGCGGCAGGTCATCAGCACGATCCAGACGCCGATGAAGCCCCGCACGCGCCCGAACAGCGTTCCCGTGGGGTAGGCCACCGCCATGATGAGCGCGCCGGTCAGGACGGCGAACTGCGACCGCATCAGGCGGTAGATGACCAGGTGGCGGCGACCCAACGGGGACGGGAACAGGAATGCCGTCTCCGCCTTCGAGAACTCGAGCAGGCTGCTGCCGAACGGGAGACCCCACGTCAACAGGGCGGCGCACGCGAGCAGCACGCCGCCGGCGACAGGGCCCATCACCGTGAACGCGGACGCCGTCGCAGCGCCGGCGGCGGAGCGCCCGCGGGAGTCGCGGCTCTGGTAGGCCCGCTGCCTGATGAACAGTGTGAAGATCAGATAGGCGATGCCGACGATCGCACCGACCATGTAGCGCGGCTCGCGAAGCCGGCGAAGCCGCTGCCTCGTGCGGTTCCTCGCAGTGCACGTGACGATGTACCAGGTGGCGCCAAACACAGGCGCCTCAGCGGGTGTCGTTCAACGCGCGGTCGTGTCCGGTAACGCGCATGAAGATCTGCTCGAGCGTCGAGCCTGCTTCCGCGAGGTCGGTCCTCGCCGCCAGTTCCTCTACGGTCCCATCGGCCATCTTGCGACCCCGGTCCATGATGATGACTCGGGTGCAGATCTCCTGGACCAGCGGGAGCAGGTGCGACGAGAGCAGCACCGCGGCGCCCTGCTGCCCTCTTCGCACGATGGTGTCGCGCATCCGCCGGATGCCGATCGGGTCCAGTCCGGTCAGCGGCTCGTCGAACAGGAGCACCGGCGGACTGCGCACCAGACCGCATGCGATGACCACCTTCTGACGCATCCCTCGCGACAGTTCGCCAGGCAGGGAGTGCTCCCTGCCGAGCAACTCCAGTTCATCGAGCAGCGGCCGCGCCCGCACGTCGATATCGGGAACCGCGTACAGTCGGCCGATCAGCCGCAGGTGCTCCTGGACGGTCATGTACTCGAACAGATGCGGCTCGTCCGGCATGAAGGCCAGCCGCTTCTTCGCCTCCAGCGGCGCCTGGGCCATGTCATGTCCGTCGATCACCACGTGCCCGGCCGTTGGTCTGAGAATGCCGGCCAGGCACCGGAGGGTTGTGGTTTTTCCGGCTCCGTTCGGGCCAATGAGGCCGACGATCTCCCCGGCGCGAGCGGCAAAGGAGAGATCCTGCACCGCCGTCAGTTCACCGTAAGTGCGGCACAGCTGCTCGACCGAGATCGCCATGTGATGTGTTACGATTAGGGGTTCCGGAGGGTTAGATTACGTGGCATCGCATGAATCCGCGCTGAAAGCGCATCGTCAGAGTCTCAAGAATCGCGAGCGCAACCGTCAATTCCGTTCGCGGCTTCGCGGCGCGTTGAAGAGCATTCGCACAGCCATCGACGGCAAGGATGTGACGGCCGCCCAGGGGGCGCTGAAGCAGACCATTTCGCTCATCGACAAGATGGCCAGCAAGGGCATCATTCACCGCAACGCGGCTGGACGCTACAAGTCGCGGCTGACGACCCGCATCGCGGCACGCTCCTAAGCGCCTCAAAACCGACGGGCGCCGCCGCCGGCCTGCGAAGGTCGACCGGCGCCACGCGCGCACAACTCCACGATCAACCGCTCCAGCAGGACGCGTGGCTCTCCGGCGGACGTTTTCAGGTCCAGGTCGGTGCGAAAGAGCGCATGTACGGCCGGGCGCAACAGCGCCGGCACCTGCACCGGGAACTTGGTCCGAACCAGCCAGCCAAGCTGCCCCAGAATCTGCTCCGGCGCGGCCCCGGCGTCGAGCATCAGGGCCAGCTGTCGAAGCGCGGTCCGGCCGTCTCCCGCCTCTATCGCGTTCGTCATCGCCCAGTCATCCTGAAGCGACGCTGGCCCGACGATCTCCCGAACGTCGTCACTCGAAATCGACTGCTGCCCGAGCGCGTACAAGAGCAGGCGGTCAACGTCGTTGCGCAGGCGCTTGACGTCCGTGCCACATCGTTCCGCGAGCAGCCTTGCACCGGCAGGGTCGATCTTCATGTGCGCCAGCGCCACACGGTTCGCGATCCAGCGCGCTGAATCGTCGATGTTCTCGAGCAGGCCGCATTCGACAAGGGTCGCGTGCTTTGCCAGCACCTTGTAGACCCGGCTCCGCTTGTCCAGCGTGCCGGCGACCAGCACGAGCGTTGTCTGCGGATCCGGATTTTTCAGCAGCGCTTCGAGCTCCTCCAGCGCTTTCGTCGCGGCATCGCTTTCGCGCTTGGGTACCAGCAGCGCCTGGGCCTGCAGCACGATCACCACACGCCGAGGCACCATCATCGGGAGGGTGCGTACGGCAGTGGTGAGCGAGGCCACAGCAGCCGCGAGCTTGTCACCCGAGGTCACGTCGCTCGTGTGAATGCGCTCCACGTTGAACGCGCGGAGCCCCTCCTCGACCAGCTCTTCGAACTCGTGCGCCAGGATCGACTTCTCGACCTCGTCCTCACCCTGGAGCAGGTAGATGGAATCAGGGGTCGCCGACTGAATCTGCTTACGGACGGCGGCCACGGTAGCGACGGGCATCGTTCAGAATGCCTCGAGAATCGCGCTGACGATCGAGCGCGAGAAGTCGCTGGTCATGCGTTCGAGGGCGTTCTGGTCCTGGCCGAAAAATGCCGTCGGATCGAGTGCCGTCTGCCCGCTCTGCGCATCGTATTCCTGACGGAAGATCAGGCCGGGGTTCTCCCACAGCACCTTGTTTTCCCGCAGGTCCCGCAGCTCGACGCGTGCGGCCATCGTGACGACGTACCGTGACGCCAGTTGCTGCCCTGTAAAGCTCAGGGGTGCGATGTTGACGTTCGAGAGCTCGCCGCTGAGGACCGCATCGGCACCCTGCGTATCCTGCACGATCCGGTATTTCCCGCGCCCGATGAACTCGGCGCGGACCTTCTCGGTCATTTGCGTTTCGAGGTTGAACAGCGGCGTCCTGTTGGTAAAGGGCGGAACGGCAATGACCTTAATCGTGTCTGGCAGGAATGACCCGCGGCCGGCAAGCGAATAGCCGCAGGCGGCAAGCACGACGGTGCTCGCGACGAGCGCCGCGACAGCACTGAGACGAGCAACAGGATTGAGCTGCACGTATTTCCTCACGAAACCACCACGCTGACCAGGGGACCTTTGGCGATGACCACTTTCCGAATCGTCCGGCCGTCGGTATGCGCCTTGACCGCTGCGTCTGACAGCACGCGTTCGCGGAGCCCGTCCTCGCCAAGACCGGCTGGAACAGTGAGTCGGGCGCGCACCTTGCCGTTGACCTGAACCGGCACAACCACGCTGTCTGCCCTGGCAACGTCGGCGTCGAACGCCGGCCAGGCCGCCGCTGCCAACCCGTGCGTGTGGCCGAGCATCTGCCAGAGTTCCTCGGCTGTGTGCGGAGCGAACGGCGACAGCATCACCACGAGCGCGTCGATCGCTTCGCGCAGGACCGCGATGGTCTGTGTCCGTTCGATTGGAGCGACCGGCATGTCGCCGCGTCCCGGCATGCCATGGGACGTCGTTTCGCTGAACGCATAGAGCTCGTTGACGAGTTCCATCATCGACGAGACGGCGGTGTTCAGGTGCATGCGCTCTTCGATGTCGACCGTGGCGCGACGTATCGTCTCGTGCGTCTTCCGGCGCAGGGCGCGCTCGGCCTCCGTGCAGTCGTCGCCGCATCCGGGGATACCTTCGCCGCCGATCGTCTCCGCCCAATGATCGACCAGGCGCCAGACGCGCAGCAGGAAACGGAAGCTCCCTTCAAGACCGGCGTCGCTCCACTCGACCTCTTTCTCGGGTGGCGCCACGAACATGACATACAGGCGAAGGGCGTCCGCTCCGTATTTCGCCAGCATGTCGTCCGGATCGACGACGTTTCCCTTTGACTTGGACATGACTGCACCGTTGCGCAGCACCATGCCCTGTGTCAGCAGCCGCTTGAACGGCTCGTCGAAGGCCAGCAGACCGACGTCGCGCAGCACCCGCGTGAAGAACCGGGAGTACAGCAGGTGGAGAATGGCGTGCTCGACGCCGCCGCTGTAGAAGTCCACCGGCATCCAGTACTTCGCGGCCGACGGGTCGAAGGGCAGCTCGGTGTTTCCGGGATCGCAGAACCGGAGAAAGTACCACGATGAATCGACGAAGGTGTCCATCGTGTCGGTTTCACGCCGCGCCGGTCCTCCGCACTTCGGGCAGGTGACGTTGACGAACTCGGGCACCTGCGCGAGCGGCGAATCGCCGCGCCCGGTGAACTGCGTGACCTTCGGAAGAACAACCGGCAGGTGCTCGTACGGCACCGGTACGACACCGTCCTTGTCACAGTAGATGATGGGGATGGGCGTTCCCCAGTAGCGCTGTCGCGAGATGCCCCAGTCCTTGAGGCGATACTGCACCTCGCGCTTGCCGATGCCGCGGTGCTCCGCATCGGCGATCATCCGCGCGATCACCTCCGGGGTGTCGGCGCCTGAGTATTCGCCGGAATCCTCCAGGTGCCCTGCCCCGGCTGCGGCTTCCGTCAACTGCTCCGCGGTCCTCGCGTCGCCCTCGGCGCGGACGACGATGCGGATGGGCAGCGAATACTTGCGCGCGAACTCGAAGTCGCGCTGATCGTGCGCGGGCACCGCCATGATGGCGCCGGTGCCGTACTCGGCGAGGACGAAGTTCGCCACCCAGATCGGTACCTGCTCGCCGGTGAACGGATTCAGCGCCGTACGGCCAGTGTCGAAGCCTTCCTTGTCGATGGCGCCCGTGAGGCGGGCCTCCCGATCGAGGGCGCGGAACCGCGAGACCTGTTCCCGAAACGCCGCCGGATCGGCGCTCTCCGCGGCAAAGCGGTCGACCATCGGGTGCTCGGGCGCGAGCAGCACGAAGGTGGCGCCAAAGATGGTGTCGATGCGCGTCGTGAACACCTCGATGCCCGAGATCGGTATCCGACACGGGGAACGTGATCCGCGCCCCCTCCGATCGACCAATCCAGTTCCGCTGCATCACCACGACCTTTTCAGGCCATTCAGTCAGCGTCTCCAGACCGTCGAGCAGTTCGTCGGCATATTCCGTGATCTTGAAGAACCACTGTTCGAGATCCCGGTGCACCACGGTGGTGCCGCACCGCCAGCACGCGCCGTCGACGACCTGCTCGTTGGCGAGCACGGTGTTGTCGGTCGGGCACCAGTTGATGGTCGATCGCTTGCGGTAGGCAAGCCCGCGCTCGAACATCTTCAGGAAGATCCACTGATTGAACTTGTAGTACTCCGGCGTGCAGGTGGCAATCTCCCGGTCCCAGGCGTAGCTGATGCCCAGCCGCTGGAGCTGCCCCTTCATGTGACTGATGTTGTCGAACGTTGACGTCTCGGGATGGGTCCCGGTCTTGATCGCCGCATTCTCGGCCGGTAATCCGAATGCGTCCCATCCAAACGGATGCAGGACGTTGAAGCCGCGCATCCGCTTCATCCGCGCGCAGATGTCACCGATGATGTAGTTGCGAACATGGCCGACATGCGCGTGCCCCGATGGGTACGCGAACATTTCCAGGCAGTAGAACTTGGGGCGCGAGTCGTCGGCCTGCACTTCGAATGCGCGATCGGCGGTCCACTGCTGTTGCCATTTCCGGTCGAGTTGCTGCGGTTTGTAGTCGGTCATGCGCGAGTCCATTGTACCAATGCCGTCTGATCAGAACTGCCAGTAGACGGCGTGGGCCGCTTTCACCCGCGCGGCGGCTGTTCGACCTCGTGACGATGCGACCGGCGAGTCGGGCCAGCCCACCGGCGGCGTAACGTCACCCGCGAGGATGTCGATGACGGAGCGCAGCGAGTCGCCCAGCGCGCGCAGGTCGTAACCGCCCTCGGTCACCGCGACAATCCGACCGCCGCACTGCTCGTCCGCCAGCTGTCGGAGCGCGGCCGTCATCGCGGCGAACCCCGCCGTGGTCACCCGCATGCCGCCGAGCGGATCGCGCTCATGCGCGTCGAATCCCGCCGACACCAGGACGATGTCCGGCGCGAACTGGCGCAGCACGGGCAGCACCACCTCGTCGAAGACGAAGCGGTAGTCGTCGTCGGTCGCCCCGACTTCGAGAGGCACATTGACGGTGCGTCCCGCCCCGGCGCTGTACCCGACCTCACCTGCCGCGCCCGTGCCGGGGTAATAGGGGAACTGGTGGGTGGACACGTACAGCACGTCGCGATCGGATTCGAAGATGTGCTGCGTGCCGTTGCCGTGGTGCACGTCGTAGTCGACGATGGCGATGCGGTGAGCACCGAGGGAGCGCGCGTGCGCCGCAGCTACTGCCACGTTGTTGAAGAAACAGAATCCCATGGCGCGGTCACGCTCGGCGTGGTGGCCCGGGGGACGCGACAGCGCCAGAGCGCGCGTGTGCGAGCCCCCCATCACGCGCTCGACGGCGTCCACCGCCGCGCCCGCGGAGAGGAGGGCGACGTCGTAAGTGTCGGGCGAGGTGTAGGTATCCGGGTCGAGCGCCGTGGCCTGGCCCGCCGTCTCCGCCATGCGATGCAGGTGCTCGGTCGAGTGCACGCGCGCCAGCTGCTCGCGCGAGACCTCGCGAGGCGCCACGACTTCCCCGCCGCGGGAACGCCATTCCGACGCGATCACGTCCATCACTTCGGCCCGCTCGGGCGACTCGGGATGGCCTGGCGGCGTCATGTGTTCGGCGAAGCGTTCGGAAGCGATGACGATCAGACTCATCTGGGACAGTTTATAGGGATCGGGGATCGGGGATCAGGGATCAGGGATCAGGGATCGGGGCATCACGGATCGGCGATGGGCGCTGCAGCTTCACGCGCCCGGACTGCCTTCCCGCCGTGTTGCCGTGTTGCCGTGTTGCCGTGTTGCCGTGTTGCCTTGTTGCCTTGTTGCCTTGTGGCCTTGCTTGCCTTCTTGCCTTCCTACCCTCCTGCCCTCCCCGCCTTACCTGTCTCACCCGCCCTCCCCGCCTTACCCGCCCGACCTGCCTGAAATTTCAAGCATCACCCGGGTCCGCGCCTCGAGCGCGACGAGGCTCTGGTCCAGGCGCCGGCGCGCCTCCTCGACCGCCGCCTCGTTCGCGTCGCGTGCAACGTAGATCGGCTCGCCCACGCTGAGCGCGATCGTCGTAAACGGCTTCGGGATCTGGGTGCGGTCCCAGCTTCGCAGCGTCCAGTAGGCACCGGCCTCGCAGTGGAAGGGCACCACCGGATGCCCTGACGCCTTCGCCAGCCACACGGCGCCCGGCTGTGACACGCGGGCAGGACCACGCGGACCATCGACGGTGAACGCCGCCGGCCGGCCAGCCGAGAGGTCGCGCGTCAGTTGCAGCAGCGCTCGCGCACCGCCGCGCGACGACGACCCGCGCGACGTGCCGTACCCGAAGCGCTCGATGATGCCGGCAATCCACTCGCCATCGAAGTTCCGGCTGGTGATGACGACAATACCGCGCCCCCTGAAGTAGTAGGTGGAGGGCAGGATGCGCCCGTGCCAGAACGACATGATCGGCTGCTGCCCTGCCGCCTTGACCGCCGCCAGGTGTTCGAGACCCTCGACCTGCCAGCGCAGCGTCGCACCGAGCGCGGAAATCAGCCGATAGCCCACCATCGAGTAGGCGGCCGCCTCGAGCCGTTTGAGCCGGGAGGCCCGCCAGTCCGACGAGGGTGTGTCCACGACGTCGCTATCGCTTTTCGAGCCGCCCGTTGACGAAGGACATCAGGTCGACGAACTGCACGTTTGCCTCGGGCGCACTGGACTGCGCGCCCTTGAGCATGATCGAGCAGAACGGGCAGGCGGTCACCACCGTGCCCGCGCCAGTGTCGCGCAGCTGCTTGAAACGCACGTCCGAGATCCGCGAGCCGGGCTCCTCGTCCTTGTCGGCGAACAGCAGCCCGCCTCCCGCGCCGCAGCAATAGGGATTTTCGCGATTACGCTCTGGTTCCCTCACGTCGGCGCCGAACCGCGTGAGCAGAGCTCGCGGCTCGTCGGTCTTGCCGGCGTAGCGTCCGAGATAGCAGGGGTCGTGATACGTCACCGTCTCCGCCGCCTGACCTGCCGAGGCGCGATCCGAGCGGGTCAACTCCTCGACGTACACGGCCGAGTGAACAACGTTCACCGTGTATCCGAACTTGCGGTAGTCCTCACCGATCGTCTTCACACAGTGCGGGCACGACGTCAGAATGGTCTTCGGGGACGCCGTCTTCAGATCCTCGATGTTCGCGTTGGCGAGTTCCTGATACATGTATTCGTTGCCGGTCCGCTTCGCGGCGTCACCAGTGCAGCGTTCCTTCGCGAGCACGCCGAACTTCACGCCCTTGGCCCTGAGGATCTCGAACATCGAACGAAGCGATTTCTGAAAGTCCGCTTCGAAGGCACCGGCACAACCCAGCCAGACCAGCACGTCATGCTGCCGTGGATCGAAGACTTCGAGCGCAGCCGAGTCGACGAACTTCTGGCGCTGGTCATAGGACAGACCCCAGATGTTCGATCGGCGCTCCAGGTTGTTGTACATCGCGCCGAGATACTCGGGCGCTTCGCCGTTGGACACGAGCCCGCGCCGCGCCCCGATCAGAATCGGCAGGTGCTCGATCCCCACTGGACACTGGTTCTCGCAGGCGCCGCAGGTCGTGCACTGCCAGAGCACCTTCTCTGAATACAGGTCGACAAGTCTCGTCTCCGGTTTGCCCGCGAGCAGTCCCTCCTGCGTCTGCAGGATGATCGCCTTCGGGTTCAGTTCCTTGCCGGCACCCCATGCCGGGCAGTTCACCTGACAGCGGCCACACTCGACGCACGTGAATGCGTCGAGCACGCTCTTGCTGCCCAGATCCTTCACGGTCTCGAGCCCGACCTGTTCCTTCTCGAAATCGAGGTTCGGCACATTGCCAAGCTCCGGCGACTTGAGGAAGACGGCAATCGGCGACAGCACGAGGTGAAAGTGCTTGGATGCCGGGATGAGCGCGAGGAACGCGAGGATCACGGTCGCGTGGACCCACCAGTTGACCCGACCGGCCAACGACGCCTCGTCCAGTCGCCACGTCAACAGGAACGTGACCATGAGGGTGACGATGAAGAGGCCGATCACAATCGATTCGATCGACACGTGCGTCCCCAGCGCGACCGGGCGCACGAACGCGCGGCGAATCAACAGGTAGACGATGCCGCACACCACGGCCACTGCGAACGGCGTGAGCACCGCCCGATAGATGCCGAATGCGGCGCTCTGCGTCAGATCGACGATGCCAAGGCCGGCGAGAAACTCGAGCGTCGTGTATCCACCAAACGCGATGAAGCCCCAGAAAACGAGCGCATGCGCGAACCCTGCGACCGGACGCTCGCTGATGGTCTTCCGCTGGCCGACCACGTCGGTCAGGAATCGCGCGACGCGAAAACCGGGGTTGTCAGTGGAGAAGGTATTGGGGGCCGCGGCAATCAGGCGGACACGTGGAGCTACCTGTGCCGCGAAGGCGCTGACGAACCCTATGACGAGCAGCCACAGCAGAAGCGTCTCCATCTGGGGCAATTATATCGGCACGATGGCTCAGTGCCTCTGAGCGATCAGTCGCTGTCAGCGCTTGCCTTCAGGCCTTCAGGGCGGCAACCAGCGCCGGCACGATCTCGAACAGATCGCCGACGATGCCGTAGTCGGCCACCTCGAAGATGGGCGCGTCGGGATCCTTGTTGATGGCCACGATGGTGGTCGAGCCCTTCATGCCGACCAGATGCTGAATCGCGCCGGAGATGCCGAGCGCGAGGTAGAGCTTTGGAGCCACGGTCTGGCCCGAGCTGCCCACCTGGCGCTCCATCGGCAGCCAACCGGCATCGCAGATCGGACGCGACGCCGCGAGTTCGGCGCCGATCGCATCGGCCAGTTCCCTGGCAAGAGCTATGTTCGCCTGTTCCTTGATGCCACGGCCGACCGACACGATGCGCTCTGCCTGGGTGAGGTCGACGGCCTGTCGCGCCTCCTGGAACGGCGGCTCCGGCTTCTGCCGGATTGCTGCTGTATCGACGGTCGCGGCCAGCGCGCGCACGGGCGCGGGCGCCGTTCCGCGCGCAGCCTGGTCGGCGCGGTATGCACCGATCTGAAAGGTGACGAAATGCGGGGCCGGACCTTCGGCGGCGACATCCGCCGTCAGCTTTCCCTGGAACATCGGGCGGACGAACAGGACCCTGCCGCCCTGCGATTTCACACCGGTGACGTCGGTGATCAGCGTGCGGTCGAGACGCGCGGCAAGCTTTGGGGCGAAGTCGCGCGTCTGGTAGGTGTGCGGCAGGACGACCGTCGACGGTGCCAGTTCCGCGATCGCCGCCTGCAGGGCAGCGGTATAGCCGTCGGCCGTGTACTGTTCAAGCGCGGCCCCGTCGAGCATCACGATTTCCGATACCGCTGCGGAGGCAAGTTCGTCGGCAACAGCCTGCAGATTCGCACCGGGAACGATTACGACGATCGGTTCGGAGGAGGCCTGTGCGATCTGCTGTGCGCCGGCGACTGATTCCCAGGACGCCTTGTTGAGGCGACCGTCGCGCTGCTCGGCAATGACCAGAATCATGATGTCCCCGCTCTCAAATCACCCGCGCATCGTCGCGCAGGTGGGCCACCAGCGTTCGGGCCGCGTCGGCCGGCGAACCCTCGATGATCTGGGTCTTTTTGGATTTCTCGGGGACGTAGAGGCTGACGATCTGCTGGTGCGCCGCTGATGCCGATCCGGGAGCAGAGGTGCGAATTTCCTTCTTCTTCGCCGCCATGATTCCCTTGAGCGTTGCATAGCGGAGCTGGTTGATGCCGCTCTGGATCGTGAGCACCGCGGGCATGGGCAACGTGACCCATTGGAACCAGCCGCCTTCGAGTTCGCGCTTCACGCGCAGGGAACCGGCCCTCGGCCTGCACTTCCATGATGATCGTCGCGTGGCTGAAGCCGAGGCGTTCGGCCAGGATCACGCCGGTCTGCGCGAAGCCCTGGTCGTCAGACTGCAGCCCTGTGAGAACGATGTCGAACGCTTCGTCCTTCATCGCCGTCGCAAGCGCCGCCGAGACCACAAACGCGTCACCGGCGGCGAGGCCGTCGTCCTGCACGTGGATGGCTCGGTCGGCGCCGCGGGCGAGCGCCTCGCGCAGCACCTGCGCGACACGGGCGGGTCCGGCGGAACAGACGACCACCTCACCCCCGAGCTTCTCCTTCAGGCGCAACGCTTCTTCCAGCGCGTACGCGTCGGGCTCGTTCATCTCGTAGGTGGCGTCCTGCTCACGAATCCAGGTGCGCGCCTCGTTCAGTCGGGGCTGCCAGTCGCGCGTGGGAACCTGCTTGATGCAGACGGCGATTTTCATGGGAAGGTCTACCGTCAATTAGTAATCGCTAAGTGCTAATTGCCAATTGCTAAATTGCTGATGCATTGCCAATCCGCAGTCAGCAATTGGCAATCAGCAATCCACGGCCTACGCTTCGTACTTCTTGAAGAGCAGCGAGGCGTTGGTGCCGCCGAACCCGAACGAGTTCGACAGCGCGTACCGGATCGGGACCGAACGGCCCTTGTGCGGAACGTAATCGAGGTCGCACTCCTCGTCGGGGATCTCGAGGTTGATCGTGGGCGGAGCGACCTGATGGTGCACGGCGAGCGCCGTGATACCTGCTTCGAGCCCGCCGGCGCCGCCGAGCAGGTGGCCGGTCATCGACTTGGTGGACGACACAGCCATCTTGTAGGCGTGGTCGCCGAATGCGCGCTTGATGGCCAGCGTCTCGAGCTTGTCGTTGTACGGCGTCGAAGTGCCGTGTGCGTTGATGTAGTCGACTTCGTCCGGGCGGATGCCGGCCTTGCGGACCGCCATTTCCATCGCGCGGCGGCCGCCGTCGCCGTCTTCGGACGGCGCCGTCATGTGATAGGCGTCCCCGGACAGTCCGTAGCCGACAATCTCGGCGTAAATGGGCGCGCCCCGCTGGATGGCGTGTTCGAGTTCCTCCAGGATCACGACACCCGAGCCTTCGCCGATGATGAAGCCGTCGCGTTCCTTGTCGAAGGGCCGGCAGGCGTGGCCGGGATCGTCGTTGCGGGTCGAGAGCGCACGCAGCGCCGCGAACCCGCCAACACTCATCGGAGTGATCGCGGCTTCCGAGCCGCCGGCGATCATGGCAATGGCGTCGCCGCGGCGGATGATTTCGAACGACTCGCCGACAGCATGCGCCGACGCCGTGCAGGCGGTGCAGGTCGCCAGGTTCGGCCCCTTGGCGCCGAACCGGATGGACACCTGACCTGCCGCGAGATTGATGATCGCTGAGGGAATGAAGAAGGGCGAGATCTTGCGTGGGCCGCCCTCGAGCAAGGCGATATGCTCCCGCTCGATCGTGCTGAACCCGCCGATGCCGGAGCCGATGAACGCACCGATTTCGGGAGCTTCCTCGTCGGTGATCTGCAGCCTGGCATCGTCCATCGCGAACTGCGACGCCGCGATGGCGAACTGGATGAAGAGGTCCATCTTCTTGACCTCTTTCTTCTCGACCCAGTCGAGCGGATCGAATCCCCGGACCTCGGCTGCGATCTGCGCCGCGTATCCGGTGACGTCGAATTTGGAAATCCGCGTCACGCCGGACACGCCCGCCATCAGGTTGTTCCAGTTGGCGTCGGTGCCGATCCCGAGCGACGACACCAGGCCGATCCCCGTGACTACGACTCGCCGATTGCTCACGATACTCCTATGCAGTACAGCCTGGAGAGTGGACCGCCTCGCGGCGATTACTTCTTCTTGCTGTGGGATTCGATGTACTCGACCGCTTCCTTGACGCGGGTGATCTTCTCGGCGTCCTCGTCGGGGATCTCGATCCCGAACTCCTCTTCGAACGCCATGACCAGTTCGACGGTGTCGAGAGAATCGGCGCCGAGGTCGTCGACGAACGACGCATCCGGAGTCACTTCTTCTTCGTCCACGCCCAGCTGCTCAACGATGATGCTCTTGACCTTGTCGGCTACCGCCATTCAATTCCTCCAGTTCAAAACCGTACGCACCTGGCCATCTGGCTGTCTGCCATCCGGCCCACTTCACCTGGCCACGTCACATGGCCACACCACCAGATGAACAGGTGGTCCAAATCGAAGACCCGTCCTACATGTACATGCCGCCGTTGACCGCCAGGACGTGTCCTGTAATATACGCTGCCTCGTCGGACGCAAGGAAGCAGGTCGCCGAAGCGATGTCCTCCACCGAACCGAGCCGCCCGAGCGGAATCTGTGCGGCCAGGTCGATCTGCGCCTTGTCGCTGATGGCGCGCGTCATGTCGGTGTCCACCATGCCCGGGGCCACCACGTTCACCGTGATGCCGCGCGAGCGCGACCTCGCGGGCGAGGGCTTTGGCAAAACCGATCAGGCCCGCTTTCGAGGCCGCGTAATTGGTCTGGCCGGCGTTACCCATCTGGCCGACCACCGAACTGACGACGATGATCCGCCCGCCACGCTGTTTCAGCATCGGGCGCATGGCCGCCTGCGTGAGCGTGAACGTTGCCGTCAGGTTGGTGGCGATGACGGCGTCCCAGTCCTCGCGCTTCATGCGCATCAGCAACTGGTCGCGCGTGATGCCGGCGTTGCTGACGAGAATGTCCAGCCGGCCGTGACGCGCGACGATGCCGGAGGGAAGCGCCTCGAGCGCGGAAGCGTCTGTCACATCGACCGAGACCGCCTCGGCGCGGCCGCCGGCTTCGGTGATTGCCGCCACCGTCTGCGCGGCGTTGTCGGCGCGCGCCGCCGCAACGACCGTCGCGCCCTGGCGGGCCAGGCTCAGGGCGATCGCGCGGCCGATTCCCCGCGAGGCGCCTGTCACGAGCGCGATTTTGCCGGTCAGTTCGAGCATGTCAGGAGCGCAGCGCCTCGATGGCCGCCAGATCGTCGGGCACGCCGAAGTTCGCGACCGCAGCCTCGCGATGGATCTTCCGGACCAGACCGCTCAGCACCGTGCCGGGGCCAATCTCAACATACGTGGTGACGCCCTCGGACGCAAGGCGACGCACGACGTCCTCCCATCGCACCGGAGAAGAGACCTGGGCGACCAGCGCCTCGATGGCGTCCGCCGCGCTGCGCTTGGGTTCAGCGTCCGCGTTCGCCACGACCGGCACACGCGGCGGCGCCGTCGTCAGTGCGCGCAGTTCCGGAGCGAGCCGCTCCTCCGCCGGCTTCATCAGGGCGCAATGGAACGGAGCACTGACCGCCAAGCGGCACCACCCGTCTCGCCCCGAGCGCCTTGGCGCGCTCTCCCGCGCGGGCCACGGCATCCCGGTTGCCCGCAATCGCCACCTGTCCGCCGCCGTTCATGTTCGCCGGACTCACCACCTCGCCCTGCGCGGCTTCTGCGCACGCCTGCGCGACCAGCGCGGGGTCGAGGCCCAGGATCGCCGCCATCGCACCGGTTCCCACCGGAACGGCTTCCTGCATGTAGCGGCCGCGCCGCCGCACGATCCGCAGCGCATCGCCGAACGCAATCGTGCCGGCAGCGACGTTGGCGGAGTATTCGCCGAGACTGTGGCCGGCGACGAACGACGGCTCGATGCCGAGGGACGCGACGAGGCGATAGGCGGCCACGCTCACGGCGAGGATCGCCGGCTGCGCATTCTCGGTCAGCGTGAGCTGTTCGTCCGGGCCTTCGAAGCAGAGACGGCTGAGCGGTTCACCAAGTGCGGTGTCGGCTTCCTCGAACGTGGCGCGGCAAATCGGATAGGCCTCGGCGAGCGCTTTGCCCATGCCGACCTTCTGCGAACCCTGCCCCGGAAAGATGAATGCGATCACAGATGCGGTACCGCTGCGACGGCGATCTCCCGCTCGACGCGCTGAATCAATTGACCGGAGGCGAAGCGGTAGGCCATGGCGACCGCATTGCGCACCGCCTTGGCGCTCGACCGCCCGTGGCCGACGATGGTGATGCCTGCGACACCGAGGAGTGGCGCGCCGCCGTATTCGGAGTAGTCCACCCGGCGGCGGAAATGCCGCATCGCCCGCTGCGTGAGCAGCGATCCCACCCGCATCGTGATCGTGCTCGAGAGTTCTTCGCGCAGCAGATCCTCGATGGTTTCCACCAGCCCCTCGCTGATCTTCAGTGCCACGTTGCCGGTGAAGCCGTCACAGACGATCACGTCGGCCGCTCCGCTGTAGACGTCGCGCGCCTCGATGTTGCCGATGAAATTCAACGGCGCGAGCTTCAACAGACGATGCGCCTCACGCGTCAGATCGTTGCCCTTGGTCTCCTCCTCGCCGATCGAGAGAAGGCCCACCCTTGGCTGCTCCGTGCCGAACGCGACGCGGGCGTAGACGCTGCCCATGACGGCGAACTGCAGCAGGTGCGCCGGCCGACACTCGACGCTCGCCCCCACGTCGAGCAGGACCGCAGGGCGGGCGCGCGTCGGGATCGTCGCCGCCAGCGCAGGACGATCCGCGCCGGCCAGCATCCCGAACGCCCCGTGTGCGGCCATGACCGTGGCGCCGGTGTGTCCGGCACTGAACAACGCGGATGCTTCCCCGCGCGCGACCAGGTCGGCGGCGATTTTGATGGAGGCTCTGGGCTTGCGCCGAAGCGCCGCGGCCGGAGATTCGGCCATGTCGATCACCGAGTCCGCCTCCACGAGACGGACCCGCGAGGCGTCGACTCCGGAGCGACGTTCGACCTGGGCTTCGATGCGCGAAACCGGGCCGACCAGCACCACTCCGAGATCGAGGTGACGGGCGGCGGCCAGTGCTCCGTCCACGACGAGGCCCGGCGCCGTGTCGCCACCCATGGCGTCAACGGCGATCCAGAATCATCTGGTGCCGATGCTATTCCTCGTTGACCGCCCGGGCCTGGCGACCGCGGTAGTATCCGCAGTTGGTGCAGACCCGATGCGGCGGCTTCGGCTCATGGCACTGGGGGCATTCGGCAAGGCCGACCGGCGTGAGGGCGTCACCCGTGCGGCGCTTCGCCGTCCGGGTCTTGGAGTGTCGTCGCTTTGGATTAGGCATCGTCTTAGGAATCTTTCTTCAGAGACTTTGAGCGTCGCGAGGCGCGGGTCTTCCCACGTGGGGCTGCAGTCGCACGTCGCCTTGTTCAGGTTCGTGCCGCACGTGGCGCACAGCCCCCTGCAGTCGTCCTTGCACAGCGGCTTCATCGGCAGCGCGAGGATAAAACTGCTCCTGCATCAGCTGCTCGAGGTCGATCTCGTCGTTCTCGTAGTAGGCGGTATCCAGATCGTCTGCCCCGATCTCGCGCTCCCCTTCCACCGCGTTTGGCGTCAGGGGCTGATACCGCAGGTCGAACGGGGCGTCCACCGCCACGGTGAACGGGCTCGAGACACCGGCTGCACGAGCATTTCAAGCGTCGTGGCCACCCGACCCGCAAGGCGAAACCGGTCCTTGTCCTTGTAGATGTCGAAGGTCAGCGACACCGGCGCCACGATGCTGTAGACGTCGGTCTCCGCCGCGAGAGCTCATCGGGCTTGTAGACCCGCTCGAAGTGCCCCTCCGGAGTTCGGATCTTCGCGAGATTCAGCGAAAGCATGAACCCCTTAAGATACCAAAATTTGACGAGTTCGATCGAGGATTGCCGCTTGTGCGTTCTGGCGATATCGGTGTCCACACGACGCTAACCGCATGTGGGCTTGACTCAGTCGGTAACGAGTCGAATCCTCGACGCGATCGACCGTCAGAATGCACGCAAATCGTCAAATCGTCAAATCGTCAAATCGCCAAATGTTGAAGTCATTCAATGGACCAGGGTTTCGGAATGTAGAGCTGCTCGAAGAGCCGGACGGCGTAGCGATCCGTCATGCCCGCAATGAAGTCGCGCGTCGCGACATCGAGACCCTCGGTGTCGATCGGTCCGCGGGTCAAGAAACTCGGACGGTCGCTCGCGTACCTTCTCCCACAATCCTGACAGGATGTCGGAGGCCTTCCTGAACTCGGCCGTCGCCGTGGAGTTCTCGTATACGGCGTCGAACAGAAAGCTGCGAAGCGACAGCAGCGCCTCGAGGACGGAGCGCTCATGCGGATTTCCGGACGGTTCACCGCTCAGTGTCTCGGTCACCACATCCTTCACGAGCGTGCCAATTCGCGCCGAAGACGAGCGCCCGAGCGCGTCGATCGCAGCGGCCGGCAGGTCTTCCGCCCTCAGGATCTCCGCCCGGATCGCATCGTCGATGTCGTGGTTCACGTACGCGATGAGGTCGGCGACGCGCATGATCTGCCCCTCGACCGTGCTGGAGCGCAGTTCCGGGGACATGCCGACGGGAGCGCCCGGACTTCCCTTTCGAGTGCTTCGCGATGCCGTCGCGCACCTCCCAGCTCAGATTCAGCCCCGTCCGTTGTTCTCCAGCTGGTCGACGATCCGCAGGCTCTGCTCGTAGTGGTTGAACCCTGCTGGCATCAGCGCATCGATGACGCGTTCGCCCGCATGGCCGAATGGCGTGTGCCCAAGGTCGTGGCCGAGCGCAATCGCCTCGGTCAGCTCCTCGTGCAGCCGCAGCACCTTGGCGATGGTGCGCGCAATCTGCGACACCTCGAGCGTGTGCGTCAGCCGTGTGCGGTAATGATCGCCCGGTCGGCGCGAAGAACACCTGCGTCTTGTGCTTCAGGCGCCGGAACGCCTTGCAGTGGATGATCCGGTCGCGATCCCGCTGGAACGCGGGGCGCACGTCGTCTTCCGCTTCGGGCCGCAGACGTCCCTTCGAATCGGCCGCCTTGGCGGCCTGGGGCGCGAGGATCTCCCGCTCACGTGCTTCGAGCTGCTCCCGAATCGTCATCCGCGATGATCTCACGAAGGAAGCTCGTGCCGTGTCGTCATCGCGCCGAGCGAAAAGTTCTCGGCCAGTGTCTGTCCGAGATCCGCGAACGTCGCTCGCGTCCCGAGATTCACAGCGGGCCCGACGCGCGTGCCCGTGACGAGCAAGGGCACATATTCCCGCGCGTGATCGGTGCTCGGTGTCGTCGGGTCGTTGCCGTGGTCGGCCGTGATCACCAGCAGGTCGTCGGCGAGACAGACGCGGAAGCAAGATCCGCGAGGCGCAGATCGAAGCGTTCCAGGTTCGCCGCGTAACCTTTCACGTCGTTGCGATGGCCGTATTGCGTATCGAAGTCCACCAGGTTGGCGAAGACGAGGCCCTCGGTGGTTCGCGACAACTCCGCGATCACGTGGTCCATGCCCTCTGCGTCGTCGGCGGTGTGAATCGCCCGTCCGATGCCGCGTCCGGCGAACAGATCGTGAATCTTTCCGATCGCGACGACCGGCGTCTGCCGGCGGCGGTCACCGATCCAGCAGCGTTTCGGCGAACGGCTGCAGCGCGTAATCGTGTCGATTCGCCGTGCGTCTGAACGAGCCTGGTTCGCCCGACGAACGGACGCGCGATCACGCGGCCGACGCCAAGGCCCTCGCCAACCAGCTTGTAGGCCACTTCGCACGCGCGATACAGCTCGGGGATTGGCACGACGTCCTCGTGCGCCGCAATCTGGAACACGCTGTCCGCGGACGTATAGACGATCAGCGCGCCGGTGCGCATGTGTTCGGGCCCGAGGTCGTCGATGATCTGCGTGCCGGATGCGGCGACATTGCCGATGACACCGCGGCCGGTCAGCCGTGAGAACTCATCGATGATGTCGGGCGCAAACCCGTGTGGGAACACCGGGAAAGGGCGGTCCAGCACGATCCCCATCATTTCCCAGTGGCCAGTCACCGAATCCTTGCCTGCGGACGCTTCCGCCATCCGGCCGTACGCGCCGGTGCGTGTGCCGTCCTCGGGCGCGGCGCCAATCGCCGCCACGAGTCCCAGACCAAGCGAGCGCAATGTCGGCAGCGCGAGCGGCACCTGCCTCGCGATGTTGCCGAGCGTGTCGCTGCCCTGGTCGCCGTACACGCCGGCGTCGGGCAACGCGCCGATACCGACGCTGTCGAGCACGATGACGATGACGCGGGGAAGGTGGATGACACGATGGTCGGACGGTGGGGTCCCGAACGGGCGCTACGCTACGACGCCGGCGACTCGCTGCCAGCAGACGCTGCACGGCTGCAAGGTGGCTGCGGACTCGCCCGGGCCGTCGAACCATTGTAGATCAGGCTCTTTTCGGAACCAGATCAACTGCCGACGTGCGTAATGGCGATTCTCGCGTGCAATCAGCTCGCGTGTCGCAGCCTCGTCGCGCACGCCGCGCAGGTGCTCGAGCGCCTGCCGATACACCAGTCCGCCGAACGGCCGTCGCCCCTCCGGCACGCCGCGCGCGATCAGCGACGTGATCTCGTCGAGCAATCCGCGCGCAAACTGCTGATCGACGCGGCGGGCAACACGTTCTGCCGTCTGCTCCGCCGGCAGCCGGAGCGCCGATGGCGATCACACGCATGCCCCGCGATTGGCGAGACGGTGTCGGCAAAGTGCGCGGTCAGGGGTCGGCCGGTGAGGAAGAACACCTCCAGCGCACGAATCATCCGCTTGCGGTCGCCGGGCAGGATCCGCTCTGCCGATGGCGCATCGACTCGCCGCAACATCCGATGCAGGAACGCAAGACCGCGCCGGTGGCAACCGCCTCGAGGCGCCGGCGCAAGGCTTCGTCGGCGGCGGGGCCGGGAAACAGCCCGCGTGTCAGCGCGCGATAGTACAGGCCGGTGCCGCCGACCACAATCGGCAGCCGTCCCCGTGCCTGGATGTCACGGATCGTCCTGGCAGCGTCGCTGGCGAACTGCGCCGCGGTGTAGACCGCGGTCGGCTCGACGATGTCGATCAGGTGATGGGGAACGCCGCGCTGCTCCACGACCGGCACCTTGTCGGTGCCGATATCGAACCCGCGATACACCGCGGTTGAATCGCAGTTGATGATCTCGCCGCCGAAGCGTTCGGCGAGGGCGAGCGCGAGTGCGCTCTTGCCGCTCGCGGTCGGGCCGAGGACGGCGGCGACAACGGGTTCAGGCACTGAGCCGGTACAGCACGAACAGGGTGAAGAGGATGACCAGCAGCACCAGTCCGATCTGCTGCGACCGGTTCACTGCGGCTCTTCGTTATAGAAGAACGTGACGGTGAAGAACGCCTTCTCCGACGGGTACTCGGGCGGCAGTGGCGCCGTCGGATTCGACGAAGCGAGCGCGCCGAACGCGGCGTTGTTGAACGCGTCTACCGGCGACGCGCCGACGACCTGCAGGTCGGTCAGCGAGCCGTCCTTGTGCACGTTGAACGTGACCACGACGCGTCCTTTCATCGACATCGCCGCGTACGGGATCATCCAGTTGCGCTTCACCTGCGCCACGAAGCGGCGAATCCAGGGGCCGAACTCGACGCCCTTGGTGTCGAACTGAATGGCCGGACCAAACGCGCCGCCACCCTGGGCGTTTTCGAACTGATCGCGCTGCACGTAGCGCTGCAGGTTCCGCAACGCATCGCCGAGTGAGCCGCCCTGCGTGGGCGAGCGGCCCGCCGCACCGCTGCGTGCCGCCGCCGACTGCGTCGAAGGGACCTGCAGCGGCGACTCCGCTTCCGGCAGCCGTAACTGGCTGTCAGGGGCGGGCGGGGCCTGCGGCTGCGGAGTCTGCTGACCGGCGAGCGGATCGGGAGACGGCCCCTGTCCGCGCGCCACCTGCTCCTGCGCGCGTTCGACCCGCTCGGGCGTGTTGCCCTGCGAGAACGGCAGCGGGTTCTTGGGTTGCGGAACCGGTTTGGGCGACGCGGCCTGGCGGTCCTGGTCGGAAGGTTCGGCACGTTCAGGCGGTTTCTTCGCCTTCATGTCGATCCGCGGCTGCACGAAGACGAACTGCGTCTTCTCATGCGGCTGCTGCGCCTTCAGCGCGGCCTCTTCCCGCGCCCGCACGGCGTCGGGATCGACGAAGAACGCGGGCGCCTTCATGCCGATGATGACGAAGAGCAAGTGCACGACGAGCGACAACAGCACGCCCTCGCGCCAGGACATGACGCTGCCAACGGGCGTGATGTCCGGGTGGCTCTCGTCGATCTCGAAGTACATCAGTAGGTTACCGGCAGTATAGCAGTCGCGCGACGAGGAAACACGGCCGTGAGGCGCTGGAACTATCCTCGCAGGGCCGTGTATAGATAGACGATCCCGAAGGTGAGCGGGACTGGCCTGAATCGCGGTAAAGCCGCTATTTCGCAGAATTGTCACGAACTCGTCGGGCGACGCGAACGCGCCGACCGATGCCGGCAGATACCCGTATGCCGCGTTGTGCTTCGAGATGAGCTGCCCAATCCGCGGGAGCACCTGGTTGAAGTACCACAGGTAGGCGGCGCGCACGCCCGGGGTGGTGGGAATCGCAAACTCGAGCACAGCCAGGCGGCCACCGGGACCGAGCACACGGTAGATCTCGTCGCACGCGGCGGCGGTGTTCTGCACGTTGCGGATGCCGAACGCGACGGTCACCGCGTCCACTGCTCCGTTGGCCACCGGAATCAGCGCCGCGTCGCCTCGCACCAGGTTGAGGCGCGTGGTGAGCGCGCGAGCGCGCGTCTTGTCCAGGCCGACGCGCAGCATGGCGCCCGCGAAATCGACGCCGACGACGCGAGCGGCGCCGGGCGCTGGCGTCGAGCGCTGCAATCGCCAGGTCGGCCGTCCCCGTGCACAGGTCCAGCACGCGCTCCCGTCCGGTCAGCTTGCAGCGATCGGATGGCGCGGCGACGCCACCGCTGGTCGATGCCGGCGCTCAGCAGGTGGTTCAGGAAGTCGTAATTCCCGGCGATCGCGTCGAACATGCCTGCGATGCGCGCAGGCGATTTGTTGATGTCCGTCAAGAATGCTCCAACACGGCGATCACGGTCGACGACACGGAAGTCACGGTTCTCTCGACCTTCGGCAGCGGTGTCCTCCGTGTGATCCTCCCGTGTCCTCCGTGTCAGGGCTGTTGGCTATCGTTGCACGTGGCCCGTCCAGGCCGGATACAGATCGTGATCGAAGCCGAGCGCGGAGAGGATCTTTCCGGCCATGAAGTCCGCGAGATCGTCCAGCGTCTGCGGCATCTGATAGAACGCGGGCATCGCAGGCAGGAGCACGGCGCCGGCCTCTGCGCAGAGCACCATGTTGCGCAACTGCATCAGGCTCATCGGCGTTTCACGCGGCACGATGACCAGGGGCCGCCGCTCCTTCAGCATCACATCCGCGGCGCGCTCGACCAGGTTGCGCGACAACCCGTGCGCCACCGCCGCGAGCGTCTTCATCGAGCAGGGGACGATCGCCATTCCCCGGCAGCCGTGGCTGCCGCTCGCGATGGTCGCGCCAAGGTCGCGGTTGCTGTGCAGGTTGATGGTGCCGGCCTCCACCTCAGCGCCGTATTTCTCGATCAGGAACGGCAACAGCCGTTCGACCGACGCCTGATCGCCGAGTTCGTCACGAAGAAGACGTCGGCCATAGTCCGAGACGACGAGTTCGACGTGGAGTCCGCGCGCCAGCAATGCGGCAAGCGTCCGGGTGGCATAGAGCGCCCCGCTCGCGCCGGTGACGGCAATCGCGACCGAGAGCACGCGCTCAGCGGGCATAGATGGACACCGCGAGGACCAGCAGATACAGAATGCCGACGTAGCCGTTCAGGTCGAACGCGCGCTTCACCTGTGAGAGATCGTCGGCCCGCACGAGTGACTGCTCGTAAACCAGCAGCGCGCCGACAATCGCGACGCCCGGCAAAGTAGAACGTCGGCAGCGGCGTCACCGAGGCGAGCGCCACGAAGCAGCCTACGGTGACGACGTGCATGCTCGCGCGAGATGAGCAGCGCGTTCGGAACCCCGAACCGCACGGGAATCGAACGCAGGCCATGCGCGCGATCGAACTCGAGATCCTGACACGCATAGAGCACGTCGAAGCCACCCACCCAGCTGCCGATCGCCAGTGCCAGCACCCACGGTTCCCATCCGCCCCGGCCTCCGACGGCAAGCCACCCGCCGACCGGCGCGACGGCCATGGCCAGACCGAGAAACAGCTGCGTATAGGTCGTGAACCGCTTCGCCAGCGAGTACCAGAACACGATGGCCAGCGCCACGGGCGAGAGCGCCAGGCAGATCGGATTCAGCCGCCACGCCGCGACAACGAACACGGCTGACGAGATCACCACGAACAGGGTCGCTTCGAGAGCGGCGTCATCGCGCCGCGCGGGATCTCGCGGTTCGACGTTCGCGGATTGAGCGCATCGAACCGCGCGTCGACCAGACGGTTGAAACCCATCGCGGCGGAGCGTGCCGCGACCATCGCGACGAGAATCCAGCCCGACGACCGGCCAGGTGATCGGGTGCATGCCGCGCCGCGAGCAACGCGCCCGGCGAGCGCGAACGGCAGCGCGAACAACGAGTGGCTGAAGCGAACGAACGACAGATAGGTGCGAATGCGCGCGATCATGGATGCGTTGCTTCCGGCGGTCTCCTTCGCCGACCCAGAACATCTGGTCGGGCTCGACTCCGGACACCAGGTATTCTTCCACATCGGTCACGTCGTCCGGAATCGTCGACGGCGAGGATTCGCGCGCGCTTTCCCGCTTCGAGCGTGCCGAACTCGGCGTCGAATCCCAGCGCCCGCGCTCCCTGCAGCGTCGCACTTTCGAGGAGCCTCGACGCCGGCACGCCTGGCGCCAGTGCCCGCATCGTCGCCAATTCGGAGAACACGTTCAGGTCCGGCGAGCTCGCAAGGCTGTCGGTGCCGACCGCGACGCGGACCCCGGAGGCATAGAAGTCGCTGATGGGCGGCGCGCCGGCGCCGGTGTGCCCGTTGCTTCGAGGACAGGTGACGAGCGTGCTGCCGCGCGCGGCCAGTCGCTCGCAGATCGGCCCGCGTCATCTGCACGCCGTGCACGGCGAGCACACCGCGATCGAGAAAGCCCGCGTCATCCAGAAACTGCACCGGCGTGCACGCCGGGCGGTGTCCACGACGGATCCCATGACCCCACGGACTTTCGAGAAACGCGCGCCACGGTCCGCCTCCGGTCTGGATGAACTCGATTTCCTCCGCCGCCTCGGAGAGATGGACGCTGCACGGCACGAAGGGCCGGCGATCGATCGCTTCGCGAATCGCGCGGAACACGAGCGGGGCCACCGAGTACGGCGCGTGCGCGGCGAGGCTCGGCTTCACGCGCGGGCATTCGCCGGAAGGGCGTCGATCCGCTGGCACGCCTGCTCGACCACCAGCGCGACGGGTCAGGAGCGTTGAACCGAATCAGTTCGAAGAAGAGCACGCCGCCCAGTGGACTATCGCGACGAGCGGCTCGAACGTCACGAGCGTATTGCTGATGTCGCCAACCAGAACGCGGTGCCGCAGCGCACGGCTTCGTCGATGCGCCTCGCGAACGCCGTCGACGATCTCGGCCGCCGCGGGATCGGGCCGCTGCCGCCGGGCGGCCATCACGTTGCGAATCCAGGACACGAACGCGGGCGCTGGCGGCACCTGATCGCGCAGATAGCTCAGCTCCAGATGCGTGTGCGCGTTGACGAGGCCCGGGAGCAGCGCGACCGACCAAGATCCTGTTCGTCGTGCGTCGTAGCGTTGCGACCGGCATCTGCGCCGACACCGGCGATGCGTCCCTCGTCGACGGCCACCCAGCCGTCGCGAATCGGCGGCGCCGCCACGGGCACGACCCAGTCGGCGCGATACCGGATCACGACGAGACGACGCGGAGCTGCTTGCCGGCGCGGCTGCGCGCCGGATAGTTCATGAGTTCGGCCGGAACACTGTCATCGCCGTCTTCGCGCGCCGTCGCCAGTTCGAGCATGCGCGGGCACTTCACGCTCGCGGAAGATCGGATCGCCGAGCACCTCGTAATGCATGTTGCGGCGCTTGGCCGCGAACCCGGCGTCCTCGATGTTCCGCACGATCTCGACCTCGTCCATGCAGTAGCTCGCGCCGGCCGCCCGGACGACGTTCTCCTCGATCATCACGCTGCCCATGTCGTTCGCGCCGTACGCGAGACTGAGCTGGCCCACCTTGCCGCCCTGCGTGACCCATGACGCCTGCAGGCTCGGGAAGTTGTCCAGCACGATGCGCGACACGGCGAGCGTGCGCAGATAGTCGATGCCGGTCGCCTCGCTGCCGGCCAGTTCGGTGTGATCGGGCTGATAACTCCAGGTGATGAACGCGGTGAATCCACCGGTCTCGTCCTGCAGGCTCGCGAAGGCGCAAGAGGTGCTCGAGCCGCTCCTCGTCGGTCTCCACCGTTCCGTACATCATCGTCGCCGTGGTGCGCAGTCCCTTGCGCGTGCGCCTGACGCATGACGTCGAGCCACTCGTCGGCGGTCGCCTTGCCGTAGCAGTGCAGCAGCTTGCGCACGCGGTCGACCAGAATCTCGGCGCCCGCCGCCTGGAACGCTGTCCATGCCCGCGGCGATCAGCCGATCGAGCACGGCCGACACCGGCTGCTGCGAGAGCCGCGAGAGGTGGATGACTTCGGGCGGCGACAGCGCGTGGAGCTTGAACGTCGGATACCGCTGCCTTGATCGGCCGGAACAGGTCTTCGTACCACTCGATCGGCAGATCGGGATTGTGACCGCCCTGCAGGAGCAGCTGGACAGCCGCCGACCGCAATGGTCTCGTCGATCTTGCGAAACAGTTCGTCGAACCCGAGCACGTAGCCCTCGGGTGATCCGACTGGCCGGTAGAACGCACAGAACGCGCACTTCGCGACGCACACGTTCGTGTAGTTCACGTTGCGGTCGATGATGTAGGTGACGATCCGCTCCGGATGCTTGCGGGCGCGAATCATCGTCGGCGAGATGTCCGAGCAGCGACGTCGGCGCCTCGCGATAGAGCGCGAGCGCTTCCGCCGCGTCCACGCGGCCGCCACTCCTGACTCTGTCGGCAATCTGCTGAATCGTCATCGCGTCACATGCCGGACGTGAGCGTCGACGCTCAGCTCGCGATCGTCGAAGAAGGTCGGCGTGGCCACGCGAGCCACGACGCCCGCCTCGGCCGCGTATTGATAGAACCGGTCGAGCCCGGCCCGTTCGTCCGGGCCGAGGTAGTACCTGATATTATCCCGCAGGTACCGCGTCCGCGACGGCCTGTCGCACGGCGTCGCCAGGATAGTAGAACTCGGCGATCTCCCTGCGTTCTCCTCAGCGAGAGATCGCGCGTCTGTTTCAGCACTCGAACCGCATCGCCGCTCACCGAACCCGGCCGCCCGGCCCAGAACGCGTACACGAATGGCAGCCCCGTCGTGCGAAACCACAGCTCGCCCAGGTCGATCTTCTCGACCTGACCAGCGTGCGACGCCGCCTTCGCCGATCTCGAGCGGTACCGCTCTCGAGGAACAAAGCCGTTGTCACCGATGATCAGCGCTGCGTCGGCATTCGCGAGCATGCTCGGACAGATCCGGCCCCTGGCTCTGCAGTGTCGGCGCGATGTTGAACACGCGTGCGCACATGACACGCGTCAGCGCCACCGACGTGCGCGAGCTCGTGTCGAGCGCGATCGACCGCACGTCGCGCATCTCCCTCGTCGTGAAGAGCGCGACCGACGCCACGGGTCCGCGCGACGTCGACTGCCAGATCGGGAACGATGCGATAGCTGTCCGGCCCGCCCGGCGCTCGCAGATATTCGATCGACGGGATCAATCCGAGGTCCGTTTCGCCGGCATGAAGCAGGTCGGCGCACCGCGCACGGCAGATCGAACCGCACCTCGAAACCCGGGTTGTGGTCGAGTTCGTAGACCAGGGGGCGCGCGTTCAGGTAGCCGACCGCCCCGATGCGGACGGCTTCATCGCGCCGGAGTTCGCGGCTCTGCCCCCGGGGTCAGCCCCGGGTCAGAGTCTCGTCGAACCGACCGTCGCGCTCGACAGGCTCGAACGAGGCCGAGCGGATGTTGCGCTGCACTTCCTCGAGCGGAGCGCGCCGGCGCCCTTCGCCGGTGTCGTCCAGCGGCGACACACCGTCCACGTCGTCGGCGCCGACGGTCAGCGCCACCTGCGCGAGCTTCGGTCCATAGAGCGACCAGTCCACCTGGATCGACGGGATGTTGGACACGAAGAGCCGCGCCAGGGCCACACGACGCACATCGTCGTATCCGGTGGTGGGCACCGCCGGGTTCATGGTGCGCGGCAGGGGCGCGAACGCGTGGACGACGCCGACGTCGTGCTGCAAAGCGGCGATGGCGCGATACAGCGCCACGAACGTCTTCGGAGGGCAGCGCGTGAATGGTCAGGCGAGCCAGGGCAAGGCCGGCGATGTTCACTTCCTCGATGGCCATCCGCGGATCGCGAAGCCGATCGAAGGGGGCCTGCACGATCAGTTCGAGCCCGGCCTGCATTCAGCTCCTCGAGGAGTGCCCGCAGCGGCGCGTGGTCGTTCGAGGGCGAGCTGTTCCAGATGGTCCAGCGAAAAGCCCGAGACCGGCGTCTGGCCGGCAGCCGCAACGACTTCCGCGACGCGCTGCACGGCGGCGGCGCGGTCGGTCGGCACTCCAACGATTCGAGCCTCGCCGGCGGTGGCCGGAATGATGACCGGGGCTCCCGGCGCGACATCCAGGTCAACGCGACCGCACGAAAGTCGTGCGGATGCCGTGTCGTTGACGCCGCACCTCGTCTGCGGCCGCGCCGAGGGTGATGATGTCGTGGGTGGAGGCGAGGGTCTCGAGCGCTGCGTCAGTGACGGTCATTCCAGCCGTTGATCATATCAGCGGACTGGCGCTGGTCGTAACCCGGACCGGACCGGACCTGACCGACGCGACGGACCGGACCGCCCCGCTCGCGCGGTGCTCCGGGTTCGGTGGAGAACGGTGCTGCCGAATTCGCGGCAATCCGCGTCTCACCAGCCCGGCGGCTCGTCCGCGTTGCGCAGAAACAGCCCGTCCGTGGCTGGCAAGAGCTGTGCGTCCGAACCGAGCATGGCTACCAGTATTCGTGCGAACACGTTCCTCCAGCGCCTGATTGGTGCCGCAGCACTGGACGCGGCGATCTACGAAGAAGTGGAGGCCGACCCATCTGCAACCGGGCAGGCGATGTCGGTGGTGGTCCTGTCGAGCATCGCGATGGGGATCGGCGCGCGGGGTCTGGGTGGCGGCGGATCGGCGATTGCGGTGTTCGGGGTGATCGCGCTGATCAGCTGGGCGGCGTGGGCACTGTTGATGTTCGAAATCGGCACCCGGCTGCTGCCGGGTCGCCAGACGCATTCGAACCCGTACGAACTGCTGCGTACCGTCGGCTTCGCCGCCACACCGGGGTTTGCTGCGGTCCTTGCCTCGGTGCCGGGTATCACGATTCCGGTGCTGGCCGGCACGTGGGTGTGGATGCTGCTGGCGATGGTGGTGGCGGTCCGTCAGGCGCTGGACTACGACGGCACCGGCCGTGCCCTGGCTGTCGTCGCACTCGGCTGGGTGCTGGCGCTCGTGCTCGCCATCGGCCTCGGGATGCTGTTCGGGCCGACTGTCTCTTAGCCGCAGTCCGTAGCGGCAAGTCGCCAGACCCGCCCGAGTCGTCTGCTGTGAAAGACCTGACGCTACGCCATCCGCTCCGTGATTCGCGTCGCCAGTTCCAGCGCGCGACGGCCCTGGAGGCCATCGACCAGCGCCGCGCGTTTCGACACGATCGCATCGACGAAGTCGGCGAGCTCGCGCTTCAGGGGCTCCTCGTTGACGACCGGCAGATCGCCTCCCTGGATAGTCGGCATCGGCCCGTCTCCCTTGACCAGCCGGTACATCTCCACCTTCTGAGCGGCGTAGTCGATTGACACGTAGGCCGCCGGCTGGAAGAAGCGGATCTTCCGCACACGGTCCTTGCTGATGCGGCTGGCGGTCAGGTTCGCGATGCAGCCATTGGCGAATCGGAGACGCGCGTTGGCGATGTCCACCCGCCCCGTGAGCACTGGCACGCCGACAGCCTCGATCGACTCGACCTCGGAGTGCACCAGCGAGAGGACCACATCGAGATCGTGAATCATCAGGTCGAAGACGACGTCGATGTCGAGGCTGCGCTCGGGAAACGTGCCGAGCCGATGCACCTCGATGAACCGCGGATCCTTCAGCAGCGGGCGTGCGGCTTCCACCGCCGGGTTGAACCGTTCGGTCTGACCGACGGCCAGCACGACGCCGCTGTCCGCCGCCGCCGCCACGAGAGCGTCCGCTTCCGCGAGCGAACGGGCCATCGGCTTCTCGACCAGGACAGGAATTCCGGCGGTCGAGGAACGGCAGCGCCGTGGCGAGGTGCTGCTCGGTGGGGACGGCAATGGAGACCGCGTCCA
Source organism: uncultured Acidobacteriota bacterium (assembly GCA_963697745.1). Taxonomy (GTDB): domain Bacteria; phylum Acidobacteriota; class Vicinamibacteria; order Vicinamibacterales; family CAVVIG01; genus CAVVIG01. The sequence continues at coordinate 44,807 of CAVOPD010000013.1, read as the reverse complement.
CCTGGCCGATGAGCGACGCCGATTCGAACAGGGCCTGCGTGTTGTGGGCGGCGGCGATCTCGGTCGCGCGCGCGCGGTTGGTGTCCACCACCGCGACCAGTTGCACGCCCGGGAGCGTGGACAGGATGCGGGCGTGATGCCTGCCGAGGTGTCCGACGCCGACGACCGCGACGCGCATGCTCATCCCTTCACTCCTGCCACCGCATCCACCCGCCGGCCGACGATGGCGATACCGGCCGCATCGGCGGCAGCCACAATGGCGTCGCCATCGATCATCAGCGTCTTTCCTGCATCCACTGACAGGACGGTGGCGCCCGCTTCGTGCATCGCGTGGACGGTCGCAACGCCGACCACCGGCACGTCGAAGCGCATGTCCTGATTCGGCTTCGCCACTTTCACGATACAGACGCCGGCGCCGGCGAGGTGACCGGCGCGGGCGATGACCTGGTCGGTGCCCTCCATCGCCTCGACCGCGACGACCGCCGACGACTTCACGGCAATCGTCTGTCCGATGTCCAGCCCGGCGATGGCATCGGCGATGCCGTAGCCGAACGCCAGGTCCGCACGTTCCTCGTCTGACGGCACGCGACGGGTCAGCAGCGCCCTCGCGCGCGAGCAGCGGGGCGAGGAACGCGGTCGAATCCAGCAGGTCGATGCCGTGGTCGCGGAGCACGCTCGCGACGGCGGCGATGATGGCGTCCGTATTCTTCGCCTTGATGCGCATCAGCAGTCCGATGGCCATCATGTCGGGAACGATGTCGGAGAACAGTCTGGTGTGCTTGACCTGACCCGCCATGACGGCGTGCGTGACGCGCGCCTTCTTCAGCAGGTTGACCCAGGTTCCGAGCTGGCCCAGGGACACGCGGTGCAGCGTCGCGGAAGGCGCCTGCGCGGCCGCGGCCTCGAGTTCCGGAAAGGCCTCCTCCTTCAGCGCGATGATCGTGACGTCGTGACCGGCCGCCCGAGCGGCGTCGAGAATGAGGAAGGGAAACCGGCCATTGCCGGCGATCAGTCCGAGGTGCACGCTAGTCGTCCGAGAGCAGGTCCTCGCTCCGTCGCGTGGCGCGACGGAGAATGACACCGCGTTCGGAGGTCCTGATGAAATCGACGAGGTACTGCACGTCGGCGCACGCCAGCGTCTCGTCGCGCTCGATCTGCTGCAGCGCGCCGGTCGTGTTCAGACGCGACTGGAGCAGATACCGGAAAGTGCGCTTCAGCCGGGTGATGACGTCGTTGGAGAAGCCGCGGCGGATCAGGCCGATGGTGTTCATGCCGTAGATGCGCGCCCGGTTGCCCACGGTGCGCGCGTACGGCACGGCGTCCTTGGTGACGACCGAGTACCCGCCAATGAACGCGTGACGGCCGACGCGGCAGAACTGGTGCACGCCGGATCCGGCGCTGATATTCGCGTAGTCCTCCACGTGCACGTGCCCGCCGAGCGTTGCCATGTTGCCGAAAATGGTGTGGTTGCCCACATGGCAATCGTGCGCGACGTGGACATACGCCATGAACACGTTGTGGTCGCCGATCTCGGTGACCCCGCCCCCTCCGTGCGTCCCCCGGTGAATCGTCACGAACTCACGAAACACGTTGTGCTTCCCCACCACGAGCCGGGTGGGCTCGCCCTTGTACTTCAAGTCCTGCGGCGCCAGGCCGATCGACGCGAATGGGTAGATCTCGGTGCCTTCACCGATCTCGGTCCATCCGTCGATGATCGCCGACGCGCCGATGTTGCAGCCGGGGCCAATCGAGACGTGTGGACCGATCGTCACGTGCGGACCGACCGCCGTGCCCGCGCCAATGGTCGCGTCCGGGTGGACGTTGGCTGATGGGTGAATGGACACGCCGTCGGAGACGACGCCGAGCACGAGCTCGCACTCGGCAGCCAGGTGCTCGCCGGTGTAGGCCGAGGCCTGCACGAGCGCAATGCCGACCGCGTCGGCGTCCCATCGAGATCTCGAGCCGCAGCCGATCGCCGGGCACGACCTGCCGCCTGAATTTCGCACCGTTCACGCCGCGCAGATAGACGCGCGTCTGCGGTGTGGCTTCGCTGTCCCTGACGAGGATGGCCGCCACCTGCGACAGCGATTCGACCATCAACACCGCGGGCAACAGCGGCGCGCCCGGAAAATGCCCCTGAAAGAACTCTTCGCTGACGGTGACGTTCTTGACAGCCACCAGACGGCGGCCCGGTTCGTGTTCGACAATCGCGTCGACGAGCATCGACGGATAGCGGAAGCACAGGCGATCGAGCGCCTGGGGTATGTTGATGGGCACTCGTGCCAGTCTACCAGAACCCCAACCATGTCCCGGACGCGCGGGCAGCAGGCCACGCCGCGAATTGAACGTCTAAGAAGAAGGGCTGTCGCGCGCGGCGCGAAACGCCCATAATAAGAAGAGTTTCAAGGAGCCTAATGAGTCGATTCAAGTTTGCCGCGCTGTTAGCGGTGGCGCTGTCAGCGGCGGCGTGCCATAACAACGGGTCCCCGCCCTTGCCGACGACCCCGTCCCCGCCGAGTGTGACCGATACGTTCTCAGGCACGCTGACCCTGAATGGTGCGTCCACGTACGCGTTCAGTGTGTCGGGGCTGGGGTTCGTGTACGCGACGCTCACGTCGATCACCGACTCGTCAGCGATCGTCGGGCTGAGCCTTGGCACCTGGAACGGTGCCGCCTGCGCGACCGTGATCGCGAACGATCAGGCGACGCAGGGGACGGTCGTGACGGGAACGGTCGCCGGGCTCGGCACGCTGTGCGCGCGCGTGTACGACACGAGCGGCAAGGTGGTCAGCCCGCTGGACTACCAGATCACCGTCACCCACCCGTAGCAGCAAGAGGGGCCGCAGAAACAAAAACGCGAACGGGCGCGGCCAGCGCACCCGTTCGCGTTCACTCTCTCGCCGGCGGCCGAGGGCCTACTTCGCGGCCGGGGCCGGCTTCGTGTCGAGCCGCTTCACCGCTTCCAGCGTCAGGTCGATACCGGGCTCCGCCCAGATCACACCAGAGTCTCCAGCGCTGAACAGCACCTGAAGACCCTTCTCCTTGGAGATCGACTCGAGGACCGGCATCAGCTTGGTCTGGAACTCCTGCTGCAGCTGCTGCTGCAACTCGTTCAGCTCCGCCTGCGCGTCCTGCTCGAAGCGCTGCCCCTCGAGCGTCTGGCGTTCGATATCCTTCTGGAGCTGCGCGCGGGCGGCGTCGCTCATCACGCTGCCGCTGGTTTCGAGCTTCTGCTGATTCGACTGCAGCAGCTTGGCTTTGTCAGCGGCCTCGGTCTGCTTCTTCTGCGCCAGCGCATTCACCTTGGCGGCGGCGGCCTTGCCGTCAGTCGACAGCTGCGCGATCGCCTGCAGGTTGACGAATCCGACCTTGGCCCCCTGCGGGAACGGGACGGGCGGCTGCGGAGCAGGCGCGGGGGCGGCGGGCGCTGGCGCTGCTCCCTGCGGCGGCTGCGCCGGCGCCGTCGCCGGTTGCGTGGGACGCGCAGGGGCAGGCGTCTGCGCCGGAGCCGGCGGGCGGGTGGCAGGGGCCTGACCGGCCTGGGCTTGTGCAAACGCCGGCGACGCGCTCACCACGAACGCTGCGGCCGCAACTAGGGCGAAACCTCTCATTACAACTATTCCTTTCGACTGTGTCTAACCCTTCGAGTGTATCAAAACGTGGTGCCCACGGCGAACCTGAACTGGAACGCCTTCTGGGGCTGGAGCGTGTTGTCCAGCACACCGCCGCGCTGCGGGTTGTAGGCGAAGATGAGCCGGAACGGCACGTTGAGCACGGGCATGAAGAAGCGGACTTCCGCACCGGTGGAGGTCTTGAACGCACTGCGCTCACCGACGACGCGGGTCGTCGCCCTCGGCGCGTTCGGATCCGTGAGCAACACGTTCTGGAGCGGATCGCTCAGAATCGGAATCGGCGGCCTGTCCAGCACCACGATGTCTTCTTTGAACCCAAAATGATCCCCTGAATTGCGCACCTGACCCGCGTCGTAGAACAGGATCAACCGCACGGGGCCGAACACCGAGAAGATCTGCTCGACGTTGAAGAGCAGGCTCTTGTTGCCGCCGAGCACCAGCCCTGTGGCCAGGTCGGAGGGGCCGATCGTCCGCAGGTCGAAGCCTCGGACGCTGTACTCGCCGCCGAGGAACAGCCGCTCGAAAATCGGGAGCTCGATGGTGCGGCCGATCGGGTGCGCATATTCCACCTGCGCGCGCATGCCGAGCGTCATCTTGGCGTTCTGCTTCTTGAACATGACCGCCTCGAGCATGGGCTTGATGAATCGCGTGTTGCCGCCGAGCCCGGCGAGGTCGATGTTGGCCGAGAAGCGCCGGCCGGTGGTCGGGAAGATCGGCTGATCGACCGAGTTGTAGATCAGGCTGGGGACGACCTTGCTGATGGTGCGCTCGCCATTCGCGCCGATGAGCAGCGAGTCCCGCAGGTACGGATTGCGCGCGAGCACCAGCGGGTCGGTGAACGCCGTGTTGATCTCGGTGACCCGGACTCGCTCGTAGCTGTAGTTGGTGAAGCCGCGGGTGAAACCGTTGCCGACAGGGAAGCCGAACGTCAGGGTGCCGCCGGTCGACTGCTGGGTGTACTGGCTGACGTAGCGGACATCACTGCGAAACACCGTCGCGCCGCCCGTGATGTTGCGGTCGAACAGGAACGGTTCGGTGAACGCCACCGTGTAGTTCTGCGCGCGCTGGCCACCCTGCAGTGAGACGGTGAGGCTTTCGCCACGACCGAGGAAATTCGCGGTCTGGAACGAGAGCTGGCCGAAGAACCCCTCGAACTGCGACACGCCCGCGCCGAAGGTGAGCTGGTTGCGGTTCTGCTCCTCCAGCTTCATCTTGACGTCGACCTTGTTCTCCGTGTTCGGGAGCTTGTCGACGTTGACGTCCTTGCCAGGCCCTTCGAGCGCCTTGAAGTAGCCGAGCTGATTCAGCCGCTTGATGCTGTACTTCAACGCCTCGGTGTTGAAGACGCCGTTCTCGTACAGCCGCAGTTCACGCCGGATGACGTTGTCGCGCGTGGTGGTATTGCCGGTGAAGATGATCCGGTTGACGAAGTACTGCTTGCCTTCCTGAATCTGCAGCGTCACATCGACGGTCGGCGGCCCGGCAGGCGTGTTCGGCTCCACCGCCGCGAGCGCTTTCGGGGCGGCGGGCTCGGCCGGATTGGGTTCGTCGCTGAACTTGTAGTCCGGATAGCCGGTGAATTCCATGTAGCCGCCGGCGCCGTAAATCTCCTGGGCCTTCTGGAAGCCTTTGCGGACCTCCTTCTGGCTGTAGTACTGGCCCTGCTGCAGCTTGAACAGCGGCTTGAGCGCATCGCTCTTCACGACCGTGTTGCCTGCGACGTCGAAGCTGTGCACCTTGTAGCGGTGCCCTTCCGACACCGGAATGCGCAGTTCGATCCAGCGTGTCTTGCCGTCTTTCGAGTCGCCCAGGACTCTGACTTCCGGCTCGCCCACCTGCGCGCGAATGTAGCCGCGATCGCGGTAATACTCCATCACGTGTTCGGCGTCTTCCTCGAACTTGGTCTCCTGGGACACGCCGCGCCCGGTGATGAAGGACAGGAAGGCGTGCTCGCGGTTGTCCTTCATCTTCTTCTTGAGCGCGCCGTCGGACACCGACGTGTTGCCGGTGAACTCCAGGCGACGGATCTTCACCTTGGGCCCTTCGCTCATGTTGAAGGTGACGTGTACGAGCTTGGGTCCGCCGGACACTTCCTTGATGTCGTGCGAGATCTCCGCTGACTGGAACCCCTTCTCCTTCATCATGTCGCGGAGGATTCCTTCGATCTTCCGGATGAGGGCCGGGTCGATGAACGTGTCCAGCCGGATCTGCGCGTTGTTCTCTTTGAGCTTCTCGTCGATCTTCGAGGTCTCGAGCTTTTTGGAACCGACGAAATCGACGATCTTCACCCGCTGCCGCTCCTCCATGTCGTAGGTCACCAGTTTCCCGACCACGCCATTGGAGAAGGTGTAGTCCTCGACGTCGATCGAGAGGTTGTCCAGGAAATTGGTCGCCCAGAGGCGCTTGAAGTCCTCGCGGATGGTGTTCTCGGTCTCTTCGTTGTACGGGACCCAGGCCCCTTCAGAGGGGCGGCTGGCCTTGAGCTGGATGTAATACAGATAGGTCTGGATGTCGACGAGGGAGGTGTTCCCCTGCGCCTCGAAGCAGGGCGCAATCAGATACACCACCGGACCCGAGCCCGCCGGCGGCAGCGCCCGCGGAGGCGGTACCTGTTGTCCGCAGATGGTGGCGCCGGTGGCAGCGGGCGCCCCGGCCGCCGCAGGCTGCTGGGCGCGCGCAGCCGCCGCCGGCAGCAGCATCGCGGCCGCCACCATACTTACTCGTAACCGTTTGAACATGCAGCGCTTTCCAGACCGTCGCGCCCGCGGGCGCCGTGAAGCTTGAAGCTCTTTACTTTACTGGATTTTAGACGCAGGAGGGAGACTGACGGCCGGAACCCTCTTACCAGGAGGCCCGGCCATCCATCAAAAAAACACCTGAAGTTCACCTGACCGACGTAGCCGCGGGCCTTCGGGTCCGCCTATTTAGCCCGCGGCCTCCAGGACCGCCTGATGTGGCCGCGGACCTGGATGTCTGCCTGTCGACCTAAAGGCCGGCAGCGAGACCAGTCTGCAGGCGCATGCTACTCACGTGCTCGACCGGCCTCAGGCGAGCCGGCGGCCCGCCTCGAGTTCACCAGCCGGCCGATACGACAGCGCGCCGGCGTCGAGATACACCTCGACTTCGCCGCCACGCAGGTGGCCGCGGATCAGTTCCTCCGAGAGCGGATCCTCGACGTACCGCTGGATCGCACGACGCAGCGGCCTGGCGCCGTACGACCGATCCTTGCACGTGACCTCGATGATCCAGTCCACGACTTCGTCGCTGAGCGCAATCCGAAGCTTGCGATCGACCAGGTTGTCGTTCAGCTGACTGACCAGCAACCCCATGATCCGGCGCAGATCCTCGTCGGTGAGCGCTTCGAAGACGATGATCTCGTCGATTCGGTTGATGAACTCGGGATTGAAGGTCCGCTTGACCTCACCGAGCACCATTTCCGACACGCTCTTCTCGATCACCGACGATTCGGCGGACTGGAAGCCCATTCCCGTCTTCTTCTGGATGAAGCGGGCCCCGATGTTCGACGTCATGATGATGATCGTGTTCTTGAAGTTCACACGATTCCCAAGACCGTCGGTGAGGTGCCCGTCCTCGAACACCTGCAGCAGGATATTGAAGATGTCGGGATGCGCCTTCTCGACTTCATCGAGCAGCACGACCGAGTACGGATTCCGCTTCACCTTCTCGGTGAGCTGCCCGCCCTCTTCGTGTCCGACGTAACCGGGAGGCGATCCAATCAGCTTCGAGACCGAGTGCTTCTCCATGTATTCGGACATGTCGAAGCGGATGAGCGCGTGGTCGCTGCCGAACAGGAAGTTGGCAAGGGCCCGCGCCAGTTCCGTCTTGCCGACGCCGGTCGGTCCCAGGAACACGAAGCTGCCGACCGGCCGGTTCGGGTTCTTGAGCCCGGCGCGCGAGCGGCGAATCGCCCGCGACAACGCCGAGATGGCCTTTTCCTGGCTGATGACGCGGCGATGGAGTTCGGATTCCATGCGCAGCAGCTTGTCGCTCTCGTCCTGGTTGATCGACGTCATCGGGACGCCGGTCCACTTCGACACGACCTCGTCGATTTCCTGCTTGCCGACGATCACCTTCCGGGCGCTCGACTTCACATCGAACTTCTCGCGGACGAACTGAAGGTTTTCGCGGGCGGCCATTTCCTGCTCGCGATAGAACTGCGCCTTCTCGAAGTCCTTCTGAGACGACGCGTTCTCCCACTGCTCGACGGCGACACGGATGCTCTTGTTGATCTCGCCGAACTCGTCGCTGTAGCCGGCCTCGCGCAGCTTCGCCCGCGCGCCGGCCTCGTCAACGAGGTCAATCGCCTTGTCGGGCAGGAAGCGGTCGGTAATGTAGCGGTTCGACTGGTAGACCGCTGCCTCGATCGCTTCGCGCGTGTACTCCACGTGGTGGAACGTTTCGTAGCGGTCCTTCACGCCGAGAATAATCTCGATCGTCTCGCTCTCGCCGGGCGGGTCCACCTTGATGGCCTGGAAGCGGCGCTCCAGCGATCGGTCCTTCTCGATGTACTTGCGGTACTCGGCCGGCGTCGTCGCCCCGATGCAGCGGATCTCGCCGCGGCTGAGCGCAGGCTTGAGGATGTTTGCCGCATCCAGTGAACCCTCGGCCGAACCGGCACCCACGAGTGTGTGCAACTCGTCGATGAAGACGATGATGTTGGGGTTCTCGGTCAGTTCCTTCATGATCGCCTTGAGGCGTTCTTCGAACTGACCGCGGTACTTGGTGCCGGCAACAATCAGCGAGATGTCCAGCGCCAGGATGCGCTTGTCCGCCAGGAAGTGCGGCACATCGCCGCACACGATCTTCTGCGCGAGCCCCTCGACGATGGCCGTCTTGCCGACCCCGGGTTCTCCGATGAGGACCGCGTTGTTCTTGGTGCGGCGGCAGAGGACCTGCTGCACGCGCTCGAGCTCGTGTTCGCGGCCGACCAGCGGGTCCAGCTGGTTCTTCATTGCCGACTCGGTGAGGTCGCGGCTGAACTCGGCCAGCAGCGGCGTTTCTTTCACGCGCGTCAGCGTCGTCTTTTCGTTGAGCAGCTGGACAATGTCCTCGCGAACGGCGTTGAGGCGCATCCCCTTCTCCATCAGGATGGAGGCGGCGACGGAACGCTCCTCGCGCAGGATGCCCAGCAGCAGGTGCTCGGTGCCGATGTAGTTGTGCAGCAGCCGATCGGCCTCTTCGGCCGCGAACTGCAGCACGCGCTTGGTCTCCGCGCTGAAGGGGATCTCCACCGAGGTCGAGACCTTTTCCCGAAACACGGTTCGGCCTTCGATTTCCTTGCGGATGTTTTCGAGAGACAGGTGCGAGCGCGCGAAAATCCGGCTCGTGAGCCCTTTGCCTTCGCGGATCAGGCCCAGCAGGAGATGCTCGGTCTCGATGGAGATGCTGCCGAGCTGGCTGGCCTCATAACGGGCGAAGAAGAGGTACTCGTCGGGCCCTTTCGGTGTACCGTTCGAACATCCGGCCTACCTAGTGAAATGCAGATGGTGTTGGGGTCACGACTTCGATGACCACAGTATAAGGCATCGCGCCGAGACCAACCGCCCCAATTCTGCTGATAAGTGACTGCTTGCGTGAGAGTTCCCGGGTCATCTCCTTAGACGCCGCGGTCGCAACAGACGTGCCCGGGACGCCGGGACGCGCTCTGGCACGCCCATGGGTTCGCCGTCATTTCCGACGTACTCTCTTATCGGTTCGACGCGCCGGCAACGCGCCCCGTGCTACCTGAGGGAGGCGAGTTTCTTCAGGTCGGTCTGGTCGAGGACGGCATGCAGGGTCTTGATGTCATCGATATCGTGCCCCTCGACCTGCACCAGGAATCGCTTGTTCACAACCACGTTCAGTTCGCCGTTCCTCGTCCCTCTGTCCCATCTCTCCCAGCCCGGGTTACCAGCCACGTTCACCGACCGCTCGAAGCCGTCCTGCGTTTCCTTCTCGTACCCGGCCGCCATGAACGTGCTGAACGGAGTGAACAGCATCTGGTTGAACCCCGAGTCCAAAATCTTCTGCTCCACCTCGGCGTCCCCCTTCATGTAGGTGACCGAGGCCTGGGAGAAGCTGAAGGGAGAGGTCATCCGTTCTCCGGTTGGATTGCTCTTCTGCCAGCCGGCAACCTCCGGCATCACAGTTTGCAACTCGCGGAAGTTCACGGGCTCGACCGGCTTCACATCCGAGTCGCCGCCCGCCCCAGCCGAAAGCTTCTGCATGTCGTCGGACGCCTTCCGCACGTCTTCGGAAGCGTGCTCCTCCTTCGAGGTGCCGCACGCCCCGAGTGTCAGCGTCGCCGCGATGACGGCGGCGGCATACCAGTACGACTTCATTCACCGTCTCCCGGCGATCGTCATGTCAGGCGCCAACAGCACGGGCACCACAGTTTGTAAGGAACCAATTGTAGCGCCGACCAGCGCGCCCCCCGGCTACGCGGGCGAGAGTCGGCCGCCCTCGAGCCGCAGGATGCGGTCGCACGCCGCGGCAAGGCGGGGATTGTGCGTGGCGATCACCGACGTGAGTCCGTAGGTGCGATGCATGTCGCGCAGCAGCGCATGGAGCGATTCGGCCGTGTCCTCATCGAGATCGCCGGTTGGTTCATCGGCCAGGAGGACCGCCGGGTGCATCACCAGCGCGCGGGCGACGGCGACACGCTGTTGTTCGCCCCCGGACAGCATGCCCGGCCGGTGCGACAGCCGCTCACCCAGTCCCACCCGCTGCAGCAGTTCCGTTGCGCGCTGCCGCGTGTCTGCTTTCGATGTGCGAGCGATGCGCATCGGCATCTCGACGTTCTCGAGCGCGCTGAACTCTGGCAACAGGTGGTGGAACTGAAATACGAATCCGACGTGCTTGTTACGGAACGCCACGACCTCGCTATCCGGGAGCGTCGTCAACTGCGTGCTGTCTACGACGACCGTGCCCTTCTCCGCACGGTCGAGCCCGCCCAGCACGTGGAGGAGGGTGCTCTTGCCGACACCCGACGCGCCCATGATCGCCACCATCTCGCCCGCCGCGACGTCCACGTCGAGATCACGCAGGACAGTGAGGATCGATCCGCCAACCGCGTAGCTCTTGACGATGCCGCGTGCCTCGATGAACGCCATGTGATCGGTGCGGAGATTGTACGTCGGCGCGCTACGACGATGTCCGGCGAGAAGACGCGCGACCAGGATGGCCGACGCGTGACTGCCGCCTCCGACGTCTACTCATAACGCAGCGCCTGCGCCGGATCGAGTTTCGAGGCCTGGCGGGAGGGATAGATGGTGGCAACAAAGGACACGAGGATTGCGGCAAGCACGACCAGCGTGAAATCGAGCGGCATCACCGTGAACGGCACGTGCGAAATCTGGTAGACGTCCACCGGCACTCGAATCAATTTGTACGTGTCGAGGACGCGCGAGACCCCGAACCCGAGCGACGCCCCAATCCCGGTGCCGACCACACCGATGATCAGACCCTGGAGCATGAAAATCGTCGTGATGCTTCTGGCGCTCGCTCCCATCGTCTTCAGGATGGCAATGTCGCGATGCTTTTCCATCACGAGCAGAATCAGCGATGCCACGATGTTCAGGGCGGCCACCATGACGATGAGTCCGATGGTGAGCGAGATGGCCATCTTTTCGAGCCAGAGCGCGGAGAAAAGGGATTGATTGATGTCGGCCCAGTCCTGCGCAACCCAGCCGTTGCCAAGCTTCGCCCCGATCGAGTCCGCCACCTGCGGCGCCAGGAACACGTCGTCGAGCCGCAACTGGATGGCGTCGATGTCTTCGCGGTCGAACAGGCGGCGGGCGACGTCGAGCGACACGAAGCCGGTCTGGGAGTCGATCTCGTACAGCCCGAGGTTGAACGTGCCGGCGACGCGAAGGCGACGGGCGCGCGGGATCATGCCCATGGGTGACAGCGTCCCCTGGGGCGTGAGCACCGAGAGCGAATCGCCAACCATGACGCCGAGTTGCTGTGCGAGGTCGCTGCCGAGCAGGATTGCGCCGGGGGATTCGGGATCTGCCTTACTGAGGGCGTCGAGCGTTCCGCTGCGCATCGCCCCGGCGATGGCGGTCACCTGCGGTTCCACCGCAGGGTCGATCCCTTTCAGGTTGATGAAGGCCTGATCGCCGGCGGCCGACACCAGCGCCTTGCCGATGATGGCCGGCGCCGCACCGATCACATGCGGCTCGCGCCGCACGGTCTCGAGTTGCGCGACATAGTCGCCCGCGCCGCCGCGATGCCAGACGAAGATATGCGGGTTCGAGCCGAGGATCCGATCGCGGAGTTCGCCCTGCAGGCCGGTCATCAACGCGAGCGCGATCACCAGCGCCATGACGCCGACGGTGACGCCGAGGATCGAGATCAGCGAGATCACCGAGATGAACGCCTGCTTGCGCTTGGCCAGCAGGTATCGGGTCGCGATCTGCAGCTCGAAGGGGATCTCCATCAGCCCTGATCCGTGCGTTTCCTCATCAGGGGAAACAGGATGACATCTCGAATCGACACGCTGTTGGTGAGCAGCATGACGAGCCTGTCGATGCCCACGCCTTCTCCAGCGGTCGGCGGAAGGCCGTATTCGAGGGCGCGGATGTAGTCCTCGTCCATGGCGTGCGCCTCGAGATCGCCGCGGGCGCGGTCCTTCAACTGCTCCTCGAAGCGTCGCCGCTGTTCGACAGGATCGTTCAGCTCGCTGAAGGCATTCGCCACTTCGAATCCTCCGATGTACAGCTCGAAGCGCTCCACCGTGTCCGGATCGTCGGCGCGCTGCTTCGAGAGCGGCGACACCTCGGTCGGAAAATCGTACACGAAAGTCGGCTGCACCAGGCGGTCCTCGCACAGCCGTTCGAACAGTTCGGTGGCGATCTTCCCGGCGCCGTGCCCGGGATGCACATCGATGCCGACCGCGGCGGCGATCGCTGCCGCGCTGTCGCGATTCCGAAGTTCGTCAGGCGCGATGTCGCGCCCCAGTTTCGCTGACGCAGCCTCGCGCGCCCCGTCGCGCAGAGACACACGCCTGAACGGGGCGGCGAGCGAGATCTCGTGTTCGCCGAACGTGACGCGATCGGCGCCGACGGCGTCGCGGGCGACGGTCGAGATCAGCTCCTCCGTCATCACCATCAGATCCTGGTAATCCGAGTACGCCTGATAGAACTCCATCATCGTGAACTCGGGGTTGTGCTGGGTCGAGATGCCTTCGTTCCGGAAGTTGCGGTTGATCTCGAACACCCGCTCCATGCCGCCGACCACCAGCCGCTTCAGGTACAGCTCGGGGGCGATGCGGAGGTACAGCTGCATATCGAGCGCGTTGTGGTGTGTGACAAAAGGGCGCGCGAGCGCACCGCCGGCCAGCGGCTGCATCATCGGCGTCTCCACCTCCAGGTACCCGCGCGCGGTCATGAAGGCGCGGATCGCCGAGACGATGCGGCTGCGCGTTTCGAAGGTGTGACGCGAATCGGGGTTGACGACCAGGTCCAGATAGCGCTGCCGGTAGCGGGTTTCCACGTCGGTCAGGCCGTGCCACTTCTCGGGGAGCGGCAGCAGGCACTTCGCGAGGAAGTGGATTCGCGACGCCCAGATCGTCAGCTCATTGGTCCTGGTCCGGAAGAGGCGGCCTTCGATGCCAACCCAGTCGCCGAAGTCGAGCAGCTTGAAGATCCGGAAGTCGAGATCCGGCATCGAGTCCTGACGAATGTAGACCTGCAGCTTCTGGAGGCCATCGGACACGACGAGGAAGTTGGCCTTGCCGAAGGAGCGGATCGCGAGGATGCGTCCACTCGTCACGGCCTCGGGCCGTTCGGCCTCGAGTTCGTCGTGAGACTTCGCGCCGTGCGCGTCGACGAGCGAGGTCACCGTATCGCGGCGATCGAAGCGGCTGGGATACGCCGGCACACCCAGGCGCCGCAGTTCGTCGAGGTTGGACTGCCGCTGCTGAATCTGTTCGTCCTGTGATGACATTGTCGGAAGCGCCAATCGCTAAGTGCTGATTGCCAATCTGAAACCTGAAGCGGTTGGCAGTCGATCTAGCTGCCGACCTTCAGGCGGCCCGTCAGGCGAACCTGAAGGTTCGGGGCTACACACGGACTGCACGTCTGCTATTGCTCGGCATCGAGCTTCCTGCGAATCGCGTCGAGCATGCCGTTGATGAACTTCACCGCTTCCTCGGTGCTGAACGTGCGCGCGAGTTCGAGCGCTTCGTTGATGATCACCGGAGCGGGCGTGGACGACGTGCGCAGCAGTTCGGCGACCGCCATACGGAGGATCAGCCGATCGAGCACGGCCATCCGCTCGGGCCGCCACCGCTCCGCCTTGTCGGCGATGAGCGCATCGGCCTCGGCCAGGCGCCGCACCGTTTCGTGCGCCAGTTCGGTGGCAAAGGTCCGGAACTCCTCGCTCGGCGCTTCGACATCGGCCCACTGCAGTTCGAAGAACGTGTCCGCTGCGCTGGCGACGTCGGTGCGACCGATCTCCCACTGGTAAAGAATCTGCAGCGCGGCCTCGCGGGCGCGGTGACGCGGATCCTTTCGCGTGGCCCTCATGTGGCGGACGCTGGCGACGACAGATCCGCGGCGATCAGCGCCATCTCTATCGTTGCGGCCGCGGCCTCCCAGCCCTTGTTGGCAGGCCCATCCACCGCACGTTCGAGCGCCTCTTCGGCGGAGTTGGTCGTGAGCACCCCGAACGCCATCGGGATGCCGGTCGAACCCGACGCCGCCGTCAGGCCATGGGCGACGGCCGACGAGATGTATTCGAAGTGCGGCGTCGCGCCGCGGATCAGGCAGCCGAGGCACACGATGCCGTCGAAGTCGTGGCGTGTCTGCTGCGAGGCGTGCGGCCATCGGAATTTCGAACGCACCCGGCACGCGCACGATCGTCACATCGTCCTCGCGCACACCGAAGTGCGCCAGCGCGGCGAGCGCGCCCTTCTGCAGGCGGTCGGTGATGAAGTCGTTGTACTTGGCCACGACGACCGCGAACTTCAGTCCGCTGGCCGAGCGGGATCCTTCAATGATGCGCACTTACCGTCCCTGGAACGCCGGCTTCCGCTTCTCGAGGAATGCGCGGGTCCCCTCGCGCATGTCGTCGGTTGCGGCCACCAGGCCGAATAGCGTGGCTTCGTGGATGCAGCCTTCCGCGAACGGCATCTCGAGTCCCTTGTTCACCGCTTCGATGATGTACTGCATCGCGACCGGCGCCTGGGCGGCAAGGCTGGACGCGAGTGCTCGCGCCGCGGACATCAACTCGCCCGCCGGCACGACGCGGCTCACGAGGCCGATGCGCTCCGCTTCGGCGGCACTGATCGGCGCCCCCGTCAGCATCAACTCGAGCGCCCGTCCCTTGCCCACCAGGCGAGGCAGTCGTTGTGTTCCGGCGTAGCCGGGCAGAAGGCCGAGGTTGATTTCCGGTTGCCCGAGCTTCGCGGTGTCTGCCGCAAGACGAAGCGTGCAGGCCATCGCGAGCTCACAGCCGCCGCCGAGCGCGAATCCATTGATCGCGGCGATGACCGGCTTGCCAAGATTCTCGATGATGTCGAAGACGTGCTGACCGGCGAGCGCGTGCTCGCGGCCGGAGACTGGCGTCTGGACGGCCAGTTCGTTGATGTCCGCACCGGCGACAAACGCCCTGTCGCCCGCACCGGTGAGGATGACGACCCGAACCTCCCCGTCGCGCTTCGAGTTCGAGCATCGCGCGGCGCAGCTCGTCCAGCGTCTGTGCGTTCAGCGCATTGAGCACCTTCGGCCTGTTGACCGTGA
Source organism: uncultured Acidobacteriota bacterium (assembly GCA_963697745.1). GTDB lineage: Bacteria > Acidobacteriota > Vicinamibacteria > Vicinamibacterales > CAVVIG01 > CAVVIG01. The sequence continues at coordinate 29,431 of CAVOPD010000013.1, read as the reverse complement.
CGATCGCGACAGCGTCGTCGCGTTCGAGGAGAAGGTTGTCAAAGGCCATCGCGACCTCGAATTATACCCCACGCGTACAGGACGACTGCACCCGCGCCAGCGCCGATCGTGTCGGCGAGAACATCGAGCGCCTCGACGTTGCGCGGCGGATTGAAGTACTGGTGCAACTCATCGCTCGCCCCGTAAATCGCGCCGAAACAGGTTGCGGCGATCACGGCGCGCAGGGTCACGCCGCGCCAGCCTCCCGCCACTCCGCGAGCGACCAGGATGCCAAGTCCCGAGTAGAGGACACCGTGGAGTCCCTTGTCGGTTCCCGCCGGCGTCGACGGCGGATGCGAGATGGAGGACAGGGCGAATATCAGCGCCATGTAGGCGACGACGGGAAACCACAGGGCGGTCGGCGATGGGCGATTGGCGGCTTCGGCATGGTCAGACGGCGAGACCAAAGGAATGGCACTTCGCCGGTTGAACGAAGTTGGACGGGGCAGCTAAGAATCCGTGTCCTCCGTGTCCCCGCGGGGAGCGTTTCGTCAGAACGGAAACGGAAACATCAGCCACCCGAGCACGATGGCGGACACGATGAAGCCGGCGAACAGCATGCCGCCGAACCGGAGTTGCTCGGCGGTCTCGTCCCTCGCGATGAGCGCGAAGACGAACGATACGAAAAACGCGAAGAGTGCCAGCAGGAACAGGTGACTGTGCACGTTACTTGCGGCCGAGCGCGATGTCGCACGCGTCGATGACGACGAGCAGGTTCAGGAGGCCGGAGACGATCAGGAACGCGTTGCCGTATTCATAACCCACGGCCCGCACATCGCCGACGCCAAGCCCCAGAGCGCTCGCAATGAAGTACGGGATGCCGATGCCGATATGCGCCAGCGCCGCGAGGGCGACCAGCGGTTCGGATGTGTCGAACGGAAAGAGCCGGCCATCGATCGACAGGCCGATGGCGAACATCAACGGGATCGCGACGAGGAAGGCAAAGCCCTTGAATCGGCGGCCCTGCCACAGATGTCCCGCACCCGGGACCGCCCAGGCTGCAAGACAGAGGAGCACGAGGCCGCCAGTCTGAGACTCTTCTGCTGCGCTGGCTGACACCGGCGATAGTTTACCCCGACTGTCCTGCCGGAGCGGAGCGGTCCGCCTGCGCGGTGCCTCTGCATGGCCTCACGGACGTGCGGTTTCGCGCGAGTTCTCCGGGTGGCTGAACGCTTGGCGAGCCGAGTCGTCAGATGTTCCGCCATCCGACCAACCGGTCAGCGCGGCATCGACAACCCGTCGCTTTCCAACAGTTTACACGGTCACGGAACCGGAAGGCCGCACATCGCGTCCAACAATGTTAGCTGCCCGAACAGTGTTCAGAAACTCTCCAGATCCTCCACCGCGCAGCACCAGCAAACGAATGGGTATCAAGGAACGACAGGAACGTGGACGTGAAGCGGTCCGCCGGGGCATTCTGGACGCCGCCCGCGATCTCTTCGTCAGCGAAGGCTTCGAGCGCGTCTCGCTCCGCAAAATTGCCGAGCTGGTCGAGTACAGCCCGGCCGCCATTTACGGCTACTTCCCGTCCAAGGACGACATCTTCTTCGCGCTCGCCGAAGAGGGTTTCCGGCTCATGCACGGCAGCCAGGAGCTGCGCGGCGCTGGAGTCCCTGCCACCGCTTGACCGGGTGAGGGAGATCTTCTGGCGGTTCTACCTGTTCAGCCGCGAACACCCGCAGTACTTCGCGCTCATGTTCGTCGACCGGTCGGTGCCGCGCATCAGCCGCGAGTACGAGCGGTTCGCGTTCGCGCGCGAGATGAAAGAGGTGCTCAGCTCGCATGTGCAGGCCGCGGTGCACTCGGGCGCGCTTCCGTCGACGATACCGCCGGACGTGATGTTCCGGATGCTCAGCACCGCCCTGATCGGCGTCGCCGTGCTGCGGCTGTCCGACCGCCTGGCGCCAGGCGAGGACGCTGACGTCCTCGCGCGGGATGTCCTGGATGTCACGCTCGCGGGCCTTCAGGCTGCCCCCACACTTCGATCCTCGTCGGCGTCCTGTGACCTCGACGACCAGACCCGCACGCTACACGACGCGCAAGTTTCATAACAGGAGCCTCGTTCATGACTCGTCTCGTCGCCCGTTCCATTCTCGCCACCGTCCTGCTGGCCGGAGTCTGTGCCTGGCCAGCCTGCAGTGCCGCTGACGGCAAGGCACCAGACGCCCAGACCCCCGGCGGGGCCACTGCAGTCTCGGTGGCGCCGGCAGCCGCCGTGGAGCAGCCGATCACGCGGTTCATCCGCGCGACAGGCAGCCTGACGGCTGAAGCGCACGCCGACGTTGCCGCCGAAATCGCCGGCCGCATCGTCAACACCCCGGTCGAGCGCGGCACGCCGGTCGCTGAAGGCGCCGTGCTCGTGCGCATCTCGCCGGCGGAAGCGGACGCGCAGGCGACGGAGGCCGAAGCCAATGCTGCCCAGCTCGAAGCGAGGCTCGGGATCGTGCCGGGAACCGCCTTCGACGTGAACGCCGTCCCCGAAGTGCAGAACGCGAAAGCGTCGTTCGACCTGGCGCAGAACGAATTCAACCGGATCAAGTCGCTGCTCGACGAGCGCGTCGTCTCGCAATCGGAGTTCGAACAGCGCCGGACGCAGATGGAAGCCACGCGCCAGCAATACGAGGCGGCGCGCAACGGAGCCGCGCAGCAGTACCAGGCGCTGCAGGCCGCGCGCGCGAGAGTGGCGCTCGCGCACAAATCGGTGGCGGACACCACCGTCCGCGCACCCTTCACCGGACTGGTCGCCGAGCGCTTCGTGTCCATCGGCGATTACGTCACCAAGGGCATGAAGGTCGCCGTGGTCGTGCGGGTGAACCCGCTGCGCGTGCAACTCACCGTTCCCGAGCAGTTCGTCTCGGCGGTGAAGGTCGGTGCGCCGGTCACCTTTCAGGTCGACGCGTTCGCAGGCCGTGAGTTCACCGGAACGGTTCGCTACGTCTCTCCCACGCTGGAAACCAACCGGCGGGCGCTCACGGTCGAAGCCGTCGTACCCAACCAGTCGAACGACCTGAAGCCGGGCCTGTTTGCCACCGCCCGCATCGAGCAGCCGGACCGGACTCCGGCGGTGATGGTGCCCACCGACGCGGTGCTCACCGTCGCCGGCACGAGCCGCGTCTTCGTGATCAACGGCGATCACGCTGAAGAACGCATCGTCACGACGGGTCAGCAGGTCGAGTCGCTGACCGAGATTGCAACCGGACTCAAAGCCGGCGAGAAGGTCGCGACCAAGAACGTCGCGCAGCTCTTCGACGGCGCGAAGGTGTCGTAATGCAGTGGTTAGCCTCTCTGTGCATCAAGCGGCCGGTATTTGCCAGCGTCCTGATTCTCTCGATCACGGTCATCGGGCTGTTCTCGTTCACTCGGCTGGGCGTCGATCAGTTCCCGAAGATCGACTTCCCCAGCGTCGTGATCACCACGGTGCAGCCCGGCGCGGCGCCGGAGCAGATTGAGACGGAAGTCACCGACAAGATCGAAGAGGCCGTCAACACGATCAGCGGCATCGACGAACTGCGCTCCACCTCGTCGGAGGGCGTGTCGATCGTCTTCGTCTCGTTCGTCCTCGAGAAGGATGGCGACGTGGCGGCGCAGGAAGTGCGCGACAAGATCAGCGGCGTCATGTCACGGCTGCCGAAGACCGTCCAGCAGCCGCGCATCGACCGCTTCGACCCCGACGCCAGCCCGGTCATCAGCATCGCGCTGACGGCCAACAAGCCCGTGCGTGAGGTCACCGAGTACGCCGACAAGGTGCTGCGCCGCCAGCTCGAAAGCGTGAGCGGCGTCGGCCAGGTCCTCGTGCTCGGCGGTCGGCAGCGCCAGATCAATCTCTGGCTCGATGCCGACCGGATGCGTGCCTACAACGTCACCGTCACCGAAGTGTCGCGCGCGCTGCAGGCGCAGAACATCGAGGTGCCCGGCGGGCGCGTCGACCAGGGCGGCCAGTCGCTGACGCTCCGCACGCGCGGCCGCGTCCAGTCGGTCGGCGAGTTCAACGACATCGTGATCCGCCAGACCGAAGGACACCCGATCACGCTGGCCGACGTGGCCCGCGTCGAGGATGGCGAGGCCGAGCCGACGACCATCGCCGGGATCGACGGGGTTCCGACCGTGCTGCTCGACGTCCGCCGCCAGTCGGGCACCAATACCGTCGAAGTGGTGAAGAACATCCGCGAGCGTCTCGACGAGCTCACCGCCAGCCTTCCGCCCGGCTACCACGCGCGTGTCGTGCGCGACCTCTCCACCTTCATCGAAGCGGCGATCGCACAACGTCGAGGAACACCTCGTCCTCGGATCTATTCTCGCCGCGCTGGTGGTGCTGCTCTTCCTGGCGAATCTCCGGTCGACGATCATCGCGGCGATTGCGATTCCGACCTCTATCATCGCCACCTTCGGGCTGGTCTGGTACATGGGCTTCACGCTGAACATGATGACCATGCTCGCGCTGACGCTGTCGGTCGGCATTGTCATCGACGATGCGATCGTCGTGCTCGAGAACATCTACCGGTTCATCGAGGAAAAGCACGAGGACAAGTTCCAGGCCGCCGAGGACGCGACCAAGGAAATCGGGCTCGCCGTGCTGGCGACGACCATGTCGCTCGATCGCCATCTTCGTCCCGGTCGGCTTCATGGGCGGCATCGTCGGCCGCTTCATGAAGAGCTTCGGCCTGACGATGGCATTCGCGATCTTCGTGTCGCTGATCGTCAGCTTCACGCTGACGCCGATGCTCTCGGCGCGATGGCTGAAAGTGGATCCGCACGGCAAGGACAAGCACTCCTCCAAGGACTCGAGGATCTTCCACGCCGTTGACGCGTTCTACACGCGGCTGCTCGAGTGGTCGATGAGCCACCGTGCGATCGTTGCGGTTGCAGCGGTTCTGGTGCTGCTGTCGAGCATCCCGCTGTTCATCGTCGTGCCGAAGAACTTCATGCCGCAGGATGACCAGTCGGAGTTCGAAATCAACCTGCGGGCGCCCGAAGGCACGAGCCTCGAGGCCACCGAGGTGCTGACCAACCGCGTGGCCACTGCCGTGAAACAGCAGCTGCCAGAGGTGGACTACACGCTGACGACGATTGGCGGCGACCAGGCGGGGACCAGGAACTTCTCGTCCATCTACGTGCGGCTGAAACCGATCGAGGAGCGCAAGCGCGATCAGTTCGTCATCATGAACGCGATCCGCGCCGACATTCTGCCGGTCGTCGCGAAGAACGCCCGCACCTCGGTGCAGGTGGTTGCGACGATTGGCGGCGGCGGCTCGCAGAACGCCGAAATCCAGTTCCTGATCAACGGGCCTGACCTGCGGAAGCTGGACATCCTCAGCCAGCAACTGCTCGACAAGATCAAGTCGTTGCCAGGCGTGGTCGATCCCGACCGATCGCTGAACTCGGGCAAGCCCGAGCTGTCGGTGCAGGTCGATCGGCCGAAAGCGGCCGACCTCGGCGTTCAGGTCGGTGATGCCGCGGAGGCGCTCCGCTGGCTGGTCGGCGGGGATCAGGTGACCACCTACAACGAAGGCAGCGAGCAGTACGAGGTGCACCTGCGCGCCGAAGCCGAGAATCGCTCGACCGAGCAGGCGATCGCCGGGCTGACGATTCCATCGACACGCCTTGGCAGCATTCCGCTCGAGAACGTCGCGACGTTCTCCAACGGCTCCTCGCCGTCCGACATCAGCCGCCTCGCACGCCAGCGGCAGGTGACGCTCTTCGCCAACATGGTGCCGAACGCGTCGCAGTCGACAATCCAGAACGCGATTCAGGCCGAGTGGGACAAGATGTCGCCCGGTCCGGATTACAAGGGGGCCTTCAGCGGACGCTCGAAGGAACTCGGGCGCGCGGCGCAGAACTTCGTTCTCGCGTTCGTCCTGTCGCTGGTGTTCATGTATCTGATCCTCGCAGCGCAGTTCGAGTCGTGGCTGCACCCGATCACGATTCTGCTGTCGCTGCCGCTGACACTGCCGTTCGCGCTGCTGTCGCTGATCATCTTCAATCAGTCGCTGAACATCTTCTCGGCGCTCGGCCTGCTGGTGCTGTTCGGCGTCGTGAAGAAGAACTCCATTCTTCAGATCGATCACGCCAACCAGCTGAAGGCGACCGGGATGAACGCGCACGATGCGGTCATCCGCGCCAGCCGCGACCGGTTGCGCCCGATTCTGATGACCACCTTCGCATTCGTGGCCGGCATGATTCCGCTCATCGCCTCGAGCGGGATCGGCTCGGGCACGAACCGCGCGATCGGCTTCGTCATCTTCGGCGGTCAGTCGCTCGCGCTGCTGCTGACGCTGCTCGTGACGCCGGTTGCCTATTCATTGTTTGACGATGCGGCCAGGGTGCGGCTGTTCGGACGGCGTGCTGCCCGCTCCGACACCGGCGCCATTGCGGCGTCCGCGTCCGCGTCGTGAGGCTCGTGCTCATGTCATTCACACGGTTATCTGTCATGCGGACATTCTGGATTCCTGCTCTTCTCCTGGCACTCACGCCGGCGATCGGCGCGGCGCAGACGCCGTCGGCGCCCCTCAAGCTCACTGTCGACGACGCGGTGAGGATGGCGCTGGACAACAACGTGGACCTCGCGGCCGATCGGCTCGACCCGCAGATCAGCGACACCCGGATCGCGGCATCGGTCGGCCTCTTCAAGCCGACGGTCAGCGCAAACGTGCAGCGCAACAATCAGCTGGCGCCGCCGTCCAGCCTGCTGTTCCCGACGTCCACGCGCACCGACGTCTCGACCTCCAACGTCGGACTCAACCAGCGTCTTCCGTGGTTCGGCGCGTCGTACAGCGTCGCATGGGACGTGTCGCACACCGACAGCAACAGCTTCCTCAACAGCTACAACCCGCTGCTCCGATCGGGCCTGACGCTCTCGTTCTCGCAACCGCTGCTCCGCGACTTCTCGACCGATCCAGCTCGGACGAACCTGCTGCTGAATCGCACCAACAGGGCCATCGCTGACACCCGGCTGCAGGAGAGTGTCGTCCGGACCACCGCCGCGGCGAAGACGGCGTACTGGAACCTGCTGGCGGCTCGCGCCAACGTCGAGGCGAGGCAGGCTGCCCTGCTCCTCGCGGAAGAACTGGTGCGCGTGAATCGGGCCAAGGTCGACGTCGGCGAGTCGCCACCTATCGATCTCGTGTCGGCACAGGCCGAAGTCGCCTCGAACCAGGAGCAGCTCATCGTCGCCGAGACGACGGTGAAGCAGGCCGAAGATCGCCTTCGCCTCCTGATCTTCGACGCGGCGCGCCGCGATGTCTGGAACGTCGAGCTCGAGCCGACCGATCGGCCGGCACTGGGAGCGGCCGCTCTCGACGTCGAGGCTGCGGTCACCAATGCGCTGCGTGACCGCACCGACCTGGTCCGCGCGCGCAAGGACACGGACAACGCCAATGCCGCACTGCGTCTCGCCGGCAATCAGAAGCTGCCGGACGTGCGGCTCAACGTCAACTACGTGGCAAGCGGACTCGGCGGGACCGAAGTGCTGCGCACAGGCGGCTTCCCGGGGAGCATCGTCGGGCCAGGGCAGGGCATCGGCGTCGGCAACGTGCTCGATCAGCTGTTTCGCAGCGACTATCCCACCTGGGCGGTCGGCGTGAGCGTGGCGTATCCGATCGGCCAGAGCGCGGAGGAAGCCAACCAGGCGCGAAGCCAGCTGGAAGCGCGTCAGGCCGAGCAGCGGATCAGGAGTGCTGAGGCCCGGGTGATACAGCAGGTGCGCGATGCGGCGTGGAAGGTTCAGATGAACGCCCGCCGCATCGAAACGGCGCGCGCGGGGCGCGAGCTCGCGGAACAGCGCCGCGACGTCGAACAGAAGCGTTTCGAAGTCGGGATGTCCACCAGCTTCCTGGTGATCCAGGCGCAACGCGATCTGGCGCAGGCCAGACAGAATGAACTGTCGTCCATGCTGGCCTACACGCTGTCGATCGTCGACTTCGAGGCGCTGCAGCAGGCCGCGCCTGCGGGTCAGGCCACGTCGACGTCGTCACAACAGACGGCGGCGACCGTTGTGGCAACGAGCACCACCAGTGCCGCCCGAACCGGCACCACGACGACCAACAACGGGACCGCTGGAATCTTCTGAGGACGGCGCGGGTCTGACCCGCTGCCCGTGCGGTGTGCACACCTGAAGGTTCGCGGCTACACCACCGGTCACGGCTGCCGGACGGGAATCGTGAGCGGCGGGAAGTGCTCCTCGTAGCGATCCATGAACTCCTGGAACGTGTACGAGTGGCTCTGCCCGCCCAGGTGCTCGAGCGCGTAGGTCGCAGCGACGCTGCCGATCTGCGCCGCCTCCGCGTACGGCAGTCCCACAGCCAGCCCCTTCATCAGACCGCCGCGGAACGCATCGCCGACGCCGGTCGGGTCGACGATCCGGCGCGGAGTGACCGCCACCACATTCACTTGCTCGTCTTTCGTGATGATGGTCGACCCGTGCTCGCCGCGCGTGACGATCAGCGCGTCGCTCTCGCGAAGAATGTCTGCTTCGTCGAGGCCGGTCTTCTGCTTGAGAATTTCGTACTCATAGTCGTTGCAGATGACGATTGAGGCGCCGACCGTGCCCTCCTTCAGTTCGTCGCCGGACATGCGCGCCACCTGCTGGCCCGGATCGAAGATGTAGGAGATGCCGAGCGTCCGGCATTCCTCCGCGTACTGGACCATGGCGCCCGGATCGTTGGGCGAGACGATGGCAAGGCCGCAGTCGTCCACGTTCCGAAACGACAGTTCGCCGGCGTGGGCCATCGCCCCCGTGTAGAACGACGCGATCTGGTTGTTGTGCTGGTCGGTGCTGCAGAAGAACGAGGCCGTGAACTTGCCACTCACCTGTTTCACCAGCGACGTGTCCACACCGGCGGCATCCAGCCAGTGGCGGTACTCGCCGAAGTCCTCGCCGGCGGTCGCCATGAGCAGCGGGCGCTCACCGAGCAGTGCCAGGGTGTAGGCAATGTTGGGAGCACACCCGCCGCGCCGTTTGTCCATCGAGTCCACCAGGAAGCTCAGGCTCATCCGATGCATATGCTCGGGGAGGATGTGCTCGGTGAACCTGCCTGGAAAGGACATCAGGTAGTCGTACGCAATCGAACCGGTCACTACGATATTCATCAGAACCTCTGCGTCAGGTCGGTCGGGTAGGTCAGGTAGGTCGGGTAGGTCAGGAACGTCAGGTGGGTCAGGAACGTTGGCGATGGCCTTCTGGTCGTACCCGACCCTTCAGACTCTCCCGACCCTCCCCGACCTTCCCGTCAATTCCGACTTTCCCATCCCTCCCGCCCTACATGTATTTGCCAATAATGGGTTGGAGTTCTCTCTTGATCTCGTCGGGTACGTGCTCGGGGCGCGTCAGGATCGCCGTCGCCAGCGCATCCTTGCAGCCGCAGGTGCGCGGACCATTCAGCCGCGACACGGCCTCGGCAATTGTCTGCTGCGCGGTCAGCGCATTGTGCGTGAGGTTGGCGATGATCAGGTCCACCGTGACCGAGTCATGATCCGGATGCCAGCAGTCGTAATCGGTGACGAGCGCAATCGTCGCGTAGCAGATCTCTGCCTCACGAGCGAGCTTCGCCTCCTGCAGGTTTGTCATGCCGATCACGTCCATGCCCCAGGAGCGATACAGGCGCGACTCGGACAGCGTCGAGAATTGCGGCCCCTCCATCGTCACGTAGGTACCGCCGCGATGCACGGTGGCGCCTACCGACTCGGCGCAGTCGGCGGCAACTCCCGACAGGTGGCCACACAGCGGATGCGCAAACGCAATATGCGCGACGATGCCCCGGCCGAAGAAGGTGCTGATGCGGCCCTTCGTCCGGTCGAAGAACTGATCCGGCACGACGATGTCGAGCGGGCGGTACTCCTCCTTGAGACTGCCGACGGCGCTCGCGGAGAGGATCCGCTCGATCCCAAGCACCTTGAAGCCGTAGATGTTGGCGCGAAAATTCAGCTCCGAGGGCAGCAGCCGGTGCCCCGCGCCGTGCCGCGCGAGAAAAGCGACACGCTTGCCGCGCAGCGTTGCAAGGACGTACGGGCCGGAGGGTTCACCGAACGGGGTGGAGATGACGCGCTCTTCACGGTCGGTCAGTTCGCCCATGTCATACAGGCCGCTGCCGCCGATGATGCCGATTGTAGGGTTGCTCATGTGGGAGATCGCAGGCTGCGCTTGCCCTGCTGTTCAGTGATGAAGGCTGCCGGAATGGCAGGGTCGTGTTCGAAGAACACCAGGGTTTCACGCGTCGCCGCTTCACGGCCAAACGCCTGCTTGGCAAAAAGTGTATCCATCGGGTAGAGGTCGTAACCCATGATCCACGGGTCGGCGAGGTGCGCGCTCGTCGGCATGAGGTCGGCGAGAAACACGGCGCGATCCGCACCGGACTCGATCCAGACGATCTGGTGATGCATCGTGTGCCCGCCGGTGCGCTGCACGCGAATTCCCGGAACAATGGCCTGGTCCTCGTCCACCAGATCGAGCAGCCCGGCTTCGGCCAGCGGGATGAAGTTGTCCGCGAGGTAGCTCGCCCGGTTGCGGTCGTGCGGGTGGGTGGCGTCGTCCCACTCGCCGCGACGTACCACGTACCTGGCCCTGGGAAAATGCGGCCGGACCCGGCCCGCCGTGTCCCGCGTCGTGAAGCCGCCCGCGTGATCGAAATGCAGATGGCTGGCAATCACCAGGTCGATGTCGTCGGGCGCGATCCGCGCGTCGGCGAGGGCATGATCCAGCGTGCGTGCGCGATCGACGCCGTACAGCTGATGGAACTTGTCGCTCTCCTTGTCGCCGAGTCCCGCGTCGATGAGCACGGTTCTGGAGCCGTCCCGGACTATCAGCGGACGCATGGCCATGGTGATGCGGTTCAGATCGTCGGCCGGCGCCTTGCGCTCCCACAGCGCCTTCGGGACCACGCCGAACATCGCACCGCCATCAAGGCGAAGCAGCCCGTCATAGAGCGAGATCAGTTCGAAATTCCCCAGGGTGTAGCGGCTGATCGAAAGCGGAGGTACGCGCGACGGCGCCTGTTTGAGTTCGACGAGCACGCCGTGGGTACCGGCCGGATGCACGAAGGCAACTTGCGCATCCTCGGCGCCCGGCCGCGGCTCATCGTCGATCAGGCGCACGCCTCGCGACCTGAGCTGCGCGAGCGCCTCGCGGATATCGTCGACCCGCAGCGTGATGTGGTGGAGCCCGGGGCCGCGCTTCGCGACGAACTTCGCAATCGTGGAATCCGGAGACGTCGCTTCCAGCAGTTCGAGGTTGGAGTTGCCGCTGTGCAGGAAATGCGCGCGCACGCGCTGCGACGACACCTCTTCGACCCCGTGAACGTCGAGGCCGAGTGCGTCGTGAAAGAAAGCGAGTGAGGCGGCGAGGTCGCCTACGGCTATGCCAATGTGATCGAGGTACGCTTTCATCGTTGTGTCAGCAGCGATGGGCCGAAGAGCACGAAACCACCATTATCACCGGTCGCGGCCATTGTGTCTCGCGTGGCGGTGATCACGCGCCGTGGCGGCCGAGCGCTCTGTCCAGCAGTCCATTCGCCGCGCTATACGGGTCGAGTTCGCGCGACGCGATCCGATCCACCAGCGCATCGAACTCCCCGGCGGCGAGCACGTGCCGCTCCAGATGGGACATGAACCGCTGCGAGACGAGTTCCCGCAGCCGGTACGCGCTGCGGGTCCGGCGCCTGAGTCCCTGCTGTCGTTCGGCATGTGCGCGGAACGCCAGGACAGACGCGACGAGTTCAGGGACGCCGTCACCAGTGGTCGCCACGGTTCTCAGGATCGGCGGACGCCATTCATCGGCGCCGTAGGCGTGCAGCGCAAGGTTCGCCTCGACCGCGGACACCAGTCGATCGGCGCCCTCGCGATCGGCCTTGTTCACCACGAAGATGTCGGCGATTTCCATGATGCCGGCCTTGAGGGCCTGCACATCGTCGCCAGTCCCCGGCACGAGCGTGACGATGGAGATGTCTGCGGTGCGGATGATGTCGACCTCGTCCTGGCCGACGCCAACGGTCTCGATGAGGATCACGTCCTTGCCCGAGGCATCAAGCACGAGCGCAGCGTCCCCGGTCGCCCGCGACAGGCCCCCGAGGTGACCGCGCGTCGCCATGCTCCTGATGAACACGCCGGTATCGGAGGCGTGGACGTTCATGCGGAGCCGGTCGCCGAGGACTGCGCCCCCGGTGAACGGGCTCGTCGGGTCTATGGCGATGACGCCGACGGTCATCTGTGCGCTACGCAACTGTGTGGTCAGGCGATCGACCAGCGTGCTCTTGCCCGCGCCAGGCGGGCCGGTGACGCCCACCAGGTACGCATGGCCGGTGTGGCTGAAGAGGTTCCCGATCAGTTCGGCGGCCGCGGCATCTTCGTCTTCTACCAGCGAGATAGCGCGGGCGACGGCGCGCGGGTCGCCGGCGAGCACGCGCTCGGCCAGCGTAGTCGGTGGATTCATCGGGCAAACAACTGGCGGGCGATGACGAGGCGCTGGATCTCGCTCGTGCCTTCACCGATCGTCGTGAGCTTCACATCGCGAAAGTACTTTTCCGCCGGGTAGTCCTTCACGAAGCCATACCCGCCGTGGATCTGCACGCAGTCGTCGGCGGCCTTCACGGCGATCTCGCTGGCATACAGTTTCGCCATGGCTGATTCGAGGGTAGTACGGGCACCCTGATCCTTCAGGTAAGCAGCACGATAGGTGAGCAGCCTCGCCGCCTCGATCCGCGTTGCGTTGTCAGCGAGCTTCCACTGGATCGCCTGGAAGGTATTGATCGTCTTCCCGAATGCCTTGCGCTCCTGCGAGTAGCGAAGCGCCGCCTCGTACGCACCTTGCGCGAGGCCGACCGACAGCGCCGCTATCCCGATCCGTCCGGCATCGAGCACCTGCATCGTGTTGACGAACCCCTGCCCTTCCTCGCCAAGCAGGTGATCCGCCGGAATGTCGCAGTTCTCGAACAGCACCTCGGTGGTGTCGCTCGCACGCATCCCGAGTTTGTCTTCCTTCTTGCCGGCGCGCATCCCGGTCGTGCCGTGCTCGACGATGAACGCGGAAATCCCCTTGGAACCGGCGGCGCGATCGGTAACCGCCATCACCACCATGACGTGCCCGGAGCCACCGTGGGTGATGAAGGTCTTCGAGCCGTTCAAACGCCACCCCGTCGGCGTGCGGGTCGCGGTCGTGCGCATGCCGGCCGCGTCACTGCCCGACGTGGATTCGGTGAGACCCCAGGCGCCCAGTTTGTCGCCTTTGGCGAGCGGCACCAGCCAGCGCTGCTTCTGAGGCTCGGTGCCGAACAGGAAAATGTGCGCGGAGCACAGTCCATTGTGCGCAGCGACTGAGAGCGCCAGGCCGGGATCGACGCGGGCGAGTTCCTCGATGCAGATGCAGTAGTCGATCGCCGACATACCCGAACCGCCATACTGCTCTGGAAACTGGATGCCCATCAGTCCGAGCGCGGCCAGAGCCGGAATCACTTCCGAGGGAAAGTGCTGCGCCTCGTCCCACTCGCGAACGTGCGGCCGAATCTCGGTCTCCGCGAATTCGCGAACCGAGCGCCTGAGCAGGTCCTGCTCCTCCGTCAGACGGAAGTCCATGCCGCCTCCGAGCGTAGCACCGTGATCACTGCAGAGGGGTATCCACGCGGAGCAGCGCGACAGATGACACCGTGTAACTCGAGCGACCCTGCTTCTGGATGAACGCGACGTAGTTCCCATCCGGCGACCACGCCGGAAGCATCACACCCTCGGTGCGGGGCACCAATCTCTGATGACGTTCCTTGTCGAGCAGGGTGAGGCGCCCTTTCGAATCGGTAAACGCGAGCGCGCCGCTCCCGGGCGGGCCCCAACCGAAGGTGACACCACTCTTGCGTTCATCGGTGTTCCAGCGGCCGATCTCAACGCCCACGTACGAGAGCGACACGACCGAGACGGTAACCGTGCTCGCCGCTTCACTGCCGGTTGCCGCCCCGGCACTGGCAAAGCCGCCGGTGAAGGGTGCGATGCGCGTGCGCTGCCGGTCCACGATTCACGTCGATCACCAGCCAGGGCAGACCCGGCGCCGCTTCGCCCACTTTGCCGTGCCAGTACTCGGCGGCCCAGGCTGGCTCCTCGTCCAGTTCGCTGACTGCATCTCCGCTCCCCAGCCGGATCTGGAAGTGGCGGACACGGGCAGCGTCGCCGACACCATCGCGCGACTGCACGTACAGAGCGGCGCCGTCGGACGACCATGAGAGTCGGCTGGGCGCGCCGTGCAGAAGCCTGCGGTCGAGTTCGGTAATCACGGTGGGCGGCGCAATCGCCAAAGCCGCGACGTCGAACGGCGCGAAGCCCGCACCCTGCACGAGCAGCAGGAGCGCGAGAGAGAGGAACCGCATGGCGGAATTCTACCCGAGGAGCTCAGCACGGGTCAGCGCAGCAACGCTTCGGCGGCCCCGACGAATCCTCCCCGGCATGTTTCCGTACTATCATCGAAACGGGGGATACATGCGCCGGTTGAGTCCACTACTTCTCGCGGTTGTCCTGCTGATTGGATCGTGCGTTCCTGCCAGCGCAGACATCACCGCCTTCCTCGGCGCCACGACCACGCCCACAAATCGCCAGACACACGGCCTTGCCGCCGGCGCAGGACTGCTCATCGTCGCGTTCGAGTTCGAGTACTCCTCGACGGTCGAGGATGTGTTAAGCGCCGCACCCTCACTCAAGATCGTCAGCGGAAACGGACTGTTGCAGACACCGCTGGCCATCTCTGGATTTCAGCCGTACTTCACGGTTGGCGCCGGTGGTTTTCGCGAACGACTGGGGGAACTCACCACGACGTCCGTGGTGACGAACGTCGGCGGAGGGGTCAAGGTGACGCTGGCGGGTCCGTTGCGGCTGAGAGTTGACTACCGGGCGTTCAAGCTCGGATCGTCTGCGCTGTTCTCGCCGTCGCACCGCATCTACGCGGGGCTGAATCTCAAGTTCTGAAGCGGACAGGCGGGTTAAGGCACACAAGCACACAGGCAAACGGGTGGCGATGCCGGAGCACGGCCACCCGCTGCGGGGAGTTCAGAACGACGTCGCGGTCCTACTTGCTGAGATCGGACAAGAGCGTCAGGTTCAGCAGGTTCCCTGACGGGGTGCCGAACGCTTCCGCGTATTTCTTGTAGAGATCCTGCGCCTCGGCCGGGAACGCTTCAGCCAGGATCGTGGACACCGTGTAATCGGCGCCCTTCACGGCCGGTGCAATCACCGACACGTAAATGACCGCGCCGCCGGCACCCTGTTCGGCAGCTTTGTAGACCTTCCAACTTGCGGCCTGCTGCTTGCGCTCAGGCTTTTCGCTCTTGTTGAGGGCTTCCTTCAGCTTGCCGACGATCATCTCGTAATCGGCAGCCTTGTCGGCCTTGATGAAGTTCAACAGGAGCGCCCCGTCTCCGGCGAACACGTACGGGTTGGCCTTTGGTGCATCCTGCGCGTGCACGGCACCAGCCGAGAAAACCCCAGTCATCAACCCCAGAACCACCACACCGACCCGGCGTCGGACCACCGGCACGTACCGTCGAAGCATCACGGCCTCCTTCACGAAAGGGCTGTTACTCTAGCGTACCTTGACGGCCAGCTGAAGCGGTCCGTCGATCCCCAATGTCTTGCACGGCCACCCGAGGTGCCGTGCGCGCTAGCATCATCTCACACGAAGACAGTCATGACCTCATTCGCAAGAAGCATTCCCCGGCGCGTCAGGCGCAGGACTGAGCCTTCATGCGTCAGGAGCCCCTCCGTGATGAACGGCTGGAGCTCTTCGCCGTAGCGTTGCCAGACATCGGTGCCATAGCGCCGTTGAACGGCATTCAGGTCAATGCCGGCGGTGAGGCGCAGGCCGGTGAACAACGCGTCGCCAAGCCGCTCGTCCGCCGTGAGCCGCCGGATTTCGGTGCGGGTCGACTCTCCGCGGCGCACACGCGCGATGTAGTCCTCGGTGGCCGAGACATTCTTCCACCGGACGCCGTCCCGAGTCGAATGCGCTCCGCACCCGAACCCGAGCCATTCCCCGTCCGACCAGTATTTCAGGTTGTGCCTGGACTCGCGGCCCGGTCGCGCCACGTTGGAAATTTCGTACTGCAGCAGCCCCGCCGCCTCGAGACGTTCCATCGCGGCCGCGTACATGGACGCCGACGTCCTCGTCAGGCGCCTGCGACCACTGCCGTCTGGCCATTTCATCACGGAGCGGCGCGTTTGGGTACACCTCGAGCATGTACAAGGACAGGTGGTCGGGCCCGAGCGCAATCGCAGCCTCGACCGACTCCAGCCATTGAGCCTGGCTTTGTCCGGGGAGCCACATCATCAGATCGAGGCTGACGTTATCGAAGCCCGCCGCGCGCGCTTCTGCATACGCATCGCGAGCGCGGGCGGCGCCATGCAGTCTCGACAGCCGCTTCAGTTCATCGTCTCTGAAGGACTGGACGCCGAAGCTCAGCCTGTTGACGCCGGCAGCGCGGAACGCCTCGAGCGTTCCGACGGTGACCGATTCGGGGTTCGCTTCCAGCGTGATCTCTGCGGCCGGCAGGACATCGAACGCGGTCCGGCACGCGTCGATGAGTTGGGCCACCTCGTCCGGGGACAGCAGCGACGGGGTTCCGCCGCCGAAAAATATGGTGTCTGCCGGCTCCGGCGTCGGTCGCTCGGGTTCCCGAAATCTCCGCGAGCAGCGCCTTCACGTAGCGCTCCTTGAGATCGGCGTCGAACAGCCCCCGGTTGAAGTTGCAGTAGTTGCAGATGGCCGAGCAGAAAGGGATGTGGAGGTACAGGCCGAGCATGGGGGATCAGATCAAAGGCAGGAAGGCAGGAAGGCAGGACAGGCAACAGTTTCGGCCAGCGGGGACTTTCGCGCGGCACCGTTCTTCGTTCTGCCTTTTGCCTGTTAGCGCTTTCTGCGTTTTCTGCCTTGTTGCCTTGTCGCCTTGTTGCCTTGTTGCCTTGTTAGGGATTACCCCCGCCCCGCGCGCCCGCCGCTCCACTTCAGGTCGGCGCGGCCGTCCTGCACTGCCGACTCGCGGAGCTGAGCACGCGCCTGGCGACCGCCGCGACCGGGCGACGGCAGCGACTTGCTGCGCATCTTCCACATCATGACGAGATCTTCCGGTCCGCCGTTGGTCGGCAGCTCACGGTAGTCGGCGCCATCGAGCACTTCGAAGTCGCACATCTCGTGCAGGCGCGAGCGCATGCGGTGGCCGATGCGGAACAGCAGGGCGTTGGGATCGGTGTCGTCCGGGATGTCCTTGTAGTTGGACGTGAAGATCGTCAGCCGCCGCTCGTTGTAGCGCGTGTTGACGATCAGGTTCATCGTCTCCTCGACCCACTCGGACGTTTTCTCCGCCCCAAGATCATCGAGCACCAGCAGGTCCGCGGACATCACTGGCCGGAGGACCTCGAGTTCGGTCGTGCGAATGGACGGGTCGTAGGTGCTGCGGATGACGCGGAGCAGATCGCGCGTGTCGTAGAAGAGCCCGCGCGCGCCGGTGCGGTCGATGACCTGCTTGAGCACGGCCACGGCGAGATGTGTCTTGCCCACACCGGGCTGCCCTTCGAGGAACAGCCCTTTCTTCACCGCTGGAAATTCGTCGACCACGCGCGCGGCCAGCGCCGCCGCCTTCTTCAACGATTCGTTGTACGCCGTGAAGTTCGCGATCGTGCAGTGCTGGTAGCGTTTGGGAATGTTCGCGCTCGCCAGGCGCAGCTGACCTGCCTGCTCGCGCTTGCAGTCGCACCGCACGACACGGCGCACGCCGCGCTCCTCAACAGGTTTCCATCCGGTGTCGTCGCAGAATTCGCAGGGCATCAGCAGCAGGTGTCCGTGGCAACGCGAGACCGCAGTATATCAGCGGCGAGGCACTCGCGAGTCGTCGGATTCTGCGGCGGGGGCGACCGGCGTGGACGGCGGTGCGTTCTGCGTCGAGGCGCGCACGAGATCGGTCGGCGTCGACTTGACGAGCGCAGTCGAGAGCCGCTGTTCCCAGTCGTCGATGCCTCGTGAGAGTTCGTGCTTGACGTACTCCATGAACTCGTTCACCTCCGCCTGCATGCGCTCGATCTTGCGGCGCATGTTCAGGATGATCTCGACGCCGGCGAGATTCACGCCGAGATCGCGGGTGAGCGACAGGATGGTCTCGAGCTGCTCGAGATCCTCTTCGGAGTACAGGCGGGTATTGCCCTCCGTCCGTGACGGCTTCAGCAGTCCTTCGCGCTCGTAGAGGCGCAGTGTCTGCGGGTGGATGTTGTACTTCTGCGCCACCACGCTGATCATGAAATAGGCTTTGCCGGTCTTCTTCATGCCAGCTCCTGACGCACATCCGCGCTGTTGATGCGACCGAACTCGCGGAGCAGTTCCTTGGAGCGCTCATCGAGCAGCGGCGGCAGCACCAGCCGCACCTCGATCACGAGATCGCCGCGACGTCCGCTGCGCGGTGACGGCGCGCCGCGCTGACTCAGTCGGAAACGCTGGCCGGACTGGGTGCCCGGAGGGATCCGCAGCCGCGCCGGACCATCGAGCGACGGCACGTCGACCTTTGCGCCGAGTGCGGCTTCATGTACCGCGATCGGCACCGTGACATGCAGGTCGTCGCCGTCGCGGCGGAACCGCGGGTGCGGATCGACCTGCACGGTGATGTAGAGATCGCCCGCCTCGCCGCCATTGGCGCCATCGTGCCCCTTGCCCTCGACGCGGACACGCGCGCCGTCCTCCAGGCCTTCCGGAAGGTGGACGGTCACCGATTCGGCAAGCACCTCGACCTGTCGCCCACCACACGCCGGGCACCGCGTCCGCGCCTGAAGCCCGGTCCCGCCGCACGACATGCACGGCTTCGAGAACACCATGTGGTTGCGCGTCGACTTCAGCACGCCAGTTCCGTGACAGGGCTGGCAACTCCGTTCGGGAGCGTGTATCTGACCGGTGCCGCGGCAGCCGTGACAGTGCACGAGTCGCGTCACGCTGACCCGTCTCGTGCCGCCGCGGATCGCATCTTCGAAACCGAGCCGCAGTGACACGTGCAGATCCGCGCCGCGCTCGACCCCGCGCGCCGACTCGCCGCCGCGCTGTTTGAACACATCCGCAAACAGGTCGCCGAACGTCGGGGCGGCATCACCACTGACGCGCACGGAGAAGTCGAACCCTTCGAAGCCGAATGCCACGGCTTCCACCGTGACCGAGGACCCGCCCACCGTGTCGTAGCGATGGCGTCGCTCAGGGTCGATCAGTGTCTCGTACGCTTCCGCGATGCGACGGAACTGCTGCGCCGCAACGCTGTCACCAGGATTGATGTCGGGGTGGAATTTCCGCGCAAGCCGCTTGTACGCGCGCTTGATGTCAGCGGCGTTCGCCTCTCGCTCCACTCCGAGCAACAGATAGAAATCCATGGCGGAACATCGTCAATTGCTAATCGCCAATCGCTGATTGCTGATTGAAATGCCCGCGGCGCGAGGCGACGTCGGCAGGGATTTTCAATTGGCAATCAGCAGTCAGCAATCAGCAATGTTCTATTTGTCGTCCACAACCTCTGCGTCGATGACGTCGCCGCCCGGGCCGGCACTTCCCGCGCCGGATCCTCCCGCGTTGCTCTCGCCGCCGGCTGCACCGTCGCCACCCGGCATCGGCCCACCAGCAGGTCCGGCCTGCTGATAGAGGTTCGCCGCCGCCTTGTGCTGCGCCTGGGTCAGCGCTTCCATTTCACGTGTGATCGCGGCCGCATCGTTGGACTCGATCGCCTTCTTCAGCGACTCCGCCGCACTCTCGATCGCCTGCCGATCGGCGGCGGTCAGCTTGTCGCCGGAATCCTTGATGAACCGCTCGGCGCCATAGACAGCCTGATCCGCTTTGTTGCGGGCCTCAATCTCTTCGCGCCGCTTTTTGTCTTCGTCAGCATGGGAATCCGCTTCGCGCATCATCCGGTCGACCTCGTCCTTGCTGAGGCCGCTCGACGCGGTGATCGTGATCTTCTGTTCCTTCCCGGTGCCGAGGTCCTTCGCCTGCACGTTGACGATGCCATTCGCGTCGATGTCGAAGGTCACCTCGATCTGCGGGATGCCGCGCGGCGCCGGCGGGATGCCGTCGAGATGGAACCGGCCGATCGTGCGGTTGTCACGTGCCAGCGAGCGCTCACCCTGCAGCACGTGAATCTCCACGCTCGTCTGGCTGTCGGACGCCGTCGAGAACACTTCGCTCTTACGGGTGGGAATCGTCGTATTGCGCGGAATCTGCGTCGTCATCACGCCGCCCATGGTCTCGATGCCAAGCGACAGCGGGGTGACGTCGAGCAGCAGCAGATCCTTGACGTCGCCGGCAAGCACGCCCGCCTGCACCGCGGCGCCAATCGCCACCACCTCGTCAGGATTGACGCCCTTGTGCGGCTCCTTGCCGAAAAGCGCCTTGACGATCTGCTGCACCTTGGGAATACGGGTCGACCCGCCCACGAGCACGACCTCATCGATCTTCGACGGGTCGACGCCTGCATCAGCGAGCGCCTTCTTGGTCGGCTCCACAGTTTTCTGCAGCAGGTCGTCAACGAGCTGCTCGAACTTCGCCCGGGTCAGCTTCATCTGCAAATGCTTGGGCCCGGTCTGATCGGCAGTGATGAACGGCAGGTTGATGTCGGTCTCCATGACGGTGGAGAGCTCCATCTTCGCCTTCTCCGCCGATTCCCTCAGGCGCTGCAGCGCCATGCGATCTTTGCTGAGATCGATCCCCTCGCTCTTCTTGAACTCGGCGATGATCCAGTCCATGACCCGCTGATCGAGGTTGTCGCCGCCCAGATGCGTGTCGCCGTTGGTCGCCTTCACCTCGACCACGCCTTCGCCCACTTCAAGGATCGAAATGTCGAAGGTGCCGCCGCCGAAGTCATACACCGCGATGGTCTCGTCCTTCTTCTTGTCGAGACCGTACGCGAGCGCGGCAGCCGTCGGCTCGTTCACGATGCGCATGACCTCGAGACCGGCGATCTGTCCCGCATCCTTGGTCGCCTGCCGCTGGGCGTCGTTGAAATAGGCGGGGACGGTGATGACCGCTTTCGTGACGGCCTGCCCGAGGTACTCCTCCGCCGCCTGCTTCAGCTTCTGAAGGATCATCGCGGAGATTTCCGGCGGCGTCAGCGGCTTGGCCTGCCCGTCCACCTTCACGGTCACGCGCTGCTGGTCAGGCACCACGTGGTACGGGACCATCGTCATCTCTTCGCCGACCTCGTCGAACCGTCGGCCCATGAAGCGCTTGATGGAGAAGACGGTGTTCTCGGGATTGGTCACCGCCTGCCGTTTCGCGACCTGTCCGACCAGCCGCTCGCCGGATTTGGTGAACGCGACGACGGAGGGCGTGAGACGCCCGCCTTCGGGATTGGTGATGACGACCGGTTCGCCGCCTTCCATGACCGCGACGACGGAATTGGTGGTGCCCAGGTCGATGCCGATGATTTTGCTCATGCGATACCTCGAAGAATCTGCGGGATGATATTGATCAAAGTATAAAACTTGAGTCCAACGTAGTCAATCCGTGCAGTTCGAGAGGCAAGTTCCTCAGTTGTGGAGCTATACTCTCGGCGTCAGCCTTCTGCCGGCTCGAGGCGGTCATGACAACAGCCCGTTTTCTCCGCGGCTTCCTCGTTCTCGACCTGACCGGTATCGGTACCCCTCTTCTGCTCCTGGCAATTCTCCTGACTCCACCGCTGCCAGCGGCGGCGCAGGATGCTCTGGAGCAGGGCGCGCCAGCCCACCTCAATATTGTCGAAGGCCAGGTCACGCTCGATCGCGAAACCGAGAGCCTCGCTGCCGAGATCGGCATGCCGCTGGTGCCCGGTGACCGCCTGCGCTCGAGCCGCGGGCGTGCGGAGGTGCTGTTTGCGGATGGTTCGGCGCTGGCGGTCGACGAGTTCACGACGATCGACATCCAATCGCCGTTGCTCCTGCGCGTGACAACCGGCCGGGTCCGCCTGACCGTTGCCCGCGACGCACGATCCCAATATCAGATAGACACGCCAGCCGCCACGGCGCGCATCGACGGCCCTGGAGAGTTCCGGCTGCGCGTGCTCGGCGGCACGTCGGGGCCTCAGTCCGAACTGGCCGTTGTTCGGGGGCGTGCGCAACTGCACGCCGACGGCGGCTGGGTGATGCTGAACGCAGGAGAGCGCAGCATCACCGGGATTGACGCTCTGCCATCGCGGCCCGAGGCGTTCAACTCGGCGAGGGGCGATGCGTTCGAGGATTGGGCGACGATCATTCGAGAGGATCGGGCGCGGGCGATCGGCGTCGTATCTCCCCCCGGAGCTCCGTGTTTATGGTGGAACGCTTGACAGAGACGGAACGTGGGACTACGAGTCGTCGTATGGGTACATCTGGTATCCAACCGTGGGTGCCGACTGGCGTCCGTACTACAACGGCGCCTGGGCTGATGTGCCCAGGTACGGATGGACCTGGATCGGCACGGAGCGCTGGGCTTGGCCCACACATCATTACGGGCGGTGGGGCTATGGACGGAACCGATGGTTCTGGATCCCTGAGCACCACTGGGCGACCGCATGGGTCTCGTGGGGTGCGGCACCTGGGTACGTGAGCTGGTGCCCTCTCGGTGTCGACAACCGACCCGTCTTTGAATGGTCCGGATCGATCGACGTCGGCTGGCGCGGGTGGAGCGGGTGGGTCGTGCTGCCTCGCACGCACTTCGGTATCCGCGGCGAACAGGTGCGCCGCTACGCCGTCGCGCCGCAGTCCCTGGCGGAGCGGACGCCGTTCGTTCGGCAGGCGGCGCCTCCCATCGGACGCGCGCAGTCGCCAGCGCGGCGAATCGCTGGCGGACCGCAGAGTTCCACCGCCCCAGCCGGTCAGAATTCCGCAGCGTCACCGCCGCCGTCGCGCGACCCGGGGCGCGGGCCTCGCGATCGGACCCGCGCGTCGGGTCCGCCAGCAGCGTCGGGCGCGTCTGTTGCCGCAGCGCGCGGGCCGTCTGCACCCGCACTGCCTGGCTCGTCTACTCCCGCCGCGTCTCGTGGCGCCGTCGGCACAGGCAGAGCGGTGCCGCGAACTGTCGTTCCCGGCAGAGGGGCGGGGCCCGACACCCGTCCGCAGAACACACCGCGTCAATACCCGTTCGGTGATTTCAGGCGCCGCACGTCGCCGGACAATCTGCCACCCGGGCCGGTGCCTGACACGGTCTCGGTGGATGCGGCTCGTGGACCGCGGGCGGCAGCCGTCGATCGCGGAGCGGAGCGCTCTACCGCCGAGCGGCCGCCCGTTAACATCCCGCCGCCAACGTCAGCGCCATACGGCGGCGGAGCGCTTCGCGCCGGCGATTCAGGTGGAGGGGCGATCGGACACTCGCGTGAAAGTGCAAACCCAGGAGGCGGCGCGATCCGCACGCCGGAACGCACCTCACCACCTCCAGGGCCACCTGCCGCCCCGGATTCGTCGGCTGGAGCGCGAGGTCCGTCGGCTGGTGCACGAGGTCCGTCGCCGGCACCGCGTCCATCGGCCGCATCGCAAGGGCCGCCAGCCGGCGATGCACGGACGCAGGCGCCGGCCACTGGGCGCGCGCAGCCGGCTGCTCAGGCGCCCGCTCAGGCGCAGCCGCGGCGCTGAGACATTACCTGCTCCGATCGGAGCAGGCTCAGATGTGGCCGGACGCGGCGCCTCGTCAGCGCCTATCGTTGCTACACTAACTCAAGGTCCGCATGCGACGTGGCCCATCGCCGTTAGCCCAGTGCCTGTTGCCTCTTTTTACCCCGTGTCGGCTTGTTGAACTAAGTGGCCAATTACGTCATTCGCATCGCCCGCAGCGCGACGATCGTGGCGCTGTTCATCGTCGCCGCGGCGCTCGGTGTGCTGAGCGGCGTGCTGTTCGCGTATGCCGGGGACCTGCCACGGGTGTCGGCGCTCGACGATTACCGCCCAAGCACGATCACCCGCCTCTACGGAGTCAACGACCAGCTGATTGGCGAGTACGCGACACAGCGGCGTGTGATCGTCGGCTACGACGACATCAACCCGTTTCTCTACCAGGGCATCGTGGCCACCGAGGACACGGCGTTCGATTCGCACTTCGGCGTGAACATCTGGCGTGTGGCGGCGGCCGGGCTGAAGGACATCGCCGAGCAGCGGCGCGCACAGGGGGCGAGCACGCTCACCCAGCAGCTCGCGCGCAACCTGAAGGAACAGTTCGGACTCACGTCGAAGAGCCAGGAAACACCTGCCGAGACGGTCGAGAGGAAGATCAAGGAGATCATCCTCGCGATACAGATCGAGAAGCGCTACACGAAGAAGGAAATCTTCACCGCCTACTGCAATCAGATGTATCTGGGGCACGGCGCGTACGGAGTGGAAGCGGCGTCGCGGCTGTATTTCAACAAGTCGAACAAGGAACTCACTCTCGAAGAGGCTGCGCTGATCGCCGGTCTGTTCCAGCTGCCGGAACGCCAGAGTCCGTTCGTGGACATGAAACGCGCCGTCTCGCGGCGCAACATCGTCCTGCAGCGGATGGCCGACGAGAAGTACATCTCCCAGGAACAGGCAGACCAGGCGAAGGCCAGGCCGATTCTGACGCGCGGCCAGCCGACACAGCCTCCGGGGGTCGCGCCGTTCTTCGTGGAGGAGGTGCGCAAACATCTGGAGCGTCAGTACGGCGCCAAGGCGCTCTACGAGAGCGGTCTCTCGGTCACGACCACCCTCGACCCGGTGCTGCAGCGGATCGCCAACCACGCCGTCGAAAATGGCCTTCGTGCGTACGACAAACGTCATGGCTGGCGGCGGCCGACCCGCAACATCATCACCGACGCGCACACCGTGGACGGGTATCGGGACGACCGATGGTCGCGGCCGATTCAGGTCGGCGACGTCGTGCCCGCCGCCGTCGCTGCCCTGGGTAAGCCCGCGCCGGCCGGCGGCGCGCGCCTGTTGATTGGCGCGTATCACGCCGACCTCACGCGCGAGGGCTTCGCGTGGACACGCCGTGCAACGGCGAACGACCTCGTCTCGGTCGGCGACCTTGTGGATGTCCAGATCAAGGCGCTCGACGAGGAGACGCACGTGGCGACCGTGTCGCTCGAGCAGACGCCACTCGCCGAAGCCGCCATGCTGGTGCTGGACAATCACACCGGACAGGTGAAGGCCATGGTCGGCGGCTGGGACTTCCAGCGCAGCAAGTTCAACCGCGCCGTTCAAGCCTTCCGCCAGCTCGGGTCCACCTTCAAGCCGATCGTCTACACGGCGGCGATCGATCGCGGGTTCACGCCCGCGTCGATCATCATGGATTCGCCGATCGCCTACCCGTCCGGTAACGGCGGGACCTGGGCCCCTCAGAACTACGACCACACGTTCCTCGGGCCCATCACGCTCCGCTATGCCGTCGAGGAGTCGCGCAACATCCCCGCGATCAAGGTGATGGAGTCGATCGGCCCGAAGAACGTGCTGGCCTACGCCAAGCGATTCGGGTTCGAGGAGGACTTCCCGCCGTACCTGCCAATCGCTCTCGGGGCGGGGGACGCGACGCTCATGGAGATCACGAGCGCCTACACCACGTTCCCCAATCAGGGCATGCGGGTGAAGCCGTGGTCGATCGTCAACGTCAAGGATCGCGAAGGCAACCTGCTCGAAGAGAATCGCGCCGAACCGACCGACGTCATCGGCGCCGACTCCGCGTTCGTCATGACCAACATCCTGCGTGGCGTCCTGAGTCCACGCGGCACCGGCGCCCGTGCGGCAGCGATGGCCTCACGCTGGCCGCTTGCCGGTAAGACCGGCACGGTGGATAACAACACGGACGCGTGGTTCGTCGGGTTCGACCCGGATATCACGGTCGGCGTGTGGATCGGCATGGACGACAAACGCAAGTCGCTCGGCGCCGACGAGCAGGGGGCGAAGGCGGCCCTGCCGATGTGGATGGAGTTCATGCAGGCCTACATCGATCAACGGCCGGACAAGGACACGCCGCCGCAGTTCCAGGCGCCCGGCAATATCGTCTTTCTCGCCGTGGACAAGTCCACTGGCGCTGCGGCATCGCAGGATACGGCCGGCGCGATCACCGAGACGTTCATCGCGGGTACAGAGCCCGAGGGGCTCAGCCGCACCACGCAGCCCTGACGGGCACCTACCGACGGAACGGCCGACCCTATCGACGGAACAGCCGACGAACGGTGCTGCTCGCCTCTGGCACACGGAGCACCAGCGTCCCGCCGAAATACACGACGCCATAGGTCGACAGCACCGCAACGCCTTCGGTGATCGGGTGCACTGCCGGCAGCGACAGCTTCACCGCCCAGCCGAGCGCCGCCGCTGTCAGCGCCGCGCCCCACAGCTGCAGCACGTACGAGGTGGGCATGCCGGTGCTCCCGATCCGTCGCTGCAGCGAGGATCGCAGCAGCAGCATCTCCGCCCATCCCGCCACGCCAGCGGACGCCGTCAGTCCCGCCGCACCCCAGCTCTGGTCGATGCCGAGCAGCCGCGGCAACGGCAGCGCGCAGGCGTAGCCGAGCACGGTCGTAATAGCCACCCGCACCAGCGCAAATCGCAACGGCGTCCTGGTGTCGCGCAGCGCGTAGAACGCCGACGAATACAGCCGGCCGAGCGTCGACGCCACGAGGCCGATTGACGAACCTGCCAGGATGCCCCAGACGTACACCGCATCGTCATGCGTGAAGCGCCCCGTCTGCAGCAGCGCACCCGCCACGACGTCCCCGAGGGCCAGGAACGCCACCGACGATGGGACGACGAAGAAGGCGATGCGGCGCAGCCCGGCATCGAGCCGCGCGCGGATGGCCTGCGCCCCGGCCTCATCCAGCGACGCGCCAGCCATGGCCGGCAGTTCCGATGCCGCCACGGACATGCCGAACAGGCTGACCGGCAGCGTATAGAGCAGCGATGCGTTGGAGATGCCGGTCACCGCCCCGGTCGGCAACAGGCTGGCGAGCAGCGCATCGATGTAGGCGCTGAGTTGCACCACTCCCCGACTGATGAACACCGGGACGAAGTTCCGCCCCACGCTGCGCACGTGCTCGGAGGCGATATCAAAGGTCACACGAAGGTCAGGCGCGACCCGCAGCACGATCGGCAGTTGCACCGCGAACTGCGCGACGCTCCCCACCACCGATCCCCACGCCAGCAGCACCGCCAGGCGTGGCAGTTCGGTGCTCCCTCCGAACACCACCAGCGTGGCGATCATCGCCGCATTCCACATCACCGGCGCTGCATAGGACAGCAGGAACTTGTGATGGCTGTTCAGGACCCCGAGGCACCACGCCGCCAGCACCAGCATCCCCGCACCGGGAAAAAGGATGCGTGTGATGCTGATCGTGAGTTCGCGCCTGACACCTGTGAAACCGGGCGCGATCACCGCGATGAGCACCGGCGTGGCGAACACGCCGGCAAGAACGATGATCGACACCAGCGCCGACAGCAGGGCGAAGACTGCGCCGGCGACGCGGTCGGCCTCCTTGCGCTGGCCGCGCGCAACGAGGGACGCGTATACCGGGATGAACGACGCGGATAGCGCCCCTTCGCCGAAGAGGCTCTGCAGGAGATTGGGAATGCGAAACGAGGCGTTGAAGGCGTCAGCCGCCTCCGACCGCAGGCCGAAGTAGTGCGCGAACACCCGCATGCGCACGAAGCCGGTCAGCCGGCTGACCAGGATTCCCGCAGCGACGAAGACCGCGCGGTTCACCGCGGCGCGGGCCGGCGCGCCCGCTCCCCCGCTCTACTCGACGTCATCGTCGGCGGTCACCTCGCCGAGCGTGCCGCTGGACTTCTTCATCAGGAACGTCTTGATGAAGTAATCGATGTCGCCGTCGAGCACACGGTTCACATCGCCGACCGACTCCTTGGTGCGGTGATCCTTCACCATCTGGTACGGGATGCAGGACGTAGCTGCGGATCTGGCTGCCGAAGGCGATGTCGCGCTTCTCGCCGCCGATCTGATCGAGCCGGGCCTGCTGCTCTTTCATCTTCAGGTCGTACAGGCGCGACTTGAGGACCTTCATCGCCGACGCGCGGTTCTTGTGCTGGGAGCGCTCGTTCTGGCACGACACGACGATGCCGGTCGGGATGTGCGTGAGGCGCACGGCCGAATCGGTCACGTTCACATGCTGACCGCCTGCACCGCTCGATCGATACGTATCGACGCGGAGATCCTTGTCATCCACTTCGACGTCGACGTCTTCGGGCAATTCCGGCCAGACGAACACCGAGGCAAACGAGGTATGGCGACGCGCCGCCTGATCGAAGGGAGAGATCCGCACGAGACGGTGCACACCGGCCTCGGCGGACAGCAATCCGTAGGCATAGTCGCCGATGATCGTGAAGGTGGTGCTCTTCAGGCCCGCTTCCTCGCCCGGCTGGTAGTCGATCAGTTCGCGCTTGAAGCCGCGCCGCTCGATCCAGCGCAGATACATCCGGAGCAGCATTTCGGCCCAGTCCTGCGACTCGGTGCCGCCGGCGCCCGGATGAATCGTGACGATCGCGTTCTTCCGATCGTGCTCACCGCCGAGCATCTTCTTGATCTCGCCGGCCTGCACTTCCTGGTCGAATGCGTCCAGGCCCTCGGCAAACTCGCCGTCAACCGGTTCACCGGCATCGATCCACTCGTTGAGCACGGCGAGATCGTCGCGCTTCTTGCGGAGCGAGAGGACCAGATCGCGATCCTGTTCCACGCGTCGGCGACGCTGAAGGATCTTCTGGGCTTCGGCCTGGTCTTTCCAGAAATCGGGTGAAGCCGCGCGGGCTTCGATGCGGGCTAGTTCGTCGTCGGGTTTGGCTGCCTCAAAGATAGCTACGCAGATCGGCAGCACGGCGGCTGAGATCCTCGTAGCGTTTCCTGAGCTCTTCGATGGTGGGCATCGCGCTATTCTACACGGCGGCGGACCACCGCCATCACCACGACAGTGAGAATCGCCGACGCGTAGGCGAACACGTCGCCGATACGCGAATAGATGGTGCGCTCGCTGACGAACCGCGCGTCGCCGACCACCACGGCCTGCTGGTAGATGTCGGTCCGCGCCAGCACGCGTCCATACGGGTCGACGATGCCGCTGATGCCGGTGTTGGCCGAGCGAACGAGATACCGGCCGTTCTCGATGGCGCGCATCGACGCCTGCGCAAAGTGCTGGTACGGCGCCGAGGTGCGGCCGAACCAGGCATCGTTGGTAATGGTCGTGAGCAGTTCGCTGCCGCCGCTGACGCTGCGGCGCACCAGGTCGGAATAGACGATTTCGTAGCAGATCGCCGTGCTCACGAGATGGCCGCGCACCGGCAGCAGGACGGCAGCGTCTCCGGACGAGAAATCGGACACCGCCTCCACCAGCGGCGCGGCGAAGAACAGCACCTGCTTGAGCGGCACGTACTCGCCAAACGGGACCAGGTGCATCTTGCGGTACACGCCACCGGTGGTGCCGTCGGGCCGGACGAGAAACGCTGAATTGTAGTACCGCGTCGG
>CAVOPD010000012.1:0-262716 GCA_963697745.1 uncultured Acidobacteriota bacterium | reverse complement strand
GAAGGCGATGTTCTCGAAGACGGTGAGATGCGGGTAGAGCGCGTAGTTCTGGAACACCATCGCCAGATTGCGGTTCGCGGCGCCTTGTCGTTGACCCGCTCGCCGCCGATCAGGACGTCGCCCGACGTGATGTCCTCCAGCCCGACGATCATGCGCAGCAGTGTCGACTTGCCGCACCCCGACGGACCGACGAGGATCATGAACTCCCCGTCGGCGATGTCGAGGCTGACGTCGTTGACGGCCTTGAAGCCGTCGCCGTACTCCTTGCTGACGTTTTGGATGTTGATCTCGGCCACGGCCGCCTTTCCCTTCGATCAGCCCTTGACGGCACCGGATGTGAGGCCGGCGACGATCCGCCGTTGGAACAACAGCACGATGATCACGACCGGGATCGTGACCACGACCGAGGCCGCCATGATCGCCGTGATCGGCGACTGGAACTGCGATTGCCCGGTGAAGAAGGTGAGTGCCGCCGGCACGGTGACGCGCCGCGTCGGTCGAGGTGAGCGACGTGGCGAGCAGGAATTCGTTCCAGCAGAAGAAGAACGTGAGGATCGCCGTCGTGAACACGCCCGGCGCGGCCATCGGCACGATCACCTTTCGGAACGCCTGCCACTGTGTTGCCCCGTCGACCTGCGCCGCCTGCTCCATCTCCCACGGGATCTGGCGGAAGAACGCCGACATCGTCCAGATCGACAGGGGCAGGGCGAACGTGAGGTACGGGATGATCAGACCGATCCAGGTGTCATAGATCCCCAACCTGCGCCACATGTCGAACAGGGGACCGACGAGTGCCGCCTGCGGGAACATGGCGATCGCCAACGCCATCGACAGCAGCACCTTCTTGAGCGGGAAGTCGAGCCTGGCGATCGCGTACGCGGCGAACATGGCGATGACGACCGACAGCGTCGTGGCGATGATCGAAATGCCGAACGAGTTCTTCAGCGCTGACGTGAACAGCTCGTCGCTGAAGACCGAGTCGTAGTTCGCCCACGACCAGTCCTTCGGGAGGAACGTCGGCGTCGAACTGCGGAACGTGCTGGGATCCTTGAACGACAGCGACACCATCCACGCGAGTGGGAACGCCGCCCAGACCAGGATCAGGAGTCCCCACACCGTCCACCACCGGCTGGTCTTGCGATTGGCAGCCATCAGCCGTCTCCCCGCACTTGTGACAGGTCGGTCTTGAAGCCTTTGATGAAGATGAACGCGATCACGACCACGGTGAAGAACAGCAGCACCGACACGGCCGACCCCGCCCCGAGGTTCACGAGCGTCACGTTCTGGCGATAGGCGAGGAACGACAGCGTCTCTGTGTTGTTCGCCCCGTTGGTCATGACGTATGGGTTGTCGAAGATGCGCCATGCGTCGAGCGTGCGGAACAGCAGGGCGACCATGATCGCCGCTTTCATGTTCGGCAGTGTCACCTTGTAGACCCGCTGCCAGGCAGTCGCGCCGTCGACCTCGGCCGCCTCCTGCAGCTCCATCGGCACCTGCACGAGCCCGGCCAGCAACAGCAGGGAGATGAACGGGGTCGTCTTCCAGATCTCCGACATGATGATGACGAACAGCGACGACCAACGGCCGCCGAACCAGTTGTAGTCCTCCATCCCGAGCCATTGGTTGACGAAGCCGGAATCGAGCTGGAAGGCGTACCGCCAGATGTAGGCCGACACGACGGTGATGATGCCGTATGGCACCAGAATCCCGGTCCGCACGAGCGACCTGCCCTGGATGACGCGGTACATCACCCACGCCGAAGCAGAACCCGAGCACGAGTTCGACCACGACGCTGACGACCGTGATGACCGACGTCGTCACGAAGTCGTTCCACCAGATCGGATCGGTCAGGACGGTGACGTAGTTGCCGAGGCCGACGAACTCTCGGCCGTCGGGGTCGGTGAGTCGGTAGCGGTAGAGCGACAACACGACCGCGTAGATGAGCGGGTAGGCGGTCACGACGATCATCACGATGAACGCCGGAGCCGACAGGCTGAGGCCGAGGCGTCGCTCGTGCCGCGCCCGCTCGGTCATCGCCACCTTGCGGCCCTTCTCGATCTGTGGCGAGGCGGTTGTTGCGCCGGTTTCGACGGTGGTCACAGCAGCCGCTCCCCCTGGAGCACCTGCTCCATGTAGACGTCGGTCTCCTCGGGTGTTCCCGGTTGGTGAACGCTCTCCGACGGGTGCCAGGTGCGTTGCACCGACACCGAGACGTCGCCGTAGTACGGGGTGACGGGCCGCGCCCCGGCGCCGTTGATCGAATCGCGGATCAGATCGGCCATCGGGAACGCCTCGCGTACGGCAGGGTCGTCGTATGCCGCGGCACGGGCGGCCGGATTGCCCGACTTGATCATGTACTCGATGTTGCTCTCCAGCGACGTGATGCACTTCGCCGCCGCCAGGGCCTCGTCCGGATACTTGGTGAAAGCTCCCATCCCGAGGTTGATGCCGCCGAGCGGGGGCAGGCTCGGAGTGCCGGCCTCCACCGCCGGGTAGCGCGCCCAGCCGATGTCGTCGACGACCGACTGGTCGAGCGAGCCATCCGCGACCGCCTCCTGGGCGGCGGCGTACACGTACGGCCAGTTGACCATGAACGAGCCGTCGTCGCCCTGGAACACCGAGCGGGACTCCTCCTCGCCCGCCGTCGTCAGGTCGGCGGGGGCGGCCGAGGAGCGAGCGAGCTCACCGATGATGTCGGCGGCGACGTTTCCTGCATCCGACGCGACCGTCGGTGTGGCGTCGGCGCCGAGTTCAGGGTTCTCGATGATCTCCCCGCCACCCGAGCGAATCAGGGCGTTGATCCACACCATGTAGCCCTCGTACCGCCGGCCCTGGACGCCGATCCGCTTGCCCTCCGTCTCGGCCGCCTCGATCATCGCCTGCCACGTGAAGTCGGCGGCGGTCGGGTCGACACCGGCCGCTGATGCCACCGACTTGCGGAACCACAGCAGCTGCGTGTTGGCCCAGAAGACCGGCGCGACCAATTGACCATCCCAGAAGGCGTATTCGAGCGGCGCCTCGAGCACCCCGTCGTTGAACAACTCGACGTCGGCCGGATCGGTGACCGGGAGGAGATATCCGGCATTGGCGAACTCGGCGACGAAGGGTGGGTCGAGACTCATCAGGTCGACAGACGGATCGTTGGCCGCGAGCCGGCGGACGAGCTGTTCGCGCTGCTGGTCTGTCTCGTTGGGCAGGATCTGCGTCTCGATGCGGAAGGCGCCGTCGGAGGCGTCAGCGCACTTCTCGGCCAACTCGGCCTGGCCGCCGTTGTCGGGGTTGATGTACCACGTCAACGTCGGCGCGCCGCCGGAGTCGTCGTCGTCACCGCATGCCGACACCGCGACCGGCGCAAGGATCGCGAGCGCGAGCAGCGAACGCCTCAGTCGGCAACCGGTGGTGCCCGGTCGCCTGATCCCGGATTCTGTCACCTCACCCCCATTCCGATCGGAACCCGTGACCCGACACGGCCGGCCGCTCTCACCGAGACCGTTCGCCCCCTCGGTGCCCGATGCTTGGACACTAGCTCCGCCAGAACCTTCACCCGAGCGATCGCCGCCCCGACGCAGACGGGTGGTCCCCGGTCCTTTCGGCTGAGGGACTTTCGGCCGTTGTGCGGCCGTGTCGATCGGGAGACGATCGAGTTGTACCCCGACGAAAGGACGGTCCCCATGCCTGCCACAGCCGAAGCCCACCGAACCATCAAGGACGCCGCCGACGAGTTCCTCGCGCAGCGTCGGATCGCGGTCACCGGCGTTTCTCGCTCACCGAAGGACCACGGCGCCAACGTCGTCTACAACCGCCTGCGCGATCGCGGCTACGAGGTCTTCGCGATCAATCCGAACGCCGAGACCGTCGAGGGTGACCCGGCCTTTCCCGACCTCAGGTCGGTCCCCGGCCAGCTCGATGGCGTCGTGATCGGCACGGCACCGGAACGGGCGCTCGCAACCGTGCACGAGTGCATCGACCTCGGCATCGGTCGGGTGTGGTTCCACCGCGGTCCCGGTCGGGGCAGCGTCGATCCCGACGCCGTCCAGCTCGCACGCGACTCGGGAATCACGGCGATCGACGGCGGGTGCCCGTGCATGTTCGGGCCGACCGCCGACGTCGGCCACAAGATCATGCGGCCGATGCTCAAGCTCACGGGCAACGTGCCCCGGCACGTCTGATCCGAGTCGCTGACCCCCGCAACTTTGCGACGAGTGCCACCGCCGCCACCACGATGACACGGCCGAGATGACGCCGCCAGGCCTCAGGTCGGCCGCATGGCTGTGAGCGAGCTGTGCGCGAGCTGTGATCACCGTCGAATTCGGCTCGTCGGTGCCGGCCGTGCGATGCGCACGACATGATGGCGTCGTGCAGGACGCGGACATCGAGGAACGACGTGTGCTCGTGGTCGATGACGAGTACTCGATCGTCGACGCCGTCTCGACCGCGCTTCGCTACGAGGGGTTCACGGTGACGACGGCGATCGTCCGGGCGATCGGCGCTCGCTGCCGTGCAGGAGGAGACCTTCGACCTCGTCGTCCTCGACGTGATGTTGCCGGACGTCGACGGATTCGAGGTGGCCCGCAGACTTCGAGCAGACGGCATCGACACCCCGATCCTGTTCCTCACGGCGCGAACCGCCCTCGACGACAAGGCGCAGGGGTTCGGTGCTCGGTGCCGACGACTACGTGACCAAGCCGTTCTCGCTGGCCGAGATCGTGATGCGGGTGCAGGCGATCCTGCGCCGTTCGGCGGTGGTCGCGACGGCGCGGGCAGCGAGCACGAGTTGCGCTTCGCCGACGTCGTCATGGACGCCGACGCGCACCAGGTGTGGCGGGCCGGTGAGCCGATCCAGCTCACGGCGACGGAGTTCCGGCTGCTGCGGTTGTTCCTGATGAACCCGGGCCGCGTGCTGTCGAAGTCGCAGATCCTCGATCACGTCTGGCACTACGACTTCGACGGCGACTCGAACGTGTTGGAGACCTACATCAGCTATCTGCGTCGCAAGCTGAACGAGCACGGCACGCCGCTGATCCACACGGTGCGCCTCGTCGGCTACGTACTGCGCGACGAACCGGGCGAGTGACATGTCGCTCCGAACCAGACTGCTGCTGGCGGTCCTCGCGGCGTGCGTTGCCGGGCTCGACGATCGCCGCCGTCCTCACCTACACGCTCGTGACGAGCGCCCAGCTCGATCAGGTCGACCAGGAACTCGAACGGGCGCACCCACCGATCGAACGAGCCGCGGCACGCAGTGGCCACGATCGTCGAGCGCGCGATCCGCGATGCTGCGCCGGGCTTCTACGTCGAGTTGCGCGACCCCGACGGTGTCGAGCACCACGGTGATCCCGTTGCAGCATCCGGGCGACGACACCGTCACCCTGACCACCTCGGATCTTCCGGAGGCGACCGGCGGTGGCGGCGACGAGACGACGAAGCCGTGTTCGCGTCGGTGCCATCGACCGGCGACCACGACCTGCGGGTCCGCGTGTCCCGGCAGTCCGACGACAGCATCCTGATCATCGGCCGTTCGCTCCAGTCGATCGAGGACACACGAGAACGGCTGCTCGTCTCGCCTCCTCGCGGCAGTGCGTCGGCGCCGTCGCGATCGCCGGGCTGCTCGGTGCCTGGCTGGTGCGGATCGGCCTGCGACCGCTCACCGAGGTCGAGCGAGCCGCCAGCG
The DNA here is from genome assembly GCA_963697745.1 of uncultured Acidobacteriota bacterium. Taxonomy (GTDB): domain Bacteria; phylum Acidobacteriota; class Vicinamibacteria; order Vicinamibacterales; family CAVVIG01; genus CAVVIG01. The sequence goes on along the minus strand of CAVOPD010000012.1, from coordinate 257,045 downwards.
AGATCACCGACACGCAGCTGGATCGACGGGTCCCGGTGGCGGGCCGAACACCGAGGTCGGGCGGCTGTCGACAGCGATCAACCGCATGCTGGATCGGCTGCAGGCGGCGATCGACCAGCGTGAACGCGACGTGGTGACCTTGCAGGAATCCGAAGGCGCGCATGCGCCAGTTCGTCGCCGATGCATCGCACGAACTGCGCACACCGATCACCGCGACGGCTGCGTACGCCGAGCTGTTCGAGCGTGGAGCGCGTGATCGGCCCGACGATCTCGAGCGGGCGATGACCGGCATCCGTTCGGAAACGGCGCGCATGGCGGACCTCGTCGAGGATCTGTTGCTCCTCGCCCAGCTCGACGAGGAGCGTCCGATCGCGCAGACACCCGGTCGATCTCGCCGCGCTGGCGTACGAGGCGGTCGACGCGGCGAACGCCGTCGCCCCCGATCGTCACGTCAGGTTGCGCGTCGATGACGTCGCCGTTGTGGTCGGTGACCCGAGCCGTCTCCGCCAGGTGCTCGACAACCTGTTGGCGAACGTGCGCACCCACACCCCGCTGGGAACGTCGTGCTCGCTCACCGTGCGCAGCGAGGGGGGCGACGCGTCATCACCGTGACCGACGACGGCCCGGGCATGGACCCCGACGACGCGGCGCACGCATTCGATCGATTCCACCGCGCCGACACGTCCCGGACCCGCGCGTCCGGCGGCGCCGGGCTGGGCCTGTCGATCGTCGCCGCGATCGTCGCCGCGCACCACGGCGAGCGTCGCGATGACGTCGTCGCCCGGCAGCGGAACCGTGGTCACCATCCGCCTCCCCGCTCGACCGAGGAGGCGTCGTGAACGACGTCATGTGGTACCTGAGCCGGGCGACGGGCATCGTCGCCGCGGTCCTCGCTGTCGCCGCCCTCGCCTGGGGCTTCCTGTTCTCCGCTCGAGAGACCGGCACGCGCTACCGGCCGGCGTGGTGGCTCGACCTGCACAACTGGTTGGGTGGCATCGCGCTGATCTTCACGATCGCCCACATCGCGATCGTCGTACCTCGACAGCGACTCCGGGCTGAGCCTGGCGAGCCTGTTCGTTCCCGGCGTCGCAACGAGTCAACGACTCGCGCGTCGCCTGGGGGGTCATCGCCACCTACCTGTTCGCGACGACCGTGCTGACGTCGTGGCCGCGCAAACTGTTCTCGCGGACGAACGTGGCGGATCGTGCACCTCGGATCCGTCGATCGGCGTGGCGCTCGCCTTCGTGCACGCCTACCAGATGGGCACCGACGGATCTGGGCGGGCATTCCGGATCGGCATCCTGCTGCTCGTCGCCGTCGGCACCTACACCCTGTTCATCCGGCTGATCGGCGGCGGTCGCCCACCGACGAGCCAGCTCACGACGCGCGCTGAGATTCACAGCTGGCACACAGCCCATCTGCACCTCGGTCCGAACCTCGTCAGGCTCAATGGATACATGGAACATCGTCGACGACCCGCCCGACCGATCCGAGCGCGGGCTCGAGTCCGACCAGGCGGCACGACTTGCCGCACTGAATGCTCGCCGGCGCGACGCGCTCGCCGCTCCAGTCGGGTCGTGCGCCACCGAGCCGCCATTGCGCCCACCGACGTTCGCCCCGGCGAGTCGCCCCACCACCGGCGCACGCCGCGGCATCGGTGCCGACGCCCGGCCTCGGCGGCGGCATGCCGCACGCGGCGCGCGAGCGACCGCGCTCGGCCTGAGCCTCGCCTCGACCGGCGCACTCGCGACGCTGTTCGCGTTCACCGGCGGTCAAGCCCTCGGCGGCAACCAGGTCGCTGCGGCGAGCATCGTGACCAGCCCGCGACCGCGACTCCGACCGCGTCGCCCGCCGCGGACCCCGCCGACGTCGCCACGACGACTGCCCGCTCGCCACCAGTCCGGCGACCACGTCGCCCGTGCGCGCACGGCGGCAGCGACCACGGTCGTGGACGGCGCGGTCTTCTCCAACAAGTGGGGCGAGGTCCAGGTCGAGGCCACCTTCGCCGCCGACGGAACGCTGGTCGACGTCACCACGCTGCAGACCCCGTACCGCGACGGCAAGAGCGTGCGGATCAACGAGCGAGCCGTTCCACAGCTGAACTCCGAAGCGCTCACCGCGCAGAGCGCACCCGTCGACACCGTCTCCGGTGCGACCTACACCAGCACCGACTACCGCCGGTCGCTCCAGTCGGCCATCGACGCCGCCAACGCGGCCGGCATCACGGCGCTCGCCTGATGATCGCACGCGCCAGCATCGACCGGATCGGGGCTGCACCACGTCGAACTCGTCATGGGCACCGCCGTCACGTTCGACATCCGCGACGCCGTCCGCGACCGACGTGGCCTCGACGAGGCCGTCCGCCTGGCTCCATCACGTCGACGACACCTTCAGCACCGTACATCCCGGACAGCCCGATCTCGCGGCTCGGGCGAGCCGAGATCACCCTCGACGACGTCGACGACGAGATCACCGAGATCCTGCTGCTCTGCGAGTGGCTCCGCGACGACACCGACGGGGCGTTCGACGCGTTCGCCGTTCCCGCACCGAACGGCACGACGCTCGACCCATCCGGCGTCGTCAAGGGCTGGTCGATCGAGCGCGCAGCGCACACTCCTCGAAACCCACGGCCACACCGACTTCACCATCAACGCCGGCGGCGACATCGCCGTACGCGGGCACGCCGCTCCCGGCACGCCATGGTCGGTCGGCATCCGCCATCCCGACGACCGCGACGCCTTCGCCATGGTGCTCGACGTCGTCGGGCCAGCCGCGGTCGCCACGTCGGCGACGTACGAACGCGGCGCCCACATCATCGACCCACGGACCGGTCAACCCACGACCGAACTCGCCAGCGTCACCGTCGTCGGACCTGACCTGACCCTCGTCGACGCCTTCGCCACTTCGATCTTCGTCATGGGCCTGCCCGGACTCCAGTGGCTCGCCCGACACCCTGGCTACGACGCGATGGCGATCACCCACGACGACCGTGTGCACACGACTTCCGGGTTCAGCAACTGGTGCCGACCCCACACGGCTCGGCACCCGTTTGAGCACTGACCGAGGCCCGCCCTCCATCGTCTCAGAGCCCAGAGCACCGGATGTTCGGTCCCGTGTCCCGGGCCGGAGTCGCCCGCGGGCTTGTCAATCCTCGGATGCGGTGCGAATGTACGAACCGATCAGGAGGCATTGATGTCCGTGGATGTACTGCGCGAACGGGTGAACCGTCTCATGCCTCGGGCGCGGGAGGACCTGGCGCGGATGGTCTCGCTCAAGTCCGTGTACGACCCGCGATCCAGCCCGGACGAGGACTGCCAGCGGATGGTCGACCTGACGATCGAGTTGTTCGCCGGTGCCGGCGTGCAGGATGTGCAGGCTCATGAGACGTCCGACGGCAGCATGACCGTGTGCGGTCACACGCCGGGACCGCCCGGGTCGCCGACGGTGCTCCTGTATTTCCACCACGACGTCCAACCACCGCTCGATGAGCGTGCGTGGGACAGCCCTGTGTGGGAGCTGACCGAACGTGGCGGTCGTTGGTACGGGCGCGGCGCCGCCGATTGCAAGGGCAACATCGTCACCCACCTCACCACGCTTCGCGCACTTGGCGACAAATTCCCCGTCGGCGTGAAGATCGTCGGTGAAGGTTCCGAAGAGCTGGGAAATGGAGGTCTCGAGGAGTTCGTGCCACGCCATGCCGACTTGCTTCGTGCCGATGTCATCCTCATCTGTGACTCAGGGAACTCTGCGGCAGGGACTCCGACACTCACATCGACCCTGCGCGGTGTGGTCGAAGTCGTGGTGACGGTGCGCACGTTGACGAGTGCGATGCATTCGGGGATGTTCGGGGGCGCCGCCCCCGACGCGCTCATCGCGTTGATTCAGATGCTGGCGTCGCTGCACGATGCGCGTGGCAACACGACGATTCCCGGGCTCGACAACTCGCAGAAGTGGACCGGGGCCAAGTACCCGTCCGGCGATTTCCGCGAACACGCACACGTCCGGCCGGACGTCGAGTTGCTGGGAGACGACGTTGCCGACATGGTGTGGGCGCGACCGTCCGTCAGCGTGTTGGGTATCGACTGCCCAGCGGTGGACGGGGCATCGGCAGTGATCCAGCCAGAGGCGCGAGCCTTGATCAGCCTTCGCGTGCCGCCAGGCGTGGATGCCAACACCGCACAGCACGCGCTGATTGCGCATCTGCAGTCGGTGACGCCGTGGCACGCCGAAGTCGCCTTCGAAAGCGGATTCAGCGGGCAGCCTTTCGTCGGCACGGTCGACGGCCCGGCCTTCGAAGCGATGGCGGACGCGATGCGCGACGTCTACGGCCGCGACGTGAGCCTGCAGGGGTCGGGCGGCTCGATCCCGCTGTGCAATGTCTTCCAGCAGACGTTCCCGAACGCCGAAATCATGTTGCTCGGCGTCGAGGAGCCGAATTGCCTGATCCATGCTCCCAACGAAAGCGTGAGTCCGATCGAGATCGAGAACATGGCCCTCGTGGAAGCGCTATTTCTCCAGCGATGTGTGCGGTAGGCGTGGATCGCCCGGGGCATCATCAATCGAACATCGCCATCGATCGTCGAACTCGCGGCGCTGTTGGTCGTGGTCGAAGCCGACCACGGCCCAGTAGTCGGAGAGGCCGCGTCGGCGCAGTCCCTCGATCCGGTGGTTGCCGTCCTCCACGACGAGTTCGGAATCACGGTACGAAACGATCAACGGCGGCGGCTCCCAGCCCTCGTTGATGCTCTCGTCCATCTCCTCGACGGTCTCGAGATCGTCGTCGTTGAGCGGCGCCACGGTGGGCTGATCGGGTGGACCGGCGAGGCGGTGGAGTTGATCGAAGGGCAACCGTACGGGCCCGCACCACGACACCTTGTCAGCGTGGAGCGCGGCGGCAAGGACGGCGTTGTCGCTGCCCGGGCTGGACAGAAAGTCCGCGACCCAGCCGGCAAGGCCGCCCCGCTCCCCGGCCCTGCGTGCGCTGTCGATCGAGAAGTCGTTCACGGCGCAGGCGTTACCCGGATCGAGCGGCGGCACAAACGTCGCAATCACGACATGTCGTCGAGGTGGCTGGCGTCGTCATAGGAGCGCAGCGTCCACTGGTGCGTCGAGTCGTCGGTCTCCCAGACCGTCATGCCGGTGTTCGTCGGAACCAGGCGCGCCGCGCCCGTCGATGGTCCCCCGAGCCGCACGCGCAGTGACGCAGCGATGAGACCCGCGTGGGTCACCGTCATCACGGTGGTGCCGGCGAACTCGCGGGCGATGCGTTCCATGACGGCGTCGACGCGCGTGTGGAAGCCGTTCCAGCTCTCCCCGCCGGGGGCGAACAGCCGCTCGGGTTCGGCGAGCATGTCGAGCGAGCCGAAGCGCTCGGTGTAGTCGGCCCAGTCGAGTCCGTCGGCCTCACCGGTGTGCACTTCGCAGAGGTCACAGTCCTGCGGCACTTCGTCGAACCCGAGCGCCGGGGCGATGATGCTTGCCGTCTCGATCGCTCGAGGGAGCAAGCTCGTCAACAGCTTGTCGACGTGGGGGACGCCGGTTGCATCGATACGGTCGCGAAGTGCCGCCGCTTGCCGCCGACCCAGATCGGTCAAGCCCCGGCAACCCGACGGGCCAGCGATGATCCCTCGCAGTCCGGCATACGCGTCGGCGTGACGAACAAGAATCAGACGCATTCACCGATCGTAGGGTCAGCCCGGTCCGGCATTTCGTCGGCCGCTCAGCCGTGCTCGGCGTTTCGGGTGACGGCGACGGGGATGTCGGCTTCGTCGAGCACCCGGTTGACCGTCGAGCCGAACAGGCCAGTCTTCCAGGCACCGCGTCCGCGCGATCCGAGCACGAGCAGGTCACCATCGCGCACGGACGCCAGGAGTGCCGACGTCGGGCTGCCTTCGATCAGCTCTCCGTTGACATCGCCTGCGCACATGTCTCGCGCCAGTTCGACGGCTGAGTCGAGCACGCGGGCGGCGTCGATGCACGTCAGGTCTCGCGCCTGGGAACTCGGCGCGTCGGGCGTCGGATACGGGTATTCCCACGCGTGCACGACGAGCAGAGTGAGTCGGTGTAGGTCAGCTTCGGCTGCGGCCCAACGCAGTGCAGCGGCGGCGTGCTCGGAGTCGTCGACCCCGACGACGATGCGTTGAGGGCGACCGGCGTCCGCGGCACCACGTACGACGACAACCGGACAGTCGGCTCGCCGCACCACCGCGCGGGGCGTGCTGCCGAGCCAGAACGCCGATGCTCCGCGATGGCTGCTCGCTCCGACCACGATCAGTTCGGCAGGGCCGGCGACGAGTTCGTGGGCGGCGCTCCCGGCACACACTCGCGTGCTGACATCGAGGGCGGGGTGGTTCGCGACGATGGTGTCCCGAGCCTTCGTCGCCTCGTCGGACACCGTCTCCAGCAGAGCGCCGCTCGTGTCCGGCGGAGTCCAGGTGTAGGCGTCGGTGGCCATCGGAAGCCGATAGCACGAGACGATCTCGAGTGGGCACCCGCGGGCCACGGCCTCCGCTGCAGCCCACCGCACGGCCCCGTTTGATTCGGGGCTCCCGTCGAAACCCACCAGGATGTTCCTCGTCATGTCACCGACGGTAGAGGTGGCGACGTCGATCGGTTAGGGCCAGAAGGCCCGCGTGTGCAACAGCTCGTTCTGCGCCTTCCTGACGCTCGCCCAGGTCATCGGTGCGCCGCGGCGTACGGCAGCCAGCGACCGGTTTCGAAGTCGTACAGCTTGCAGGTCCGCGTCGCGCGCAGGTAGTGACCGATCGACCCGCGCGAGGTCTTACCGTGCCTGGGTACGAGGCGTCGATGTGGTCGGCCGCCCGCGACAGTTGATGAAAGGGGATGCGGGCGTCGACGTGGTGCGGCACGTGGACGAAGATGTTGTGGAACCACAGCACGTTCAGCAGGGTGGGCATCGCACAACGGTGGTCGACTCCATCTGGCCGTGGAACTGCGTCCACTCGCGTCGAGTCCACCAGCGGATGGCCGGGTCGACGTGGTGCACGTAGACGGTCCATCCGATGATCTGCACGAACACCAGGAACGGCACGATGAACAACTTCGTCGGCAGCCACACCGCGCCGTCCACCCTCCCGTGAGGGCGCCGATCACCATCGAGGAAGCGACCACGACGATGACCGCTGAGCCGAGCGTGAGCTTGTCGCGCACGATGGCATCGTGTCGCTTGCCCGGTGCGTTGAACCGCCACATCTTCTGCCACCACACGACGCGCAGGTAGTACAGACCCGAGCCGACGCACGACCACTCGAGCCGGTGCCGCAGACGAGCGAGCGGCCTGAGCGCGCGGTACTCGTCGACCGTTGTCGGGTGCCAGACGAAATCGAATCCTTGACGGGTCGTGTAGCCGTGGTGGATGCGGTTGTGGCCGAGGTCCCATGCCGCCTCCACGTGCAGGCTCGGCCCCATGCAGATCTGCGCGATCGCCCGGTTGGCCCGACGCGAGTCGACCAGGGCGCCGTGCGACGCGTCGTGGCCCAGCACGAACAGTCCGGCGATGCCGAGCCCCGCCAGAACCCAGAGCACCACCAGCGCCCACCAGCGGTCCGTCAGCGCCAGCGCAGCAACGGGCAACAGATACAGCAGCGATGCCGCCAGTAACGCGACCGCCGCGCGAGCAGTCGATCTCCGGTAGCAGGCGTCGGGAATCACACTCCGCACGTCGTTGAGGGATCGACTGCGCGGTCGAACGGTCGGGACGGTCGCGATGCTCATTTCGTCCACCATCCTGGACTTCGCGAGTGGGCATTGCGTTGAAAGGGCTATCACGCCTCAGCGGAGGCGGCGCGCTCATGACGCACAGGAGACACCGTGTGACTGGGAGGCCGAGGCGCGCTTCACCTGCGCCGTCCAGGCTGTCCAACCCCTGCTACCGCTATATATCTTCTCTGATGAACTTCCAGACGAGTTGAGAGGGTGGACAGGGTGGACCGCAGGGCGTAATCGCCCACGCCCAGGCAGATGTTTTCCTTTCCTGCCTGCCCGTGACCAGTCCTACAATCCCGCAGATGCGCGCCGCTGCCGTGCTTCTCGGATTTGTGCTCTGGACCGGCGTGCTGCTCGCACAGTCGGGTAGTGGCGTCCCGCTGACACCCGACGGCCAACCCGATCTGCAGGGCGTGTGGGTGAACAACACCATCACCCCGTTCAGCGGGCTGACGAACTCGCCGGGCCGACGGCCCTGAAAGCCTCTTGACCCGAGAGCGGTGCCTGACCTTCGGCACGGCCCGCGTCGGTTGGCTCATGGCGCGCAACAACAGCTTCTCCCAGATCATTCAGACCCCGGATCGAGGTAGTCCTCTACAGCGAGATGATTCACGAAGCCCGGGTAATCCCGCTCGACACACGGCCACGTCTCCCAGAGAGGATGCGCTTCTGGAATGGTGACGCGCATGGGCACTGGAACGGGACGACCCTGGTGATCGACACCACCAACTTCTCCTCGAAGACGCCGTTCCGCCCGGCGCGCGAGGTTCCCGTCACGGGCGAGCACGTCCATTTGATCGAGCGTCTGACCCCCGTCGACGCGGATACGCTGCGCTACGAGGTGGCCGTCGATGACCCAACCACATGGACCGCGCCATGGACGGCCGTCACGACCTGGACGCGTTCGTCGGAGCAGATGTTCGAGTATGCCTGCCACGAGGCCAACTACGCCTTGACCGGCATCCTCCGAGGCGCGCGCGGCCGAGGAAGCCGAGGCACAGAAAGCCCTGCGCTGATCATTCAGTTGGAACGTGGAGGCCCTTCCCGCAGCGGTCAGACGAACTGAAGGTTCACCTTGAGCGGGTGGTGGCCGCTTTCGGCGCGCCAATAGTCGCCGTCAAGCAGTTCCTTATCGAGATGGTCGCAGCCCAGGCCTTCGGGACGAGGCAGGAGTCGATGTGTCACGGCTCGGCGGGCCTGAACAGATGCCGGTAGGTGTGGTGCGTGCCGCACCCGTGCTCCATGTAGTGGAATGCGAAGGCGTCGAGTGGCCGCTGGTGCGTCGTGGTGAAGGCAGCGGTGATGCCGCTTGGCCCGCTATTCAGATCGCTCCTCACCGCGGTACCACCAGCTCACACATCCACAACCGAAATCCGAGCAGCAGACCAGGAGGTGCCAACGGTCCGAGAGTTCATGCCACGGTTCCTGGACGGACATGCACGAGCGAACCGGCAGAAGCCCAGTAGCATCGCGGCGAAGGAGACCATCGCCGAGGTTCACCTGATCCCGGCGTTGGGGGCCAAGCGGTTGGACGGAATCACGACGGAAGCGATCCAGCAGCTAAAGCACGGCCTGCGGAAGCGGGCGCCGAAGACCGTGAACAACGTCCTACCGTCGTCAATATGCTGCTGAAGAAGGCCGTCGAGTGGGATGTGATCGAACGGATGCCGTGCACGATCCGCTTGCTGCCGATCCCGAAGACCTCGCCGGGTTCTACGACTTCGACGAATACGAGCGGTTGAGAGGCCGCCCAAGCGGTCGATCGCACGCGTATCTGCATCGTGCTACTGGGCGGTGAGGCCGGGCTGCGGTGCGGCGAGATGATGGCGCTCGAATGGACCGACGTCGACCTCGGCGAAGCGCCAGATCTGCGTCGCAGCGATCCGACTGGAAGGGCCACGTCACGGTGCCGAAGGGTGGGCGCCTCCGCTACGTGCCGCTGACACTCGGCTGGCGGCGGCGCTGCGCAACCATCGACACCTGCGAGGAGCGCGGGTGCTCTGTCAGGGGATGGCGCGCCGCTGACGCAAAAGATGGTGCAGGACGCACGTCCGGCGCGTCGGCTCGCAAGGCGAACGTGAAGACGGGGGTTCACATCCTGCGCCACACCTTCTGCTCGCATCTGGCGATGCGGGGCGTGCCGGCCGAGCGATTCAGGAACTGGCCGGGCATCAGGATCTGACGACGACGCAGCGGTACATGCACTTGAGTCCGGCGGCGGTCGACGGGCGATCCGGGTGCTGGAGGCGCCGGATCCCGGATGGCGGGGCAACAGTGGGGCAACGGGAAGCTACCGAGAACGCTAACTCGTCTCGGTAGAACACTTTAGGTGGTGGAGGCGGCGGGAGTCGAACCCGCGTCCGAAGGCACTTCTCCGCGAGAATCTACATGCGTATCCGCTTCTGTTTTCTCGTGCCCAACGTGAGGAAGCGGCGAAGAACCGCCAGGCACCAGACCCGGTATGTCTCGCCGTCAGGCGCCGAGCCGCCACCTGACCGCCAGCCCGTTTAATGGCATTCGGCCCCCAACCACCGGGCGAGGTCAGGGCGAACGCTCACAGCTTAATTAGGCTGCGAGAGCGTACTGTGTATCCGCAGTTAACGGATGTTCCATCAGATTTACGAGTTAATGGTGCTCGGCATGCATCCCGCGAGTCTTTACCCCCGTCGAAGCCATGTCGCCCCCAGAGAGGTGCGCCCGGCGATCCGGAGCTGAACCAGCAGCCACGCTCACTCCGACGCGAGCGCAACACCGCTATTCTACCGCGTCCAGCGCCCTCGTGCCCCCCTTCAGCGCCTGCTCAACCACGGTCGCCGACGCCGCTCGCGCGCCGCAGATGCACGCTGGCGGTGGGTTTCGGCGTCGGCCAGCCGGATCACCTGCTCACGCACCAGCCGACCGACCCGCTCGACCTCCCTGTCCGAGAGCGATTCGTAGACCGGCACCTGCACCGCGGTGGACGCCTTGTGTGCACCCGGTGCCGCGGCGCCCGTCCAGCCGAACAGCGGCATGCGCGTGCAGACGTCCACGTGCATCGGCGCCACGTCCACGCCGCGACGGATGCAGCGCTTCACGATCGCCCGGCTGTCCGGCACGTACGCGCAGTACTGGTAATACACGTGAGTGCGATCCGTCCGGCGCACGCGGAATGGTTATCCCGGGTACATCGCCGAGCAGGTCGTCGAGCAGTCGCGCGTGCCGGCGCGTGCGGGCGATGAACTCCGGCAGCCGTTCCAGCCCGGCCAGCCCGATCGCCGCCTGCACGTTGGAGAAACGTCCACGATAATGCGGCGGCAGCGGATGCAGTGGACGGACCGGCTCCCACAGACGCTCCTCAGGCTTCGCGTCAATCCATGACGCCGCCCACCAGACCGGGAACAGCGAGCAGGTGAAGACGTTCGGCCGGATGAACAGGTGCTGCCACTTCCCGGCCTTCAGGATGCCTTCGACGCGTTTCTCGCTCGGCCACTGTTCTCCCTCGGCGAACTCGCCGACGCGCCGCGCGAGCTCGGCGGTCCCGCATCCAGGCGAGGCCGCCACCATACGTGTTGAGCGGCTTGAATGCCTGGAAGCTGAAGAAGCTGGCGTCGCCGTGCGTGCCGACCATCTGCCCGCGGTAGCTGGCCCCGAGCGAGTGCGCGCAGTCCTCGATCACCTTCAGGTTGTGGCGCCGCGCGATGTCCATGATCGCATCCATGTCGCACGCCATCCCGTACAGGTGGGTCGGCAGGACAGCCCGTGTGTTCGGCGTCAGCGCCCGTTCCACCGCCGCGGGCGACAGCGTGAACGTCGCAGGATTGACATCGGCGAAGACCACCTTCAATCCGGCGACACGGGCGATCTCGGGAACAACCCAGAACGTCAGCGCCGGGACGATGATCTCGGAGCCGGGCGGAAGGTTCATCGCCTTCAGGATGAAGTAGAGGGCCATCCTGCCGTATTCGGTGGAACAGGTACGCACATGACCCGAGCCGCCGAGGAAGCGCAGGAACGCCTCTTCGAAGAGCTCCACATGCGGGCCACGAACGAGCTGCCCGCGTTGACGGCACTCGCTGATGATTCGCTGAGTGTCAGGAACGACCCTCGTGCCAAACCGTGCGATAGCGGCCATTGTCTTGTTTCCTCAATGAGAGTTCATCTACGACTGTTGTTCAACGAACCGATCCACAACACGCATGCCGATCGGCGCGCCCGGCGCGCGCGACGCGCATCAGCTGGACTCCGGACGCGCCATCGCCCGGCGTTCATACGAGCCCAGCACCTTGAACACTCCCAGCACGACCACGCCAACGATGAGCGCGCCCTTCCATCCGCCACCCCGAATCGCGCCAGGTACACGGGGCCGAACCAGCCGACCAGCATCAGCAGGCCGATCGCCCAGGCAAACGAGGACAGCAGGTTCAGCAGCGAGAACTTCAGCGACGGCACCTCGACCCACGCGCACGCCGCGGCGAGCGCGATGCGCAGGCCGGGCGCAAACCGGATGAGAAGGACCATCAGCGAGGCGTGGCGCCGTACGCGGCCGAGCAGCGGCGCAGTCGTCTGCTCGAGCGCCGGATATCTCGCCACCCAGCGGGGGAGCCGTCCGCGAAAGACGTAGAAGAACGCCTGGTCGCCTATCGCCGCACCGATCGCCCCCGAGACGATGACGCCCACGGGATTCAGCTGTCCTTGCGCGACCAGGGCTGCCGCGCCGATATAGGCGATTTCTCCCTCGACGATCGCGGCGACCAGGATCGCGAGATACGGCCACGCTCCAGCGACGAGGTCACATCCATCGGCTTCAGCATGTCAACGAGCGCTCCAGTCGCACGCCTTCACGCCTCGCATGCGGCGCTCCACCCGCGCATCGAGCGAATCGATGAATGCTCGCAGCCGCGGCGTCGAGATCTGGAGGTAGTTCGCCAGAAACGACGGCCGCATGTAGAAGCGTGTGTAGGCGCTGCCGAGCAGGTACTGCAGTTCCGGCTGCGTCAGGCTCGTGTGGTTGAACGTCGCGGTGAACCCGTCGAAGCGCTCCCAATCGGTCTCGGTGATGGTCGGCTCCATCCTGGTGAAGAGCGGAGTGCCTGGGTACGGCGTCAGGATCTTGAACTGCGCGACCGTTGAACCGAGTTCGATGGCGTAGTCGATCGTCGCGTTGATTGACTCCCAGGTGTCCTCCCCGAAGCCCAGCACGTAGAAGGCCGCGGTCACGATGCCGAGTGCCCTGCACCGGGCCAGCATGGCCCGCTGGTGCGCCTCGGGAACCGGCCGGCGGCCGACCTTTCTCAGCGTCGATGGGGCGAGTGACTCGACGCCGAAGCTCATCGCCCTCAGCCCTGCCGCGTGCATCGTCTGCAGCAGCGCGTGGTCGATCCGGTCGAGCCGCGTCTCGCACTCGAACGTGTGCTGCAGGTCGCGGCTGCGCATGGCGTCGCACAGTTCGAGCACCCGTTCGCGCTCCTGCGAGAAGAGCGGATCGCGAAAGACGACGTGCAGTGGCCCGCGTGTGTCCTGCAGATACGCGAGTTCGTCGACGATGCGTGCACCGCGCGCACCCGATAGGTGCTCTGAATCCGATGCGGGCAGTACGTGCAGAACTCCGGGCAACTGCGCGACGCAAGCACCGGCAGCGAACCGCTGACCGGACGCCCGGCGAACGGCACGCGCACCCGCTGCCGCTCGCCGATCAGCGGTCCCCAGTGTGGAAACGGGAGGGAGTCCAGGTCGGCGATTTCGGGACTGGAGACGATGCCCCGCAGCGTCTCGCCGGCTGCCAACCGGACGATCGCCGCTTCGGGCTCCCCGCTGATGATGAAGTCGGCGTCGGCGGAGAAGAGATGCGGAAGCTTCTGTGCTGCGAGGCCGATGAAGCCGACGCGCGCACCGCGGCGACGCATCCGTCGCGCCCACACGGTTTCGCGACGGTAGTCCACGAGCGACGAGAGCACGAGCGCCACGTCCCCCTCGACCATCTCCCCGCGTGATGCGACAACGTCGTGCCCGGCGCGCGCAGCCAGCGCACCGGCATACGCGAGATGCACGCTCGGCAGGTCGTGAAAGCGCCGCTTCACCGCTGCCACCACTCTGGTGACTTTCGAGAACGGCCGCAGGCGCGAGCCGTAGCCACCCGCGACCGTGTCCTTACTGACGAAACCGTCGCCGCCTTTGAGGTCGGCCAGCACGATACGCATGGGTCCACCTTGCGCCAACGCGATCGGCGCATCTGCACATCACTTGCTCGAGCTCGCGCGATCGAGGGCGATCTCCACGGGCGTCAGCAGACGACCGGATCGCGAGCAGGGAAATGCGGTTATGTGTGGAGGGCCGGGGGCGGACGCGGCGCGTGCTGGTCGAGGGGCAGGAATTGCGGAAGGAACGTGGCGGCTGCGGCGGAGAGTGGGGCGACGGCAGCAGGCGCGCGGGCCTGCGGACTGAGCGCAAGCGCCAGCGACGACACGCCTCTTACGAACGCGGCCGACAGCGGCTCGGCCTGGCGATCGTCGATCGAATGACGAGTGGGGCGAGCCAGCGCGAATGGCATCGTGCGGCGTGGCCGATAAGAGTGGAAGCCGTGTTGCCGATGGCTCCAGACCTGGAGGCCGGCGGCGTTGCCTCGCGCGATCAGCTCAGGACGCTGGTCCCCGTCGAGGTCGGTCGCTGCGAAGCGGACCACAGGGGTCGTGCTGCGAATGAGTGAGGTCGTGCCTGTGCCTGACAACCAGACCCGCACCAGCAACGGCTCGCGTCCGTCCAGGGTGACATGGTCGTGTACCCCGTCGCCGTCGAGGTCGGCCGCGAGGGAGGGTTCCGCTGCGGTGGCCGCAGGAGCCATCAGCAGGATGCCGAGGACACCCGTAGAGGCGATCGCGACGAGGCTCCGCAGCACGGAAATCAAGCGGCGCATGCAGCTGACTTCGAGTATACAGCGCGCCGCGTCGCCACTTCGGAGGAGGGTGCACCGACTGATCCGTATCGCTGCCACGAAGCGCGCGTCCCCCGCCACAAACAGCTGTACCAATTGAGTTTGCACGGCGCTATAATCGCTGAACCAACACGGATCCGCTCATGACACAGTCCTTCGACGAGCAGCTCAAACAGACGTTCGACTCGATAGCCGAAGGGCTCCGTGTAACGCTCGCCGAGCGCCTGAGCGTCACTGCCCAGCAGCTCGCCGTTGCAGTCGAATCCGAGCGACAGAACGCCGCGATACACGCCGCCCGTGAAGCGGCGGCCGCTGCTGAGCGGGATGTCGCATCGCGGCTGAATGAGGCTTTCGCAGTCCGCGAAGCGCACATCCGCGAAGCCGTTCACGTCGGTTCCTTCGATGCCGGCCTGCAGCAGGCACGTGCCGAAGCGATGGCCCGCGAGGAAGCCCGGGACGCCGAAGCGCAGGCCAACGCCGAAGCCGCTCAGCAGGTGGCGGCCGAGCAGTCGGCAGCACTGGCCGCCGCGCAGGCTGCCGCGGAGTCCGCCCGGGTCGATGCCAGTGACGCAAAGCGTGAGGCTGACGACGCTAAACGCGAAGCTGAGGACGCGAAGCGCCAAGCTGATGACGCGAAGCGCGATGCCGATTCAGCGAGGGCCGAGGCGAACGCGGCGAGGTCCGAAACAGAAGCGGCAATGGCGGAAACAGACGCGGCCAGGCGTGACGCACAGGCCGTGAGGGTCGAAGCAGACACCGCAAAGATCGAAGCAGACACCGCGAAAATCGCCGCCGACGCCGCGAGAACTGACGCAGAGGCCGCGCGGGCCACCGTGCACGAGGCCCGGGCCGAAGCGGAGGCTGCGAGGGGCGAGGCAGCCGCCGCGCATGCGGCAGCGGTCGCCGCGCAGGCGACGGCAGAGGCCGCAACCCGCGACGCGGCCGCGAGGATCGATCCGGCGTTGATCGATCGGCTGCTTCAGGGTGTTCGCTCGCTGGACGCCGCAACATCGCTCTCCCAGGCGCTCGACGCGCTCGCCGCGGCCGCCCGTGCCGAGACCAACCGGATGGCGATCTTCCTTGTGCGCGGTGAGACGCTGCGCGCGTGGAGTCACCTTGGATTCGAGGGCATCGGCGCCGAGCCGACGTTCGAAGTGCCAGTCGCGCGGCGCGGCATCGCTGCCGACGCGGTCCGCAGCGGCCTGGCACAACGCGTCGCCGCAACCGCCGATCGACGGCCGGCATTCGCGGGTGCCGCGACGACAGGCGTGCTTCGTGGCCGTGCCGCTCGTGATGAACGCGCAGGTGATTGGCGTGCTGTGCGGCGAACAGCTCTCGGCGGACGACCGGGGACAGTGGCTCGCCGACGACCTGTACGAAATCCTCGCCCGCCACGCGGCTCGCGTGCTCGAGTCGCGCACGGCGCTGCGGCTCGCACAACTCGGGTCGCACCCTGTCGCCGCAGGACCCGTGTCGTCGTCCCTCTCCACGTAAGAAATGGTTCACGCCAGGGCATGAAGCGATCGCTCCTCGTTCTCATCGGCCTGCTGATGCTGGTTCCGGCCGCGCCGGCTCCGCACGCGCAGCAGGGGCGGCTCTCGGGCTCGTCCAACGACATGCCGCCTGGCCTGACGGTTCTCACGCCCACGGCGCATCCGCCGGTCCCGCGCGAACTGTCGCAGCTGTGGCTCGCGCCGGAGCGTGGCGCCGCTCCACGCGGTCGGGCGCCTACCTCGCTGAACAGCGCGTCGAAGCTGACTGCGGACGGCGACTACAGCAGGGCGCTCACGTCTCGTCTCACAGCCGATCGCGCAGGAGGGTCCGCTCGGGCAGTACGCCGCCTACTACGCAGGCGTCGCGCAGCTGCGGCTGCGGCGCGCCGACGACGCGCTGAAGTCGTTCCGCGCCCTGCAGGACGCAGAAGCCGGTCGGCTACCTGTCCGAAGCGGCCGCACTTGGCGAGGCCGAGGCGCACGAGGCGCTGGACAACCCGGCCGACGCGGTGCGCATCTACGATCGGCTGCTCAAGGGACGCCTCAGCAACGTCGAGGACGTCTACATGCGCCTCGGGCGCGCCGCCAGGGCCGCCAACGACGGCGCCGAAGGCAGCCGAGGCGTTCGCCCACGTCTTCTACGAATTCCCGCTGGGCGAGAACGCCGCGATTGCGGTGCCGAACTGAACACCCTCACAGGTCTCCAGCCGCTCACGCCCGGATCGCAGCGCTACAAGGTCGAACTCGGTCGCGCCGAACGGCTGTTCGGCGCGCAAGCAGTACGGCGATGCGCGGTCGGCATTCGAGGGCTTGCGCGACGTCGCATCGGGCGACGACAGGGAACTGCTGCAACTGCGCATCGCCGAGTGCGACTACTTCACCAAACGAGCGCGCAACGCGCGCGAGCCGCTCCGTCGGCTGTCCGAGAACGCGTCGCGCCAAGGGCGAAGCGCTGTTCTTCTACGCGCTGGCCTCGCGCGATGCTCGGCGACACGCAGACATTCCTGCAGACGCTCGAACGGATCGAAGACCGAGTTCCCCGATCAGACATGGGCCGAAGATGCGCTGAACAACCTGGCGACCCACTACATCAAGACCGACGACGACGATCGGGCGGACGCGCTGTTCCGCGAGCTGTACGAGCGGTATCCGCGCGGGAACTACGCGGAACGCGCGGCCTGGAAGATCGGCTGGACGTCGTATCGCAAGGACGCAGTACGCCGACACGGCGCGCGTCTTCGAGCGGGCCGCGTCCGACTTCCCGCGCTCCGACTACCGACCCGGCATGGCTCTACTGGGCCGGCCGTGCGCACGAACAGCTCGGCGAGGCCGCGCGTCGCGCAGCAGCGCTACGCGCTCGCCGCCGCCGACTACGCGAATTCGTACTACGGTCGGCTCGCCATGAAGCGGCTGGACCGGCGACCGCGGCGCCGGCTCGTTGCCGCGCGCGCAACGTGTCGAGCCGCAGGCGCCGTCGGCGTCCACGCTTCCGGCCAACGGCTCCGATCGTTCGCGCGCTGCTCTCGGCCGAGATGTACGACGACGCGCTCAACGAGCTGCGCTACGCGCAGCGGGTCTGGGGCGATTCGCCGGCCATCGAGGCGACGGTGGCATGGACGCGTCAGCAGCAGGCGCGCACCGAAGGCGGGATGCGCCGCTTCCAGCTGCTGCGCGGCGCCATCAACACGATGCGCCGCGCCTATCCGCAGTTCATGGCCGCCGGCGGCGAAGAGCTGCCGCGCGAGGTGCTGACGGTCATCTACCCGATCGCCTACTGGGACCTGATCCGCAAGCACGCCGAGGCCAACGGCCTCGACCCGTATTTCGTGGCCGCGCTCGTGGCGCAGGAGTCGACCTTCGTGGCCGACGTGAAGTCGGCGGCCAACGCCTACGGGCTGATGCAGCTGCTGCCGTCGACCGCGCGGCATGTACGCGCGCAAGCTGCAAGCTGCCGTACTCGTCGCGGCTGCTCACCGATCCCGAATCCAACATCCGGATGGGCACGGCGTATCTCGCCGACAAGATCCGCGAATTCGGCGACCTGCACCTGGTGCTCGCCAGCTACAACGCCGGCGAGCGCGCGGTGCGCCGCTGGCAGAACGAGCGGCCCGGCATCGAGGTGCGACGAGTTCATCGACGACATCCCGTATCCGGAGACGCAGCACTACGTGAAGAAGATTCTCGGGACGGCCGACGACTACCGTCGCCTGTATGGCACCGTCGACGCACGGTCGAGGGCGTCGAGACGACCGCAAGCCGGCGCGCCGTGGCCGTGCCGACCTCGGCACCGCCGAAGAAAGCGCCACGCCCGCTCGCAAGCCGTCCTCGAAGAAGAAGCCGCTGCCGCGCAAAGCCCGCCGCGAAGAAGCGCTGACCGCGGCGCGCCGCAACCGTATGTCGAAGCTCACCGGATCGAAGAAGGCCACGCAGTTCACCGAGTCGGTCATCCGCGAGATGACGCGCCTCAATCAGCTCTACGGCGGCGTCAACCTCTCGCAGGGCTTTCCCGATTTCGCGGCGCCGGCCGTGGTGAAGGAAGCGGCGTGCGCGCGCGATCATGGCCGACGTCAACCAGTACGCCGTCACCTGGGGCGCGCGGGCGCTTCGCGAAGCGATCGCTCGCGAGTTCACGCGACGCTACGGCGTCCCGGTCGTGCCCGATCAGCAGGTCACGGTGCTGCTGCGGCTCCACCGAAGCGATGATGGCGACGATGATGGCGATCATCGATCCGGGCGACGAGGTCGTCATCTTCGAGCCGTTCTACGAGAACTACGGTCCCGACGCGATCCTCTCAGGCGCGACGCCGCGCTACGTCGCGCTGCGCGAGCCGGACTGGAGCTTCGATCCCGACGAGCTGGCCGCGGCGTTCAACAACCGCACGAAGGCGATCATCCTGAACACGCCGAACAACCCGACCGGCAAGGTATTCACGCCGGAGGAGCTGAAGACGATCGCCGCCCTCTGCCGCAAGTGGGACGTCGTCGCCATCTCCGACGAAATCTACGAGCACATCATCTACGACGGCTGCGACGCACGTGCCGATTGCCAGCATCGAGGGGATGGCGGACCGCACGGTCACCATCAACAGCCTGTCGAAGACCTACAGCGTCACCGGCTGGCGGGTGGGCTGGGCGATCGCTCCGCCGTCGCTGACCGGCGCCATCCGCAAGGTGCACGATTTCCTGACCGTCGGCGCGGCCGCGCCGCTGCAGGAGGCGGGCGTGGTCGCGCTCGGCGTGCGACGACGCGTACTACGCGGAACTGGCGCGCTCGTACCAGCGGCGGCGCGACATGCTGCTCGACATTCTGCGAGCGGCACCACTTCACCTGCTACCGGCCGCAGGGCGCGTACTACATCATGACCGACATCGCCGGGTTCGGCTTCGGCGACGATGTCGAGTTCGCGCGCTACCTGGTGAAGGACGTGGGTGTGGCAGCGGTTCCCGGGAGCAGCTTCTACCGCCACGCGGAACTGGGGCGGACGAAGCTGCGGTTCTGCTTCTGCAAGCGGGACGAGACGCTGGCGGAAGCCGATCGCCGGATGGCGCACTGGCGACCGTCAGGCGACTCGACGTCAAATGCGGCATCGGCGATTACGCCCTTGGTCGCGACGCGACGCAGATCCGGATTCATCCAGTCGCGGCGATGCGCCGCACGGCTCAGATCTGACCTCGTCAGAAGCGCGCGACTGCGCCGAAGTACAGCCCCTTCAGCACGAACGAACCCGAGTCGGTGGTGATCGTTGTTGTCGTCCGGACGGTGTAGCCGAGATCGAAGGAGCGGTAGCCCATCTGCGCGCCGACGTTGTTCGTGAAGTTCACGCGTGCCGTAGATGTTCAGATCGAGGTAGTGCGCCCTTGTAGTCCTCGGAGATGCGTGTCGGGGATCTTGAAATCGGTCAGTTCGCCGGTGATCGAGATGTTCGGGCACGATGTAGACGCGACCGATGCCGCCGATGGCCGGAATCGGCGCTCTGCGCCTTGACCGGCTTCGCAGATTGATCGGGCTCTGCAAGGCGGCGGTGACCTCGGTGTACTTCGCCTCGAGCACGATTCCGACGAAGCCGCGATTGCGCGAGATGAAATCGAACTCGTAGCCGAAACGGTACGCCTTCCAGTCGAGTTGGGAGTTGACCGGCACGCCGACGCGATACCGCTGACCCTGGAACACGACGTCTCGCGTCGAGGACCGATTCCTGCTCGAACTTGATCGGGATGTACTCGAAACGGAACTTGTTGCGCTTCGAGGCACGTGAGGACCGTGCGCATTTCCCTGAACGTGCTGGTCGGTCAGGCCGAGGTCGCGCTTGAAATCGATAGCCGAGCCGGGGATGCCGAGCGCCTCGCTGGAGATCGTCATCTCGGTGCCCGGATGCCAGATGTCGAAGGACGCTTCGACGTGGTACTGTCTCGCCCGTGGCGGGATCTTCCAGCGTGCGCGGGCGTGAACTGCGCTCGAGCCGGTGCGGCCGCGAGCACGCAGCACGGCCGGGATGAGCACGTACAGATCTGAGTGCGGTTCTCTTCATCATTACGCTGGAAATCTCCGCAAGCGTGAGCACGTCCGCTGGGCAAGTCTGTCGGCCAGAATAGCACTTACAGTTCTCGTGTGTACAGCGCTTCGGTCACGTGCGGAAATATGTGCGTGCAGGCCCTGTCGAGCGGCGAGTGCACTGCCCGATACGTGTGCCTTCGATTTCGTAGAGCGACCTGAGGACTTCTGCTAGAATCCGCCGCTGGCACGGCAGCGAACTCCACAACAACAATTTATGGCCCACAACAACGCGACGACCTCGCTCACACGCTGGCACGCGCTCGCCGGCGGCTGCGCTTTCAACCTGGCAATTGGCAGCTATTACGCGTGGAGCGTGTTCATGCCGGCCCTCGAGGCCGAGTTTCACTGGACGCGCACCCAGACGTCGCTCGTGTCGACGATCAACATGGTCCTGCTCGCGACGATGTACAACGTCGCCGGCACGATCATCAATCGCCTCGGCGCGCGGACGATCGCCCTCATCGGCGGGCTCTGCTTCAGCGGAGGGTTCCTGCTCGCCAGTTTCTCGCATTCGCTGACGATGTTGTACCTGACGGCCGGCGTGCTGGTGGGCCTGGGACTCGGGTTCGGCTACCTGCCGCCGCTCTCGGTCGGCTTCAAGTGGTACCCCGAGGCGCGCGGACTGGTCTCCGGCCTGGCCGTCGGCGTTTTCGCCGCGGGTTCGGGCATCGTCGGGCCGGTTGCGGGCGGGTTCCTGCCGCTCGGATGGGAAGGGCTGGTTCCGAAGCTCGGTTGGCGGGCAACGTTCCAGATTCTCTCGGTCTGCTATTTCATCCTGACGATGGTGGGCGCGTACTGGCTGACCGATCCGCCGGCGGACTTTGTCGCTCCGGCTGCGAAGGCGCGGTCGGCGTCAGCGCCGAAGGTGTCGACGGTGAACCTGACCACGAGCCAGATGCTCAAGGTCCCGACGTTCTATCCGCTGTGGTTCGCGTACATGCTCGGCTGTATCGCCGGCACGATGGCGGTCAGTCAGGCGGTGCCGTTCGCACGCTCAGTCGGATATAGCGCGTCCGGAGCCGCCATTGCGGTCACCGTGGGGTCCGCCGGCAGCGCGCTCGGCCGATTCTTCTCCGGATGGATCTCCGATCACCTGGGCCGCCTGCTCGACGGTGCGCGTCATCCTCGTGATGTCGATGATCGCTTCTCCGTTGATGTACTTCTACAGCACGTCAGCGATTCTGTTTTACACGCTGCTGTTCCTCGTGTTCTATGCCTATGGGACGCAGTTGTCGGTCTACACCGCGCTGGCCGGCGACTTCTACGGCCCCAAGTATTCCGCGGCCAACTACGGCATTCTGCTGCTGGCGTGGGGCACGGCCGGCGTATTCGGTCCGCTCATTGGCGGCCAGGTCTACGGTGCGACAGGCAGCTACCAGTACGCGTTCTACTTTGCGTCCGCTGCCGCGGTCGCCTCACTGGCGCTCTTGTTCTTCGCCAAGCCCCCGGCCGAGGCGGCGCAGCCGGCACACGCGTAGGGAACGTTCAGAACTGACAACGTGAGAACGAGAGCGAAAGGGGCCGGGAGAACATCCCAGGCCCCTTTTTCTTTGGCGGGCCACCGGTCGGGCGCGACGACGTGCCCTTCTGCAATCGCACTTCTCAGTTCTCCTATACTCATTGAGTGTCCCCCTTCCGGCGGCTCCTTGGCTATATCGCGCGCTACAAGCGTGCCTTCATCCTGGGGCTCATCTGTTCGTTCATCACCACCGGCATCACCCTCGCCTCGCCGCTGGTGCTCCGGTCACGCGATCGACGATCTCGACGACCGAGGTGACGCGGGCGAAGCTGTTGCTCTACGGCAGCGCACTGCTCGGGATCGGACTGGTGGGCGGCGTCTTCCGTTTCTGGACCCGACGCATCCTCATCGGCGCCTCGCGCGATCTGGAGTACGACATGCGCAACGACTTCTTCGCGCACCTCCAGACGCTGCCGCTGTCCTACTACCAGACGAACCGCACGGGCGACCTGATGTCGCGTGCCACGAACGACCTGAACGCCGTGCGCATGATGATCGGCCCGTCGATCATGTACTCGGCGAACACACTGCTGACGTTCGTCGCCGCGCTCGCGATGATGCTCTCGATCGACGCGCGCCTCACGCTGCTGTCGCTCATCCCGCTGCCGTTCGTCTCCATCTCGGTCAACTACTTTGGCGGCGCGCATTCACCGCGGCTTCGAGAAGATCCAGGCGCAACTATCGGAGGTGAGCGCCGTCGCCCAGGAGGCGCTCGCCGGCGTTCGCGTCGTTCGGGCCTATCGACAGGAGGAGGCCGAGATCGAGCGCTTCAGGCAGTCGAATCTCGAGTACCTGCGGCGCAACCGGAAGCTGATCGCGATTCAAGGCTTCTTCTTCCCGACAATGTCGTTCTTCCTCGGGCTCGGGTCGATGCTGGTGCTGTGGCTCGGCAGCCGTGCCGTCATCACCCACAGGATCACCCTCGGGCGAATTCGTCGCGTTCTTCGCCTACCTGACGATGCTGTCGTGGCCGATGATCGCATTCGGCTGGGTCACGAACATGCTGCAGCGGGGGATGGCGAGCTGGAAGCGGATGCTGCAGGTGCTCGACACGACGCCGCTGATCAGTGATGCGGTGGCGCCCGTGGCGCTCGCTCGCAGAGACGGCGACGGCACGCGGGCACGCGCGGCGCGGCCTCAGCCCGTGCCGGCCGCGGTTCGAGGCGAGATCGAATTCAGGAATCTCACATTTGGCTTCGGACGAGACGACCGATTCTGCGCGATGTCTCGGTGCGCATCCCGGCAGGGCAGACGACGGCGATTGTCGGCGTGACCGGCTCGGGCAAGTCGACGCTGATCGGGCTGATCGCGCGGCTGCACGAACCACCGCAGAGGGGCAGTCCTGGTCGATGGGCGTGACGTGCTCGACTGGCCGCTGGCCACGCTGCGCAGCGCGATCGGGTTCGTGCCGCAGGAGCCGTTCCTGTTCTCCGACACCATCGGCGACAACGTCGCGTTCGGCCTGGACGCGCGCCGCTTTGCGGCTCAGGGACTGGCAGAGCGGGTCGAGCAGGTGCGGGCAGGGCGGGCAGGTCGGGCGGGTTGGGCAGGGCGGGCAGGTCGGACAGAGGCCGCGGACGAAGGGCTGACGCGGCAGGCGCGTTCCGACGATGCCTGGGAGGCCGAGCGGCGGCATCTTATCGAACGTGCCGCGGCGATCGCCAGACTCGACAAGGACCTTTCCGACTTCCCGAAGGGCTACGACACGATGGTGGGCGAGCGAGGCATCACGCTGTCGGGCGGACAGAAGCAGCGGACCGCACTGGCGCGGGCGATCGCCATCGACCCTCGCATCCTTATCCTGGACGACTCTCTGTCGGCGGTTGACACGTACACCGAGGAGGAGATCCTGACTGGTCTGCGCGGCGTGATGCGCCAGCGGACCTCGATCATCGTGTCGCATCGCATCTCGACGGTTCGCGATGCCGACCAGATTCTGGTGCTCGACCAGGGCGGTATCGTCGAGCAGGGCAGTCACGCGGAACTGCTCGAGCACGATGGCCTGTACGCCGAGCTGCACCGCAAACAGCTGCTCGAGGAAGAACTGGCGGCCTCCTGATGCAGGACGACGACATCCTCGGGAAGGCCTACGACGCGCGGCTGATGCGCCGCCTTCTGACCTACCTGCGTCCGTACTCCGGCGCCGGTGGCGCGGCGCGTTCGTGGCGATCATCGCCGGCGCGGGCGCGGCACTGGCGCAACCCTACCTGATGAAGGTGGCGATCGATCAGCACATCGCGACAGGACAGCTCGAGGGGCTGGACCAGCTCGCGTTGGTCTACGTTGGCATCCTGGTGCTCGCCTTCGTCGCCGAATACTTTCAGACCTGGACGATGCAGCTGACCGGGCAGCGGATCATGTTCGACATGCGGATGGCCATCTACAGCCACCTGCAGCGGCTGGACCTCCGGTACTACGACCGGAATCCGGTCGGTCGCCTGATGACCCGTGTCACCTCGGACGTCGACGTCATGAACGAACTGTTCACGTCCGGCGTGGTGACGATCTTCGGCGACGTCTTCACGCTGTTCGGGATCATGGGCGTGATGCTCTGGATGAACTGGCGGCTGGCGCTCGTCGCCTTCGCCGTGCTGCCGATCATCGCCTTGATCACGCAGTGGTTCCGGACGCATGTCCGCGAGTCGTACCGCGTGGTGCGCGGCTGGATCGCGAAGATCAACGCGTTCCTGCAGGAGAACATCACCGGCATGTCCACGGTGCAGCTGTTCCGGCGCGAGTCGCTGAATTTCGAGCGGTTCGACGAGATCGACCGGAAGCACCGCGACGCGAACATCGAGTCGATCTTCTATTACGCCGTCTTCTATCCGGCGATCGAAGCGGTGAGCGCGCTGGCCTCGGCGCTGATCATCTGGTACGGCGGCGCGAGCGTGATGAGCGGGACGCTCACGCTGGGTGCGCTTGCTGCCTTCCTGCAGTACTCGCAGCGCTTCTTCCGGCCGATCAGCGACATGTCGGAGAAGTTCAACATCCTGCAGTCGGCGATGGCTTCGTCGGAACGGATCTTCAAGCTGCTCGACGAGCCGGTGGCGATCGAGTCGCCGGCGGCGCCGAAGGTGCCGCGGGTCGAGGGCCGCGGCGGCCACATCGTGTTCGATCACGTGTCGTTCGCCTACAACGAGCCGGCGGGCGCCGAGCCCGAGTGGGTGCTCAGGGACGTCTCATTCGAGGTCAAGCCGGGCGAACGCATCGGCATCGTCGGGGCGACCGGGTCTGGGAAAGACCACGCTGATCAACCTGCTGCTGCGGTTCTACGACGTGCAGCGCGGAGCGGTCCGCATCGACGGCGTAGACGTGCGCGAACGGGCGCTTGAAGACCTGCGCGCGATGTTCAGCCTCGTGCTGCAGGACGTGCATCTCTTCACCGGGACCATCGCCGACAACATCCGGCTGGGCAACGCCGCAATCACCGACGAACAGGTGCGCAGTGCCGCGACGGCCGTGCACGCGGACGCGTTCATCGAACGGCTGCCGCTCGGTTATGCGGCGCCGGTGGCCGAACGCGGTGCCACGCTCTCTGTCGGGCAGAAGCAACTGCTGTCCTTCGCGCGCGCGCTGGCGTTCGATCCGCGAATCCTGATCCTGGACGAGGCGACCTCGAGCGTCGATACCGAGACCGAACTCCTGATTCGTGACGCGCTCAACACGCTGATGGCCGGTCGTACGACCATCGCCATCGCGCATCGGCTCTCGACGATCCAGGACATGGACAAGATCCTGGTGCTGCACAAAGGGGTTCTGCGGGAGGTGGGCACGCACCAGGAACTGCTCGCGGCGCGGGGGATCTACTTCAAGCTGTTCGAACTGCAGTACGCGCAGCGGGATGGCGTTCCGTCGGAGGTGCCGGGATAGTTACCTGTTGGCCCCGAGGCACAGTCTCGGGCGCGCCGACGGCGCCAGACATTATGGCGTGTCGGGGAACGGGCGCGACGGCAGCGGCTCGGGCTCTTCGGGCTTCCGCAGGAACCGGTCCATGAAGCTTCGCGTCGTCGCGCGCGGATTCCACCCCAGTCGCAGCACGATCATCCGGACCGGCCGTCGTCCGAAGCGGAGCGCTTCGTTGCAGCTCCACATGTAGAGATCGATTTCGCGCCCCTGGACCTCCGGTCCGGTGTCCAGCACCGTGTAGATGCCGTCGTAGCCCGTCTTCCTTGAAATCGAGCTGGACGACGGAGCCGATCGGCAGCAGCGCCGGGTCCGCGGCGGTCACGCCCCGTTGCGCGGCGACGCCGGAACTGGTCACCTGTCCCTTGCAGTACGCGGTTGCGGCAAAGGCCAGTCGCGCACCGGGCGCGGGCGGGGCCGTCGGATCGAAGCCGGGTTCGATGAGCGAGAGTGGCAGCATCACGTACCGCGAGTCGCGCATCGTCGTCTCCAACAGCCACACGAAGCCGACCGCCGCGATCACCGTGACGAGCGCTTTCCACCAGAACGAGCGGGCGAGCAGCATCAGGCCTCATTCGGAATTGTAGATGGCGCGCTCGGATTTGCGCTGTGGAGATGCGCGCATCGCGATTCAGTGTTGCGCCGTTCTACGTTCTGGGCGGTCTCGTGTGGGCCGCGTGGTGGCGGCGACGGCGAATGACGAACGCGAGCGCGACGCGGTAGGCGATGGCCGCCAGTACGGCTGCGCCGATGGTCGAGCCCAGCGTGAAGGGCCAGAGCAGCGGGCGGAGCAGCCGCACGAGCTCGTGCCAGAACTCGCGCGCTGCGCAACGAGAGCTGGAACATGTCGCCGAGGCGCTCCCGAAGGTCGGCGGGCAGCGTCGTGCGCAGGATCGCCGCACCCATCATCGTCGTGAACGCGTAGTAGCCAGCCATGATCCATGGCAGGTTCGAATACACGCCCAGCAGCACCGCGACGCGGTTCAGGCTGAACATGAAGGCGAGCGCAATGGCGACGATGGTGTGCAGCCCGAGGATCGGCGAGAAGCCAAGGAACACGCCGAGCGCGTAGGCGGCGGCGGTTCGCTCCGGTGTGTCGTTCACATGCAGCAGGGCGTCGAGCCAGCGCATGGCCAGGTCGCGCGTGAACTGGATCATCGGAAGTGGCTGAATCCCGCTGGCAAGGCTGAGGGATGATCGCGAGCCGGGCGACACCAGCGCGAGCGCCGCGTCGGCGGTGCAGACGCCGATCCGCGTGAGAGGCACGCCGCCGTGCAGCAGTGCAGCCTTCAGGCGGCCGCGCGAACGCGGTCGGACCGTGAAGAGCAGTTCGTAGTCGTCGCCACCGGCAATTGCCGCGGTCGACCGGATCCTGGCCCTGCAGCTCGAACCATCGTCGCGCGTCCGGGTCGACAGGCACCGTCGCGGCGTCGATGGTGATGCCGACGCCGCTCGACTCGGCCAGACGAGCGACGCCGTCGCCCAGTCCGTCGCTGAGGTCCACGCAGGACGACGCGGCGCGGTTACGACCGAGGAGCAGGCCGGTCCGGACGCGCGGTGACGGACGAAGGTAGCGCTCGACACACGACGCGGCAGGCGCGGCGTCTGGCCGCGTCAGCATCTGCAGGCCTGCTGCGGCAGCGCCGATCGAGCCGCTGACGTAGACGAAGTCTCCCGGCGCGCGCACCGGCACGCGTCAGGACGCCCGCGCCGCTTCACCGTGCCGATTGCCGTGACGTCGATTGTCAGCGGGCCGGGGTGCGCGTCAGGTTTCCGCCGGCGACGGTGACGTCGTGAGCGGCGGCGAGCGCCGCGACGCCGCCAACGATACGCGTCGAAGTCGTCGCACGGCAGGTCGGCGGGAAGCGCGAACGACAGCAGCGCGAGGCGCGGAGAGGCCCCCATCGCCGCGAGGTCGCTCAGGTTCACCGCAAGAGCGCGATGGCCGATGGCGTCGGGCGGGGTGAAGCGCCTGTCGAAGTGCACGCCGTCAATGATTGCATCGACGGTGAGGACCTCCAGTCGATTGCGCTCCGGCTCGACCACCGCGGCATCGTCACCGATACCGACGACGACCGAGGACGGTGCAGGCGGCGAGCCGTTGCTGGATGCGCGCGACCAGTGCACGCTCGGTGAGATCGGATACCTTCACTTCGCGTAGTCGACGGCCCGCGTCTCTCTGATGACGGTAACCTTGATCTGGCCCGGATATTCGAGCTCGTTCTCGATGCGGCGAGCGATGTCCTTCGAGAGCCAGATGGCTTCCTCGTCGGAGATCTTCTCGCTTTCGACCATGATGCGGATCTCGCGCCCGGCCTGGAGCGCGAAGGACTTGGACACGCCCTTGAAGGAATCGGCGATGCCTTCCAGCTTTTCGAGGCGCTTGACGTAGGACTCGAGGATGTCCCGCCTGGCGCCGGGCCTGGCGGCGGAGATGGCGTCAGCCGCCTGGACGATCATCGCCTCGAGCGACGGCCAGTCGATGTCCATGTGATGCGCGGCCATGGCCATCACCACCGCCTCGTTCTCGCCGTGCTTGCGCAGGAAGTCGATGCCCAGTTCGAGGTGCGTGCCCTGCATCTCGCGGTCGATCGCCTTGCCGATGTCGTGCAGGAAGGCTGCGCGGACCGAGACGTGCGCGTCGAGGCCGATCTCCCTGGCCATGATGCCCGCCAGCCGTGCGACCTCGGCCGAATGCGACAGGACGTTCTGCCCGTAGGACGGTGCGGAACTTGAGACGTCCCATCAGCCTGCAGAATCTCCGGGTGAAGGTCGTGCAGGCCGAGTTCGAACGCGACCGCCGCGCCTTCCTTCCGCGTTTCCTCGTCGGTTTCGTCCTTGACCTTCTGTACGACTTCTTCGATTCGAGCCGGGTGGATACGGCCGTCGGCAATCAGCTTCTCGATTGCCTTCTTGGCGACTTCGCGGCGGTACGGATCGAACCCCGAAAGGATGATCGCGCCCGGCGTGTCGTCGACGATCAGATCGACGCCGGTGGCCAGTTCGAGTGCGCGGATATTGCGCCCCTCGCGTCCGATGATCCGTCCCTTGAGATCGTCGCTTGGCAGGTCGACCACGGACACCGTGGTTTCGATGGCGTGCTCGGCAGCGCTGCGCTGGATGGCTTCGGTGATGTACTGTTTGGCCTTGTCGGCCGCAGTCTCGCGGGCTTCCGTATCGAGCCGCTTGAGCAGGTTGGCGGCGTCGTGCCGGGCATCGTTCTCGATCTGCTTGAGCAGGAGCTCCTTGGCTTCGTCGGCCGACAGGCTCGCCACGCGTTCGAGCTCGTGCTGCTGGCGGGCGACCAGCTGCTCGTATTTGCTCGCGGCGGCCTCCGCCTGCTGCTCGCGCTGGGAGACCCCCTTCTCGCGGCCCTGCAGTTCCTTTTCGACGCGCTCGAAGGAGAGCTGGCGTTCGGTGAGCTGCGCCTCGCGTCGGATGAGGCTCTGTTCGAGCGACTGCGCCTGCTGTCGCTCCTGGCGCGCCTGCCGTTCGGCGCCGGTGAGGATCTCGTGCGCCTTCTCCTTGGCGTCAAGGAGGGTTTCCTTACGGCGGGTGTCGGCGTCGCGTTCGGCGTCCTTGATGATGCGGAGGGCCTGCTCCTCGGCGCGACCGACCGTTTCGGCAGCGATGCGCTTGCGGTTGGCGACCCATACCGCGAACACCGCGCCGGCGGTGACGAGCGCGAGTACGACGCTGATGAGATAACCGGCTATCGGCAACACGCGTGACGTCCTTTCCCGTGACCCACGTCGGGTTTCGATGGGTCGGCGCCGCGCGCTGGGATGTCCGCCCCGCGAATCCTCGTCAAGGGCAGGGAGCGAAAACCCCCGCTTTGCCGTGTGGGGAGGTCGATGAACCTGCGTAAGCAGGTGGAACCGCTAGGAAAAGCTGCGCTTCAGGCTTCCTCGAACAGAGGCGTGCACACCACGCAGCATCGCGACTCACTTGGATGAAACGTTGGCTCAAACGAGCCTACCGCCATCACGAGCAAAGCAGGGAATTGAAAACGCTGTGAGGATCTTACTCCTGACCGTGCGGGGCAAGGCGAAAGACATGCTGAGGAGCCGACACCGGTCACCCGGATCTGCTGATGCGAGCGGCCAGCTCTACGCCATGAGGACGCGATCGACCAGTTGCTCGAGTTCGCTGGCGCGCTCGGCAATCTGCGTGTCCTTGGCGCGGATCGCCTCGCGAATGCGGAACAGTTCGTCGGCGATGTTGAGCGCGGCGAGCACGGCCAGCCGGAGCGAGTCTCCACTTGGCGTGCTCTCGGCTGCCGCACCAATCTTCTGGTCGACATACGCGGCCAGCCGCAGCACGTACTCCTGATCGAGGGAGCTGCGGATCGGATAGCGCTGCCCGTGAATTTCGACCGTGATGACGCGGCCGTCAGACACGCTAGATGTCCAGTGCGTCGAGCTGCTCGAGCATCTCGCCGACGCGCGTGCGAATCACGTCCCGCTCCTCACGCAGCGCCGACAGTTCGGTGGACAGCGTTTCACCGGCCGCCACGCGGCTGCGCAGCGAGGTCGACCTCGGCCGTCAGCCGCTGGTTCTCTTCGGCCGCGCGGGCCTGTTCGGTCTTCAGGCGCTCGACGACGTTCACGAGCAGCTTGAGTTTCTCTTCGAGTCGATCGATCGGTTCGAGCTCTACGCTCGACGGGGAGGTCTTTGCCATGCGGGTCACCGTTGCACGGCGGCATGCTCGCGCACGAGCGCCGCCAGAATCGTGTCGAACGTGGTTTGCACTTCAGAGTCGGTGAGCGTGCGATCCGGCGCCTGGAAGGTCAACCGGACTGAGATGCTGATCGAGCCTTCGGGAACGCCCTTGCCCTGATACCGGTCGAAGAACGTCATGGCCACGAGCGGCGCAGGTCTGCCCGTCACCAGCTCTGTGAATGGTGCCACGAATGATCTCCGCAGGCAAGACATCGGCGACGACGATCGAGAGATCGCGCACGACAAATGGATGACGCGGCAGTGGCGTCACCGACTCGATGCCGGTGCCGCGCAGCCGTTCGATCCGGTCGAGATCGACTTCGGCGACATAGACCGCATCCTGCCGCGGGGCACCGGCGCGCTCCATCACCGCCGGTGTCACCTGACCGATGACACCCACCGTCTCGCCATCGAGCAGCACCGATGCGCTCTGGCCAGCCACCAGCCAGGGCAGGCGCACGCTCGTGAACGTCGGCGCCACGCCGAGGGCCGCGCAGGCGAGCTCGACGACGCCCTTCGCATCGAAGAAGTCCACGGCCTGGGAGGCGCCCGACCAGTGTTCCGGCGTGCTGCCCGTCCACGCGAGCGCGACGCCCCGGCTCTCGCCGGTGACCGCCGAGAAGCGCGACCCGATCTCGTAGAGCCCGACGTCGCGTCGCCCGTGCCGCCGATTGTGCGCGACCGAATCGACCAGTCCCGGCAGCAGTGACGGGCGGAGCACGTCGAACTTCGCCGACAACGGATTGGCGACCGGTACAATCGTACGCCACTTCGCTGTCCGCGAACGAATTCTTCGGCCATGCGCCGCTCGATGAATCCGAACGTGACCGCTTCGGACAGCCCGGCCGTCGCGAACACGCGCCGCGTCAACTGATCGCGGGCGATCCGCGGGTCCGGGGGAGCTGCCGCCTGGGTCATCACCGGGAAGGCGGCGTCGAGCCGGTCGAACCCGTAATGCCGGCCGACCTCCTCGATGAGGTCCACCTCACGCAGCAGATCGACGCGGAAGGTCGGCGCGATCACGTCCCAGCCATCTCCGAGTGGGGTGGGCTCCAGCTGCAGCGATCGCAGGATGCGGACGACATCGGCGTCAGGAACCGAGATCCCGAGCACGCTCGCGAGCCGCTCGCGTCGCAAATGCAGCGTGCGCGGATGGCGCGGCTGCGGGTACGCATCGACGGCAGCACCACGCAACACGCCGGCGCCAATCTGCTGCATGAGCGCGACCGCACGCCGCAGCGCAACAAACGGGGCGTTGATGTCCGCGCCGCGCTCGAAGCGCGACGAAGCCTCCGTCTTGAGGCCGAGCCGCTTGCTGGTCCGGCGCACCGACACCGGCTTGAAGTAGGCGCTCTCGAAAGCGATGCTCCGCGTCGCCGCGGACACCTCCGAGTCGGCGCCGCCCATCACCCCCGCGATGGCCTGGGCATTCTGCGCATCCGCGATCACCAGCATCTCGGCGTCGAGCGTGCGTCGGGTCCCGTCCAGCGTGGTGACCGTCTCACCCGGGCGCGCGGCACGCACGCGGATGTCTGCGCCGGCCAGCCTGTCGAGATCGAAGGCGTGCATCGGGTGGCCCCGTTCGAGCAGCACGTAGTTCGTGATGTCCACGAACGGGCTGATCGGCCGCACGCCACAGGCCTGCAGGCGCGACACCATCCAGGCGGGCGAGGACGTCGGCGTGACATCGGCGACGGCGGCCGCGTACCGGGGACAGAGGTCCGCATCCTCGATCGTGACCCTGAGGTCTGCGGACGCGCCTGCCTCGACGCGCGCCAGCGGCTCGGATGGCACTGGTTTGACAGCCAGATCGCCGACACGCAGGCCGTACGCCGTGCCGATCTCGCGGGCGAGGCCGATGACGCTCAGGCAGTCCGGCCGGTTGGCCGTCACTTCGAAGTCGATCACCGCGTCGGCGTCGAGATGCTCGATCGACGCGACTTCGAACCCGCGCAGCGCCATCGTGTCGGCGATTGCCTCGGGCGCAGCAGTGATGTCGACGAAGTCCCGGACCCAGGACAGAAGAAGTTTCATCGCGTATACACGGTCAGTACGGGAACTGTTCGAGGAAGCGCAGGTCGTTTTCGAAGAACATGCGGATATCCTGCACCTGATGGCGGAGGATGGCGACCCGCTCGATCCCGACGCCGAACGCGAATCCGGTATAGCGCTCCGCGTCGATGTTCACCGCTTCGAAGACGGCCGGGTGCACCATCCCGCAGCCGCCGATTTCGACCCAGCCGGTCTGCTTGCACATCGCGCAGCCCTTGCCGTCGCACTGCCAGCACGAGATATCCACTTCCGCGCTCGGCTCGGTATAGGGGAAGAAGCTTGCGCGGAACCGGACGCGCGACGTGGCGGAGAACATGTCGCGCGCGAACGCGAGCAGCGTGCCCTTCAAGTCGGCCAGCGATACGCCCTCGCCGACAACCAGCCCCTCCATCTGGGAGAACATCGGCGTGTGGGTCAGGTCGAGGTCGTCGCGTCGATATACGCGGCCTGGTGCGACGATCCGGATCGGCGGCTGGTGTGCCTGCATGTAGCGGATCTGGATCGAGGAGGTATGGGTCCGCAGCATGGTCCGCACGTCGCCAGGCTGGCCTGACTCACCGGGTACCGGCGCGCCCAGGTACAACGTGTCCTGCATGTCGCGCGCGGGATGCTCGGCCGGCATGTTCAGCGCGTCGAAACAGTGCCACTCGTCCTCGATCTCGGGCCCTTCGACGATGGCGAAGCCCATGCGCGTGAAAATCGCCTCCATGCGGTCCCGGACAATCGTCAGTGGATGGCGGTGACCGAGCCTGGGCCTGCGGCCGGGAAGCGTGACATCGATTGCGCCAGCGGGGCGCGCGTCGGCGGCGGCCGTTTCCTGGTGGTGTGCCCAGCGCGCCTCGATCTGCTGCTTCAACTCGTTCGCGTAGCGGCCGATCAGCTTCTTCTGCTCGGGCGGGGCGGTGGCAATCAGCTGCATCCACGAGGCGACGATGCTGTTCTTGCGACCGAGGAAGCGGTCGCGCACGGCCTGGGCGTCCCGCATCGAGGACGCGGCGGCGAGCTCCTGCTCGAAGGCGGCCAGTTGGCCGGCCACCGAGGTGCTGTCAGGCAGAGACATGGAATGGACAGAGTACAAAAGTCACGAATGAATTGCTAACG
This sequence comes from uncultured Acidobacteriota bacterium, assembly GCA_963697745.1. Taxonomy (GTDB): domain Bacteria; phylum Acidobacteriota; class Vicinamibacteria; order Vicinamibacterales; family CAVVIG01; genus CAVVIG01. Next base: position 223,068 of record CAVOPD010000012.1, on the reverse strand, counting down.
GCGAATGGCGAATCACTGACTGGAACGCGCCGCACGCCATGGCCGCCGAAAAATGAAAAAGGCAAAGACGAAGGGTCAGACCCTCCGCCTTTGCCTTTGTGACTGTCTGCGTAGCGGCGCGACCCGGCGGCTACGACAGCGGTCTCGCCGACGGTTCGCCGACGGTTTCGCGGCGATCGAGCTACGCCGCGGCGGACTTGCTGAGGGCGGCTTTCGCCTGCGACGCGACCGCGGCAAACGCCGCCGGGCTCGTGGCCGCAAGTTCGGCCAGGCTCTTTCGATCCAAGGTGTTCCCGGCGTTCTTCAGGCCGTGAATCAGCTGACCGTAGGTGAGCCCGTTCTCGCGGGCGGCGGCGTTGATGCGGACCACCCACAGGCGGCGGAAATCGCGCTTCTTGTTGCGACGGCCGACGAACGCATACTTGAGCGCCGTGTCGACCGCCTCTTTGGCGGCGCGATACAGCTTGCTCTTGGTCTGGTAATACCCTTTCGCCAGGCCGAGCAGCTTCTTGCGCTTGGCGCGACGGACCGTTCCTCTTTTTACTCGCGGCATTTCTCTTCTTCCTCGTTGGCGACTTGGCGCTCAGGCGGTGGGCGATAGGCTCACCCTGTTGACTAGGCTCTCGGCCTCGGCCAATCCGGCTTCTGCGCGAGAAGTCCAGAGCCAGAAGCCTGAAGCCCATAGCCGCTCGTGGCCTATGCGTACGGGAGCATCCGCGCCAGCTTTGGCGCGTCCACGTCCTTCACGGTCTTTGTCCCCCGCAGTCCGCGCTTCCGCTTCGTGGTCTTGCTGCTCAGGATGTGGCGTTTGAATGCGCTGCTGCGCAGGAACTTGCCACCCTTGGTCTTCTTGAAGCGCTTTGCCGCGCCGCGATGGGTCTTCAACTTCGGCATGATGTCCTTTTCCCGTTCTACTGCTGCTGCGCCGGCGGTGCCGGAGCGGGTGCCTTGGGCGCCGCGGCGCGTCCCTTGCCGCCGCCCTGGGGCTTGCGGCTCAAAATCGTGTGCATCTGGTTGCCCTCGAGCCGCGGCATCGACTCGGCGATCGCGACCTCCACCAGCTCTTCGATCAACCGCTCGAGAATCCGACGTCCGATCTCGGGGTGGGCCATCTCGCGCCCGCGGAAGAAGATCGTCGCCTTCACCTTGTCACCGTCCTCGAGAAAGCGCTCGATGTGCTTCTTCTTGAACTGGTAATCATGTTCGTCCACCTTGGGACGGAACTTGATCTCCTTGACCTCGATGACCTTCTGGTGCTTCCGCGCTTCACGCGTGCGCTTCTGCTCCTGGTACTGGTACTTGCCGAAGTCCATGATGCGGCAGACCGGCGGCACTGCCGTCGGGGAGATCTCGACAAGATCGAGGCCCTTCTGCTTGGCGATGGCCAAGGCCTGCGGCGGGGGCATGATGCCCAGCTGCTGCCCCGTGTCGTCGATGACGCGGATTTCACGAACGCGAATGCGCTCGTTCACGCGCACGCGGTCGTCACGTCGGGGTGATCTGTCGAAAGCGATAAGGCCTCCTACTGGTTACGCGGATGCGCCGGCTGACACGGCATCCGACACATTCCGTCCGCGGTTGGCCACCTCCGCACGCGCTGCCTCGACGAACGAGGCAATCGTTGCGGCTCCCTGGTCACCGCCGGTGCGGGTACGCACCGATACTGTTCCATCAGCTGCTTCCCGGTCGCCCACGACGAGCATGTAGGGAATCTTCTGCAGCTGGGCTTCACGAATTTTATATCCGATCTTCTCCTGGCGCTCGTCCAGATCGACGCGCAGGCCAGCCGCCTCCAATTGCTCGCGCACGCCGCGCGAGTACTCGAGGTGGCGGTCGGCGATCGGCAGCACCGCCGCCTGCACCGGTGCCAGCCACAGCGGAAACGCCCCGGCGAAGTGCTCGATCAGGATGGCAATGAAGCGTTCGAAACTGCCGAAGATTGCCCGATGGATCACCACCGGGCGATGCTCGGCGTTATCGGCCCCCACATACTTCAGGTCGAACCGCTCCGGCATCTGGTAATCGAGCTGGATCGTTGCGCACTGCCATTTCCGGCCGATCGCGTCGGTCACGTCGAAGTCCAGCTTCGGTCCGTAAAACGCGCCGTCGCCGGGGTTGACGGTGTAGCTCTGGTTCGCCCCTTCAAGAGCCTGCTTCAGCGACGCTTCAGCATGATCCCACGTCTCGACCGTACCGAGGAACTGTTCCGGACGCGTGGAGAGCTTGACCGAGTACTCCAGCCCGAAGTCGCCATAGACACGCTGAACGAGTCGCAGCAACTGCTCGACTTCGTCGGCAATCTGCGACTCCATCACGAAGCAATGCGCATCGTCCTGCGAGAACTGGCGCACGCGGGTGAGTCCTGACAGGACACCGGAGGCCTCGTTGCGGTGCAGCGGCGTCTGCTCGTGCAGCCGGAATGGCAGATCCTTGTAGCTGCGCGTCTGGCTCGCGAACACGAGGAAGTGGCCCGGGCAGTTCATCGCCTTCAGGGCCATGTCTTCATCGTCCGTCGATTTGACGAGAAACATGTTCTCGCGATAGTGCGACCAGTGACCGGAGGTTTCCCAGAGCGCCTTGTTGTAGATGATCGGCGTCTTGACTTCCTGGTAGCCGGCGGGGACGAGCACCTCGCGCATGTAGTTCGCCAGGAGGTGATAGACCGTCGTTCCCTTGTCCAGCCAGAACGGCACACCGGGCGCCCACTGGTGGAACATGAACAGGCCAATCTCGCGACCCAGCTTCCGGTGATCGCGCTTCCTGGCTTCCTCGATCTGCGTCAGGTACGCCTTGAGTTCCTTCTCCGACAGGAACGCCGTGCCGTACACGCGCTGCATCGGCTGGTTGCGGGCATCGCCCTTCCAGTAGGCATTCGACGTGCTCAACAGCTTGAACGCCTTCAAGCGACCCGTGGTCGGCACATGCGGCCCGACACAGAAATCGATGAAGGTGTCCTTGTCCTTAATCGTGTAGCAGGACACCTCGCTCTGTCCCTCGGTCTTCTCGTCGATCAGCTGGACCTTGAGCGGTTCGCCGCGTCCCGCAAAGAACGCCTTGGCATCGTCGCGGGGCCACATCTGCCGCTCGTAGACCAGGTCCTGCGCGGCAAGGTCGCGCATCTTCTGCTCGATGGCGTCCAGGTCTTCCGGCACGAACGGGCGCGGCACGACGAAATCGTAGAAGAACCCTTCGTCGGTCGCCGGTCCGATTCCGCACTGCACGTCGGGAAACAGATTCGTCACTGCAGCCGCAAGCAGGTGTGCCGTGCTGTGGCGATACACGTGAAGCGCTTCCGGGCTGTCCGGCGTGACGATGCGGACAGACGCGTCGGCGGTCAGCGGGTAGGTGAGGTCGACCATTCGGCCGTCAACGACGCCGGCAAGGGCCACTTTCGCCAGCCGCGGCGAGATCGCTTCAGCGACGTCGCGCACGCTCGTACCCGGGGGCACAGCGCGACTCGATCCGTCGGGAAGCGTGACGTTGACGTGGCTCATTGGTACTTCGACGTGCTCAGCGAGTTCTGCACAGTCCTTCGATTCGGCCGCCGACTGCATCGGCCTCACTCAGGACACTCGCCTGGCGCGATGGATGGCCTGCTGTCACGAGCGAGGTGTTGATTCGCCCGAGTCGAGTGGTAGGCACGGGTGGAATCGAACCACCGACCTCCTGCGTGTCAAGCAGGCGCTCTAACCCCTGAGCTACGCGCCTACGGCTTTGAATTCAAGGCGTTAGACGAACGGACAGTATACCAATCGTTGAAGTGGAGCGTCAACGCATTGCTACTTGACGGCTGCCTTGAGTGCCTTGCCGGCGGTGAAGCGGGCGACGCGGCGCTTGGGGATTTTGATGGCGTCGCCGGTCTGCGGGTTGCGGGCGGTGCGAGCCTTGCGGCTGGCCGTCTTGAAGGTGCCGAAGCCGACGAAGGACACAGAGTTGCCCTTCTTGAGAGACCTGGTGATGCCGTCGATCAGCGATTCAACAGCGGCAGCCGCGGTGACCTTGGTCAGTCCCGTGTCCTTGGCGATCTTCTCTACGATCTCTGCCTTGTTCATGTCGTCGTACCTCCAGCATGGGCCGAGACCGCACGCGCGCGACCTTCCGCCGTCATGTGACGCTGATCTTGAACTGTGAAAATGTCGAGCGGTTATACGACGGTGTCGCGGACGTGTCAAGGAATCCGGCGACATGCGCGGCGCGTAACGCGTCGCACGGGCGACAGGTCAGGCTGCCTTCTTCTCGGTGAGCCGTTCGAGCGCCTTCTCGAGGATCGCATCCGGTGACGGCTCCGGCTGACCAAACTCCACATCCGGCGCGTCCACGGCGACGGTCGGCTCGAGTCCCTTCTCGTGAAGCGGATCGCCCGATGGCGTGAGGTATTTCGTGGAGGTGATCCACAGCCCTGTCCCATCCGGAAGCTTCACCAGCTTCTGCTCGCCGGCACGTCCGATGGTGTGCTCGCCAACGATCTCCGCGCGCTTGTTGCCGAGCAGTGCGGACGCGAAGATCTCGGCGGCGCCAGAGGTGCCGTTATCGGCCAGGATCGTGACGGGCAGCGTGACTGAGCCGTCGCCCGAGACCGCATCGATTGTCTTAGGCTCGCTGTCGCGGGCTGCGCGGCGGGCCAGCGTGCCGGTTCCGACAAACAGCCGCGCGAGCGCCAGGCCACCGTCGTTGGAACCGCCCGACGTGCGGCGCACGTCGACGATCAACCTGGTAGCGCCTGCTCTGGTGAGATCGGCCACCGCGGTTTTCGCCTGCGCCGCCGTGCGCGAACTGAACGCCGCGACGCGCATGTAGCCGACGCCGGGCGCGGCCGTACGGCTCGTCACGTCCGTGGTGGGCACCGCCTCACGCGTGAGTTCGACGACGTGGGGGTCGTTGGTGTTGCCGCGGATGATGGTCAGCGAGATCTTCGAACCCGGCGCACCGCGGAGGCGACGCATGCCTTCGAATACCGACATCTCACGCGTCGGGGTCTCGCCGATCAGGCGGACGTAGTCGCCGGTGCGCAGACCGGCCCGCGCCGCCGGGGAGCCATCCCGGGTGGCGATAATGCGGAGCCAGTACTGCCGCGTGAGGTCGATGCCGAGGTCGCCGGTTGGTTGCGGCCCGTTGGCTTCAATCTGCTTGACGAGATCCGCCGACAGAAATGCGCTGTCGGGATCGAGGCTGTCGGCCAGACCGTGCATCGCGCCGTTCATCACCTTGTCCATGTCGACTTTTTCGACATAGCGATCGGTGATCAGGTTGACCACGTCGTAGAAGACGCGCAGGTGCGGGTAGGTGTCCTCACGGGCGGTGACCTTGCCGAGGAAGCCGCCGACGATCGCGAACGCAATGACCGGAGCGGAGATCCAGAGCACGACGCGGCGGATGTTTGAGGACATATCTACCTTTTCGTCAGCCATTGTAAAGGATCGACCGCCCGACCGTCGACGCGAAGCTCGAAGTAGAGCACGGCCGCGTCCCGCTCGCCCAACCCGGCTGTTCCGATTTGCGCGCCACGCTCCACCCGCGCACCCTTTTCCGTCTGTATGTCGCCCAGGTTGCCGTAGAGCGTGAAGGTCTGTCCGCCGTGGTCGAGGATGACCAGGCGACCGTAACCGGCGAAGCTGTCCGCGTACGCGACCGTTCCGTCGTGGACGGCGTGCACCGGGGCCTGTGCCGCCCCCTCGAGTTCAATGCCTCGCGTCGGTGGACGGCCGCTCACCGATTCGCCGAACCGTTGCAGAACAGTTCCCGTAATGGGCCAGTCGAGGTCGCCGCGGAATGGGCCGAGCGGCAAAGCCACGGTCGCTGCCGGCGTGAGGCCGTCGAGCGAGGCCTGGAGCCGCTCCTGCGCCGTCAGCAGTTCAGCGGAGAACTGGGCGTTGAGATCGCGGCGCGTGTCGATGTCATGTACCAGCGCGGCCAGTGCGCTCAAGGCCTGCTCCGCTCCGTCCTGCGCTTTCTGCGCGGACGCCTGTAGCTGTTGCACTCGCGCCTGCCGCTCCCTCGCCGCCGCGCGCGCCGTCGTCAGGTCGGCGAGCCGTCGCTGATGACTGGCCACGCGCTGGCGATCCTGTTCGGCAAGGGCGGAGACAAGTCGGACGGCCTGGCCAAACTGCCGTACGTCGGATGCGGACAGCAGCAGTCGCGCGTACTGCCCGCGACCGAGTTTGTACAGGGTGACCAGACGTGCGCGCAGATCCGGGAGGGCAGCGTTGGACTCCGACGTCAGCGTCGCGACCTGCTGATCGAGCGTCCTGAGATCGGCCGCCGCCGCACGCACCTCCGCGCGGGCATCATCGAGTTCGGTCGTCCGGATCTCGCGGTCGAGCTCCAGCCGGCGCAGGTCTCCGAGGAGTGTCCGTTCGTCGGCCGCCAGACGCTCGGCTTCCTCATGCAGTTTCTGCAGCCTGTCGGCCGCGCGGCGCGACAGCGCTGCCGTCTGCTCACGGTCCGCGGTCTGCGCGAGCATGACGCTTCCGGCGAGGGCCAGAGCGGCGACGCAGCCAGCGACCATACGATGAAGCATCCGTGTGCGGCAGAATATAGCATCGCGATGCGGATACTCGGGCTGGACGTTGGCCGTCGGCGAGTCGGGGTGGCAATCAGCGATCCATCCGGAACGCTCGCCCGTCCCTTGATGACGCTCACTGTGTCCGACGCTGATCGCGTCGACAGCGTCAGCCTGGCGATCGGCAAACTTGCTGCGGAGGATGACGGTATCGGGGAAGTGGTGGTGGGGTTGCCGCGCCGCCTCGACGGGACGGCCAGCGAGCAGACCAGGTTCGTCGAAGTGTTCATCGCGGGGCTGCGGAGCCGAACAGCGATCCCCGTTATGACCGAGGACGAGCGGCTGAGCAGCCATGAAGCCGAAAGCCGGCTGGCGCTGCGCGAGCGCGACTGGAAGAAACGCAAGGCGCAGCTCGACGCTGCCGCTGCGGCCGTGATCCTGCAGGATTATCTGGACCGGCGTGCTCGCGAGCGGCTTCCTTAGCCCGGGCCCGATGCCGAACATACCTGACTGATGAAGAAGCTTGCGCTGCTGCTCGTTCTGCTCCTGGTGCTCGGTGGTGTCGCCGCCTTCGTGGTGTATTCGCGCGTTGAGGCTCCGTTTCGCGGCTACGAGTCGGAATCCCAGGCACTCGACATTCCCTCGGGCGCCGGGACGCGCGCCATCGGCGAGCGGCTCGTAGCAGCCGGTATCGTGCGCGACACCCTTACCTATCGCGTCGCGCTCTGGCTCAGCGGTGACGCCCGCCGGCTGAAAGCGGGTGAGTACCGGTTCGACCATCCGATGACGGCGCGCGAGGTGCTGGACAAGATCGCCCGCGGAGAAGTGGACCTGGTGAACATCACGTTTCGCGAAGGCTTGACCATCGCGGAAATGGCGGCGGTGTTCGAAGCGCAGGGCATGGGAACGGCTGACGCGTTCCGCACGGCGGCGGCACAGGCCTCGCTCATCGCCGACATCGATCCGTCGGCTGGCGACCTCGAAGGGTACCTGTTCCCGGAGACCTACGCCGTATCACGGCGGGTCGACGCGGCGCAACTCGTGCGCGCGATGGTCGACCGGTTCAAGCACGTGCTGACCGACGAACTCCGCTCCGCCGCGAGTGCGCGAGGCCTCAGCGTGCGGCAACTGGTGACGCTCGCGTCAATCGTCGAAAAGGAAACCGGTTCAGGCGGCGAGCGGCCGATGGTGGCAGCGGTGTATGCAAACCGGCTGAAAATCGGCATGGGCCTGCAGTGCGACCCCACCGTAATCTACGCTCTTCAGCGCGCAGGCCGGTTCAATGGCAACCTTCGCCGGGACGACCTGTCGTTCGACTCCCCGTACAACACCTACCGGTATCCGGGCCTGCCGCCCGGGCCGATTGCCGCGCCGGGTCGCGGCGCGCTCGAGGCCGCCGCGCGTCCGGCGGACGTGGATTACCTGTACTTCGTGAGCCGGAACGACGGCACGCACGCGTTCGCGCGCACGCTCGACGAGCACAACCGGAACGTCCAGAAGTTCCAGGTGCAGTACTTCCGCGACAAACGTATGGCGGAGCGCCGGCGTGACGCGGTTCCGCCGGCGGGCCGCTAGTGACGTCTGCACGCTGAATCTAGCGTTCTCCCCATTTGAGCTTGGTGCGCAGGACTTCGAAATAGCTGCGCGTCGTCGGCCGGATCAGGCGCAGCGGCCTGGGAGCGCGGCAGACAGTGATCTCGTCTCCGGCGTGGATGGGAAAGGTCGACTGTCCGTCGAGCGTGAAGACAATCTCGTCGCGCGCGTCCATGGTCGGCTGCACCCGCACGGCGGCCGAGCCCGGAATCACGATCGGCCGGTTCGTCAGCGTGTGCGGTGCGATCGGCGTGATGATCATCGCGTCCACATCCGGTTGGACAATCGGTCCGCCGGCCGACAGGTTGTACGCGGTCGAACCGGTCGGCGTGGAGATAATCAAGCCGTCCGCCCGTACACGCGTCACGAACTCCTCACCGACGTAGACCGACATGTCGATCATGCGCGAGCGCGCCGTCTTGGTGATGACCGCATCATTCACGGCGATCGATCGCCGCAGCACGTCGCCGCCACTCGCTGTCGTGGCGCGGATCATCATGCGCTCCTCGATGAAGGCGCGTCCGTTCAACGCGTGTTCGAGAGAGCGATACAACTCGGGCAGCGTCACCTCGGTGAGGAAGCCAAGGCTACCGAAGTTGACGCCGAGAATGGGAATGCCCGAGCCTGCCTCGGCGATACAGTCGGCCATCCCGATCAACGTCCCGTCGCCGCCGAGGACGAGCACCATGTCCACGTCGGTCGCGAGCGCCGATTTGTCGCGTATCGTCCGTCCCTCCGCCGGCGGCATGAGCGCGGCGGTGCCGGTTTCGTACACGGGACGGATGCCGCGGGCGCCGAGCCATTCGCCCAGTTCGAGCAGGTGCGTGGTTGCGGCTCTCAGATGCGTTTTCGCGATGATCCCGACGCGCGAGACGGGCGGAAGCGGGACCGTGTTCATGAGTTCTGTATCCTAGCCCACTCTGTCGGAGCTTCCATCGGTGCGCAGTCGCAGGTGCATCAGGAACTCACGGTTGCCGGTCGCGCCCGTAATCGGCGACGGTATAACGGCACACCGCTCGAACCCCTGCGCCTCGGCTGTCGCTGTCACCCGCGCGATCACCGCGTCGTGAACCGCAGGGTCGCGCACGATTCCCCCTTTGCCCACCTCCTCGCGGCCGGCCTCGAACTGCGGCTTCACCAGTGCGACAACGTCGGCGCCTGGCGCGAGCAGCTTCGGCACTTCGGGAAGGATCAGCGCCAGCGAAATGAAGGCGACATCAATCGTCACGACGTCCGACAGCGTGCGGCACCTCACGTTCGGTCAGCGCCCGGGCGTTGACACCTTCGCGCACCAGCACGCGCGGATCGCTGCGGAGCTTCCAATCGAGTTGATTGTGTCCAACATCGACCGCGACGACGTCTCGCGCGCCGCGTTGCAGCAGGACGTCGGTGAACCCACCAGTCGACGCTCCGATATCCAGTCCCCTGCGTCCTTCGACCGCTATGCCGAACAGGTCCAGGGCGTGGGCCAGTTTGAGCCCTCCGCGCCCGACGTAGGGATGATCAGGCGTGGTCAGTTCCACCTGCGCCGACTCGCCGACCGGCGCGCCGGCTTTCGACACCACCTGCCCATCGACGCGCACGTGGCCGGCGAGAATCACGGCGCGTGCCCGTTCGCGTGACGGCACGAGCCCTCGCTCTACGAGCAGCAGGTCGAGCCTCGATTTCGAATGGGCCATGGTTCGCCTGCGGCGGTGATGGTCGTTCGCCGTGTCAGTTGCGGCGGGAGATGACCCAGTCAGCGATGGCATCGAGCCAGCTGCCGGTCAGGTTTGCCTCAGCGAGCACGGCATGCGCGCGGATAGCGCACTCGGCGGCCATGCCCCGCGCCGCGTCCAGTCCGAACAGCGGAGGGGTAGGTCGGCTTGTCGCTCGCGGCGTCTTTGCCGGCGGTCTTGCCGAGGGCCGACGCATCACCCTCGACGTCGAGAATATCGTCAACGATCTGGAACGCCAGTCCGATCTCGGTCGCCCAGCGCTCGATTGCATCACGCCCTGTGGCGTCCGCGCCTGCCATGATGGCGCCGCTTACCGCGGCGGCCTGAATGAGGGCGCCGGTCTTGCGCATATGCATCGCGCGGAGGGTATCGCCGGTGAGCGCGACATGATGGCCGTTGACCTGCCCGGCAGCCTGAAGGTCCACGACCTGTCCGCCGACCATCCCGGATGCACCCGCCGCCGTCGCCACCGTGCGAATGGCGGCAACCTTTCTCGCCATGACCGCCGGGTCGAGCGTCTGTGGTTCGCGCGCCATCAGCGCGAAGGCTTCGGCCTGCAGGCTGTCGCCGGCGAGAATGGCGATTCCGTCACCGTACACAGTGTGCAGCGTCGGCCGCCCACGGCGCAGGCAGTCGTTGTCCATGGCGGGAAGATCGTCGTGGATCAACGAGTAGGTGTGAATGAACTCGACGGCACACGCCGTCGGCAGCGCCAGTTCCAGCACGGGCGCCGGCGTGTCACGTGCAACGGCATCCGCCGCCGCGAGTACCAGGATCGGACGCAGGCGCTTTCCGCCAGCCATGACGCTGTAGCGCATCGCCTCGGACAGGAGCGCCGGACACTCGGGGGGCACCGGAAGAAAGCGCTCGAGCGCTGCGTCGACGTGTGCGCGTGTGTCCACCAGGAAGGTGGCAAGCGTCGATGAGCGCAGGCTGTTCATCGCCGCTCGGGGTCGTCGCCCGTGAGCGAGGCGGGCGCCGGCTTCAGTTCACCCCGGTCCGTGAGTATCTCGATGCGCCGTTCCGCCTCCTCGAGGCGGGCATGACAGAAGCGCGACAACTGCACGCCCCGTTCGTACAGCGCGAGCGACTGCTCGAGCGAGAGGTCCCCCTCCTCGAGTTTCTTGACGAGGCCGTCGAGTTCGGCAAGAGCGGCTTCGAAGTCCTTGATCGACGTATCAGACATGGATCACCGGGGGCGGCGCACATCGCATTCGAGCTCGCCGGAGGCCAGCGTCACCCGGATGCGGTCGCCTTCGCTCACTTCAGATGCGCTGCGCAGCGCACGGGTGCGGTCCTCGTTCCACGCGACCGCGTATCCGCGCCCAAGCACCGCGAGAGGACTGAGGGACTCGAGCCGACCGACGCATTCGCGCAACTGCCCACGCGCGCGGTCCTGGCGACGTCGTGCGGCCGTGTGCAGCCGGCCGTCGCACGTGGCGAGTCGCGTCCGTATGGTGGCCAGCCGTCGGCCGAGGTCGAAGGTCTCGAGCTGGCGGCGCAACTGCACGAGCAGGCGTTCACGTCCAGACAGTTGCGCGCGCATCCGTTGCCGAAGCCGGTGCGTCAGCTCCGTGACGTCCCGTCCCCTCAGAGCAAGACGCATCGGAAAGCCGGCGAGGGCCGAGCGCCCACTGACGATGTGGACGCGGCGGCTGAGCGCCTGGATCCGTCCGAGCGCTGCGGCATCCAGACGGTCGCGGATGCGATCGATGCGGTGACAGAACTCGTCCTTCGCCGCCACGACGATTTCCGCGGCCGCCGACGGGGTCGGCGCCCGGCGATCCGCGACAAAGTCCGCGATCGTCACATCGCTCTCATGGCCGACGGCCGAAATCACCGGCCACGGGCACGTCGCGATCGCACGCGCAACCAGCTCCTCGTTGAAGGCCCACAGATCCTCGATGGAGCCGCCGCCGCGTCCGACAATGACCACGTCAACGTCGGGCACGCGCGCGATGGCGTGAATCGCGCGGGCGATCTCCAGCGCCGATCCCTCTCCCTGCACGCGGGTCGACCGGATCACAATCTGCGCGTTCCGATATCGGCGCCCCAGCACCTTGAGCATGTCGCGGATTGCGGCGCCGTCGAGCGACGTCACGATGCCGATCTTTCGCGGAAGCGCCGGCAACTGGCGCTTGCGCGCCTCGTCGAACAGCCCCTCGGCCTGAAGACGCTTCTTCAACTGCTCGTAGGCGAGCTGCAGTGCGCCGAGCCCCTGCGGCTCGAGGTGCTCGCACGTGAGCTGGTATTCCCCTTTGGGCTCGTATACCGAGACGCGCCCGCGCGCGACAACGCGGAGGCCATCAACGGGCTTGAACTTCAGGTAACGCAGCTGCGTGCGAAACATGAAGCCTTTGACCTGCGACCGATCGTCCTTCAGCGTGAAATAGAGATGGCCGGTGTTCCAGAGCTTGCAGTTCGAGAGCTCGCCCTCGACCCACACCGAGTGGAACTCCGACTCCAGGTGGTCGCGAATGGCCGTCGTCAGTTCCGTGACGCTGAGGACCTGCCGCGAGGGAGCCACTGGTGGTGCGGGCGCCTGCGGGACGACGATCGGCGGCGGGGAAGATGGCGCCAGGCTGCCCCGAGCGGAAGACGGACCCGGTCCGCTGGACGGGGATGCTGGTCGCCGAAAGACCGAACCGGAGGCCGGCGCCTGGCCGGTCGAACCGGAGCCTGGCGTCTGGCCGTCGAACCGGACGTTGGCGCCTGGCCGGTCGAACCGATGGACGGCGCCTCACTCGTAGAAGCGGCGGCCGGGTCCGGCGCGATCAGCTCGGGCTCTGGCTCGTCAAACGGTAGTCCGAATGGACTCGGCATGTTCGGAAACAGGGAACCGGCGCGCTCAGCCCCGGGCGTCAGGTCCGGAAGCTCGCGCGAGATCGTCAAGTTCTTCGAGGCTGTAGCTGACGCGCTCGATGTCGACAGCCAGCCCCGTTGTCTCATCGGCCTCGATCACGACGCCGTTCAGTCGGGGGTTCGCGCTCGCCGTTTCGAATCGTGCGGGCATCGCCGTGCGGAAGCGCCCGAGCGCCGCGTCCACATCGACGCCGATAATCGAGTCGTGCGGACCGGTCATGCCCGCATCCGTGAGATAGGCCGTGCCCCTGGGCAGCACCCGTTCGTCGGCTGTCTGCACGTGCGTATGCGTGCCGACGACGGCCGTCACCTTGCCGTCGAGATGCCATCCCATCGCGACCTTTTCCGAGGTCGCCTCGGCGTGGAAATCGACAAAGACGATCCGCGCACGCTGCCGCACCTTCTCGATCTCCTTGAGAACCACCGCGAACGGGTCATCGATGCTCACCATGAAGACGCGGCCCATCACGTTGATCACGCCGATCGAGACTCCCGCCTCGGTGCGGGCCACATAGCTCCCGTTGCCGGGAACGCCGTTGGGGAAGTTGGCCGGGCGCAGCAGGCGCGGTTCGATCCCGATGTAATCGATCGCTTCCTTCTTGTCCCAGATGTGATTGCCCGAGGTCATGACGTCGACGCCCGAATCAAGAATATGTTCACCGAGCTCGCGGGTGATGCCGAAGCCCGCCGCCGCATTCTCGGCATTCGCAATCACGAGGTCAATCTGGTGGTAGTCGCGCAGTGCAGCAACGCCGCGTCGAACCAGGTCGCGGCCGGGGCGGCCGACGATATCGCCGATGAACAGCAGTCTGATCACGCCGGAGGCGTTTCACCGGATACCGTTCGAGGCTCGCCGGAAATGGAAATGCGAACCGAACGGCCGCGCCGCTCGACAATTCTGGGGATCGAGATGCGGAGCTCGCCGTTGATGAAGGTGGCGTGCGCGCGATTCGTATCGCAGGAGGCCGAGATCCGGATACCCCGGGCGAAGCGGCCATACCCGCGCTCGACCAGGTGAAAACTCGACTCGCCCCGCGCCCGGCGCGCCGTCTTGTACCCGGCGATCAACACCGTTTGCGCCCGGGCGACGATGCGGACCGACTCGGGTGATACGGCGGGCAGATCCACCACAATCTCGACCGATTCATCGGTCTCGAACACGTCGAGCGCCGGCGCGCACTCGCCGGTCAGGGCCTCGTCGGTGGAGCGGTCCAGTTCCTGGAAAATACGCCGTACCTCGTCGCGGAACTCGGTTGGTTCCGACGGCAGCACCACCGCCTGAATCCTCGAACGCATCCCGAAATCATCGCACAGTCCGGAACGGAAGGGGCTTCATCGGTTCGTCCACGAGATCGTGGCCGCTGCTCATGAGTTGGCTAAAACGGCCACACCGATCATGCGGCTGCGAACCAGAGAGATTCATCCGCCATGACCGCCGCTTGTCGGACGCGCCGGGACCAAAGCCAGGCGCTCTCGCGCATCGTGAAAACCCATGTGTGGCATATATGAGTTGTGTGCACTCATAAAACATGCTTGACATCAACTCATTGCGTTCGTATACTCGGTTCATCTCATTGAGGGAGATTGAACACATGGCAGGAAAAGTCATCGGTATCGACCTGGGGACGACCAACTCCGTCGTCGCCGTTATGGAAGGCGGCCAACCGGAGGTCATCGTCAACCAGGAAGGCTCCCGGATCACCCCGTCCGTGGTGGCGATCACGCGGGAGGGCGAGCGTCTCGTCGGACAGGTCGCCAAGCGGCAGGCAGTGACCAATCCCGAAAACACCATCTTCTCGGTCAAGCGCTTCATGGGGCGCAAGCACGAGGAGGTATCCAGCGAGGCGGCGCGCGTTCCTTACAGGGTCGTGCGTTCGCAGAATGGCGACGCCTGGATTGAGGCGCGCGACAAGAAGATGTCGCCTCCGGAGATCTCGGCGATGGTGCTCGGCAAGCTGAAGCAGGCGGCCGAGGACTATCTCGGCGAGAAGGTGACCGATGCGGTCATCACGGTCCCGGCCTACTTCAATGACGCACAGCGCCAGGCGACGAAGGACGCGGGCCAGATCGCGGGGCTCAACGTGCTCCGCATCATCAACGAGCCGACGGCGGCGGCGCTGGCCTACGGTCTCGACAAGAAGAAGGACGAAACCATCGCGGTCTACGACTTCGGTGGCGGCACCTTCGACATCTCGGTCCTCGAAGTGGGTGAGGGCATCGTCGAGGTGAAGTCGACCAACGGCGATACGCACCTCGGCGGTGACGATCTCGACGACCGCATCATCGAGTGGCTCGCGTCGGAGTTCAAGAAGAACGAAGGCGTGGACCTCGCAAAGGATCGCATGGCGCTCCAGCGCCTCAAGGAAGGCGCGGAGAAGGCCAAGATCGAACTCTCCACCGCGCTGGAAACAGAGATCAACCTGCCGTTCATCACGGCTGACCAGACCGGTCCGAAGCATCTTCAGGTGAAGCTGTCGCGCGCCAGGCTCGAACAGCTGGTGGACGACCTGCTGCAGCGGACCATGGCGCCGGTGAAGCAGGCGCTCGCCGATGCCGGCGTCGATCCGAAGAAGATCGACGAGGTGGTGCTGGTGGGTGGATCGACGCGCATGCCGAAGGTGCAGCAGATGGTGCGCGACTTCTTCGGCAAGGAGCCGCACAAGGGCGTGAACCCCGACGAGGTCGTTGCGGTCGGTGCGGCCATCCAGGGCGGCGTCCTCGCCGGCGAGGTGAAGGACGTGCTGCTGCTCGACGTCACGCCGCTGTCGCTCGGCATCGAAACGCTGGGCGGAGTGATGACGACGTTGATTGGGCGGAACACGACGATCCCGACCCGCAAGAGCGAAGTGTTCTCGACCGCCACCGACAACCAGACGAGCGTGGAAGTGCACGTCCTTCAGGGCGAGCGTCCGCTGGCGCGGGACAACCGCACTCTCGGTCGGTTCCACCTGATGGGTCTGCCGCCGGCGCCGCGCGGCGTGCCGCAGGTCGAGGTCGGGTTCGACATCGACGCGAACGGCATCGTCAGTGTGACCGCCACGGATAAGGCGACCGGCAAGGAGCAGAAGATCACCATCAGCGGATCCAGCGGTTTGTCGAAGGACGAAGTGGACCGCATGGTGAAGGACGCGGCGGCGCATGCCGCCGAGGACACGACGCGGCGCGAACTCATCGACGCGCGCAATCAGGCCGATGCGTTGGCGTATCAGGCCGAGAAGACCGTCAACGAAAACCGCGAGAAGGCGCCGGTCGGGGAACTGTCCGAGGACCGAGGCTGCCATCGCGGCGGTCAGGACGGCAACTCAGGGCGACGACGTGACGGCCATCAGGAAGGCAACCGACGAACTGCAGCGCGCCACTCACGCGCTGGCTGAACTGCTCTACAAGGGCTCGTCGGCGGCCAGGCCAGGCAGGACCGACCGGGGCCGGAAACACCGGCCACCAGGGTTCGGACGTGAAGGACGGCGAAGTGGTCGACGCGGAATACGCGGAGACGAGGTAATCAGGGGAAAAGTCGGGTGGGTCAGGCGGGTCAGGCGGGTCGAGATGGGCAATACCTTCCGGCCCGAAACCCTCCACACCTTCCAGACCTACCTGGCCTTATTGAGAAGGAGAGAAGAATCATGGCTATTGTTCGTTGGACCGATCCATTCAGGGAATTTGCGCAGTTGCAGGACCGACTGAACCGTGCGTTCTCAGATGCCTACGGCCGGAGCGACGAAGGGCTGCTGTCCTCTGGTTCCTGGATGCCGCCGGTGGATATCTACCAGAACGGCGAGCACGAACTGGTGCTCAAGGCCGAACTGCCGGATATGACGCGCGAGGATATCGACGTCACGGTGGACAACGGCACGCTCACCATCAAGGGCGAGAAGAAACTCTCGGGCGAGGTGAAGGAAGAGCAGTTCCACCGCGTCGAGCGCCGGTATGGCACGTTCAGCCGCAGTTTCTCGCTGCCGCCGACTGTCGACCCCGCCCGGGTCGGCGCCGACTACCGGAACGGCGTGCTCACCATCAAGCTGCCGATGCGCGAGGAAGCCAAGCCCCGGCAGATCAAGGTTGACGTCGCGGCGTAAGCGTTGGGCGGCCCGGCGTCGTAAAAGATAGACGACAGCCGTAACGATAAACGACAGGGGACAGATGGACGGCTTCTCATCTGTCCTCACTTTCAAGCCGTTCCATCCGCGTGTTAGTCTTGAACCCCGCTATGGAAGACGCACCCGAACTCACCACCGACACGATTTCGAGCGACGTTCCCGATGCGGCGGACACCTCCGCCACGCCGGCTGAACCCGCTGAGCCCATCACCAGCCGTTTCCTGTACGTCGACGTGGCCGGCATGCGTGCCAAACAGTTGCGCCGCGGCGCGCGGGTCCGCTTCGACGTCGAGTCTGGCGTGCCGGTGCCGAAGAAGCCCGAGCGCGTAGCCATGGAGGAAGTGAAGCGCTGCCTCGTGCAGTACACCATTCCACCGTGGCACGGAGTGAAGCCGCCCGGCGAAGTGGAGTGATCAACCTGCTCGACATCGTCCTCGGGACGGCCGCGGGCCTGGTGTCGAGCAGCGTATTCGTCCTGGGACTGTTCATTGGCTTCTGCGTCCTGTTCGGATTCATGAAGGTCCGCCGGACGTCAGGCCGCGGTCGGCTCATCAAGAGCCTGG
Source organism: uncultured Acidobacteriota bacterium (assembly GCA_963697745.1). Taxonomy (GTDB): domain Bacteria; phylum Acidobacteriota; class Vicinamibacteria; order Vicinamibacterales; family CAVVIG01; genus CAVVIG01. The sequence continues at coordinate 205,736 of CAVOPD010000012.1, read as the reverse complement.
ACGAGGTCCTTACGCACCAGCCGATGCGCTACCACTCGCCATCCGATCCCCACGGCATCGCGGACCAGCTCCGCAGTCCGGAACTCCTGGAGACCGCTCAACGTAAGTCCTGAGTACGGCCCGACAGTTCGGCCGGGGAGGAGTGTCATGCTCTGGCTGGTGCTGCTGCCATTCCGCCTGCTGTTTGCGGTGGTCTTCGGGATTCTGGCGCTGCCCTTCGCGCTGGTGCTGTTGCCGTTCGCGCTCCTGCTCTGGCTCCCATTCCTGCTGTTGAAGTTCACGCTCCGCGTGGCTGCGGCGCTGCTGCTGGTGCCGCTGCTCGTGCTCGGTGGCGTGGTCGGTCTGCTGGTCGCCGGCATCGCTGCAGTCGCGATGATGGTGCCCCTGCTCCCCATCGCGATCGTCCTGCTTCTGGTGTGGGCGCTGCGGCGGCCACCGCGCTCAGGCGAGCGCTTCAGGCTGCCAGCGTAGCCCGAGGTTGACGATCCGCTGGATCAGCGACTCGTAGGACACGCCGGCGTGCTCGGCGGAGGCGGCGAAGTCTTCCCCGCGGGCAATCTGCGGATTCGGATTGGCTTCGATCACCCAGACGCGTTGCTCGGCGTCGAGTCGCAGGTCGATGCGGGCACAGCCACTCAACTCCAGCGCGCGGAACGAGCGTTTGCACAGGTGCTGAATGCGCTCGATCAGAGCCGCCGGCAGATCGCGCGCCGGCCCGCTGTCAATGCCGTACTTCTTCTGGTACTTGACGCTCCACTTCACCCGGTCTGTCGCGATCCGTCGCGCCTCGGGCGGCATGTTGGTGAAGAACAGCTCCCACACGGGCATCGCCTGCAGCAGCTGGTTCCCCAGGACGCCGACATACAGCTCGCGGCCCTCGATGTACTGCTCCACGATTGCGGCCGTTCCGATGCTCTCGTGAATGAAGGCGACCCGCTCCCGCAGCTTCTCGTCGTTGTCCACGACCGACGCCTGCGAGATGCCGATCGACGCCTCCTGCGTCAGCGACTTCACCATCAGCGGAAAGGCCAGGCGCTTGGGCCGGCGCACGGGCCGACCCACTCGGACCACTTCGAATTCCGGGACCGGGATCCGGTGGTAGGAGAGAAGCTTTTTCGACAGCGACTTATCGCGTGCCAGGAGCAGGCCGCGCGGGTTGCACCCGGTGTAGGGCAGCTTCAGCAGCTCCAGGTGGCTGACCACGTTCTGGTCGAAGATCGTCACATCGTTGAAGCCTTCGAGCAGGTTGAAGGCGATGTGGGGTTTCCACTCCTGAATCATGCGCCGGATGTCGCCGAGATCGTCGTGGACGCCGAGAGGTCGCACTTCGTGGCCCAGGGTGCGCAGCGTGGTGACCACGTCGTACTCCGTGCGCCATTCGGCAGTGACCGGGTCGGTTCCCTCCGGCAGCGTCTCGGGAGGGACGAGATGTTCATGGACGAGGGCGAGCACGCGAAGCCTGGTGCTCAAAGCGCCACCCGGTGACGGCCGCTATGCAGGTAGTTCATCGTCTGCACGGTGAGAAACACCATGAAGTCCACCCTTGTGGTCTGTTCGTCGTCGGTGAGCCTCAGGTTCCGCTCGCGACAACGCCTGATGATTTTGTCGATGAGGCGATCGATCGTGTACTGGTAGCTGTCGGTGAAGCTGGCGACCGTGCTGCGCACGTCGCGGCGGATCCGCCGGAGGAACCGGGCCGCCGACATGTTGGCGGCGTAGCGCGGGTCGTCCGAGAACAGGTTCAGCAAGTCCGACTCGTAGAAATCGGGAGAGTCGAGGCCGTAGTGCTCGCGCTTGGTCTGGTAATGCTCCCGCAGCGTCTTCTCGAGTGTCGACAGTGGTTCGACCTCGCGTGTCGTCATCACCTTCGGCGCCGTATGCGCGAGGCTGCGCATCAGGCGATCCATGTATTGCAGCTTCTTCTCGGCGGGCCAGCCAATGTACCGCGTCCGCCAGTCGCTTGACGGATCGAGCCACGTGGCAAAGGTCTCCGCGAAGTCCTCGTCGGGATGGCTCTGGGCGTACCAGTGATCCAGATGTTGAACGAAGCTCTTGCTGTAGGGCTTCGGCGTGTAGTACTCGGGATAGGGCGTGGACGGACGTCCGAAGAGCTCGCGCCTCGCTCTCCGCCGTCGAATCTGGTAGGCATTGTCGATGGCGTGTCCTGCTTCGTGGCGCAGGATCTTCAGGCAGGTGGGCTCGTCTCCTCCTTCGACCTCGAGCATCTGTGAGAGCTCGAGTTTCGCAAGCCGAGGATGGAGGAGATAGAACGGCACCGCCACCCCGGGAACCCCGTCCGGACTGAACCACTCTTCGGAGATCCAATAATGAGGGGTCACCAGGCCGCACAACTGCAGTTCCGCATCGACCTTCGCGATGCGGTGCTGCAACTCCGTCCCCTCGATCCGCAGATCCAGATCGCACATCCGGAGATCGAGCAGTTGCTCGTCCGGCAGCGTCGACCACGGTGGGATTACAGGCTCGGCTGGCGCATCCACCATTCGGTCTGCCGTTCGTAGGCGTGCGCCGCGGAAAGAAGAGTGGTCTCGTCGAACATCCGACCGGTGAGCTGAAGTCCGATCGGCAGCGAGTCGGCAGAGAAGCCGCAGGGCACGCTGATCGCAGGCAGACCCGCGAGGTTCGCGCTGACCGTGAAGACGTCGGCCAGATACATCTGCAGCGGATCGGCCACACGTTCGCCGATCCTGAATGCCGGCGTCGGGCTCGTCGGCATGGCCACGACATCCACCTGCTCGAACGCCTGTTCGTAATCACGGCGGATCAGCGTGCGGACCTGCTGCGCCTTCAGGTAGTAGGCGTCGTAGTAGCCGGCGCTCAGCACGTAGGTGCCGAGCATGATTCGCCGTTTCACCTCGACGCCGAATCCGAGTTCGCGTGACCTGCCCGTACATGGTCCGGAGATCGTCCTGGGCTCCGGGCCCGCCCCTGGCTGGCGCGCGGAAGCCGAAGCGCACGCCATCGTAGCGGGCGAGATTGGAACTCGCTTCAGCCGTGGCGACGAGGTAGTAGACGGGGATGGCTGCCCCCGCGTACGGGAGCGCGATGTCGACGAGCGTCGCGCCCGCGGCGCGATAGACCTCCAGCGCCTCGTGAAAGGCTGCGGAGACCGCGGAATCCACGCCCTCGTTGACCAGGGAGCGCGGCACGCCAATGCGAAGCCCCGTCGCATGCCCGCTCAGCGCGGTCGTGTAATCGGGAACCGGCTCGCGTGCGCTGGTCGCGTCGGCGGTGTCAACACCGGCGAGCACGTTGAGCGCAATCGCCGCGTCTTCCACGGTCCGCGTGAACGGACCAATCTGATCCAGCGACGAGGCGAACGCGAGGAGACCGTATCGCGAGACGCGGCCATACGTGGGCTTGAGCCCCACGAGACCGCACAGCGCCGCCGGTTGCCGAATCGAACCTCCCGTGTCGGAGCCGAGCGCGAGCGGAGCCATGCCGGCTGACACCGCGACCGCCGAGCCGCCGCTGGAACCGCCGGGAATCCGATCGGTCGCCCACGGATTGCGTACGGGGCCGAACGCGGAGTTCTCGTTCGACGATCCCATCGCGAACTCGTCGCAGTTGGTCTTGCCGACCATCACGGCTCCAGCCGCTTCGAGTCGGGCGACGGCTGTCGCGTCGTAGGGCGGCACGAAGTGCTCGAGAATGCGCGACGACGCGGTGGTGCGAACGCCGCGGGTGCACAGGTTGTCCTTGAACGCGACTGGCACGCCGGCCAGCGGCAGGGTCGCACGACGGGGATCCGCATCCACGGCCGCCGCGCGGCTGAGTGCCTGCTCACGGGTGACCGTGTTGAAGGCGTTGAGTGTGCCGTTGAGCGCCTCAATGCGGGAGAGGGTCTGATTGCAGATGTCTACCGCGGACCGCTCGCCGCGTTGCACGGCGTCGCGGATGGATCGAACGGAAGAGAGATCGCTCATCCGATGACCCGGGGTACCTTGAACAGCCCCGCCTCGAGGCTCGCGTCCGGGGCGTTGGCCAGGGCCTCCTCACGTTCGAGCGAGGCATGCACTGTGTCGGCGCGATCGGCCGACTGGCGCGTCAGAACGCTGGCCGTCGGCGGCACACCGGTGGTGTCGATGTTCTGGACCTGGTTGGCGTATTCGAGGATGTCGCCGAGCTGGCGTGCGTAGAGCTCGATCTCTGCCTCGTCGAGGCGGAGATGCGCAAGCGCGGCAATCGCTTCGATTTGCGATCGGGAAAACGTGGCGGGCATGGCGAATGCTAGCATTTCCCGCAGCAGACGCGCTCCATGCATCCCATCCGTCCGCCTGCCGTGTCAGGCATGTGGTATCCGGGGTCGGCCGCCGCTCTCGCGACAACGGTGGACACGTTTCTCGCGCGCGCGGAAGCGGCGCCGCGCCTGGCGACGATCACCGCGTTGATCGTTCCTCATGCTGGGCTGGTGTACTCGGGCCCGGTCGCCGCGCATGCCTATCGCCAGCTCGAGGGGCGCCACGTCGACGTGGTCGTGCTCGTCGGGCCGTCGCACTTCGTCGGCGTTCGACGGGGTCGCCATCTGTTCTGGCGGCGGCTTCGATTCACCGCTCGGGGTGGCGCCCGTGGACAGCGGATGTGCCACGCGCCTGCTGGCGGCATCCCGGCTGATTCACGAGCGTCCAGCCGCGCATGCGCGCGAGCACTCACTCGAGATGCAACTGCCCTTCGTCCGTCGCCTCCTGCCGCACTCGACCATCGTGCCGCTGGTGATCGGGCGCCAGACACCGCAGGTCTCACGCCGAACTCGCCCGGGCACTCGTCGAGGCGCTGGGCAACACGAATGCCGTCCTGGTCGCCAGCTCGGACCTGTCGCACTACCACACGGCGCCCAACGCACAGGCGCTGGATCTGCAGGTGGTTGAAGCGGTGGAGCGGTTCGACCCGGACGCCCTTCAGCAACTGCTGGTGCGCAATCCCGAACACGCGTGCGGCGGCGGGGCGATGGTCGCCGTCATGCGGGCCGCACAGGGGCTCGGGGCCCGTGACGCCGTCGTGCTGAACTATGCGGATTCTGGCGACGTGTCCGGCGACAAGTCGGCGGTCGTCGGGTATCTTGCCGCGGCACTCGGGACGCGGAAATGATTCCCGACACGCAGCGGGCCGAACTGCTCTCAATCGCGAGGCGGGCGATCGAGGAGACCATCAGAGGCGGCTCGCCGCTGCCACTGGTGCCATACGGTCCCCTGGCACAGCCTGCGGGCGCGTTCGTCACGTTGCACATCAACGCCTCGCTGCGAGGCTGCATTGGGCACGTCGAGGCCGATCGGCCGCTCGCGCGAGTGGTTGCAGAGTGCGCCGTCTCGGCGGCTACCGCCGATCCCCGGTTTCCGCGGGTCACCGGGGCCGAACTGCCGGGCCTCCACATCGAAGTGTCCGTGCTCGGGGCGTTCGAGCGGGTGTCGTCGATGGCGGAGATCGAGGTCGGACGACACGGGTTGCTCGTCGAACACGGCTGGCGGCGCGGCCTGCTGCTTCCGCAGGTGGCGCCGGAGTGGGGATGGGACGTGCCCGCCTTCGTCGCTCACACCTGTGAGAAGGCCGGCCTTCCGCCCGATGCGTGGCCCGCACGCGGTGCGGTGCTCTTCCGCTTCGAGGCTGAAGTCTTCGCCGAACCAGGTCCCAGGTGATCAGCGCTTTCGCCGCGTGATGAGCCCACGCAGCGTGTTCAGGTTGTGTTCGTCCAGTGGGTCGATCGCGATTGGGCCGGTGGCCTTGCCCTGACCCTTCGGGGTCTCCAGCAGCATCGGAATCCGCGCGAATCGCCGGTCGTTCACCAGCCTCCGGAACGCCTCGAGCCCCAGGTGTCCCTGGCCGATGTGCTCGTGCCGGTCCACGCGGCTGCCGAGCGGCTTCTTCGAGTCGTTCAAGTGGAAGGCCTTCAGGCGTTCGAACCCGACGATTCGACCGAATGCCGTGAACGTGCGGGCATACCCCTCCGCGGACGCGAGGTCGTACCCTGACGCGAACAGGTGACACGTGTCGAGGCAGACACCGATCCGCGGGTTGCCGTTCATCCGGCCGATGATTTCGGCGAGTTCCTCGAATCGTGCTCCAAGGGCTGTCCCCTGGCCCGCCGTGTGTTCGAGCAGCACCAGCGTCGTGCCGGCCGGACGCGCATCGAGCAGTGCGCGCAGATTCTCCGCTATCAGACGAAGTCCTTCGGTCGGGCTCCCCGCCGTATAGCAGCCCGGATGCAGCACCACGCCGAGGAGGCCCAGCGCCTCCGCGCGATCGATCTCATCGCCCATCGCCTCGCGCGAGCGAGTGCGGAGGGTGGTGTCGGTGGTCGCAAGGTTGATCAGATAGCTCGCGTGCGACACGACCGCCTTGAGCCGGGCGTCCGCGACCCGAGCGCGGAACTCGGCGACCTCTTCGTCAGGAATCGGCCGGCCACGCCACTGGCTGGCGTTCTTCGCGAAGATCTGCAGCGCGTCGCAGCGATGAACCACCGCGCGCTGAACGGCCCGCGGCAGCCCACCGGCAACCGACATGTGAGCACCGAAGGGGGGCATCAGGGGAAAATGCGAATTGCTGATTGCTGATTGCTGAATGCTGATTGGAAAGCACGTTCGGATCGACGCCGAGCGTCGCGTCTTCAAATCAGCAATCAGCAATTAGCAATTAGCAATGCAGCTTCGTTCCTACCATGCTGTCATTGCTTCTTCGAACAGCGCCGCAAGTTCATCCGGGCCCGCGGGTCTTGGTGACAGCTTGGTCACGCGGTGCTGCGGCAGCGTGCCCTCGACCAGTGCCGGGATATCGGACGAGGAATAGCCGATTGCCTTCAATCCGTTCGGCACGTGCAGACGTTCCATGAACCACGTAAGCCGATCGGCGAGCACGCGACCAGCATCGGCATCGGACACGCCCGAGATCGCAGCACCGAGCGCCTCTGCGGCCTGCAGATGACGGCTCGGATTTGCTGACGCGGTGAACCGGAACACCGCTGGCGCATTCAGGATGACTGACATCCCGTGGGGCACCATCGCGTGGTCGTCGGGATAGCCGGGCGCTCGATACGAGCGCACGTGGCCGGACACCGGATACGACATCCCGTGCGGGAGGTGCACGCCCGCATTGCCGAACCCGACACCAGCGTACGAGGCGGCCAGAATCATCTGCGCGCGCGCCTCATCGTCGCCGGGGTCTTCCACCGCGCGCACCAGGGAGGTCGCGACGATCCGAAGAGCCTGCAGCGACCAGATGTCGCTGATCGGATTCGATCCCTGATACGCCGGCCGAAGCGCGGGGCGATCGGGGCGCGGGCGGGCGAGATAGGGCAGCGCCGTGAACGATTCGATGGCATGGCTCAGGATGTCCAGCCCGGTCGACGCGGCCACCTGCGGCGGCATGGTGCGCGTGTTGTCGGGATCGAGCAGCCCGAGCGTCGGCTTGAGGCGACGGCTTGCAATGCCGGTCTTCGCATGCATCTCCGTGAGGTCGAAGATGCTGACCCCGGTCGTCTCGCTGCCGGTTCCCGCTGTGGTCGGAATGGCGATCAGCGGCTTCAACGGACCTGGCACCGGCATCGCACGACCGATCGGTGCGTTGACGTAGTCCAGGAAATCGGCCGGCGGATACGTCGTGTACAGATTCACGGCTTTGGCCGTGTCGATCACCGAGCCGCCGCCGACCGCAACGATGCCGTCAATGTCCTGCGACGCAGCGAAGGCAATCGCATCCTTGAACGACACGTCGGTCGGTTCGACCCGGACCCGGTCGTAGAGGATGGCGTCGACGCCGGCGTCCTTCAAGGAGGAGAGCACGGTCTGGACCGGCGTGCCGGATACGAGCCTGGGGTCCGTTACGACGAGCGCGCGCCGAACGCCGAGATCCACGAGGTCGAGCCCGACCTCACGCGTCACGCCTGCGCCGAAGCGCACCGAGGACGCCGCCATCTCGAACGCGTATTCGTGGAGCATCAGTTGGTGCGCGCCGGCAGCGAAACCGTCGCCGGGACGAGACGTGACCGATCGGCACCGCTTCTGGGGCGATACTTCTGCGTGCGCCCGCCGAAGCTGTCGGCCGTGTACAGGTTGCCGTCGCGCGTCAACCGAGAACTGGTGCAGCTCCCAGAACGCGCCGGGATACGTGCCGTAGGTGCCCCAGAAGTAGAGCAGCTTGCCGTTCGCGTCGTAGTGCAGCAGGCGCGCATTGGTGCCGTCCGACACCCACACCGTGCCGTCCGGCGCGGCGACGACGTGATTGGGAAAACGCAGGCCCGGCCACGTGTCCAGATGCGCGCCATTCGAGTCGAACACCTGGATGCGGTTGTTGCCGCGATCGGCGACGTACACGCGGCCGTTGCGATCGGCATCGATGCCGTGCAGTCCGCTGAACTGACCCGGACCGTTCCCCTTCGTGCCCCACTGTTTGAGGAAGCGGCCGTCCTTGTCCAGCTTCACGATCCGGGTGTTGCGCAATCCGTCCGCAATCAGCAGGGAGCCGTCCGCGAGGAACGCCAGGTCCTGCGGTAGCCCGAAGTGCTTCTCGTCCTCGCCCTGCACGTCGGTTTCGCCGAGCGTCTGCACGAGTTGTTTGCCGTCGTTGGTGAACTTGTAGATGACGTGGCGCGAGTCGTTCACCACCCAGACATGCCGCTGCGGGTCGTAGGGATTGATCTTGATTTTGTGCGGTCCGCCCCCGGTGCCTGGGGCCGCCGCAAACAACGAGTCCCACTGCGTCCACGATTCAATGAGCTTGCCCTGCCCGTCGACGACGAGAATGCAGTTGCGCATCTCCGCCGTCGGCGTGGTCGCGCGTTCGCCGAGCGATCCCCAGATCCCGTTGAATCCGCGAGGGAGCTTGTCAGGCAGCTTCAACTCGCCGCGCGCCGCGATGAAAATGCGGTTCGGCGACTCGGCGAAGACGCCCGGTTGCGAGCCCCAGATGTATCCCTGCTTCGCCCATGGCTGCGGCCAGTTCTCGACGACCTCGTAGGGGCCGGTCTCCTCTTCGCCGCCCTTCTGCTGCATGAACGCGGTGGCAGGGAGCAGCGCGATCGCGCCGAACAGCAGGGCAGCAGAAAGCGTTTTCAGGACGGTGCGCAGCATGCGGGGGAGCGTAACAAGCGGCGGAGGCCGGTGCAAGCGGCGTTCGGCCCCGAGCACGGATTACGGGCCGAGGCGATCGGTTCGAACCTGGCCATCGGGCGCGAGGACGACCGTTGCCCCGAAGAGGCCACGACGGAACTGTTGCGGGTCGTCGAGGGCGCCCGTCACGAACCGCACGTCGCTCCATCGCACCGTGGCCGTACCGTCTTCCGCGACGAACGACCGTGCGGCAGGGAAGCGCGAGAACCCGAGAAAGACGCTGGCGATCGGTGCGGTGGCCGCCTTCAGCACCGCTGGCGTCCACTGGTTGGGCACGCGCACTGACAGCGTGCGAGCCGCAATCGCCTCTCCCGACCCGCCGGCTGCCGCTCAGCAGGTCGACGTCGCGCAGTTCATATCCGCTGGACAGATGTGCGACGACGCGCCAGCGGAACGGCGAAATGAAATTCGGCATCGCCGCGAGTTCGACGAGACAGCGGTCCGCGGCCGCGTCGCGTGGCGACTGGTCGGGAAAGCGCGGCCAGAAGTCGACGGCCCAGCTCGGGCGGACCGAGCGTTCGCACCACTCAGGCAGCCTGCCGCCGAACACGACGGACGCCCTGGCCATGGCTTCGTGGTGCGACACTGCACGCACACCGTAGTTCACCGCCATCAGCATCAGTGCGATGGCGGCATTCCGGCGTCGCAGTGCCGGGCGGCCCGGGTCGTCGCGGCGACCACGCGCAAACCACAAGCCGCCGCCGAGAATCGCCAGCAGGTACACGTCGACGATCGGCATCCAGTCGACGGCAAACCATGTCCAGCTGAATGGACTCAGCGGACGCGTGCCGTACGAGGTCGGGAGATCCATCAGCACGTGACAGACGACGCCGACAATCGACACCATCCAGAGCATGGCGAAGCTCGCCGGGGGCTCGCCGGGATCGCGGTCCCAGCGTCTGCGCGCCAGCCACACGAGACCGGCCACTGACCAGACCCAGCCCGACGACACCCAACGGTCCGTGTGTGGGTCCCCGGTGAAACTCGAGGTAATTGGCGGCGCCGCCGGCGGTGACGATGACGTCCACGTCTGGCGCATTGGAGGCGAGGAGAAGGGCTGCGGTCGTACCTCGTCCGGCGCGGCTGAGCGGCGTGCGCGCCAGCGTCAGCCCGAACAGGCTGTGCGTCAGATTGTCCAAGCGACTTAATATTACAGGATGAGACTGACGGTCCTCGCGGTCGCCGTCACCGGCATGACACTGCTGGCACCCGCGCAGTCGTTTGCCTGGGGGTTCGCCGCGCATCAGCTGATCATGAAGCGTGCGATCGACCTGCTGCCCAGTGAGCTCAAGCCGTTCTACGAACACTATCGCGGCGAAATCGAAACCCGCGTGTAGACCCGGATCTCTGGCGCAATGTCGGGTGGGATGACGACCCGAACCATTTTCTCGATCTGGGCGTTGCCGAATACGGCAAGCCGCCGTACGCCGAACTGCCTCGCGAGTACGGTGCCGCGCTCCAGAAGTTCGGTGCGGCCACGCTGAAGAAATACGGGACGCTGCCGTGGCGCGAAGAGGAGATGTTCGGCAATCTGCGGCGCGGTTTCGAGGGAATGGCGCAGAAGGGTTCGTACGCGATCTCGAACGTGACGCTGTTTTCCGCGGTTGCGGCGCATTACATGCAGGACGCGACGCAGCCGTTTCATGCAACCGACAACTTCGACGGCCAGATGACGGGCAACAACGGCATCCACTCGCGATTCGAGCGCGATCTCGTTGAGAAGTTCGGCTCGCGGCTGCACCTGAACCCGGCGCCTCCCAAACCGATCGGCAACGCGCGCGATACGGCCTTCGACGCGCTCATTGCGAGTCACGCCCTGCTCGAGCGAATTCTCTCGGCGGACAAGGCTGCTGTCGCCGTCGAAGGAGATTTACGACGACGAGTACTTCGAGAAGTTTTTTGCCGCCGTCCAACCGATTCTCGAACAGCAGCTGTCGTCAGCGATCACGGCGACCGCGGGCCTCATCATCGGTGCGTGGGAGCAGGCTGGGCGTCCGGTGCTGTATACCCAGCAGCCGCGGACGCCGCAGCGGGTGCGTCGGTAACGCGTGCTGGTACACCTGCTGCCGCTTGGCCACGATCGATTCGATGTGTACGCCGAGCCGCCCGACGTTGAGGAGGAACCGCTCGCTCACGACGCCGGTCGCGTGCGCCGCTGGATCCGCACGGCAGGCGATCAGTGGCGCCGGCTCGTGGACACCGCGCGGACCGGGTCGGCTGCCGGCCGCCTCGCCAGGTATCGCGATACCGTCGTCTGCAAGCTCGCCGAATCGATCGAGGAGCAGCGAACGCTATGGTCGCTTCGCGGCGCGACGAGCGCGACCGCTCTGTTCCCGGCCGGCCTGACCCCCTCCGCCGCCCGCGCCACGCTCGATCGCCTCCTGGCCGCATCGCGGCGGCATCACGGGTGGTGGTTCGCAATCGACCTCGCCCTGTTCATCGCCTCGGGCATCCTCTTTTTCGTCCCTGGCCCGAACATCGTCGCCTACTACCTCGGTTTCAGGAGCTTCGGGCACCTGCAGTCGTGGCGTGGCGCGAGGCAGGCGGCGTCGGTCGTGCAGTGGACCCTGCAGCCGAGCGACGAACTGGCGGAACTCGCGATCCTCGCCGGGCAGCCGCATGACCAGCGCAGGACGCGCGTGGAAGCGATCGCACGGAAGCTGGATCTGCAGCACCTTCCCGCCTTCTTCGAGCGGGCAGCAGCCTGAAACCGGCGTGTTATACTCCGTCGGATCCCGTTGACTCTCAGAGAATTAGCTGAACGCCTGCACTGCCGTCTCGACGGCGACGGCGACGTGGATATCAGCCGGGTCACCGGCATCGAGCAGGCCGGACCGGGCGACCTGACCTTCATCGCCAATCCCAGATATCAGGCGTTTCTCGGAACCACTCGCGCGTCGGCCGTCATTGTCATGCCCGGCATCGCTCCCGCTGCGGGCGGACCGTCGCTGCTGATCTGCGACCGACCCTACCTGGCATTCGCGCAGGCGCTTGGCGTGCTCGTGAATGCGGCGTCGCCCGAACCAGGGATCGATCCTTCTAGCGTGATCGCGCCCGACGTGCAGCTGGGGCCGCAGGTGTCGATCGGTGCGTTGTGCGTGATCGGTGCCGGCGCACGAATCGGTTCGAGGACGATTCTGTATCCCGGGACCATCGTCGGCACTGGAGCGATTCTCGGTGACGATTGCGTGGTCCACGCCCGCGTCTCCATCCGCGAGCGCGTGCAGATCGGCAACCGCGTCATCGTCCAGGACGGGGCGGTCATCGGCAGCGACGGCTTCGGTTTCGTCAAGCAGGCCGACGGCACGCACCTCAAGATCCCGCAGCACGCGGCGGTCGTCATCGAAGACGATGTGGAGATTGGCGCGAACACGACCATCGACCGTCCGGCGGTGGGTGAGACGCGGATCCGTGCGGGATCGAAAATCGACAATCTGGTACAGGTCGCGCACGGCGTCACGGTCGGCGAGCGCGTGCTGTTCGCGGCGCAGGTCGGCATCGCCGGCAGCACCGTCGTCGAGGACGATGTGGTCCTTGCCGGACAGGTTGGTGTGGCGGGGCACATCCGCGTTGGCAAGGGCGTCGTGGCTACGGCGCAAACCGGTGTGCCGAACTCGGTGGACCCGGGCACGATGATTTCGGGCTATCCCGCCATTCCCAACCGCGACTGGCTCAAGGCATCCGCCGTATTCCGTCATCTGCCAGCGCTGAGGAAACGCGTCGTCGACCTCGAACAGCGCCTCCGGCAACTCGAGCAGCAGCTGGACGGATGCGCCGGGTCGTCAGACGAATAGGGCAGCGAGCGGCACTCGTCGGCTCGCTCGTGCTGGCCGCGAGTGCTGTGGCTTCTGCTCAGGAGCCGCTGTTCGCACCGCCGACGGCAGTCGCCTTCATTCCCCGCTACGACTGGAACATGTCCGCGGCGCTTCTGGCGGACCCCGATCCCCGGTTCACGTGGGACACGCACTGGAAAGGCGATTTCGATCTGGTGACCGTTCCCAGAGGGCGCGGCTCATTCCTGATCGACTACCAGGCCCTGTGCGGCAGCGAATACCGTCCCTTCGATCCGTATCAAGGTAACTACGTGCTCGAGGGAGCAGGCTCGGTGTTCGCTGGCCGAACGGAAATTGCCGGGGTGTTCAGGCACGTGTCGCGACACCTGTCAGACCGGCCAAAGCGCGGCGCAGTGGCCGACAACTCGGTCGGCCCGCGCATCCTGCGCCGTTTTGGCGACGAGCGCCGGTCTATCGACGTCAGGGCGGATGTGCGCAAGGTGATTGTCGAATCCTACGAAGACTACACGTGGATCGAAGATGTAGACGTGGTGGCACGACGCCGACTCAATCCGCGTTTCTCGATCTACGGACGCGGCGCCGGCAAGCTCATTCAGGTCGATGAGTCGGTGGCCGGACGCCAGCAGCAAGAGGGTGGTCGCGTCGAAGTCGGTGTGAAGGTGCACGGCTCCGGTGGCGCGTTAGAGGTATTTGGCGGGGGCGAGCAGGTGATTGACGCAGCGCCGCTCGACCGCACGACTCGCGCCTGGGCATTTGTCGGGGTGCGGCTGCTCGCCAGGTGACCGGGCGAACGTGGCAGGGGCGGAGCAACTGAAAGGTTAGAATCAGGGTGATGACTCGCAGGGTACCCGGCGCGCTTCTTATCCTTACGATGCTTGCGGCTGCCGGGCGTCCCGCCATCGCCGCTGTGACACCACCGAGGCTGCAGTACGACATCTCGAAGCTGCCCAACGGCCTCACGGTCGTCCTCTCCGAGGACCATTCGACGCCGATTGTCCACCTTGGCGTGTGGTACCACGTCGGCTCGAAAAACGAGAAGAAGGGCCGCACCGGTTTTGCCCACCTCTTCGAGCACATGATGTTCAAGGGGTCGAAGAATGTCGGGCCCGAGGAGCACACCTCGGTGATCGCCTCGGTGGGAGGGCAGAGCAACGCCTACACGACCGACGACGAAACCGTCTTCTGGCAGACCCTGCCGGCGCAGTACCTGCCGCTCGCCGCCTGGCTCGAAGCCGATCGCATGGCCACGCTGCGGGTGGACAAGGACAACTTCGTCAACGAACGCCAGGTCGTGAAGGAAGAGCGCAGGATGCGGGTGGACAACCAGCCGTACGGCCGCCTCAACGAGATCATCTACGACCAGGCGTTCACGACCCATCCCTACAAGCACCCGACCATCGGCAGCATGGAAGACCTCGAGGCCGCGTCGATCGAAGACGTGCGGGAGTTCTACCAGACCTACTACGTGCCGGAGAACGCCACGCTCGTCGTCGTCGGCGACTTCGACACCGCGCAGGCGAAGGCGCTGATCGAGCAGTACTTCGGCCGCGTGCCGAAGGCCGAGCGGCCGGTGCCGCGCGACATCCCGAAGGAGCCGCCGCAACTCAAGGAGAAGCGTGCGACCATCGAGGCGCCGTGGCCGCTGCCGGCGGTGGTGGTGGCGTATCACATCACCTACGACGGCCATCCGGATTCCTATCCGCTGCACATTGCGTCCAAGGTGCTGTCCGACGGGCAGAGCTCGCGCATCTACCAGAAGCTGGTGTACGAGCGGCAGCTGGCGGTCACGGCCTTCGGCGGTGCGAACCTCATCGAAGATCCGAACCTCTTTTACGCGGTGGCGATCGTCCAGCCCGGGCAGTCGCCGGACGAGGCCATCAAGGCGCTGATTGAGGAGCTCGAGCGGCTCAAGACGGATCCGATCTCCGAGCGCGAGCTGCAGCGCACCAAGAACCAGTTCGCGCGCGATTACATCCTCGGCCGGGAGTCGGACCAGCAGAAGGCGCTCCAGCTCGCGCACGCGGTGGTGATTCACAACGACATCACGACCGCCGACGGCGAGTTCGAAATTTTCCAGAAGATCACCGCGGCCGACGTGCAGCGCGTGGCGCGCACCTATTTCACCGAACAGAATCGGATCGTGCTGACGATCGTGCCGCCAGCCCGGACGTCGGCAGGGGCGGCACGATGAAGGCGCTGTTCGCAGCAGCCGTTGTGTTTGCACTGACGGGAGCTGGCCCCGCCGCCGCCCAGAATCGGTCCTGGCCGTCGGAGCCGCCGCCGCGGCCGCTGCCGGCCCACGAGGCGCAGTTCCCGCCGTACGAGATCCGCACGCTGGACAATGGCCTGCAGGTGGTGGCGGTGCTGCACCACGAGCAGCCGGTCGTCAGCATGCGCATGATCGTCCGCGTTGGCGCAGCGCAGGATCCGCGCGAGAAGGTCGGCCTCGCCAACCTGGCCGCCTCGCTGCTGGATCAGGGGACCGCGACCAAATCCGCAAGGGACGTCAACGAGGAGATCGATTTCATGGGCGGCGCCATGGGCGCCGGCGCCGGCACCGACCTGACCTTCGTGAATGTCGTGGTCATGAAGGACAGCTTCGAGGCCGGCCTGCGCATCCTGTCGGATCTCGCCCGCAAGCCGGGTTTTGCGCCCGAGGAGATCGAGCGTCAGCGTCAGCAGGCGCTGTCGAACCTGCGCGTGAACATCGACTCGCCGGAGTTCGTGGCGGATGCGGTATTCGATCGGCTGGTCTACGGCTTTCATCCCTACGGGCTGCCGCAGAATGGAACGCCCGAATCGCTGGCCGCGATCACGCGCGCCGACCTCGTCTCGTTCCACGACAAGTACTTCCTGCCCAACAACGCGATCCTCGCCATCGTCGGCGATGTCAGCGCCGACGAGGCGTTCGCCGGTGTCCAGAAGGTGTTTGGCGACTGGCAGAAGAGTGAACTGCCGGCCAGTCAGTTCATCGCGCCGCCCGATCCCGCGCGCCGGGTCGTCGTCGTGAACAAGCCTGACGCGGTGCAGACCGAGATCCGGGCCGGCCACCTGGGCATCAAGCGCAACCAGCAGGATTACATGGCGTTGAACATGGCGCTGCGTATCCTCGGCGGCGAAGGCGCGAACCGCCTGCACCAGGTCCTGCGGACGGAACGGGGGCTCACCTACGGCGCCAAGGCCGACATGGATACGCTCCTCGAGTCGGGCGACTTCGAGGCCTCCACCAATACCAGGTCTGATGCGACCGGGGAGGTGCTGCGCCTGATCGTCGATCAGTTCTGGCGGCTCCAGCGCGAACGCGTGGGCGAGCGTGAACTGTCCGATGCGAAGGCCTACGTCACGGGCAGTTTTCCGCTGACCATCGAAACTCCGGATGCGATTGCGACGCAGGTGCTCAACGTGCTGTTCTACGGACTGCCTGTTGAACAGCTCCAGTCGTACCGCGATCGGGTGAATGCGGTCGGCCCGGATGATGTGGAGCGGGTGGCGAAGTACTATCTGCGGCCCGACCGTCTGTCGATCGTGCTGGTCGGCAACGCGTCGGCGTTCCTGTCGCAGCTGCGCGGCCTCGGCTTCAACAATGTCGAAGTCATCGAGATGGCCGATCTCGACCTCCTGGCTACCGATTTCCGCAGGCCAGGGGCGCCAAAGGGCCCGGCGCCGCCCGCCAGCCGCGGCGGTTCGCCTGGCGCCGCCGCTCGCGGAGGGGCAGCTCTCACGATGGCGCTATCAGCCCAACTCGTCGCAGTCGGTCGGCCGATCGTCAGTGACCGCGCAGGAAGGTGCCACGGCACGCGCGCTGCTGGATCGCGTGGTCATGGCCAAGGGCGGACTCGAACGTCTGCGCGCCGTGAAGAGCCTCGTCGCCACGACGCGCGCGCGGCCGCTCGGGCCGAACGCTCCGACCGACACCGCGTCGACCGTCACGTACATCGAGTACCCGAACCACGTGCGTGTCGAGTCCACCATTCGTGATGCGCAGATCGTGCAGGTCTACGACGGGACCCGCGCGTGGGTGCGCGATCCGAATGGCACGCACGACGTACCCGAGCGGATGTTGCGCGACTTCGAGAACGGTCTTCGTCGCGACACGATCCGCGTGCTGCTCGCCGCCGTGGACGGGCAGGTCCGCGTCCGGCGGCTCACCGACGTCAAGGACGACAAGGGCATCGTCCGCCAGGCACTGGAGTTCTCGGGGGCGAACCTGGACCCGATGGTGATGTACATCGACCCCGCCACCGGCCTCGTCTCCAAGCAGACCTACGTGGCCGGCGGAATGGGACAGCCGCTCGTCGAGGAGACTTTCACCGACTACCGCGAGGTCGACGGGGTGCAGATCAATTACGCCGCCACTGTGACGGTCGGGGGCGAGCCGGCGCTCGAGCGCACGGTCGTCGATATCAAGCTCGGCGGCTCCGCTCGACCCAACCCTGTTCCAGCGCCCGACCTCTTGAGCGTGCGCCTGCTGCTGTCCTGCGGTGAGGCATCCGGCGATCTCTACGCGGGTGCCGTCACGCGCGAGCTCCGTGCGCTGGCTCCGGACATCGAGGTGGCAGGGCTGGCCGGCCCCGAATTCGTCAGCGCCGGGGGCCGCCTGATCGTGGATTACCGCGGCCTCTCCGTCACCGGCTTCACCGAAATCGTTGCCAAGGTTCCACAACTCCGCGCCGCCAAGCAACGCCTCCTTGCCGACGCGAAACGGCAGCGCCCCGACGCGCTGGTCGTGATCGACTACTTCGGGTTCAACGGGCGTCTTGCCCGCGACGCACGGGCGCTCGGCATTCCCGTCATCTACTACGTCAGCCCGCAGATCTGGGCATGGCGACCCGGGCGCATCAAGCTCATTCGCGAAGTGTCGACCCGCGTGCTGGTGATCTTCCCGTTCGAAGAGCAGATCTACCGCGACGCCGGTGTGCCTGTGGAGTTCGTCGGCCACCCGCTGGTCGATCTGGCGCGGGCGCAGACACTCGCGGCCTGAACTGCTCCGCCGCCTCGGGTTGCAGTCCGAGCGCTCCGACAGTAGCGGTGCTCCCTGGCAGCCGTCGCAGCGAACTGCGGCGCATTCTGCCGACGCTCGTCGATGCGGCCGCACGCATTCGCACCAGCGTGCCGACGGCGCAATTCGTGTTCGCGAGAGCGCCGCACCTCGACGACCGGCTCTTCGAAGCGGCGCGTGGCCTTGCGGGGGCCGCCATCGTCGAGGGGGAGACCGACGCGGTGCTCGGTGCCGCTGACATCGTGCTCACGGCGTCCGGCACCGCAACAGTGCAGGCCGCACTGCACGACAAGCCGATGGTGGTCGTCTACCGGGTGTCGTGCGCTCGAGTACCGGATTGGCCGCCCGCTGGTGAAGGTGGATACGTTCGCGATGGTCAACCTGATCGCGGGCTCGCGGATCGTGCCGGAGCTGATTCAGGACGACTTCACCGCGGCGGCTGTCGCCACCGAAGCGGTGTCGATGCTGACGGACGCGGCGCGCGTTGCACAGATGCGAAGGGGATTGGCAGAAGTCCGCGCCCGGCTTGGCGGACCTGGCGGGAGCCGGCGCGCCGCGCAGGCGATCCTGAAAACGATAGGGGAGACATGCGAAACAGTATCGTGACCGTCGTGGTGGTTGGCCTGCTTGTCGCCAGGGCAGGTGCGACCGTGCTGATTCCGGCCGATCTCGCCGAACTGTCGCGCGACGCGCGCGTGATTGCGCGAGGGGCGGTGGTGGCTGTGGAGCCGCGGTGGACGGATGACCGCAGGACGATCGAAACCCTTGTGACCCTCGAACCAGAGAGTTATCTCAAGGGTGAGTTCGGTCCGGCGCTGCAGTTTCGCGTGCCCGGCGGTACGCTCGGGCCACTGCGAAACGTGGTAGTCGGCGCTCCCCGGTTCGTGGTCGGGCAGCGCGTGATTGTCTTCCTCGGGGCGAGCGGCCCGCGAGTGCCATACATCCTGGGTCTCAACCAGGGCGTGTACCGGGTTGGCGTCACGACGGCTGGTGAAGTCATGGTGTCACCTCCGCCCGTGATGCCAGGCGTGGTCGGGCCAATCGTCCGCGGCGCCGCCGCTCGGCAGGCAGCACCGCTCGTCGATTTCGAACGCGAGGTTCGTGCGCTGGCGGCGGTGTCACGATGAGCGTCCACGACCTCGCGCGTCTCGAGGGCGGTGTCCGCCTGCACCCTCGCGCTCTTCATCTGTGCCCAGGCAACACCGGCATTCGCCTATCTGAAATTCGGCTATGAAGTGAACGGCAAGGAGTTCACGCTGAAGTGGCAGACCACGCCGATCCGCTACTTCGTGACCGACTCGGGAGTTCCGGGCGTTTCCGCTGCGCAGTTTCAGACCGCCGTCGGCAACGCCTTCAACACCTGGAGTGCCGTGCCCACCGCGTCGGTGTCGTACCAGTTCGGCGGCTTCACACGGAACCTTCCGGGTGAGGACGATGGCCGCAACACGCTTGGCTTCCTGAATGAGCCCGAACTGGATCGCGTCCTCGCCTCGACGAGCTACCTGGTGGACGACCGGACCGGCGAACTCGTCGAGGCCGACATCTTCTTCAACGCGGCATTCTCGTGGTCTGTGGCGTCGGCAGGTGAGCGCAACCGATGGGATCTCGAATCGATCGCGCTGCACGAGATCGGGCACCTCAACGGTCTGGGCCACTCGGCGATCGGCGAAACCGAACTCCTTTCGGGTGGCGGCAGGCGGGTGCTCTCCACAGGCTCGGTGATGTTCCCGATCGCACTCGGCACGGGCGACATCAGCGGCCGCAGGCTCACCGCCGACGACATCGCCGGCGTGTCCGACCTCTATCCGGACAATGGCTTCAACGACACGACCGGCAGCGTCTCGGGCCGCATCACCAAGTCCGGCGTCGGCGTGAACGGCGCTCATATCGTCGCGTTCGATCCACGGTCGGGCGAGATGGTCGGCAACTTCAGCCTCGACGCGACAGGGCAGTTCTCGATCGCCGGTCTGAAACCTGGACCGCACGTCCTGCGCGTGGAACCGCTCGACGATGCCGACATCGAGAGTTTCTTCGACCTGGCCGATCCGACGGACGTCAACTTCCGCGTAGGGTTCTACGAACGCATGGTGATCGTGCCAAAGGGCGGAGACAGCGGGGCCGTCGAGGTGAAGGTGGTACCGAAATGATCGTGTCTCCCGAATGGCGCGCTGGCCGTGATGTGCACGCTGGCCTCGGTGTGCACGCTGACGCTGTCGACCGTGGCGTCGGCGCAACCGCAGAACGCCGGGCGCATCGAGGTGTCCGGCGGCATCCGCTGGATGGGGCCGATCGACTTCGCCGAGGTGCCCGCGAATGAGACGACGAACGGTGGGGGCACGAGCGCGCTGTTCCGCAGCCAGATGGCGCTGGAGGGATCGGTGGGCGGAACCGCGACACTTGGCGTGAGGCTGTCGCGCCTGCTTCTTGCCGAAGTGGCAGCGGCGTATAACCCGACTGACCTCACCACGCGCATCACGTCGGATCTCGAAGCGCCGAACGCCACGGTCGACTCGCCGCTCACTCAGTTCCTGGTGGAAGGCGGCATCGTGGCCCAGGTGCCGATGCGCCGAGCGACGAGTGTGCGCCCGTTTCTGACGGCCGGCATCGGATATCTGCGCCAACTGAATGACGGACGGACGCTGGTGGACACCGGAAGTGATTACTATGTCGGCGGAGGGTTGTATTACGTCACGGTCGGCGACGCGTCCACGGAAGCTCAAGGCGACCGGACTGCGGGCCGATGTTCGCGCAACGATCCTCAGCGGCGGTGTCGCACCGGACGATTCCGGACACGTCGCGCCCACTGTCACCGTGACGGTGTTCGCGCGGTTCTGATGAAGTTCCTGCCTCGCAAGGTTCTGACAACGCGCAGGGTTCTGATAACGCGGAGGTTCTGATCGTTCGAGGCTCTGATTCGCCGTTCTCAACACCGCACCCAGGAGATCCCGATGTTCCAGGAATTCAAGCAGTTTGCCATGCAGGGCAACGTGGTCGACCTCGCCGTCGGCATCGTGATTGGCGCCGCGTTCGGTGTGATCGTCAACTCGGTGGTGCAGGACGTGATGATGCCGGTGGTGGGGCTGTTCACGGGCGGACTGGATTTCAGCCAGCGGTTCATCCTGTTGCATGACGGTGTACCGGTTGGCCCGTACGCGACGGTCGCCGCCGCCAAGGCCGCCGGCGCGGCAACACTGAACTACGGCCTCTTCATCAACGCCGTGGTGAACTTCACGATCGTCGCGTTCGCGCTGTTCATGGTCGTCAAGGCAATGAATGCCGCACGCCGCACAAAGAAGGCCGAACCCGTGGTAGTGGTGCCGCCGCCGGTGCCCAGTGCTGAAGCAAAGCTGCTGGCCGAGATCCGCGATTTGCTGCGGAGTTCGACCGCCCACACCTGAAACCCTCAGATTCTGGTCTTCGACGACGCGTCACTGGACGGGGTGACCGGATCGTCGGGAGTGTCAGGCTTCTGCGATTCGGTTTCGGGGTGCACGATGTGCGATTCACGTCCGTGCGCGATCGTGTCGCGACTGTCCGGGCGCTCGCTGTCGATAGGGCGCTCGCTGTCGATGGGGCGCTCGTCGCCGCCCACCGGCGAAGCAGGACTGTGGTGAAATATCGGCCTGCTGTCGTTACGCATGGCTGCCGCCTTTGCTCGTGCCGCGCGGGGGCAGGCTCTCCTGCTCCTGCTGTTCGTCTTCCAGGGGCCGATTGGTGATGCCAGCCGATTGCTGATGCGCATCCCCATCCTGGACGTTTTCACGCGATCCTTCGGCCTGTTCCATCGACGATGCGTGGTTCGGTTCCTGTTCGCCGCCCTGCCGGGGTTGTTCTGCCATGGTCTCTGCTCCTCCTGACGGTCGTCGCAAGGGCTGTGCCCGGTGTGGAATCGCTGTGGTACGATTGACGTTTTAAGGGGTCACCGATGTCGACCGTAGATACCTTTGGCACCAGTTCCGTCCTGCAGGTTGGCCAGCGCCGGGTGCAGTACTTCAGCCTGGCCGCGCTCGAGAAAAACGGGTTCCCCGAGATCGCGCGGCTTCCCTTCTCCTTGAAGATTCTTCTGGAGAACCTGCTTCGACACGAGGATGGACGCTTCGTCAAGGCGGCGGACATCGACGCCCTCGCCAGGTGGGACGTGAAGAGCACGGTGCAGAGGGAGATTTCGTTCGCGCCCGCGCGCGTGCTGCTGCAGGACTTCACCGGCGTGCCGTGCGTGGTCGATCTCGCGGCGATGCGTGACGGCATCGCGCGGCTCGGCGGCGACCCGAACAAGGTCAACCCGCTGCAGCCCGTCGAACTGGTCATCGATCATTCGGTACAGGTCGACTATTTCGGTCAGGCCAACGCCTTCGAGCTCAACGCGGAACTCGAGTTCTCGCGCAACAAGGAGCGCTATGCGTTCCTGCGGTGGGGGCAGAACGCCTTTCGCAATTTCCGCGTCGTGCCGCCCGATACCGGCATCGTCCACCAGGTGAATCTCGAGTACCTCGCACGGGTCGTCTGCTCCGACGAGAAGGATGGGCAGACGGTCGCCTACCCGGACACGCTGGTCGGGACCGACTCCCACACCACGATGATCAACGGGCTCGGCGTCGTCGGCTGGGGCGTCGGCGGGATCGAGGCAGAGGCCGCGATGCTCGGCCAGCCGATTTCGATGCTGATTCCGCAGGTCCTTGGCGTACGTCTCGTCGGCGCGATGCCGGAGGGCGCGACGGCGACCGACCTCGTGCTCACCATTACCGAGCGGCTGCGCAAGCATGGCGTGGTCGGCAAGTTTGTCGAGTTCTTTGGCGCAGGTCTGGCTCACCTGACCATCGCCGATCGAGCGACGCTCGCCAACATGTGTCCCGAGTACGGCGCGACGATCGCCATCTTCCCGATCGACGCGATGACGGTGGATTTCCTGCGGCTGTCGGGCCGCGAGGATGTTCGCGCCGATCTGGTCGAGGCCTACGCCCGGGCGCAGGGACTGTTCCCGACGGCCGGCGCACCCGACCCGGTGTACACCGAGACGATCGAAGTGGACCTGACCACGATCGAGCCCAGCCTCGCGGGGCCGCGTCGGCCCCAGGACCGGGTGTCGTTGAAGGCGGCCAAGGCCGGCTTCGCCTCGGCGCTTCCGACGCTGCAGGTCACGAAGAAGGCGGCCGCATCGGCGTCACCGGCGACGGGTGGCGTGGCGGTAGCCGAACTGCCGGCGATCGGACAGCTGGACCACGGGTCCGTAGTGATCGCCGCCATCACCAGCTGCACGAATACGTCGAACCCTGGCGTCATGATCGCGGCGGGCCTGCTCGCAAAAAAAGCCGTGGAGAAGGGGCTGTCGCGGAAGCCCTGGGTGAAGACCAGCCTTGCGCCGGGCTCGAAGGTCGTCACCGAATACCTGCGGAAGGCGGGCCTCGACGTCTACCTCGATCAGCTCGGCTTCAATCTGGTGGGCTACGGATGCACGACGTGCATCGGCAACAGCGGTCCGTTACCTGAAGAGGTATCGGCCGAGATCGACGCCAAAAACCTGGTGGTCGCCTCGGTCCTGAGCGGGAATCGCAACTTCGAAGGCCGAATCCAGCAGCAGGTGCGCGCGAACTATCTGGCATCACCACCGCTCGTCGTCGCCTACGCGCTCGCCGGCACGATGAACAGCGATCTCACCAGCGAGCCGATCGGCACGGATCGATCGGGACAGGTGGTGTACCTGAGGGACCTGTGGCCGACCAGCGTCGAGATTCAGGAGACGATGATCAAGGCCGTCACCGCGGCGATGTTCCGCGAGCAGTATGCGGACGTGTTCAGCGGGGATGTGCGCTGGCAGACGCTCGACGTACCGACGGGTGACCGCTTCGCGTGGGAGCCGGATTCCACGTACGTGCGCAACCCGCCGTTCTTCGACGACATCACGATGGAACCGGTGCCGTTGAAGGACATCACCGGCGCACGGGCGCTGGCGATGCTCGGCGACAGCATCACGACCGATCACATCTCGCCCGCCGGCAACATCAAGAAGGACAGCCCGGCCGGCAAGTACCTGATGGACCACGGTGTGCAGCCGGTGGATTTCAACTCGTACGGCGCGCGGCGCGGCAATCATGAGGTGATGATGCGCGGCACGTTCGCCAATACGCGCCTCAAGAACCTGCTGGCGCCCGGAACCGAAGGCGGGTGGACGACCTATCAGCCCGGCGGCGACGTAATGGCCATCTACGACGCTGCGATGAAGTACAAGGAGGCCGGCGTGCCGCTGGTCATCCTGGCGGGTAAGGAATACGGGTCGGGATCGTCGCGCGACTGGGCGGCCAAAGGTACGGCGCTGCTCGGGGTGAAGGCGGTGATCGCCGAGAGCTTCGAGCGTATTCACCGGAGCAACCTGGTCAACATGGGCGTGCTGCCGCTGCAGTTCGTCGGCGCGGTGACGGCCTCATCGCTCTGCATCACCGGCAGCGAAACCTTCGAGGTCCACGGGATCACCGAAGGGCTGCGTCCGGCGGGTATGGTCAAGGTCCGTGCACAGGGAGCCAAGACCATCGAGTTCGAAGCGCTGGTGCGGATCGACACGCCGGAGGAGCTCGTCGCGTTCCGCCACGGCGGCATCCTGCCGTATGTCCTGCGGCAGCTGGTCGGAAAGAAATAGCAAACCAGTTGGGGAGTTGGTGGAGTTGGTGAGTTGGTGAGTTGGAGATTGCGAGGGCTGGACAGTTCGAGAGCCTGGCGGGTTGACGCTCCAGCCCCACTGACGAACTGAACCGATACTCACCAATTCACCAATTCACCAATTCACCAATTCACCAATTCACCAATTCGCCAATTCGCCAATTCGCCAACGCACCAATTGGCCGTGTCACCGTCAGAGTTCTCCCAGCGCATCAAATCGAAGGCGCTCGACCTCGGTTTCGACGCCTGCGGCATCGCACCGCCGTCCGGCCTTCCTGAACTCGAGTTCTTCCGCGAATGGATCGCCCGCGGCTACGCGGGCGAGATGACCTATCTCGAGAAATCCGTCGAGTCGCGGGCCGATGCGCGCGGCGCCTTGCCGACCGCACAGAGCGTCATCGTCACCGCCACGCTCTACAACACCGATCGGCCGTTCTCGACGGAGTGCGCGGATCCGTCGCGTGCGCACGTGTCCCGCTACGCCTGGGGCGACGATTACCATACCGTCGTGATGCGTCGCCTCGACGCGCTGGTGGCCTGGATGCATCGCGAGCATCCCGAGCCATTCGAGGCGTCACCCTACGTCGACACCGGGCCGGTGCAGGAGCGCGTCTTCGCGCAACACGCGGGAGTCGGCTGGATTGGCAAGAACTGCTGCGTGATCAACCCCGAACTCGGGTCTTTCATCTTCCTGTCGGAAATCATCTGCAGCCTGCCGCTCGTGCCGGACAGCCCTGCGTTCGACCAGTGCGGCACGTGCACCCTGTGCATCGAAGCCTGCCCGACCCAGGCGCTGGTCGGCCCTGGCGTCCTCGACGCACGGCGCTGCATCTCGTATCTCACCATCGAACAGCGCGGTCCGATACCCGATGAGCTGAAGGCGGGCGTCGGCACCCATGTCTACGGCTGCGACGTGTGTCAGGAGGTGTGCCCGTACAACTGCGGTAGCCCCCGCCAGCCTCGACGCGGCATGGCTTCCGCGAGCGGCGTGGGACGGGCGCTCGGTGGACGACCTCTTGCAGATGTCGGACGGCGAACTTCGGACCGCTCTGGCGGCGAGCGCGATGACGCGCGCCCGCAAGGCGGGCCTGCGCCGGAACATCGACGTGGCTGCAGAGAATGCCGCAACGCGAGGACAAATCAGCCGCTGACCGGATTCCCGCTCGCCCTTCGCTGCGGACGGTCCGCGCCGCCGCGCGCGACTGCCGCGCCTGCGATCTCTGGAAGCTCGGAACCCAGACGGTGTTCGGCGAAGGACCGTCAAGGGCCAGGCTGATGCTGGTCGGCGAGCAACCGGGCGATCAGGAGGACCTGTCCGGGCACCCCTTCGTCGGGCCGGCTGGCAAGCTGCTCGATCGGGCACTGGCGGAAGCCGGGATCGATCGCGCCGACGTCTATGTCACCAACGTGGTGAAGCACTTCAAGTGGGAGCCACGCGGCAAGCGCCGGATCCACAAGAAGCCGCGGGCGGGAGAGATTGCGGCCTGCCGCCCCTGGTTGGATACTGAGATTGCGCTGGTGCGGCCTCAGGCGATTGTCTGTCTCGGTGCGACCGCCGCGCAGGCGCTGCTCGGCCGGGCGTTCAAGGTCACCGCCAGTCGAGGCACCTTCATCCAGTCAGGCCTCGCGCCGCTGGTGCTCGCCACCGTGCACCCGTCCGCGTTGCTGAGGGCGCCCGACGAGGACACACGCCGACGCGAAACCGAACGGTTCATCGACGATCTTCGGCTCGTTGCCAGGAGGCTTAGGACGTGACTTCACTTGCTCCCGCGCTGCTGCTCTCGATGCCGCAACTGCTCGATCCGAACTTTTCGCGCGCGGTCATCCTGCTGTGCAAGCACAGCGAGGAAGGCGCGTTCGGGCTGGTGCTGAATCGGCCGCTGGTGACCACGGGGACGGTGATGGTGCATCTCGATCCGCCGGTGTCCACGAACCGGGAACTCGACATCTGGGTTGGCGGTCCGGTCGAGCCGCAGCGGAGCTGGATTCTGGTCGGTGGCGGGCCGGAACACGCGGAGGTGTCCGGTGCCACGCAGATCGCCGACGGGGTCTATCTCTCCACATCGCCCAGCCTTCTCCGGCGGCTGCTCGAACCCGACCCGCCTTCCAACGCGAGGCTCGTCGTCGGCTACTCGGGATGGGCGTCGGGTCAGCTCGAAATGGAGCTGGCCGAGTCGTCCTGGCTGATGAGCGATGTCGATGCGAATCTGGTGTTCAACACCCCGGCCGACCAGATGTGGGAGAAAGCGATCCGCCGCCTCGGCGCGGATCCGGCGACGCTGACCATGTCGCGAGGGGTGCACTGAGACGGGGATCAGGGATCGGGGATCAGGGATCAGGGATCAGGGAACAGGGATCAGGGATCAGGGATCAGGGAACAGGGATCAGGACGGATCGCGGGATCAGAGATCGGGGTCAGGATCGGGAGCCGGAGCCGGAGCAGAGCAGCGGCGCTTAAGGGCGTTGCGAAGCCCCGCCAGCAGGCGGCCGACTTCGTCGAGCCGGGCTGCGATTTCAGTTTCCACTGTTCGTTCGATGAACCCGAGCCTGAAGGCGATTTCCACGAGGGCGCGCAGTTCACCGTGTGAGCCGAGCGCGACGTTGATGTGATTCAGATAGGCGGGCGTCGAGAAGCGGCTGTTACCTTCAGCGATGTTCGCTGGAATCGACACTGCCGCACGTCGGGTTTGGCTGGTCAGGCCATATATCTCGGCTCTTGGGAACCGATCGGTCACCCGGTAGATCACCACGACGAGTTCGACCGACACGTTCCAGACCATCAGGTCCCGGAACGTCTGCACGTTCGGCATCGCGTGGCGAATCAGCAGTGGCGGTGCCAACCCTTGCGCGGGGGATTCGGCCGGTTTTTGAACTCACGGTCTCGAGAGACGCAGATACTGAGCACCATCGGGTAAGGATGCGCGGCAAATCCTACCGACGTTCTCGCCGATCCCCGATCCCCGATCCCTGATCCCTGATCCCTGATCCCTGATCCCTGATCCCTGATCCCCGATCCCTGATCCCTGCTCGCTAATTCACCGAGCACGCCCCGGGTCCTCGCGGATCGCCGCACATGCCACACGAACCAGCGGGTGGCGCCGCAGACCGGTCCGATGAGCTTCCCGCGCTGACGGCGAAGACCGACAGCTGTTTCTCGAGTTCGATGCCCGAACACGAGGGGCACGACGGAGTGCGGTCCGCGCGCGTGAGGTACTCGAAATGTTGGCCGCAGGAACGGCACGCGTACTCGAACAGAGGCATACAATCATTCTGCACCAGGACGGTGGGTTCTGGTGAGACACCCGTGCCTCTCTGGACCCGTGCATTCCTGCACCCGGGGCGCATCGGCGCCCTCGCGCTGACGGTAGTCGCCACGCTGGCCGTGGGCTGCGCGCACGCACCTGCGCCTGCCCTGGCGCCGGCCGCACCGCCGCCAGCGGCCGATCGTCGAGCGCCAGCTCACCGCCGCCGAGGCGATGATGCGTCGGGGTTGTTACGACTGCCTGCGCGACGCGCTGAGCGCGTTCGAAGTCTCTCAGCGGCGATCCGGTGGTTGGCACTCCCGCGCGTGACGCCGCGGTGCGTGTGGCGCTGTTGCTCGCGCTGCGCGAAACGGAACTCGGACTGTTGCGCGGAGGCTACATCGACCGCGCCCGACAGCTGATGGGCCCCGTCGAGGCCGCATCGCCCGAACTCCCTGGCCTGGTTGAGATCGCCGAAGTCGTCGCAAACGGGCCAACCGGGCAGACGCGTGCGGCGAACGACGACGCGCAGCTCGCGGCGATGCTGACGCTTGCGCGCAGCCAGGCGCAGTGGGCCACCGTGCTTCGCCATCTGATGCCGCAGGATCTGATCGCGACGTACCTCTGGGTGGGGCTCGCGTGCGGTTCGTACGGTTCGTCGTTTCCCGATCGCGACATCCGCGAGACGGTGGTAGGCGAGGCTGCTGACGTCCCGCTCATCGCCTACAAGACTGTCCACCGCGTGCGGGCTGACGGCCTCCGAACCGCTCGAGGCGCAGCTGGCATTCGAGCCCCGCTTCCGCGAAGTGAACTACCAGCTCGGTCTGTTCGCCCTTGGCGGCGGCACCGGACGCCTGCCGGATCTCGACGCTGCGGACGCGCGGTTCCGGGCCGGGTACGAGTGGCGTCAGGACTGGCCGGCGCTGACCCTCGCGATTGCCAACGTCGCCATGTCGGCGGAGGACTTTTCGCGCGCGTTCGAGTTCTACAGCCGCACGCTGGGATTGGCGTCGAACGACCCCGACGCACTGGCCGGCATGATCCGCGCGCTCACGTATGCGAATCGTCACACGGAAGCGATCGCCGCTGCCGACAGGTTGCTCGCCACCGGACGGAATCCGGGCGAGGCGCACTACTGGCGAGCTCTGAATCTGGCGCAGGCTGAAGCAGGACGATCAGGCGTGGGTCGACATCGAGCAGGCATCAAGCGCGCTCGCGAATGCGGACGTGCCAAAGCTGGCCGGCATTGTGGCGATCAACCGCCGCGACTTCGCGGTCGCGCGCGAGCGCCTGGAACTGGCGCTGGTGCGGCGCCGGAGTGACTGTGAGACGTCGCTATTACCTGCAGACCGTTCTCTCGGAGCAGCGCGACTGGGACGCGGCCGCCCGCGTGGCTGCGGAGTCGGGCGCCTGCTTCGATGCCGAAGAAGCCGCCATCCTGCAGGAACTCGCCATCGTCCGCGCATCCCAGATGGCTCCGGAACGACGGACGCGGCTGATCGCGCGGCGCGAGCAGCAACTCGCCTCGGGCGCGCGCATGCGGGCCACCGCATGGTTCAATGCGGCGGCCGCCAATTTCAACCTGTCGCGTTCAGACGACGCCCGTCGTTTCGCGCAGAAGGTCGCCGACGATGCCCAGTTCGGCGAACGGGCGCGCACCCTGCTCGAACGGCTGAAATGAATCGGACGGCCCAGTCGGGTGCGACTCCCCGGTATACTGGAGAGATGTCTGTAGCAAATCCTTCCCGACGTAACGTCGCCATCATCGCGCACGTCGACCACGGCAAGACCACGCTGGTCGATGCGCTTCTGCACCAGAGCGGCACGTTCCGCGCCAACGAACGCGTGGCGGAACGCGCCATGGACAACACCGACCTCGAACGCGAGCGCGGCATCACGATTCTCGCGAAGAACACGGCCGTCCATTACAAGGACCTGCTGATCAACATCTGCGATACGCCCGGCCACGCCGATTTCGGCGGCGAGGTCGAGCGGACGCTCTCGATGGTGGACGGGGTCATGCTCCTGGTCGATGCGTCGGAAGGACCGCTGCCGCAGACGCGGTTCGTGCTCCGCAAGGCGCTCGAACGCCGGCTGCTCCCGATTGTGGTCATCAACAAGATCGATCGGCCGGATGCCCGCGCGCAGGAAGTCCTGAACGAGGTCTACGATCTGTTCATCGATCTCGATGCACCCGAAGAGGCGCTCGATTTCCCGGTGCTCTACACGAACGCGAAGGCCGGCACGGCCACCTACGATCAGGCGGGTGGCGGTGAGGACCTGCGGCCGCTGTTCGACGCGATCGTCAAGCACGTGCCGCCGCCGAAGGGCGATCCGGATGCGCCGCTGCAGCTGCTGGTCGCCAACCTGGACTCGAACGATTACGTGGGCCGCATCGCCATCGGCCGCATCTTCAACGGCCGCGTGAAGGTGGGGGAGCCCGTCACCGTCTGCAAGCTGGATAGCACCGCACCAGCCGACCAAGGTCACCAAGCTCTACACCTTCGACGGCCTGAAGCGCGTCGACACCCTGGAAGCTGCCGCGGGCGACATCGTCTGCCTCGCCGGCATCGACGACATCACGATCGGCGAGACCATCGCCAGCGTCGAGTCGCCGAAGGCGATACCGCCGATCGCCATCGACGAGCCGACGGTGTCGATGATCTTCGGCGTGAATACCTCACCGCTGTCGGGCCGCGAGGGACAGTACGTCACGTCCCGCCAGATCAAGGATCGCCTCGATCGCGAGCTGCTCGGCAACGTCTCCATTCGCCTCGAGCCGACCGACTCGCCAGAACAGATGAAGATCGTCGGCCGCGGGGAGCTGCAGCTGTCGATTCTCATCGAGATGATGCGCCGTGAAGGATACGAGATCCAGGTGTCGCGCCCCGACATCGTGACCAAGACGATCGACGGCAAGACGGTGGAACCGGTCGAACTGCTCGTCATTGACGTGCCGGAAGACCACCAGGGCGTGGTCATCGCAAACGTCGGCGAACGACGCGGCGTCATGTCGAAGATGGTGAACAACGGCAGCGGCCGCGTCCGGCTCGAGTTCCGCATCCCGGCGCGCGGGCTCATCGGCTTCCGGTCGCAGTTCATGACCGACACCAAGGGCACCGGCATCATGAACCACATCTTCGACAGCTGGGAGCCGTGGCACGGCATCATCCCCGCGCGCGCCACCGGCGCGCTCGTTGCAGACAGATCCGGCGTGGCCACGTCATACGCGCTGTACAACATCCAGGAGCGCGGCGAAATCTTCATCGACCCGGCGACGGTCGTCTACGAAGGCATGATCATCGGCGAGAACTCGCGGGCCGCCGACATGGACGTCAACGTCACCAAGGAAAAGAAGCAGACGAACATGCGTGCCTCCTCGGCCGATGAGGCGATCCGGCTGATCCCGCCGCGCAAGCTCAGCCTCGAACAGGCGATCGAATTCATCAACGACGATGAACTGGTCGAGGTAACACCGACGACCATCCGGCTCCGCAAGCGGGTGCTCGCCAGCAACATGCGGCCGAAGAAGCAGGGGACCGCGTCCGAGTAGGCCACTGGTGCAGGGCGGCGGCTTCCGACCCATACGCGACTACGCCATGATCGGCGACGGACGGACGGCCGCGCTGGTCGCGTCCAACGGGAGCATCGACTGGCTCTGCCTCCCGAATCTCGATTCTGCAAGTGTGTTCGGCGCCATCCTCGATGCGGATCGAGGCGGCGCCTTCTCGCTCCAGCCTGCCGGTCCATTCACGTCGTCACGGCGATATCTGCCGGACACGAATATCCTCGAAACCACCTTCACCACGGCCGACGGCGTCGTCCGGGTTGTCGATGCGATAACGCTCCCCGATGACCGACTGAGTCCCGCTGCGTGAGGTCGCGCGCGCGGTCGAGGCCGTCGCTGGCACGGTGCCGCTGGAGTGGCGAGTCGCCCCGAGGTTCTGTTACGGCGCGAGCAGCGGGAGTGTGGGGTGGCGGGGGTGTGCGGCCGTGGCGACATGCGGTGGCGATGCCATCGCGGTGTCGTCGTGGGAGGCGGGAACGCCGGCGTGGCAGAACGGCGCTCTCGAAGCGACGCTGACGCTCCAGGCCGGCAAGCGCGCGCTGATCGTCCTGACGTCTTCGCACGGCGAACCGCTGGTGTTCCCGCTCGCGACGTGCCATCGAAGCTCGCCTGGAGACGACTGCGCGCGTTCTGGCGAGCGTGGTCCGACCGCGCGCCCGTATGACGGTCCGTGGCGCGACGCGGTGATCCGGAGCGCGCTGGCGCTCAAGCTGATGATCTTCGCCCCGAGCGGCGCGTCGGTAGCCGCGCCGACGACGTCGCTGCCGGAGGAAATCGGTGGCGTCCGCAACTGGGACTATCGCTTCTGCTGGATCCGCGACTCGGCGTTCCTGATCGACGCCCTGCTGCGCCTTGGCTGCCGCGCCGAGGCGCAGGCGCTGTTCTGGTGGTTCATGCAGACCACCGCGCGGACGGCTCCTCGCCTGCAGGTGCTGTACGGCATCGACGGTAATGGCCCTGGACGCGTCGGAGCGGACGTTGCCGCTGAGCGGGTATCGCGGCTCGCAGCCGGTTCGCATCGGCAACGCTGCGGTCGATCAGCACCAGCTGGATCTGTACGGCGACCTGCTCGAAACGATCTGGCTCTACGCGAAGGGCGAGCACCGGTTCGATGGCGACACCGGCAGTTCGTGTCGCCGGCATGGCCGACCACGTCTGCGACATCTGGCGCGGCCCTGACGCCGGTATCTGGGAAGTGCGCGACACTCCCCGTCACTTCACGCACTCCAAGGTGATGTGCTGGGTCGCGCTCGATCGCGCGATCCGCCTCGCCGAGGAAGACGATGTGCCGCGCGCGTCACCTGCCGCGCTGGAAGCGCGAGGCCGCGGCGATCGTGGAGTTCGTCGAGACGGAGTGCTGGTCGGACGTCACGACAGTCCTATGTCCAGTACGCCGGCGGCGACGACGCTCGACGCGAGTCTGCTGATGCTGTCGCTCATGGGTTACGGCGGCGCCGCGAGCCCGCGCGTCGTGGCCACGGTGGACGCGATTGCGCGCGAACTGCGGCGCGGGCCGTTCGTCTACCGGTACCTGAACGCCGACGGCCTGCCCGGATCGGAGGGCAGCTTCGTGAACTGTTCCTTCTGGCTGGTCGGTGCGCTGGCGCGCAGCCGGAAGGGTGGACGAGGCGCGCGCGTTGATGACCGATCTGCTCGCCCAGCGCGAACGACGTCGGCTTGTACGCCGAGGAGATCGATCCGGCGACCGGCGACGTTCCTCGGCAACTTCCCGCAGGCGCTCGTGCATCTGTCGCTGATCGACGCGGCACTGGCGATCGGCGAAGCGGAGCAGGCGAGCCAGGGTCCGAAGAAAGGCAAGGCGAGTTCGTGAGCGAGTCTGTTTCGCGCGGCGCTTGCCGGCGGTGTCATCGGCACCATCGTGATGACGACGATGCTGCGCGCCGCGAGCGAGTTCGGGATTCACGCGCATGGACCTCCCGTTCCTGCTCGGTACGGCGTTCACCGACAATCGCCGGCGCGCGAAGGTCTACGGGTACGCCGCGCACTTCGTCGCTCGGGATGCTGTTCGCCTTCGGCGTACGCGTTCGTGTTCCACTCGGTCGGCCGCGCGGGACGCGGCGCTCGGTCTGCTCGATCGGCGTCGTGCACGCGTCGTTTGTCGCGACGACGCTGGTGAACGTCCTGCTGCCGATCGTGCATCCGCGAATGGGTACGCCCGAGACGGCCGCCGACCAGGTGGCGCTGCTCGAGCCGCCCGGTTTCATGATGCTCAATTACGGGCGCAGCACCTTCGCCGTCACGCTCGTTCGCGCCACATGGCGTACGGAGCGATCGTCGGCTGGGCCTGCGCTAACATGTCCTGATGCTCAGGCGCAGGACGACCGGCTCGGTGGTGTGTCCGTCGTGCGGTTCGCTCGTCGGCGTGAACGACGAGCGATGCTACACGTGCGGCCGGGCGAATCCCGGGCATGTGGGGCTTCGCGCCGGTGCTGAGGCAACTCGGCGCCGATCTCGGCTTCGTGCCGCTGGTCGTCGGCGCCTCGTCCGTCCTGTACGTGCTGTCGCTGCTGGCATCCGGACGGGGTCTGCAGATCATGGGCGGCGGCTTCAACATCCTCGCGCCGAGTGCCCCGGCGCTGATTGTCTTCGGCGCGAGCGGCGGCTATCCGGTGTTCACGCTCGGGTCGTGGTGGACGGTGCTCAGCGCCACGTGGCTGCATGGAAGCCTGTTGCACATCGTGTTCAACATGATGTGGGTGCGCGACATAGGACCGTCAACCGCCGACGTCGTCGGCCCGGGCCGCACGATCATCATCTACGTCATCTCAGGCGTGTGCGGCTTCGTGCTCAGCTCGGTGGCCGGCGCGTACCTGCCGCCGCTTCCACTGCTTCGCGGCGCACAGCTGACCGTCGGCGCGTCGGCGTCGATCTTCGGGCTGCTCGGCGCGCTGGTGCACTACGGCCGCAAGAGCGGCAGCAGCCTCATTCATGGCCAGGCCAAGCAGTGGGCGCTGATCCTCTTCGTGTACGGGCTCATCATGCCCAACGTCGACAACTTCGCGCACGCCGGCGGCTTCATCGGCGGGTATGTCACCTCCGCGTTCTTCAATCCGCTCACGCAAGGAGCGCGGCGACCATCTGCTGATCGCCGGCATCTGCCTCCTGCTCACATTCGCGGCCATCGCGATGTCCATCTGTCGAAGGCTGGTCCTTTCTGACGATGTAGCGCGCGCTGCTGAGTGCGTGACGCCGCTGCGGACGTGCCCGCCCTCTGCCGCGCAGCTGATCACGATGACGCGTGGCACCGTGATTGCGAATATCTCCCCTGCATGGAGGAGGTTTTCGCATGAAGAAGGCATTCGTTTACGGAACGGCCGTGCTCGCGCTGTCGGCCGCTCCGTTGCTCGCGCAGCAGTCGAGCAGCAGCAGTGCCGGTAGCCGGCAGGGTCGGCGACCGGCACACAGTCAGGCACGCAGGGCGGGTCGGCGGCAGGCGGATCGACTCGTCGGGCAGGCGGATCAACACAGCGGCTCATCGGGCGCGGCGGGCGGCTCGTCTCAGGGCGGGTCAACCGCAGGGACGCAGAGTGGTCTCGCTCCAGCGAGTGCGCAGCCGACGCGTCGAAGGCGAACCCGGATCGGCAGTTCGTGATGGAAGCGGCGCAGGGCGGGATGGCCGAAGTCGAACTCGGGCAGCTCGCCACTCGAGAAGGCGTCGAGCGATGCGGTGAAGCAGTTCGGCCAGCGGATGGTCACCGATCACGGCAAGGCCAACGACGAACTGAAGACGCTGGCGCAGAACAAGAACATCACGCTGCCGACCGACATCGGCGCAAGCACAAGGCGACGAAAGACCAGACTGGCGAAGCTCTCCGGCGCCGCGTTCGACCGCGCCTACATGCAGGAGATGCTGAACGATCACCGCAAGGACGTCAGCGACTTCCGGAAGGAATCCCAGAGCGGGAAGGACCCGGACGTGAAGGCGTGGGCAGCCAAGACGCTGCCGACCCTCGAAGAGCATCTGCAGATGGCGCAGTCGGCGAGCCGAGGCGCAGTCGGGACGTCGGGCACGAAATCGGTTCCGACACCGACAAGACGACCGGAGGCTCGCGTGGGACGACTGCATTCCGGCAGCACGCCGCGCAGTGGCGGCAGCGGAACGACCGGAACTCCAGGCTCCGGCGCGGCCGGCTCCGGCGGAGCGACCGGCGATCCCCAGGCTCGCGGCGCGACGGGCTCGGGCGGGTCGACCGGCTCTGGCGGCGCGACAGGATCGGGCGGTTCGGGATCTGGCGCCTCGGGCGCCGGCAGCCCGCGGTAGCGAGGTGCGCTTGCGGAGGCACGACGTCGATGTGACGTCGTGCCTCTTGTTCCTCGACGTTGTTCCTCGCCTCGTCGTGTGCGCCTGCAGGCAGGTGTCGTCGCCGCTAAATCTTGAACCGCAGTAACGCACCGACACCGCCCACTGATGCAAGCAGTGTCGCGTCCTGGATGATCGTGACGCTCGCGGCCGTCAGCCTCGCTTTCGTGACGAGTTCGTCGGCCAGTTGTTCTTCCGGGGGTTCGTTCGGCACCTGTCGTGGCGGCACCCGTCACCGAGGTTGATGTGCCCGGGTCGAGCGTCTCCGGGCTGCCGGTAATGAGCAGTTCGTCGACCTGACCCATTTCAAGCGCCAGCCGCGTCGCCTCGCGCGCCGACGACGCCGAGGCCGTTGCCGCGGTACGCCTCGAATAGCGCTTCGACGCGTTCCCGATCGGTCTCCGCATCCTTCTGCATGATCACAGCGCGAGACGCCTCGAGGATGGCGTGCTCCGGCGCCCGTATATCGAGCTTCACCACGTCGACCACGCGGTCGGCGAGCTCCTTGGGGAATTCCGCCCGGAGCAGCGGGACGATAGGAACGTATCGAAATTGTCGCGCCCGTGTTGATCGGGGCGCATGTCGAGGTGCAGAGTGAGCACCGGAAACGGGCCGCTGTCGAAAGCGGCGAGCCGGTCGAGTTGTGCAGTGAGTTGGTCAGTGCTGGCCATGAGCGCCGTGGTCGCAAGCGCTCTGCCCGGACTCCGGAACTGGCCGGGTCTGGAGACGTCACCAGGCCCGGCCGCAACCAGCTATTTTTTAGCGGCGAGCTCTTCGTCGATGACGCGCTTGAACGCATCGAACGGCTGAGCGCCTTCGAGGGAGCGGCCGTTCACGAAGAAAGCCGGAGTGCCGGTCACGCCGATCGCGTCCGCCGCCGCGACGTCCGCGTCGACGCTCGCTTTCTGCTGATGGTTGTCGACAGCACGCGTTGAACTTCGCGGCGTCGAGCCCGAGCGCCGCGGCGTGCGCCTTCAGGTCCGCGTCGCCAGCTTCGACGGGTCCGCGAACAGCCGATCGTGGTACTCCCAGAACTTGCCTTGCGTTTCCGCGCACACCGCGGCCTCGGCGGCCGGCCGCGCGTTCGGGTGATTCGGGAGAGGGTAGTGGCGATAGACGAACTTGATCTTGTCGCCGTAGGTCTTCAGGACCTGCTCGACCACCGGGTTCGCGCGCTGGCAGAACGGGCACTGGAAATCGGAGAACTCGATCACTTCGATCGGCGCGCTTGTCGATCCTCGCGACGGCCGGCCACCGTCCGCCACCTCGACGCGCGGCGGCTCCAGCGTCACCGTCACCGTCGTCTTCGTCTTCAGCGACTCGACGAGCGTCGCACGCGCGGCGTCCATGCGCTGCTCGATGAGCAGCGATCTGATCGGGCGCGCGGACCTGGTCGAGCGTTGCACCGTTCACGCGGGCCGGATTCGCCTGGTACCACGCCGTGACGTCCGCGTCGGTCGGTGCCGGCGCCTTCGAGGCGATCTCGCGCTCGACCAGCGTCGCGCGATCGATGCCGCGCGCCTTGGCTTCCTGATCCATCAGCCGGTTGGCGACGATCTCCTCGATCGTGGCGCGGCGCGCCATGTAGAGCGCCTGGATCAGCTTCGCACTGCCGAACGAGGTGACCGGCTCCTGCAGCGCGCGGGCGTCCACTTCGGCCAGCGTGATCGGGCGTACTGCCCACCATGGCGACCACGTCGGACGGAGCTCGGCTGCTTCGTCTGCTGGGCGTTCGGTCGAGCAGGCCGTCGTCAGCACGATGAGGCCGGCCGCGGCCACGGCCTTCAGAGAGCGTGTGAAGTGCATGCATGTCCGTCTATTCTGCACCCACTCCGAGCCGCTGCGGTAAGTCGGCAATGACGTAGCTCATGACGGCGATCGCGGCTGCGGCGCGCGACACGTCGACGGGATCGATCTTGTCCACGGTGTCGGCCTGCGTATGGTGGAGCAGGAAGTAGTCGCCGGTCCCCTCGTAGGAGATGGCGGGGATGGACGCGGCCGTGACGCTCGGGCCGATGTCCGATCCACCGCCGCCCGGTGTCACGTTGCTCGCCTCGATGTTCGATGAGCAGCGACGCGATCTGCACGGACCGTATCCCGCGCCGAGGTATTGGCCGTTACCGCGAACGACACCGGCCGGAACAGGCCGCTGTCGGCCTCGAGCATCATCACGTGACGCGGCAGTTCCGCGACGTGCGCGTCGCGATACGCGCGTCCACCGCGGCCGCCATTCTCTTCGTTGGTCCACAGCACGACACGGATCGGTGCGGCGCGGCCGCAGTCCGAGCGACTTCATCAGCCGGAGCGCCTCCCACGTCGCCGACGATGCCGCCGCCGTCGTCGCTCGCACCGGCGCCGACGTCCCAGCTGTCGAGGTGACCGCCGATCACCACGAACTCGTCCGGCTTCTCACGGCCGCGCAGTTCGCCGATCACGTTGGCCGATGGCGACATCCGCATCGAAGTGAGCCTCCATGCTCAGGCGCAGGACGATGCGATCGCCGCGGTCGGCCATGCGCTGCAGGCGGTCGGCATCTTCGCTGGCGATCGCCGCGCCGGGAATCTTCGGAGCATTGGCGCGCGTAGACGAGGCCGCCGGTGTGCGGCAGGCGAAGGCCGGCCGGGCCGACCGAGCGCACGAGCACCGCGACGGCGCCGAGTTGCGCGGCCCGCGAGGGACCATCGGACCGATAGGGTCGCGTCTGGTCGTAGCTGGTGAACGGGCACGTTGAACACGACGATGCGCCCTCTGCACGCGGCTGGACGCCGCTTCCATCTCCTGGAAGCTGTGGACCACGATCGCCTCCGCCTGCACCGGACCGTTCGGCGTGCCGACGCTGTCGCCCAGTCCGAGCATCGCGATCTGGTGGTGTGCCGGCTCGACGATCTCGGCGCTCTCGCGTCCGCGCACCCAGCGCGGCACCATCACCGGCTCGGCATGGACGTTCTCGAGCCCGTCGCGCTTCATCTCGGCCAGCGCCCAGTCGATGGCGCGCGTCAGTTCAGGCGTGCCGCTCAGACGGTTGCCGATGCCGTCGGTCAGTGTCGCCAGCCGCCGCCAGGCGAACGTCGTCGACCATCGCGGCGCCAATCAGGCGAGCCGGCAGGTCTCACGATACGGATCCAGCCAGGCCGGTGGCGGGTCTGGGCGTGAAGGTGGACTCGTCGCGCGACGAGCGTGACGCGCAACCTGGGCAGAGCACCAGACAGCGACCTGTCGAA
The DNA here is from genome assembly GCA_963697745.1 of uncultured Acidobacteriota bacterium. GTDB lineage: Bacteria > Acidobacteriota > Vicinamibacteria > Vicinamibacterales > CAVVIG01 > CAVVIG01. Next base: position 166,824 of record CAVOPD010000012.1, on the reverse strand, counting down.
ATCGCACGTGTCACCTCGCGTGTGTCGGCTATCACCGCCAGTCGCGGCCGGATTGAGAATTGCACCGTCCGGCGTTCATGACTGGCAAGGTCCTCATAGTCGGCCCTGCTGTCTGGGTTCACCTGCCGCCCTCAACGCGGGCGAAGCCGCTGAGCTTCGCGTCTCGCCGTCGGTTGCGTTCGCGCCCGCCAACCTGTTCGTGCGCGCCACCGTCGACGTGAACACGGAGAACCGCATCGCTCGAGATCATCGCAGAGTCGATCGACTTCTACCGAGCAGCGAGAGTCACGCTCGATGGCGACCGCGCCCCGCGAGTGACGCTCCTGCAGTTCAAGAGCGTCCCCGGTGGGCTCTATGAAGTGCGCGCCGTAGTCCGAGGTTCGACGAGGTGAGGAACTCGCCTCGACCGCATTCCAACGTCAACGTCGTCGGCGACGCCGGCGTGCAGAGCAGTTCTGACGGCACGACCCGCTGCACGCTCACAGCGCGCTGCTGCCCGCGGCGCTGCGGCACAGCGCCGGTGGCTCCGGCTCCGGCGTGAAGTCCTCGCCGGGTTGATGAACCGATCCTTCTCGAACCGGTACTGCTTGTCGTACAGCTGGCGATACCGCCCGTTGAGCTCGAGCAGTTCGTCGTGCGTGCCGCGCTCGACGATCTCCCCGTGCTCGAGCACGAGAATCTGATCGGCGCTCTGAATCGTCGAGAGACGGTGCGCGATCACGAACGTCGTGCGTCCCTGGCGCAGCGAACGCAGGCCGTCCTGGATGAGCGACTCGCTCTCGCTGTCGAGGCTCGAGGTCGCTTCGTCGAGGATGAGCACGCGCGGATCGGCCAGAATCGCGCGGGCGATGGCGACGCGCTGCCGCTGCCCGCCCGACAGGCGCACGCCGCGCTCGCCGACGATGGTGTCGTAGCCCTTCTCGAATTCGCGAGATGAAGTCGTCGCAGTGGGCGATGCGGCTCACCGCGACGATCTCGTCGCGGGTGGCATGCGGTCGTCGCGAAGGCGATGTTCTCGGCGATCGAGCCGTCGAACAGGAAATTGTCCTGCAGCACGACGCCGAGGTGCTCGCGGAAGTCGCGCAGCTTGAGCGTTCGCCAGGTCGTGGCCGTCGACCAGCACGCGGCCGCTGAGCGGCCGGTTGAACGCCATCACCAGGCTGATCGAGCGTGCTCTTGCCCGATCCGCTCGAGCCGACGAGCGCCGTCGTCGATCCGGCCGGCGCGTGGAACGAGACGTCCTTCAGCACCGGCACGCCGGTGTTGTACTCGAAGCTCGACATGCTCGAACTCGACGTCGCCGCGCAGCGTCGCGAAGCATCGCGTGGTTCGGCGTCCTCCTGATCCTCGGTCGCCATCTGGCGGATTTCGCGAATGCGATCGAGGCCGGCAAAGGCTTCGGTGATCTGGGTGCCGATGTTCGCGAGCTGCACGACCGGCACGGTGATCAGCGCGGTGAACGTGAGATACATCACGAAGTCGCCGATGGTCATCTGGCCGGCGCGGATCGAGTTGCCGCCGACGAGCATCATCGAGATGCCGATCGCGCCGAGCACCACGGTGGAGAAGGCCGACACGCCGGACACGCCGGTCAGCGACTTGGCCACGTTGCGGAACAGCCGGTGCGCGCCCTTCGCGAACACGAGCTCTTCGCGCTTTTCCGCGGTGTAGGCCTTGACGATGCGGACGCCGCCGAGCGTTTCGGCGAGCCGGCCGGTGACGTCCGCGTTGATCTTGCCGCGTTCGCGGAAGAGCGGCCGCAGCCGCCTGAATGCCATGGCCATGCCGCCGCCGAACGCGCCGAGGACGACGATGGTGACGGCTGTCAGCTGCCAGTTCAGGTAGAGCAGGACGGCCGAGCGCGAGGATCGGCGGTCAGGATCGATCCGGTGAGCTGCACGAGGCCGGTGCCGACGAGATTCCGGATGCCTTCGGCGTCGGTCATGATCCGCGAGATGAGCACGCCGGTCTTCGTCGAGTCGAAGTAGCGGATCGGCAGCCGCATGACGTGCGCCTCGACGTCCTTGCGCATCTCGGTGATGGCGCGCTGCGCCGCGACGCCGAGCACCTGCGAGAGCGAGAACGACGTGACCGACTCGACCAGCGTCGCCGCGCCGGCCGCGAGCGCCAGCGCGGGCAGCAGGTCCCACTGGTTGCGCAGGATCACGTTGTCCATCAGGTATTTCGACGTGGTGGGGAGCACCAGTCCGGCGAGGCGGTTGACGACCATCAGCGCGAGGCCGATGGCCAGGCGCTTGCGGTGCAGCCAGATGAGGGCGCGCGCCTCGTCGAGGCGCCCCGGCGTGATCTTCTTCTTGCCGGCGCTCGCGCCCGGTCTCGGTCGCGCCGGGCGCCGGCCTGCGCGCCGCGGCTGCGTTCTGCGCTGCCGAGTCCCTTGATTTTCAACCAGTCACCTCAAACTTCTTCAGACGCTGCACGGAGCGGGGTTCGCCCCGGCAGTCCGGTCCCATGAATTATCGCCGACTGGTCCACGCCCCGATCCGGGTCCGGCGTCGTCCCGCTCGTGGCCAGAATCCGCGCCATGCAGCACGCCCCAGACCGCCGTCTGGACGCGTGCGCGCTCGCTGGCCGCTGGCGGCGCTGTGCCTGGCGGCCGCGTCGCCCGGCGGCGGGCACAGTCGCGGCCGCACGCCGGCCGAAACCGCGCAGATCATGAAGGCCGATGCCGATTTCGCGCAAGGCGGTCGCCGACCGGAACCGCGAGCGGTTCCTGTCGTTCATCGCCGACGTGACGACGTTCAACGGCGGAAGCGCCGTCGGAACTGCACGGGCGCGACGCCGTGATGAAGGAGTGGAACGACTTCTTTAGCGCCGATGGCCCCACGCTGTCGTGGACGCCGACCAGGGGGGAGGTGGTCGGCGCCGGGCGACCTGGGCTACACGACCGGACGATCAGCTCTTCCGCGGGAAAGGGCCCGACGGGAAGATGGTGGAGCGCCAGGGCGAGTACCTGACCGTCTGGCGGAAACAGCGCGACGGCTCCTGGAAGGTGATCTTCGACACCGGGTCGACGCTGCCGGCTGTCCCGATGACTGGCGAAGGATCAGGCAACACGGCAATGAGGCAGCACGGCGTCTGACCCCATCGCGCCTCGCGCCTCGCCATCGCCATCGCCTTCGCCTTGTGCCGTGCCTGATCAGCGTCGCGCTACTCGCCGTCCTGGCGTAGCGGGCGCGGGCCTGCTCGATCTGTCCGGCGATCTCGCGCGCCAGCGACTCCGGCGCCGTGACGCGCGCGAACGGGCCGAAACTCAGAATCCAGCTCCGCAGCGCCTGGTCGATGCAGACGTCGAGCGTCAGCACCAGCCGGCCGTCTGCGCTCATCCGACCACTCCTGCGACTGGTGCCACTCCCGCGCGCGCACGTAGTCGGCCACCGCGGGTTCGAACTCGATCGTGACCGTCTCGGGCGGACCCGAGTGGACGCCCAGCGAGTGCGGAAACGCCTCGTCGGGCAGGTCGTCCAGCCGGCGTGAAGCGCTCTTCGAGCAGCGTGATCTCGTCGATGCGCTCGACGGCGAACGTCCGCACCTCGTTGTATTCCGGCACGTGCGCCAGCAGATAGAGCCCGCCCTGCGCGTAGGCCAGGCGATACGGGATGGACCAGGTACGACTTGGTCCGCTCGCTCGAACGCGAGTAGTAGGTGAGCGTGGCCTGCCGGTGGTGCAGCGTCGCCTCGAGCGCCCGCGCGATGATCTGCTGCTGACGTCCGTCGTCGTCGCCGGGCGCCGGCGCAGCGGGTCGGGCTTGGAGGCGATGACGCGCGGCAGCTGATCGAGAAACTGCCGCATGTGCGGCGTCAGCGAGGCGCCGAGCTTGTCGAACGCGCTCTCGAGTTCGTCGCGGAACGGAGTGCCGGCGAGCGATTCGAGCAGCGTCCGGCTGAAGTGCAGCGCGCACAGCTCCGACAAGGTCAGTCCGGCGAACAGCCCCTTGAACGCCTGGCCGTTGATCGTCCACCGCGTCCGTCCATCGTCGTGCGAGCGATCGTCGTAGATCGGGGAAGCCCGCCTCTTCGAGCGCCTGGAGATCGCGGCGGATCGTGCGGGTGGTCACGTCACAGAGGACGCAAGCGCGTCGATCGTGACGCCGCCAGCCCGGGCGCGCTCGATCTCGCGCAGGATCGTCCACTGGCGGATGACTTCCGCGTTGCGGGGCATCCGACGATTGTACGCAGCGTCAGTTGGTGAGCGTTGGGAGTTGGCGAGTTGGGATCGGGAGTTGGGGAGTTGGAGAAGGCAACTCGACCAACTCACCAGATCGCTCCGAGATTCGCGAACTGACTCAGTCGAGCGAGATCCGCCGCAGCAGCGGGAAGTCCGAGAGCATCTTGCCGGCGCCGAGCACGACCGACGTCAGCGGGTCCTCGGCCATCTGCACGGGGAGGCCGGTCTCGTCGCGCAGGCGGCGATCGAGGTTCTTCAACTGCGATCCGCCGCCGGTCAGGATGATGCCGCGGTCGAAGATGTCGGCCGACAGTTCCGGTGGAATCCGCTCGAGCGCATCGTGGACGGCCTGGACGATCGCACGCACCGGTTCGGCGAGCGCCTTCCGGATCTCGGTCGTCGTTCATCGTGACGGTCTTGGGCCGTCCTTCCGATACATGCCGGCCCTTCACCTCCATCGTCATCGGCTCGTCGAGCGCGGCCGCCGATCCGATCGCGATCTTGATCTGTTCCGCCGTGCGCTCGCCGATCAGGAGATTGTGGGCCTTGCGCGCGTGCTGGACGATCGCTTCGTCGAGTTCGTTGCCCGCGATGCGGACCGACTTGCCGTAGACGACGCCGGCGAGCGAGATGACCGCGATGTCCGTCGTGCCGCCGCCGATGTCGACCACCATGTTGCCCGCCGCTTCGGTGATCGGCATGCCGGCGCCGATCGCCGCCGCCATCGCCTCCTCGATCAGGTGCACTTCGCTCGCCTTCGCGCGCATCGCGCTGTCCTTGACCGCGCGGCGTTCCACCTGCGTGATTTCCGACGGCACGCCGATGATGACGCGCGGACGCAGCCAGCCGCTGCGGCTGTGCGCCTTGCGGATGAAGTGCGTCAGCATCTTCTCGGCGGCGTCGAAGTCGGCGATCACGCCGTCGCGCATCGGCCGGATCGCGGTGATGTTGCCCGGCGTGCGTCCCAGCATCTCCTTCGCGTCAGCGCCCACTGCTTCGATGCGTCCGTTCGTAGTTGTTGAACGCCACGATCGACGGCTCGTTGACGACGATGCCCTTGCCGCGCGCGAAGACGCACGTGTTGGCGGTGCCCAGGTCGATGGCGAGATCCTGCGAGAAGCGGGACAGCATGGAGTTGAACATGCCAGGCGGAAATTACAAAGGTGATGCCGCTGAAAAATAAGGGGTTTACGCAGATTTCGCCGGTGCACGGACTTTCAATTCTGCAAGCCGATTACGGTTTTGATCGGTCGCTGGCGGTTCGCATCGTGCATCTCGTAGACGACAATAGGGTTCAGGTGACTTCAGCTCTTGCTCTTCTGCCGTCGCGTTCGTCGGCGGCGCGCTCAATGCCGTGGCCGGCGGCGGCTCGTTCCTGACGCTTCCCGCGCTGCTGTATGCCGGCGTCGCGCCGGTTTCGGCGAACGCCACGTCCACGTTCGCGATGTGGCCGGCCTCGCTCGCCAGCGCGCTGGCGTACCGCGGCGAGATCGCGCGGGCCCGCACCTGGATGGTGCGCCTCGGCGACGATCAGCCTGGTCGGCGGGCTGCTCGGGCGGGCTGCTGCTCGTGCGCACGTCCGACGAGAGCTTCGTCCGCCTGCTGCCGTGGCTGATGCTGGTGGCGGCCGTGACGTTTTCCTTCGGCGGCCGCCTCACGGCAATGGGCGCGGTCATGGCGCAGGCGCTGGAGCCGGTCAACCGCGCGATCGCGAGTGACGGCCGCCGATCGTGACCTCCGAGTGCGCGCCGGAATCAGCGGGCAGCATCCACCACGTGCACGTGCCGCTGTGGACGTTGCCGCTCCAGCTGGTCATCGCAACCTACGGCGGCTACTTCGGCGGAGGGATGGGCATCATGATGCTGGCGGCGATGGCGATCGCCGGCATGACCGACATGCACGAGATGAACGCGCTGAAGATCGTGCTCGCGATCGCGATCAACGGCGTCGCGCTGGCCGCGTTCGTCATCAGCGGGTCGATCGCCTGGGCGCCGGGCGTGGTCATGGTCGTTGGCGGGATTGCCGGCGGCTACGTCGGCGCGTCGCGTGGCGCGGCGGGTCGCCGGGCGCATCGGTGCGCGCTGATCGTCATCGTCGTCGCGTGGTCGATGACCGTGTATTTCTTCGTGCGATGACAGGGCAGGGCGTACACTGGCCGGAGGTCGGACCATGTGGCCCGACCTCCAATCCAGAGCGTCCGCTGTCAATCGGTCGCTACCGCTTGCCGGTGTCCTTCGTGTTGATGGTCGTCACGTCGTCGCGCTTCTGCGGGTCGCCGGTGTGACCGATCGAGCCGTCCTCGCGGCCGCGCGACTGCTCGCCGACCTGACGGTGCTGATCGCTGGTTCCCCACTGGCCGCGGCGATTGACGCGCAGCTCGTTACGCACGTCGCGCACGCCCGGTAGATCCTCGACGATCTCCTCGGCGTCAGGCGCCGCGTGCGCCCGTCTTCGACCGTGCCGCTGAGCGTGACTTCGCCAGTTCTGCACCCGCACATCGATATCGGATGGCGTCGATGCTCGGGTCGGCCGTGAGCCGCTCGTTCACGTCCTCGCGAATGCGATCGTCGGAACGCTGGTAGTTGCGTGGTCCGCGGCCCGCGAACATGCCGCCGGTGACGCCCCAGTAGCTGGCGGACTCGGATGACGATCGGTTGCCAGGCTGTTGACCACTCCAACGTCCCTCACCCGTCGAGCCGAAATCGCGACCGTAGCTGCTCGAGCCGGAACTACCGCCGGAATAGTTCGATCCGGACGAGCCGGACCGGTAGTTGCCGGACTCGTAATTGCCGGCTCCATAGCCGCCTGAGAATGACCGATTGGTTTGCCCAGCCGCGTAGTTACCGCCCGTGTATTGCCAGTTGCCCTGGCGACGGCTGTCCTCATCACCGTAGTCGCGCGAGCCCCCTGTCCAGGTCGGACCGCCGGCGTTGTACCGTGGGTCGTCCCATTCTTGTCCGCGTGGGCTGTACTGACGCTCACCGAACCCGCCCTGCTGTGATGTCCGCCCGGACTCCCACTGCTGATCGGGTCGATAGCCCTGTTGCTGATCGGGGCGATAGTCCTGGCGTTGCCAGCCGTGCTCGCTGCGCGCGCGTTCGCTGTTGGCTCCATAGTCCCGTCCGCCGCCCTGCCGCTCCCGCTGTTCGTCCATCTCGCGCCGCCGCCGCGCGTCATCGTCACCGAACCAGGAACGGACCTCGTCCGCTCCTCGCGACACCATTCCACGGTCGTGCTCATTGCGGTCCCGGTCTCCGCCTCGTCCGTATTCGCGATCGCGATCGCCATAGTCGCGTCCGCGGTCCCAGTCGTGCCGATCTCGGTCAGCCATTCTGTGCCTCCTCAGCGTTGTGAGTGCCAGTCAGAATCGAGCAAGCGTGAGGCCATGACAGCGCGTCACCACATCTCTGAGCGCCTCGGACGAGGTCCTCACCGGCATGCGTTTTCATCGACGACACCACGCCCGGTACAATGACCATCTCGACGATGTACACGTCTGAAGAGCAGCCGGTTCTCGCCCGCCTCGTGCAACTCGCCATCCCATTCGACCGGTACGAGCATCCGCCGATTGCCACGGGCGACGAAGGCCTCGAGCACTGGCGGGGAATCGACGCCGTTCACTGCAAGAACCTCTTCCTGCGGAATCAGAAGGGCACCCGCCATTACCTGGTCATTCTGCCCGTGTCGAAACGAGCCGACCTGCGGGCAGTGGCCGAGCAGATCGGTGATGGCAAGTTGAGCTTCGCGTCCGCTGAGCGGCTGCTGAAGTACCTGGGCGTTACTCCTGGTTCGGTGTCGCCGTTTGGTCTGATCCACGACGCGGAGCACCATGTGCGCGTGTTCCTGGACCGGGAACTCAAGTCAGCCGAGCGGATCTCGTTTCATCCGAACATCAACACGCGGACCCTGGTGATGACCTTTGCGGACTTCGAGCGCTACCTCGCGGCGACGTGGAACGTCGTGAAGTTCGTCGACGTGACGAAAGCGGCCTGAAGGGGCGGCGCGGGCCTGACGCGGTCATCCGGACCGAATTGCGCCGGCTCTTCCGACACTGCACCGCCGCGCTGGCCCCTGCCAGCATCGGAGTGCCGCCGGCCAGCATCGAGGTGCCGCCGCGTCGGCGCCCCGCATCCTCTCCCGAAAATGGTAGTTACGGATACCTGAGAAGTGTGTAATATCGTCGGGCCTGAGTGCGCCCTTCGGCGAAGAGGCAATAAGGAGTCCGAGATGAGCAGATGCAGGAACCTCGGTATTCTGGGAGCCGCTCTTGCGACGGCAGCCCTGATGACGCCGCGCGTTGCGGCAGCCGCTGACGCCGCCCCTACGTTCACGAAAGACATCGCCCCGATCTTCCAGGATAAGTGCGAAGCCTGCCATCGGCCCGACTCGATCGCGCCGATGTCGCTGGTCACCTACGAGGACGCCCGCCCCTGGGCGCGCTCGATCCGCAGCCGGGTCGAGAGCCATCAGATGCCGCCCTGGAACATCGACAAGACCGTCGGCATCCAGGAATTCAAGAACGATCGATCGCTGAGCGACGCGCAGGTCGCGACGATCGTGAAGTGGATCGACGCGGGCGCGCCGAAGGGCGACGTCAAGGACATGCCCAAGCCGGTGCAGTGGCCCGACGATCAGGGCTGGAACTTCGCCAAGCAGTTCGGCCAGAACGAGCCCGACCTCATTCTCCAGTCCTCGCCGTGGACGCAGAAGGCGGGCGCGAACGACACGTGGTGGCGCCCGGTCGTCGCCACCGGCCTGACCGAACCGCGCTGGGTCCGCGCGATTGAAATCCGCCCCGCCACCGTGAAGGGCCGCAAGATCACCCATCACGCCATTGCCCGCCTGCAGCAGGAAGAGACCGATGCGCTGGCCCAGAACGACCTGGATCAGAACGGTGCGCCGCAGCCCGGCACGTTCATGGAGTGGGCCGTCGGCAAGCAGGGCGAGATGATGCGGCCGAACTCCGGCAAGCTGATGCTGCCCGGCTCGAAGATCTACTGGGACATTCACTACTCCAACGGTGGTGAGGACATCACCGACAACGTCGAACTCGGCATCTACTTCTACCCGAAGGGCCAGGAGCCGAAGTACCGTCAGGTGCTGCACCTGATGGGCGCGACCAACGCCGGCGGTGTCGACATCCCGCCAAACACGGTCAAGTCCACCGAGGGCTTCTTCGTGCTGCAGGAGAACGCGCGCATCGAGAGCTACCAGCCGCACATGCATCTGCGCGGCAAGGCGATGCAGATGTCCGCCATCCTCCCGACCGGCCAGGTGCAGGTGCTCAGCTACGTCAGCAACTTCAACTTCAACTGGATGAGCAGCTATCTCTACGCCGACGATGCGGCGCCGATGCTGCCGAAGGGCACGATCCTGAAGGTCGAGGCGTGGCACGACAACACCGCCGCCAACAAGAACAACCCCGACCCGAACGTCTGGGTGGGCTATGGCGACCGCACGGTCGACGAGATGGCGCACGCCTGGGTGAATGTCACCTACATGGCTGACGCAGGACTACACCGCCGAACTGGCCGCCCGTCGTGAGCGCCTGACCGCGAAGCGCGGCACGCAGCAGCAACAGCAGTAAGCGCCGGACGCCGTCGTTCTGCCGATGTCAGTCCGAAGCGCCGTCCCGTTACGCGGGGCGGCGCTTTTTTCACATCCGAGAGCAGCTACGTTCATGAAGGAATTCCGTGTCGCCGTTGCGACGCTTGCGGCAACGGTCGCCGTCGGCAGCTGGGTCATGGTCGGCGTCGGTCAACAGCCTGCCAACAGCGTGCCGCGCAGCCGGCCACCGGGATCAGCGCGCCTCCGCCAGCCGGTCTGTCGCAGGGGCTGCAGGTCTTCCCGGCAATCGAAGGCTGGGGCCCGCTGAAGGACGGCAGACAACGTCATCCAGGTCGGCTACTTCAACCGCAACAAGGATCAGATCGATCGACGTGCCGATTGGTCCCAACAACCGCATCGAACCTGGTGGCCCCGACATGGGTCAGCCGACGCATTTCGAGCCGGGTCGCCACTACGGCGTGTTCGCGATCGTCGGTGCCGAAGGACTTCGGCAACAAGAAGCTGACGTGGACGCTCGTCAGCCAATGGTCAGACGTCGCAGGTGCAGCTGTGGCTGAACCCGCCCTACTGGATCGACTTCTACAAGAACGCCGCGAAGGGCAATACGCCGCCGGTCATCAAGTTCGCGCGAGAACGGCCCTGAGTTGACCGGTCCGCCGATCGGCATCGCGCTGACCCTGAATCGCCACCGTCGGTCAGCCGCTCCCGCTGACGCTGTGGGCGAAGGACGAGCCGGACACCTACGATCCCGAAGAGGACCTGCCGGCCGACCAGCGGACGCGCGATCGCGACAACGCGGCGGCCGCCCGGGCCCGCGGCCGGGGAGCGAACACCCACGAACTTCGACGTGTCGGCGGCAGCCGGGGAGCACTCCCGCGCGGACGCGGATTCGGTCGCGGCGGTCCGCAATCCGACGTGATCGGTGACCTGGAAAGTGCACCGCGGTCCGGCGCCGGTCAAGTTCGCCGACGAGTGATCCGCCTGAACAACGACGGCGATGTCGAGAAGGTGATGGAAGCGAAGACCACCGCGACCTTCAGCGCTGCCGGCGACTACGTGCTGCGCGCGCAGGTGAACGACAAGTCCGGCGACGGCGGCGGCGGCGAGCAGTGCTGCTGGACCAACGCGCTCGTGAAGGTCACCGTCAAGTAGCGATCCGCGATGGTCGATGGGCGATCGGCCAGTGTGCCGCGTCGACGCCATCGACGCTCGGCCTCAGACCCGCTCTCCAATACGCCGCCTCATCCGCGCAGCTTCATCTGCGCCGCTCCGGCTGCAGCACGGCGGATCCTGATCCCTGATCCCCGTGATCCCCGATCCCTGATCCCTGATCCCCGATCCCTGATCCCTGATCCCTATCCCGCCCGTGTTACCCTGCGCGGCATGACGACCGCCTTTCCCGCCGCGACTGGCTCAAGATCCTCGGCATCGCCAGCCGTCGTCGCGCCACTCGTCCCGAGGCGCGTGCTCGCGGCAGGCGCACCGGGTGCGCCGATGCGCGGTGTCTTCATCATTCTGAACACGCCGTTCACGGCGGCGGGCGAGGTCGACTGGGACGACCTCGAGCGCGAGGTCGCCTTCGTCGATCGCGGCGGATGTTCCGGGCATCGTGTGGCCGCAGGGATCGAGCGGCGTCGCGACGCTGACGAAAGAAGAACGCCTGCGCGGCATGGAGGTGCTGGCGAAGGCCGTGAAGGGCAAGCGGCTGACGCTCGTGCTCGGCGTGCAGGGCAAGGACACCGCGGAGATGCTCGAGTACGCGAGGCGCGCGGACGCGCTCGGCACCGACGCGATGATCGCGATGCCGCCGACCACCGGCACGTCGATGGACGACTATCGCGCCTACTTCCGCGCGCTCGGCGGTGCGACGACGCGCCCGGTGATCGTCCAGACGAGCGGCGGCGCGAAGGATCTGCCGCCGAGCGTCGAGCTGATCGTCGAGCTCGCGCGGGAGTTCCCGCACATGGCGTACGTGAAGGAGGAGAGCGAGCCGCTCGTGCAGCGGATGCAGCGCAGAGATTGCGGCGCGGCCGGCGATGAAGGGGATCTTCGGCGCGAGCCTCGGCACCGGCTTCCTGTACGAGATGCGGCTCGGGCCTGGACGGCATCATCACCGGCATGGGGATGTATGCCGACCTGATGGGGCGCATGTGGGACATGCACGAACACGGGCAGCACGAGGCAGGTGCGCGACGCGTACGGCACAGTTCCTGCTGATGCGGAACCTGAACGAGTCGATTCCGGGCACCGATCTGTACGTCATGAAGATGCGCGGCGTGTTCAAGACGACCGTCCGCCGGACGTCGGCGCCAGGCCGGGTGCGCCCGCCAAGGCTGACCGAGTTCATGCCGACCGCCATCGAGCGCGAAGAAATCGAGTTCAGGTTCGCGGCACTGAAGCCGTTCATCGCTTCATAGGCGAAGGGCAAAGGCACAAGGCAGCGAAGGCAACAAGGCAGGAAAGCGGCAAAGGCGGGAAGCCGGGAAGGCCGGGAAGGCGGGCAGGAGGTCAGGCAGCAACGCGGAACGGCAGAAACGCAGCTAGTCAGAGTGCCGGACTGGCAGGCGCATGGGGCGTGGCAGCGAGCTGCACGAATGCTTGAGGCGTGCGGCACGCTCCGGCAATCCGTCGGGCATCGGTGAACTCCCAGATCGTCAGCGCGTTCGAATCGCCGCCGCCGATTCCAAATCGTTACAATCCTTAAATCGAATCTCAATCGTCAAATTCGTGATGTGACCTCCCCTGTCACACCCCCCTCGTAGAGTGGGGATATGAACAGGCTGCGCATCGAACACGACCCCCGTCGCACACCGACACCGACTGGATGCCCTTTCCCGGCGGCGAACTGGAAGGGCAAGCGTCCCACGGGCGCTCTGCGCCTGCGTGCCGCACGCGGGCTCGACGCGCCCCGGAAGGGTTGCGCCCTCAGACAGCCCGCCCTGTGCTTCCAGTGCTACCGCCTCGAGCTTCGAGCGTGAACCGGAAGATCAAGGCCGCCGGCGAGCTGGATACGGCCACCGAGGCCCGGTTCCAGTCGGCGTTGCCGTTCGAGCCGGTCAACACGTCGCGCCTGGCACGGCTGCAAGACCGAACGGCAGGCCGCGCAGGCCAAGGCGCGGATCGGGGTTGGCGGCTACATCGAGAAGCGACGCCGCGCGCAGATCGAGGCGCGGCACGCGCTGGCTCGCGTCTTCCAGGGGCTCAAGGAACGTCGCCTCATGAGTGCCGGCCAGCTGACGTCGCGGGAGTCGGCACTGGAAGCCGCTACACGGGCTGCAGAGCTCCAGCTTCCAGAGTCCTGGCTGCCCTTCGTCGTCGCTCAATAATGCGCGTGCGATACTGACGGCTCACGTGGATCCAATTCACCATCGTCCTCGTTGCCGCAGCCCTCGCGCTCGGCGCGTTCATCGGCTGGCTGGCGTCGCGGCCCGACGGCGGCCCGCCTGCAGACAGAGCTGGCCAACGAGCGCGCGGCGCACGCCGAGCAGGTGCAACACCTGGCAGCGCGTCGAGCACTCGTTTCGCGAAGCGTTCAGCTCGCTGAGCGCCCAGGCCCTGCAATCAGAACAACGAGGCGTTCCTGCAGCTGGCGGAAACCCGTCTGACGCAGGCGCGGTACCGAGGCCGTAGCGGACGTGGACGGCACGCAAGCAGGCCATCGAAGAACTGCTCGCGCCCATGGCGCAGAACGCTGGAGCGCGTGGACTCGGAGGTCCGCGACGCCGAACGCCGACGGCACCAGGAGAGTGCGAGCCTGCTCGAGCGCGTGGCCACGCTGGACGTGAACAGCCGCGAGCTGCAGGCCGAAACGCGTCGGCTCGTGGATGCGCTCAAGCGGCCAGGCGTTCGAGGCCGCTGGGGCGAACTTCAGCTGAAGCGTGTCGTCGAACTTGCCGGCATGACCGACCACTGCGACTTCCTCGAGCAGCAGACGCGTGTCCGGCAACGACCGCCGCATTCGTCCCGACGTCATCATCCAGCTGCCCGGCGGCAAGACGGTCATCGTCGACGCCAAGGTGCCGCTCGACGCCTATCTGCGTGCGCTCGAGGCGCCAGACGAGGCAGCGCGCCAGGCGCTGCTGGCCGATCACGCGCGCCAGGTGCGCAGCCATCTGTCGCAGCTGGGCGCCAAGAGCTACTTCTCCGACGTCACGGGCAGCCCGGAGTTCGTCGTCATGTTCCTGCCGGGCGAGATGTTCTTCAGCGCGGCGCTGGAGCAGGACCCGTCGCTCATCGAGTTCGGCGTGGAACGCAAGGTCATTCCCGCGAGCCCGACCACGCTGATCGCGCTGCTGCGCGCCGTGGCGTATGGCTGGCAACAGGAAGCGATGGAAGAGAACGCCCGCCAGATCAGCGAGCTTGGGCGAAACCTGTACGAGTCGGTCCGCACGCTGGCGGAGCCACTTCTCCGATCTCGGGTCGCGTCTGAACTCGAGCCTCGACGCCTACAACAAGGCGGTCGGATCGCTCGGAGCGAAACGTCCTCGTCAAGGCGCGTCGATTCAAGGAACTGCAGGCGGCTTCCAACGCCGAGGAAATCGAGCGCCTCGAGCCGCTGGACCGCGTGCCGCGCGCGCTGCAGGCGCCGGAACTCACCGACGGCCTGCCGTTCTCCGAGGAGGAAGAACTCGAGCAGACCTGACCCATCTTGCATCCACGCGCGTCGCAGTGGATGATTCTCGACACACCGTGGCGTCCTACTTCCAGCCCGCTCTGCTCTCCGGTCGATCGGCGCTCGTCACGGGTGGCGGTACCGGCATCTGCCGTGGCATCGCGCTGGCGCTGGCGCAAGTCGGCTGCAACGTCGCGATCAGCAGCCGCAGGCCCGAGCATCTCTCGGCGACGGTCGCCGAGCTCGCGACGCTCGGAGTTCAATCGCTGGCGCGTGCCTGGCGATGTGCGCAAACCTGACGATGTGGAGCGCGGTCGTCGACGGAACGGTGAGAGCGTTCGGCGGGTTGGACATCCTGGTGAACGGCGCGGCCGGCAACTTCATCGCGCTTGCCGAGAACCTGTCGCCCAACGGTTTCGGCACCGTGATCGACATCGACCTGAAGGGCACGTTCAACATGTCGCGCGCGGCGTTTCCGCACCTCAAGGTGCGTGGCGGCGCCATTCTGAACATCAGCGCCACGCTGCAGTTGCTCGGCACGGTCGGGCAGTCGCACGCCTCCGCGGCCAAGGCCGGAATCGATTCACTCACCCGGTCGCTATCAGCGGAATGGGGGCCCGCGGGCATCCGCGTGAATGGCCTGGCGCCTGGTCCGGTGGATGGCACGGAAGGCGTTCGACGCCTCGTCAGCGACACCGCACGTCGCGAGATCGAAGCACAGTGTCCGCTTGGCCGGATGGCAACGATCGACGAAGTGGCCACTGCCGCCCTGTTTCTCTGCTCGGACGCCTCGGCGTTCATCACCGGTGTCACCCTCGTGATCGACGGCGGGCTCTGGCTGCGCTCGGGTCGGGCCATCACGGAGTAGCGTGCAGCAACCGCTTCCGTTCGACACGCCTGACACGACCACTCAGGACGCAGCGCATCGTCGATCGCAGCCAGTCGCGAGTGAGTCCCATGCAGAAGCAGGCGAGGGCAGTGACCCTGGGATCTTCGCCGTCAGGAACTCGACTCCGCCACATCCCTCTGGGGACAGTGCGGTGCCGAGCCCGCCGGCCGCCACCCCGCAGCGTCAGCCTGAGGTGGAGTACGTGCGTCATCCGCGGGCGCGGCGGTATCTGATCAGGGTCCGCATCGACGGCAGCGTGCGCGTCACGATTCCCAGGCGTGGGTCGATGCGCGAGGCGACGCAGTTCTACAACCAGCAGCGTGCGTGGGTGGCCGGCCAGCAGCAGCGGGTCGCGGAAGTACGGCAGCGGCTGCCGCGTGACATCCCGGCCGCAGAGCAGCGGCTGCTGCGCGCACGCGCCCGACGCGAGCTGCCTCCGCGCTTGCTCGAGCTCGCCGCGTCGGTGGGCGTGGCCGTTCGCAAGGTAAGCGTACGCAATCAGCGCCGCCGCTGGGGCTCGTGCTCGCCGTCAGGCCTGATCTGCCTGAACTGGCGCCTGGTCACGATGCCCGACTGGGTGCGCGATTACGTGCTGTATCACGAGCTGATGCACCTGAAACGGATGGACCATTCTCCGGCGTTCTGGGCACTTGTCGCGGAGGTCTGCCCCAGGTTCCAGGATGCGCGACGCTGGCTGCGTCGCCATGCGCTTGCACCACATGCACCAGACGCTCACGCCGACGCCGATTGTTCAGACGTAGCAGCCGCGGAAGAACACGATCTCCGCTGCTGACCTCAACATCGATCGGCCGACGCCCAACACTGCACCCGCCTGGCAACCCTCTTCGTCAAACTGACGGTCATGCGTTGGTACGTTTGTGCTGTCTTCGTGCCTTCGTGCGTTCGTGCGTTCGTGCGTTCGTGCGTTCGTGCGTTCGTGCATTCGTGCATTCGTGCATTCGTGCATTTTGCCTTCCCGCCCGTCCCGCCTTCCCGCCGTGCTCAACCTGCCCCTCAGAACCGAGCGCCGATCCGCACCAGCTGTCGCTCGAGCGCCTCATAATCCGGCAGCGCGAGTGCGCGACCCTTCAACGCCTTCGCGATTCGCTCCGCACCGCGCCCCCCGAGCCATAACTCGATATTCGGCGGCAGACGTTTCGCCACCTGCTGCACCTCTTTGTCCACCCTGACCGCGTCGCCAGTATCGGTGACGCCGAGCACGACGATCTCGAGGCGTACGACGGCAGTGACCGCGACGATATCGGCCGCGGGCATATCCGGCCCGAGGTAGATGGTCCCAAGCCCGCCGCTGGCCGCGAGCATGGCCGCGCCGAGCGTGCCGAATTCATGACGTTCGCCGGAGGGCGTCGCGAACAGCATCTTGTCGGGGACGCCATCCCTCAGGTGCACGCGCAGGAGGGACCCGAGCACGTTCCGCACGCTGGCCGAGAGCATGTGCTCGTGCGCGATGCGGGCGTGCCCCCTGTGCCAGCGCTCGCCCACCTCGGTCAGGACCGGCACGAGCACGTCACGGAGCAGCTCGGGCGGCCGCAACATCGCCGCGGCACGTCCGAGATCGGCCTCCACGGCTGCGGCATCGAATCGCTCGAGCGCGGCGATGATGCTGTCGATATTGACGGTCACTGGCAGCGATCGGGCGGCGGTGCGCGCGGGCATCACATTCGCCGAAGCGGCAGCCGAGAGCTCTTCCAGCTGCGCGGTGGTCATGTTCGCGACCCGACCAATTGCGTGTCCGCTCTGTACGGCGTCGCGCAGCAACGCGATACGGCGAACGTCGTCGTCGGAATAGACGCGACCGCGATCGTCGCGCACGGGCGCGACCGCGCCATAGCGGCGTTCCCAGGCGCGCAGCGTGTCTATGCTGACGCCGGTCATCAGCGAGACCGCACGGATCGGATAGGTGTTGGAAGCCTTTTTCATCGGACTCAGCGCTGGATTCGACTTTGACACACGTGGCATAGGTCCTTACCGAAGTCCCACAGCGTAGACGCCCGCCGCCACGGCAGCGCAGGCTGCCGATCCCCACACGATATCAGCGACGGTCACGATCGCCGGCCACTGCGCGAGCGTCGAGTAGTTGGTCAGGTCGTAGACGCCGTACACCACCAGGCCAAACAGCGCCCCAAACCCCGCCGCCGTCGTCGCGCTGCTCGCGCGTGGCACGACGAAGACGGCTACACCTGCGCCCAGCAGCACGTAGACCAGTGAGGCCACAGTCCAGAGCGGGGCGAAGCTGCCGTCGGTCGTCCGGGCAATCGGCAGGAGCTGTCGAACATAGAAGTCCTTCATGATCACCCCAAGCCAGATGCCGTCGAGGACGATGAAGGCAAGGATGCTGACGCCAATCGTAGTGAATGGGGCCACGAGTTACGCCTGCCGCCCGAAGCGATAGTGCGAGACAAACCATTCGCGCCCCTGGTCGTATCGGAACAGTTCGGCGCAGGCCATGAAGAAGATCCGCCACCGCGCCCGCCATCGGCGAATCTCGCCGTCCTTGACGGGAAAGCCCGACGCGTAGGTCTCCGCGAAAATCGCGTCGACCGCATCCCGGCCGGCGTCCATGTTTGCGAGCCAGCTGTCGCACGTCTTCGCGTAGTGGACACCGTTGACCTGCCAGCGCGCCTCGATTCCCATGTGCTGCTGGAAGTGGAGCAGCAGGTCGTCGCTCGGCATGGTTCCGCCCGTGAAGAAGTGCTCGGACATCCAGTCCGACGCATCGCGCGCCTCGAACGGATAGGCAAACTGCCGGTGCGCGAAGATGTGGACGAACAGCCTGCCGTCGGGCGTCAGCCAGCCGGCGATCCGCTCGAGCAGCCGTCCGTAGTTTCGCATGTGCTCGAACATCTCGACCGACACCACGCGGTCGAACGGTCGGCGGTCCGGCGGCTGAAAGGTATTCATGTCCGCCGTCACGACCGTGACGTTGCGAAGCCCGCGCGCCGCGGCCTGAGCCTCGATGAAGGCCCGCTGCGACGCCGAGTTCGACACGGCGACAATGTCGCTGGCCGAAAAACGCGATGCCATGTAGAGCGTCAGCGAGCCCCACCCGCACCCCAGCTCGAGGATGCGATGCCCGTTCTCGATCGTGGCGCGTTCGACGGTGAGGGCGAGCATCGCCGCTTCGGCGTCGGCGAGCGTCCGGGTGCCAGGCTCCCAGAGGCCGCTGCTGTACTTCAAGTGCGGGCCGAGCACCTGCTCGAAGAAGGCGGCGGGCACTTCGTAGTGCTGCGCGTTGGCCGCTTCGGTATGGAGCGCGATTGGGCTGCTGCGCAGTTCCTCGATGAACCGGTCCTTGCGATCGAGGCGCAGTTCCTGTCGCAGTCGCGACCGGAGCAGGGAGCGGATGCCGGCGCGCACGACGATATCGGGCACAGCGCGGCGTTCGAGGAGCGGTTCGTACCAGGCGGTCGTTCTCATAGTTTGGGAATCCAGGGGAAGAAGGCGCTGGTGGTCTGCTGATAGCGGCGGTAGTCCTCACCGCGGCTGCGCAGCGCCTGCGCCTCGGTTGCGGGGATGCCGGTGACACGGAACAGCAGGTAGAGCATGGCGGCGGGGCACGCCAGCGCCGCTGCGCCCCACGGCGATGGCAGCGCGAACAGCGCGTAGGCCACCCACATCAGCCATTCGAAGAAGTAGTTCGGATGACGCGAGTAGCGCCAGAGCCCCGACCGGCATGTCTGGCCGCGGTGTGCGGCGTCCGACTTGAAGTGTTCCAGCTGGCGGTCCGCAGTGAGCTCGCCGGTGAAGGCGAGCAGCCACAGCAGCAAGGCAACGCGTTCGAGCGGCAACAGCGACGGGTGTGGGTTCGCCGATGCGATCAGCGCCGGCAAGGAGAAAAAGAGAGCGGCGACCGCCTGCGTCTGGAAGAACCAGAACATCCGCCCGTCGGCCGAGCGGCCCCAGGCCCGCCGCAGTTCGGCATAGCGTCCGTCCTCCGGCTTGCCAATGATCCGGTCACGCAGGAGATACACACCGAGCCGGGCACTCCATGTGGCCATGACGAGCGCGATAGACAACCGCCGCACGGACCATCCGGACGACGACAGCGCCGCCGCAAGCAGCGCCAGGGCGCCGACCGAGAAGGCCCAGCCCACGTCCACCACCCCGGCGTTGTGCGTCCGTCGTTGCAAGGTCCAGAGCAGCGTCATCGCGACGCTCGTGGCGGCAAGTCCGGCGAGCGCGATCGTGGGCATGGTCCACATTGATTTCTGCTGTTCATTGTATGTCATGGACAAATACTTGACAACTACTGGACAGCTGTGACATTCTTCAGTGCATCCATGAAGCGCATTGCAGTGATCGGCAGCGGCATCTCGGGTCTGGCGTCGGCCTACTTCCTCAGCGCGCGGCATGAGGTGCATCTGTTCGAGAAGGACGGTCGCCTGGGAGGTCATACGCACACGGTGATGGCCGACAGTTCGGTGGGACCCGTGGCGCTGGACACCGGCTTCCTCGTGCACAACGACCGCACGTACCCGCTCCTGGTGCGGCTCTTCGCGGAGCTTGGCGTCGAGACGCGTTCGTCGGAGATGTGCTTCGCTGTCGCGTGCGCGGGGACAGGGCTGGAATACAGCAGCCGTGGGGCGCGCGGGTACTTCGCCCAGCGTCGCAACATATTCAGCCGATCGCACCTCGGGCTCCTGTCCGAGATCGTCCGCTTCAACCGTGAAGCGCCCCGGCTGTTGAGCGCGCCAGGTGCCGGTCGCATGACCCTCGGCGACTTTCTCGACGCCGGACGGTTCAGCGAGGTGTTCGTCCACCGCTATCTGCTCCCGATGGCATCGGCGATCTGGTCGGCGTCGCTCGCCTCGATCCGTGCCTTTCCCGCGCTGACGATGGTCCGCTTTCTCGACAATCATGGGCTGCTGGCGGTCAGCGGCCAACCGATGTGGAAGGTCGTGCAGGGGGGCAGTTCGACCTACATTCCGAAACTGACCACGGCTCTGGGCAACCGTATTCACGCGAACGCCTCGATACTGGGAGTCGCGAGGGACGACCACGGCGTAACCATCCGCTTCTTCGATCGTCCGGCACTGCGGTTCGACGAGGTCGTCTTCGCATGCCACGGCGACCAGGTGCTGCCGCTGCTCGAGGACGCCACTGACCACGAGCGGGACGTGTTCCGCAGCTTTCGCACGACCACCAACACCGCCTGGCTGCACACCGACGAGTCGGTGCTTCCGGTCCGCGAGGCGGCGCGGGCGTCGTGGAACTATCGGCTGTCGGACGAAGCCGATACGGCGCCGACGGTCACCTATCACCTGAATCGGCTGCAGAGCATCCCGTCCCGTGAGCAGTTCTGCGTCACGCTCAACCCCGCTGGCGAGATCGCCGAACAGACGGTTATCCGGAAGCTGTCGTACGAGCACCCGCTCTACGACCATGCGGCGATTCGCGCGCAGGAACGGTGGCGCCAGGTCAGCGGCGTGAAGCGCACGCACTATTGCGGCGCCTACTGGTTCTACGGCTTCCACGAGGACGGTCTGCGTTCGGCGCTCCGTGTCGCGAGTGCGTTCGGAGTGGAATGGTGACGGCGCGAGTTCAGCCGGGGGTGTACGTGGGCACGATCAGGCACCGGCGCATGGCTCCGGTGTCGCACGCGTTCACGTACCCGCTGTTCATGGTGCTGCTGGACATCGACCGGATACCCGAACTGATGTCAGCGTCTCCGTTCACCAGCTACAACCGCTGGAACTGGGCGTCGTACCACGAGTCGGACCACTTCGGGGACGCAACGCGGTCGCTCCGCCACCGACTCGCGACAGACGCAGCAAGCCGAGGGCTTGCCTTGCCGGACGGGCCCGTCTACGCGCTGACGCACCTGCGGTATCTCGGCTACTGCTTCAATCCGGTGTCGTTCTTCTACTGTTACGACAGCGATGGGGCTCTGCGGCTGGTCCTTGCGGAGGTGAACAACACGTTCGGCGGGTCGCATAACTACTGGCTCGAGCCGGAGCTTCCGAGAGGGGGTCAGACCCCGGGGTTTGACCCCACCACAGCCGATGGGGGACTCGGACCCAAAGGCGTCGAAAACGACACTACTCAGTCGCTGTTCCGCGCCTCGTCGCCGAAGGCCTTCTACGTCTCGCCGTTCATGCCGCCGGACATGACGTACGCCTTTGCCTTCACCGAACCCGGCGATCGACTGATCGCCCACATGGCGCTCGAGCGCACGAGCGTCGACGATGCCCCGCATGTCTTCGACGTGGTGCTCGCGCTCGACTTCCGCCCGTGGACGGCGCCCGCGATCGCCCGCGCGCTGCTGCGCCACCCGGTGATGACCGCACATGTGATCGCCGGCATTCACTGGGAAGCCCTGCGCCTCTGGTGGAAAGGGCTCCCCATCGTGCCACGCCCCACTCCCGACGGTGTCCACCCCGAATACGCCGCGCCCGATGCCGGCCGGCCATGAGCGACCGATGACGATGATCGATAGGCTTGCGAAAAAAGTGCTGCTGTCGCGTCTCCCTGCTGTGCAGGGAGGCACCCTGACCGTTCGCACCGAGCCTGGTACCGCACGCTTTGGCGCCAACGCGTCTGCCCTGGCGCCGCCCGACGCCGACGTGCTCGACGCCGCGATCTCCGTGCATGACGAACGCTTCTATCGCCGCGCGCTGCTGGCCTCCGACATCGGCATCGGCGAGGCGTACGTGGACGGCGACTGGACAACGCCGGACCTTGTCACGCTGACCCGGCTGATGATTCGCAATCTTGCGCTCGTCGAAAAGAAGGGCGGGGTGGTCCGCGCGCTGGCCAGGTTCGCCGGCGGCGTGGCGCGACGACTTCGCGACAACAGCATCACCGGCAGCCGACGGCACATTCGCGAGCACTACGATCTGGGGAACGACTTCTTCCGGCTGTTCCTCGACGATCACCTGATGTATTCGTCCGCCTACTACGAGACCGGACGAGAATCGCTCGAGCAGGCACAGCAGAAAAAGCTCGATGCGATCTGTCGCAAACTCGCACTCGGTCCCGGCGATCACCTGCTGGAGATCGGCACCGGCTGGGGTGGATTCGCCGTGTGGGCCGCCACGCACTATGGCTGCCGCGTGACGACGACCACGATCAGCGAAGAGCAGTATCGGCACGCCTGCGAGTGGGTGGCGCGCCTGGGCGAGGCTGGCTCACGCATCACGGTGCTGCTCACCGACTACCGTGAGCTGGAAGGACAGTTCGACAAGATCGTCAGCATCGAGATGTTCGAGGCCGTCGGCTTGAACCATTACGACGAGTACTTCGGCGCCATCGAGCGGCTCCTCGCGCCGAGCGGCTCCATGCTGCTGCAGACGATCACCGTCGACGAACAGCACTTTCCCCACTATCACGGTGCGCCCGACTGGATCGAGAAGCACATCTTTCCGGGCGGCGAACTGGCCTCGATCGGCCACATCCTCACCTCGCTCGCGCGGGTGACCTCGATGTCGGTCTATCACGCCGAGAACTTCGGCACGCACTACGCGCGCACGCTGCACGAGTGGCGCGCCCGCTACCGCCGGCAGCTCGATCGGGTACGGGCGCTCGGATTCAGCGAACGCTTCATCCGGATGTGGGATCTCTACTTCGCGTTCTGCGAGGCGGCCTTCATCGAGCGCCACGCCGGTGTCTTTCAGCTGGTCCTGAACAAGAACTACAGCCGCGCCGCGCTGTTCAACGAGCCGTGGGAACGTGCCGAAGTGAGGCAGTCCGCCGTCGCCTGATTCGAGCGCCGCCGCGCCTCAGTGTGCTGAGCACACGCTGCATACCTCAGCGCTTGAGCACGCGCTGCATGTCGAGGCCGAACTGCGGATCGTTCCTGGTGCCGCTGATCTTGAGCGGGACCACGGTCTTGCCGTTCTTTCGGAACAGCGGGTCCGCCATCTTCAGCAGCAGTGACTTGAACCCGGTCATCGGTCTGCGACATCTTCGCGTCCATGTAGAGCTCGCCGGCGAACGCGAGCGTTTCCTGGCGGAGCGCGTAGTTGCCGTTCGAGGGACACCACCGCACCGGGCACATCGAAGGTGAGGGAGGACAGTCGCCAGCCGCCCGTTCGCCGAGCCTGAAGCGGCCGGCGAAGTCGGAGGTGACGCGGAACATCGCGGCCGGCTGTTCACCCGTCTGCCCGCGTGCGCGGCGGCTCAAGTCGTTGATCTTGGCCTGCACGCCCGCGTCGGTGAAGCGGCCGCTCCGTGATGCGCGAAGCGCCCATCCAGCTGCAGCTTGTCGATCACGTCGACCTTGCCCGGCGGAATGGTCAGGGTCGTCGTCAGATTCAGGCCGCCGATCATTGGCGGCGCGGCGTCTTGACAGCCATTCGCATCACGTCTTCGAGCCTGCCGTTCTCGATGGTCACATCGAGCTTCACGATCCGCCCGTGCTCGCCTTCGACCTCGTAGACGCCGCCCTTCGCGACGATTCCGGTGTCCAGTACCGTCGCGCTGACCGGGTCCAGCGTCGTGTTGCCATTGGTCGCATCGACGATCGGCGCGATAGGTCGTGCGCAGCGGCACCTGATGTCCGCTCAGGTTGACCATGAAGTCCGGGCGTCTCGGTCTGACCGTTGACGTCGAGCCGGTGCAGTGAGCCGTCGAAAGTGCCTTTCGCCGAGAGGATGCCGGAGATGCCCTTGAACACGCTCAGGTCCGCGTTGTCGAAAGTGAAGCGGCCATCGAGCGGCGTGGCGCCGGGATCGGTGCGGACCCATGGACCGAACGATGCCGGCGGCCACGATCTGTCCCGGAGGGACCGCATTGGTCAGCAGCGTGTCGAACGGCATCTTCGTCGCGAGGCCGACGCCGCGCATCGTGAGCCGGTGCATGTACCAGACGCGCGGCTGCTTGTCCGGGTCACTGCGGAGGATGGTCAGCTGCGAGTCTGGTGCGTCGAGCTGCTCGATGACGATGTCGCGCCCGTAACTTGCCGCTCTGGCTCTCCGCGGGCTGCAGCGGCATCGCCGGCTCGACGTCTGCTGCGGCTAGCGGCTGCGTCGGCCGGCTGTTGCGGAGCTCGATGCGACGTCGGTTCGACCTGATCACCATGAGGCGGGATGTTGATGGCCAGTCCGGTCGAGCGCCACCTTGGCGACGCGGCGACGCCACAGCCCGACCAGGTCGGCGTCGATGGTGAACTCGGTCGATGCGACACGAGCGGCGGCACGTCGCGCCGGCGCTCGAAGCGGATCGTCAGTCCCTCGCCCGTGGCGTGAAGCCGCGGGTAGATGCGCAGCGTCAGCTCGCGCAGCTCGACTTCGGCGTCGAGCCGCTCCGCGAGCGCAGCAGACAACGCGGTTACGGAGCGCGTTCGACGATAACGGGAATCCGGCTGGCGACACTGACAGCCGCTGCGACCATCAGCGCTCCGATGGTGGCGGCGATGATCGACCAGCGGCGTCTACGGATGTGCAGCACGTTGGCTCATCAGCATGACCCGTGCCGGACTCGCTCAGCCGATGGTGCCGAGTTCGCGCCGGGCGCAGCTCTGACACAGGGTGTCGTCCTGCATCCATTCCGGAGGATATGACTTACCACAGACGGGCAGGTCTCGGTATCTCGACCGCCGCATCTCGCGCGCCCTTTGATGAGCTCGCCGACGACAGACATCAGCCGCGACTCGGGCAGTCGGCGCCACTTCACCAGACCGACGCGTCGCGGCCGCAGCACCGGCTGTGAACGGCGTCTCCCACGCGCACGGCGTATTCCTCGACGATGACGGCCGATGGCGTGAGCCGAACAATCACCTCGCCAGGCGACCCGCCGGTGAAGATGATCACGCCGTCGCACCTCTTCCTGCGTGTACGGCGTCGGCAGGTGCGTCGCTGATGAAGGCGAGCAACTGTTCGTAGTGTTCCGAGGTGCTCATCGTGGACCGTCGGCCGAGAGTCGCCGACGGGATTCCTGCGGACTACTTGGTCGCGCGTGAACGCCTGGTAGGTCAACGCCTGGAACGGCGCCGGCCGCAGGTGGTCCTGGGTAACGCTGCACCATCATGATCCCCACCAGCTTCTCTTTTGGATCGACCCAGAAGAACGTCCCGTAGATGCCGCTCCAGCCGTACATGCCCGACCGACCCTGGCAGCTGCGTGGCGCCGACGTCGCTGGTGATCTTGAAGCCCAGTCCCCATTCTGCGCCGGCGCCGAGGACCGGCGTGTTCGCGCAGATTGCAGATCGAGGGTGTGGCTCGTCGTCATCAGTTCGACCGTCTTCGGCCCGAGCAGGCGTACACCGTCGAGGACGCCACCGTTCAGCAGCATCTGCGCGAAGCGCGAGTAGTCCTGCGCGGTCGACGTGAGCCCGGCCCCGCCCGAGAAGTACTTCTTTCCCGTCTTGTAGCTCGCCGTCGGCGACATGTGGGTGTTGCCGAATGACTTCGGGGTCCTTCATCGCACGAATGCCGCCGTTGCCGTCGCCCGTGTAGACGGTCACGAACCGCGACCACTTCACGTCGGACACGTCGAAGCGGTGTCGGTCATGTGCAGCGGGCCGAAGATGCGCTCGCGGAGGAACCGGTCGAAGCGGCATGCCCGACGCGACTTCGACGACCCGGCCGAGCACGTCGGTGCTGAGGCTGTAATGCCACTCGGCGCCTGGCTGGCTCACGAGCGGCGCCCTGGCGAGCCGGTCGATGTTCTCGGCCAGCGGCACCTCCACGACCGTGAGTCCGTCGCTGACGCCGCCGTCGCGATAGGCGTTGCCGACCTGCGCGCTGTCCAGGAACCCGTAGGTGAGTCCGGACCGGTGCGTCAGGAGATCGCGGATCGTGATCGGTCGCCGGGCAGGCGCGAGCGTCGGCTCGGTGCCCTGCGGCGCCGCGCGTCAGCACCTTCATGTCGCGGAACGCCGGGATGAAGCGCGACACGGGATCGGTCAGCGCGAGCTTGCCCTCCTCGAACAGCATCATCACGGCGACGCTGGTGATCGGCTTGCTCATCGACGCGATGCGGAAGATGCTGTCGGTCTTCATCGGCGTCTTCGCGTCGACGTCCTGGAAGCCGAACGCCTGGAGGTCGACCAGCTTGCCGTCGCGCGCGACCAGCGTGACGAGGCCGCCGACCTGGTGGCTGTCGACCAGCGCCTGCATGCCCGCGTGCATGCGCCCGAGGCGCTCGGTCGAGATGCCGACCGATTCCGGTGTCGCTCGCGGGAGCGGCTGCGCGTAGAGGCCGGACGCGCACAGCGTGAGCGCGACGACCAGTGCGTGAACGGTTCGTCTCATCGATCGACTCTCCTCATGACATGGTGCACAGGACGGATCGGCCGGATGGCTGAATGCGGTCCTGCCGACGGCATCATTCAATCGCGAACACCCAGATCGTCCCGCCTTCCGGCACGTCCGGGAACTGGCCGGGCCGCAGGCGGTTCAGGCGGCCCTGCATCGAACGCGAATCGACGCCCCAGCCCGACTGCACCGCCACGTACTGCACGCCGTCCACCATGAACGTCGACGGCTGGCCGATGATGCCCGAGCTGGTCGGGAATTCCCACAGCAGCTTGCCGCTCTTCGCGTCGAACGCGTGGAACCTCCGGTCGTTGGTGCCGCCGGAGAAGACGAGCCCGCCGGCGGTGGTCAGCATCGGGCCCCAGTTGGGCGAGGTCGGCGTAGGTGTGCGTCCAGACCCGCTTCCCGGTGTCCACGTTCCACGCCTGCACTTCGCCGATGTGGTCGGCATTGTCGGCGATGCATCAGCGTGCTGGTCGCGCCGACGAACGAGGTGCCTGGCGAGTAGGGCACCTCGCGGCCGATGATCGCGCTGCACAGGTTCTCGTTGGCCGGGATGTAGATCATCCGCGTGTCCGGGTTGAACGCGATCGGCGGCCAGTTCTTGCCGCCCCAGAACGACGGACAGAACTCGGCGCGCTTGCCAGTGCCGGGCTTGCGGTCCGGATCGACATCGGGCCGACCCGGTCTCGCGGATCGATGCTGCGGAAGACGTTCTGCTTGACGTACGGCGTCGCCGTCCACGAACTTGATCGGGCCGTCGGTGCGCTCGAGGAACCACAGGTAGCCGTCGCGTGCGACGTCGATCAGCCCCTTGACCGTGCGGCCGTTGCGCTGATAGTCCACCAGGATCGGCGGCGACACCTCGTCCCAGTCCCACGACTCGTTCGGGTTGTACTGGTGATGCCCCTTGATCGTGCCGGTCGTCGACGTCGATGGCGATCGTCGAGGAGGTATACAGGTTGTCGCCCGGCCGCTGATCGCCCATCCACGGACCGCCGTTGCCGGTGCCGAAGAACGCCAGCTTCGTCGCGGGGTCGTAGTTGCCGGTGACCCAGATCGAGCCGCCGCCGGTCTTCCACTGGTCGCCGCCCTTCGGCCAGGTCTCGCTGCCCGGTTCGCCCGGCGCCGGCACGGTGAAGACCTTCCACAGCTGCTGGCCGGTCTCCGCGATCGTACGCCGCGACGAATCCGCGGACGCCGAGCTCGCCGCCGGACGCGCCGACCATCACCTTGCCGTCGGCAACGAGCGGCGCGAGCGACATGTAGTAGCCCTTGCGTGTTGTCCTCGACGGTCGTCGACCAGAGCTTCCTTGCCGGTTCTGGCGTCGAGCGCGACCAGCACCGCTTCGGCACGCGCGAAGAACACCTTGTCGCTCGTACAGCGCCACGCCGCGGCTGGTCGGATGCAGCAGGATCACGTCGGGCGGCGCCGGGTTGCGGTAGCGCCACAGCTGCGTGCCCGGTCTTCGCGTCGATCGCCAGCACCTGATTGCCCGGCGTCGAGACGAACATCACGCCGTTGTTGACGAGCGGGGTCGCTTCGTGGCCGCTCGACGGCGCCGGTCGCAGAACGACCACACCGGCTGCAGGCGGTCCGACGTTCGACGTGGTGATCTGCTTCAGCGGGCTGTAGCCCCAGCCGTCGTACGTGCGCCGGATCATCAGCACGTCGGAGTCTTCAGGCTTCAGGAGCCGCTCGGCCGTGACCGGCTTGTAGTTCTGCAGGATCGCCGGCACCGGCATCACAATCCTGGGTTGCAGGGTTGTGGGGTCCGGGGTCGTCGTCTGCTGACCAGGCCTGACCGGACGCTGACCGGGTCAGCTGCTGCGCGTCAGGGCTGCTGCCGAGCTGCTCGCGTCGTGCTCTGCTGAGGTGCGGCTGCTGCGCGCGCACCGCCACGCTTGCCAACGTCCCGACACAGATCAGCGCGATGGCGTGTACTGAATGCTTCATGACGACTCCGGCGAGACTGTCGGGCCAGCTGGGTTGGTTCACGCGTCCGGATTCCGGATCTTCTCGATCTTTCGGTCGCGCTCGGCGATGAAGCGCTCGCGCTCCGCCCGCAGGTCGGCTTCCAGCGCCTCGCGCTGTGCCGGGTCGGCCAGTCTCTGCAGGTGCGACTGGTGCATGACCTGCTGCTCGGCGATTTTCGCCTCGTAGTAGCTGCGGATCTCGGCGATCTGCCGCCTTGTCCGCATCCGTCGAGGGCGCGCGTCGTGACGCCCGCCTCGGCGTCCTTCTGGCGCAGTCGTTCCATCGCCAGTTCGAAGGAAGACTTCAACCGGTTGTCGTCAGCCATGGTATGTGTGAGGGGATTATGGCCCGAAAGAAGACGGCCGCACCCGGTCATCATCATGTTTACGTGGTCTACCTCCGGAACCCGAAGGGCGACGGCAAGGCCGGCATATTACGTCGGCATGACCGGCCTCACCCCGGAGGAGCGGTTCCTGAACCACGGAACGGCGTCAAGGCGGCGAGCGTGGTCCGCAAGTATGGTGAACGCCTGGTCCCGCGGCTCTACGAGCACCTGAACCCGATGCCGTTACGAGAAGGCGAAGCAGATGGAAGTGCTGCTCGCCGACAGCCTCCGGAAGCGCGGCTACGTGGTGTTCGGCGGCCACTGACGAGGTCCTCGAACTTGCAGTGCCTCTACGTTGGAGGAACTCATGAGACGGCAGAGCCTTGGATACGCTCGCGCTGGCCACCGGTCGCTGGTGGCGCCGGCGTGCGGACGCTCGAACCAGGATTCAGGCGTAAACCGACGCGACATGCCCGCAACCGATCGCGCCGCGCACGTCACCAACGACACCGACACCGCCGACGCGCAGCGTCCCGCCGCGGCGTCCCGCCAGAGGACCGCGTCGCCGGCACCGCCGGCTCGAATCCACGAGCCGCGACGATGCGAACGGCGCCGGGCCGGATGCCCTGATCACCATGAAGATCCAGGCGAAATACGCCAGCGACGAGGTGGTCAAGGGGCGCAACATCGATGTGGACACCGACAACGGGCGTCGTGACGCTCAAAGGGGCAGTCGACACGCGGCGCGAGCGGGATGCGGCCGAGCAGCTCGCGCGCGAGACCGAGGGCGTGAAGCGTGTCGTGAACGACCTGAAAGTCGCCACCAGGTGATGCGTCGCGACACAGAGATGACTGCGATTCCGATGATGGCGTCGGGTCTTCAGACCCGACGACCAGGGCGTCTGGCGATCTCGTCGAGCACACGGGCGGGTCTGAAGACCCGCCCCTCGGTCCACTGAAGACCGGCCCTACGCCACTGAAGACCCGCGCCTGCAACCACACGTCCCCGCATCGTCTTTCCGCAACTGGCTGCACCTCCATTCCAATTACAATGTGCCGATGCGAGTCGTGAACCGCACGGCGGTCACCGTTGTCGGCGACGAACCATACCTGGAATGGACGCGCAGCCGCGACGCCGACTTCAACAAGGGCCAGCTCACCGTCGTCCGCACCAGGCCGTTCGGGTCGGCGTTCCTGCTGCCCGAGGTCGATTTCGAAGAGGATCTCCAGGAGTGGGTGGAGGAGAATTTCGCGTGGATGTTCGAGTTCCAGCTGTCCGACTGGACGAGTGACGAGACCGGCGTGGCCGCAGGATCGGGATCTGCCGATGTTCAAGGCGTGGTTCCGGATCGATTTGCACAGCGTCGTGGTGGACGTCGCCGACGACGACATCGAAGGTGAAGAACTCTAATGCTGACTCACATCGTGAGCTTCAAGTACAAGGCGGACGTGTCCGAGTCCACGCGGCAGGACCATCGTCAGCGCCTCGCCGGTCTTCGATCGCTGAAGGGTGTTCTCGATCTGAAGGTCGGCGCCGACGTCGTCCGCTCCGCCGCGCTCCTTCGACACCGGACTGATCGTGACGTTCGACGACCGTGCGGGTCTGGACAGCTATGCGGTCGATCCGCAGCACGTCCCTGTGGCGCAATTCGGCGCGGGGCTGTGCGACCAAATAGTGGCAGTCGATTTCGAATAAATGTCACCTCGGGCCTGCGTGCCAGGGTCATATCTGTGTCGGCGGCGCCACATCTGGTGCATGCGCGCGCAGCACTGCGCGCCCGAAATGTAAGGCGGGCGACCAGAAGCGTTATCGGTGAGCGGCCGTCGAATTGCTGATGTTGCTGCATCATGACTTCAGCGACGCACCCCCTGAAAACACAGGCTGAACGACTCTGGACCGCGCCGGATGGCACGGTCTGCATCCTTGCCACCTGCGACGCGCCGCCGCTCTACATGGTGTCGCTGATCCGAGGCGCGCACGTCGTACGCGAGCGGCGGTTGTACGGACGCGCAAGCGCGCAGATGCTTGCCCACGGCTGGCGCGAGGCGGCTCCCGTGATGGCGGCGCGGTAAGGCAGAGATCGGAGGAGATCAGGGATCCGGGATCAGGGATCGGGGATCAGTTCCGGCGACGGAATGAACCACTGCACATGCCGGCTGACGATCTCCTGCAGCACGACGTCCGGGTGTTCCTTCTCGATCTCGTCGACGGCGAAATCGTTTCGCCACACGTAGACCACGCGGCTGAAGTGTTCTGAGAAGTACGGCGCCATCGCTGATGTGAACGAGTCGCGGAAGACCAGCGCGCGCGGCAGCGTCGACCCCGGAATCTCCGTCACGATACGCGGCTCGCCAGCCTCGACGATGTTCCCTTTCGGCTCGATCACGACGTATTGGCGTGGGTGGAGCGGCACCAGCCGCAGGTCCTCCTCCCCGAGCACGCGCTTCAGTCCCATCATCCCCGCCAGGTCCATGCCCGGGATGTGTGCGCGTTTCCGGCTGGAAGTCGGACATCGACCTGGCCGGCGGAATCGACGGCAGTTGCAGGCGGAGCGCGTCGATCACCGTGCGGTAGCCGATGTACGCCCCTATGCGGATTCCAGTGGGTGTCGGTCTTCTGGAAGACGCGCGCCTTGCCGTTTCTCGTCGAGCAGCGCCTGGCGCACGTCGATGGCGGCGCCGGTATCGGTGATCGCCGTCATGATCTGATCCGTGCGCGACAGCCGGTTCACGCGACGCGCGGTTTGCGGAAAGAGTTCCGGATAAATCGAGCCCTTGTCCGGAAGGATGGTGAACGCGTACGCGATGCCCCTGGCCGTGGCACCACGTCTTCGCACGGACGATGGCGGTCCGCCAGTTCTGGATTTCTGTCTCGGTCAACGGATGCTCGTTCGTGAAGTCCTCCAGCCCGCCATCGTCGGCATAGAACAGCCAACCGCTGCGGGCCGACGGCCACTGACGGCGAGGAGGAAACGCCGAGCCAGAAATAGCGGCTGATGCCGTACCACCGCACCAGATCCGAGCGGAAGGCGAAGTGATCCGCGAACCAGGCGTCGATTCCGGGCAGGAAGGCTGTCACGCTGGCCCACGTCGCCGTGACCGTTGGAAATGCGGCCAGCGTGCGGTTCTCGGCCTCCGGGTCGGCGCCATCGGCGCCGACCAGGTTCGCCAGCGGCGGCGCGGCGATGATGCCGATGAACGACGCAACGAGCAGCCAGTGCAGGGCGCGGCGCATCAGAACCGGAAGTAGATGAACGGGTTGTAGGTGCGGGCGGCCACCTGCAGCAGCGCGGCCAGAAACACCGCGACCAGCGCCAGCGGCTCCCGGCGATTCGGTCGCCCAGCCGCGCCAGCTGTTCATGGCGCGCTCAGTCCACGCGGCAGCGATCGCCGGGACGATCGGCGTCGAGCCGATGATGCCGGCGATCAGCGCCAGCCGCACCTCGGGGGTGAGATACCACGACAGGCGCAGCGCGGGCATCTCGCGCGCCTCCCAGGCCGAACATCGCCTGCAGGAACGCGATGGCGGCCGGCAGTGTCTCGGCGCGGAAGAACACCCAGCCGACCATCACCACCAGCAGCAGATAGGCGTGGCGGAGCGGCCGGCGCAAGCGCGCCGGAGCGCCGCGCCGAGGCCGAGCCGTTCGAGCACCAGGAACGTGCCGTGGAAGAGGCCCCAGATCACGAAGTTCCAGCTGGCGCCGTGCCACAGGCCGCACAGGAAGAACACCGTCACGAGGTTGCGATAGGTCTTCCGCGGCGCCACGCGGTTGCCGCCGAGCGGCACGTACAGGTAGTCGCGGAACCAGCGACGACAGCGACATGTGCCAGCGCCGCCAGAACTCCTGCACGGAGTCGGCGATGTACGGCCAGCGGAAGTTCTCCGGAAAGCGGAAGCCGAACATGCGCCCGAGGCCGATCGCCATGTCGGAGTAGCCGGAGAAGTCGAAATAGATCTGCAGCGTGTAGCAGACGATGCCCAGCCACGCGTAGCGGGCGCGATCAGCTGCGCGGCGGGCAGGCGCGAAGATGCCGTCGGCCGGCGCCGGCGACGATGTTGGCGATCAGCACTTTCTTGCCGAGGCCGATGATGAAGCGCCGGACGCCGTACGGCGAAGTCGTCGAGCGACACGACGCGGCGCGCGAGCTGGTCGGCGATGTCCTTGTAGCGGATGATCGGCCCGGCGATCAGCTGCGGAAAGAGCAGCAGGTACAGC
This sequence comes from uncultured Acidobacteriota bacterium, assembly GCA_963697745.1. GTDB lineage: Bacteria > Acidobacteriota > Vicinamibacteria > Vicinamibacterales > CAVVIG01 > CAVVIG01. The sequence goes on along the minus strand of CAVOPD010000012.1, from coordinate 133,833 downwards.
GCCGCGTGGACCGGGCTCTTCTGCGCCGACGCCTCGCGCCGGTAGACGTCGACGACGTAGGAGATCGCGTGGAACGTGTAGAAGGAGATGCCGATCGGCAGCAGCACGTGCGGCGCGGCTGAACCCGCGTGCCGCCGAGCGACGCCAGCAGCGCGTTGACGTTGTCGGACGAAGAAGTTGGCGTACTTGAAGCACGCCGAGCACGACGAGGTTGACGGCGATCGCCGCACGTCAGACATCGTGCGCGCGCGCGGCTTCGGACGCCTCGCGCGCGCGGTCGACGGCAATCGCCATCCAGTAGTTGAAGGCGATCGAGCCGAGCATCAGCCAGGTGAAGCGCGCCGCCGCCCTTCGCGTAGAAGAGCATCGAGGCGACGAGCAGCAGCCAGTTGGCGTAGCGCCGCATGCGACGCGCGTCAGCGAAGTACAGCGCCGAGCAGGATCGGGAGGAACAGGAAGAGGAACGTCGGTTCGGTGAAGAGCACGGAGGTCGAGACGGTCAGGATTCGAGGATTCGGAATTCGGCAGATTCGAGCTCGCGAGTCCTGCCAGATTCTAGGTCTTGGTGAAGATCAGGATGTGCTGCCGGGGCAGGCGCTCGTCCACCTTGCGTCAGCGTGAAGCCTTCGGCTTCGACCTCCAGCTTGGCCTCCGCGACGCTCATCTTGTGGTCGAGCCGGATCGGAATCGAGGGATCTTCCTTGCGGTATTCGAGCAGCACCAGACGGCCGCCCGGCTTCAGCGACTCGCGCATGCGGCGCAGCATCTTCTGCGGCTGCGAGAACTCGTGGTAGACGTCGACCATCAGGATCAGATCGATGGTGTTGGCCGGAAGCTTCGGGTCGTCGACGGTGCCGAGCACCAGTTCGACGTTGGTGATCTTCTCGCGGTCCAGGCGCTGCCGAGCATGCTGCAGCATCTGCGGCTGGATGTCGTTCGCGTAGACCTTGCCGGTGGGTCCGACCCGCTTCGCCATCTTGCACCGTCATGTAGCCGGACCCGGCGCCGACGTCGGCGACGGTCGATCCGGTGGCCAGCTTGATCGCGTCGAGCGCCATGTCGGGTTCCTCTTCCTGCACCCGCTCGGAGCGGTCGAGCCAGTCCGCGCCCTGATAGCTCATCGTCTGCGCGTAGCGCCGGCCGCTGATCGGGTGGACGCCCGGCGAAGCGATCTGCTGGGCGGCGACGAGGGCCGACCCGGCGAGCACGAGCGACCGTCGCAGAGCAGCGGCGAAGCGAGTCTGTTTGTGCATAGAATTGAGAGTCCCATTATGACCGAATCGACGTTGACCCCCTCGAGACTTTGGAGCCGGATGACCGCCGACCAGCGGCATCCGCGCGGCGCGCGCGTTCTGGAAGGACGAGCAGGCGACCGACGACCAGGTGCAGGCGGTGCTGCTCATCGCGCAGCAGAAGAAGTTCCGCCCGAAGTTCGTCGCTCGGGCTCGACGACGAGCGCCAGGCGAGGCACCTGGCGAGCTGGTCGTCACTGCCCGAAGCGCTGGCCGCGCGGGCGCTCGTCGTCTACCACCTCGCCGAGCAGCGCGAGATGATGGGCGCGTTCCTCGACGCGCTCGGGCTCGAAGCACGAGAACGGGCTGATCGAAGACGACGACGTGAAGCCGGATCCGGAGAAGATCGGCGCCGGCGGTCGCCGCGATCGCCGAGAAGTACCCGGCCGAGGATGTGTCGCTCTATCTGACGACGCTGCTCTGCCAGGACCCCGAAACCTGGGGCGAGCTGAGCGACGCTGCCGCAGGTCATGCAGTAACGGCCTAGTCACGGCGCGAAGGGCGAATCCGGCGATCCGCTCGGCTCCGAGCGCCGCGCCGCGGCGTCGTATCCCGCTCCGATCATCATGCGCAAAGCAGTTGTCCTCATCACCGGTGCGGGCGGCGAAATCGGCCACGCGCTCGTTCGCGGCCTCGCCGACAGCGACGCCAGCATCATCACGCTCGACGTGAACCCGCTCGACGCGAAGGCTGGCGCCGCTCGTCCGCCGCGAGTTCACCGGTTCGATCACCGACGCGACCTGCTCGACCGCGATGCTCGCGGAGTTCGAGGTCGACTGCGTGTTTCACCTCGCCGCGCTGCTCTCGACGCGCGCCGAGTTCACGCCGGTCACCGCGCATCATGTCAACGTCGAAGGGCACGCTCAACCTGCTCGAGTTCGCGCAGAAGCAGGGCGAATCGCACGGCCGGCCGGTCGTGCTTCATCTATCCGTCGTCGATCGCCGACCTACGGGCTGCCGGACCTCGAGACGAAGGCGCGCGCCGGGCGCGTGCACGAGGACGACGTTCCGCATCCGACGACGATGTACGGGTGCAACAAGCTGTATTGCGAGGAGCTGGGCCGCTACTACGCGCGCCACTACAAGCAGCTGTCGGTGGACCTGTCGCCGCGCGTCGACTTCCGCTGCGTGCGATTTCCGGGGCTGATCTCGGCGACGACGATGCCGTCCGGCGGCACGTCGGACTACGCGCCCGAGATGATCCATGCGGCGGCGAAAGGGCGAGCCGTACGCCTGCTTCGTGCGGCCCGACACGACGATTCCGTTCATGGCCATGCCCGATGCGTCGCAACGCGCTGCGCCGGCTGGCGGCGGCGCCGCGCGAGCGGCTGACGCGCACCGCCTACAACGTCGGCGGCGTTCAGCCGCTCGGCCGCCGAGATCCGCGAGGTGGTGCTGGCGGCGTTTCCCGAGCGCGCAGATCACGTATAAAATCGACGAGAAGCGACAGGGGATTGTCGACTCGTGGCCGGCCGACGTGGACGATTCGGCGGCGCGGGCCGACTGGGGCTTCGCGCCCGAATACGACTTCGAACGCGCATTCCGCGAATACCTCATCCCGACCATCGGCAATTACTACCGCTCATGACCTCTGTTACTGCGTTTGCGCCAGCGACCGTCTCGAACGTCGCCTGCGGCTTCGACGTCCTCGGCTTCGCGCTCGACGAGCCGGGCGACGAAGTGACCGCCACGCTTGCCGCCGGCGGGCGTGCGCATCGACGACATCGCGGGCGACGGCGGGCGTCTGCCGCGCGAGGCGGCGCGCAACACGGCCGGCGTGGCGGCGCTGGCGCTGCTCACGAAGCTCGGCGAGCGCGCGCGGCGTCGCGCTGACCATCCGCAAGGGACTGCCGCTGTCGAGCGGGCTCGGCGGCAGCGCCGCCAGCGCCGCGGCGGCGGTCGTCGCGGTCGAATGCGCTGCTCGGCGCGCAACGCGTCGCGCGAGACGCTCATCGCGTGCGCGCTCGAAGGCGAGCGCCTCGGCGCCGGATCGGCGCACGCCGACAACATCGCGCCGTCGATCTGCGGCGGCTTCGTGCTGGTCCGCCGCGCCAATCCGCCCGATATCGTCACGCTGCCGGTGCCCGCCGGGCCTGACGGCCGTCGTCGTGCATCCGGATCTCGAGATCGAAACCGCGAAGGCGCGCGCGCTGCTCGGCGACACCGTGCCGCTGCACGACGCGGTGAAGCAGTGGGCGAACCTCGGCGCGTTCGTCCACGCGCCTGCACACCGGCGACTTCGCGCTGCTTCGCCGCTCGCTCGAGGACACGATCGCCGAACCGCGCCGCGCGCCGCTCGTGCCGGGCCTGGCGGTGATCAAGCGCGCCGCCGCCGAAGCCGGCGCGCTCGGCTGCAGCCTGTCGGGCTCGGGCCCGTCGCTGTTCGCGCTGTGCCGCGGCGACGAGATTGCGGCGCGCGTGGCCGAGGCGATGACCGCCGCCGTGCGGACGCACATCGGCGGCGAGCCGCAGACCTACATCTCGCGCATCTCGCGGCCAGGGCGCGCGCATCCTGTCGACATGCGCTTCGTAACGACGCGCGGCGTCCGCGCCGCAGCACCAGCGCGCGGCGGCCGGGCGGTCAGCGTCTCGCTGCGGACCGCGATGCTCGAGGGGCTGGCGCCGGACGGCGGGCTCTACGTGCCGGAGACGATCGAGCCGTGGCGCGACGGCGGAGCTCGCGCGGCTGCCCGAACGCACGCTCACCGAGATCGCCTATCGCGCGCTGCGTCCGTACACGCGGCCGGAGCTCGACGCGACGACCTTCGAAGCGGTCGTCGTCGAGGCGCTGAACTTTCCGATTCCGCTCGTCGAGGTCGAGCCGGGCATCTACGCGCTCGAGCTGTTTCACGGGCCGACGCTGGCCTTCAAGGACGTCGGCGCGCGCACGATGGCGCGGCTGATGGCGTCGCTCGACACCGGCGACCAGCCGCTGACGGTGCTGGCGGCGACGTCCGGCGACACCGGCAGCGCCGTCGCGCACGCCTTTCACGGCGTGCCGCACACGCGCGTCGTCGTGCTGTATCCGGACGGCCGCGTCAGCCCGACGCAGGAAGCGCAGTTGACGATGTTCAACTCGGAGGACGGGAACGTGCGCGCCTATGCGGTGGCCGGCAGCTTCGACGACTGCCATCGCCTGACGAAGGAGGCGTTCGCCAACGCCGACCTGCGCCGGCGAGGTGCGGCTGACGTCGGCCAACTCGGTGAACATCGGCCGGCTGCTGCCGCAGATGGTCTACTACTTTCACGCGGTCGCGCAGGCCGGCGCGCTGTCGGCCCGGCGCCGAGATCGTCGTCTGCACGCCGAGCGGCAACTTCGGCAACCTGACCGCCGGGCTGATCGCGAAGCGCGCCGGCCTGCCGATCGCGAAGTTCGTGGCCGCCACCAACGCGAACGACGTCGTGCCGGCGTATCTGCGAGACCGGGCGCTTCGAGCCGCGCGCGTCGGTGCAGACGATCGCCAACGCGATGGACGTGGGCAACCCGAGCAACTTCGAGCGGATGCGGTGGCTCTACGACGACGACCTCGACGCGATGCGGCGCGACGTCGTCGGCTGCCGCTACGGGGACGACGACGTCAAGGCGACGATCCGGCGGGTGTACGAGGACGCGCGGCTACCTGCTCGATCCGCACAGCGCGATCGCGTACATGGGGATCACGGAGTACCTGGGGCAGGTAGGGCGGGCATGGGCAGGCACGGGCAGGTCGGCAGGTAGGCGGGCGGGAGTCGAAGGCTGGCGGCAGACGGGATCGGGATCTTCCTCGCGACCGCGCATCCCGCGAAGTTCAGCGAGGTCGTGGAACCGATGATCGGGCGGCCGATCGACACGCCGCCGGCGCTCGCGGAGGTGGTGTCGCGGCCGCGGCACGTGCTGAAGATCAACGCGACATTCGAGGCCATTCGGCGCGCGCTGCAGTCCTGAGGGCCGGGACGACGACGTAATCGGCGATTCGCTTTGCCCATCGCCCATCGCCCATCGCCCATTGCCCATCGCCGTTCGCCTGTCGCATCGCCGATCCGCGGTTCGTCTATTCCCGCGCCGCTCATCACCAGGTCGTGTTCCTGATGCCGTATCTGTATCGTCCCGACGTGCTGCTGCAGCTCGAACGTCACGGCGTCCGGCCCCTGCCGACGACGCCTCCGGAGCTGGTGCGCGATTACGTCCGAGACCTCTACAAGTATGAAATCCGCCAACTGCGGGAGCGTATGCTGCGCGCGGAGTTCCCGAAGGCTGAGTACGCGTCCCGGGTGGACACGCTGAGGCGTCAATATCCCGTGCTCGCGTTGCAACCGTGGCAGTTCGTCATCCGTGAGTAGGGGCGGGTCTTCAGACCCGCGCGCCCTTCCGCCCGCCCGCCGGGTCTGAGACCCGGCGCTACATCCAGGATCACACCCCGAACTCGAGGCGGATGTGGCCGACAATCGTGTCGATGTCGGCCGCGCCGTCGAGCGTCAGCGCGTCGGCTCCAGGCTCCTCGAACGCCGCGAGCTGGCTGTCGAGCAGGTCCGCCTTCGCGAAATGCCCGCGGCGGCCCGCAAGCCGCGCGCGCAGGACGCCTGGCGAGGTCTTCAGGTAGACGAACCGGACGGACCGCAGGTCGTCGGCGATCAACTCGCGGTGACGCGCCGTCAGCGCCGAGCAGGCGAGAACGAGGGGCTCACGCCGGTCGATCGCGCGCGCGACGATCGCATGCAGCGTGGCGAGCCATCCGACGCGATCGCTGTCGTCCAGGGGAAGCCCCCGCTCCATCTTGGCGATGTTCGCCGGCGGATGATGCTCGTCGGCATCGACAAAGGCCCATCCCAGACGTTCGGCCAGGGCGGCCCCGACGGTCGATTTCCCGGCTCCGGCCGGTCCCATCATCACGATAACCATCAGCTCAACTCAGCCGCTACAATTGTCCATCACCAATCGTGTCGGATAAAGGAGCGTTTCAACCCGGCTCTGATGAGCAGGCAGCAGCCGTCTACAACGAGCTGCGCCGCATCGCGGCCGCGTATATGCGTCGGGAGCGCGACGGCTTCACGCTGCAGGCGACTGCGCTGGTGAACGAGGCATGGCTGCGTCTGGCGGGCACGAGCCTGGCATTTAACGATCAGAGCCACTTCATCGGGATTGCCGCCCGGTCGATGCGGCAGATCCTCGTGGACCGTGCCCGCGCCCGCGGTGCGCAGAAGCGCTGGGCCGGGCTGGACCGCGTCTCGCTCACCGAATCGCTGGTCCGCGCCGGCGGAGAGAGCGCGATGCTGCCGGCGCTGGACGAAGCGCTCACCCGTCTCGAGGCGCTCGACCCGGAGCAGGCGCGAATCATCGAACTGCGCTATTTCGTGGGCCTCAGCGTCGAGGAAGCGGCGGCGGCCCTGAAGATCTCGCCGGCGACGTTGAAGCGCCGGTTCGCGATGGCGCGGGCATGGCTGTTCCGCGAACTCGACGGCGGTGCCTCGTGACTCCCGAGCAGTTTCGACGCGCGCGTGACCTGTTCGAGCAGGCGCTCGAGAACCCGCCGGAGGACGTCAGCGCGTGGGTCGCCCGCGAGGCGGGCGACACGCGGGTGGCGGCGGAAGTCCTGTCGCTCTTGCACCACCACTCGCGCGCCGGGGCCTTTCTCGATGCACCTGTCACCGAACGGGTGAGCGACTCTGGCTGATGCGGCGCGGTTCGAGCACGACGACCCGCTCGGCCCCTACGTCATCAAGCATGAGATCGGCCGCGGCGGCATGGGACGCGTGTATCTGGCCACTGACACGCGGCTCGGTCGCGAGGTCGCGCTGAAAGTGCTGCCACCCCACCTGGTGCGCGACGCGTCGCAACGTGAGCGCCTGCGGCGCGAAGCGCGCTCCGCGGGATCGCTCACCCATTCGGGCATCTGCACGATCTACGCGCTCGAGGAGATCGGCGACGATGTGGTGATTGCGGCGGAGTACGTCGACGGTCACCCGCTGCGCGAGGAGATCGGGCGCGGGGTTCGCCCGACGGCTCGCGAACTGATCGACACCGCGCGTGAACTGGCCGCCGGTCTTGCCGCGGCGCACGCGCGGGGAATCACGCACCGCGATCTCAAGCCCGAAAACGTGATGCGCACGCGCTCGGGCAGGCTGAAGATCCTCGACTTCGGTCTGGCGCTGGTCGATGCTGACCACGACGGCGGCGATCTCCCGCGCGTCACCACGCCGGGTACCCTCATCGGGACGCCCGCGTACATGGCGCCCGAACAGTTGAACGACGAACCGGTGGACGTTCGCACCGATCTGTTCGCATTCGGTGTGGTGCTCTACGAATACGCGACCGGCACGCACCCGTTCGCGGCATCGGCGCCGCTCGCGATGGCGGCGCGCATTCTCGAGGGCGGGCATGTTCCGCTTGCGTCCGTGCGGGAGGACTTGCCTCAATCCTTCCTCGCCACGATCGAGCGGTGCCTGCGCAAACGGCCGTCGGAGCGGTTCGAATCCGCGGCAGACCTGGTTGTGGCGCTGGCGTCGAGCGAGGACCGATCGGCAGCGCCCGGCGGTCCGGGGATGGTGGCGCTACCATATGGCCGCCGTCATCGCCTTCTACCTGATGGCTGCAGCCGCCGGGTGGCTGGTCAAGGAATGGTCGCACGGGATTGCAGACGACGTGTTCGTAGTCATCGCGATGCTCGCCACAATCGGCGGAGTACTGCGGGGTCACCTGCTCTTTGCCGAACGGACCCACGATCGCTCCGCCTTCGACCGCGAACTGCGGAAGTCGACGCCGCCGCTGATCGGAGTGGACCTGGGTATCGGCGCGGTGCTCGTGGCGGAGGGGCTCTGGGTGACGCAGACCCGTTCGGTCGTGGGCGTGCTCATTGTCGGTCTCGGACTCGGCATTGCGCTCGCGCGGCTGGTGCTGGAGCGATCGACCACGCGCGTAGCCTTTGGCGAACCGGCCGCTCCGCTGCTCGATGATCATTTCCCCGGAGCGCACAACTCATGATCGCGATCGTCATCCGCGAACCGGGTGGACCGGATGTGCTCGTTCCCGAGGACCGCCCGGTTCCGATGATCGGCCCGGATGAACTGCTCATCAAGGTCGCCGCCGCGGGGGTGAATCGTCCCGACGTCATGCAGCGGCAGGGGCGGTATGCACCGCCGCCGGGCGTCAGCGACGTACCGGGGCTGGAAGTGGCCGGGACGGTGGACGCTGTCGGAGAAGCGGTCAGCGGATGGGCTCGCTGGCGACCGGGTCTGCGCGCTCGTCGCCGGCGGCGGATACGCCGAATACTGCGCCGCGCCAGCACCGCAATGCCTGCCGATTCCCGCCGGGGCTGATTTCCAGCAGGCGGCAGCACTCCCTGAGGTGATGTTCACGGTGTGGACCAACGTGTTCGAGCGCGGCCGGCTGGCGGCAGGGGAATCGATTCTGATTCATGGCGGCTCGAGCGGAATCGGCACGGCCGCGATTCAACTCGCGCGTGCGCGCGGCGCTCGCGTCTTCGCCACTGCCGGCAGCGACGGGAAATGCGCGGCGTGCGAATCGCTCGGCGCTGAGCGCTGCATCAACTACCGCGAGGAGGACTTCGTGGCGGTCGCTGAAGCAGATCACAGACGATCGCGGTGTCGACGTCGTGCTCGACATGGTCGGCGGCGACTATCTGCAGCGCAACATCGACGTGCTGGCGATGGATGGGCGGCTGGTGCAGATCGCGCAGCTCGGCGGATACCGTTCGACGATCAGTACCATTCCGATCCTGCAGCGCCGACTCACGATCACCGGCTCCACACTGCGACCGCGTTCCATCGACGAAAAGGGGCGCATCGCCCGCGAAGTGCAGGAACACGTGTGGCCGCTCATCGAGTCGGGCGCGGTGCGCATGCCGATTCACGCGTCGTTTCCACTGCGGCTCGCAGCCGAAGCGCATCGCGTGATGGAATCGAGCACGCACATCGGGAAGCTGGTGCTTCTAGTACAATCCTCAGACGATCTATGAAGAAATTTCTCGTTCTTATGAGTGTTGTCGCGATCCTGGCGACGTTCACCGCCTGCAGCGGCAACGACACTGCTCCGTCAGCGACTGGAGAGACCGGCTTGAGCACTCTTACGACCCTGCAGGTGACCGACGTCGTGGTCGGCACCGGTACGGAAGCGACCAGCGGCAAGACCGTCACCGTGCACTACACCGGCTGGCTGTACAGCCAGACCGCCGCCGATCATCACGGCAGCAAGTTCGACAGCTCGCGCGACCGGAACCAGCCGTTCTCGTTCATCCTCGGCGCCGGGCAGGTCATCCGCGGGTGGGATCAGGGCGTTGCCGGTATGAAGGTCGGCGGACAGCGCACGCTGATCATTCCGCCGAGCCTCGGCTACGGCTCAACGGGGTCGGGTGCCGATTCCGCCGAATGCGACGCTCGTATTCGACGTCGAACTCCTCGGCGTTCAATAGCCCGGCGGGTTGCCCCCTCCCTCGACGCGCTGGCCCACCTCGATCGTCGCACTCCAGCACCGGAACTTCCGGCTGATCTGGATCGGCCTGCTGCTGTCGTTCTCCGGGACGATGATGCAGAACACGGCGCTGCTGTGGCACGTGTCGCTGCTGGTGTCTCCCGACCGGAAGGCGCTCGCGCTCGGGCTGGTCGGCCTGGTACGCGTCGCGCCGGTTGTGGTCTTCTCGATGGTCAGCGGCGTCGTCGCTGACGCGATGGATCGCCGGCGCGTGCTGCTGATCACGCAGTCACTCTCGGGGCTGGTGGCGCTCGCGCTCGCGGTGCTCGACCTACCGCGGGCTGAGCGTCGTCTGGCCGATCTACGCGCTGTCGGCGGTCGGCGCGGCGGTCGAGTTCCTTCGATCTGCCGGCGCGCCAGGCGCTCGTGCCCGCGCTGGTGCCGCGCGAACACCTGCCGAATGCGATCACGCTGAACACGATCATGTTCCAGACGGCGTCGGTCGTCGGACCGGCGCTCGCCGGTCTGGTCATCGCCGGAAGCGGCGTGGCGTCGGCCTACATGTTCAACGCGGTGTCATTCGGCTTCGTGATCCTGGCGCTGCTGCTGATGCGCGACATCCCCGAGCGCCCGCCCATCGAGGCCGGTAATCGCGACGATGTGTCGATCGGTGCCGCGATGGAAGGCGTCCGTTTCGTGTTCCGGTCGCCGCTCATCCGCTCGACGATGCTGCTCGACTTCTTTGCGACGTTCTTCGCGTCGGCCACGGCGCTGCTGCCGATCTTCGCGCAGGACATCCTCCAGGTCGGCGCGCGCGGCTACGGCTGGCTGTTCGCGGCGCCTGCGGTCGGGTCGTTCATCACCAGCATCGCGCTGGTGCCGACTGCCGGGCACATCCGGCGGCGGGGTGCGGTCATCATCTGGTCGGTCATCGGACACGGCGTCGCAACGATCGTCTTCGGGTTCTCGCGCTCGTTTCTGGCTGACGTTCGCCTGCCTGGCCCTGGTCGGCGCGACCGACACCGTCAGCACCGTGCTGCGCAACATCATCCGGCAACTCGAGACGCCCGATCGGCTGCGCGGCCGGATGACCGGCATCAACATGGTGTTCTTCATGGGCGGACCGCAACTCGGCGAACTCGAGGCCGGCGCGGTCGCGAATGGGTTCGGGGCACCGTTTTCGGTGATCACCGGCGGCATCGGATGTCTGATCGCCACGGCCTGGGTCGCGATGACGACGCCGCGGCTGCGGACCTACCGCGACCGAGGATCGCCGAGCCACCGGCGGCATGAGCGCCTCACCGCTGCGCATCGGGCTGATCTCGGATACGCACGGGCAGTTCCGTCCGCGGATTGCCGAGATCTTCGCCGGAGTCGACCTGATCGTTCATGCAGGCGACGTCGGAGGCGCGGGCGTGCTGACGGCCCTGCGTGCCATCGCTCCGGTGGAGGCGGTGTCCGGCAACGTCGACGACCGCCACGATCCGATGCTGCCGCGCGAGCGCACAACTGCCGGTCGGCGCGCTGACGCTGCATGTGAGCCACGGCGACGAGCTTGGCAGCCCGAAGCCGGAGACGCTGCTGGCCCGATATTCGGCGGACGTCATCGTCTACGGTCACACCCACACGCCGCTGGTGTTCAGATCGGATGACCACCGCGTGGTCATCAACCCTGGCGCCGCCGGACCGCGGCGGTTCAAGCTCGAACCGAGCGTGGCGATTCTTACTGTCGACGGTCGGAACGTCTCGGTCGAATTCTTCAACCTCTGAACTGCCCGTCTCTCGGAGTGCCTCAGAAGAGGGTGGGTCAGACCGCGGCAGATGAGGTCAGACCTCGGGGTCAGACCCCAGGCAGTGAAATGCGCGTTCCGTGGGACGATAGCGTCCATGAAATTGACCGCGTGTGCCGCCCTCGCTGCGGCAGTGTTCAGCGCGAATATTGCCGCGGCACAGACGCCGGTCGATCCGACGGCGGCGCTGCTTCAGGAACTCATCAGGCTCGACACCAGCAACCCGCCCGGCCACGAGGGGCAGATCGACCAGCTCCTGGCCGTCGAAGCTGCGGCCGCTCGGGTTCGAGGTGACGATCGTGCCGACCCCCGAAGCCGGCAAGTCGCACATGATTGCGCGCCTGAAGGGCGACGGCAGCAAGCGCCCCGTGCTGCTGGCGGCCCACGCCGACGTCGTCGGCGTCGAGAAGGAGAAGTGGACCGTCGATCCGTTCGGCGGCGCCATCAAGGACGACCACGTGTACGGTCGCGGAGCCATCGACTTCAAGGGCGGCATGGCGGTGTTCGCACGCGCGGTCATGCAGCTGGCCGAGCGCAAGGTGCCGCTGGCGCGCGACGTGATCTTCGTGGTCGAGGCCGACGAAGAGGCAGCGCAGTACAACACCTCCTGGCTGGCGCAGACGCACTGGGCCCAGATGGACTGCGAGTTCGCCCTCAATGAGGGCGGATGGATCATCGCGGGCGACGATGGGCACGTGAAGTACGTGAGCATCTCGACGGCCGACAAGTCGTCGGTCGCCGTGATCGTCAGCGCCAAAGGCACATCCACCCATTCGTCGATGCCGCGGCCGGACAATGCGATCTTCGCGCTGTCACGTGCGCTCGCGAAGCTCTCGACCTACGAAGCGCCGATCCAGCTGACTGAGGCGAACCGCAAGTTCATCGCGGTGCTCGCCAGGACCTCGGCCGCGCCGCTCTCGAGCCATTACCAGACGTTGCTCACCAGCACCGACCCGGCAGCGATCGCAGCCGCCGACCGCGAGATCAGCAAGGATCCGCTGATGCACGCGATCATCAGGAACACGATCGCGCCCGGTCATCATCAGCGGCGGATTCCGCAGCAACGTCATCCCCGGGTCCGCCGAAGCGACGATCAACGTGCGCGTCATCCCGGGCACCGATCCCAACGAATCTGGTGAAGGAATTCCAGAAGCTGATCGACGACCCTGCGATCACCGTGCGGCTGTCGAATCCGTCGGCCGGCCCGTCGCGCGTGCAGCCGTCGTCCGAGGCAGACGGAGCTCTATCGCGCGCTCGAGACGCATGCCAGGACGACGTTTCCAGGCGCCGAGGTGACGCCCTACCTGTTCCAGGCGGGCACCGACGCGGGCGCGTGGCGCAGCCGCGGCGTCCCGGTCTACGGGATCTATCCGTATCCGATCACGGCCGACGAGCTGACGCGGATGCACGGGAACGACGAGAAGGTCAGTGTCGAGTCGCTCCGCAAGGGAACCGAGATGATCTTCAACACGCTGGTCGATGTCGCAGGCAGGAAGTGAAGTCTCCACCAAAGCGCCTCCCGTCGCGCCAGTCAGCCGCTCCATCGAAGACACCCGTGACGCGCGTTCACCTCAACCGCGCACTGTCCAAGCTCGGCATTCTGACCCGATCGCAAGCGACCGCGGCCATCCTGGCGGGTCGAGTCTCGGTGAACGGGCGCGTCGTGCTCGATCCCGGTACGCCGATCGACCTGAAGGCGCGGATCGTGGTCGATCCCGAACCGCAGTCGGCTGCGGCGTGGCGCGCGGTGGTACTCAACAAACCACGCGGCGTCGTGACGGCGCCCGTCGACCCCGAGGGACGCCCGACGGTCTATTCGCTGCTCGATGCGGACGCCGGAGCACTCGTACCGGTGGGCCGACTCGATCTCGCCACGACCGGCGTGCTGCTGCTGACGAGCGATATGGAACTCGCTCGCCGGCTGACCGACCCATCCCAGGGCGTCGAAGGCGTGTACGTGGCCACCGTGCGCGGGCGCGTTGGGCCGAGCGAGGTGGCCGAGATGGAGCGCGGAGTGATGGTGGGGAGTGACGTGCTGACGGCGACTTCGGTCCTCGTACGCAAAGCGTCGGACCGCGAGTCGCACCTCACCGTGAAGATGCGCGAGGGCAAGAACCGTGAGATGCGCCGCCTCTGCGAAGCCCTGGGACACGAAGTGACGCGGCTGAAGCGGGTGACCTTTGGCGGGCTCGAACTGGGCGACCTTCAGCCCGGCCAGTGGCGTGACGTCTCCACAGCGGAGATCGCGGCGGCGTTTCCTGCCGCGCCGCACACGTGACGCGGCCGCAGTCTCAGCATCGCGCTAATCGTAGGGCGCGCAAGGGGGCGCAACGCCCGCGCACGTTTGGGCGCGGTTGCCCAGGGGTCTGACCGGGTCAGACCCCTGGCAGTAGCCTGGAAGCAGCTAACAGTAACGACTAGTCGCGGCGTTTCGCCCCGTCGCGCTCCGCGTCAATCCGGCGCTTGTTCTCGTCCTCGGCCGTCTCGCCGATGTGCGTCTGCTCGCCGCCGGTTTCGAGTCCGATGACGTCACCGGGCTGCGCGCGCCCGTCGAAGTGCGGACTCGGGTCGGCCTCACGCGCCACGACCGCATCGCGCTCCGACTCTTTGCTCACGCGCGTCGGCGTGTCGCGTTCGTTCGCGCTGCAGTTCCTGCTCCGCCTGCACTTCGCCCATCGCGCGGTCGACCTTGCCGGCAGGGTAGTCGGCCGTCGCGATGTAGCCGGTATCCGTCGCGCCGCGGTCGGCGCCCCGGTCGAATCCAACGCCCGTCGTGCTCCACCAGCTGGGCTGCCGGTAGTCGGCACGATCCCAGGCCGAGGCGATCGGTTCGCCCGAGGAGGACACCACAGTCGTGTCGTTGCATGCGCCGCAGATGGCGTCGTTCATCCGGCGCACATCTTCCTCTTTCAGGCGCTCGAACTCGCTGCGGTCGAAGCCGGGAAAGCGCTCGATGCGCGCTTTCGGGATGTCCACGACGAGCGCGTCGCGGTCATCGTCGATCCGCGCGTGGCCGATCGGGACGAGAAAGTCGTTCGACTTGAACCACCCACCGGAGTCGACCACGACGTAGTAAGGACGCATGGATGTGTTGTCGACGATGAAACCCTCGACGCTGCCGAGTGTTTCCATCGCATCGTTGCGAACCTTCATGCCGTCGAACGAGAGATCCGGCGCCGTGATGCTGTCGGCGTCGACGTACCTCAGCCAGGGAAGCGGATGATCCACCAGTAACCTCCAGAATCTGCGCTCGAGTGCGCACCGCACGGCACAGCAAGAACGTCGCCGTCGCAGTATGATTTTTCGGATGGACCTTCTCTCTACGGCCGAGGCGCCGGCTGCAACCACGCTCCGCGAGCGCGCGCAGATCGACGATCGATACAAGTGGAATCTGCACACCATTTTCCCGGACTGGCAGGCCTGGGACGCGGCATACGCCGAACTCGACCGGCAGGATCGGCGAGTTCGCGCAGTCTGCAGGGCACCCTGTCGGCGGGGGCGGATCGCCTTCTCGCCGCACTCGCACTGCGCGACGAGATAGGGCAGCTGTCGTACAAAGTGTGGTATTTCGCGTCCCTCCGGTACGACCAGGACCAGCGCGACAACGAAATGAACGCGAAACGTCAGCAGGTCCAGATCCTCTTTGCCAAAGCCGCGCAGGCGTCCGCGTGGTTCGATCCCGAACTGCTGACAATTCCGCTCGCCACGGTGCAGGCGTGGCTCGACACCAGCGCGAGCGCTGGCGGTCTACCGGTTCGCGGTGGAGGATCTCTACCGCCAGCAGGAACACGTGCTGGACGACAAGGGCGAGCACCTGCTGTCGCTGTCAAGCCGATTTTCATCCGCGCCGAACGACGCGTACGCCTCGCTGTCCACGGCCGACCTGAAGTCGCCGACCATCACCCTTGCCGAGCGGCGCGTCCGCCACGCTGACCTACGGACAGTATCGCGCGCTGCTGGCGACGAACCGGAGCCAGGATGATCGAGCGGCGGCCTTCGCGCGCCTTCCACGAGACCTATCAGGCGAACACCAACACCTACGCCGCGCTGTACAACGGCATCCTGCAGCGCGACTGGTTCTATGCGCAGGCGCGCGGCTACACGTCGATGCTCGAGGCGGCCCTGCACGGCAATAACATTCCGACCGCGGTCGTCGACAACCTGGTCGCGCAGGCGAAGGCAGGCGCCGCGCCGCTTCAGCGGTATCACCGCCTCCGTCGCCGCGTCCTCGGGCTCGCGTCGTATCACACCTACGACTCGGCCATTCCGCTGGTCGAGCTCGAAGAGAAGTATCCGTACGACGAGGTGCTGGACTGGCTGCCGCGCTCGGTGGCGCCGCTCGGCGCCGATTACCAGCAGCAGATGCGCGACATCCTCGCCGGTCACTGCATCGACGTCTACGAGAACAAGGGCAAGCGGAGCGGCGCGTACTCGGCGCCGGTGTACGGCTGCCCGCCGTTCATGCTGCTGAACTACAACGACACGCTCGATGCGGTGTTCACGCTCGCGCACGAGATCGGGCACTCGATGCACACCGTGCTCGCGCACGAGCACCAGCCGTTCGTCTATGCCAGCTACACGATCTTCGTCGCGGAGGTGCCGTCCACGCTGAGCGAAGCGCTGTTCCTGCGGTTCATGCTCGAGCGCACCACCGATCCGCGCCAGCGCATCGTCCTGCTGCAGCACGCCATCGACGGCATCGTCGGCACGTTCTACACGCAGGTGATGT
Organism: uncultured Acidobacteriota bacterium; assembly: GCA_963697745.1. Taxonomy (GTDB): domain Bacteria; phylum Acidobacteriota; class Vicinamibacteria; order Vicinamibacterales; family CAVVIG01; genus CAVVIG01. The sequence continues at coordinate 117,618 of CAVOPD010000012.1, read as the reverse complement.
TTGCCGACTTCGAGCTGCAGGCGCACCGGCTGGTGGAAGAAGGGAAGCCGATGACGGCCGACGTGCTGGCGAGATCTACTTCGGTCTGTTGAAGGCCTACAACGGCGACGCGATCGACTACGACGAGCAGTCGCGCATCACGTGGGCGCGCATCCCGCACTTCTACGGCACGCCGTACTACGTCTACCAGTACGCGACCTGCTACGCATCGAGCGCGCAGATCCTGAAGCAGATCCTGGCGGCGCCAGAGCCGGAGCGGCCGGCCGCGGTCGCAGCGCTACCTGTCGCTGCTCGAAGGCGGGCGGCAGCGACCATCCGATGGCGCTGCTGCAGCGCGCCGGCGTCGACCTGGGCCGGCCCGAGACGGTGCAGGCGGTCGTTCAGCAGCTGGACGATCTGGTCACGCAGCTGGAAGACGCCATCGCAAAGCTCTGAGACCCGGCTTCTGGCCGGGCGTCCTTGCGTTCCTGCGTTCCTGCGTTGTCCGTATTCCCGTAACCCCGGAGCCCCACGCATGCATGAGAACCCGTCCGACGATGAATTGCGGCAGCTGCTGATCGGTGCGACGACGATTGCGATGGTCGGAGCGTCGAACGATCCGGAGAAGGCGTCGCACGGAATCATGCAGAAGCTGCAGCATGTCGGTTATCGGGTGATCCCGGTGAACCCGAAGGAAACCGAGGTCCTCGGCGAGCGCGCCTACGCCTCGCTCGACGAGGTGCCTGGACCCAGTCGACATCGTCGACGTGTTCCGCCGCGCCGAGGACACGCCGCGCGATAGCCGATCAGGCGGTCGAAGTCGGAGCGAAGGCGCTGTGGCTGCAGTCCGGCATCAGCAACGAGGAGGCGGCGGCGCGCGCGAAGGCCGGCGGTCTGCGGTGGTGATGGACGCGTGCATCGGCGTGACGCACGCGATGCTGCAGGTGCCGCGAAAGGAGCGCTGAGCACGAGCGGACCTGCCGAACTGCCGGACCAGCCAGCCGCTGGCACCCAGCCGCCGGACACCCGGCCGCCGGACCTCCGTCAGCTACCCAGCAGGTGCGTGGCGCGCACTTCGGCCGCCGCCCGGTGGCCGCTCTCCACCGCACCGTTCATGTAGCCCTGCCAGCGCATGCTGGTGTGCTCGCCGGCGAAGAACAGGCGCTCGCACGGCTGGGCGAGCCAGCCACGCAGCTGACGGGCTTGAACGCGGCATCGAACACCGCGTAGCCGCCGCGCGACCACGGGTCCGATTCCCATCGTGCCTGCCGCCAGGCCAGGAGCTGGGCGTCCCTCGAGCCGAGCCAGTCGAGGCGCCGGACCAGTCCGTTCACTCCGTCGCGTTCGAGCAGTTCCGCCGTCTCGTCGCTCGCCGATCCGCCGGCGAGCAGCGACAGGATGCCTGCCTTGCCGCGCTGATCCTCGTTCGCCTCCCAGCTGCGCCGATCGGCAGCGTCGAGCCGAACGCGCGCGGCCGGCCGGTGCCGCGACGCCAGAAGCGCGTGCTGAACTGGAGCAGCGTCTTCGTGCCGCGGCCGTAATTCAGCGACGCGATCGCCTCGTGCTGCTGCACCGGGAGCGCCGGGGTGATCGGCACGCGACGAAGCAGCGGACGCCGGCAGCGCGAAGACGAGGTAGTCGGTCTGGAGCTGCGAGCGCGCGCGTCCGTTGCGCAGTGACGCTCGAATCGTGCCGCCACGCTGCGACACCGCGAGCAACTCGGTGTTCAGGTGCAGGCGTTCGCCGAGGTCGGCCGCCAACGCGACGGCAGGCGGTCGTTGCCACCTTCGATGCTGATACATCTTGTTCTCACGCAGGTCATCGTCGTGAGCGAGAACTGGTCGACGAGCGCAGCAGCGAGAGCTCGTCGGGATCGGCGAGAAAGAATCCGCGAAGACCCTGCGCGGTCGTGCCGCAGTTCCGTGTCGCGCATTGACGTCGTCGAGCCACTCGGCCACGGAGCGGCGACGCGATGTCGGCCGCGACACCGGCGAGTCCCAGCGGCGTTCGGCCCATCGGTAGCGCTGGGACAGGTCGTGCAACTCGTGGGCGAGCCGTTCCCAGCCGTTCGCCGCCGATCGAGCGACGAGCCGCACGGTTCCGTTGCTGTCGGCCCGTGCGTAGCTGAAGCCTCCGCTGAGGATCCGCACCTGACGCAGTCGCAGCTCGTCGGCGAGCGAGCGAAGCGCCTGCTGCTCCTCGTCGATCATGTCGCCGCCAGCCTCGGCGTGCTGACCGTCGACGAACCCGTCGCGTATGCGTCCAGACGCGACCGCCGACCCGGTCGCGCGCCTCGACGACGGTCACGGTTGCCCCATGCCGCCGACAAGGTCGCGAGCCGCGACGAGGCCCGCGAGGCCCGCCCCGGCGACGAGCACCGACGTACCGCTCAGGCTGGTGATCCGCTGCCACCCCATAGACTTTATTCGGAAATCCGGCAGCGCGCGGATACAGCGGACCGCGGTCGCCGGAGTCGTGCGACGGACGGATCGTGCGGAACAGACCAGCGCTGAACAACCTCGGGTCCGCGACTGATCCCTGATCCCGATCTACGCAGCCGCTAACTCGCTTACCTGTGGTAGTTTGTCGGATGCTTTTTCTGCGATCGTGGCCGCCCGGCCCTCGTGGCCGGCCTGGCGTGCCTGCGCTGTGCTGGCGCTTCCGCTCGTCGGCGTCCGCGCAGCCACAGCAGCACGATCACTCGCAGGAGCAGCCGCCTGCCGAGCGGATCCGCAACCCGACGTCGGCTCGCGTGAGCAGTACCAGATTCAGGCGGTGCGCGCCGGGCAGTGCATCGAGATCGACGGGCTCCTGACCGACGAAGCGTGGCGCGACGGCGCCGATGATCGACAGCTTCACGCAGCAGGAGCCGGTCAACGGCCAGCCGGCGACCGAGCGAACCGAAGTGCGGGTCCTGTACGACTCGAGCAATCTGTACATCGGCGTTCACGCCTTCGACTCGGATCCCGACCACCTCGTCGCGACCGAGATGCGGCGCGACTCGTCGCGGCTGCATGGACGAGGACAACTTCCAGATCATCCTCGACACGTTTCGCGACTCGCGATCCGGCTACATGTTCGTGACCAATCCGCTGGGCGCAAAGCTCGAGCAGCAGATCTTCGAGGAGGGCGGCGGCAACGTCCGCGGCTCGGCGTCGAACGTCAACAAGGACTGGAACGGTGTGTGGGAGGCGGCCGCCGCGCCGGACGAGCGACGGGTGGACGGCCGAAGTCGCGATCCCGATGGTCACGCTGCGATCGCCCGACGTGCCGGTGCAGACCTGGGGCATCAATTTCTTGCGCAACATCCGGCGGAAGAACGAACTGGTCTACTGGTCGCCGATCCCGAAGCCGTACAGCCTCATGCAGGTCAGCCTCGCGGGCACCGTGACCGGCATGACCGACCTGAACCGCGGTCTCGACCTGCGCATCAAGCCCTACGTCACCGCCGGCAGCCGCTACGATCGGCTCGGCGACGTCGTCGACACCGAAGGCGCTGAAGGACGTCGGCGCGCGACGTGAAGTACGGCCTCGGCCACGGCCTGGCGCTCGACGTGACCGTGAACACCGACTTCGCGCAGGCGGAAGTCGACGAGCAGCAGGTGAACCTCACGCGGTTCCCGCTGTTCTTTCCCGGAGAAGCGCGACTTCTTCCTCGAGAACTCCGGGCAGTTCACCGTCGGCATCGCAGGGGCTCGAGCGGCTGATGGACCTGTTCTTCAGCCGCAGCATCGGCCTGTCCGAGCACCGGCCAGCCGATCGGCATCAAGGGCGGCGCACGCCTCACCGGCAAGGTCAGCGGCAACAACATCGCCGTGATGGACCTGCAGACCGAGGAATACGGCGGGCAAGCCTGCCGAGAACTTCCTCGTCGCCCGCTACAGCAAGGACATCAACCGGCGGTCGAAGATCGGCGGGCTCGTTCATCAACAAGGAGTCGATGAACTCGGCGCGTTCAACCGCGTGATCGCGGCCGACGCGCTGTTTGCGCCGACGCGCGCCTTCTCGATTCACACCATCGCCGCCAAGTCGTCGACGCCCGGCGTGTCCGAGGAGCAGAACGCGTATCACGCGCGCGCGCTCTATCTCGACACCAAGTGGCAGACCTACGCCGAGTTCTCGCAGATCGATCCGAACTTCAACGACGAAGTCGGCTTCGTCCCGCGCAAGGGCATCCGCCAGACGAAGGTGCATCTCGAGCGCAACCCGCGGCCCGGCGGTCTCATCCGCGTGATGGAGCCGATGATCAACGTCATCTACATCACCGACAAGAACAATCGCCTGCTGACGCGCCGCAACCACCAGATGGTCGGCACGCGTTTCCAGAACGGCGCGTACCTGAACGTCTGCTGGAACCACTGGTTCGATCAGATCGACGAACCGTTCCGCGTGCAGACGGTGATCATCCCGAAGGGCACCTATCACTTCGACGAGTTGCAACTTCACGTTCAACAGCAACCCGGCGCGCCGCATCTACGAGCAGTTCACGTATTCGCCGCAGACCTACTACGACGGCGATCGCACGGACATCTCGGGCACGGTCGGCGTTCGCGCTCGGCAGCCGCGCGTCCGGCGAGTACTCGATTGCAGCGCAACGACGTCAGCGGCCCGTGGGGCGCGTTCGTCGTGAACCTGAGCATCCTGCGGCTCGATTTCGCGCTCTCGCCGCGGCAGACCGTGCGCACGCTGTCGCAGTACAACTCGCTGACGCAGCAGTTCTCGACGAGCATTCGCTACAACTTCATCTACCGGCCGGGCAGCGACATCTATCGTCGTCTACGACGAACTGCAGGCCGATCCGACTGGGTCGTCCGATCGCTGCGCAACCGCCAGTTCGTGGTGAAGACGACCTATCTGCTGTCGCGGTAGGTCGCGGAAGGTCGGGAGTGGGCGGGAAGTCAGGACAGTCAGGAAGGGTGGACAGTCGGAAGAGCGGGCAGTGCGGAAGCCCGAGATGTCCAGGACTGCCGGGAAGATTCGCAGATGCGGCTCCGGGCTGCGACCGGCCCGACCTTCCAGACTCTCCTGACCTTCCCGACTTCGCCCGACCCGCCCTTCCCGCCTCACATCTGCGTGACGGTGTAGCCTTTCGCGCGCAGCATCTGCAGCAGTCCGTCGCCCCCGACCAGGTGTGCCGCTCCGACGACGACGAACGCCGGCTTCGGGCGGGCGAAGAGGAGCCTCGATCTTCGGCAGCCAGGTGCGATTGCGGTCCACCAGCAGCCGCTGGTACATCTGCGGTTCGGACTTGAGATCGCGCAGCACGACCTGCTCGATCGCCGCCGCGTCGCCGGCCTTCCAGGCGCGCGCCAGTTCACCGACCGCGTCCTGCGTGGTCTCCATCTCCTTCAGGGTCTCCGACAGCATCCGGTCCTGGAGCGGCATCGACAAGCCGTCGAACTGGCCGATCTGGAACGCAAGCGTCTCGAGCCCCTGCACCGTCAGATTCGCCTTCTTCGCGCGATCGTAGAAATGCTTGTCGAGCCCGAGCTCCGGATCGAACCCGGCCTTCTGCCACTCGAGTCCCTGCAGGGTGAGTGCGAGCGCCCAGGGCTTGAACATCTGCAGCGGCGCCAGCGGCAGACCCAGTTCCGCGACCTTCGCCTTCACACTGGTCATCGTCTCTGGCGTGAGCACCTGCTCGAGCGTCTGCCCGGCGGGCATCATGCCGCGCGTGCAGCATCTGCATCTGCGCCTCTGGCGCGAGCATCTCCGCGATGTCGAGTTCCTCGACCAGCAGGTCGGTGGTCGCGAACGCGGCGTCGAACGCCGGCGCGAGCGGATAGTACTCGCTCGTCAGCAGGTGCAGCGACCCGGCGAGGTAGACGGTGCCGCCGCGAGGTCCGACGGCCTTCCAGAGAAAGCTCGGGGCCGCGGCCTGCAGCTGCAGCGCCGCCACCGCAATCAGTGTTGCCGCGACAAGCCCGATGCGCCGCGACACGACGAGCGCACGCCTCGAGACAGGCGTGTGAGGCAGTTTCATCTATCGGGCTCCTGTGGGTGTGCGAATCGTGCGCATGAAGGATTCGACGTCGCTGACGGTCCGGGGCAACGAGGCGGACAGGCTGCGCACGCCGGCGCCCTCCACCACGAACGAGTCCTCGATGCGGACGCCGATGTCGTGGTACTTGGTGACCGCTGCCTGAATCTTGCCGATCAAGGCCAGGTTGGCCGTCGTCTTCGGCAGCTGGTCGAGCACGCTCTGGCGGATGTACAGGCCCGGCTCGATCGTGAACGTCATGCCGGCCTGCGAGCGGCTCATTCCGCGAGCCGACGTCGTGCACGTCCAGGCCGATGAAGTGCGAGGTGCTGTGCGTGAACCACATCGCGTACTGCTGGCCAGACGTGTCGGCGATCAGACCCAGCTTCAGCAGCCCCTCTTTGAGGACTTCGACCGTGCGGTTGTGGATCGTGGCGAGCGTCGCCCCCGGTCTGGCAGCCTTGATCGCCTCCTCCTGGGCGTGCAGCACCAGTTCGTAGATGTCGCGCTGTGCAGGCGTGAACGTGCCGCTCACCGGATAGGTCCGCGTGATGTCTGACGCCTGATAGCCGTAGTTCGCCGCGGCGTCGACAAGGAGCAGTTCGCCGGCCTGCATCCGCCGCTCGGCCTCGGGGTAGTGCAGGATCGTCGCATTGGGGCCGCTGCCGACGATCGAAGGATAGGCCTGGGAGACGGCGCCGCTGCTTCGGTGTACAGCTTCGATCGCGGCCTTGACCTGGTACTCGAACACGCCGGGAGCGGTCGCCCGCATGCCGGCCTTCTGGGCCTCCACCGAGATGTCGCTCGCCCTCGTCAGCATCTTCAACTCGTAGGGCGTCTTTACCAGGCGGAGCGCGGTGAGGGTCTGCGTGGCATCGATCGGCACGTACCCGACGTACCGATCCCGCAGCTGCGCGAGCAGGACCTGCGTTCGGGTGGGCGGCTCGCCCGGAGCCGCGCGGTCCATCGCCAGCGCCAGCTTCGCCCGTCCGGCACCGAGTGCGTCGAACAATGCTGCCGCCTCCTTCTGATCGATCGTCGATCCGTAGGACTGACGGCTCAGCATCGCGCCGATGAACCCGTCGAACGCGTTCGACGAGAGCACGGTCGCAATGCCGGTCCTGGCGCGTGCCTCGTCGCGGCTGAGCAGCCGGCCGGTCCAGTGCTCACGCTCCGGATTCTGGTCCTTGATGAACAGCACCTCGCGGCGCGTGGGATTTCCAGGCAGCAGTACCAGCGCCGTGTCTTCCTGGGTGATCCCGGTCAGGTAATAGAGGTTGCTGTCCTGCCGGTACTCGTAGTCCACATCACCTGAATACACGCGCGCGGGAGCACTGAGCAGCACGAGCATCGTATCGGGCCCGAGGCGCTCCATCAGACGCGCGCGACGGGCCACCAGATCGTCACTGAATTCGCTCGCTGTCGACGCGGCGGCAACAAGCAGCACGAGCGGGAGGAGGCTGAGCGATCGGGTCACCCGGGACATCAATAGGCACTCCGCAATCGGCTGGAGAAAGCGACGAAGGACTGCTGCATCCTGTGCTCGAACGCATCAGCGAGGGTCTCGCCGGCGCCGAGATCCCTGATCAGGTTGGACACCGCGACACCTCCATTCTCGTCGAGCAGGGTGCGAACTGCGACGGCGCTTGTCGCATAGGCGAGTTCGGCCTGTGCCGCGTCGAACCTCGCGAACGTGCCGGTCAGCGCGACAAGCGGTGCGGGACCTCCCGCCGCGCCAACACGAGTCGTGGCCCAGTCGATCGACTCGCGTTCGAGTGCCGCCGCGACCCCCTCGTTCAACCAGGTGGGCAGCCCCTGCGGAGCCAGCGTCCGAAGCAGCGCGTGGGTGAACTCGTGCGCCAGCACGCGATCGAGCTCCTCGGGACGATCGAGCGCGCCGCGCATCGGTACTCGTATTGTGCCGTCGTAGGCGCCGGCCGCCCATCCGGGCGCACGCGTGATGTCGCGAAACTGCTCGGTCGTGTACAGCACGACCGGTACGGGGTTGGCCGGATAGCTGTTCAGTGTGCCGCCCACGCGCCAGTAGGCGCGATCAAGTGATTCGAGGGCGCGCGTCGCCAGGCCAATCTGCTCCGGACCCTCGAAGGCGATTGTGAAATGGCTGCCGACCGCCAGCTGCATGCGGTCGTGCAGTTCGCGCGCGCTCGCGGTATGCGAGGGCGTGTCCGCCTGCTGCGCCGCGGCAGGACTCCACAGCGCGCACAGCATGAGCAGTAAAGCCGACAGGCGCGCGGGCACGGTCAAATTATAGCGGCGGGCCACGCGGCCGCGCCGCCGAGGTTTCGGTGGTTACAGACCGCGATCACGTGCCCTTTCCGGTCGAAGGCGTGAGACGCGTCCGGTCGAAGGCGTCACATGCGCCCCAGTTGACCGGCTCACCGGACGAGGGTGCCCGCCTCGAGCCGGGCTCGGGTTTCCGCGCGACGGACCTTGCCGCTGGTGGTGCGCGGGATCGTTCCGGGTTGCGTAAGGACGACGCGATCGAGCTCGAGGCCGGCAGTCTCGCGAATGCGACGGCGCACGGCTTCCTCGATCTCGTCGGCTCGGCCGCCAGCCCTGGTCTCGAGCACCGCGACCACCTCGTCGGCCGATTCCGGGTGGCTCACGGCGAACACCACCACGCCCGACAGCGTCACACCCGGCATGTCCCGCGATGGACGACTCGAGGTCCGGGGGATAGTACTTGCGGCCCTGCCGGATGATCAATTCCTTGGTGCGGCCGCAGACGTGGAGTGTCGCCGTCCGCCATGTAGCCGACATCGCCCGTCAGCAGCCATCCTTCATGAGAGTGCCGCCGCCGTCGCGGCAGCGTCCTCGAAGTAGCCGCGCATCACCGACGGCCCTCTGACGACAATCGCACCGAGATGGCGCTCGGGCAGCTGCGCGAAGCTGTCGTCCACGATGCGCACCTCGTGATCGGGGAACCCGCGCCCGCACTCGACGATCCGGACCGACGGGCGACCCGTTCACGACGGGCACCGCACGCGATTCGCGCACGAGGACATCACCGTCCACCAGGTCCACCGTGCAGGCCGCCGTGCGCGAACGAGACACGGCGAGGCAGTGTTCCGCAAGCCCGTAGCTTGGCAGGAAGCTGGAGGCGCTTGAAGCCTGCGGGCTCGAAGTAGCTCGGCGAACTGCAGCAGCGTGTCGGGACGAATGGGTTCGGCGCCGCAGCCGGCCACCCGCCAGCGCGACAGGTCGAGCGTCTCGATCTGCGAGCTCTTCACCCGACGCCTGCAGAGTTCGTAGGCGAAGTTCGGCGCGAACGAGACCACCGTGCCACGCGAGGTGGAAATCGCATCGAGCCAGGCGCTCGGCCGCTTGAGGAACAGGACCGGCGACATCAGCACGGCGTCCGCCGGCGCGTACACCGACGACAGCAGCATGCCGATCAGACCCATGTCGTGATACAGCGGCAGCCAGCTGACCGCGACGTCGCCGTCGCGCGCGTCGAGGCCTGCGGGCCCGATGATGGCTTCGAGATTCGCCGCGATGTTCTCGTTGCGTCAGGACGACACCTTTGGGCATCGCCGTCGATCCCGACGTGAACTGCAGCAGCGCGACGGCGTCGAGCGGCCGGCATCACCGGGGCCACCAGTGCCGGCCCGGCCATCAGCGCGCTGAGCGGCACGGTCGACCGTCCGATCCGCTGTCCGGGATCGAGCGGCGCGACCTCCTCGGTCGTCACGACCGCCGAGACGCGCGCGGCCGTGAGGATGTGCTGCGATTGCTCGCGCGAAGGTCGCCAGATCGCCCGCCTGCGCGGGCGGGCACAGCGGCACCGGCACGAGCCCGGCGGCGACGATGCCGAAGAACGCGCGCACGAAGCCGCTGACCTCCGGGATCACGAGCGCGACGCGATCGTCCGGGGCCAGTCCGCGCGCACTGGAGCGCTCCGGCAATCGCACAGGCCTCAGCGAGCAGCGCGCTGATAGGGACAATCCGTGGAGCGCCCGTCCTGTTCGATGTACCGCAGTCCGAACTCGCTCGCGGCCGCGTCGATCAGGGCGTCGCCGATCGAGCGTCGCTCGTTCACGACGCCGTCCCGGGATCGTCCGAGGCGATCGTGCGGACCTCGGTGACGATCTGGCCGACGGTGCGGATGTGGGTCAGCGAGTTCAGGGGAACGGTGATGTTGAAGTGGTCTTCGAGCTCGCCGACAAGCTCCAGGATGAGGAGCGAGTCGAAGCCGAGATCGGCCATCAGTTCCGTATCGGGTGCGGGTTCGACGGGACGACGACTCAGACGTTTGAGGATGTCGATCGTGTCGCGCTCGAACGGTCGGCGATGGAATCTGCCATGTCAGCACCCGGCGCGGATCCGCCGCGCGCGGGGTCGTCCGTGGAGCCCAGAGCGACTCGAATGTAGCACGGATGTGCGGGCCGGGCGCACGTATTAAAATGGCCCGATGGAGCACGCCGATGCGGGTCACGCAGACGGTCATCCTGGCCGCCGGCAGCGGATCGCGACTGGCCACCGCGCGCGGCGACGTCCCCAAGCCGCTGATGCCGTCGTCGCGGGCGTCCCGCTCATCGCGCACGCGCTTGAGCACGCTCGAGCCAGCGGCTGCGACGAAGCGGTCATCGTCGTCGGCTACGAAGGCGCACGCGTGCGGGCGGCCGTCGAGGCCATGCAGTCGGCCGCTGCGCATTCGTTTCTCGAGAGCCCCGACTCAACGGCTCCGAACGGCGTATCGCTGCTGGCCGCTGAGCCGGCGGCGCTCCGGCGTTCTTATCTCCAGATGGTCGACCATCGTCTTCGCGGAGCCGAGCGCTGGAGCAGCTCATCTCGACGCCGCTGCTGCGCGCAAGCGACGGACGCGTGCTGGTGGACTCCGCAGCCATCGTCGGATATCGACCTGAACGATGCCACGAAGGTGCGACTGTCCAACGGACGCGTCACCGCCATCGGCAAGGGGCTGACGTCCTGGGACGCCGTCGATGCCGGCTGTTTCGTGCTCACGCAGCGGTATTCGACGCACTGCGATCCGTGGCCGCGGACGAAGCGCGAACCGTTTCGTCGGGCATGCGCAGACTGGTGGCGCAGGGGCGACTCGGATGGGCGGACGTCGGCGGCGTGGCGTGGGCGGACGTCGATACGCCCTCGGATCGCGAGAGCGCGGAGCGGCTCCTTGCGCAGTCTTCGCGCGCATCCGGGCGGGACAAGCTGTGAGCGACACGTCTGCTCCCGCGTCGTTACGACTTCCTGACACGTCTCATCGCGTCGTGATCCTCGACTGCCGCGGCGGATTGCCGTACGCTGTATCCATGCGCGTTGCGATCTCGTCTGCCCCGGCACGGCGTCCGCCGGGCGCTGATTTCGCTCCTGCCTGGGCGTTAACACGGGCATCGCAGCTTCCACGTTGAGCCAACCAGCGCAATCGCGCGTCGCATTCCTGACCCTCGCTGCCCTGGGGGTCGTCTACGGCGACATCGGCACGAGCCCGCTGTACGCGCTGCGCGAGTGCTTTTCCGGCGTGCACGCGATCCCGGTCACGCCGGAGAACGTGCTCGGCGTGCTCTCGCTGATCTTCTGGTCGCTCATCGTCACCGTGTCGATCAAGTACCTGCTGTTCGTCATGCGGGCCGACAACGGCGGCGAGGGCGGCATCCTGGCGCTGGTCGCGCTGGTGCGCACCGAAGGGCGGGCGGAGCGCGCACGGCGACGCTGGTGGCCGATCGGGCTGTTCGGCGCGGCGCTGCTCTACGGCGACGGCATGATCACGCCGGCCATCTCGGTGCTCAGCGCGGTCGAGGGGCTCGGCGTCGCGACGCACGTGTTCGAGCCGTTCGTCGTGCCGATCACCGTCGTCATCCTGGTCGTGCTGTTCGTGATGCAGCATCGCGGCACGGGCGGCATCGGGACGGTGTTCGGCCCGATCATGATCGTGTGGTTCATCACGATCGCGCTGCTCGGCATCCCGCAGATCATCGGCAAACCCGGTCGTGCTCGCGCGCCTTCAACCCGCTGCTCGGGCGTGTCGTTCCTCAGCGCACCAGGGCCTGGCGGCGTTCCTCACGCTCGGCTCGGTGTTCCTGTCGGTGACCGGCGCGGAGGCGCTCTACGCCGACATGGGCCACTTCGGCCGGCGGCCGATCCGCATCGCCTGGTTCTCGCTGGTGCTGCCGTCGCTGGTGCATCAACTACCTGGGCCAGGGCGCGCTGCTGCTGGCGGACCCCAGCGCCCGCGAGCACCCGTTCTTCCACCTGGCGCCGGACTGGGCGCTCTACCCGATGGTCGTCCTCTCGACCATCGCGACGGTCATCGCCTCGCAGGCGGTCATCTCCGGCGCGTTCTCGCTCACGCAGCAGGCGATCCAGCTCGGCTACTCGCCGCGCTTCGACATTCACCACACGTCGGCGCACGAGAAGGGGCAGGTCTACATCCCGGAAATCAACTGGATGCTGATGGTGGCCACCGTCGGCCTCGTCTTCGGGTTCCGGACCTCGACCAACCTGGCCGCCGCCTACGGCATGGCGGTGACGACGACGATGGTGATCACGACGATGCTGGCGTTCGTGGTCGCGCGCGAGCGCTGGGGCTGGAGCACTGCCGCTGGCCGGTCGTGCGTCACCGGCGCGTTCCTGGTGATCGACCTGGCGTTCTTCGGCGCCAACGTGATCAAGATCGAGCACGGCGGCTGGTTCCCGCTCGCTGGTGGCCGGCGATGGTCTACGCGGTCATGTCCACGTGGCACACCGGTCGGCTGCTCGTCGTGCGGCGGCTGGCCGAGACCGAAATCCCGCTGTCGCGGTTCTTCGAGAGCGTGCGGGCGAAGCCGCCGGTTCGCGTGCCGGGCACCGGCATCTTCATGACGGCGCGGCCCGAAGGCGCGCCGCCGATCCTGGTCCATCACCTGACGCACAACAAGGTGCTGCACGAGCAGGTCATCCTGCTCACGGTGTCGATCGTCGACACGCCGACGGTCGATCCGGCAGCGGTCGATCGAGGTCGAGAAGCTCGCAGGACGGATTCTGGCGCGTGGTGGCCCGCTTCGGCTTCATGGAGACCCCGAATGTGCCGGTCGCGCTCGAGAAGGCGCGCCAGTTCGGGCTGAACTGGGACGCAGTCGACACGACCTACTACCTCGCGCACCTCACGCTGTTCGTGCACGTGCACGGCCGCCTGGGCATGATGGAGTGGCGCGACAAGCTGTTCGTGTTCCTGTCGCGCAACGCGCGTCGCGCCACCAACTTCTTCCAGATTCCGCCCGACCGCGTGGTCGAAATCGGGATCCAGCTGTCGCTCTGACGCGCGGACCGCCAGCGTGGCGACGTCCTGCGTGGTGACTGCCCGCCCGAGGCCATGCTGACGGAAGCTGGTCTGCTCAGCGCCGACTGGCCGTACTCCGGCACGGCGCATCCGCAGGCGCCGAGCGGCATCGTCACGGATGGACCTCCCAGTGCCGACCAGCGTCTCTGTGGCGAGACTTGTCGGTCAGCCTGCTGACGAGGACGAAAGCCGGCTCCGAGGCCGACGCCGATCGCCTGGATTGGCCGTCGAGCCGGTATTTGCTGCCCGCGTGCCCTACCGCGGCTTCGGCTTTGGGCCTAACGCGTGGACGCGGACCTTCCGGCAGGGCCCACGCCGTCAGCGTCGTGCCCGACGGCACGAGAATGTGCTGGCGTCCGTCGAGCATGTAGGTGATCGGCGACGTGCCGTGCAGCGTGGCGCCCATCTGGTAGCGCCACAGCAGCTTGCCCGTCCGCGAATCGAGCGCGAGCAGGTTGCCGTCACCGTCGCCCGAGAAGCAGCAGGTTCGACGCGGTGGTCAGAATGCCGGCGCGCGACGGCGTCGGCATCAGGAACTCCCATTTGCGTTCGCCGGTCACCGGATCGATTGCACGGAACGCGCCGAACGGCTTCTCGTCGCGGTTGTTGCACGAGTTGCTGCGCGCCGCCGGTGAAGCGCTGTCCGGCCACGTACTCCGGCTTGTAGCCGTAGAACGTCGCGCACGCTTCGCGCGCGTTCACGTAGAACAGCCGGCTGCGCGGATCGAACGACGGCGGCCAGAAGTTGGTGCCGCCGGTCAGGTCCGGGCAGGTCCGTTCGCCCTTCTCGTCAGGCGTGTGCCCCGGCTTCGAGCATCGGGCGTCCCTGCGCGTCGACCGACTTCGCCCACGTGGTCTGCACGAACGGCTTCGCGACGATCACCTTGCCGGTGAGTGCGATCGAGCGTGTAGTAGAAGCCGTTGCGGTTGGCGAACATCACGGTCTTGCGAGGCTGGCCGTTGATCGTGAGGTCGGCGAGGATCGGCACCTCGGTCGAGTCGTAGTCGTGCACGTCGTGCGGCGTGAACTGGTAGTGCCACTTCAGCTTGCCGGTGTCCGCGTCGAGCACGACGAGCGAACAGCTATAGAGGTTGTCGCCCTCGCGGCTGCGCGCTGTGGTAGTCGGGCCCGGGGTTGCCGGTGCCGAAGAAGATCGCGTTCTGTTCGGGATCGTACGCGCCGGTCACCCAGACGCCGCGTGCCGCCGATCTTCCACGACTCGCCCGACCAGGAGTTGAAGCCAGGCTCGCCGGGGCCGGGGATGGTGTGGAAGCGCCACGCGCGCTTGCCGCTCTGCGCGTCGTACGCATCGATGAACCCGCGGATGCCGTACTCGCCGCCGGCCACGCCGACGATCACCTTGTCCTTCACGACGATCGGCGCCAGCGTGGACGCGTAGCCGTTCTTGTAGTCCTCGAGCGTCGCGTCCCACACGATGTTGCCGGTCTTCATGTCGAGCGCCAGCAGGTGCGCATCGAGCGTCGTCATGAAGAGGCGATCGCCGAGGGCGGCGAAGCCGCGGTTCACCAGTCCGCAGCAGGCGGTGAGGTTCTCCGGCAGTTCGCGGCGGTAGCGCCAGATCTGGCGTCCGCTGCGCGCGTCCACCGCCCACGCGACGTTCTGCGGGCCGGTGACGTAGAGCACGTTGTCGCGCACCAGCGTGGTCGTCTCGAAGTTGCCGAGCGTGTTGGTCTGGAACGTCCACAGCGGCTGCAGCTTCGAGACGTTCTCCGGCGTGATCTGCGTCGAGCGGACTGAACCGGTGGTTGGCGTAGTTGCCGCCGAAGGTGAGCCACGTGCTGCCGTCGGCCTTGAGGCCGTCGAGCAGTTCCTGGTTGGTGATCGGCCCTGGCACTGCCGGCCTGCTGCTGGGCGACGAGCGTGACACCGGCCGCGAGCGGCAGCAGGAGGACGAGGCGGGCAAGACGCGCGATGATGGAACGCATGTGTCGATGTCTCCTTGTCGCGCTACTTGACCGACGGGTCGAAGCCCTTGAGCGTGGCGAGATAGGCCAGCAGGTCGTTCAGGTCCGACTCGTTGAGTCGGTCGACGCCGAACACCGGCATCGCCGACTGCTGCCCGCCGTGACCTCGCGAACATCGCTGCGCAGGTATCCCTGGATGCGCTCGCGCCCGTCCATGATCTGCACCGAGAACAGATCGCCGTTCTTGCGTACGCCGCGGACCGTCTGGCCGTTCTTCAGCGTGATGACGACCGGCTCGTAGCCGTCGAGAAAGTCTTCCGTCGCGCCGCGTACCCGCCGCACGATCGCGCCGCGCGCCCGCGCGACGCCGATGCGCGACAGGTCCGGGCCAAGTCGGCCGCCCGTGCCGTTCACGCGATGGCATCCGGCACACTGCGCGCGGAACACGCGTTCGCCCTGTTCTGGCGTTGCCCGCGACCGCGTCGGCGACGGCTTGGCGCAGCGACCGTCTTGAGATACGCGAGGATCTTCCAGATCTCGTCGTCGGCCGGTGCGTGGTCCGACCGATGGCATCTCGGTGCCGGGGATGCCGCGACGCAGCGTGCGGAACAGGCCTCCGTCCGATCGGCCCGACGCCCAGACCTGCGTGAGGTCCGGACCGCGCACGCCGCGCGCGTCCATGCCATGGCAGTCTGCACAGCGCGATCGGAAGATGCCCATGCCTGCCTGGATCGCGTCGGGGTTCCCGGCCAGCGGGTTGTCCGCAGGCGGCTCCGCCGGTGCTGGCGTCTGCGCCCGCAGAAGCACGCCTCCAGTGAAGCAGGTGGCGGTGACGACAAGCGCCGCAACGATCGTCCGCATGGATTCGGTCCTCCGAGATGGGCGGATTATACGGGGAAACCAGCGTGGGACGTCTGGGGAATGCGCTCCCGACGCGCGCCCGTGAACTGCCGACCGGCGACTCCCGAGGTGTCACCGTGAACTGCCGCCCGCCGGCTGTCGATTAGAGATTGATTCGATACCTGAGCCCGTCGCGGTGGCCGAAGGCGGCAGGCGCAACGAACTCCTCGATCAGCACGCCGCCGTTGGCTTCGATGACGTAGCGTGAGGCCTGATTCGTCGGTTCGACCGTCAACTCGACGTAGCGCAGCCCTTCAGCCTTCGCCTCCGGCAACAGCAGGCGCAGGGCCGTCGTCGCGTAACCGAGTCCGCGTTTCCAGGGGACGACGGCGTAGCCGATGTGGCCGAGCACCATCGGCGGCAGCGCCTCGGTCCCGGGCTGCCACCGGAATCCGATCGGAGCCGACGAACTCGCCGTCCCACATCCAGCGGCGATAGCCGGGCAGCCGCGGGACCGTCGTGCCGTCGAGCAGCACCATCGGCGGACCCTTGGCTTCCCGATCGACGAAGGCTCGCCAGAAACGCGTCGGCATCGGCGGCGATCTTGCGCAATTCGTCGAGGCGGGCGACGTCGCCGCGCACGTTGTCAGGCGACCATCCGCGATTCAGGGCGTCGAGATAGCTCGGCAGATGCTCGCGTGCGGCCCAGACCAGCTGCATTCCGATACTCTACTCCGACGACTTAGCGATAGAGATCGGGGCTTCTCCGAACTGGCCATCTTCCTGACGGTGCCCATCGAGTTCACGATTGGCCGACTTCACATCGGCGCGTGCGATCGCCCGGGCGGAGAGGCTGTCCCATTCCGACGCGTGCCGCTCGACTGAACTGGCCGGAGAGACCATCATGGGACAACTTCCGACATGACCCGCCGCACTCGCATCCTTGTCAGTGCCGCCGTTGCACTGACCATGGCGGGCGTGGTGACGGCCATCACACATGCGCAGCAACCGGCACCGGGCGGCGAGTGGCGCGCGTTTGCCGGGAGCTGGACGGCCACTGGACGGCGGCAGACGCTGCCGACGGATGGCGGCGGTTTCGCGGCCGTCATCCAACTCTCCGGGAACGTCGCGCTGCAAGATGCGCCGGGTGTGCCCGGAGGTTTCACAGGCGAGTTGCTCGCGTTCGATGACGGGCAGAGCATCAGCGTCGGACGAGCGGTGTGGACCGATTCCCACGGAGACCGGGTGTTCAGCGCGCTGCATGGTGAGCCGATCGTTACCGGCCGGCGCGTCACGGCCACCATCACCGGCGGTACCGGCCGATACGCAGGCATCGTCGGAGAGTACCAACTGACGTGGCAATACGTCGTTCGAGGCGAAGGCGACGACGTACAGGGCCGGGCGGTTGATCTCAAGGGCCGATTCCGATCGGGCGAGGCCCGGCGATGAACGACGTCTTCAGGGAGCGGTGGACCAACGTCGCCCGCCTCGCGGTCATCGTCATCGCACTGGCGGCGTGGCTGCTGCCGCCGCCGGAGGGGTTGACCGTTCAGGCGTGGCGCGTCTTCGTCGTCCTTGCGGCGGCGATCGTCTCGGTCGTCGTCAACGCGTTTCCAATTCTTACGGCGTCGGTCTTTGCCGTTGCCATCGCCGTGCTGACCGGAATCCTGTCGCCGGCGAAGGCCTATGCGGGCTTTGCGAACCCAACGATTCTGCTGATCGTGCTCGCCTTTCTGGTGGCGCGGTCGGTCGTCAAGTGCGGACTCGGCACCCGGCTGGGGCACCTCACCGTGAGTGTCTTCGGGCGGTCCACGCTCGGCCTGTCGTACAGCATCTTCCTTGTGGACGCGGTCATCGCGCCGGCCTTTCCCAGCAACACCGCGCGCTCCGGCGTGCTCTACCCCCTGGCGTTCTCGTTGGCCGACGCGGCAGGAGCAAAGCCGGGCGATCCGAGCCGGCAGCGTCTTGGCAGCTTCCTGATGTTCTCCGGAATCGCAAGCCTCAGTCTGTCGTCGGCGCTGTGGCTCACCGCAATGGCCGCCAACCCGATCGGCGCAGAGATCGCCCGCGCGTTTGGTGTTCAGATCAGCTTCGGCGCGTGGCTGCTGGCTTCGTCGCTGCCGACGCTGGCCGGCATGGTGCTGTTGCCGCCCTTTCTGTATTGGCTGATCGGCCCTGAGTTGAAGGCCACGCCAGCCGCGCCAGCCGAGGCTCGCCGCGCCCTCGCCCTGCTCGGCCCGCTGCGCCGCGACGAGAAGATCGTGCTGGCATCGTTCGTTGGAATGGTCGCGGTCTGGGCGTCCGCCGCCAGCTTTGCGCTGGACTCGACTGCGGTGGCGTTTCTCGGGCTCGCCATCCTCCTGGCCTCCGGCGTGTTGACACTCGAGGACATCGCGAAGGAAGGTGACGTCCTTGCCACGTTCATCTGGTTTGCGGTGCTCTTCGCACTGAGCGGTCAGCTGAACGAACTCGGATTCATGGGCTATGTCGGCGAACGGATCGCCGGAACGCTTGGTGGTTTGCCGGCACTGGCGTCCGGGCTGGTGCTTGTTTGCGCGTACGTCCTCCTGCACTACGTGTTCGTCAGCCAGACCGCTCACCTCCTGGCGATCTTCGGCGTCTTTCTGGACGTCGGCGTCAGGCTCGGCGTACCGGCGGCGCCGCTGGCCTTTCAACTGCTGTTCGCCACGAACTACTTTTCCGCCATCACTCCGCAGGGTTCGAGCGCGAACCTGCTGTTTGTCGGGAGTGGATTCCTGTCGCAGGGGGATTTGTATCGCCTGGGCGGAATCACCACGGTGTTTAACCTGCTTCTGTACCTGGTTGTGGGAACACCATGGCTGATATGGATCGCTCATTGACACGCTGAAGGCCGAATCGAATTGAGGGTGACGGAAGCGCGGCGCTACGGCAGGTCAGGAAACGTGCGGCGTCACTGGGCTCGCGGTGGCAGCAGATACAGCGTCATCGCGAAGATCAGGTAGACCATCAGCACCAGCACACCGATGAACCACGCCGAACGTCCAGTGTTGGTCACCTGTGTCGCCGTCATGGTGGCAATGACCATCATGAGGACTGCGCCGGGCCAGAACTGCAGGTCCATCGGCATCGGGCCGAGGACATAACTGAGCAGCACCAGAACGGGCGCGACAAACAGCGCGATCTGCGACGCGCTGCCAAGCGCGATGCCCACACTGAGGTCCAGCCGGTTCTTGCGCGCCCCGGAAAAGGCCGAGGCCATTTCGGCGGCGCCGCCCACCAGTGCGACGACGATGAAGCCGACGAACGCCTGCGTCATGCCGAATGCCGTCGCTGCCATCTGCACCGACTCGACGAACACCTCGCTCACCAGAGCCACCAGTACCGTCACGCCGGCCAGCGTGGTCAGCGCGAGACCGATCGGCCAGGGCGCTTCGTCGTTTTCGCCGGCATGAGCGCTGGCAAACATTTCACGGTGAGTCTTGAGTGTGAACAGCATCCCCAGCCCGTACGCTGCGATGAGCAGCACCGCCAGCCCGAGACTCAACGTCTGTATGAACGCGGCTCCTGCGGCGTCGGCTTGCGAGACGACCGAGGGAATCAGCAGGGCGACCGTGGACAGAAAGAGCAGTCCTGCCTGAAGCCTGGCGCTCGCGCGGTTGAACTCCTGAACGTGATGCTTGAGGCCGCCGAGCAGGAAGGAGGCGCCCAGCAGGAACAACGTGTTGGTGACAATCGCCCCGGCGATGGACGCCTTCACCAGCGTGTATTCACCGGCGCGCAGGGCAGCGACGGCGATCACCAGTTCCGTCAGGTTTCCGAGAGTCGCGTTGAGCAGCCCGCCCACCGTGTCGCCCGTCTTCGCGGCCACCGACTCGGTGGCATGGCTCAACAGGGCTGCGAGCGGGACGATGGCCATGACCGACAGCACGAAGAGCAGTGTGTGCGCCTCTGGCTCGGTGCGTGCGGCAACCAGCACCACGGGCACGAAGACCAGCAGCCAGAGCAGCGGATTGTGGCGAAGTTCAGCGATCAGCTGTTTCATGACGTCTGCTCGAATCGGCTGCGAAGATGCCGTTGACGAGGGTGACGAAGAGCCCGGCGGACAGTCCACCCATCAGGATGCCGGTCAACCCTTCGATTGGGCCGAACATCCGCCATGGTTTGGGCAACACCACATCGCCGAACCCAATCGTCGTGTAGGACGCTCCGGAGAAGTACAGCGCCGACTCGGCGTCGGGCAGACAGTTCTGCCAGAAGTAGAACAGGCCCCAGAGGGCGATTTCCACGATGTGCACGAGCAGCAGCGACCACGCCACGCGAATCAGCAGCCTGCTGATCGCCCAGCGCCGCCTCGCCTTCGGGACGCCGGATTCGACCGTGCGCAATACCACGCCGAGGCTGATTGCATGAATGACGACGGTCGTGGCGACCAGAGCGCACGCCCAGAAGATTCGTAGCAGCATCGTCAGACCCGCGAGTCGGGCGTTTGAGCGTCCGGCGCGCTAACATGACATCTCATCCAATGTTTCGCAGCCTCACGGCACGTCTCATCGTCTGGAGCCTCGTCCTCGCCGGTGCCGTGTACGTGGCGGCGATCGGTCTCTCGAACCGCGCAGCCAGGGCGATGGCGATTGCCGCCGCCGAACGCGAGGCCAACAACGACACCGACGCGGCGGTGTTCGCGGTCCAGGACGTCCTGGACGCCGTGGACGAGAGTAGTGCGGCGCTCGCCAGGAGCGTCTCCGAGTTGCGGCCCACTTCGGAGGGCGTGGAAAGACTTCTGCGCCGCTTTTCCGCCGACCGGGCAGGCACGGTGGCCCGCTACGCGCTGCTGATGGCCGGAGCTGCGGATGAGAACGCTCCGGTCTGGTACCGTCAAGCGCGTGAGATCGGCAGCCCGGCATGGACCGAGCCCTACCGGGACCCGGACATGCAGAACGCCACGGTGATCACGAGGGTGGTTCCATTCCAGGCGCCGGGCGGTGTCTTTGCTGGCGCGGCAGCGGCCAGCCTCCGACTCGATTTCCTGTCGGCGGTCATCCGCGAGATCCATCTCGGTCC
Organism: uncultured Acidobacteriota bacterium; assembly: GCA_963697745.1. GTDB lineage: Bacteria > Acidobacteriota > Vicinamibacteria > Vicinamibacterales > CAVVIG01 > CAVVIG01. The sequence continues at coordinate 96,553 of CAVOPD010000012.1, read as the reverse complement.
GAGCGGCTTTGCCCTCGTCATCAGCCGAACGGGGCTGCTGATCGCGCACTCGCGGCGCGACCTGAGCGGAGGCGTGTACGATCCCCTCGCGGATATCTCGCCCGCGTTGCGCGCCGAGATAGAACCTGTCGTCCAGCGTGCCCTGCGCGGCGAGTCCGGCTTCGTTGCCGTCCCGTTCAACCGGCGAATGTTCCGCCTGACGTTCCGTCCGATCGCCGGCACGGGCTGGTTTCTGGCGACGGCGTACGCCGAAGACGAACTGCTGGCGGATGTGGCTTCGCTCCGGCGAACACAGATTGCGGTGGCGGTTTCCGGCCTCTTCATCCTGGCGGTCGCTCTGGTCACGTTGTCTCGCCGCATCACCGGACCGTTGAAGGCGCTCGCCGCTGGCGCCGAACGCCTGGCCACCGGCGATCTCGAGGGCCCGCTGCCCGAACCGACATCCCAGGATGAAGTGGGAGCGCTCACCGCAGCGTTTCGGCACATGCAGGGCTCGCTCAAGACGTATGTCCGCAACCTTCAGGAGACCACCGCTGCCAATGAGCGGCTCGAAGGTGAGATGCGCGCGGCTCGACGCATTCAGGCCGACATGCTGCCGTCGCCGACGGCCGGCGGTGAAGCGGCAGGTTACGATCTGGCGGCGGTGCTGGAGCCGGCGCGATCGGTCGGAGGCGATCTCTTCGACCATTTCGAGGTGGACGGCCGCATGTTCTTTCTCGTCGGCGACGTGTCCGGCAAAGGGGTTGCTGCGGCGCTCTTCATGGCGCGAACGAAAACCCTCTTCGACGTCGTTGCGCCGAGCGAAGCCGACCCGGGTGCGGTCCTCGCGACGATCAACCGCGGCCTCTGCCGACAGAACGAAGCCGGCATGTACGTCACGGCCGTGTGCGGCGTGCTCGCGGTCCGGACCGGTGTGGTGACCTTCGCCACCGCCGGCCACGAACCGCCCATTCTCGTGCGCGCTGGCGGCCAGCCTGCGCCGGTGGCCACGGAAGGTGGAACCGTGCTCGGCCTGATGGACCTGGGCGACTATCCCACCACCACAGTGACACTCGAGCGGGGCGACTCGCTGGTCATGTACACGGATGGCGTGTCCGAGGCGCGCGACCCCGAGGCCGGCTTTTTCGGCACCGACCGGTTGCTGGCGGCCATCGCGGCGGTCGACGGCGCGACGGCTGGCGCACTCACCGGCGCGGTGTTGCGTGAGGTGAAGACCTTTGCCGCGACGGCGCCACAGTCCGACGACATCACGATCATGACCCTGAAGCTGCGCTGAGCCCAGCCGCGCCGCTGACGCGGTCAGGCGGCTGTGGCTCAATCGGTCCGCTCGTCGAGCCACGCTCTGGCCTTGCCGATGTCCGAAGGTTCGAAGTAGGCGATAGGGAAGCTTCGCAGGCCGTCGGCGGTGAAGAGGAGCGTCAAATCCTTCCACTGCGTGTCGCCGACGATCGCCATGCGTTCGATGTGTGCGTCGTGCTGCATCTGGAACGAGAAGTCGCTCCAGCTGGCGCCGTGCTGCCAGCCCGCGAACTGTTCGACCAGTACGAGCAGTCGCGCCGTGCCCTGACGTTTGATGATCTCGCCAGTGGCGTGCTGCAGTGCCGATAGCTCGGGCTGTGTCAGTGTCCCGGTGACTCTGGCCGTGACCACGCGGCCGTCCGTGCCGACGATTTCGGCGCTCATTCTGTGTCTCCTCGTGAAGGTGGTGCCGTGCCGCATTGCCGCGCTGCGCGACGAGCCTGCGACCCTTACGACATGTCTGGGCTGACCGGTGGACGCAAGGACGCTGCGTCCAGAGCTCGCCTTCCGGATCGATCTTCTTGCGCGCGGACACGGCGACCGAGATCGGCACGTGCGTGAAGTGATGATTCCAGAAGCTCACGACCATGTTGGTCCGTCCGCTCATGCCGGCGTGGACCGCGTGATGCCCGAGCAGCAGGCAGAACGCCGAGTCGTGCGCGGTCGCCGGTACGCTTCTGATCGCGTAGCTGGGGTCGATGTACTTGAGACTGATTGCCGTGCCGCTCTGCCTGAAGTGATCCTGGATCGTGTCTCGAAGATAAGCACCGATGTCGCCGTGCTTGACGTTGCCCGACGCGTCGCGCGCGGTGGACTGGGCGAGGAGGTTCTGGCCGGCGCCCTCGGCGACGACGATCACCGCGTGACCACGGTGGTCGAGCCTCTTTCGCAGCGCTGCCAGAAGCTTGTCGAGGGTGAACGGCACCTCGGGCACCAGGCAGAAATTCACCTGGCTGTCGACCAGCACGGAGTAGGCTGCGATGTATCCCGAGTCGCGCCCCATCAACTTCACCAGGCCGATGCCGTTGCGTGCGGCCTCAGCCTCGGTATTGGCGGCATAGGTGGCTCGGCGCGCCTCGGTGACCGCGGTCTCGAACCCGAACGTTCTCTGCACGAACGACACGTCGTTGTCGATCGTCTTGGGAATGCCGATCACGGCGAGCTTCAGGCCACGTTGCGCCGCTTCCTCGCCGATCTTCTGTGCGCCGCGCAGCGTGCCGTCGCCGCCGATGGCGAAGAGAATGCCAACGCCGAGGTCTTTGAGGTAATCGACCATCGCGGATGCATCCTGCGGTCCGCGCGAGGATCCGAGGATCGAGCCGCCGCTTTCGTGAATCCGAGCCACCGATTCAGGGGTCAACCGCAGCGGTTCGTAGCCGATCCCGGGCACCAGCCCCTCGTAACCGAAGCGGAAGCCATAGATCTTCCGAACGCCGTAGTGATGGTGCAGGCTCAGGACAATGGCGCGGATGACATCATTCAGCCCCGGGCACAGGCCGCCGCAGGTCACGATTCCGCACGCCAGCGCCGATCCATCGAAGAACACCATCTCCCTCGGGCCGGCGGACTCCATCGCCGGCAGTTCGGGCGCCCCTTGCAGCCAGCTCTTTGCGCCCTCGAGGGTGGAGTGATAGAGCACGCGCTCGTCGTCCCGCGTGAACCGGACTCCCGACATCGGTGAACGAACCTGGCACTCGCCGAGCCGCGCAATCGTGAAATCCAGTTCGCTCTTGTGCATACGTCCTTCTCACCGCGGCGATGAGGGCCAGATTGCGCACCGTTCATCGCTGCCGGAGTCCACGGCTAACCGGGTGCCCGCATTTCGGAGGTGCTCCGGAATGACGGAGGCAGATTCCGGTGGACTCGCTCACACCGCACGCGCGTCCTACGCTTTGCCAAACTCCTTGCAAGAACCCTGCTGCGGGCCCGACAGTTGCACAGTGACGAGCGCCGTAGCGGACTCCACATCGGCGACACCACACACCGATGTCAAACCGCCCTAGTCTACCCGGGGGCAACCAGATGAACAGCTTCAGTCTTGAACAGCACCACCTGACGGTCGGGGAAGTTCACCACAACCTGCCACCGAGTTCGCTTGTACGAGCACGCCATCAGGTACGAAAAGGACGCGAGCATCGCGGAAAACGGTGCGCTCGTCGCCTATTCGGGTCTCAAGACGGGACGGTCACCGAAAGACAAGCGCGTCGTCAGGCACCCGGACTCCGAGAACGACGTCTGGTGGGGGCCGGTGAACATACCGTGCGAGGCGCAGACCTTCGCCATCAACCGGCAACGCGCGCTCGATTACCTGAATACCCGCGACCGGCTGTACTGCTTCGATGGGTTCGCCGGCTGGGACCCGAAGTACCGCATCAAGGTGCGCGTGATCTGTTCGCGGCCGTACCATGCGCTGTTCATGCACACGATGCTGATTCGTCCGACACCGGCGGAACTCGCCTCGTTCGGGCAGCCCGACTTCACGATCTACAACGCGGGCGCATTTCCGGCCAACCGCCTGACCAGCGGCCTGGGCTCCACGACGAGCATCGCCCTGAGCCTCGAAGACGGCGAACTGGTCATTCTCGGGACCGAGTACGCCGGCGAGATGAAGAAAGGGCGTCTTCACCGTCGCCAACTACTTCGCACCCAGGCGCGGCATCCTGTCCATGCACTGCTCGGCGACCGCCGATCGGCAGACGGGTCGTTCTTCGCTGCTGTTCGGCCTGAGCGGCACCGGGAAGACGACGCTGTCCGCCGACCCGAAGCGGCACCTGATCGGCGACGACGAGCACTGCTGGAGCGACGATGGCATCTTCAATATCGAAGGTGGCTGTTACGCCAAGGCCATCAACCTGACACCCGAGAGTGAACCGGACATCTTCCAGGCGCTGCGCTTCGGCGCGGTGCTCGAGAACGTCGTGCTCGAGGAGGACCGCTCGGTCGACTTCACCGACACCAGCATCACCCAGAACACGCGCGGCGCGTACCCGATCGAATTCATCCACAGCGCGAAGATCCCCTGCGTGGCGGGCCATCCGACCGACGTGATCTTTCTGACCTGCGACGCGTTCGGTGTCCTTCCGCCGGTCAGCTCGCTGTCGCCGGCCCACGCGATGTATCACTTCATCAGCGGCTACACCGCAAAAGTGGCCGGAACGGAAATGGGCGTCACCGAGCCGCAGGCCACGTTCTCGCCCTGCTTCGGCGGTCCGTTTCTCGTGTGGCATCCCACCAAGTACGCCGAACTCCTCGCCGCGAAGATGAAGCAGCATCACGCCCGCGTCTGGCTGGTGAACACCGGCTGGAGCGGCGGCCCCTACGGCACCGGCCATCGCATCAGCCTCAAACACACCCGCGCCATCATCGATGCCATTCACAGCGGCGCCCTGTGCCACCGCCCGCACCGAACGCGATCCGGTTTTCGGTTTCGATGTGGTCACCGCCTGCCCGAACGTCCCGACCGCCATCATGATTCCACGACAGGCGTGGGCCGACCCGTCAGCCTACGACGAGGCGGCGAGGCACCTCGCGGCGCTGTTCAACGAGAATTTCAAGACGTATGGAGGGCGGCGTGCGGCGCCGAGATCGTAGTCTCGCGAGGGACCGGTGTGACGATTCGACAGGCTCGGCGGTCAGAGGTCTGTAGCGGCAGTCAGCAAGCCGTCGAGACTGATCGTGTTCTTGGTGCGGCGATATTCAGCCAATCCCGCTGCGCCCTTGCTTTCTGCCCAGCGCGGCAGCTGATCGCGCTGTTCGACCAGCGTCATCAGCGGCACACCGAAGCCGCACGACGTCTGCACCGACAACACGGCGCCGACGACAATCTGCCGGATTCCAGGCTGCGGTGCGAAGCGCGAGACGGCCTCGGTCCATTCCGCGCGACGAGCGGGTGAGCACCCGGCCATGGCAGTACAACCGCAAGATTTTCGGATTCCCCTGGAAGGCGCAGAACATCACGGTGAGGCGACCGTTCTCGAGCAGGTGAGCCGACGTCTCGTTTCCGCTGCCGGTCAGATCCAGGTACATGACCGGTACTCGGATCGAGCACGCGGAACGAGTCGAGGCCCTTGGGAGAGAGGTTGACATGCCCGGAACCCGACAGCGGCGCGCTGGCCACGAAGAACAGCGGCTGCTGCTCGATGAAGGCCTGATGCTCGGGCGTGATCGCGTCATAGGTCTTGCCCATGGTCGGCATTCTGACACAGGACGCGGCGGCGGCCTCACACTGGCGGGCTCTCGAAAACCCAGATAGCGTAGCCGTCCCGCAGCTCGCGCAGAAACGTATTCAGAACCCAGCGGGGAATGCGGGTCGTCCCGGCCTCTCTCGCGCGGTCGACGATCGAGAGACGCCGTGTCGCGCTGATAGCCGGCGCGTTCGATCGCCTCGCTCGGGTGGACGGTCCGTTCGGCGAACGACGCGCCCCTGTTCCGCAGGGCCTGCAGCAGGCCGCCCCCGAAGCGAGCAATGAATGCGGCCGACATCAGATCGCAGACCAGCGTCGCGCGGGGCAGCGCGGCTCGAATCGCCGCCGCCAGATCGTGGATGGTGTCGTCGGCCAGATACATGCTGACACCCTCGAGAATGACCAGGGGCGAATCGTCGCCGGCGAGAGGCGCGAGATAGTGTCCGGGCGAATCGGTCTGGAACGTAACCGGGATTCGCCGGAGCGGATTCGGCGCGTCTGATGCCGGCAGATGACCTTCCTTGTAGGCCAGCAGCTGCGGGTCGTCCAGCTCGAACCAGCGTCCTCCCGTCAGCCTGAAGGCGCGCGTGTCGAAGCCGGCGCCAATCAGGATGACACGGCAGCTCGGGTCGGCGGCCAGTCGCTCCCGCACGAGGTCGTCAACGATGCGGTGTCGTGCCACGTTGCTCGCGGCGGGCCGCGAGAAGCGCAGAACAGGCGCGAGTGTCGCGACGAACCGTGTCGTTCACGAAACGGCCGGCGAACCGGTCTCCGCACACGCGGCCGCGGCGACGCCGCATCGTCCGCGCGGAGGATGCAGCAGTAGAACGCCGTTTGCGCAACCGGTTGGGTGACGTCCATGCGTCGGAGATGCTACACCAGCCACCGGGCGGGTTACGTGGCGCGCAGGCGCTCGACGATCGCGGCCACGTGCAGCGCGGTCGTATCGAGTACCGGAACGTTGGCGATCAGCGGGCCGGACAGGAGCAGCGGGAACTCGGTTCCGCCGAGGATGACCCCGTCGACACCGTCCTCGTCCCTCAACCGCGCGACCAGCGACAGGAACTGACGCCTCGTCGCGTCGAGGATGACGTTGTTGAGCAGTTCGCCGACATATCGCTCGTGGACCCACGCCCGCTCCGCCGCATTCGGCGTGATCACGTCGATGCCGTGCCGGGCGAAGACGTCGCGGTAGAACGGTTCTTCCATCGTGAATCGCGTGCCGAGCAGCGCCAGACGCACCAGCCCGTGTCGCTGTGCTTCCGCCGCGCACACCTCGACGATGCTCAGCAGCGGGACGGGCGACCTTCCTGCAAGCAGACCTCGAAGACGACGTGCGGCGTGTTGGCCGTGATCGCGCCGAAGTCCACACCCGCCGCTGCCAGGCGTCGCAACGATGCGAGGAGGTATTCGACGAGCGCAGCGCGGTCGTGCTCCACCAGAAACAGCGCGTGACGCACATCGAGGCTGTCGATCACGATCGACGGCGCGGAGCGCGGCACCTCGTGTTCAGCACGTTCCACGATGCGCCGGTAGTAGTCGATCGTGGACTCAGGACCGAGCCCGCCGACAAGCCCGACCCTGGCCATGTCCGTCCTCGCTTTCCCCGGACCCGCCTTAGCGGCCGCGCCTGAAGCTGCCTGGCCACAGCCTGCGCGCGATCCATCACGCGCAGCAGATTGCCGCTCCAGATCTTGCCAATCTGCTCCTCCGTGTAACCGCGACGCACCAGCTCGAGGGTGACGTTGAACGTGTCGGCCGCATCGCGCCAGTCGCTCAGCCCGCCGCCGCCATCGAAGTCGGACGAGATGCCGACGTGGTCGATGCCGATGAGCTTCACGGCGTAGTCGATGTGATTGACGAAGTCCTTCACCGAGGCCGGCGGATCGGCCGGCATGCGCGCGTCGATGTCGGCCAGCTTGCGGTCGTATTCGGCGCGACGCGTCGCCGGCAGCGCGTCAAGCGCCGCCTGCAGGGCCTGGCGTGCTGCCGGGGCCCCCGACGCCTGCGGTGCTGCCGGCTCCGGCAGGTCGAATTGCTTGCGCAACGCGGCAAGCGCCGCCGCCCGCGCGGGTGAATCGGGCTTGCGCGTCTTGATGTAGTTGGAAAAGCCGACGATCTGCACGACGCCGTCGGTCCTGGCCAGCGCCTTCAGCATCTCGTCGTCCATGTTCCGGGGCACGTCACAGAGCGCCCGCACGGCTGAATGCGACGCGATGATCGGCGCCTTCGAAAGCTCCGCGGCCCGCAGCATCGACCCCTTCGACGGGTGCGACACGTCGACCATCATCCCGAGGCGGTTCATTTCGGCGATCACCCGTTCGCCCATCGGAGAGATGCCGTTCTTCCAGGTGTAGCCGTCCCGCTCGCCGGTGTTCGAGTCCGACAGCTGGTTGTTGCCGTTGTGCGCGAGCGACAGGTAGCGCCCGCCGCGATCGTAGAACTCTCCGACGCGCCGCAGGTCTTCGCCGATCGCATAACCGTTCTCCACGCCGATCAACGCCACCTTTCGGCCCGATGCCGCGATCGTCCGCACGTCGTCGGCCGTGAGGGCGAGCCCGATCTTGTCGGGAGCGATTTGCTCGGTGAGACGGTGCACCGCGTCGAACTTCGCGATCGCCTGTTTGTAGGCGCGGTCGTACCCGGCGGGCGAAAGCGAGTCGGGTTCCCGCGTCGGATTCGGCTGGCCGACATACACGATGAAGAACGACGCATCGAGGCCGCCCTCGATCATCTTCGGCAGGTTCACCTGCGTATCCAGCCGCTGGGTGTAGTTCCTGGTGCCGGTGAAGTTGTCGGGCTCGATATCGTTGTGCGTGTCGAGCGTGATCACCCGTTCGTGAATGGCGCGGGCGCGGCGAACCAGTTCTGCATCTCCGGAGGCGGGTTGGGCACTGAGTGCGGCGACAGACAGGGCGGCAACGGCCGATGACAGCAGCAGAGCAGGTGTTCGCATCATCGGATTATAGGAAATGCACACGCCATCGGCGCACACTTCGCTGTGTGGCCCGTGCACGGCGCGTTTCTTTATGTGACTTCGTCGCCCAGGAACCCGCCGGACTGGTGCGCCCACAGTCCCGCGTAGATGCCGCCCTGCGCCAGCAGCGCCTCGTGGGATCCGCGTTCGACGATCGCGCCGCGGTCCATGATGATGAGTTCGTCCATGCGGCGTACCGTCGAGAGCCGGTGGGCAATGACCAGGGCGGTGCGTCCCTTCAGCAGCGTGAGCAGGGCGTCCTGGATGGACGCCTCGCTCTCCGAGTCCAGTGAACTGGTGGCTTCGTCCAGCACCAGGATCGGCGCATCCTTCAGGATGGCGCGCGCGATGGCCACGCGCTGCCGCTGACCGCCAGACAGCTTCACCCCGCGCTCTCCGACCATCGTGTCGTAACCGTCCGGCAGCGCCTCGATGAACTCGGCCGCATGGGCCAGGTCCGCGGCGCGCCGCACCGCGGCGTCCGTCGCGTCCGGGCGTCCGACGCGGATGTTGTCGGCGATCGATCGGTGGAACATCGACGGGTCCTGCGGCACGTACGCGACGGTTCTGCGCAGCGCCGACTGCGGCACGGTATCGATGGGTACGCCACCAATCAGAATCCGGCCGCTCTCCACGTCCGAGAATCGCAGCAGCAACCGCGTCAGCGTCGTCTTGCCGCCGCCAGAGCGGCCCACCAGGCCGAATTTCGCCCCGGCGGGATGGTGAGTGACAGCCTGTCGAACAGCAGCGGCTGCGCCGGACTGTAGCGGAAGCGCACCTCACTGAGGACGATGCTGTAGTCCGGCGGGGCGAGGGGCTGCGACTCCTCCGCGTCGGTGACCACCGGAGGCTCGAGCAGCAGGTCGGCGAACTGTGCGGCGTCGGTGATCGCCCCCTCCATGTTTCGATAGATCCGGTTGAACTCCCACATGACGCGCGTCGCAGTGGAGTAGTAGCTGAACGTGATGAACACCGACTCCAGGCTCGCGCCGCTCGTGCCGCGCGTGGCGAGCGCCGCAATCAGCCCGAGGATGTTCGTTCCGACGAACATCGGCGAGGTGACCATGTCGATGCGGAAATTCTGGTAGTCCCACGAGCGCAGCGTCTTCGCGCCGTAGTCCTTGACGTTCTCGGCATGGATGCGCGCCTCGTCGTCCTCCCGCGCGAACGCCCGCACCACCTCGGCGTTCGAGATCGAGTCCGCGAGGTGTCCGGCCAGCGTGTTCGATGCGGCTTCGCGGATGTTGACCAGCGACTGGCGGCGCCGAATCAGCGGCAGGACGGTCGCCATCGTGGCGCCCAGCATGCCGAGCAGCACCACGATCAGCCATCCGGAATAGGACCACAGGACGACGGCAACGAAGGCGAGAGGGATGACACTCGGTGCGATCTGGAACACCAGCACGTCGAAGACGTCTTCGAATCGGCGCGCGTAGCCGAGCGCGCGCTTCGTCAGCGATCCCGCGTAGTTGTTCTGGAAGAACGCCAGGTCCTTCGCGAGCAGTTCATCCATGGCCTCGATGTAGAGCGCCTCGAGTCCGCGGATCTCCACGCGTGTAATCAGGATGACGGCGACCCGCCAGCAGGCCTGGCCGGCAATCCACAGACCGGCGAACGCCAGGACGTACGGCACCAGTTGCGCCGAGGTCAGCGGCTCGTTGCGCGCGAATCGGCCGAGCAGCCGGGCGATGACCAGTGGCGGCGCGTAATAGTTCAGGATGTCAGCCAGAGCAGGCAGCACGATGCAGCCGAGCGTCATCGACCGGCATGCGCCGCGCCTGCGCGTAGTAGCGCGTCAGCACCAGCCGGATGGACGCGGTCAGCCGCCTGCCGTCTCGTACGGTCGTTTCGGTCGTCATCGCTCCGTCGTTGCTTGAAATACCGGCGCAAAAAGAAAAGGGCCATCACCTGTGGTCAGGTGATGGCCCTTGAAGGGAGCCCAGTTTGGACGACTGTTCACCTGCGCATGCGCATGGAGAGACGCGTACCCGGCGTCAGCCAGGCGCTCGAATCGACGAGATGAATGGCCAGCAGTCATGTTCAGGAACGAGGAAAACACATCGGGGGCGGCGGTGTCAATCGCCCGCAGACGGAATGACGGTGCCGTCTTCCCAGTGGGTCCGTGACTCACGGCAATCTGCTAAGCTCCGCCTCAGGTAGAACGTGACGATCGATTCCCATCGTCCGGCCGCCAGCCAGGGGCGGATTACCGCCGAATACGTCGCCGCGCTCGCGCTCGCCGAATCGGCGACGCTCGCCGAGGCGGCAACCGGTGTCCTGCGCGCCATGTGCGAGGCGCTCGGTTGGGACTACGGCGCCCTCTGGAACACGGACGCCGGGAGCGGGTTCCTGCACTGTGTGAACACCTGGCATCTGCCCACCGTCAACGTGCCCGACTTCGAGGCGGCGACCCGCCGCACGACCTTCACACGCGGGCGTCGGTCTCCCGGGGCGTGTCTGGGCCAGCGGCGCGCCCGCCTGGGTTCCCGACGTCGTGGCCGATGCGAACTTCCCGCGCGCGGCCGTCGCCGGGCAGGAAGGGCTGCACGGCGCATTCGCGCTGCCTCTGCTGATTCAGGGCCAGGTGGTCGGCGTCATGGAGTTCTTCAGTCGCGAGATCCGCGAGCCCGACGAAGACCTGCTTCGGATGCTGACGACGGGTCGGTGCGCAGATCGGCCAGTTCATGGAGCGCAAGCGCGGCGAAGAAGAACTGGATCGGTTCTTCACGCTGTCGCTGGACATGCTGTGTGTGGCGGGATTCGACGGCTACTTCAAGCGGTTGAATCCAGCCTGGGAACGCGTCCTCGGCTACACGACAGAGGAACTGCTCGCGCGCCCCTACATGGACTTCGTGCATCCTGACGACCGGACCCAGACGACGACCGTGGCCGACGACATCAGCGAAGGCGGCCAACTGCTCGCATTCGAGAATCGCTATCGCGCCAAGGACGGCACCTATCGCTGGCTGCAGTGGGCCGCGGCGCCGTATCCGGGCGAGCAGACGATCTACGCCGCCGCCCGCGACATCACGGAGGGCAAGGAGGCCAAGGCCACGATCGCGCGCTACTCACGCGACCTGGCGACGGCACGACAGGCGGAGGCCGAAAACGCGTCGCGCTTCGCCAGGCTCGTCAGCGAACTGGAAGTGCGGAACCTGTTGAACGTCGTCCAGGACGCGCTGCAGGCGTCCGACGTACCCGTCGGCCATCGAAGTGATCTCGGCCAAGCCCGGCTGGGTCGAGTTGCTCGTCCCCTGCACGCGTGAGGCCGTCGAGCAAATCCATCCGGTGATCGAGCGGCTCGGGGCCGACCTGCCGGCGGACGTGATCGAATCGGTGAGCGACGCGTTTCGTGAGCTGCTGCAGAACGCGGTCGAGTGGGGCGGTCAGCTGGATCCGCGGCGGACCGTGCGCATCGCGTGCGTGCGAACCAACCGGATGCTCGTTGTACCGGATCGCCGATCCTGGCCCGGGCTTCCACTGGAGAATCTCGATCACGCCGCGATCTCGCACGACGATCCCACCGTGCACGCGAAGATTCGCGAGGAGAAGGGTCTGCGCGCGGGCGGCTTCGGCCTGTTGCTGGTTCGGGCGAAGGTCGATGAGCTCGTCTACAACGAGAAGCAGAACGAAGTCATGTTCATGAAGTACCTCGACTGATTTCCTGAGATCAGTCATGACGCGTCGTGCTGGCGCATTCGCCGCGGCGCTGGTCTGCGGGTGCCTGACAGCTGCCTGTCGGCAGGCACTCGCGCCGTCTCCGGCGGTCGAAACGGTCGATGTGCTCGACTTCCTGATCGGCGACGTCGCTCTCTGGCCGCGCGTCGGCTCGCACTACATGAACCAGGTCGTCGACCCCGTCCGCCGCGAAGTGTGCTGGGTCAAATACTTCAACCCTCGCCGATTCGAATGCTGGCGATGGGACGATGCGTATGTCTATCACGCCACCGACAACGCGGTCGACGGCAACACCGGCGAGTCCTACCATTTCAGCGACGGGCGGTGGATGCCACGGCGTCTGCCGATTGGTCCGGGCGGCCAGTGGAGCCTGGATGCGACCGCCAACCAGCTCACCTGGTTCACTCCCGGCTGCACGGTCGACGCGGCTCGCAGCGGCGCGTTTCCCTATCATCAGCGCGCCTGGTTCGAGGCGAGGGTTGACGCCGGCGGAGATGTGGGCATTCGCGACAACATCGTGCTCGAGTACGTCCCGTACGATCCGGCGACCGGCTCGATACACCCCGAGCGCTTCTACTTCGCGAAAGGAGCGGGATGGTACCGGTGGCAGCGCGGCGATGCGGAGTCGCTGTTCGTGCGCACCGGAGCCACTGGTGTGGCGATGAACCGGGACGTGTGGTGCACTGGCTGAATAACCCCCGGTGTGACTGGCCGACCGGTAGAGCCTCCGACGCCTGATCGGCCAGTCCGGCGCCATGTGAACTTCGACCCGGGCAAAGGTGCGTCGGACGGCCTCCGAGTGGTGGCAATGGAGCCCACGGAGGGGAACCTCTGCGCCACTCGGAGGCGTTGCCGACGCAACATCGCGTCTGGTCCAGACGATCCCTACCGATCAACCCGCCACAGAGATGCCGTCACAAAGTTTGCCGCTGGCGCCATCACGGCATCCTTGACTTCGTCGCCGTGGGCGACGATCACGAACGCGGTCTCGACCGGCGGTGCGCCAGGAAAGTAGATGATTGATGTGCCCGAGCAATTGGCGTGGACTTCGTAGGTGCCGTACGCCGGCACATCCTGCTGAAAGCCCGTGATCTGGCCGTGCCCGTTGTCTACCTGTGTGAACTGGCCATCGCCGTCGTAGGTGCGGAGGGCAGTGCCGACGAACGACTCAGCGACTCCGGGGCCGAGTCCGCGAGTGCCGGAGACGAGGATGCCGTAGTCGCCGCGCAGCGTGCGATTGGTGCACTGTCCAGCGCCGTCCTTGTTCGCCGCGGTCGCGGTGCCCGAGACGCTCAGGCCGATGATGACCGCAACGCCGGTCGCGACGGCGATGGCTCCCGCCTGGCGCATAGTCCGTGCTGCTGGGCTGACCTTTTGACGATTCGCAGTGCTGACGTCCTGACCTCGCATGGTTGACTCTCCTTGTCGGGGGTTCCGTGTTCGAACGCGTGCCGAACCGGCTGGTGCCGGTCCTTACCCATGGAGGCGAGAACGACGGCGAAAAAGGTCAAGACCTGCAAATCGCGGCCGAGAAGCACGGGGACGACCGTGCACGGTGTCCCATTCAGGCAGGTGTAGAATCGGCGCATTCGCACCGACGGACAGGATCCCACAGCTCTGCTGCAGGCCTGGGGGCGCGGGGAGATGGCGGCACTCGACCTGTTGCTGCCCCTCGTCCACGGCGAACTGCGCCGCCTTGCCGGGCGCCATATGCGTCACGAGCGTGCCGGCCACACGCTCCAGGCGTCCGCGCTGGTCAATGAAGCGTATCTCCGGCTGATTGAAATCAAGCAGGTCCCCTGGCAGAATCGCGCCCATTTTTTTGCGATGGCGTCGCGCGTCATGCGCCGCATCCTGGTGGATGCCGCGCGCGCCAGGGGTTATCAGAAACGCGACGGGGGACAGAAGGTGCCACTCGATGAGGCCGTCGCCCTCGCCGACACACCCTCCCATGATTTCGTGGCGCTCGACGACGCCTTGACCGCGTTGGAGGCGATCGATCCGCGGAAGTGCCAGGTGGTCGAGATGCGCTTCTTCGCGGGAATGAGCATGGAGGAGACCGCAGAGGCGCTTCACCTTTCGGTGGGCACCATCAAGCGCGACTGGCGGCTGGCGAAGGCCTGGCTGGCGCGCGAATTGGGCGAATCGCGTCATGACAACCCCTGAGCGCTGGGCGCAGGTCGAGCGGCTGTACCACGAGGCCCTGGCGCGCGACCCGCACGATCGTGAGGCGTTTCTGACCACGGCGTGCGCGGGCGACGACAGCTTGCGTCGTGAGGTCGAATCGCTGCTGGCACACGACGGTGGCGCCTCGTTCTTGAGTACGCCAGCCGTGGCGAATCGAGTCGATGGGGCGATCGGGATTGGCCAGGCACTGGGGCCCTACGTGATCGCGGCGCGGATTGGCGAAGGCGGCATGGGCGAGGTCTACCGGGCGCGCGACACGAAGCTGGGACGCGACGTCGCGATCAAGGTCCTGCCACCGGCCTTCGCTGCCGATCCTGACCGCCTCGCCCGGTTCGAGCGTGAGGCGCGCACGCTGGCCGCGCTCAACCATCCACACATCAGTGCGATATACGGCATCGAGGAGTCCAACGGCGTTCGGGCGCTGGTACTGGAACTGGTCGAAGGCGAAACTCTCGCGGACAAACTCGCCGCAGAGGAGGTAAGAAGCAACGGCATCCCCATTCCAGAGGCGCTCGCGATTGCGCGGCAGATCGCCGCGGCACTGGAAGCGGCGCATGAGCAAGGCATCATCCATCGCGATCTGAAGCCCGCGAACATCAATGTCCGGCCCGACGGCACGGCGAAAGTCCTGGACTTCGGCCTCGCGAAGGTGCTGCAACCAACCAGCGCTCCGCCGGACGTCGCGACTGAGGCCATGGCCGCGATGACGCAGGCGGGAGCGATCCTGGGCACCGCCGCCTACATGAGTCCGGAGCAGGCGCGCGGCCGGGCGGTCGATAAACGTACTGACATCTGGGCCTTCGGATGCGTCCTCTACGAAATGCTGATCGGCCGTGCGGCGTTCAAGGGCGACACGGTGTCGGACACCCTTGCCGCGATCATCGAGCGCGAGCCGAACTGGGAGGCGTTACCCGCGCTCACGCCATCGAGCGTCCGGCGGTTGCTGCGGCGCTGCCTCGAGAAGGATCCAAAGCGCCGACTCGGCGACATCGCCGACGCGCGACTCGAGATCGACGACGCGGAAAGCGCTGCAGCCGACGCCCGCGACGGAGTCCCGACGGTGTCGTCCAGCGTCGCCCGCGTCAGGACACGTGAGCGCGTCGGATGGATCGTCGCTGCCGCGTGCCTGACGGGACTCGTCGCGACCCTGGCCCTCAATCGCGCCGGTTCCGCTGATCGGACGCCGGCGGACATTCGCAGCTACAGCACGTCAATCGTGCTTCCCGACGGTGTGCACTTGTCAGCCGGCAGTCCCCCCGGACGCTTTGCGCTGTCCCCAGACGGCCGGAACCTCGCGCTGGTCGCATCGGATTCGACTGGCCGCTCGATGCTGTGGGTACGACCTCTCGACAGTCGTGTCCCGCAGGCGCTTGCCGGTACCGAAGGCGCCGCCTTCCCGTTCTGGTCCCCGGACTCCCGCTACATCGCCTTCGTAGCCCAGGACAAGCTGAAGAAGATCGCCGTCGCCGGGGGCACGGTCGTGGCGTTGTCCGACGCATCGTTCGGTTCATCCGGGACCTGGAACCGCGACGATGTCATTCTTTTCACGCCGAGCGGGGACTCGCCACTGTTTCGCGTGTCAGCATCGGGCGGTACGGCAACTCAGGTCACGACACTCGACACGGCGAGCGGCGACGTTCAGCACTCGTTTCCATTCTTCCTCCCGGACGGTCGACACTTTCTGTACTTCGTGGTGGGAAGCTCTGAGAGCCGCACGGTCCCGCGCGGCGTCTATCTCGGATCGCTCGATTCGAAGGAGCCGGGCAGGCTGATCGAGCCGAGCGGGTCGAACGCCAAATATGCGAACGGGTATCTGCTCTTCCTGCGGAGCGGCACGCTGCTGGCGCAGCCGTTCGATGTCAATCGACTTGAACCTGGCGGCACGCCCGTGGCGCTCGTCGATCAAGTCCAGACGACCGCGCGCTCTGCCTCAGACGTCGCCGGAGCGTTGAGCGTCTCCGACACCGGTGTGCTCGCGTATCAGACCGGGTCCCTGGTCCGTTCTCAACTGACCTGGTTCGACCGCGCGGGGACCCGGCTCGGCACCCTTGGCGATCCCGCGGACTACGTGGACGTAGCGCTGTCGCCTGACGACACGCGAGTGGCCGTCAGCCTCATGGACCCGCAGATCGGCACCGCGGATATCTGGACGTTTGATGTGGCGCGCCGGTTGGGCGAGCGCTTTACGTATGAGTCGGGCGACGACTTCGGACCGAACTGGTCCCGCCCGGGCGGCGATCGCATCTTCTTCAGCTCGCTGCGAAAAGGACGGATCGACCTGTATGAGAAACCGTCGAGCGGTTCGGGCAGCGAGGCGGTTCTGCTCGAGGACGACCTGGGAAAGTTCAACGGCAGCGCGTCTGCGGACGGACGATTCCTGATGTACGTAGCGGGCGGTGGCATCATCGGCCGAAGCGACATCTGGGTGCTGCCGTTGTCTGGCGAGAAGAAGCCCGCTCCATTCGTGGAAACGAGGTTCCGCGAATCGCAGGGTCAGTTCTCTCCAGATGGACGATGGGTCGCCTTCATGTCGAACAAGTCAGGACGACCGGAGGTCTACGTCACGCCATTTCCTGGCGGAGGCACACAGCAGCAGTTGTCGACGGCTGGTGGAGGGTGGCCGCGCTGGAACCGCAATGGCAAAGAAGTGTTCTATCTGGCGATCGACGACACCTTGATGGCCACGCCGGTGAATGGGCAGACGTCGCGGTTCGATGTCGGCACCGCCCGGGCGCTGTTCCAGATCCATCCCCGGCCGGCACGGCTCGACGCCTACCCGTACGACCTCACAGCGGACGGTCAGCGCATCCTCGTCAATGCGTTCGTCGAAGAAGTGACGGCGCCAATCACGCTCGTCGTCAACTGGGAACCCAGGCGCTGATCTGGTCTACACTCCCGAACCGATGACACACCTCCGCGGCGTCGTCGTGGCCGGGCTGGGTCTTCTGTCGGTGCTGTCGGGACCGGGCACCGTCGCCCTTCGCGCCGCCGATCCGCTGCGTGTCGTGCTTCTGGTGGACTCGAGCTCGGCGATGACGACGATGATCACCGAGTTCCGCTCCGGTCTCAGCGCGTTCATCGACGATCTGCCGGAGGGTGCCGAACTGGCGATGATCAGCACCGGCGGCCAGTTCCGCATGCGCCTGGCGCCTACCCTCGACCATCAGCGCATGCACGAGGCTGCCGCCAGATTCGCCTCCGACGGCGGGGCGAACTCACTGCTCGATACGCTGCTCGAAAGCGATCGGCGACTCCTGAAATCCGCACCGAATCGCCGGCCGCTGCTGGTCGTCCTCACGACAGATCAGCCCTCACGCGCGGAACCGCCGATCTACGAATACAACCAGTTCGTTCACGACTTCGTCCGGCGTCAGGGACGGGCGCACGCGATCGTCATTCGCGGCACGCAGACCGGGTTGACGTTTGACCTCATGGCGAACCTGACGACGAACACCGACGGGCTGTTCCTGCCGCTGGCGGTTGCGAACTCACTGGCGACGAGGATGCGGGAGGTCGCCGCGCAGGTGGCGGCGCAGGAGTAAGGGATCAGGGATCAGGGATCAGGGATCAGGGATCAGGGATCGGGGATCGGGGATCAGGGATCGGGGATCAGGGATCAGGGAGCGGGGATCAGGGATCGGGGCTCGAGTTAGTGGTTCGGCGACGGAGTGACGGTCATCTCGTAGAGGGAGGCGTTGATGCGTTTCTGGAGCAGCTGTCTATCGGCGGTGGCGTTGTCAGTGGCGCTTTCCGCTGCCCAGTCCGGGCCGGCTCGAACGCTCGACATCTACGTCGTCGATGTCGAGGGTGGCAACGCGACGCTCTTCGTGGCGCCCAACCGCGAATCGGTGCTCATCGACTCGGGCAACGGTGGCGCGGCGGCGACGCGTGATGCGGACCGGATCATGGCGGCCGCACACGCCGCGGGCCTGTCGCAAATCGACCATCTGATTACGACGCATTGGCATGGCGATCATTTCGGCGGCATGGCGGAACTGGCGTCGCGCATTCCGGTCCGCGAGTTCATCGACCACGGACCGAACGTGCAACCGGCTGCCGCGGCGGACGATTTCCTGCAGAAGGTGTATCCGACGTTGTACGCCGGCGGGAAACACACGATCGCCAAACCAGGAGATCGGGTGGCGATCACTGGCGTCGACTGGCGAATCGTGGCGGCGGCCGGGCAGACGATCAAGACACCGCTGCCCGGCGTCGGCAAGCCGAACCCCTATTGCGCCGCGTTCGCGCCGCAGGACCCCGACCCCACCGAAAACGCGCAGTCGGTCGGCAGCGTCGTCACGTTCGGCAGGTTCCGGGTTGCGCATCTCGGCGATCTGACCTGGAACAAGGAATTCGAGTTGATGTGTCCGGACAATCCCCTGGGCACCGTGGACCTGTGGGTGGTTTCGCACCATGGGCAGGCCATTTCCAATTCCCAGGTCCTGGCGCACGCGCTGGCTCCGCGAGCCGCCATCCTCAACAACGGCACGCGAAAGGGCGGGCAGCCGGATGCGATGCGCGTTCTCTTCTCAGTGCCCGGCCTGGAGGATCTCTGGCAGATGCACTTCTCGCAGCTGAGTGGCCAGGAGTACACCGTGGCGGGTGCCTTCATTGCCAACCTTCTCGACGAGCCGTCGCTGGCGATGCCCATCGCCCCGATGCCGGCACTCGCCCCCGGGGCCAGTGCGCCGCCGCCACCGGTTCACAACGGGCCGGCGTACTGGTTCAAGGTCTCCGCGCGGGAGGATGGATCGTTTTCGATCACGAACAGCCGCAACGGATTCAGCAAGACCTACGCTGCCCGGGCCGCGCGATGACCCGGAGGCGCGATGACCCGGAATTGACGTCGATCGTGCGACACTACCCGGCGCCAGAAGGCGTGCCGACTGTGCCACCTTCGCCATCTGCATCACACTTCAGCCGTGGAGGCCTACATGACTGCTGATTCCACCGTACTCGGACGTCCTCTCTGGTTCGAGCTGATGACGACGGACACGAAGGGCGCAGAGACGTTCTACAAGGCCGTGGTCGGCTGGACGTCCGCGCCGTTCAGTGCCTCGTCTCAGCCGTACACGATCTTCAATCGCGGTGCGGACGCTCCAGTTGCGGGGCTGATGGCGAAGCCGGCCGAGATCGATGCGCCGCCGTTCTGGTCGATGTATATAGGCGTGCCGAAACTCGAGGAAGGCGCCGATCGGGTTCGCCAGCTGGGCGCTCGCGACTGTTCTCCGATCATCGATGTCCCGAACGTCGGCCGGATGCAGATGATGACCGACCCGCAGGGCGCTGCGTTTTACCTCTACGAGCCCGCATCCAGCGAGTTTCCTCCCGAGTCCGCACCTGAGGTCGGTCAAGTGTCGTGGATCGAACTGATGACCACCGACGCGCCGGCAGCCATGACGTTCTACCAGCGCGCGTTCGGGTGGGTGCCTGGCGACGCGATGGACATGGGCGAGATGGGCAAGTACCAGATGTTCAACCGCCCGCATGGATCGATTGGCGGGATGATGAACAAGCCGTCACAGCTGGCGCACGTCCCGCCCAACTGGCAGATTTACTTTCGCGTTCCCGACATCAACGCCGCCGTCGAACGCATCACGGCGAACGGCGGGAAGATCCTCAACGGTCCGATGGAAGTGCCCGGGGGAGACTGGATCGTCAACGGCATGGATCCACAGGGTGCTGCGTTCTCCCTGCACGCACGGAAGGCGCAGTAGAGCTACTGGAGCATTGCGGTGGTATTCCGCTTCGGAACGAATCCGACCGGGATGCGGGCCACTTCCTTCATGGCCGTGATGTCGACCACTGAGACGTCATTGGTCACCGGGTTGGCGACGTAGGCCATCTTGCCGTCAGGCGTGAGGGTGACCCAGGCGGCTCCCTTGCCCCCGAGTTCGGCGCCGCCCAGGAGTTTCAGGTCCGGCAGCGAATAGAAGTACAGGTAGTTGTTCAACCGGCTGCAGACAACGAGCGTCTTGCCGTCGGCGGTGACCTGCACGCCGTGCGAGGGGTCCGATCCTTCCGGTACGGTCGACTTCCCGGCCGGAAGCGCCGGGTGCTCGATGCGCGTGATCTCCTTGTGGGTCGCAAAGTCCACCACCGCGAATCCGTTCAGGCCGGTCAACTGCACGAAAATCCACTTTGTCGATCCGTCGGGATTGGTTGCAAACGTCATGGGCCGGATTCCGAGGTCCATCTTCAGCGTCCACACCGGCGTTTCCGTTGCGGCATCGATCACGTTGACCGTCGCTCCGGAAATCGACCCGGCGACGACAAACCTGCCGTCGGGCGTGACGTACGGGTTGTGGATCGCACCCTGCGTCGGAATGGTCTTCACCATCTTCAGCGATGCCGTGTCCACCACGTCGACGCCGCCCGGTTCGGGATCCCTGATGCCGACATAGACGCGGCGACCGTCGCGGCTGATGGCGATGTTGTTGGGGTGGCCGCTGAGCGGAACCCGATTGGTCACGCGCAAAGTTCTTCGCGTCCACGATGGCGAGCGCGTTCTCAGCTTCGTCGCTGATGTAGATGCGACTGCCGTCGGGGGCGGCTGCGGCGCCATGGTTCACCTCGATACCTTCGATGATGCCCACCACCTTGTTCGTGGCGGGATCGATCAGGTGCACATTGTCTCCAGCCGAATTGGTCTGGATGATGCGGAGCTTCTGCTGAGCGATGAGAGGCACAGTGCACAGCGCGGTCAGTGCCAGCCCGGTCAGTGCCATCCCGGTCAATCCCCGGCGAAGGACGCGCGTGGTGATCGTCATCGTCATCTCCTACTTCGCAGTCTGTCCGAGTACCCAGGCCCTGAGAATCTGCCACTCCGGGTCGTCCTGCGACGCGAAGTGCTTTCCGCCATTGTGGTAGAAGTCGCCCCCGGCTTTCTCTTCGAGCGGGTGCACCAGCAGCCGGCTCTTCACGCTGCCGGGTACGACGACCCGTCGGATCGCCTCGAAGTTCTTGCGCGACTCTTCCTCGGTCCAGGTCGTCCGTCCGTTCGCCAGCGGCTGCAGGTCCAGGGGTGTTGTCGTCTGTCCGTGACAGGCGATGCACCGCGCGTGGCCGGGACGTTTTTTCAGGAAGATCGGCTGGACATTGGTCTTGAAGAACTCGTAGTCGAGCGTCGGACGCGGCGCGGCGGGCGCGGCCGGCTGCTGAATGACGAGCGCGGCCATCAGTGCGAGACAGGCAAGAGTGGTTGCAGGCACGGGCCCATTCTCCTCATGAACCGCGTTCCCGGGATGCCGACCCGCCCGACTCTACCCGCGGCCTGCAGTGTTTTCAACTATGGCGCTGCCCGAACTTCAGGTCGGGCGGCGCCGGCGAACCTGAAGGTTCGCTACACCACACCGTTCGCGGCGACACCACACCGGCGTTACTGGTTGCTGAGGATCACCACTGCCACGATCAGGATGAACAGCACCAGCAGCGTGACCTTGACCCAGCTCCACGGGCGCGAGCCCGCGATCTGGCCGGTGACCCCGTTGATGAGCACCTGGTAGGACGTCTTGCCGTAGACGTACGTCAAGCAGCCACACCGGCGCGAGCATGTGTTTGAACGTCTGGCCGGTGAAGTCGGCGTCCACCTGCAGGTCCCGGTGCGTGTCGCCTGGCACCTGCGCGGCGCACATCGCGCGAAGCTTCGCGTTCATCGCCTGCCGGGAGCGCTCGGCGGCCGAGACCAGATCGATCTGGTAACGCTCGACGGTCCACCCGGCGAGGTAGCCGGCGTCGTACGGCACGAGTTCCGTCGTCGGGAACGGTTCGACCTGGCGCAACATGCGGCCGTCCACGCCTGTCGACGCGCACACCAGTTCGTCGTCGAAGAAGTGAGTGAGTTCGCCGGACGCCGGTCGTCCACCGAACCCGGCGCTCGCGCTGCTTGTCCGCTGCCGACGTAGTAGTAGTCGCCTGCGTCGGCGGTCCAGTGCGCGTGAACGTTCGCATCGAAGGTCCAGTAGGGCAGGTACACGCGCGTGACGGTGTCGGTGAGCGCCTTCGCGATCGAGATTGTTCGGCGCCAGCCACTGTCGGCCGTACCAGGCGCGAATCAAATCGCGGGCACTGCGACTCGGCATCTTCAGCGGCAGCAGCGACTCGGGCCGGAACGCGTCCTTGACCTCCTCGTACGGGACGAGCGCCGCCGAGCCGCAGAAATCGCAGCGCCTGGCCGACCTTGTCGGCATCGAACACCGAAATGGCCTGACAGCTCTGGCACCTGACGGAGGTCTTGCGCGCGTCCCAGCCGCGCGCCGAATCGGGAATGCTGCGCAGCGCCTGCGCGAGGTCGTGCTCGACGATGACCGTGTGTCGCGCCGCGGACCTGGAGTTGCGCCGGCGACTCCGTGCCGCAGTACGGACAGATCAGCGCCTGCTCGTGCCGGATTCCAGTGCGCCTCGGCACCGCACGCCGGACAGTGGTACTTGTCGAGCGCCGTCGCGACAGTTCGTCTGCCGGCGGCGCCTTGCGGTGACAAGCGGTCTCCACGATCCGGTCTACTGGAGGAACTGGGTCAGCGCGGTCGCGCGTGATGCGCCACTGCGTGCCGATCTTCTTGCCCTTGAGGTCGCCCGACTCGAGGCTGGCGATGACGTCTGCCTCGGTGACGCCGAGCATCTGTGGCAGCGTCAGCCGGGCGACAGCAGTTCGGGGACCGCGCTCGCTGGCCGCCGGTGGCGCCGCGGGCGGCGTCGTCTGCCCGGCGATGCCGCCCGGCTGATTCATCATCTGCTGCGCGATGGCCATGCCGACGGCCATCTCCGCGCCGATGCCGCCGACGCCGATCCACCCTTCTCGAAGCCCTGCGCCATCTGGTACTTCACGTAGTCGTTCAGGTTGCCGACCGCCGCCATGCTGGAGCGCTTGTCGATCGCCGCCTCGACCTCCGCCGGCACCGACACGTTCTCGACGATGAAGCTGGCCATCTCGAGGCCGTATTTCGCGGTGATGCACCGGGTTGATGATGCGGCAGCAGCGCTTCACCGAGTTCGCTGTAGCGTGTCGCGACGTCGAGCACCGGCACCTTGCTCTCGGCCAGCGCCTCGCTGAACACGCTGACGATGCGCGAGCGCATCGTGTCGGCGAACTCGTCCAGCCGGAAGTGATTGTCGGTGCCGGCCACTTCCTTGAGGAACCGCGGCGGGTCGACGATCCGGAAGTCGTAGGTGCCGAACGCCCGCACCCGGACGATGCCGAAGTCCTGGTCGCGCATCATCACCGGATTCGACGTGCCCCACTTGTTGCCGGTGAACAGCCGCGTGATGACGTAGTAGACGTCGGCCTTGAACGGCGACTCGAAGCCGTACTTCCAGCCCTTTGAGGCGGCGTGAGAATCGGAATGTTGTCGGTGGTGAGCGTGTGCTTGCCGGGGCCGAACGTGTCGCCGAACTCGCCGAGATAGACGAACTGGACCACCTGCGACTCGCGGACGATGAGCTGCGCGCCGCGCTTGATTTCCTTGTCCTCGTCCGGAAAGCGGTACGACAGCGTGTCGCGCGAGTCGTCGGTCCACTCGATGATATCGATGAACTGACTGCGGATGAAATCGGTAAGTCCCATCGGGCACCTCGGGTGAAGAAGGGCCCATTCTGCCATAGACCACCAGTGGGACTGCGGAGCGCGCCGTATACTACGATTCAGCCGTGCTCAGC
This sequence comes from uncultured Acidobacteriota bacterium, assembly GCA_963697745.1. GTDB lineage: Bacteria > Acidobacteriota > Vicinamibacteria > Vicinamibacterales > CAVVIG01 > CAVVIG01. The sequence goes on along the minus strand of CAVOPD010000012.1, from coordinate 72,574 downwards.
GACATTACTGACGCCATCATCCACGAGGCGACCGCACATCCCGAAATCAGGGCTGTCTATCTATTCGGCTCGCAGGCGACAGGAACGGCGCGACATGACTCTGATATCGACGTCGGCGTCCTCTATAGCACGCCCCAACCACTTGAACGGACGCTGGCTTTCGAAGACGAACTCGAACGGTCGCTCGGGCGAGATGTGGACGTCGTCGATGTTGGCGGAGCCGGTGCGTTTCTCGCGCTCGAGATTGTGCGGGGTGAACGTATTTTCTGCCGCGACGAGACGGAAACGGATCGCTTCGACCTCTACGTCTTGCGCCGGGCAGGGGACCTGCTGCCGTTCGAGCGGGAACGTCAGGTCATGCTCGGGTTGCAGCGTTGAGCCCTGGGCTGATCAGCGGAGTTGTGGTGGCCGACAAAGTAGCTGCCGTGCGAAGGAGTGGTCGACGGCATCCGTAGCCTGCCGCTCGACGACCTCGCCACCTTCACCGCCGACTCCCGCATGGTGGCCGCGGGCGACTCCTACCTTTGACGGCTATCACGGACTGGCTGCGGGCACATGCGGACCGTGTCTCTTCACCTGCGTAGGGGCGCTCACGAGCGACGCGAACTCGTCCTGCCGCCGCGCCTTATCTAGCCGCCGACCTTCAGGTCTGGCCCCGGCGGCTACACCTGTTGTCACACCCGGTTTGATGCTATCGTCTGTTCCGGGCCAGCGAGCGCTGGCTTGACCAGGGTGTCCGGCACGGCGTCCGGAAGGGAGTGTGGCTATTGCGGATCGTTCTTTCCTCCTCGGCGGCGCTCCGGCTGGACGCCGCGCGCCGGTTCGTTCTCGACACTCCACCAGCATCTGAAATCGTCGTCGTCGGCGCGACACGCGGCGCGGCGGACGACTTCGTGCGCGACGCTTGCCGGCGCGCGCGGGGCGACCTTCGGGCTCTACCGCTTCAGCCTGACGCAACTTGCCGCCCGGCTCGCCGCGCCGCTGCTGGCGGCGGACGGTCTGACGCCGGCCACCGCGCTCGGCATCGAGGCGGTAGCCGCGCGCGCGGTCTACGACGCCGACGCCGACGTCGGCGCTCGAGCTACTTCGGGCCGGTCGCAAACTCGCCGGGTTTCCCGCGCGCGCTGGCGCGCACGCTCGAGGAACTGGCGCTTGCCGTCCGTGTCGGGCCGGACGCTCGAGCGGCGCGAGCGAGGGCGGTGCCGATCTTGCCGAACTGCTCGCGCGATTCGACGCGCAGTTCGACGCAGCGTGTCGACCGTCGATCGCGCGGCGTTCCTTGCGCACCGCGACTCGCGCGGCGAAGCGGCCGGCGGCACCGTACGCGACGTGCGCGCTCGGTCCTGCTCGACCGCCTGTGACGAATCGCCGAGCCGGAGCGCGATTTCGTCGCATGCGTTGGTGCGGCGCGCGCCGTCGGCGCTGGCCACCGTTCCCGCGGGCGACGCGCCACGGAGCGAGGCGCTCGCCGGCGTCGGCACCATCGAACGCCTCGACGCGGCCGCCATCCGGGCTCGATCGCGTGCGTCGCTATCTGTTCGCCGACGGCACGACGCCGGTCGGCGAGCCGCTGGACGATGTGGAACTGTTCTCGGCGCCGGGTGAAGGGCGGGAAGCCGTGGAAATCGCGCGGCGCATCCTGCGCGAGGCGCGCACCGGAACGCCGTTCGACCAGATGGCGATCGCGCTACGCACGCCGCAGCACTACGCGGGTCTGCTCGAGCACGCGCTCGAACGTGCGGGCATGCCGGCCTACTTCGAACGCGGCACGAGGCGGCCGCATCCGGCGGGCCGGGCGTTTCTCGCGCTGCTCGCCTGCGCGCAGGAGAACCTGTCGGCGCGCCGGTTCGCCGAGTACCTCGTCGCTCGGCCAGGTGCCGGACGCCGCGTGAGCAGGCGCTGCACGTGGACGCCTTCCCGGCGTCGCAGGACGAAGTGTTCGGTGCGCTCGCCGAGCGTGCGGACCAGCAGGCCGCGAACTCGGACGACAGCCGAACCGGTCCGAAGCAGACGACTCGTGCGTTCCGGGCGCCGTGGAAATGGGAACGCCTGATGGCCGAGTCGCGCGTGGTCTCGTCGAGCGATCGCTGGGAGCGGCGCCTGAACGGGTCTGATGGCGGAGTGCGCCTTCAGCGGGACGAACTGGACACGGACCGAGCCCGGAGTCGGCGCGGGTCGGACACCTTGAGCGCAAGATCGACGATCTGCAGGCGCTGGCAGCCTTCGCGCTGCCGATCATGCGGACCCTGTGCCGACTGGCCCGCACAGGCGCGGTGGTCGGACTGGCTCGACGCGTTCGAAGCGCTCGCTCCCCGCGTGCTCTCCAGGCCCGAGCGCGTGCTGCGCGTGCTCGCCGACCTGCGGCCGATGGGCGCCGTCGGGCCGGTCGTCGCTCGACGAAGCGGCGCGGGTACTGACCAACCGTCTCAGCACCATCGAGTCCGAGCCGCCAGCGCGCCGGTACGGCCGGGTATTCGTCGCGAGCCCGGCGCACCTGCGAGGTCGAACGTTCGACGTCGTCTTCGTTCCGGCGCTGGCCGAGCGGATGTTCCCGCAGAGAGCCGCGCGAGGATCCGCTGCTGCTCGACGCCGCGCGTCACGCGCTGGGCGCCGGCCTGCCGACCAGACCGAGCGATCCGAGCAGGAGAAGCAGCATCTGCGCCTGGCCGTCGGCGCCGCGGTCGCGCGGCTCTACGTCTCGTTCCCGACCGTTGAAACTCGGCGAGGGACGGCCCCGGGTGCCGTCGCTCTATGCCCTCGAAGTGTGGCGGGCGATGACCGGGCGTGTGCCGAGTGCCGACGAACTGCAGCAGGCGGCTGCACGCGCATCGCAGGCGACGCTGGCCTGGCCGGCGCCCTCGAACCGCAACGAAGCCATCGACCGCTCGAACACGATCTCGCGATCCTGCGCCGGCTCGTCGACGAACCCGATCACCTCGCGCGCGGACGCGCGCACTACATCCTGCAGCTGAACGACTGCCTGCAGCGCTCGGTCCGCGAGCGCTACATGCGCACGCAGGAAACCCTGGTCCCGATGGGACGGTATCGTCGCAGGTGAGCGAGCGGATCCGGCCGATTCTTGCGGCGCACCGGCTGGGCGCGCGCGTCTACTCGCTCTCGGCGCTTCAGCGCTACGCGACCTGTCCCGTACCAGTTCCTGCTCGGCGCGATCTACCGGATGCGTCCGGCCGAGGACCTTGAGCCGCTGCAGCGGATGGACCCGCTGACGAAAGGCAGCCTCTTCCATGCGGTGCAGACCGAGTTCTACCGGGCGCCTGAAGGCCGACGGCGCAGCTGCCCGTCACGCCCGCAGGCACTGGACGAGGCGCTGGCAGTCCTCGACACGATCGGTCGAGGAAGTGGCCGCAGCAGAGCACGATCAGCTTGCGCCCGCCATCGAGCGCGTGTGGGAGGACGAGATCGCCGCCATCCGTCGCGACCTGCGCTTGTGGGTCGACCAGATCGCGCACGCCGAGCGACGGATGGGTGCCCATCCGGTTCGAGTGGGCGTTCGGACTCAAGGATGGCGGCGCGCTGGCCGAGGGGCGCGACCCCGACAGCCGCCGCGAGCCGGTGCTGCTCGACGGCCGGTTCCTGCTGCACGGCGCCGTCGATCTCGTCGAGGAGCGCCGATCGTCGCCTGGCTCGGCCGACATCCATTCAACGTGCGCATCGCCGCGCTTCGGCGCCGAATTCCGCGTCACCGATCACAAGACCGGCAAGTACCGAGGCGAAGGACCGCATGATCATCGGCGGCGGCCGCACGCTGCAGCCGGTGCTGTACTCGCTCGCGCTCGAAGCCGCGCTTCGGACGGCCGGTCGTCGCAGGGACGGCTGTATTACGCGACGACCGACGGCGGATTCCGGGACGTCACGATCGACGATGACGACGTCGAACCGCCGCGCCGGTCTCGAGGCGCTCGAGATCATCGACCGGGCGGTCGAAACGGGCTTCCTCGCTCCGGCGCCCGACGAAGGCGTCTGCACCTGGTGCGACTTCAGGCCGGTGTGCGGATCGACGCGCGGAGCGGCGCAGTCAGCAGGAAGGCGCCGGAGCTGATGGCCGACCTGATCGCCCTGCGGAGGAAGCCATGAGCATCGAAGCGGCCTCTTCGCGATCAGGCGGACCGCGACCTGATCCGCAACGCGCTCGACGACACCATCGTCGTGGAGGCGGCGGCCGGCACGGGCAAGACCACCGAGCTCGTGCAGCGCATCCTGCGCGTGCTCTCGACGGCCGTGCGCGATCGAGCAGGTGGTGGCGGTCACGTTCACCGAGAAGGCGGCCGGCGAGCTGAAGCTGCGAATCCGCAAGGAGCTGGAAAGCCTGCGGCAGCGCGCTCCCGAGCCGGACGTGCAGCAGAACCTCACCGACGCGATTCAACGGCTCGAGGAGGCCCACGTCAGCACCATTCACGGCTTCTGTGCCGACCTGCTGCGCGAGCGTCCGGTCGAAGCGTGCGTCGATCCGCTGTTCGAGGTGCTCACCGAGCCGCGCGCGAGCGGCTGTTCGACGAAGCGTTCCAGTCGTGGCTTGCACGAGCAGCTGGAAGATCCGCCGGAGGGATTGCGCCGGGCGCTGCGGCGCAGCGTGTGGTCGCAGAGATCGGCGCGCGGCACCGAAGACGGTCCGGTGAACCGCATCCGCTATGCCGCGCGCGAGCTGGCCGAGTGGCGCGACTTCACCGGGTGCCTGGCGTCGCGACCCGTTCGATCGGGACGCCGAGCTGAACGCGCTCATTCTTCGCCTGCAGGAACTCGCCGCGCTCACCGCCTCGCCGTTGTCCACTCGCGATCCGCTGTTCACGGACACGGTTGCCGTGCGCGAACTGAGCCGCGACATCGAGACCGCGGAGCGTTTCGACGCGGCCGACCCGGATGGCTGGGAGGCGCGGTTCATCGATCTTGCGTCAAAACCGCGACTTTCGCCGTGCCCGCAAGGGGCGCGACCGCATGTTCGCGTCAGACGGTGACGCGCGAAGAGGTCTGGTCGAAGCTCGAAGCTGCTGGGCAGTCAGCTGGATTCGATTCCAGCAGGCGGCGGACGCGGACCTTGCCGCGCTGCTGCACGCGGAGCTTCAGGCGGTCGATCGACGGCTACCAGCAGCTGAAGCAGCGTGCTGGTGCCCTCGACTTCGTCGACCTGCTGCTTCGCGCGCGCGATCTGCTCGGGAGGCACCGCTCAGGGTGCGCGAGGTGTTCCAGTCGCGTTTCGCCTGCCTCTTCGTGGACGAGTTCCAGGACACCGATCCGCTTCAGGCGGAGATCCTGCTGCTGCTGGCGGCCGACGATCGCGGCCAGAGCGACTGGCGACAGCATCCGCCCGGTCCCCGGCAAGCTCTTCATCGTCGGCGACCCGAAGCAGGCGATCTACCGTTTCCGACGTGCGGACGTGGAGACCTACCGGGAAGTGTGCGAGCTGCTCGTGTCGCGCGGCGCGAAACGGGCGTTCCTGCACACGAGCTTCCGCTCGACGCCGGCGATCCAGCGCGTCGTCAACGCGAGCTTCGCACCGGTGATGACGGGTGACCGACAGACGCTGCAGGCGCAATACGTGTCGCTTGTCGTCCGCATCGTCCGGACTCGCCGACCCAGCCCTCCGTCGTCGCGCTGCCCGTGCCGGAGCCGTACGGCAAGCGGCAGGTGGCCGGCTACGCGATCGACGACGTCGCTGCCCGACGGCGTCGGCGCGTTCGTGGCGTGGCTGCTCAACGAGAGCGGCTGGACGATCACCGAGAAGACGACGCGTCGACGAACTGCCGATGGAGGTTCCGATCCAGGCGCGACACGTGTGCATCCTGTTCCGGCGCTTCATGCACTTTGGCGAGGATGTGACGCGTGCCTACGTCGACGCGCTCGAGGCGCGCGGCGTGCCGCACCTGCTGGTCGGCGGCAAGTCGTTCCACGGACGCGAAGAAGTGGAGACGCTGCGGGCTGCGCTCGCCGCGATCGAATGGCCCGACGACGAACTCTCGGTGTTCGCGACGCTGCGCGGTGCGCTGTTCGCGATCGACGACGAGACGCTGCTCGAGTATCGGCAGCCGGCAGCGGGTCTTCCATCCGTTCCGGCCGCTCGAGCAGCCGCCGCCGGAACTGCAACCGGTCGTCGACGCGCTGGCGCTGCTGAAGCAGCTGCACGGCGCGGCGCAACTACCGGCCGGTGGCCGACACGGTGACCGACCTGCTGAACGCCACGCGCGCACACGTCGGCTTCGTGCTTCAGGCCCGCCGGTGAGCAGGCGCTGGCGAACGTTCTTCACGTCGCGGAGCTGGCGCGCCAGTACGAGATCAACGGCGGCATGTCGTTTCGCGGCTTCGTCGACGAACTGCGCGACCAGGCCGATGGCGGCCAGGCGGCGGAGGCGCCGATTCTCGAAGAGGGCAGCGACGGCGTGCGACTGATGACGGCGCACAAGGCCAAGGGACTGGAGTTCCCGGTCGTGGTGCTCGCGGACATGACGGCGAAGCTGCGCAACGAACGTGCCGACCGGCTGATCGACAAGGACGAGAATGCCTGCTACCTGCGGCTCGGACGGTGGACACCCGTGGAACTCGTCGCGCCAACGAAGCGCTCGAAGTGCTGCGCGACGAGGCGGAAGGCGTGCGCGTGGCGTATGTCGCCGCGACGCGGGCGCGCGACCTGCTGGTCGTGCCGGTGGTTGGCGACGTCGAATGGGACGCCGGCTGGATCAGTCCGCTGAACGCAGCGGTGTATCCGCCGATGGACGCGCGGCGCAGCGCGTCGACGGCCAGCTACCATCCGCCGTTCAAGAAGGACTCGGTCTTCAAGCGGCCGGACGACGATCCGTTCACGAACGCGACGGTGCAGCCTGGCGTCCATCGATTCGGAGAAGGCGACGAAGCCGTACTCGGTGGTGTGGTGGGACCCGCATGCGCTGCCGCTCGGCGCGGAAGCGATCGCTCGGCATGCGAGCGCGAAACGCTGATCATGAAGGACGTACCTCCGTCCGTCGTCGACGAAGGTCTGCGCGACTACGAGCGCTGGCAGTCGCGGCTGGGCGAGGCGATCGCGGCCGGCGTCGCACCCTCGCTATCGGTTCGAACCGCAACGGAATGGGCGGCGGACGCGAACGCGGATCTGTCGTGTCGCTCCGGCTGGCAGTCCAGTCGCCGGCTCCGGCGGTGTCCGCACCGGTTCAGTTCGGTCTGTTCGAGGAGCCGCCGGCCGCCGGCGCAGCTGTGTCCACGGACGCTCGAGGTCGTCGATCGTCGACGTGCGTGACGCGTCCCGCACCGGCGGTGCGCGCTTCGGCGAACTGGTGCACGCGATGCTGGCGTCGGCGCCGCTCGACGGCGATCGCGCCAGCTACGAGGCGGCTGCGGAGGTGCAGGCGCGAATTCTCGGAGCGCCCGACGACGAGCGAGATCGCTGCCGTTGATGTCGGTCATGCGCGTGTCGACCCACGACTGCTGCGGCGCGCGGCCGTGGCGGACTCGTCGCGGCGAGGCGCGGCGCGAGTGCCCGTGACGTTCACGGCACCCGACGGCGCGCTGGTCGAAGGTGTCGTCGACCTCGCGTACCGAGGACGCTGGCGAGTGGGTCGTGGTCGACTTCAAGACCGATCGCGAGATCTCGCAGGCCGGCATCGAACGATACACGCGTCAGGTGGCGCTGTACGCCGCCGCCATTCGCAGGGCGACCGGGCAGTCCGGCCGCCGCGTTCCTCGTGCGCATCTGAGAACTCGCGCGGTCTGAAGTCAGGCTCCGAGTCCGACTGCGATTCGCGATTGGCGTCGCATTCGGTTGCTGCCTCCGGCAGCAGCGTGATCACCGTGTAGCGGTCGAGCGGGAAGTACTTCTTGAACGTGTCCTGCACGAGCGCCGGCGTGACCGCTTCGATGCGCGCGCGCGCGTGACGATGTCGCCGGGATTGCCGCCGAGCAGATGCACCGTCTGCAGCCGACGCATCCAGTAGTGCGTTCTGCTTGAGCGCGGTTTCATAGTCGCGCCTGGCGCCTTCCTTTGCCTTGGCGACGAGGTCGGCGGGCGGTCCTTCGCTCTGCAGCGTCGCACCTCCTGCAAGCACCCGATCGGTCATCGCGCCGATGTTTTCCGGCGCCGCGCCGAACTGGACGCCGATGTAGCCGTCGCCCCGCTGCGGAGGCGACTGCGACAGGTCCGACTGAGACCGTGTAGGTCTGGCCGAGATCCTCGCGAAGCGCGTCGCGCAGGACCGTCTCGAGCACGGTGGTGGCGGCAATCACGCGCTCCTGCTCGACGGGATCGAACGACGGGTCGGCGAAGAAGCTGATCAGCGTCTGCGCGCGCGGCTCCCGTCCCTTCTGCACGTCGGCCTTCTGGATCCCGGTCGGGAAGCGGACCCCGATGTCCTTGAACGTCGATGTCTTCGATCCCGGTCGACGGGCAGTCCGCCGACGTACTTGCGCCAGCAGCGGCAGCGCCGTGTCGACCTTGAAGGCGCCGACCATGAAGAACGTGAAGTCGGCCGCGTTCGAGAAACGCTGCTTGTAGAACTTCGAGCATCTTCGTCGCGGTCGAGCGTGGCGAGACCTGCTCGGCGGTGAGCGGTTCGGACGTGTAGTGGTTCGACGTGTTGACCGCCTCCACCTTTTCGCCGAACGCCTGGCCGGGGCTGCGGCCGCGGTTGGCCACCGCCGCGTCGAGCTGGCGCCGCATCAGCGCGAACGCGTCAGGGTCGTCGCCCGGTGCGGTGAAGTCCAGATAGAGCAGTTGCAGCGCCGTTTCGAGATCGGCCGGCGCTCGCGGAGCCTGAGATGCCGTGTGTCGCAGACGAAATGAACGGCGACGCGGACGCGAGCTTGCCCGCCAGCATCTTGTCGAGGTCGAGCGCCTTGATCCCGCCGACTCCGGACAGGCCGATGTAGTTCGTGGCGAAGCTCGCCTGCAGGTAATCGTCCTTCGACGCCAGCGATGTGCCGCCCGTGCGCGTACATCGTGAACAGCACCTGGTCGTTCTTGAAATCGGTCGGCTTCAGCCACGCCTCGACGCCGTTCGAGAACTTCACGATCGTGACGCCGATGTCGGCCAGCTCGCGGCGCGACTCGATGCGGGCCGGTTCGCGGCTGCTTCTCCACGAGCGCGCGCGTTGTCGTGGCGTCGTTCCACGGTGTGAGCGGCCACGCTGTCGGCCGCGGACAGCGCCGCGCGGATGTCCGCTTCCTGCGGCACCTTCACCGAATCCTTCTGCGGCATCGTGGCGAGCACCACCTCGCCTTCGCCGCCGAGACGCGTGGTGGCGAGCGTCGTGACGTCGGTCGAGGGTGACGGTCGGCAGCACCTGCTGCACGAGCCGCCACTCGTATTCGATGCCCGGACTCGGCTCGTCGTTCAGGAAGTAGCTGAGGTATTCCTGCGCGTACGACGCGCTCTCGTTCTTGTCGCGCTCGTTGTAAGCGCGCTCGTAGAACGAGCGTTCATCCAGAGCTTCGCGCGATCCAGTTCGGAGGCCGTGAAGCCGTACTGCCGCACACGGCGCGCCTCGATCTGCAGCGCAGTCAGCCCGTCGGCAATGCCGCCGTCCTGCACACGCGCGTTCAGCCCGAACGTGTCCACGGTCGGACTGAGCGAACCGCCGCCGCCTCCGGCGCTCAGGAACTTGGCATCCGGCTTTCGCGCCAGCTCCGTGAAGCGATCGTTCAGCATGCGCGAGAACAGGCTGCCGACGATCGAGCGGCGGTAGTCGCCGACCAGCTGATCGCTGTCCGCCGGACGCTTGTGCAGGATCTGCACCGACGACGAGGTGACTTCGGGGTCGGAGACGACGCTGACCAGATCCTCGGTGTGCAGCGGCACGGTGGCATCCGGCAGCGGCGCCGCCGGCGCGCGATCCTTCAGCGGGCCGAAGGCGTCGCGAATGCCCGCCTCGATCTCCTCCGGCTTCACGTCACCGACGACGATGATGGCCATGCGCTCGGGGCGATACCAGGTGTCGTAGAAATCGCGGAGGCGCTGCGGTCGGCGCATTGCGGAGGATCTCCGGCTTGCCGATCGGGTTGCGTTCGGCGTAGCGCGATTTGTAGTAGAGAACCGGCACCTGCTTGTCGCGCACGCGCGTCGCGGCGCCAAGGCGCCCGCGCCACTCCTCGATGACGACGCCGCGCTCCTTGTCGACCTGCTCCGGGTCGAGCGAGAGTCCGCCGGCAAAGTCCGCCAAGGGCCTGCAGCCCCTTCGACGACCACGTCCTTCGAGTCGGTCGGCAGGTCCAGCATGTAGACCGTTTCGTCGAAGCTCGTGTAGGCGTTCACGTGCGGACCGAGACGGGCCCCGGTCGATTCGAAATACGAGACGAGTTCGCCGGGCTTGAAGTGGGCGCTGCCGTTGAACGCCATGTGCTCGATCAGATGCGCGAGCCCCTGCTGGTCGTCGGCCTCGAAGAGCGATCCGGCCTTGACGGCGAGCCGGAGCGCGACGCGGTTGGCGGGCCGTCCGTTCTGGCGGATGAAATATGTCAGCCCGTTCGGCAGCGTGCCGGTGCGCACGCTCGCATCGAACGGGATTTTGTCTTCGAGGGAGAGCGACGCCGAAGCAGCGTTCGGCGCCTGCGCCCAGACCGCTGAGGCACCGAGCAAACCGAGCAAGCCGACCGTGCTGATTGACCGGGTGATAGCGCTCATTGGGTGGATTATATGCGGCGGATACGCCGTGTAGTCGCAAGTCGGCAAGCCCGTGGCTTGTGACTGTCGACTACGCCAGCCGCCTCAGCGACGCTGCAAGCTGATGGTGACCGGCGTGGTCTCGCCGCGGCGGACGTCAATCTCTGTCGTGAAGCGCTCATACCCCTCACGTTGCACTTCGATGACGTGATGGCCCTCCGGCACCTGCACGATCAGCCGTTCGTCAGCGCTCGCCGGACCTTCCCATCGCTCGCCGTCGATCAGGATCTCGCCCCCGCCAGGCCGGATACGGATGGACAGCGACGCAAATCGCGACTCCTCCGGCGGCAGAGCTCTGGGCGCAGCGGTCGGCGGCGGCTGCGTTCTGGGGTCACCTGGTTGCGCGGGTTCTCGCGGCGGCATCGGTGCGCGCTGCGTCGATGGCCGCGGCGGAGGCATGCGCGTCGCCTCATCAGGCGGCTCTCGTCGCTCCGGCTCGACGTCCGAAGGTTTCGGTTCCGGTTCCTGAGCTTCCCCAGCACCGAGCTTCTCCAGCGAGCCCGTCATCGTCCGTGTCGCGTTGGGCCCCAGGTAGAGATGCTGCTTGAGCGATCGATAGCCTTCCAGGTACACCACGATCTCGTGCTCGCCGGGTAACAGATGGAGTCGCTGAAGCGAGCCGTCGAATTCGGCCACTTTCCCTGCGAAGAATCCGTCGACGTAAACCGACGCCTGGCTCGGTTTGACGTTGACCCTCAGGTTGCTTTCAGCAACATACGGGAACGGATAGGGCGGGGGATATGCCTGAGCGCTGGCTGGCGCGGGCATCGCGAGGGCAGCGAGTGGAATGAGGCAGGCAACGAGTCGCAGTTCGCTTCTCACGCAGATGACTCCTGTCGTTCTGTGGCAAACGCAGGCGGCGCAACGGTTGTGCCAGACGAGCTGCGAAGTTTTGCCGGGAAATCGAAGCGATCTGTAGAATCGATGTCACCGCGCGGCAACACGCGTCTGTCGCGACGGGAGGACGGCCCTGAGTGTCGCCGATCCGGAACTGAACTTGCTCGCGACCACCGCGGTGCCCCGCGCCCAACGATAGGCGCGTCCGCGGCCCGTTTCACGAATGTCCTCCAGTCCTGTTGCTTCTGTTGTCATTCCGTGCCTCAACCAGGCGCGCTACCTTCGTGCGGCACTCGAGAGCGTCCACACGCAGTCGTTGTCCGCAATCGAGACGATCGTGGTGGACGATGGATCGATTGATGACACCGCGGCGGTGGCCGACGCGGCAGGAGCGATCGTCGTACGGCAGAGTAACCAGGGGCTCAGCGCTGCTCGCAATCAGGGCCTCCGGCTGGCGAATGCCCCTTACGTCGTCTTCCTGGATGCGGATGACGAACTCGAGCGGGACGCCGTGGAGTCCGGCGTTGCGGCTCTCGAACGCCGGCCCGATGCGTGGATGGTCGGACGATATTGTGTCCTGATCGACTCGCAAGGGCGTCCGCTGCCGACGAACTCCATGGCGCCGAAGACCGCCGACCTCTACGGCGAGTGGCTTGTGCGCAATCTCGTCTGGACTCCTGGCGCCGCAGTGTTCCGTCGCCAGCCGCTCCTGGACATCGGTGGATTCCCACCGGCGCTTGGCCCTGCGTCGGACTATGCCGTCTACCTGGAACTCGCCCGCGCCGGGCGCGTGATCTTCGATTTGCGTCAAGCCGTGCGCTATCGCCAGCACGACTCGAACATGTCCCGGGACGCCATCGTGATGCTCGAACGCGACGATGGCCGTGTTACGCCGGGAACGGCCACACGTTCCGGCACCACACCGACAGCAGTTCCGGCGCGGACTCGACGCCTGGCGCATTTATTACGGCGACCAGATCATCCAGCAGCTGAGAGCGGACGTGCGAAACGGCGCGATCGGTCGACCGCAACTGAATGCAATCGCAGTGCTGTTGAAACAATGCAGGGGACTCGTGCTCACGCACCTCCGCCGCAAAATCAGCCGAGTTATTCGGGGGCTTCCTCCCGCGGTCATAGAGCCGGGGCGCTTCGAAACGTCTCCGGAAAGCGTCGAGCCGTTATCGCATTCGGACGTTCCGCGTTGACGAAAATAACCGATCTGGCGGGCCGTTCATCGGAACCTTCCGCGGGAGTTCAGGACCTGCGAGCGTCGTGTGCAGTCGGCGGTGCTTCTCGGAGAAGACACTCGTCGTGGTTCGGCATTGTCCCTCGCGCGGCTGTTCACGGCCGCTAATCGTGCGCCACTTGATCATCAGCCGGGAACTTCCGCCGGCGCCTTACGGGGCCGGAGGGACCGGGACCTGACGTGGCAATGATTTCCCGTCTGCTCGCCGCGGCTGGATGTGGAAATCAGGGTGCTTCCACGGCTGACGTGGGCTGTGCAGCCCGACGCCAGCTTGACTTGCGCGCGAACCCTGAAGAACAATCACTGGCAGTGTTTCACTCTCACCTGAGCTGTTGTTGTTCCTGTTGCACGTCGGCGGCGTGTCGCTGCGCGTGTATCGGGCCGACGATCGGCTGGTGAGAGGCCTCCTCAGGTAAGTTCTTCAACTCCCCTCAGGCGTTCCGCTTCTCCCCGGTCAGTCGTTCGGCTGATCGAGGTTCCCCAACATCGCAACGGAGAAGCGTGAATGATTTCCAGACTGATACGTACGGCCGCGCTTGTGGCGTTATTCAGCGTGAGTGTCGACCACGGCGACCGCGCAGGACGGCGCCAGCGTTCTGACCGGTGTCGTCAAGGACAGCGATGGCGGCGTGCTGCCGGGTGTGACGGTGAAGGTCATCAGCCAGGCGCACCGGTGTCGAGCGTCGAAGCGATCACCAATGGTGAAGGTGTCTACAACATCCCGTCGCTGGCGCCGGGCCCCTACCGCGTCGAGGCGGCGCTCGACGGCTTCGAGAGCGTCTCCGCAGCCTGTGACCGTCAGTGACCCGCGCGGCGACGCGCGGACGTGACGCTGGCGCCGTCCCGGCTGACCGAGTCGGTGGTCGTGACCGCTCGCCGCGTCGAGGAAGCCGCGCAGGAAGTGCCCATCCCGGTCTCGGTCATCCGCGGCGACCTCGTCGCCGACGCGGGCGCGTTCAACGTCAACCGTATGAAGGAAATGCTGCCGACGGTGCAGTTCTACTCGACGCAACCCTCGCAATTCGGCGATCAACATTCGCGGCCTCGGCGCGCCGTTCGGCCTGACCAACGACGGCATCGAGCCTGGCGTCGGTCTCTACATCGACGGCGTCTTCTTCGCACGGCCAGCCGCGGCGACGCTCGATTTTCTCGACGTCGACCAGGTGGAGGTGCTGCGCGGCCCGCAGGGCACCCTGTTCGGCAAGAACACAACGGCAGGCGCGATCAACGTCACGACGCGCAAGCCGGCATTCACGCCGGCGGCTGAAGCCGAGTTGAACTTCGGCGACCTCGATTACGCGCAGGCCAAGGCCTCGATGACCGGGCCGGCTGTTCGAGAACCTGGCGGGTCGCCTGTCGTTCTCCGGCACGCGAGCGTGACGGGCACGCTCCTCAACGTCGCGACCGGCGAGCGCGTGAACGACATGAACAACCTCGGGCTTGCGCGGGCAGTTGCTGTTCGCGCCGTCGGACCGCTTCGCCGTCACCTTCGCCGCCGACCACACCCGGCAGCGTGTCGAGGGCGAGACGCAGGTCGTTGCCGGCGTGGCGCCGACGCTGCGGCCGGCCAACCGTCAGTGGGCAGGCATCATCGCCGACCTGAACTACACCCCGCCGAGCTACAACGCGTTCGATCGGCTGACCGACGTCGATTCACCCGTCCGCTCGTACCAGGATCTGGGTGGCGCGTCGTTGAACGTCGACTGGACAGGTCGGGCGGCCGGCCGCCTCACCTCCACGACCGCGTGGCGCTCGTGGAATTGGGACCCGTCGAACGACCGCGATTTCATCGGGCTGCCGGTGACCACCGTTTCGGCCGGCACGTCGAAGCAGTCGCAGTGGACACAGGAACTGCGCTACGCCGGCGGGCTGACGCCGCGCGCGAACTTCGTCGTCGGGGCCTTCTACTTTCAGCCAGGGGATCGACTCGAACCCGGTGATCAAGCAGGAGCAGGGGTCGGCGGCGTATCGCTTCCTTCTGGCGCCGAGTGCGGCAGCGTCGACACCGGGTCTGCTCGACGGCTACGGCTTCGACCAGTACCTGAACTACGACAACACGCAGCGCCGCCCTCTTCGGACAGGTGGAGTGGGTCGATCACCGATCGACTTCGGGTGCTGCCCGGGCCTCCGCCTCAACTACGACGAGAAGAACGTCGACTTCGATCAGCAGGTCTACGGCGGCCTGCAGACGACCGATCCGGTGCTGATCGCGCTGCAGCGGTCGGTGCTCGCGCCGCAGGCCTACAAGGCCGACGTCGACGACACGAACCTCTCGGGGCAGGCGCACCGTCGCGTTCCGGGTGGCCGACGGCGTCAACACCTACGCCACCTACTCGACCAGCTTCAAGTCGGTCGGCCTGAACCTGAACGGCGTGCCCACCGACGCCCTGGGCCGTCCGGTGCTGTCGGCCGCAACCGTGAAACCCGAGGACGTGCACCACGTCGAGGTCGGCATCAAGACGACGCCGTTCCGGGGCGTCACCGCGAACGTCACCGCCTACAACACCGACATCAACGACTTCCAGGCGCAGGTGGTGAACGCGGGTGTCGGCGTGCTGCGCGGGTACCTGGCCAACGCCGAAAAGGTGCGCGTCCGCGGCGTCGAGTTCGACGGCAGCGCGAGTCTCGAGCCGGCGGCTCTCGATCTACGCCGCCGCGGCGTTCACCGATGGCCGGTACATCTCGTTCCCAGATGCGCCGCCGCCGCTCGAGGAGACCGGTGGTCCGCAGGTCCAAGGACATCTCGGGATCGCTGCTGCCGGGCATCTCGAAGAGTGCCGATCTCGGTGGGCGGCGAATACGTCCAGCGCGGCAGCGTGCTCGGGCGCGCCGGACAGTTCTTCACGGCGTTCGACACGAGCTACCGCTCCTCGTTCTCGTCGAGCGCCACGGCGTCGACCTACCTGTTCGTCGACGGCTACTCGCTGGTCAACGCCCGGGTCGGGTTCCGCGCCGCCGAGGGCTGGACGTTGTCGCTGTGGTCGCGGAATCTGTTCAACACGAAGTACTTCGATCTGCTGTCCGCCGCGCCGGGCAACTCGGGGCTGTATGTCGGCCAGCCCGGTGACGACCGGACGTTCGGTGTCACGCTGCGCTTGTCGTTCAAGTGCGACAATAGGACGCGTCAGAAGGCGATGGGCGGTCGAGGCCTGAGGCGTAGCTGAGCCCATCGGCGGGCAGGACGGTCATGAACGAACAGATGCTGTGGCTCGCGGCGATCACGCTGCTGGCGGCGACGGTCAACGGCGCGCTTGGCTATGGGTTCTCGTCGATCACCGTCCCGCTGGCGCTGCTGTTCCTCTCCAACCGTGTCCTCAACCCGGCGCTGATCGTCATCGAGGTGCCGCTCAACGCCTACGTGCTGTGGGTGAACCGGGCGTCGCTCGGCAGCCGTGTGGCGGCGGGTCGCGCCGATGATCGTCGGGCTGATTCCGGGCATCGCTCGCCGGGACGTTGCATGGTGTCGAGCGTCAGCCCGGACTGGCTGAAGCTGTGCACGTACCTGATCCTGCTGCCGCTGATCCTGCTGCAGGCGGCCGGATTCAGGCGGCCGATCCAGGCCGAGCGCTCCGCCGGTCTGGCGTCTTCGGCGCCGGTGTCGGCGTGCTCTACTCGGTCACCACCATCTCGGGGCCGCCGCTGGCGATTGCGCTCGAACAACCAGGGACTCGAGAAGCGCGAGTTCCGCGCCGCGCTCGGGTTGGTGCGGCTGGCCGAGTCGTCGATGACGGCGGTGGCCTACATCTGGGCCGGGCTGTTCACCGCGTCCGAGTTTCGCGCTGGTGCCGTGGATTGTGCCCAGCGTCGCGATCGGTGTTCCCATCGGCGCGCAGATCATCCGGCGGATGCGCCCGGAGACGTTCCGCCGCATCTGCATGAGCTTCGATGCCTGGGTGGTGGCATTCGGTCTGTCGAAGCTGGTTCACGACCTGCAATCTCGTCCCGGAGAGCGCTGCCTACCTGGTCCTCCTCGCAGTGGTCGTCCTCGACGCGTGGCTGCTGTATCCGGTTCTTCTCGATCGGTCGAAATCGAGCGGCGGGACGGGCAGACGGCAGGCGGGTCGGCGGACGACGGGTACGTCGGCAGCCGAGGCGGTGCAGCCCGACTGACAGCCGTCGGCGGTTGACTTGATCGTCGTAAGTTGATACATATCTATGCGTTGATGTCGATCGGAGGCTTGCCTGTTGCTGCGCTTGTTGTTGTACGGATCGGACCGATCCCGCGCTGCACGGTCCTGCCGCCTCGACATCGAGACATCCGCTGAAGCGAGACTTCAACGGAACACAGACCAGAAGCCCGGGGAGCACACCCCGGGCTTTTCTTTTTCCGGTAGCACCAGATGCCCATGGCCGCAGTTGTGAATCACACGCCACTGACCAGCGCTCAGACGCTCGGACGATCGCGCCGAGCTACGACCATCTCGCGGCGCTCGAAGCCGAGAGCATCCACATCATGCGCGAGGTGGTGGCCGAGTTCGAGCGTCCCGTCCTGCTCTTCTCGGGCGGCAAGGACTCGATCGTCATGCTGCGGATTGCGGAGAAGGCGTTCTTTCCGGCCAGGGTGCCCTTTCCGCTGATGCACGTGGACACCGGCCACAACTTCCCGGAGGTGATGGACTACCGCGACCGGCGTGTCGCCGAACTCGGAGCGCGGCTGGTCGTCGCATCGGTCGAAGAGGCGATCGCCGCAGGGGCTGGTCACCGACCCGACCGGGCCGCGCGCCTCACGTAACCAGATCCAGACCATCCCGCTGCTGCACGCGATCCAGCAGCACAAGTTCGACGCGGTGTTCGGCGGGGCGCGCCGCGACGAAGAGAAGGCGCGCGCCAAGGAGCGGGTCTTCAGCTTCCGCGACGAGTTCGGACAGTGGGACCCGAAGAACCAGCGGCCGGAACTATGGTCGCTGTTCAACGGCCGGCATCGAAAGGGCGAGCACATCCGCGTGTTCCCGATTTCGAACTGGACCGAGGTCGACATCTGGCAGTACATCGCCCGCGAGAACGTGGAGCTGCCGTCCATTTACTACGCGCACGAGCGCGAAGTGTTCCGCCGCGACGGCATGGTGATGGCGGTGACGCCGGTGACGCCAGCCGCAGCACGGCGAGCAGCCGTTCCGGACCATCGTCCGCTACCGGACCGTCGGCGACATGACCTGCACGGCCGCGGTGGAGTCCGACGCCGACACGGTGGACAAGATCATCGAGGAAGTCGCCACGAGCCGCATCACCGAGCGCGGCGCGACACGCGCCGACGACCGGGCGTCGGAAGCCGCGATGGAAGATCGCAAGCGGGAGGGCTACTTCTGATGTCCTCGGCCTCCTGCGCATCTGCACGGCCGGCAGCGTCGACGATGGCAAGAGCACGCTGATCGGGCGCCTGCTGTACGACTCGCGGTCGGTCTACGAAGATCAGCTGCACTCGATCCAGCGCGCGTCGAAGAACCGTTCGGCCGGGGCGATCGACTTCTCGCTGTTCACCGACGGCCTCCGCGCCGAACGCGAGCAGGGCATCACAATCGACGTCGCCTACCGCTACTTCGCGACCGCCCGCCGCAAGTTCATCCTGGCCGACACGCCGGGGCACGAGCAGTACACGCGCAACATGGCGACCGGCGCCTCGACGGCCGACGTCGCCATTCTCCTGGTCGATGCGCGCCACGGCGTCCGTCCCCAGTCGCGGCGTCACGCGCAGATCGCGCGCCTGCTCGGCATCAAGGACTACGTGCTCGCCGTGAACAAGATGGACCTGGTCGACTTCGACCGCGCGCGTCTTCGACGCCATCGTCGACGAGTTCGACCAGATTCTGGCGGGCGCCAAGCTGCATCCGATTCCGATCAGCGCGCTGCACGGCGACAACGTGATCGCGCCCAGCGAGCGGACGCCGTGGTTCGACGGCCAGTCGCTGCTCGAGTTCCTCGAAACCGTCGAAGTGGAGCGGGACGCGCCGTCACGTGCCTTCCGGTTCCCGGTGCAGCTCGTGCTGCGGCCGACGCACGAATTCCGTGGCTATGCCGGGCAGATCCTCTCGGGGTCGGTGCGTCGCGGCGACGTCGGTCACCATCTGGCCGACCGGGCGGTCGTCGCGCGTGAAGCAGATCGTCACGCTTCGACGGCGAGCTGGAGGTGGCACACGCCGGCCAGTCCGTCACGCTGACGCTCGAGGACGAGATCGACATCAGCCGCGGCGACATGATCACGGTGGGCGAAGTGCACGTGTCGCAGCGCTTTCGCGCCGACGTGGTGTGGATGGACGAGCGACCGCTCGACCCGTCGCGCGTCTACGTGCTGAAGCACACGACTCGCACCGTGACCGCCGAACTCGATCGGTCGCTGTCGCTGAACCAGATCGGCTCGGTGACCGTCACGACCGCCCGGCCGGTGATGATCGACTGCTACGTGGACAACCGCGGCACCGGCAGCTTCATCATCATCGACCCGGCGACGAATTTCACGGCCGGCGCCGGCATGATCGCCGAGGTGCTGCGCGAGAGGCTCGGCAACGCGGCGGCGCGGCCGAGCGCGGCCGAACGGCTGGCGCGAGTGGCGCGGGCTGCGGCGACCGACGACGAGGCGATTGAGGCGGTGCGCAAGGCGCTGGAGGATCTGCTCGCGTAGTTGTACCTTCGCCGTAAGTGCACGAATGCACAGATGCACGAATGCAAGAAGGCGGGGCCACGGGCGGCGAGCCGTCTCTCGAGCGCTGGCGACGGTGGAAGACAATGCACCATCAATCCTGCACTCGTCACCACCGCGTTCGAGCTCCCCGGCTACCGCCTGACTCGCAACATTGGCGTCGTGCGCGGCATCGTGGTCCGCTCCCGCAGCATCGTCGGCACCATCGGCGCGTCGCTGCAGACGCTGGTTGGCGGCAACATCACGCTCTACACGGAGTTGTGTGAGAAGGCGAGGGCTGACGCCTATCGCCTCATGCTCGAACACGCGTCGGACGCAGGTGCGAACGCGTTGATCGGCGTGCGCTATGACGCCAACGAGGTCGCGCAAGGCGTGACCGAAGTGCTGGCGTATGGCACGGCCGTGTATCGTCGAGCCGCAGTGACCTGCTGATCGCTGACGGCACGTCGGCGTAGTCAGCGACCATCGCTCGCCTATCGCCTACCGCCTACCGCCGACCGCCTAGCGCCTACCGCGGTCCGCTCCAATGCGTCGTGCACCGCATGATTGTAGCGGTTCAGGATCTCTGCTCCGGTGGCTGCGGGTGTGCAGCTTGAGTATCGTGTCGCCGAGCGTGACCTGCTCGGGCGACTGCCCAGCTCGCAGACGCGCCGCCGCAGGTAGGCCCGGTACGCCGTGCGGCACACGCGCTCGCCGAGCGATGACGGCACGAACAGGATCGATTTCGACGACCGCCTTGGCGGCTCGCAGTGCCACCGCGACTGTCGGCAGCCGGATGCTGCCGCAGCTCGGGCGCGTGAAAATTCGGGTAGAACTCCCGCACGAACGGATTCGCGTCGCAGGATGCGGCGGTACACGTCGCCTCGCCGACGAGCGGCTTCAGGTTGATCAACTGGCTCGCCGTGAAGAGATCCTGCTGCGTCGAACGCGAGGCCGTGTCCGCGACGATGAAGTTCGCGCAGAGCGTCGCTGCGGCGGCGAAGAAGCCTGGCCAGCACGACCACCGTGACCGCGGTGCTCCAGACGCGCGCGTCCGCGGGTGACGATGAAGAGGTCGAGGTCGCCACCCGTTTCGAGATTCAGGTGAGCGATGCTGCCCGACAGCGCCACCATCCGCACATACGGCAACGCCGCAATGAGCCGAAGCAGCGGTCGATGCGCCGCGCAGGAACGCGCGGCTTCGTAGTTTCGCGATGCCGTCGCGTATGCGACAAGGTCGGGGCGTCCGGCGGGAAAGAAGTAGCCGTCGCGCTGCTCGACGATCGCGCGCCAGGCGCTGCACTCGCCACGTATGTCGCGATGATCTCGCTGGCGGTCTGGCGTGAACCGATCAGCGTCTGACGCAGTTGCGCCAGAGTGAGCGGGTAGTCGAACAGCGCAGCGTACAGCACGCTCCGCGCGATGGACTCTTCGGCTGGCGTCAGGCCGGCTTCGGCGGTGGCGCGCACGAGCGGCATCGGCGTCACATCAGCGCGCCTCCAGTGGTGCCGCCTGCGCCGCTGCGGCGACGTGCCAGCGCCGGCGGCTCCAGCCGCGTCAGCGCGACGACGCAGCCCACGATCAGGAACGACCTCGGTCCACACCGTCGACCACGCCGCTCCGGTCATGCCGAGCGCCGGGATCAACTGCCAGTTCAGCAGAACGTTGAAGGCAAGCGCGCCCGCGCAGATGCCGGCATACGCGCGCTGGCCGTGCCAGCCGATCAGCTGATGCGTGAGCGCGTAGTTGAGCGCCATCAGCGGCAGCGCGAACAGCAGAGATCCGGAACGGCGCGACGGCGTCGGCGTACGCGTGCGCCGTAGATCGCGGGCACGATCCAGCCGGCCGTGAGCCAGAGGACGAGCGCCGCGCCACAGGCGGCCGCGGTCAGCGGCGCCGCAAGACGGACGAGCGGGCGGCAGATCGCGCGGCCCGGCAGAGCGCCGGGCAGCGCCACGGCCAGCACTGCGGCGGGAAAGAGCCGCAGCGCCTCGACGAGGCGAAACACGGCGTTGTAGAGCGCGACGGCCGTCGTGCCGCTCCATCGCTCGAGCAGGAACACGTCGATCGCGGAAGTAGAGCGCCGAGAGCAGAATGCCGACGCCGATCGGCGCAACGCCGTCAGGAACTCGTGCCGGGTTCGCGGCACCGTGTCGCCGCCAGCGGTGTCTCGATGCCAGAGGCGAGCCGCCGCGCCGCAACCGCTGCCACCGACAGCGTCGGCGATCGCGGGCAGCAGCATGCGCCGGCCGAGCAGCGTCACGTCCGGCCGCCACCACAGCGCGGCGAGGCGAGCACGCCCATCGCCGCCGCGCTGCACGAGCGTGAAGCGTGGATTCCAGGTCGGTTCGATCGAGCCCCCGGAAGAAGTAGTAAAGGCACTCGCTGAGCCCGCTGGCCGCGTAGGCGAGCGTGAACAGTAGAGCATCGGCAGCGCGGCCGCGGTCGAGACGCCGAGCAGCGCGAACACCAGCCAGTGACAAGTCGAGCGCCGCGAGCCCTGTGGCCGCTCGGACCGGCAGCCATCGCCGGAGCAGATCGGCTGCCCGACTCGGGATCTGCGACACCGCCCTGCGCGAGATGCACCTGGATGCCGAAGTCGGCGGCCACCGAGCCGAGCCAGCCGAGTGTGGACGCAAGCGCGAACAGCGCCGAAGTCGTCGCGTGACAACTGGCGCGCGGCCGCGACGGTGATGACGAACATCGCGCCCTTCGCGGCGACGTCCGACGCGCCGCGATAGACCACGAGCAACGTGTGGCGACCTGCGCCCACGAGCGCATCGTCTCCGCATGCCGAGCACTGGTCATCACGCTCGACCTGGTTTCCGTTCGCGAAACATGTTTTCGACGGCCGTAAGCATGACGGCGCGGACTCAGCGCCGACGGGCATGCCGCGTCTCGCCGGGACGTCGCGCTTTCCGCTCGTTTTTGCTCGAATCGCGCGATATCTCGGCCGATTCGCGCAGCTGGCTCGTGCACGCGCGTCTATGCAGCTCGACGTGCCCTGTCGACGCGGTGCCGTGCCACCAGCGCTGGCAAGCTTCTTGGACACGCTGCAGCGCACACCCATGTCTGTTGCAGGCGCGATGCGCGCGTGGCAGCTTGCGCGCGCCGTTGACGGCGAGGCGCACGACTGCAGTTCGCTCCGCGCTGACGCGGTCGTCGCCTGCGCTCGGCGTGATGGTCGCTCGTGCTCGTCGCGCCGTTCGAGGCGCTGAAGTCCGCTCCTTACGGTTGCCCGGCCAGTCGCTGTCGACCGTCGAAGTCGTTCTCCTGGCCGTGATCGCGGCGTGCGCGTTGCGCGCGGCGACGAGCGCGCGTGTGCCGGCTCGTTCCGCGTCAGGCCGCGGCGCGTGGACGGCGCTCTTGTCGCGGCCGTCTGGTCTCGGCGCTCTTCGCGCCGGAGTTCCGGGGCAACGCCGCTCCACATGGCGGCCCGTCTTGCGCTCGCCGGCGGCAGTCTGGGCGGCTGACGACGATCGGCGCGACGGTCCGGCGCCGATCGGCGGCGAATCGTCCTCGCCGTCGTCGTCTCCGGCGTCGATCGTCGGCGCTCCTCGTGCTGGCCGACTTCGCTCGACGTCGCGGGCACGTCAGCTGGTTTCTTGTCCGCGTTCCGGGCCGGACGTGGCGGTGGTCGGCGCCCAGGTGCGCGCGTCGGGTCCGTTTCAGTACCCGACCATCGCGTCGATGTACCTCGAGATTGCGTTCGCGGTCGGCCTTGGCGTGCTGGTGTCGCTCGACGCGAACGACGCAGATGGCGCACGCGTCGGACTTGCTGTGCGCTGCTCGCGATCGTGGCCGAAGCCATCGTGCTCACCTTTACGCGGGCCGGACTGCTCACGATGGCGCTGTCGCTCGCTGATCGTCGGCGCGCTGCACATGGCGCGGCCCGGGTTCGAGCGGACGCGCTGGCGCTGCTCGTCGTGCTCGCCGCTAATCGCTGGCGGTCGAACTGGTGTCGTCGCGGTCGCCGAGATGCTGACGCTGCGTCTCACGACCGAGGGGCAGGGCCGCTGGTTCAGCGCCGTGTATCGAGGTGCCGTCGCGCGTGACGCTCGACACGCAGGACGCCGATCGACGTGCCGCTCACCGTCACCAACACCGGCCGTGCGACGTGGGATTCGGACGCAGCCGAGCCAATCAGGCTGTCGTATCACTGGGTGGCGGACGATTCGGACGAGGTCGATCGCGTGGGAGGGCATCCGCACGCCTGTTCGACCGGCCCGGTGCGGCCCGGGGCAGACCGTGTCGCTCACGCGCGCAGGTCGGCGGCCCCGGACGGCCCGGACGTTTTCGCCTGATGTGGGACATCGAACAGGAACATCGTCTGTGGTTCTCGACCGAGCCCGACGCCGTCCTCGCCTTCGCGTCCGGGACCGTGACCGGGCCGGTGACATCGGCACGGGAATCCGTGTCGGGCCCACGCGCATTCCGAGGATGGCGGTGCGCCCGGGACGGCTGGTGCTCTGGGGCGCCGCGCGCGCGGATGTTCGCCGCAGCGGCCGATCCTCGGCGTCGGGCCCGACAACTACCGGCTGCTGTATGGCCGGTACTCGACGCTGCAAGGACGCCGACCCGCGCGTCCACAGCAACAACATGTACCTCGAGGTGCTGGCCGGCACCGGCCTGCGTCGGTGCCGTGTCGCGCTGCTGTGGCTCGGCGTGCGGACCAGGCGCGTGCGGCACTCCGGCGCTGCGTTCGAGGCGCGCCATTGGCGTCGGGATCGCGGCGGCCTGCGCGGCGATCGCGGTGCACGGTCTCGTCGACTCGTTCCTGTCGTTCACCGGCACCTACATCCTGATCGGCCGTCACGCTTGGACTCGCGTCCGCGTGCGCGCCCGGGAGCGAGCGTCATGCACATCGCATTTGACGGCACCACGCTGCGACCCGGGCGGACAGGCGTCGGCTACTACACCGAGCACCTGCTGCGGCATGCCGCCGCGCAGTGCGGGACGACGATGCATCACCGTCATCTCGAACCGCCCGATCGAGACGACCGAGCCGCTGCCGGCGCGCGTACGGACGCGTCGTGCTCGGCGTCGTGGTCGCCGCGCCTGGTCTGGATGCAGACGCAGGCGCCGCGGATGCTCCGGCGCATCCATGCCGACGTCGTCCACTTCACCAACGGCATGGTGCCGCTGGCGTCGCCAGTGCCGACCGTCGTGACCATTCACGACATGAGCCTGACGATGTATCCCGCGTTTCATCCGATCGCGGCGCGTGCTGCTCAACCGGCCCTTCGTGAACCTCGCGGCGCGCCGGGCCGACGCCATCATCACCGTGTCCGAGGCGGCCAAGCGCGACATCGTGCGCCTCTACGGGCTCGACGCGTGCGCGGGTGCACGTGGTGCACGAGGCGGCGGCGCCGTCGTTCCGTGTCATTCACGAGCCGTCCGAACTGCGGCGGGTGCGCGAGCGGTATGGCCTCGCCGAGCGCTTCATCCTGTACGTCGGCACGATCGAGCCGCGCAAGAACCTGCCGACGCTGATCGAGGCGTTCGCGCGGCGGCGGGTCGCGGGCGACCTTCCGCATCAGCTCGTGTGCGCGGGCCCTACGGCTGGCTGTCGGACGACATCGAGGCGCTGATCGAGCGCCTGCGCGTGCGCGACGCCGTCCGGTTCACCGGCTACGTGCCGTTCGACGATCTGCCGGCGCATCTACAACCTGGCCGAGATGTTCGTGTTTCCGTCGATCTACGAGGGTTTCGGTCTTCCGGTCATCGAAGCGATGGCGTGCGGCACGCCGGTGATCACCGGGACGCGTGGCCGCGCTGAACGAGGTGGCCGGCGACGCGGCCGAGCGCGTCGACCCGCTCGACGTCGAGTCGCTCGGGCGAGGCGCATCGTCGCGCTGGCGACGAGCCGCGAGCGTCGCGAGGAACTCTCGCGGCGCGGCCTGCGAGCGCGCGCGAACTTCTCGTGGGAGCGGGCCGCTGCCGAAACGCTCGGCGTCTATCGGCACGCGGCGGCACGACGCCGCTGGCCGAGCCGGACGGCAGCGCCAGCGGCGCTGCAGTCGTGACATGGGCGTGGACGTTCTCATCGGCCAGGCCTATTTCCTGCGGTTCGACCCCGACGCTCTGGGCGGCGCAACGGCCCTACGCGCCGCTCGGTGCCCTGTATGCCGCCGCATGCGTCCGCGCAGCGCGGCTACCGACGTCGCGCTGTTCGACGCGATGCTGGCGGAGTCCGAGCCGGAGTGGGCCGCGGCGCTCGATCGACATCGACCGCGTGTCGCGGTGCATCTACGAGGACAGCTTCAACTACTTGAGCAAGATGTGCCTGCTGCGCATGCGACAGGCCGCGCTGACGATGATTGCCGCGGCACGCGAGCGGCAGCATCCCGGTGGTCGTCGCCGGATCGGACGCGACCGATCATCCGGCGCTGTACCTCGAGCGCGGCGCCGCGCCGTGATCGCCGGCGAGGGCGAGGTGACGCTCGTGCGAGTGCTCGACGCGCTGCGCGGACGGCGGCTGCGACGCTCGGCGGCGTCGAAGGGCTTGTCTGTGCCGCGAGGGCGGACGGCTCGTGCGGACGACGCCGCGCGACCGATCGTGCGCGATCTCGCACCGGATGCCGCGGCCCGCCTGGGACCTGGTGGACGTGGAGCGCTACCGCGCGATCTGGCTGCGGCGCCACGGCTACTTCTCGATGAACATCGCGACCACGCGCGGCTGTCCGTATCACTGCAACTGGTGCGCGAAACCGATCTACGGCCAGCGCTACACCGCGCGATCCCCCGAGAACGTCGCCGACGAGATCGCCTGGCTGAAGCGGCTCTACAGGCCCGATCACCTCTGGATGACCGACGACATCTTCGGACTGAAGCCTGGCTGGATTGAAGCGCTTTGCGCAGGCGCGTGGCGCGAGCGCGACGCCGTGGTGCCGTTCAAGTGCCTGATGCGGGCCGACGGCGTCGACGCGAGCCGTGGTCGCGCGCGCTGACGGCGTCGGGCTGCCGGACCGTCTGGATCGGCGCCGAGTCGGGCTCGCAGCGGGTGCTCGACGCGATGGAGAAGGGGACGCGCGTCGAGCAGATCGATCGGGCGGCCGACGCTGCTGCACGAGGCGGGCATCGAGGTCGGCTTCTTCCTGCAGTTCGGCTATCCCGGCGAGACGCTTGCCGACATCGAGCTGACGCTGGACATGGTGCGCCGCTGCGCGCCGGACGACATCGGCATCTCGGTGTCGTATCCGCTGCCGGGCACGCCGTTCTACGAACGGGTGCGGGCGCAGCTGGGCGACGAAGCAGAACTGGGTCGACTTCGACCGACCTCGCGATGATGTACCAGGCCGACCTACTCGCCCGAGTTCTACCGGGCGCTGCACGCGTTCGTGCACGCGCGAGTTCCGGCTGCAGCGCGCGCGCGGCGGCGCTGCGCGCGATCGTCGCGCCAGCCGCGGCGCGCGTCCGCGCAGCCACTGCGCGGCATCTGGTTGCCGGCGCTGATGCCGCTCGTCGAAGCTGCCGCTGCTGGCGCCGCGCGTCGCGTCGCCTGGCTCGAGCACGGCGCGTCGGCCGAGCCGCACGCCGGTGCTCGTGCCGCTCCTGACGCGGCAGCGCGGCCGCGTTGCCGACCGAGCAGCAGGCACTGACGTGCTCGAACACCGCCACTCCTCGTCAGGCTGAACGAGTGGACGAACCGCACCTTCGTGCTGCCGGTGGCGGTGTTCTTTCCGACGAGCCGCTGCAACAGCCGCTGCGTGTCGTGCGACTGGTGGAAGGCGAGCGGGCGAGGGCGACCTCACGCTGCGATGAGATTGCCGCGGTCGCGGAGAGCCTGGCCGAGCTCGGCACGCGAGTCGTGCTGTTCTCGGGCGGCGAACCGCTGCTGCGGCCCGAAGTGTTCGAGATTGCCGCGCTGTTCCGCGCGCACGGCATCGATGCTGCACCTGCACACGAGCGGCGTGCTGCTCGAGCGCTGCGCGCGCAGCGAGTTGCCGAGGCGTTCGCGCGCGTGATCGTGTCGCTCGACTCGCCGGACGAGTCGGGATACCGCGCGATCCGCGGCGTCGCCGCGCTGCCGACGCTCGAGCGCGGCGTCGCGCAGCTGCGCGCGCATCGAACCCGGCATGCCGGTCGTCGGCGCGCTCGACGCTGCACAGGCTGAATTTCCGCGACCTGCCGCGCCTCGTCGAACACGCGAGGGCGATGGCGCTCGACGGCATCTCGTTTCTCGCTGCCGACGTCGCGTTCGGGCGCCTTCGGCCGGACGTCCGATGCGCGACGCCGGCGTCGCTCGCGCTCGGGCGCGACGAGATCGTCGAGTTCGCCGACATCGTCGAGCGGACGATCGCCGAGCTGCGACGACGACTTCGCGTCGCGGCTTCATCGCCGAGTCGCCGGCGAAACTGCGCCGGCTGCCGCAGTACTACGCGGCACTCGCCGGACTGGCGCGCGTTTCCGCCGGTGGCAGTGCAATGCGCCGTACATGTCGGTGGTGATCGAAGCCGACGGCGCCGTTCGGCCCTGCTTCTTCCATGAAGCGGTGGGTTCGGTCCGCGACACGTCGCTCGAACGCTGGTGGCCAGCAGAACCTGCCGCGCGTTCCGCGCGACGCTGTCCATGGCGGACAACCCGGTCTGCGAGCGGTGTGTCTGCTCGATGAAGACCGGCTGGCGGAGTGCGCCGTGGCTGTGAGCGCCGACCACACGCTGGGTTCGACACGGCGCGGCCTTCGACGGCGTGGCGGCGGAGTACCACCGGACCGAACTACCGACAATCCCATTCTGCGGCACATGCGCGGCGCGCGCTGTCCACGCTGCGGCGCCATGTCGCCGTCGGGCGCCGAGCTCGCTGGACCTGGGCTGCGGACCCGGCACGGATCACCCGCGCACTGGTCGCGCGCCGGCTACTCGCGTCACGCGCCATCGACGCTCGCCCGGAGATGGTCCGCCAGGCGCAGCGGCGCGCCGCGGAATGTGCCAGGGCCCGCGACCGCTCGACGATCCTGCTGCACGGTCGATCGACGAGCTCGACCTGTTCGCGCCGGAGCAGCTTCGATGCCGCCTTCTCGAACTTCGGTCCGCTCAACTGCGTGCGCGATCTGTCCGAGGCGGCGCGGCAGATTCACGACGTGCTTCGGCCCGGCGGGGCTGCTGGTGGCGTCGGTCATCGGCCGCGATCTGCCCGTGGGAAATCGCGCTTGTATCTGTCGCGAGGGGACGTCGCGCCGGGCGTTCGCTGCGGTTCCGCCGAGGTGGTCGTGGCGGTGCCGCTGAAGGGCGGCACGGTGTGGACGCGGTACTACACGCCGGGCGCAGTTCGAGCGCGGCGTTTGCGCGCGCCGGTTTCACGCGCGTGCGAACTGCGGGCGCTCGGCGTCGTTGCGCCGCCGCCGTATCTGGAGGCGTTTGCGGCGCGTCGGCC
Organism: uncultured Acidobacteriota bacterium; assembly: GCA_963697745.1. Classification (GTDB taxonomy): domain Bacteria; phylum Acidobacteriota; class Vicinamibacteria; order Vicinamibacterales; family CAVVIG01; genus CAVVIG01. The sequence goes on along the minus strand of CAVOPD010000012.1, from coordinate 43,845 downwards.
CCAGCTGGTCGAGCCGCCTGCTGCGCGACTGGACGACCGCCTCGGTGCGCTGCCGCTGCGTGCGCGGCGTGCGGCGACCACTTCCTGATCGTCCTGCGGCGGGACTGATCATGTGGGTTCCGGCGTTCGCCTGCCCGGCGTGCCGAGGCCGCGATGTGCATCGACGGACAGACGCGTGCACGTGCGCGCGCGTGCGGCGCGAGCCTCTCGCGCACGTGACGGCGTGTTCGGTGTGCGTCACCTGCGCGGCTGTCCGCGGCGATGCCGTTCCTGCGATCGTATCGCGCGGTCGACACGCCGATCGGGCCGTGCGAGGACGGCCGATGGATACCGCGCGCTGCCAGCGGCACGTGCGGCGATCCTACGCCGGATGCTGCCGGTGCGTGCCGCTCCGAGCGATCCGCAGCGCGCTCGAGTGGCGCATGCAGTCCGCGCAGAGCTGTCGCGCCGGCTGTCTGCTGCGGCGGGCTGTCGCCGACGTTGCGCGCGCGCGACGCGCGTGCTCGACGTCGGCGCCGGCAACGGCTGGCTGTCGCACCGCCTCTCGCGGCTCGGTCATGAGACGGTTGCGGTCGACCTGAACGACGACGACGCACGACGGTCTTCGGCGCTGCCGGCACTACGAGATAGCCGTTCCCGCTGGTGCAGGCCGACTTCGACGCGACTGCCGTTCGCGCCGGGGCAGTTCGACCTGGTGGTGATGAACGCGTCGCTCCACTACGCGCCGAGAGCCCGAGCGCACCGCTCGAGGCATGAGCCGCATGGTGCGGATCCGGCGGCGCCCTGGTCGTGATGGACTCGCCGATGTTCGAGGACCCTGACGACGGAGAGGCGATGGTGGCCGGGCAGCTGGAGCGTCTTCGTGACGAGTTACGCCGATCAGCAGCCCGATTCGCGCCGGGTGTCGGCTTTCTGACGTTCGCGGACCTTCAGCGAGAGCGCAGCGCGCCTCGGGCGTCGGCGCCAGCTTCTATCCGTCGCGCGGGCCGCTCGGCTGGCGGGTGCGGCGCCTGTGTCGCGCCGGCGGCTCGGGCGCGCGCCCGCGGCATTCGGCGTGTGGGTGGCGCGATGATCGTCTTCTTCAACCCGCTGTCGACGACGCCCGGCAAGCAGCCGCTGCCGCTGTCGATGATGGCGCTGGCCGCCGTGGTCGAAGGGCGCGAGCCGTGGTGTCTCGTCGACGGCAACGTCGAAGCCGGATCCCGTCGCCGGCAATCGCTCGCGCGATTTGCCGGCCGGACGCGCGCGGACCGACGTCGGCGCTGCTCGCGGTGACGGTGATGCCGGGGCCGCAGCTGAGCCAGGCCGTGCCGGTCTGCCGGCGGTTCGAGCGCGCGCTGCCGCACGTGAAGATCGTCTGGGGCGGCTACTTCCCGACCCAGCACGCCGCGACCGTGCTGGCGTCCGGGTTCGTGGACTTCGTCGTCCGATCGCAGGGCGAGCAGCCGCTGCTCCAGCTGATCGCCGCGCTGCAAGGGGAGCGGCCGCTCGACGACGGTCGGCAGCCTGTCGTGGACAGCGCGCCGACGGCGCGATCGTCACGAACGCGGCGGCGCCGATGACGCCGCTCGACGATCTGCCCGAGTTATCCGTACGAGCGCGTCGAGATGGAGCGCTATATCCATCCCGACCTATCTCGGCCGCCGCACCGTCGCGCACAACTCGTCGTTCGGCTGTCCGTTCGCGTGCAGCTTCTGCGCGGTCGTGGCGATGACCAACCGGCGCTGGCTGTCGCAGTCGCCGGCGCGGATGGAGGCGATCGCTGCGGCGCCTGGTCGGCGACTACCGCGATCGACTCGGTGATGATGCACGACATGGACTTCTTCATCTCCGAGGCGCGGGTGGCGGAGTTCGCCGACGCGGATCGCGCCGCTCGGGCTCAACTGGTGGGCGCTCGGACGCATCGACACCCTGATGCACTACTCGGATCGGACGTGGGAGGCGATGGCCGCGTTCGGGCCTGAAGATGGTCTTCTCCGGCGCCGAGTCGTCGTCCGACGCGACGCTGGCGGCGATGAACAAGGGCGGCACCGCGTCGCCTGACCTGGCGCTCGAACTCGCCGCGCGCATGAAGCGCTTCGGCGTCGTTCCGGAATATTCGTTCGTGCTCGGCTCGCCGCCCGACCCGGAAGGCGACACCGCTCCGCACGTTCGAGTTCATCCGCCGGATCAAGGAAGTCAATCCGGCGACCGAAGTCATCCTCTACACCTACACGCCGGTGCCGGGAGACGGCGCGCTGTTCGACGAGGCGACCAGCCGCGGCTTCGCGTTTCCCGAGACGCTCGACGAGTGGGCGTCGGACCAGTGGCGGCAGGCGATGATGCGACGCGGCGATCACATTCCGTGGATGGACGGGCGGGATCAAGACGGCGGATCCGCAATTTCGAGCGCGTGCTCAACGCGTTCTACCCGACGGTGACCGATCGACGCCTGACGCCGGTGCGGCGCGCCCTGCTGCGCGCGGTCAGCGGCTGGCGCTACGCGCTGCGCGTCTACGCGGCGCCGTACGAACTGCGTGTCATGCAGCGGCTGATGCGCTACCAGCGGCCGGAGACGACGGGGTTCTGATGAAGGGCGCCGGACTTCTCGCGCGATGGTGGAGCAGCGGTCCCCGGCGCGTGTCGACGCTGGACGGCTACGCGACGGTGGGCGCCGATGTATCCGCCGCGCCCGCACAATCCGCTGATGGAAGCCGAGGCGGCGATCGTCGGCCCGCTGTTCCGAGCTGCCGCGCCTCGTCGCGCGCTCGACGTCGGCACCGGCACCGGGCGCAACCTCGAGACTGCTGCAGGGCCGCCGGCGCAGTCGACGATCGCCGGCGTCGATCTCTCTCCGTCGATGCTGTCGCATGGCAGCGGCCTGTTTCCCCTGACGTGCGGCGACGCGCAGCGGCTGCCGTTTCGATCCGCGACCTTCGATCTCGTGAGCTCGTCGCTGATGTGCGGCGATCTGCGCGGACCTCGGCGCCCTGGATCGCCGAAGCGGCTCGCGTGCTCGCTCGCGGTGGGCACCTCATCTACTCGGACTTTCATCCGGAGTGGTCTGTCGCCGGGTGGCGGCGCACCTTCACTGGCGAAGACGGGCGTACTGTACGAGCTGCCGCTGCATCCGCACACAATCGAGCAGCACGTCGAGCTGCTGAACGCGCACGGCATGCGAGGTGCGGACCATTCGCGAACCGCAAATCGCCGGGCGCGCCGCGCCGGTGGTCGTCGTGCTTCACGCGGTGAAGTCGGACTCACGAGCCTGCTGATGCTTGGCTGGCCGCGCCGGTCACCTTCGTCAACGGGCGGATCGTCACACCTGCCGGCGAAGCCCGGTCCACTCGCGTATCGGCGACGAATCCTGTCGCATCGACCAGCCGCCGCGCCCGGGTGATCACGTCGTCGATCTCGACGGCCGGTTCGTGCTGCCCGGACTCGTCAACGCGCACGATCACCTCGAGCTGAATCACTACGGCGCGCTGAAGCGGCCGCGACACGCTACGGAAATGCCGGCGAGTGGATTGACGATCTGCGGCCGGTGATCCGCGAGCGACGCGACGATCCGGAGCAAGAGCCGCATCGCGCTGGCGCGAGCGGCTGTTCATCGGCGGCTTGAAGAACCTGCTCGCCGGCGTGACGACCGTCGCCCATCACAATCCGCTGTATCGCGCGCGCGGCGTTCGACTGCCCGTGCGTCTGGTCGACCCGCTTCGGTTGGGCGCACTCACTGGGGATGGAGGATGGACCAGTCGGCGCGGACGGCGAACCAGGCGGAGTCGTCGCGGAGCGCAGCGCAGCGACGCCGGACGCGCTGCCGTTCATCGTGCACGCGGCCGAGGGAGTGGATGCCAGGGCCGCGGTGCGAACTGGACGCGCTGGAGGCGAGCGGGAGCCTTCGCACGAACACGGTGCTGGTCCACGGCCTGGCGATCACGCCGCAGCAGTGGCATCGAGCTGTTCGCCGCGGCGTCAGCCTCGTCTGGTGCCCTGCGTCCAACCTCTTCCTGTTCGGCCGCACGCTGTGCATGCCCTGCCGTGCTGACGTCGCCGATGGCACGCAGCCCGTGTCGCGCTCGGAACCGATTCGCGACTCACCGGCTCGATCGACCTGCTCGACGAACTGCGCGTTGCCGGTCAGGCGGGCGTCGCGTGCGGAGGATCTCCTGCGGATGGTCACCACCGGCTGCGGCTGATGTGCTGCGGCTGGAGGATGCCGGACGTCTTCGTGTCGGAGCGTCGGCCGACCTGACCGTCATTCCCGCACTGGCCGACTCGGCGGCCGAGTCGCTGCTCAAGTGCACCCGCAGCGACGTGTCGCTGGTCGTCCGTCCGTGGCACACCGGTCGTTGGCGACCCGGCACTGTCGGATGTGTTTGCTGCCCGCGGTGTTCGACGTGCGGCCGGTGGAGGTCGACGGTCAGATTCGGGTCATGCAGTCGCGTCTGGCCCGTGCGCCTCGAGCGGTGTGCGATCGTCGAGCCCGGGGTGCGCTGGGTAGACGGATGACTGACGTGGGTGTGAAGGTCGGCGGCTGCGTAGCTGGTGATCTACTCGCTCGGATGTCGGCGCGCGCGCGATGCTCGGCATAGAGTCCCTCGAACGCGCGAGCGCTCCAGTCGGCATCGTGTGTTCGCGCCCACGCCGCAGCATTGACTCGCCGTCTGCCGGCGCCGCGGTTCGTCGACCAGAAGCCCGTGAATTGCCGTCGGCCAGGGCAGCCGGGTCGCCGGGCGCCACGGCGGTGGCGGCATCGGGAGCCCAGTCCGCGAGGTAACCGACCGCCGAACCGACGACCGGTACGCCGCACGACGCCGCTTCGAGCAGCACGACCCCGGCGGCTTCGTGCAGTGATGACAGCACGAACAGGTCGGCCTCGATGGTAGAAGCGGGACGAGCTGCGTCGCTGGAGCGGAAGCCGTGGAAGGTGACCCGGTCGCGCCAGCTGCAGATCGCGCGCGAGTGCTGCAGCGAACCGCCCATCGTGTCCTCGCCGACGATGTCGAGCGTGACGTCGAGGTCCGCTGCGAGCCAGGTGGCGAACGGCGCGAAGAAGGGTAGCCTGATCCTTCACCGGGTTCAGCGAGGCGACGTGCAGCAGCCGGAATGGAGGACCAGGCGGTGACGGCGAGGCGCTCGGTGAACAGCGCTGGTGTCGACGCCCAGCGGAATGATGTCCGCGGAGAACTGCCATGCGCGCGCGCGAGCCTGGCCTGGTACTCGCTGCAGACGGTGACGCGCGTCGGCGAGCCGAGTCGCTGACACTGACTGCGATGCGGGTGCGGCGTCGCGATCTGGAGGCCGTAGCCGATCCGGGGAAGCGAAACGAACTCACCGCTGTCGCACGTGACGACGATGGCATGCCCGACGCCGGCCGACGGCGGTCGCAATCAGCCCGGCAGGCAGCAGCCCAGTAGGCGTGGATGACGTCGAAGGGGCCATCGGCGCGCATGGCGGAAGACAGCGCCGTGTGCTGGCGCCAGCAACCCTTCGGGACGGCCGAGATCGTGGATTGTTGCGCCCGCCAGCGCGTACCGACATGGCTTGTCGTGATACCGCAGCACGTAGACGAAGACCTCGTGCCGGCGCGCCAGCCGCTCGACGAGCCAGAGCAGCGACGGGATGATGCGTTCGCGGCCGCTCCGATCGAAGCCGCCGGTCACCACGAGCGCGATGCGCATGCGCCAATATAGTCCGCGCACCGGGCAGGTCACATGAAGCTGGTGATCGTGAACTATGCGTTCGATCCGCGGCATCGAGAGCCCGGAGGCGCTGCTCGACTCGTATCACACGCTGACCGGCTGGAGTGACGCGGCGGCGGGTGCGGGGCTGTCGGTGCAGGTCGTGCAGGCGTTCGGTCGCGACGCGGCCGTTCGCCGCGGCGGCGTCGACTACCGGTTCTGTCGAATCGACCCGCCTGCGCTCGTTCGCGGCGCGCAGGCTTCATGCGACGGTGGTGGCGTGCGAACCGGACGTCGTTCACGTCAACGGCGTCGACGCGCCGGTCCGTGACCGCGCTGCTTGCGGCGGGCGCTGCCCGCATCGACGGCGCTTGTCGTGCAGGATCATGCCGGCGTGCCGTCGCGCCGTTTCTCGCTCGCTGGCGCGGTTCGTCGTCGCGCGATGCGGGCGGCCGACGCGCTACCTGTTCACGAGCAGGGCGCAGGCGGCGCCGTGGGTCGAGGGCAGGTTCATCAGGAGCGAGGACGATGTCTACGAAGTGCTCGAGGCCAGCACGCACATGCGCCCGGTCGATCGCGCCGCAGGCGCGGAGTGTGACCGGCATGGCGGGCGACCCGGCCGTGCTGTGGGTCGGCCCGTCTCGACGCCAACAAGGATCCGCTGACCGTGCTGGCCGGCTTCGAACGGGCGCTGGCGATGATGCCCGGTGCAACGCTGACGATGGTGTATGGCGACGCGGTACTGCTGCCGGCGGTGCAGCAGCGTATCGCCAGTCGCCGCTGCTGGCGGACCGTGTTCGACTGGTCGGGGCGATCCCGCATGCGCGAGATGCGCCGACTGGTACAGCGCCGCCGATCTGTTCGTGATCGGCAGCGCGCGCGAAGGGTGCGGCTACGCGCTTGATCGAGGCGTGTGCGTGCGGCACGCTGCCGGTGGTGACCGACATCGCGCCGTTCAGGGCGATCACGGGGAACGGCGCCATCGGATTCCACTGGCCGGTCGGCGACGCCGCGCGTTGCGCGCGGCGCTGATCGCCGCGGTCGGCGCGAACTCGAGCACGGAGCGTCGGCGTCGTGCTCGACCACTTCGCGCGGCATCTCAGCTGGGACGTGGTCGGTCTGCGCGCCCGCGCGCATCTACGAGACGGTCCACGAGCGGCGCATGCGACAGCGAGGCCGCTGACAGTCGCATGCTAAACTAGCGCACCTCACCTTGCCGAGCGGAGCAGCCCACGTAGAACGCTTCGAACACAACGGAGCGACCCTCGTCGACGAGATCAGCGGGGAGTCCTCATCGCGCCACATGCTGTTCCTCCACGGGTGGGGCGGCAGCCGCGAGAGCCTTCGCGGCATCGCCACGCTGTTTCAGCACACGCACTGCGTGCACCTGTTCGACCTGCCGGGTTTTGGCGAGGCACCGCCGCCGCCGGAGTCGTGGGGCACGATCGAGTACGCGGATCTCGTCCAGCAGTACATCCTGGAGCGCGTCGCAGGGGACGGTCGTGCTGGTGGGGCATTCCTTCGGCGGCCGCGTGAGCATCAGGCTGGCGTCGCGCCGCCTGTCGCAGATTCGCGATCTGGTGCTGCTCGGCGTACCCGGCCTGCCGCAGCAGGCGCCTGTCGCGCGCGCGAATGCGGCGCTGGCGTATTCGCACGCTGCGGCGGCTGCTGATCGCGCTGAAGCCGGTGATCGGGTCGCGGGGCGTCGAGTGGCACACCGCGACGTTCGGTTCGAAGGACTATCAGGCCGCCGGCGCGCTGCGGCCGGTGCTGATCAGGACGGTCAACGAGGATCTCACCGAGAGCGCGAAGTCGATCGCCTGCCCGACGCTGCTCATCTGGGGCACCGACGATACCGAGACGCCGCCCTGGCTGGCGAGACGCTACGCGGAACTGCTCGGCGCCAAGGCGACGCTGACCCTGCTGCCGCACAAGGATCATCACCTGTACACCGGAACGGGCGCGCATCTGTGCGGCGAGAAGATGCGCGGCTGGCTGAGGGCGCGGGCCAATGACTGAGTTCTGGCCCTGGGTGCCGATTGTGTCCGCCGCGTTCACCTGCCTGGCGTGGCAGCGCCTGCTCGCCTACCTGCGCTACTTCCAGCAGGAAGGCTACGAGCACCTGCGGTTCCTGCGGTGGGCGAACGTGCGGTCGCTGACCGACCCGGCGTTCTGGGTGTCGATCGTCGTCGGCGTTCCTGTTCCTGCTCGATCCGTTCCTGGCCGTCGTGCTGTTCACCGTCGGGGCGATCGTGCTCGGCATCGTCCAGCCGGACCCGCGCCGATCGGGCAAGATTCCGCTGCGGATCACCTGGCGCGCGCGGCGGGTGCTGGCCGTCTCGGTCATCTTCGCGCTGGCCGGCGTTCGTCCTGCGTCACGCGGTTCTACATCGACGCCGAAGTGCGCGCGCCGCTCATCGGCGCGCGTCGTTCATGTTCGCGCTGCTGCCGCTGGCCCTGATCGCTCGCCAACGCGGTGCTCGCGCCCTACGAGCGGCAGACGCAGCGCGCGTTCTACGCCGAGGCGGTCGCGCAGCTCGCGCGCGTCCATCCCGTTCGTGGTCGGCATCACCGGCAGTTACGGCAAGAGCAGTTCGAAGGCGATGCTCGCGCACATCCTGCAGTTCCACGCGCCGACGCTCGCCGCATCGGGCAGCATCAACACCGTGATGGGCGTGACGCGGCACATTCGCGAGGACCTGGTGCCGGGGCACCGCTTCATGGTCGTCGAGATGGGCGCGTATGCCGTCGGGTCGATCAAGCGGCTGTGTGCGCTCACGCCGCCGTCGGCCGGGCTGATCACCGCCGTCGGCGACATGCACCTCGAGCGCTTCGGGTCGACCGAGGCGATCTTTCAGGCCAAGAGCGAACTGGCGCAGGCGCTTCCTCCGGGCGGCATCCTGGTCTGCAACGCCGACAGCCCCAACGCGCTGCGGATCGCGAAGCAGTCGACGCACTGTCGCGTGCTGCTGTACGGCGAGCACCATCCGGGCGCGCTCGAGACGCGCATCGAGAAGCTGCGGTTCACCAAGCAGGGCACGCACTTCGTGCTGCAGACGGCCGACCGCGCCTACACGTGTTTCACGCCGCTGCTCGGCCGGCCGATCATCCTGAACCTTGCCGGCGCGTTCACGCTGGCCATCGCAGTGGGCGTCGATCCGGCAGGTCGCCGTGGCCTCGTTCAGGACGCTGAAGCCGGTGTCGAACCGGCTCGAGGTGGTCGAGGACGCGGGTGTCACCTGGATCCGCGACGCCTACAACTCGAACCAGTATCGGCTTCCGCGCCGCGCTCGAAGTGGCAGCGGATCTGCCTGCGGCCCGGCGCTTCCTGGTGACGCCAGGCGTCATCGAGCTCGGTCCGGAGCAGCACGAGGTGAATCGGGCGCTGTCCCGCGAAGCGGCCGCTGGTCTGCGACCACACGGTGGTCGTCTCCGAGACGAACCGGGCGGCGTTTCGTCGAAGGGCACCGTGACGCCGGTCGCGAGGATCGCCTGGTCACGCTGTCCAACCGCGACCGACGCCTTCCGCTGGCTGCACGAGCACCTGCACGACGGCGATGTCGTCATTCTCGAGAACGATCTGCCGGATCTCTACGAGCGAAGCGCCGGCGTGTTCTGGCCGGCACGGCAGCAGGGGAGCTGCGTCGTGAGCGACACCGTGCCGCCGGTCCTGCGTCAGACCGTGGCGGTGATGTTCGGCGGGCGCTCGCTCGAGCACGACGTGTCGGTCGTCAGCGGACTGCAGATCCTGCACGCGCTCGATCCGGAACGCTTCGCGCCGATGCCGATCTACATCGACCAGCAGACGCGCTGGTGGGTCGGCGACGACCTCTGGCACACCGACGCGTTCAAGGGCGGCGGCCCGGATCGATCGCGGCTGATCGAAGTGTCGCTGTCGCCGGGGTTCGGCACGTCGCGCCTCGTGCCGGTGGACATGGCCGCGCTGCTGCCTGGAGCAGGCAGAGCGCGTCTCGGGCGTCGGAACGGCCAGCGGTGGCGTCGATTCCGGTCGATTGCTTCGTGCCGGTGCTGCACGGCACCTTACGGCGAGGACGGCTGCGTGCAGGGCGCGCTCGAACTCGGCGGCTGCGCCTACGTCGGGTGCGGTGTGATGGCCTCGGCGATCGGCATGAACAAGCGCGCCACGAAGATCATGGCGGCGCACTGCCGGCGTGCCGATCGTGCGGTGGCTGGCGTGCGAACGCTCGGTGCTCGAGCGCGGCATCGGCATGGCTGACCGACTATCCGACGCGTGTCGCCGAGTCCTTCGGCTGGCCGGTCATCGTCAAGCCGTGTAACCTCGGGTCGAGCGCCGGAGTGTCGGTCGCGGCCAACTGCCGACGAACTCATCGCCGGCATCCTCAAGGTGTTCGAGTACGACGTCGAGGCGATCATCGAGCCGTTCATCAGGAACCGGCTCGAGATCAACGTCGCTGTCGCCGGGCTCGACGAGCCGGTGGCCTCGGTCACCGAGATGCCGGTGACCAGCCAGGCGTCGCCGCTCACCTTTGCCGAGAAATACCGCAAGCAGGGACGCAAGAGCATCGGCTCGAGCGAGGGCATGGCCGGTGCGCTGCGCGTGCTCGATCCGCAGGATCTGCCGGCGGAGATGCGTGCCCGCGCGCAACGCTACGCCACGACGGTCTTCTCCGCGCTCGGGCTGCGAGGGCATCTCGCGCATCGACTTCCTCATCGACGCCGACACGAACGAGCTGTTCTTCAACGAGATCAACACGCTGCCCGGATCGCTGGCCTTCTACCTGTGGTCGGCGGCGCCGCACTACTGGACGATCACCGACCTCCTGGCGCGGCTGATCGACCGCGCCGAGCGTCTGCGCGCCATGAAGCGAGGGCTGCAGCGGAAGCCGCCGGCGGAACTGAAGCTGCTCGCGTAGACGAGGGCGGGCTGGGCCGGCAGGCCGGGAGTCAGGCGCAGTGGACTCGGGCCGGTCGGCTTAGGCCGGTCGGCTGATCAGTAGCGTCGCTTCTGCTGCCGGATGATGTCGAACTTCGCCGTGTCGGCAACGGCCATCACCGCCATCACGCCGGCCTGCACCGGGTCGGTCACGACCAGGTCGGCGACGTCCGGCACGCTGCCCGCCATGTTCAGCGAGATGACGTAGAGCCCCTTGCGACGCACCTCTTCGACCGCGCGTGAGATCTCGCCGCCCATGATCGAGCCCGCGAGCACGAGCAGGCGCACGCGCGGCAATCGGATCACCGCGCGCACCGCGCTGGCGAGCGCGTCCTCGCCGACCAGCGGGATGGTGTCCACCGAAATCCGCTCGCCGCGGATGTTGTGCCGATCCGCCTCGGTGATCGCGCCGAGCGCAACCTGGCCGACCTGTGCGCCGCCGCCCATGATCACGATGCGCTTGCCGTAGATCTTTCCGAACGACGGTGTCATCTCGACCCGCGACACACCGGTGACCTGCTCCAGTTCGGTCGACGACGGTGGTCGATGTCGCTCTCGACCGAGAATTCGAGATAGATCTCCGCATCCCGATCGGGGTGCGGAATGATGTCCACGTAGGTGATGTTCGCGGCGTGGTCCGCGAGCACCCTGGTCAGGCCGAACAGGATCCCGGGCTGATTCGAGACGGTGGCAAGATGACGGCGTAAGCGGCGCATGGACAGGCAGAAGTCGGCGGCGGTCAGGAGCCGATGCGATCGCCGTATGACCCGACATGATTCGATGTCGAAGCTGACATCGCCCAGCGTGAGGCGGGTCTGGTCGCGCAGTTCCTCGGCGAAGGACAGGAATCGGGAGGCATCCTCGATGTTGCTGACGAGCCCGAACGAGACGCGGATCGCGCCGGCGGCCTTGCCGCCGCGGGTCTGCATCAACTGGACGAACCTCGAGAGGTTCATGTCGACGCCCGCCTCCATCGCGGCCCGCATGTCGGCCTCGGTGAGACCCTCCGCCGCTTCTCCCGCACCCGGATTGCAGAAGCAGCCGGTGCGCAGCGAGATGCGTCGCTCGCTGGCGAGTTCCTCGACGCGGCGGTAGTCCACCAGGTGCCCGTCCGGGTCGTAGAAGTTCATGGTCAGCGTGGCGCCACGCTCCGTCATCGTCGCCGGCCCGTAGATGCGCACCATGTGACGGCCGTTCGCGTGTCGGAGGTCGAGCAGCTTCTGCCAGAAGCCAGCCGGCGAGCGCCTGCACGCGCGCGTGGATCGTGTCGATCCCGATGCGCTCGAGATGACGCAGGCCGATCTCCACGGCCGGGATGCTCAGGTAGTTGAGCGTGCCGTCCTCGAATCCGGCTTCACCGGGCGACAGGATGTGCGCCCGTGCCCTGTACCGTTGCGAAATTCACCGTGCCGCCGGCGAACCACGGACGCCGCAGCCCGGGCAGCGCGCTGTTGCGCACGAGCAGACAGCCGACGCCGGTCGGGTAGCCGAACATCTTGTAGAACGAGACCGTGACGAAGTCCGGCTTGACGACGCTGAGGTCCAGCCGGTTGGTCGGCACGAACGCCGCGGCGTCGAGCAGCACGTGCCAGCCTGCCCGCTGCGCCTCGTCGACGAGATCGAGCGGATGCTTGCACGCCGGAGAAGTTCGACTGAGCCGGGAACGCGAACAGATTCGGGCACCGACCGGGTCGGCTGCGGCGAGCAGCGCATCGCAGCCTCGGGCGATCGAGCCGCAGGTCGGGAACGGTCAGCGGCGCGTAGTCGAAGGTGGCGCCCTTGCGCGCGGGCGAACTCGCGGATGCCGTTGACCGAATTGTGATTGTCGAACGTCGAGCAGAAACCGGCTGCCCTGCGGTGAACGGGAAGCTCTCGCCGACGTGCTTCAGCGCGCCGCTGGCGTTGAGCGTGAAGATGGCCGTGTAGTCGCCGGACGCGCCGGAAGTAGTCGAGCACGGCGCGCCGCGCGCTCTCGACGAGCGTGGTCGACTCCGAGGAGCGAGGCTGACCGAATGCGGGTTTCCGAGGATGTGGTCGCGCGAGCAGGTCCGCATGCGCGCTCACCTGCGAGTCGGCGTACATCGCCGCCGCCGGTGTAATCGAGATACACGTGCTCCTGGGCGTCGAGCCGCGAGTAGTCGGTGCGGCGCAACTCGTCGAGCACGGACGTGCTCGCGTACTCGGGACAGTGCTCGAGCAGTTCGCTCGTCCGGGTCCGGCGAGGTGCGGTTGGGCGTGACGTCATGGCCGGTGCCGCTACCGTATGCGGGAGTCATGACAGCGGTGACGGCCCGCTCACCGGTTCACGAGTTCACCGGTGCTCGAACTGCGGCGGCGCTACGCGACGTGCGGCTGCTGCTGCGAGACGCTCATCGGCGCCTTCGGCACGATCAACCAGGCGGCGACATAGGCGAGCAGCCCGCCGACGATGCGCCCGGGCAGCACCGACAGCACGATCCACAGCACCCGGACCGGTGTCGCGTCGACGCCGAAGTAGTCGGCGAGACCGCCGCAGACGCCGGCGATCTTCGCGTCGGTGGCCGAACGCGACGAGCCGCCGGCCGACCGTCGACCGGGTCGGCCTGTCCCTCGGGCATGACGATCCACGCCAGCACGTAGGCGACGATCGCCGCCGACGATGGCGCCCGGGACGATCGAGAGCGCGAGCCAGAGAGCCCGGACGAGCGTCACGTCCACGTCCAGGTAGTCGGCGATGCCGGCGCAGACGCCGGCAATCTTCTGTTCGGACGGGATGCGAACCAGCCGGCGCGTGCGTCCACGACGGCCCGCTGTCGCTCGATGCTGCCGGTGCACCGCAGGCAGGACAGAAGCTGCGCCTCGGCGCGACGTCGCGCTGACAACGTAAGCAGGTCATTGACGTCCTCCTGGAGCGAGCCGTGGCTCGACGCCAGCTACACGCTCATTCTGTTGACGGCACCGCTACCTGAGAAGTTCCGGCGCCTGCCGTTTCGCGTCCGCGATCAGCTCGTCGGCATCTTCCTTCACGATGAAGCCCTCCACGACCAGCCGCGACACCGACGCGGTGACCGCGCGCACGTAATCGTCCGGGAGCGGCGTACAGCGTCTTCAGATTGCCCGGCTCGAGCGGCACCTCGTGTCCGGCGATGCGGCAGAACGACGGACCGGTCGAGTTGCCGAACCAGGTGCTGGTTGGCGCCTCGACGAACGGCGACCGGATGCCGCCGACGACGTTGCCGAAGCGGTCGAGAACAGGTTTGCCGTCGACCACCAGGATCGGTTCGGCGCGCGGCGCGGGCGTCCCGGTCCTGACCCACGTGTCGAGATTCCTGAGGATCGCATTGAACGCCGGCCAGTTCGGGAAGCGGCTGCGCGGTCCTTCGTTGCACGCCATCGGCGGCACCGCCCGTCCGCCCTTTCTCGATGTCGGCCGACGCCGCGGCGAAGTTCAGTTCGTCGGGCGTCGCGTGCGCCGAACCGGCAATTTCATAGTTCCGATACAAATCGGGTGCCACGTCGCTGTCCGGCCGGCGCGCGGCAATTCCCGAGAGATAGTCCGACTGGCTCATGACGCGGACGACCGGAACGCCGGCATTCCGGATGAACCGCCGCGGATCGGCGGCAGGAATCGGCCGGCGCGCACTGGTTGATGGGCGTCGGCGCGCTCGCCACGGCGATCAGGTACGCGTCGAACATCGAGCGGCCATCCTCCTTCACCACGAGCGGATGAATGGCGTTGATGTAGGTGTAGAGAAAGCTGCCGGTCTGCGAGTAGCCCCAGGCGTAGAGGCGCTGGACCGGGTGCGCGGCGTCGGCATCCGCGTCCGTAGAGCAGCGGATTGGTAGCGCTGCGGCTTCGCAGCCACGCACCGACCTGCGTGTGGATGTCCCAGACCAGCCCGTTCTCGGTGGTTCGTGCGCTGTCGGTGGCCACCGTCGCACAGTTCGCGCGGGTCGTCGAGTGGCAGCGGATTGGCCATGGCGAGGCGCTGCGTACCGACTCGGGATCGAAGGTCTTCAGCGTGGCGATCGACACCGGCTTGGCCGTGATGCCGACCCACGCGTCGCCGTGGCGCGCCATCTGCCTGCCGGAGATCGCCCACCCGAGATTCAGGTCGAACAGGTTCGACGGGTTGAGCATCTCGACGATGACGTTGCCGCTGAAGCGCGCGCTGGTCGGCGGGTCGGCGAATCGAGGACGCGCGTGACGTAGGGCACGCCGGCGGTCCGGATGACCGCCGGGCCGGGCGCCGGCCAGTCGTAGACGTTGGCGGTGCCTGCGACGAGGAATTCCTCTTCGACGTACCCGATCGCCTTGAGGTCGATCGGCACGCGCGTGTGGTCGGCCGCGCCGAACGGATAGGACGTCGCAGTGACCGGCAGCGGGCCGCGCACTCCGGGACTTTGGTCCCAGCCGCCGGCGGGCTGCGACGAGGAACAGCGCCGCGATCAGCCCGGCTGTACGCAGTGTCGATGTCATCGGGGTGAGTTTCACACAGAATGTGGTACGGCATCGTCTAGTGGCGTCGGCAGCGACGCTCGAGCGTGGACGCGACTGAGTGCCAGTGAATTCCAGGACGCTGCTCGATGAAGCGTACGACAAGACGTCGTGGCACGGTCCGAACCTCCGCGGCGCGCTGCGCGGCTGAAGGAACCCGACGTCGACTGGCGGCCTGCGCGAGGTCGCCACTCGATTCGCGAACTGGCCGTTCATGCGGCCTACTGGAAGTACCGCGTCCGGCGACGGCTGACCGGCGATCTCGAGGCCGCGTTCGCTCTCGAGGGCTCCGACTGGTTCAAGCGGGACCGCGCGCGGTCGTGGGCGCAGGAACTGCGGCTGCTTGCCGATCGAGCACCGGCAGCTTCGAGCGGCGGTCGCCGCCTTTCCGAACGCCGCATCAACCAGCCGCTCCTGGCAGCGGGGCCACCGCGGCGTACCTCATCGCGGCATCGCCGCGCACGACCTGTATCATGCAGGCAGATCCAGATGCTGAAGCGACATCGATGAGGAGCCGATGAGCCTGCTCGACCTGGTACGTGGCGCGACCTTCGACGACTTCCTGTTCACGCCGCAGCTCGGCGTCGTGCCGAGCCGCGATCCGTCGACGATCGACCTGAGCGCCCGGTTCACGGAACACCTGACGCTGAACCGTCCGATCGTGTCGGCCAACATGGACACGATCACGCGGGTCGGCCATGGCCGTGGTGCTGGCCGAGGAGGGCGGCATCGGCATCATCGACCGCGGGTTCCGCGCCGGCGACATCGCGCCGCAGGTGACGGAAGTGCTCGCGGTCAAGCGCACGCAGCACGGCATCATCATCGACCCGCACGCCATCGGCGAGGACGCGCTCGGTGTCCGACGCCAGGCGCGTGATGCGGCAGACCGGTGTCGGGACGCTCGCCGTGGTCGACGCCGCCGCGGCGGCTGAAGGGGCTGCTGACCGAGCGCGACGTGCGGTTCGTGCCGGGCGACCTGCGCGTCGCCGACCGCATGACGCCGCGCGATCGGCTGGTCGTCCACACGGGGACCATCTCGCTGGCCGAATGCCGAAGCGCTGATGATCGCGCACAAGATCAAGAAGCTGCCGCTGGTGAATGCGGACGGCACGGTGCTGGGGCTGGTCACAGCGAAGGACCTGCTCAAGCATCGGCGCCATCCGTTCGCGACGCGCGACGATCGCGGCCGCCTGCGCGTCGGCGCCGCGGTCGGCGCGACCGGCGACTACCTGGAGCGCGCCGCGGAAGTGCTGCAGCGCCGGTGCCGATGTGCTCGTGATCGACATCGCGCACGGTCACTCGACGGTGATGGCAAGGGCCATCGAGCAGCTGCGCGCGCGGTTCGGCGACGTCGAGCTGATCGCGGGCAACGTGGCGACGGCCGAGGGCGCGCGGTTCCTGGTGGACCGCGGCGTGAACGCCATCAAGGTGGGCATCGGTCCGGGCGGCGGCTGCACGACGCGGCTGACCACGAACTTCGGCGTGCCGCAGGTCGAGGCGCTGGTGCAGGCAAAGCTCGCCGTCGGCGACCGGATTCCGCTCATCGCCGACGGCGGCATCAAGCGGCACGGCGGCATTGCCGAAGCGCTGCTGTTCGGTGGCGACACGGTGATGCTCGGCAGCGCGTTCGCCGGAACGCAGGAAACGCCCGGCGACATCGTGCTCAAGCCGGTGCTGATGCCCGAATCGCAGAAGGTGGTGCAGGTGCCGTTCAAGGTGTTCCGCGGCATGGCGTCGCTGGCGGCGGTGAAGGATCGGCTCGATCTCGAGGAGGCCGACGCGCACGAAGTCGAAGCGCTCGGCGCCGAAGGGCTCGAGGTGAGCGTGCCGGCGCGCGGATCGGTGCGGACGGTGATCCACGACATGCTGAAGCACCTGTGCTCGTCGATCAGCTACGGTGGTGCCGCGAGCCTCCGCGGAGTTGCGCGAGGAGTTCATGGCGAACCCGGAGAAATATCTGGTCCGACTCTCCACCGCGTCGCGTCATGAGTCGTTCACGCGCTAACGTCGCTCAGCGATGGGCGATGGGCGATGGGCGACGGCATCGCGGTGCGCGCCTTTGTCTCGCCTCAGCAGGACCCGTCGCGGGAGGCGTCCCGACATTGGCGGCGATGTAAAAGATGTCCGACAGCGGAATCTCGAGGTCCGGGAACAGCCGTGAGGTGAGCACGTCGCCTGCCGTCAACGTCAGGATCGTCGCTGCTCCGTAGCCGGCGCCGTCGCGGCGGTGGACGCGAATCGCCTGCGCATCCGGATCGACCAGCCAGGTACTCGGACACGCCCGCGCGTTCGTACAGCGACAGTTTGATCGTCTCGTCACGACGTCCGGTGGACGGCGACCGCACTTCGACGACGAGGTCCGGCGATCCCTGCACGTTGGCTTGTGTGAGGACCGACGCTCGCTCCTTCGAGACAAACAGCAGGTCGGGCTCAACGACGTCCACGTTCGAAAAGACCACGTCGAACGGCGCGGTGAACACCTCTCCTACAGGGCGAGTTCGCAGGTACGTCCAGATCAGCCCGTGAAGCTGTCCGACAACTCGCTGGTGCGACGTGTTCGGCGAAGGCGTCACGTAGTGCTCTCCATCGATGAGCTCGTGCCGCATCCCATCGTCCGGGAAGCGCACGAAGTCGTCGTACGTGAGCTTTACGCGCGGTGTTCTCGATATTCCCGCCATGCGGCTCATTCTACCGTCGTCCTGCGATTTGCGTGCCGGATGAGTTGAGCTGAATTGTTCGATTTGCGAGGCCGCCCACGGTCGGTGCGGCAGAATCTGCGCGGCTGGGTCGGTGTGACGTTGGCGAGTTCATCACTCTGGAGAAGCCACCGGTCAGACGTGGGCGACAACTCAATCCGTGCGGCGAGCGCGGGGGTCAGGGCAGCGCGTACGCGATCAGTTCCGTATCGAGCCCGCTGCCTACGGCGAGCACGACGTATTGCTTTCCGCCGGACATGTAGGTCATCGGCGCCGCCGCGGGTCCGAGTGGCAGTTCCTTTTCCCACACCATTTCGCCGGTACGCTTGTCGAACGCGCGGAACTTCGGACGCTCTTGCGGCAATGCCGTCAGTGGACCATCTCCGAGCTGGCAGTGCCGTGGCGCGAGCTGAGATTGCCGAGGAACTGGCTCACGAAGAGCAGGGTCGACGTGACCAGTGGGGCGCCGCGGGTGCCGTTGCCCAGCGGACCGAGGGTCAGATCCTTCAGCAGCGGATGGTTGCGCGGGCCATCGCCGATCGGCACCTGCCAGGCGATGGTGCCGGTGTTGAGATCGTAGGCGGTCACGCGGCTGTACGGCGGTTTGTACAGCGGGATGCCGTCCAGGGTCGGAAGCTGTCGACGTCGGGCCGCGCCGATAGCTGCATGTTGCCGGGCGCCGTATCGCCCTTTTCGAGCTGCACGATCGATCGGACTGGTGAGCGAGGGGACGTAGAGGAATCCGGTCTCCGGATCGATTCCCGCGCCGCCCCAGTCCGCGCCACCGACGTCACCCGGCATCTGAATCGCGCCGCGCTCGCTCGGCGGCGTGAAGAGCGGGCCGCGATCCCACTGCTTCAGCAGGTCGAGCGCGCGCGCCCGCAGCTCCGGCGTGAAATCCACGACGTCGAGTCCGAGAACCCCTGACGCTCGAAGGGTGGGACGATGCTGGGAAATGGCTGCGTCTTCGCGGCGCGCTCGCCCGGCGTGTTCGACGGCGGCACCGGCCGTTCCTCGATCGGGTAGATCGGCTCGCCGGTCTTGCGGTCGAAGACGTAGACGAATCCCTGTTTGCTCACCTGCGCGACGGCCTTGATGCGGCGTCCGTTCACCGTGAGGTCCACCAGGATCGGCGCGGCAGGGAAGTCGTAGTCCCACAGACCGTGATGCACGGCCTGGAAGTGCCAGACACGCCTGCCGGTCGCTGGCGTCGAGACAGACCAGGCTCTCGGCGAAGAGGTTGTTCGCCGGGCCGGTGGCCGCCGTAGTAGTCGTTGGTCGGCGTGCCGAACGGCAGGTAGACGTAGCCGAGTCTCCTCGTCAGCGGTGATCAGCGACCAGACGTTGGTGTTGCCCGTGTACTCCGCCGACCCGTCTTCCCACGTGTCGTAGCCGAACTCACCCTTCTGCGGAATCGAGTGGAAGGTCCAGAGCTTCTTCCCGGTGCGTGCGTCGAAGCCGAAGATGTCGCCTCGCGGCTGCTCCTTCACGAGCGGCCGGTCGACGATGTTCGCTCCGGTGATGATGACGTTCCGGACGACGACCGGCGTCGGAGTTGATGGCGTAGTTGCTGGACGCGCTGCGCGTACGGCAGTCCGTCGATCACATCCACGCGGCCGTTGGTCGCCGAACGCCGGGTCGGGTTTGCCGGTTTCCGCATCGAGCGAGACGAGATGGGCGTCGTGCGTGCCGCTGATGATGCGCTTGCGCGTCCCGTCGGTCCAGTAGGCGGTGCCGCGATGCGTGAAGCCAAGATTCGTCGGACGGCCGATCTTCCAGATCTCCGGGTCGTACTGCCAGATCGTGCGGCCGGTGCCCGGATCGATCGCGACGTAGAGGCCGAGCGGCGTGGTCGTGTAGAGGACGCCGTTGACCATGATCGGCGTGTCCTGGTATCCGCGGGCCGGCCTCGGCGGGTTCGTCTTGACGATCTCGTTGTCGGGCGAGCTCCATCGCCAGGCGACCTCGAGCCGATTGACGTTGGCGCGGGTGATCTGACCCAGCAGGCGAGTACTTCGAGCTCGCGGCATCGCCGCCGTAGTAGCCGCCACTCACCGGCGGCCGCTGACTGGGGTGCCGGCCGCTGCGCAAGCACCGATGCAGTGACAAGAAGGGCGACGACGAACGTCGGCATCGGTCGTGGCATGCGAGCTCCCTGAAGCAGGCGTAAAGTGGTGGCCATTCTACAGCGACGGGACAGGCGATCGGTGGTGACGTGGGGCGATGGGCAATAGGCGATCGGCAATGGGCCTAAGCGATGCCACTGGCTCTCCCGATGGTGCGAGAGGAACTGACCCGCCACACAGATGGCCATCGCGTGTGGCCCTGCCGTGCTCAATGCGAAAGCCACGGCTGTCGCCGCCCTTCCCGCCCTGCCCGCCCTGCCCGACCGGCCCTCTATCCGAGCGTCGGCATGTGGAACTGACCGACCGTCGCATCCTCGGTCCAGCGGCGCGTCACGGCCTTGGTGCGCGTGTAGAACATGATGCCCTCGGTGCCGTGCACGTGCAGGTCGCCAAAGAGCGACGCCTTCCACCCGCCGAACGAGTAGAACGCCATCGGCACCGGAATCGGCACGTTGACGCCGACCATGCCGACCTGCACCTCGTGTTCGAACAGGCGGGCTGCGGCGCCGGACCTGGTGAAGATCGCCGTGCCGTTGCCGTAGGGATTGTCGTTCACGATCGTGAGCGCTTCGTCGAGCGACGCCCGCGCGAACGACGACGAGCACCGGGCCGAAGATCTCGTCCTGGTAGATGCTCATGCATGTCGTGACGCGATCGAACAGCGTCGGGCCGACGAAGAATCCGCGTTCGTGCCCGGCAATCACCAGGCCGCGTCCGTCGACGACGAGTGTCGGCCCCCTGCGCGACGCCGGCATCGATGTAGCCGAGGATGCGCTGGCGATGTTCCGCGGTGACGACCGGACCCATGTCCGAGCCCGGCTGCGAGGCTGGGCGCCACCTTCAAGGCACGGATGCGCGTCGACGAGTTCGGGGACGAGACGATCGCCGGCATCACCGACAGCGACCACCGCCGAGATCGCCATGCAGCGTTCGCCGGCCGATCCGTACGCCGCGCCCATGATCGCATCCGCCGCGAAGGTGATGTCCGCATCGGGCATCACCACCGCATGGTTCTTCGCGCCGCCAAGAGCCTGCACGCGTTTTCCGTGCGGCGGCTGCCGTGGTGTAGATGTGTCTGGCGATCGGCGTCGAGCCGACGAACGACACGGCATCGATGCCAGGGTGCGCCAGGATGGCCTCCACCGCTTCCTTGTCGCCGTGCACGACGTTGAACACACCGTCCGGCAAGCCGGCCTGCTTTGAGGAGTTCGGCCATCAGCACCGACGGCGACGGGTCCTTTTCCGACGGTTTGAGCACGAAGCAGTTCCCACATGCCAGCGCCACCGGAAACATCCACAGCGGCACCATTGCCGGGAAGTTGAACGGCGTGATCCCGGCGCAGACGCCCACCGGTTGCAGGATCGAGTAGGCGTCCACGTCGCTGCCGACGCTTTCCGAGAACGAGCCCTTCAGCAGGTGCGGCGCGCCGGTCGCGAACTCCACGACTTCGATGCCGCGCTGCACCGAACCCATGGCGTCGAGGAACACCTTGCCGTGCTCCTCGCTGATCAGCGTGGCAATCGCTTTCTGGTTCGCCTCCAGCAGCTCGCGAAAGCGCGCCAGAATGCGCGCGCGCCGCAGTGGCGTCGTCGCGCGCCAGCCGGGGAACGCGCGTCGCGCGCTCTGCACGGCCGCGTCGATGTCGGCCGCGTCGGCCATCGGCACGTTGCGAATCTGCTCGCCGGTCGACGGGTTGGTCACGACGCCGCGCCGGGTACTGTGCGCGGTGGCGCGCTGACCGTCGATCCAGAACGGGACGAGTGGACAGGAACTCATGGCGAAAGACGTTATCAGAGATGGGTCGGGCCGATCGGGAAGGTCGGGACAGTCGGGACAGTCGGGAAGGTCGGGCAGGTCGGGAGCGGTCGGCAGTAGGTCGGGCACGTCGGGCGGCGTTGAAGCGGTCGCGGCGTCGGGGTTCGGCTCTGGGCGCTGGGCTCTGCAGGATGACGCGGAGGCCCATCGCCGATCGCCAATCGCCCACTGCCCGCGATCGAGCCGTCCGTCTTTTGGCCGCGGGCAAGCGTGCGAGTAGAGTAGCGCGATGATTCAGCCGCTCGACCGGCCGCCGCTGGGCTGTGCTGTCGTTCGTGGTCGTGCTTGCCGCCCTTTCCGTCGCCGAACGGCGGATGACGCATCTCGCGGCGCAGCAGCCGCCGGCCGCGCCGCGCTACCAGGTCGATCCGTTCTGGCCGAAGATGCCGAAAGGATTGATCCTCGGCCAGGTGTCGGGAATCACCGTCGATTCGCGCGATCACATCTGGCTCATTCAGCGGCCGTGGTCGCTCGAGAGCGATGAGAAGGCGCAGAACCCTGAAGCCGAGTGCTGCCGCGAAGCGCCGCCGGTGATGGAATTCGACGCTGACGGCAACTACATTCAGGGCTGGGGCGGACCTGGCGACGGCTACGAATGGCCGAAGGACGAGCACGGGATCTTCGTCGACCACAAGAACAACGTCTGGCTGTCGTCGGCCGGTGGGCCGCGCCTGCGCGAACGCACCGAGAACATGATCCTCAAGTTCACGCGCGAGGGAAAGTTCCTCATGCAGGTCGGCAAACGCGGCGCGAGCAAAGGGAGCCTCGACACCGAGAACTTCAACAACGCCGCCGACATCTACGTGTACCCGAAGACGAACGAGGTCTTCGTGGCCGACGGATACGTCAATCGCCGCGTCGTGGTGCTCGATGCCGACACCGGGAAGTTCAAGCGGATGTGGGGCGCCTACGGCAACACGCCGGACGACAGTGCCCCGAACGGGCCGGCCCTACGACGGTCCTGGGCCGCAGCAGTTCAACCTGGTGCACGGCGTCCGCGTCTCAGACGATGGGCTGGTGTATGTGGCGGAGCGGCGCAACAACCGCGTGCAGGTCTTCACCATCGACGGCACGTTCCAGCGCGAGATCTTCGTCGAGCGGAAGACGAAGCTGCTCGGCACCGCGTTCTCGATCGCATTCTCGCCTGATGCGCAGCAGCAGTTCATGTATCGTGGCGGATGCCGGCAACGGCCGCGTCCACATCTACGATCGGAAGGGACTGCAGGAGGTCGGGGCCTTCGGGCGTATCGGCCACTACGCCGGCGAGTTCGTGTTTCTCCACAACGTCGCAACCGACTCGAAGGGCAACGTCTACACCGCCGAAGTGGGCACCGGTCGTCGCGCGCAGAAATTCGTGCGAACGGCCGCGCGGTAGTTCCGGCGCAGCTCTGCAGTAAAGGCGATGTTCGTCCGCCTATAACAGCGGGGTCCGACGCAGGGCAGGGCGCCGGTTTCCGAGACTGGACAATCCAGGAGTCGCCGCGAGATATTTGTCGTATTGTTGAGTCTGCGGCAGACGGCTGTAGTGGCTTGGCAGCTCGGCCGATAACTCTTCCGACGTGCATCAGAGAAACATGGTTCCAAGCGACGCGCCGGACTACTACGAACTCCTCCAGATCAGCCCGAGCGCAGAGCCGGAGACCATCCACCGTGTCTACCGCCTGCTGGCGCAGCGCTACCATCCCGACAACCAGCAGACCGGCAACGAATCCCGTTTCCGCGAACTGGTGCAGGCCTACGAAACGCTCACCGATCCGGAACGCCGCGCGCAGTACGACCTGATCTACAACGAGAGTCGGAAGAACCGCTGGCAGTCGGTCGCGGCGCCGGAGCATGCCGACAATCCGATCGAAGTCGAGCACATGATTCGGGTCACGGTGCTCGAGGTGCTCTACGAACGGCGACGCGCCGAGCCGGGTGGTGCCGGCGTGTTCGTGCTCGATCTCGAGCAGTTGACCGGACACGCGCGCGAGCATCTGGAGTTCACGGTCTGGTATCTGGCGAAGAAGAATTTCATCGCGCGTGAGGACAACTCGAAGCTGTCGATCACGGTTGACGGCATCGACTATCTCGAATCGCACGTTCTCAGCAACGGCTCGCGCAGGCGTCTGGAGCCACACTCCGAACCCCGCCTGAGCCCTCGGCGCCTCGCGCGCTCCTGCTACAATCGACCCGCCTGATGCATCGGGGCGTGCCCCGCGTGCCGCCTTTTCCTCATTCTGAATTCCGGAACGCTCCGTCCCCATGAAATCCATCGAAGAACGCATTGCTGAAGAACTGCACGTACGTGTCCGCAGGTATCCGCCGCTGTCGGATTGCTCGACGACAAGGCCACCGTGCCGTTCATCGCGCGCTACCGCAAGGAGGCGACCGGCGGCCTCGACGACATCCAGCTGCGGGCTCTCGAGGAGCGGCTCACCTACCTGCGCGAACTGGACGAGAGGCGCGCGGCGATTCTGAAGAGCGTCGAGGAACAGGGCAAGCTGACGCCGGAACTCGCCACGCTGATCGGCGAGGCGGACACCAAGGCACGCCTCGAAGATCTCTATCTGCCGTACAAGCAGAAGCGCCGGACCAAGGCGCAGATCGCGCGCGAGGCCGGTCTCGAACCGCTGGCGCTGTCCCTGCTCGCGAATCCGACGCTCGCGCCGGAAACGGAGGCGGCGCCGTTCGTCAACGCTGACAAGGGCATCGCGGATGCGGCAGCCGCGCTCGAGGGCGCTCGATGGATTCTCGTCGAGACCTTCGCTGAAGACGCAGAACTCGTCGGCACGCTGCGTCAGCTGTTGTGGGACCGCGGAGAATGGGTGTCCACGGTCGTTGCCGGCAAGGAAGACAGTGGCAACAAGTTCTCCGACTACTTCAACGCGAGCGAGCTGGTGCGGCAGGTCCCCTCGCACCGGGCCCTTGCGCTGTTCCGAGGACGCAAGGAAGAAGTGCTGCGGCTGTCTGTCGTGCTGCCCGAGCCCGAAGGCCACGTTGGGCCGACCGAGCCCGAGCGGCGGATTGCCGCCAGGGTCGGCATCGAACAGAAGAACCGCGCCGCCGACGCCTGGCTGCTCGAAACCGTGCGCTGGACCTGGAAGTTCAAGATGTCGGTGCATCTCGAGAGCGAGATCGAACAGCGGCTGCGCGAGCAGGCCGAGGCCGAAGCGATTCGCGTCTTCGGTACCAACCTGCACGACCTGCTGCTGACCGCGCCGGCCGGTCAGCGCGTCACGATGGGTCTGGATCCCGGCATTCGCACCGGCGTCAAAGTCGCCGTGGTCGACGGTACAGGACGGCTGCTCGACACTGCGACCATCTACCCGCACGAACCGCGGCAGGACTGGGAGGGCTCGCTGCGTACGCTCGCCGCACTGTGCGCGCGACACGCGGTGCAGCTCATTTCGATCGGCAACGGCACCGCCTCGCGGGAGACGGATCGCCTGGCCGCGGATCTGATGAAGCGACATCCTGAACTGCCGCTCACCCGGATCGTCGTGTCCGAAGCGGGAGCCTCGGTCTATTCGGCGTCCGAACTGGGCTCACAGGAGTTCCCCGATCTCGACGTGTCGCTGCGCGGCGCGGTCTCGATTGCTCGTCGTCTGCAGGATCCGCTGGCGGAACTGGTTCGCATCGAGCCGAAGGCGATCGGCGTCGGGCAGTATCAGCACGACGTCAGTCAGCTCCAACTCGCCCGGAAGCTGGACGCCGTGGTCGAGGACTGCGTCAACGCGGTTGGCGCGGACGTGAACACCGCGTCGGCGCCGCTGCTGTCGCGCATCTCGGGCCTCAGCGACTCCATCGCCAGGAACATCGTCGCGTTTCGCGACCAGAACGGACCGTTCCGCGAGCGGAAGCAGATTCTGCAGGTGCCTCGCGTCGGCGACCGGACGTTCCAGCAGGCGGCGGGTTTCCTGCGCATCATGGACGGCGACAACCCGCTCGACAGGTCCGCGGTTCACCCTGAGGCCTACCCGGTGGTGGAGCGGATCGTGTCGCAGACCGGCGCTGGCGGTCGGCGAGCTGATCGGCAAGACGAACGTCCTGCGGACACTGACGCCGGAGGCATTTGCCGACGATCGTTTCGGCGTGCCGACCGTCAAGGACATTCTGCTCGAACTCGAGAAGCCAGGACGCGACCCGCGCCCCGAGTTCCGGACGGCGGCGTTCAAGGACGGCGTCGAGCAGTTGAGCGATCTCCTGCCCGGGATGTTGCTCGAAGGCGTCGTGACCAACGTCGCCAACTTCGGTGCGTTTGTCGACATCGGCGTGCACCAGGACGGCCTCGTGCACGTGTCGCAGCTGGCCGATCGCTTCGTCAAGGACCCGCGCGAGGTCGTGAAGGCCGGCGACATCGTCAAAGTGAAAGTCGTGGAAGTAGACCTGAAGCGCAAGCGCATTGGTCTGACGATGAAGCTGCAGGAGACGATCCCCGCGGGCCGAGCGCGCGCGTCCGCACCGGCGGCGGTCAAATCCGAAGGCCAGATGCGACGCCCGGCCACGGCCGGAGGCGGTGCTCGGGATGCGCGGTCATCGCCGGGCGCCGCCGAGACGCGCTCCCAGTCGGCACCGGCCAGGCCAGACCCGCCGTCGACGTCGATGGCCGCAGCGTTTGCGAAGTTGAGCGGCAGAAACTGATGCGGTGTTGCAAGGTGCAGCAGTTGCCGGCGTTTCGCACCGCGGTGGGTCGGTGACCGCAGTCGCGTCGGCGGAGGCCGATTAGCTCGGCCCCCGCTTGCGAACCTCAAGGTTTCGCCGCTACACCACGTCCACGCTCGTTATTCGAACCGCTCGCGGCGGAACTGAACCTTCTTGCCGCGTATCGACGCCGCGCGCATCGCCTCGATGATCTCGTCGGCGAGTGACTCGGGCACCTCGACCAGCGAAAACCGATCGGCGATCTCGATCGCGCCGAGCGACCGCGCGTCGATACCAGCCTCGCCGGTGATCGCTCCGACCAGATCTCCAGGCCTGACGCCAGCGAGGCGACCCGCACCCACAAACAGCCGCACGATGCGGCCATCCGGCTCAGTCTGCCTGGCAGGGCGTTCGCGCGAGGGCGCGTCGCGGACCAGCCGCGGCGAACCAGGACCTTCCTGGCGGTCGCCCGCGCGTGCCGGCCGGGGAGCGGCGTCCCGGCCGCTGCGTGGTGCAGATGGGCGGGGCGCGACGTTGATGACCGGGATCTCGCGGTCGTTCCCGTCTCCCGCGGACGCAGCGTGCGCGAGGTGGACCGCCGCGCACGCGATGTCCACGATGTCGAACTCCTGGCACAGCGATTCGACGATGACCCGGACATGGTCGAACTCGCCGGCGAGCAGCCGCTCACGCAACGCCGCGCGGGTCACGTCCAGCTGCCGAACGCGCAGGTCGGCCACGGTCGGCACCGTCGCCACTTCAATCTTTGCTTTCGTGAACTGCTCGATGACGCGCAGCAGGCGCTGTTCGCGCGGCTCGGCCAGCGTCACCGCGGTGCCGCCGCGTCCGGCGCGTCCGGTACGGCCGATGCGGTGCAGGTAGACCTCCGCCGACGCCGGCACATCGTAGTTGACGACGTGCGAGAGGTGCTCGATGTCGAGGCCGCGGGCGGCCACGTCGGTCGCGACCAGGAGGTCCGCTTTCTTCGCGCGGAAGAGCCCCATCACCTTGTCGCGCTGGCGCTGGAGCATGCCGCCATGGATCGCCTCGGCACGCAGGCCGTGCGCGCTGATCGTTTCGACCAGCGACTCGACCTCGAGGCGCGTCCGACAGAACACCAGCGTGGCGACGGGATCCTCCATGTCGAGGATGCGCGCGAGCGCGGCGGCCTTGTACGACCGCTGAACGATGTACGCGACCTGCCGGACCCGCGGCATGTCGCCGGCGGCCGGCTTCTCCCGGGCGATCGTGATCCGCGCCGGGTTCTTCAGGTGGCGCTCTCCTATCGCCATGATCCGTGACGGCATCGTCGCGGAGAAGAGTGCCGTCTGACGGGTCGCAGGGGTGGCCTTCAGGATTTCGTCGAGATCCTCGGCGAATCCCATGTCGAGCATCTCGTCGGCCTCGTCGAGAATGAGGACGCGCAGCTTGTCGAGTTTGAGCGTGCCGCGGCGCATGTGATCGAGCGCCCGGCCCGGCGTGGCGACGACGATGTGCGCCCCGCGTTCGAGGGCGCGAATCTGCTGGTGCATCGGCGCCCCGCCGTAGAGCGGCAGCACTGACAGGGCGCTGCCTTTCGCATACTTGTGGATGGCCTCGGCGACCTGCATGGCGAGCTCGCGCGTCGGCACGAGGACGACGCCGCAGGTATGGCGCGGAGTCGGCTTCTCCTCACCGATGCGCTGGAGCATGGGTAGCGCGAAGGCGGCGGTCTTCCCGGTGCCGGTGGCGGCCTGCCCGAGCAGATCGCGTCCTTCGAGGAGAGTCGGGATCGTCTCGCGCTGAACGGGCGTGGGCTCTTCGTATCCAAGCGCGGCAACGGCGTCGGCGAGCTCCTTGCGGAGGCCGATGCTCGAAAAAGTCACAGTTGTAGGGTCGGTCTTCATCCGTCGATCATGTCATGTTCGAAGGCCCCGTGCGCTCATTCAGCGTGCGGGTGGCTCCGGACGGGATACAATTCGTAGTTTCTCATCCGGAGGGCTGCATGCGTGGAACACGTGTCGTGATGGTCGCGGCGATCTGTGGAGCGGTTCTGACGGGGCCCTCACTGGGGGCGCAGGGTGGCGTGGCCACGCCCAAGCTGTTCGCCGCGTCGGCCGACGTCAAGGCGATGATCGCCAGGGCCAAGGCGGAGCGGAAACCCGATCAGCCGAACTTCACGCAGCCGATCGTGACGCTCGCCCCTTACAACGCGAATCTCGAATACCGAGTCGCCGGTCTCAACGCGCCGGCCTCGACTCATGACAAGGACGCCGAACTGTTCTACGTCGTCGAGGGATCGGGGACCGTCGTGACCGGAGGGACGCTGCAGAACGAACGCCGAACCAACCCGGACAATTCGAGCGGCACGGCGATAGAAGGAGGCGCGTCGCGCAGGATAGCCGCCGGAGACTTCGTGCTGGTGCCCGAGAAGACGCCACATTGGTTCACGCAGATCGACGGCGCGCTGGTCTTGATGTCGCTGCATCTGCCGCGGTAGCGGTTCCCTTCGTGGCCTCGTCCGATCTGGAGCGCGTCGCTGTCGGGTTGTGTTGCGACTGCCGCTGGGTGAAGCGTGTCACCTCGTCGCGGGAACGGGACTTCTACCTCTGCGGTCTGTCGTTGACGGACGCCCGTTTTCCAAAATACCCCGTGCTGCCGGTGCGCGCGTGCCCGGGATTCAGCCCTGTCGATCCCGCCGCTCCCCATTCGACCAATCGATGAACGCTCGGGAGGCCCTTTGCCAGGAGGGCCCAGCCGCGGACCTTCAGGTCCGCCATTTTCCAGGCGGACCGAACGGCGGCCGCCAAGGAGGAGCATCGTGGAAGTGAGTCCTTATCTGAACTTCTCTGGGAATTGCGCCGAAGCCTTCCGATTTTACGAGCAGGCGCTCGGCGGCAAAATCGTGATGATGCAGACGCACGGCGAGTCGGCCATGCGCGACAAGACGCCGAAGGAATGGCACGACGCCGTCCTTCACGTGCGCATGACCATCGGCAATCAGGTGCTGATGGGGTCCGATGCGCCGCCGCAGCATTTCGAGAAGCCGCAGGGATTTGCCGTGTCGCTCTCGCTCAAGGACAAAGCCGAGTCCGAGCGTGTGTTCAACGCGCTGGCGGAAGGCGGTCGGGTGACGATGCCATTCCAGGCCACCTTCTGGTCGGCGGGTTTTGGCGGACTGGTGGATCGATTCGGCACGCCGTGGATGATCAACACGGACACGCCTGCGTGACACCGATGGCCGCGCTTGCATTGGGTGAGCACTGATGTTGTGATCGGTCGGCTGATGCCGACCGATTCCATCACCGACCGGATCGAGTCCATTTACCGCGGGGAGTCGCGCCGCGTGCTCGCGACGCTCATCCGCCTGCTTGGGGACTTCGACACGGCGGAGGAGGCGCTCCACGACGCCATTCGCGCCGCGCTCGAACAATGGCCGAACGAAGGTGTACCCGCGAATCCGCGGGCGTGGCTGGTCTCGGCTGGCCGGTTCAAGGCGATCGACAGCCTGCGTCGCCAGAAACGCTTCGATCCGCTGGAGGCGCTCGGCGACCCCGGCGAGGTGCCGTCGTCGACCGATCCGAACGTCTGGGCGGACGCCGAGACTGTCGAAGATGACCAGCTTCGGCTGATCTTCACGTGCTGCCACCCTGCACTCTCGCCTGACGCGCAGATCGCACTCACCCTTCGCGAAGTATGCGGGCTCACGACCGAGGAGATCGCCCGGGCGTTTCTGACGCCGGCTCCGACGCTGGCACAGCGGATCGTGCGGGCGAAGGCGAAGATCCGTGACGCTCGCATTCCGTACCAGGTGCCGGCGCGAACGGAGCTGCCAGAACGGCTCGATGCCGTTCTTCGCGTCCTGTACCTCGTGTTCAACGAGGGATACGCGGCTTCCTCGGGCGCGTCGGTGGTCCGGCACGATCTCGCCGCAGAAGCCATTCGCCTCGGACGACTCCTCGTGGAACTTCTTCCCGAGCCCGAGGCGATGGGACTGCTCGCGATGATGCTGCTGCACGAATCGCGGCGCGCGGCGCGCATGTCCGCTGACGGCGATCTGATTCTGCTCGAGGAGCAGGATCGGTCCCTCTGGGATCGGGCGCAGATCGCCGAAGGGGTAGCGCTGGTCGAACGAGCACTGGCGTCCCGGCGGGTCGGGCCGTATGCGTTGCAGGCGGCGATCGCCGCACTGCACGCCGACGCGGCCACGGCGAAGGACACCGACTGGGCAGAAGTCGTCGGCCTCTACGACGTTTTGCTGCGGATTGAGGCGTCGCCGGTCGTTGCATTGAATCGTGCGGTGGCGGTGGCGATGCGAGATGGTCCGGCCGCCGGTCTGGATCTGGTTGACGCCATCATCGCGCGCGGAGAACTGAAAGACTATCGCCTGCTTCACGCCGCGCGAGCTGATCTCTGCAGGCGGCTGGGACGCGTCGGCGAGGCCCGCGAGTCGTATGCCCAGGCGCTCGCGCTGGCGCGGCAGCAGCCCGAACGCCGGTTTCTCGAGCGCAGACTCAGGGAGTTGGAACCGGCATAGCGAAGCTGGCGGAGCATGCCCGCGCCACGCGCGATGACGATTGACCGAGTAGACCAATTGGAGAATCGTTGTGAAATATCTGTGTCTGGTGTACCTCGAGTCGGAAAAGATGCGCGCCGTTGCGGACACGGAGTGCATGGCGTGCGGGAATGGCCTGCGTGAACGGGGCGTGCTGATCGCCGCCGAAGCGCTGCAGCCGGTGGACACCGCAACAACGGTTCGTGTGCGCGGCGGGAAGGCGACAATTACCGATGGTCCGTTCGCCGAAACCAAAGAGCAGCTCGCCGGCTTCTATCTGATCGACGCGCAGAACCTTGATGAGGCGCTGGAGGTTGCCGCGAAGATTCCGCCGGCGCGCGAGGGAAGCATCGAGGTGCGCCCGATCCGGCAACTCGATGCGTAGTGGATCACCGCGGTCGACAGTCTCGCGCTGGTACACTGAGGCGCATGGCAGCCGACTGGAGCAGGAACGCGACGACCGCCGAGGAGGCGGTGGCCTGCATCCGCAGCGGCATGCGCGTGTTCGTTCACGGCGCAGCCGCAACCCCGACCCCACTGATCGACGCACTCGCGAGGCGTGCGGATCTCGAGAACGTTACCCTCTATCATCTCCATACGGCAGGCCCGGCGTTGTTCGCGGCGCCGGAGCACCAGGGCCGATTCTTCTCGGTCTCGCTCTTCACGGGGCCGCCGCTGCGCGATGCTGTCGACGAGGGCCGGGCGGACTTCATGCCGGTCTTCCTCTCGGATGTCCCTTCGCTGTTCGAGTCGGGATTGATCCCGATCGACGTGGCGCTGCTCCAGCTCTCCCCGCCGGATCGCCACGGATACTGCACGCTGGGCACGTCCGTGGATGCAGCGCTCGCCGTATCGCGCGTCGCCGCGACGGTCATCGCCGAGATCAACGAGCAGATGCCGCGGACGCATGGCAATACGCTCGTGCCATTCGCTCGCGTGTCAGCCTTCGTCAACACCAACCGGCCGCTGCACGCACACCATCCGCCGCAACCCACTTCGACGGAAGAGGCGATAGGAGCGCATGTGGCCGCCCTGGTGCCCAACGGTGCGACGCTGCAGATGGGCATCGGCGCGATTCCCGATGCGGTGCTCCGTCGCCTCGACGACAAGGAGGATCTCGGCGTGCACACCGAGATGTTTTCCGACGGCGTCATGGCGTTGATCAAGAGCGGAGCGGTGACCAATCGGCTCAAGAACGTACACCGCGGCCGCACGGTGACCAGTTTCGTCAACGGGTCTCGTGAGCTGTTCGACTTCGTCCACGACAACCCGTTCATCGAGTTCCACCCGTGCGATCGGACGAACGATACGGCCATCATCCGGCGCAACGATCGTGTCGTCGCCATCAACTCGGCGCTGGAGGTGGATCTGTCCGGCCAGGTATGCGCCGACTCGATCGGGTACCGGATCTACTCCGGCATCGGCGGCCAGATGGACTTCATTCGCGGTGCCGCATTGTCGAAGGGCGGCGTTCCGGTTATTGCGCTACCGGCGACGGCGTCGGGTGGCCGGGTGTCGCGCGTGGTTCCGACGCTGAAGCCGGGCGCCGGCGTGGTGACGACCCGCGGCCACGTGCACTGGGTCGCGACCGAGTACGGCGCCGTGAACCTGTTTGGCCGGAGCCTTCGTGAGCGGGCAGAGCGGCTGATCTCGATCGCGCATCCAGACGTGCGCGCCGAGTTGACCCGCGCCTACCGCGACGTGAGGCACGTGGACCTCGGAGCCGGCCTGTCATGAGCGGACGATCGAACGCGCGGCTGGTGTACTCGACCGGTGGGGGCGATGTGTGCCCGACCTGCGGCTGGCCGGTGCAGGACTGCAAGTGCAGCACTCGCCCGGGAGCACAGCAGGCGGTTCCCGCGAAGATTGTGGCCAAATTGCGGATGGAGAAGAAAGGTCGCGGCGGCAAGACCGTCAGCGTGGTGTACGACCTGCCGCGCAACGATGCCTTTCTCAAGGAGCTCTGCCAGGAACTGAAGCGCGCCTGCGGCACCGGTGGCACGGTGCAGGACGACACGATCGAGCTGCAGGGGGACCTCCGCGAACGCATCCGCGAGTGCCTGACGAAGAAGGGCTTCACCGTGAAGGGCTGACGGGACGCATGCGGGACATCTGAAATGCAGGAATGCAGGAATGCACGAATGCAGGGAAGGCAGGAAGGCACGAAGGCAGGAAGGCAGAAGGCACGGAGGCAGGAAGGCAAGACATCGCACGCTCAACGCCGGGGCGCCGTGCGTTCATCACCTATACCCAACTCCGGATACCCGTTTTCTCGCGAAGTGCAGAGAACACGGAGCATGAAATCGGTGGATCCGTGTCCCTCTGCGTCCTCAGTGGTGGCTAGTTAGTTTGCACAGGCGCCTACTCGAGATTCCTCCACCTGACGGCCTCGCCCGACCTTCCTGACCTGCAAGACCATCCCTGACCTGCGCGACCTGCCCGACCTGCCCGACCTGCCCGACCTGCCTGCCCCGTGCTCACCGCTGCTGCTGCTGCGAGGTCGGCGCTGCGGATGGCGGCGCCTTCGGCAGCGGCTTGCGCGGCAGCTTCTCGTCACGGTTCGCCGTCTGCGCCACGAACGCCGCGACAATCACCGCGTTCTGCATCAGGTCCTGTGCCTGCAGCCGATCGAACGTGTCCATGTTCGAGTGGTGCGTGCGCGTGTTGTACTCGACTTCATCCTGGATGAACTGGAAGCCCGGAATCCCGACCGCATCGAAGGACAGATGGTCGGTGCCCGCCCGTATTGCGGATCGCGAGCGTCGTCATGCCCATGTTGCGGAACGGTTCCATCCACGCGGTGAACAGGGGAGCGATCGCCTCGTTTCCCTGGAGATACACGCCGCGGATCTGTCCCGTACCGTTGTCCACGTTGAAGTAGCCGGACAGCTTCGCCTGATCCGGCTTCAACTGCATCGTTGCCGGATCGCCGAAATGCTCCTTCACGTACGCGCGCGACCCGAGCAGTCCCTCTTCCTCACCGGCCCACAGGCCAAGCCGTACCGTGCGGCGGAGCGGGACCGCGGCTGCCTTCAGGATCCGCATCGCTTCCATCATGACCGCCGATCCGGCGGCGTTGTCCGTGGCGCCGGTCGCGGTATGCCACGAGTCGAAGTGGGCGCCGAGCATCACCACCTCGTCCGCCTTGTCGGTGCCGGGCAGCTCCGCAATGACGTTGAACGCGTTCAGGTCCGCGTCGAGGAACTCGTTCTCCACGTCCATCTGCAGCGTGACGGCGATCTTCTTCTCGAGCGTGCGGGCGATCCGGCCGTAGTGCTCGGCGGCAAGCACGATCTGCGGCGGCACTGGCGGGTCGCTGGCGTTGCGGGATCCTCCGCTCTGCACGAACAGCGTGCCGCCATCGCCGCGGCTCGACTCGACGACCGCGAGAACACCTTCATCGAGCCAGAACCGCATGGTCTTCTGCGCCAGCGTGCGCTGCGCCTGGGCGTTGGGCGGCGCACCACCTGGTCCGCTGCGTCTCACCGGCTGCTTCGCGAGTTCTTCCAGCTGCGAGGCCGTAAATCGCGTGCCTGGCGGGTCGAAGTGCGCCGACAACTCGCGGGGCGGGGCAGCGAAGACAAACTTCCCGCGCAGCTTTCCCTTGTATGTCGCGAAGTCAGCATCGCTCTGGATAGAAACAAGCATGGCCTCACCGGTGACCGGCCCCCTGGTTCCCGGCGTCCACGCCTTCGGATACGCAATCAGCGGATAGGTTCGCGGCGTCAGGGCGGTCGCAGTCATCCGGCGGTTCTGCCATCCGCGGCCGAACGCAAAGCTTTCACGATGCACGTTGGACAGGCCCCACTCACGCATCGTCTTCTCGGCCCAGTCTGCAGCCTCCTTGATCTCCGGAGAGCCAGTCAGGCGTGGACCATACACGTCGGTCAGGTAGCTCGAAATTTCCATGACCTTCGAGCGCTGGAGTCCTTCGTCCTTCACCCGGTAGACGATGTCGGGATTGAGGCGGTCCGCGCCTTGCCACTGGGCAGCGAGCGGCAGTACCGCGACGCTGCCGGCAATTGCGGTGATCAGGACGGAGTGACGGAAACTGAACATGTGCAATGACTCCCGCAACGACCCATCCACGATCGGACGCTGCACATCAGGCCTGCGTGTGTGTTCGCCCGCACCAGAGGGCGAGAGCACGATCCATCGTACACGCAGCGCTGCGCCGATACCGCTCCCGCAGACGTCCCAGGTATCCCTGCTGGCCGAACCTGACAGTGTCTTGTAACGGCTGCGTATGTCGCTGGTTTTCAAAACTGGCGTAGCGTCGGTTTTCAACGCGACGGTACCGGGCGGCCCTGAAGGACCTTACGTTCATCGATGTTGAACGCATTCCTAAGCTCGACAACAAGACAGCTGTAACTCGACATGTCTGTGTCGGACGGAAACGGACTGCGTTAAGATGATTGCTTCGATTTGAGACGAGCTGCCGTTTTCGTGAGCCGAGCACAACGGGGAGCACATTGATGGAGCCGGCGACGCCGGGCGATTCAACCGACTGCGACTCTACGCTGGACGTCCTCGAACGCGCCCGCCACGGAGATGGCTCCGCGGCGCGCGTGCTGATTGAACGAACCGTCGGACCGCTGCGGCGGTGGGCGCGCGGTCGTCTGCCCTTTCTATGCGCGTGCCGGCGCGAACACCGAAGACGTCGTGCAGGACGCCGTGCTGCGCGCGCTCGCGCGCGTCGATCACTTCGAACACCGCTCGGTCGACGGCATGCAGGCCTACCTGCGCGAGTCGGTGCGTAACCGCATTCGCGACGAGGTGCGCCGCGTCACACGCCGCGGTGTGGGCGAGGAACTGCCCGACTCGCTTCACGATCGCGGCTACTCACCGCTGGAACAGCTGATCCTCAAGGAGCGCTCGGAGCGGTACCTGGCGGCCCTGCGCACGCTCAAGCCGAACGATCGCATGGCGATCATCTTCCGGCTCGAGCATCATCACTCCTTCGAGGAGATCGCGCAGAAGCTGGGCAAGTCGAGCCCGGACGCGGCACGCATGGCCGTCACGCGCGCGTCAAGCGCCTCGCGGAGGCCATTGGCCTCAGCGGCCAGATCACACCGTCAGGCGCATCTGGCGCAGCCGATCGCGGTGCGTCGGGTCGAGCGAGAACAGATTCCTGATGAACGGCGACAGGTAGTTCAGCGGCTGTCCGCCGTCGCGGTAGGCATCCTCCTGATGAAGCAGGGCGCGCTCCCGTTCGCCGAGTCCGTGGTACACGTACACGTAGCAGTGCGGCGCGACGTAGCGCCGGTGCTGCATCTCGTCGAACTCCCTCACGATCGCCAGCGCCCTGTCCCGCATTCCCGCCTCGCCGTAGCTCTTGCCGAGCAAGCGCGGTGTAAAACGGCGCGCGGTTGCCGATCTGCGCCGCGCGTTCGAGTTCGGCGTGCGCGCGTCGGGTACATCCCCTTCATGTGATAGCACTGCCCGCGCTGGTAGATCGCGAACAGATAGTCGGGGCTTGCGTCGAGGCACTCGTTGCAGAGCGCGATCGCGTCGTCGTAGCGCCCGGCGAGGAAGTAGGTGAGCGCGGCGCCGGCAACCACGAAGCGCGCGTGCCACGTGGACACGGCGCGGGTGGCTTCCGCGAGCGCGGCGGTCTCGCGACCGAGCAGCATCAGCAGCCAGCTGTAATGCACCCGTGCACTGGCCAGGTCCGGGTCGATGTCCAGCGCGCGCCGGAAATGGGTTTCGGCCGCGTTCCAGTCCCAGTCGTCGCCGAAGCGAACGAGGCCAAGCGCTGCATGGGCCGTGGCCAGGTCCGAGTCGAGGGCGAGCGCCCGCTCGGCTGCGAGACGCGCCTTCTGGAAGGCCACGCGAGGCTTCATCAGCGAGAGCAGGCCGAGCGAGTTGTACGTGTCGGCGAGCATGACGTGGGCGGGCGCAAACGTCGGATCGATGTCGGTGGCGCGTGTGGCGTGCTCGATCACGGCGTTCCAGTCGCCGGCAAACAGCTCGCGCTGCGCGTGCAGGCCGCGCTGGTACTCGACGTAGGCGTCGGGGTTCGACGCCGCCTGGTGGCTGGTTCGCGACGCATGCGATTTCACGGTGGACACGATGTGCCGTGCTGCCTCGTCCTGTGCTGACAACACGTCGGCGCTTGGCACATCAATCCGCACGGGCACGCGCAGCTCGCTCTTCAGTTGCGGCGACGATGAGGCCGGCGATGATTCTGAAGTGCCCGGAGGCGCGCTGAATGCTGCCTTCGAGCACCTGGTCCACGCGCAGTTGCTCACCGATGTTCCGAATGGACTGGCCGCGCACGCTGTCCGTCGACGTCCGCGCCGCGACGCGAATGCCGGGCAGCTGCTGAAGCGCCCACGCGACATCCGCTCGAAAGCCCATCGCGAAAGCTTCGAAGCGTCTCGTCCTCGTCGCCAAGGATCGCGAAGGGCAGCACAGCGATCGACATGCTCGTCGTCGCGACCGGCGGCGGCTCGGCCGGCCTGTCGAGACCGCGAACGGTCTCGAGGTCCTTCAGCAGATCGGAGGCTCGCTGGTAGCGTCGCTCCGGGTCTCGATCGAGCAGCCGCAGGACGATCTGTTCGAACTCGACTGGGATGGTCGGAACCAGACGGCGCGGCGGCATCGGCGCGCGGCTCAGGATCTGGCTCATCACCTCCGTCTTGCTTCGCGCCTCGAACGGCCGCGCGCCGGTGATGGCCTGGTACAGGACCGCGCCCATCGCCCACAGGTCCGATCGGCGATCCACCGTGCTGTCAGAGCAACTGCTCGGGCGAAAGGTAGTGCACCGTGCCCGGGACGATGCCGATCTCGGTCACCGGATCGGCTGAACTGGCGTCACCGTCGCCCTCGTCCACGGCAAGTGCCTTCGCCAGTCCGAAGTCGAGCAGCTTGGTCACGCCCGAGTCGGTGATGAAGATGTTCCCGGGCGTGATGTCGCGATGAATGATGTCGGCCAGATGGGCGCTCGACAGCGCCCGCGCGACGTCGATCGCAATGTCGAGCAGCCGTCTCGAACGGCAACCGGTCCCGCACGCAGCCGCTGCTTGAGGCTCTCGCCCTGGAGCAGTTCCATGGCGATGAACGACAGACCGTCGGCTTCGCCGATGTCGAGGATCGTGCAGATATTCGGATGATTCAGAGACGCGGCGAGCCGCGCTTCGCGGTCGAATCGGCGCACCGCCACCTGATTCTCGAGCAGTCGACGGCTTGAGCACCTTCAGTGCGACGGATCGCGGCAGCCGCAGGTCCTGCGCCTCGTACACGTCGCCCATGCCGCCGCTGCCGAGGGGACCGATGATATAGAAATGCGAGAGTTGCTGCCCGATCACGGCAGCAACAGGCTCGCCCAAAACAGACGTCGCTTGGCAAATCGCCGGGATCAGAAGTCCGTCAGGCCATCGGGCTCTTTCACCGGCGTAGCCCCGTTGAGGTGGCGCAGCATCGAGGCTTCGCGGTAGACGCGGCGGCGAGCGAGGTTCACTGACCCGAGAGGGCGATGGGCCGTCAGGCAGTGCCACGGACTGAACGAGATGTTGTCGGCAAGCCGGTCCTGCGCGGGCTGTGCGGAAATCCTGGGCGGCGATCGTGATGGTCGCCACCGTCACTGCCGGCGTGTTCCACAACCGTGTCGCATCGTCCACTTGTGCGGCCGCGGCATCCGGGGGCAGCTGGACGCAGAGCGCCAGGCGCGCCGGTCGCTGCGCCAGATGCGATGCCATCGCCTCCCGCAGGTAATCAGGGCTGCGCGCCGCCATCTGCTTCCGGAGTGAGATCGATCGGATCCTGTTCGGCCGGGTCGAGGGGTTGGGCGATGTATTTGACGACGTGAGGGCCGAGCGCATACGGCGTCTGGCTGAAGTACCTGATCGTCAGCGGACTCTCGAAGCTGCGAAACGAACGCCCCAGTTCCGGAAACAGCCGCATCTTGTCGGCGAGCGTCGGCAGCTGCAGGAAGTCGACGTATGCGAACACGTCCGGAACGAAGAACACCGGATGGCTGGCCAGGATGAAGTCGTGCGTGTACTTCTCGTCGGCCGTTTCCTTCGTGCCCTCGACGCCAAACAGCTTGATCGCCATGCCCCGCACATCAGGCGCGGCGTCGGGCAGCGGAGTCGGCGTGGGGCGACCGTTCGAAAACCGGATGTACGCGTTGTAGCGGCGCGGCGTCGCGAAGAGCCCGTGCCGCAGTGTGTCGGGCAGATCGGCCGCGATGTCCACCGTCGCCTTCACGAGGCCGTGATGTTTCGGATGAGCATCGCGCATCGTTCCGGTGCCGATGGCCTTCATCATCGACCGGACAACGACCTCAATCGCCTCGTCGACCGCTTCCTTCTCGAGGTCGGTTTGCGGATCGTCCGACAACTGCGAGATCAAGCGGAGGCCGGTGATGCTCGGGAACAAGAGGTATGCGGCCGCGCGTGTCCTGACCGCAGGCGACTCGGGTCCCGGTGGTGCGCTCCTGAGACACCGGGTGCGGCACAAGGGACTCGAACTGGTCATCGAGGTTGGCGGTGAAAACCAGGCCCAGCGTGCCGTGCGGTGCGACGTCGTGCCCGTTCGTCCGGTCGATTGCGCCGTCCGAAGTCACGCACATCCGGAAGGCGCCGAAGGTGCCGTTGTGGGCAAGCGCGTTCGGGATGGGCATCGGCGGCGGGAGGACCGCCACGCTGCCACCGTCATCCGCGCCGTCCCGGCGGCCAAGGATCAACGTCCCTGGCGGCACCGCCAGCGCTCCGTCGGCACGTTTCCAGACGGCTGCCACGACCTGTCGATCGCTGCGCTCGTCACGATCCGCAAGGTGCGCCAGCGTCGCGAACGTGTGAGTTGCCGGGTCAACCGTGTGCTCGAGCGCCTCGCCGTCGACGCTGAGCAGAAGCGAACAGGCGTGGCTGTTGGCGCGGCCAATCAGTTCGCGCGACACGACCTCGAGCGTCTGACGATCGCCGGCGTAGACCAGCACCGCGATGTGCGCTTCGTCCGGAGCGAGGAGCCACGGATCTGCCGAGCTGCCGCCTATGCCCACATCGAGATCTGCGGCGCGGCGCCCGGCCCCTTCCCGAAATCCCAGGGGAAGCGAGTCGAGCGACACCCGTGACACCGCAAGCGCCTCGAGCCCACGCCACGTGAACCCCACGTACACGAGCGACGGCGCCGCGGGATCGTCCGCGTTGCGTGAACACGCGGTGTTCACCTGGATGGCGGCGCCCCGTTCGAGCAGCGTGTGCACGAATCGTCGGCCGGCGGTGGACTCGTGGACCTGGAAGAAGTGATAGCGGAGCAGCGGGCAGGCTCGTTCCAAACAGGACCAGGCCCTGGATGTCGCGGCGATCGCGATCGCTCAGCACGTGGCTATAACGCCTGCCTGTTGGTGAACGAACAGGCTCGCCTGGCACGGCGGTGCGGCGCGAGACTCAGCCGTAATGGCGGTGCGTGGCGCGGGAGATGCCGCTCGCGTCACCAATGGCATTGTGCGTTTTCAGCCCCCGCGTCGTTCTTTGCTGCGCGCCGCTGGCATAAGTAAGATGTTGCATCTCGCAGGGGCGTGCGAGCGGCAACTCAGCGGCCCAACTGGCCGCGAACCGTCCGCCGCGTCCCGTAGCACTCCTGACCCGTTTCTGGAATCTCCTCGAATGGCGATGAATCCCATTGCGACCTACCAGTTCGGACCGTTCAGTCTCGAGGTCGGCGAGCGAAGGCTGCTGCGGGACGGGAGCGCGGTGCCGCTCAGAACGAAGGTGTTCGACACGCTGTGCGTCCTGGTCCAGCACGCCGGACGGCTGCTGACGAAGCACGAACTGATGCAGACCGTGTGGCCGGATGCCGTTGTGGAAGAGAACAACCTGAATCACAACATCTCGACGTTGCGCCGCGCCCTCGGCGAACAGGCGACAGGACCGCGCTTCATCGAGACGATTCCGCGCGTCGGGCTATCGCTTCGTCGCGGATGTCAGCGCTCCGTCAGGAGAGCGCACCGCGCTCGCGCCCGCACCGCCGGTCCCGCCCGAGCGAACCCTCCGCCAGGAGATTCGATTCGCCACCACCAGCGACGGCGTTCGCATTGCCTATTCAGCGGTTGGCAGCAGCGTCCGCCACTGGTGAAAGCCGCCAACTGGCTCAATCATCTCGAATACGAGTGGGAGAGCCCGGTGTGGCGGCACTGGATCCACGAAATCTCCCGCCACCATCTCCTGGTCCGGTACGACGAGCGCGGATGCGGGCTGTCGGATTGGCAGGTGCCGGAACTCACCTTCGAGTCGTGGGTGCGCGACCTCGAAACGGTGGTGGATACGCTCGGCCTGGAGCGCTTCGACCTGTTGGGAATCTCCCAGGGCGGTCCGGTCGCCGTCACGTATGCCGTGCGACATCCTGAACGGGTGAGGAATCTGATCCTCTACGGCACCTACGCACGCGGCTGGCAATATCGCGGCGATCCACAGGTGCTCGAAGCGCAGGGACGCGATCATCAAGCTCGTGCGTCTGGGCTGGGGCATGAACAATCCGGCCTTCCGCCAGATTTTCTCAAGTCGATTCATACCCGACGCAAGCCCCGAGCAGATGGAGTGGTTCAACGAGCTCCAGCGGGTGTCGGTCTCGCCCGAGAACGCCGCGCGTTTCATGGAGGACTTCTCGCGTCTCGACGTGCGAGACGTGCTCGCCGACATCAAGGTGCCGAGTATCGTGCTGCATTGCCAGGGCGACGCGGTCGTGCCGTTCGACGAAGGGCGGTTGCTCGCCGCAGGCATCCCCGGAGCGAGGTTCGTGCCCCTCCCCAGCCGCAACCATCTCCTGCTCGAACAGGAACCGGCCTGGCAGATCGTGCTGCGGGAGCTCGGCGAATTTCTTGGGTGGAAGGACCGGCGGCTATAAAACCGCCATCCACACAACCCACGTCACACGTCACAGTCATCAAAGGTGCGCGTCAACTCCTCGATGGCCGGGCATGTCAGCGGAGTTCGAAGGCTTTACGCGTGACGTCGTGCCGGAAGTCGAACAGACGCGCCAATTTGGGTTCGACGAAGAACCTGGCGACCACATCGCCGAGCGGCCCGAACGGCAGCTCGAAGTCGATCCGATCTTCGAGGGTGCAACTGTCCTGGCCGGTATCGGTCATGCGGTGAACGTGTCGCCACGACGTAAATGGACCCTTCACCTGCACGTCGGTGAACGAGACGCCGGCCTGGTAGTCGCAGTGCTCGAGATCCCATCGGAGAGAGAAGGGCCACCTCCCGACCCGCACTGACACTTGTGCGCCGTCCCGTATGCCACCCACGTGGCGCACCAGCGCAACGCGCTCCCACGGTGGGGTCAGCTTCTCGAAACGCACCAGGCGCTTCGTGCCAGGCGAAGAGCGATGCCGCCGAGGTGGACACCGACGTTGTCCGCACGAACGTCCTGCTGCTCATGGACGATCAGCTTCGAAGCAGCACGTGCACGACGCCGCTGCCGCCTGCGTCCCGCGGCGCGTCGGCATAGGCGAGGACCGCCGGGTGCTGGCGAAGCAGCGCGCGAACATCGTTGCGCAGGACCGCGACGTTGCCGGCGGAGTGCAGCCCCCGCCCATGGACAATCGCGACGCAGCGGAACGCGCGCCGACTGGTCGCAAGGAGCTGCTCGACCGCTGCAACCGCGGCCCGGCTGGTCATCCCGTGCAGGTCGAGACAGCGCCCTGGGACATAGGAGCCGCGTCGCAGCTTGCGCAGTTCCCGCCGGTCGACGCCTGTCGCCACGAATCCTGCGTCCTCCTCGTCCGGTTCATCGTCTCGCGAACGCGCGGGAGGAGTTCTATACGGCTGCGCGAGACGCGGGAGTGGCGGCATGGTGCGAATACGCTGGCGATGATCCCTGGCCAGCGGCACGACGTCCCGCATGGCCTCGGCAAAGGCGTCGGAATCGATGCTGGCGTCCGGGTCGCCATCATCCGGCGGGCGGTGTTCGCTCACACTTCATTATGGCCGTGGACACGGGATGGTGCGATCAGCGCCCACGCGGATGGGTTGGTGGAGAAGCGGTCAACCGCGCTACTCTGTTGGCGATGATGTCGAGCCGGATGCCCTTCACCCTGAATACGATGGTGCTGCTGCCGCTGCTCCGGTCGCTCCCGGGGTCTGGCGCACTCTCCATCCTGCTGGTGCTCATCAGCATGACAGGGCTCGATATCGGACTCCTGCGGCTCGGCCGTCCCGAAACGGCCGCAGACCTGCTCGTGGCGTTGATGATGGCCTTCAGCGCGGTCACTCCTGTTCTCTGGGGCGCGTATATCCTCACGAACGCGTGGAACTGGGCGAGTGGACTGCGGGTACTCGGCCGCACCCGCACCCGCGAGGTCCGCACGCGCGAGGAGACCGGCAGCACGCCCGACGTCAGCCCGCCCACTGAAAGCCCCTCCTGACGAGTCCACGCGCGACGCGCGTCACCCGCGCAGGGTGCGAAATGTGATCGAGTAGCGCAGCGACGCGACCGCTGGGATGTGGTGCTCGTAGTCACGCCGTGCTGCCCCGGCCAGCAGATACGCCGAACGAGGATCGAGCACGATCTCGTGAGTCGTTGTTCGCCGTCCGCTCGCCGCCGGCTGCCTCTGCGGGGCCGCGTACGGTCTGAACTTCATCCGGCACGAGGAGAGCAGTGAGATCCCGGCCACGATCCCGTATTGAGGGGCGTCGCGGTGCCAGCCGATTGGCGCGCCGGCAGCGTATTCGTTGACCAGCGCCATCGCGAAGTCGGTGGCACTGACGCCGACCCACGCCGCCACCTGGTGCTGGAGCGGCACCAGGAAATCGGGGATGGGCGGGCTGGCGAGGCCTGCGGAGTCGTACGATCGTCCGAAGAACGCCACGCGCCGTTTCGCAATCACGCCGCGCATCTCGAATGGCGCGAATGCGATCCGTCCCAGGTTGTCAACGAGCTGCGCCTCTTCGGCCGGCGTCACGAAGTCGCGACGATACACGAACCCATCTGGAACGGCGGCGTCGAACAGTCGTTGATTGTCCTGCCGCACACCGGCAGTGTCGCACGCG
>CAVOPD010000011.1:0-253583 GCA_963697745.1 uncultured Acidobacteriota bacterium | reverse complement strand
TACGATCGACGGGGGCATGGGCGATTTCGAGCCGTCCGGGCACAGGCTACGACTTCGACACGCTGGCCGACGATCTGGCCGCTGTTCTGGATACCCTGGATCTCCGCG
This sequence comes from uncultured Acidobacteriota bacterium, assembly GCA_963697745.1. Taxonomy (GTDB): domain Bacteria; phylum Acidobacteriota; class Vicinamibacteria; order Vicinamibacterales; family CAVVIG01; genus CAVVIG01. The sequence continues at coordinate 253,475 of CAVOPD010000011.1, read as the reverse complement.
ACGTCACCCTTGTCGGCATGTCCATGGCCGGCGGCGAGATGGTGCGATACGTGACGCGGCACGGTGCGGAGCGCATCGCGCGGCTCGTCTTCGTGTCCACCGCCGCGACACCGTTTCTGACCCAGACACCCGATAACCCTGCGGGCATTCCGGCGGACCGGTTCGAGTTGTTCCGTCAGCAGATGCTGCTTCGCGATTATCCGAAGTGGCTCGAGGACAATCGGCCGGCGTTCTTTCTGCCCGACACCTCGCCCCAGATGCAGGAGTGGGTGAGGACCATGATGCTCGGCGCGTCGCTGAAAGCGCTTGTCGCATGCAACCGAAGCCTCACGTCTACCGATTTTCGCGGCGAGCTTCCACGCATCGACCGCCCGGCCCTTGTGATTCACGGGGACAGGGACGCTTCGGCGCCACTCGACCTCACGGGCAGACCGACCGCAAGACTGCTCCCGAAGGCGCAATTGACGGTCTACGAAGGCGCACCCCACGGTCTGTTCGTCACGCACCGGGATCGCCTGACAGCCGACGTCCTGGCTTTTGCCAGTCGCTGACCACTGGTAGGATGACGACCGTGACGGCCAACTCCCGACCGCCGCGTGCGCAACCCGCCAGCCCGGTCGGGACGCTGCTCCGACGCTGGCGAACACATCGCGGTGTGAGCCAGCTCGCGCTGGCGATGACGTCGGGCTTCTCAGCGCGCCACGTGAGTTTCCTCGAGAGCGGACGAGCGCAACCGAGTCGCGAGGCGTTGGAGGTGCTGTCCGAGGCGCTCGACGTGCCGTTGCGCGAGCGGAACCGGCTGCTGGTCGCGGCTGGTTTCGCGCCGCGGTATCGACACACGCCTTTGTCGGCCAGCGAAATGGCGCCAGTTCGCCACGTGCTCCAGTTCGTGCTCGATGCGTACCTTCCATACGCAGCCGTCGTGCTCGACCGCTATTCCAACTGCATCCAGGGGAATGGTGCGTCAGGCCGATTGCTCGCCCGCTTCGTTGATCCGTCGCTCCTGACCGGCCACGCCAACCACTTGCGCGTCGTCTTTCATCCGCTGGGTCTGGGCCGAGTCATCGTCAACAGGCAAGAGGTGTACCGCCACCTCTGGCGTCGGGCGGAACGTGAGCTGGGGGAGTCCGAGGGAGACGCCGTGGCAGACGCGATGTTGGCCGAACTGAGAAGCTACGCCGAGAGTGTGTCAACGACGACCGAAACCGCGACGGACGCACCCGCAAGCCTGTTGCTCCCGATTCACATCAAGAGCGCTGACGTAGAGTTGCGGCTGTTCACGACGCTGATGACGTTCGGCTCACCGCAAGACGTCACCCTGGAAGAGCTGCGAGTCGAGGCCTTTTTTCCCGCTGATAGTGCGTCAGAAGAACAGTGGCACAGGCCCTCATGGGGACGGTGTAGCCCGCGTGTGCCATCACTGCTCGGATGCCACGTGCGGACCGCTGCGCGCCCTGCACCCACCGCGAAGAACGGCTCCATCTCCTTGTACTCGAGAATCTTCACCACCGGAGACGTGCGGCCGGTGTGCTGCGCGAGCGCCAGGAACGCCTGCTCCGACGTCGCGACCATGGCGCGCGCCAGGTCGTTCTTGTGAATCGAATGGAAGCGCGACGGCAGCGCCCAGTGGACCAGCGGCATGACCAAACCGAGCGCAGACGGCGTGTTGGAGTTGCCGAGAATCACGGCCGGGCGGTAGAGGCCGAGGAACTCGAACTCGAGCGCCTTCGACTTCATCTCCTTCTCGCCGATGGTGCGGAGGTACTTGGTCGATGACTGCGAGTTGGCGCCGACCGCCGTCATCATCGCCAGCACGCGAGCGCCACCTGCCCTGGCCGCAGCCGCGAAGGCCGTCGGGTACGCTGATCTCCATCGTGCGGACCTCCTCGTCGGCCATCTTCGCGCTCCCCTTACCGACACCGAACGCCGCGAGCGCGATGTCGACGTCCCTGGCGTGCGGCGCGAGTTCCTCCGCGAGCCTGTCCATGTTCACGACCACCTGCCGCACCTTGGGGTTCGCGAGCTCCGCGTGGCGCCGGGTCACCACAATCACCCTCTTACACAGCGGGCTTTCCACGAGCAGGTGCAGGATGTGCCGGCCCACGTTACCAGTGGCGCCCAGCAACATCGCCGTGTACTCGACCGTGGTGGACGTCGGCATCAGGATTAGAGTCTCTCAGGAGCCAGGGGTGGCGGTGAAGTGGATGAATGTAAGGTACCACGCAGGGCACCGACGATGTATCGAAGGAAACGTTGGATGAGCCTGGCCGGGAATAGCGCAAAATCAAGTTGTTCGCTGCGATTCAGCGCAGGTAGTCTGAGCTCGACCGAACACCCCGCTCGGCGAATTCGCCGGTCCTGGTCGGCTTGAAATGGACTCCAAGTGGCATCTCCTGACGTAGGCCTGGAATTCCTTGCTGGCGGCGGCTCCATGGGCGAGCGCATTCGTGCCTATCCGTGGGCGGGCACCTCGTTCGGGGAACCCTGCGGCTGGCCGCAAAGCCTGCGCACGACCGTGCGCGTCTTGCTGACCACGGGTCACCCCTCGATGATCTTCTGGGGGCCTGAGCTCACGTGCCTGTATAACGACGCTTTTTCCCGTTCGCTCGGTCCGGAAAAACACCCCGCAATCCTGGGCGCGCCGGGGCGTGAGGCCTGGCATGAGGCGTGGCCGATTGTCGGAGCCCAGATCGAGCAGGTGCTTCGCGGTGACGGCGCGGTGTGGCTGGAAAACCAATGCGTGCCCATCGTCCGCCACGGCGAGCTGCAGGAGGTGTACTGGACTTATAGCTATAGCCCCATTGATGAACCGACATCTCTCCACGGAGTCGGCGGAGTATTGGTGACCTGCTCCGAGACGACCCAACACGTCCTGGCTGAGCGTAAACTGGCCGCCGAGCGTGAGCAATTCGTGCAGTTGTTCGATCAAGCCCCGACCTTTCTCGCCGTACTGCGGGGCCCCGACCATGTGATCGAGCTGGCCAATCCTGGTTATCTGGCCCTCATTGGTCATCGGCCTGTCGTTGGTCGCAAGGTAGCCGACGCGATTCCGGAAGCGGCGACACAGGGCTATCTGGCGCTCTTGAACAAGGTGTATCGAACAGGCAAACCGTACTCCGCAGCTGGCTCGAAGCTGGTATTTCAAGGCTCACCGGAAGCGGCGATTGAGGAACGATACGTCGATTTCGTTTATCAACCGATCACCGATCGCGAGGGCGCCGTCGTCGGCATCCTGGTGCAGGGGGTTGATGTCACTTCACGGCTTGCGACCGACCGTGCCCTGGCGCTGAACCGGGCGCGCCTGGACTACGCGACTCGTCTTTCAGGGGTTGGGTTCTGGTAATGCGACCTGCCCTTCGATTACCTCGAATGGGATGAGCGGGTCAAAGAGCACTTCTTCTTCGCGGCGACGGACCGGATCACGATCGACGACTTCTACGCGAGGATTCACGATGAGGACCGCGCCCCGACTCGGGGCGCGATCGACGCGTCAATTCGCACCGGGACGCCGTATGACATTGTCTACCGCACCGTGCATCCGACGACGGGCGAGATCAAATGGATACGCGCACTGGGTGGCACCGATTACGCACCCGATGGTACACCGACCCATTTCGACGGGGTGACGGTCGACGTATCCGCACAGAAGCTCGATCAACAACGCCTGGCGCAGCTCAATCATCAATTACGCGAGCAGGATCGACGCAAGGATGAATTCATCGCCACGTTGGCCCACGAACTGCGGAATCCGCTCGCACCGATCCGCGTGGCTGCCAGACTCATTGCTTCGCCGCAGCTGCCGCCTACGAAGTTGAAGCGCGCGCAACTCATCATCGAGCGGCAGGTGTCGCACATGGCACTGCTGCTCGATGATCTGCTCGACATCGCACGGATCACGCAGGGCAAACTGCAGCTCAAAAAGGAGAGGCTGGCGCTGTCCGATGTGGTTGATGCCGCCGTCGAAGCGGCGCGCCCGACATTGGATAGCAAGAATCACCAACTCGCGTTGAGTCTCCCGGCGAAACCTGTCTGGCTCGATGCCGATCATCTTCGCCTGTCGCAGATCCTGTCGAATTTGTTGATGAACGCCGCGAAATACAGCGATGCCGGTAGTCACATCGAGCTGGCGAGCACTGTCCAGGGCGATACGCTCGTCCTGTCGGTCAAGGACGATGGGATCGGAATCGCACGGGAGGTACCTCACCGGGATCTTCGAAATGTTCGAGCAGGTTCATGGCGTGGCGGGCAGGTCCGATGGGGGACTCGGAATCGGTCTGGCCCTGGTCAAGGGGCTGACCGAATTGCACGGCGGAACGGTCGAAGCGCGCAGCGCCGGCCTCGGTCACGGCAGCGAATTCACCGTCCGCTTACCGCTGGCGTTGCCCGAACAGGCCACCGCGCCGCTTGTTGCCGAACCGGGGCCCGCGGCGCCCTTGCGTCGCCGCATACTTATTGCCGATGACAATCAGGATGCGGCGGAGAGCCTTTCAATCCTGCTTCAACTCGAGGGCCACGAGGTTCAGGTCGCTTATCTGGGCCGAGCGGCGCTGTCCCTCGCGCAAGCGTTTCGTCCGGATACCGCGGTGCTCGACATCGGCATGCCTGATTTGAGCGGTTATGAAGTCGCTGAAGTTCTCCGCCGGGAGCCGTGGGCCACGAACATGCAGCTGATCGCATTGACCGGGTGGGGACAGGACAATGACCGCCGCCGGGCACTGGAGGCGGGATTCAACCATCACCTGGTCAAACCTGTCGATCCGAACCAGTTGTTACGATTGGTCGCCAGCAGATCCCCGCAAGAGTCTTAGATGATCGGGCCGACGGCAGCCAACTCGCGATCTTCTTCGATCGCAGCGAAACGGTCTCGGCGAAGCGTTCACGGCTGACTGGGCCGCCTCCGGCTGCTGAGCTGCGCGTGCAGATTCAAGGGATCGGCCGGTGCGGCCGATACCCGATCAGCACCTTGTGAATCTCGATCCCCGCACGATGGTCGTCGTGATCATCCTCAGCACGCTCCTGATCGGCATCGGACTGCTGGTGGTCACGCGCGGATACCTCGGTGAGGTCACCGGCGCCTATCAATGGGCCCTGGCGACGTTCATTCAGTCTTTCGGCTGGTTCATCACGGGACTTCTTCGAGGGCGCATGCCCGAAGTCATTTCCGTCGTGTTTGGACCGTTCCTGGTCCAGGCCGCCTTGATGCTGTGCCTGTTCATCCTTCACGACTTCGAGGCGAAGCCGATCGAACGGCGCTGGTTTTATGGGCTGCTCGCGCTCGACCTCGTCCTGTCCCTTTACTTCACTTTCGTCTTTCCCAGCACGGCGGCGCGGCAGGCCCTGATCGGCGCGACGACCGGAGTGGTCACGCTGGGCAGCGCCTACGTGCTCCTGACCGGGCCAAATCGACGCGTCGGAAGTCACCGGTTCATGGCGTGCGTGTTCGGAGTGTGCGGACTCGCCGTCGTGGTGCGTGGCGGCCTCTTTCTCGCAATCGATCCGGTCAGCGTGTCGCCGACCGCGACCAACGCGATGAGCTCCGTGTCGCTCCTGATCTTCTACGTCTTTGCGGTCGTCCTGCCGTTCGGCTTCGTGCTGATGTGCAACGACCGCTACGTCTCGCAGCGCAAGACGGCGGAGGAGGCTCTCAGCGCGGCGGCTCTGGTCGATGCGCTGACCCAGCTGCCGAACCGTGCCATGGTGACGAGCCGCCTGAGTTCCCTCGCGGCCCGTGCCGAACAGCCCACCCATGGCCTGTGTGCGGTGTTGTTCATCGACGTGAACAACTTCAAGTGCGTGAACGACAGCCTGGGCCACCACGCTGGCGACCAGGTGCTGATCGAGACCGGGCAGCGCCTCGCGCGGGTCCTCCGCGCGGGTGACGTGGTGACGCGATGCGAGACGTCGCTTGCCGGCCGATTCGGCGGCGATGAGTTCGTCATCATCCTCGAACGCCTCGGCAAGCCTGACGACGCCGCTGCGGTGGCAGAGCGCATCCTGGCGGCGATGGCCGCGCCATTTGCCGTCGCCGGGCAGCGAATGTCGATTCAATGCAGCATCGGCATCAGCGTCCCCAACCGGACCGGTCCTCGGATCACGACCGAGGATCTCCTCAGGGAAGCTGATATCGCCATGTACCGCGCCAAGTCTGCCGGAGGGGCCAACTTCGTCGTCTTCGATCGGTCGATGCACGTCGACACGCGGCCGGGCCTGACGCTGGAAAGTGATCCGCGCACCGCCCTCGAGTGTGATCCGGTCGCCGCGAATTAGCAGCCGATCACGGAGCGGCAGCGTGCGGGGCCGTGCGGACCAGCCCGCCGGGATGTTGTGCGCTCGCGACCTGCCGCGCTAACATCGCAATATATGAATAGACGGGAAGTGACTGGCGAACTGCAGCGCTTCAAGGCGGATTTCTTTCGTGCGCTGGCCCACCCGGTCCGCATTGCGGTGCTCGAGGTGCTGCTCCAGGGCGAACGCAGCGTCCAGGAACTTCAGGACATTCTCCAACTGGATCAGCCCGTCGTATCGCAGCAACTCGCGGTATTGCGCACGAAGAACATCGTCGCCGGCCGGAAAGAGGGCACCAGCGTACGCTACTCCGTGCGCGATCCGCTGATCGGCGACCTGCTGCTGGCGGCCCGACGAATTTTCAACAATCACCTGGCAGGAACGCAGGGACTGCTGCGCGAACTGCAGCGGCAGGAGCGACGCCGGTAGCACACGCTCCCAGACGCGACGGCGGCCATGGTTACCGCACGCGGTGAGACTCAGAGCGACAGCGACGCCAACTCGCGAGCGGTCTCTTCGCCAAGGCCGGAGAACGCCGCACTGACCTCCCTGGCCCGGACCAGCGCGGCGTCGATGTGTGGCGTGATGTTAGCCGCTCCGACGTGCTCCACAAACTCTCCCTGATGCAGAAGGGCTGCCGGCTGGCTCCGCGCGCCGCACAGGATCAGCGTGCGACCAGATCGCTTCAGCCGATCGCTGAGGTTTTCCAGTGCACGCAGCCCCGTCGCGTCGATTGCCGTCATGTTGCGCAGCCGGAGGATCAGAATCGGCGGGAACGAAGAGAGGTCCGCGGTCGCATCAGCCAGCTTGTCGGTCATGCCGAACAGGAACGGCCCATGGATCCGCAGGATCGCCACGTAGGCCGGGAGATGTTTGTCCTGCAGGACGTGAGCTCGACCTTCCTCGATGTACTCGGGCGTGACAGCCATCACACTCGTCGTGTCGGTGACGCGGTAGATGTACAGCAGAGCGGCGAGTGCCATGCCCACTTCGACCGCCACGGTCAGGTCCGCGGCGACGGTGAGGGCGAAGGTGATCAGCCACACCGAGCGGTCCGCCCAGTCGGTCTTCCAGATGCTGCCGATCTCACGCCACTCGCCCATGTTGTACGCCACCACGAACAGCACGGCTGAGAGCGTGGCAAGAGGGACGTAGGCCGCGAATGGCGCCAGCAGGAGCACGATGGCGAGCAGGGTGGCCGAGTGAATCATGCCCGAGACAGGCGACCTCGCTCCGGATCGGAAGTTGGTCGCGGTGCGAGCGATCGCGCCCGTCACGGGAATCCCGCCGACCAGCGGTGCAATGAGGTTGGCCACGCCCTGAGCGAGGAGCTCCGCGCTGGAGTTGTGCCGGTCGCCGGTCATCGAGTCGGCGACAACCGCCGACAGCAGGCTCTCCACGGCGGCGAGCAGCGCCACTGTCAATGCGGAAGGCAGCAGCGGAAGGATCAGGTCAGCACGAAAAGCCGGAAGATGCACATCAGGCAGGCCACTGGGAATGCCGCCGAACTTCGATCCAATCGTATCGACCGGTACGCCGAACATCGTGACGGCGGCCGTACCCAGCACCAGAGCCACGATCGATCCGGGCACGCGCGGGAACCAGCGGGGCACGGTCAGCACCACCACCAGCGAGCTGACCCCGAGAACGAGTGCCGCCGGCCCGAAGAGCTGCACGGAGCCCGCGAGCATCGTCATCCGCGCGATGAACTCGCTCGGCGGATCGGCGATCGCGAGGCCGAAGAAGTCCTTGATCTGCGTCGATGCGATGAGGAGCGCGATCCCGTTGGTGAAGCCGAGGACCACCGGACGCGGAATGAACTTCACCGCCTGGCCCAGCCCGGTGACCGCCAGAACCAGCAGGATGACGCCAGCCATCATCGTCACCATCAACAGGCCCGGCACGCCATGCGCGGCAATGATGCCGGCGACAATGACGACGAATGCGCCAGTTGGCCCGCCAATCTGGATTCGGGATCCCCCAAGCAGCGACACGATGAAGCCGCCGACGACGGCGGTGTAGATACCTGCCTGGGGGGTCACACCAGAGGCGATTCCGAACGCCATTGCGAGGGGAAGGGCGACGACGCCCACGGTGAGACCGGCGACGGCGTCCGCGACGAGCGACTCGCGGCTATAGCCACGAAGGCACTCGACCAGTTTGGGCCGCCACGACTGCCAGGGGATGCGGCTGAGTGCGGAGCCGACTCGGTTGATCATCAATTAGCGTTCCGACCGGGAGCCCGGGATTGATGGGCAGCGGCCTTGGTTGGTCAGCCCTGGTGTGTCGGCTCTGGTCTCAGGACCTGCTCTGACTGAGCAGCACTATATTACAACATTCAGATGTCTACTGGAGTGGCACTGCGCAATGACACGCGGGAACGCCAGCGAGTGCTCTTGGGGAAACGGATCCATAACCCAGCGACTGGGGACCGCTTCTGTCGGGCTTCTGTCGGGCCGGCCACGCCTCAACTACCGCCGCACCCGAACGGCCCGGTTGCGCTCGAGAGCTGAGTCTGCAAACGGGTTCAGGGCGTCTAGAATTCAGTAATGCGACCCCCTGCGCTCGCGGCGCTCGCACTCGTTCTGGCCCTGGCTGGATGCCAATCGACCAGGGACGCAGCGGCTCCCAGTCAGGACACGGCAAAGCGGGCGGCCGAAACCGCACGGCTGACGGCCTACCTCGACGCCGAGTATGAAAAAGAACTCGCGATGAGTCCCGAGAGTCTCACCAGCCAGGGTCGGAAGGAACAGTACGATCGACTCGACGACCGTTCGGAGGCGGCGGAGGATCGGCAGCTTGAATGGCGGCGCAGGAGCGTTGCCGACATGAAGGCCTCCTTCAATTACGACCTGCTCGATGACGACGGCAAGACCTCGTTCGATATCTGGTCGCAGGAACTGGAGCGCGCCGAACGCAGCAGGCCATTTCGAGGTCACCCGTACATCTTCGTTCTCGGTGGTGCGCACAGCGGTCTGCCGCAGTTCCTCATCAACTTCCACCGCGTCGACGACAAGCGCGACATGGAGGCGTACATCTCGCGCCTGTCGCGGATGGGCGAGGCGCTCGACCAGCTGCTCACGCGTGCCCGGGCGTCGGCGGAGAAGGGTATTCGCCCGCCCCGGTTCGCGTACGTGCAGGCGCTGAGCGAAATCCGCCGGGTCGTCAGCGGTGCCCCGTTTACCCGCGGCGCCGAGTCGCCGCTGTTCGCCGACGCGAGGGCGAAAATCGCCGCGCTCGAGAAAGACGGCAGGGTCAGCCCGCAGGAGGCGAAGGCACTGACCGCGGATGCCTCGAACGCGCTCACCTCTCGAGTGAAGCCGGCCTACGAGCGCCTGGAACAGTGGCTTGAATCCGACCAGAAGAACGCTTCACCAGACCCGCAGGGCGTCTCTGCACTGCCCGATGGCGCGGCGTACTACAACACGGCGCTCGCCCTGCAGACCACAACCACGATGACCAGCGACGAGATTCACGCGCTCGGCCTGGCCGAAGTGGCGCGCCTGCGCGCCGAGATGGACGCGATCAAGGCGAAGGTGGGCTTCACGGGCACGCTGCCCGAGTTCTTCGCGCGGCTGCGGAGCGACAAGCGGTTCTTCTTTCCGAATACGGACGAAGGGCGAGGCGCCTATCTCGCGCTCGCGGAAAGATACCTGGCAGAGATGCAGGGGAAACTGCCGGAGTACTTCGGCATCCTGCCGAAGGCGAAGCTCGTGGTGAAGCGGGTCGAGCCATTCCGGGAACAGCCCGGCGCCGCGCAGCACTATTTCGGCGGCACGCCTGACGGATCGCGGCCCGGTATCTTCTACGCGCACCTCTCGGACATGAACGCGATGCCGAAGTATCAGCTCGAAGCCGTCGCCTACCATGAAGGTGTGCCCGGCCATCACCTGCAGATTTCGATCGCCCAGGAACGTACCGGCCTGCCGAAGTTCAGGACCCAGTACTTCTACGGCGCCTACTCCGAAGGCTGGGGCCTGTATGCCGAATCGCTGAGCAAGGAAATGGGCTTCTTCACCGACCCATACTCCGACTTCGGTCGGGTCGGCGCCGAGATGTGGCGCGCGGTTCGCCTGGTCGTGGACACCGGGATGCACGCGAAGGGATGGACCGAGCAGCAGGCGGTGGCGTACTTCCTCGAGAACGCACCCCTGGCGGAGGGAGCGATCCGCTCCGAGGTGCAGCGCTACCTCGTGTGGCCCGGGCAGGCCACCACCTACAAGGTCGGCGCGATGACCATTCAGCGGCTGCGCGACGAAGCGCGCCAGGCGCTCGGTCCGACATTCGACTATCGGGCCTTTCACGACGTGGTGCTCGGCGGCGGCAGCATGCCGCTGCCGGTCCTCGAAGCGCGCGTGCGCCGCTGGATTGCAGCCGCTCAGAAGGCGGCGTAGGTCACTCGCCGCGGCCCCTGGTGCGATACGACTGATCGCCGACGTTCAATCCGATGAAGGAACTCGAGCAACTGCTGGGATTGTTCGTCGCCGCCGTGATTCTGGCAGGCGGCGCGCGCCGCGTCGGAGCGCCGTATCCGGTGTTCCTGGCGCTCGGCGGCGCGTTGCTCGCGTTTCTTCCAGTTGCACCGTCCTTCGCGTTACCCCCGGACCTCGTGCTGGCGCTGTTCGTCGCGCCCGTACTGCTCGATGCGGCATTTGATGCCTCGCTCAGAGACCTCAGGGACAACTGGGCGCCTGTCACGGGGCTCGTGATCGTCGCGGTCGGATTGACGACGGCGGCTGTCGCGGTGGTCGTCCACGTCCTGGTGCCGGCGATGCCCTGGGCAGCCGCGGTTGCGCTGGGTGCGATCGTTGCTCCTCCAGATGCCGTTGCCGCAACGGCCGTGCTTCGGCCGCTGCAGCCGCCGCATCGCATCCTGACGGTCCTCGAGGGCGAGAGCATGCTCAACGACGCAAGCGCGCTGCTGATTTACCGCCTCGCCGTCGGCGCGGTCGCGGCGGGCGGTTTCTCCTTCACCACGATTGCCCCGACGTTTTTGCTCGGCGTGGCCGGCAGCGTGGTGGCGGGTCCTGCACTCGGGTGGGTGACGTTGCGGATCATGGACCGCGTTCAACACGTGCCGACGTCCATCATCCTTCAGTTCGTGACGACGATCGGCGTCTGGGTGCTCGCCGAACAGCTACGGCTCTCGGGTGTATTGACGATGGTGTGCTACGCGGCGTCAGTAGCGCAGACGGCTCCGGAGCGTATTCCCGCACGGATCCGCATCCCGACCTACGCCGTCTGGGAGACGGTGGTGTTTGCGCTGAACATCCTCGCGTTCATCTTCATCGGCCTGCAGATCCGGCCGATCCTCGCGACCCTGGAAGCCGCGGAGCGAGGACGGTACTTCGCGGTGGCCGGGGCGATCCTCGCCACTGTGATCCTCGTTCGTCCCGCCTGGCACATGGCCTTCAACGCGGCGATCAGGTGGCGTCACAGGCGGTTCGGCTTTCATCCGCCGCGGCCGATGCTGCGTCCGACCGTGGGCAGCGGGCTGATTGTTTCGTGGGCCGGGATGCGGGGCATCGTTTCGCTCGCTGCGGCCCTGGCGCTTCCGGCAGCCTTTCCGTATCGCGACCTGATCGTCCTGACGGCGTTTGCTGTCGTCCTCGGCACGCTGGTGATCCAGGGGCTGACCCTGAAGCCCCTGCTGCGCGCACTCGATCTTCGCGACGGCGATCCGGTGGGGCGCGAGGTCCATGCCGCGCGTGAGAGCGCGCTTCGTGCCGGACTGGCGATCCTTGCGGACGACGAATCGCCGATCGCCCACGCGGTCCGTCAGGAGTTCACCGCGCACCTCAAACACGATCACGACGAAGGACGCCTCGGCAAGTCCTCTCACGACGCGCATAGCGACACGCATCGCAAGGCGCTCGATGCGGCACGGCAGGCCGTCATCGCGATGCGGGCGAACGACGAGATCGGCGACGACGCGTTCCATCGCATCGAGGAGGAACTGGACTGGCTCGAAATGGCGGGAGGGACCTCGGCGGATTGATTGGTCAGAACCGGAACAGGCGATTCGCTTTGACGACCACGCCGCGATTCTGCAGGCTCGGTATCCCCAGTGTCGCCGCGGTGTCGTAGCCATCGGTGTAGACCACGAAGAGTTCGCTGCCCGGCTGGTATTCCCACCGGAAGCGGAGATTCGTGGAGCGCGATGTGCGTTCCCGAGGCGTACTGGACGAGTGCCGACACGAACATCCGCGGCGTCACCGTGAAGGTCGTTCGCGCGCCGGTCGCGCGAATCAGCGCGGCCGTCGCCGGCACGCTCCACCCAGTTCAACGAGACGTTCGGCTCGACACCGAGCTGCCGGCGTGAATCCGTAGCGCGCGTTCAGCGAGAAGGTCTGCTTCGTGCCGTCGTAGAACTCACCGGTATCGACCGCGGCGACGCCGGAGAGCCGGTGCTGCTGCCCCAGTGACAAGGCGGTGCGCATATGGCTGAACCCGTAGCTGCCGACTGGCACCCGCACGTTCGGCGCAAGCGACAGCGGCCTGCGCAGGAGTTCGTAATTGCGAAACACCTCGACGCTCAACACGTCGCTGTTCTGCAGCTCGATGCGGAAATCACCCTGCGCCTCCCGCGACTCGAGCCGGTTGGCGTCGTCGGTCTCGTAGTTGTATCCCGCCTCGTAGATGTAGCGGCGGATGACGCGGCTGCGGCGTGGGCGGGGACTGAACCGGGCCGACGCGAAATTCCGGCGGACGTTCGGGCGCGGCACGAACCCGATCTCCGGGTTGAAGTTCCGGTCGACCACCATGCGGTCAACCGTGAAACCGTACCGGTCGGCTCCGTAGGTGAAATTGCCGCGATAGCTGGTCTGGTCGGATTCGAGCGTCGGCGTCGACGTGCCGGCGACGTAGCCGCTGACGTAGACGTTCTGGAAGAAGGAGAAATTCCCGTCGACCCCGACGAGCTGTGTTCGCGCCGGGAGCGACCACCGACTCGGAGCGGTTGGCGACCATCACGCCGACGGTGCTGCGACGCAGCACGTCGCGGCGCACGCGCAGCACGGTGAAGTCGGTCAGCGGGACCCTGGCTGTCGTCGTCGGCCCTGCTCGCGATGTTCAGGGCGCCGATGGTCCACTTGCCGGCCCGCCCCGACAGGCGTCCGCCTCCGAGGATCGGGATCACGATGCCGTTGCGCCAGCCCGATGCGCCGGCTGTAGAAGATGGTCGGCGCGTCGGCCGAGCCGCCGCTGGGGCTCGAGCCGGTTGCCGGCGGGCTGCCGGCGGAGGCACACGTTGCCGAACTGGAACGTGCCCTGTCCCTCGAGGAAGAAGTCGCGTTTCTCGGGGAACTGCAGGCTGAACCGGGTCAGGTTGACCTGCACCTCGTCGGCCTCGACCTGCGCGAAGTCGGTGTTGTAGGTGAGGTCGGCGGTCAGGCTCTTGGTCAGGCCGTATTTCGCGTCGAGCGCGACATCCGCGATCGACGTGGTTGGTCGTCGCCGGCACGGCGAGCACGATCGGTGGTCAGGCGATTGATGATCGCAGGCTTGATCTCGAGGTTCTTGCCCGAGGGCGGCGCCTCGCAGGCCGACCAGCGTCGCCGCGGCGGACACGTGGAAGATACCGCCCGACGCCCCACTGCGGCTGGATCGGCGAGACGTAGGCGTTCTCGTTCTTGGACCGGATGCCGCGGCGCAGGTTGATGCCCCACACCTGGTCGCGACCGGCCTTGTAGCGCAGCGACTTGAAGGGGATGGCGATCTCGGCGATCCAACCCTTGTCGTCGCGCCTCGCCTTGGCCTCCCACACCGTATTCCAGTCGCCATTGTTGCTGCGCTCGTCGGTGGTCAGGCTGTCCCACATGCCGCCGACCGGCGTGACGTAGAAGAGGAAGCCGTTCCGCTTGTCGTGGAAGGTGTCGAGCTCGACCGCGAAGTTGTCGTTCTGCCGCAGGTTGGTGCTGTCGCGGCGCATCTCGTTTGCCACCATGCGCTCGGGATGCTCGTCCAGGCATCGGCACACGAAGTACAGGTTGCGATCGTCGTACAGCACCCACGACTCGGTGTGCTCGGAAACCGGGGCGCCCTCGTGCGGGTCCTGCTGCACGAACTCGGTGATCGGCTTCACCTCGGTGTAGACGCGTTCGTCGAGTTGACCGTCGATGACGAGCGGTGTGCTGATTCTGGTCGCGCGCACCGTGACACCCGCCTTGTTGCTTGCGATGACGTCGGGTGCCGTCGGAATGGGGCGACCGTCGGCCATCAGCGCCACGGGTTCGTCGCCCGACGCAACGGCCAGCGACGCGCTGGACAGCGCGAAGGCCGCTGCGAGCGCGAGCGTCGCGGGCAGACCGGAAATTCGGAGACGCAGCATGAATGACCCTCTCGACCTGGACGGTGGCGGCGGTTACGCCGACGCCTTCGGAAGGCCGGGCGCCTTGCGGCGCCGCGTCGAGACTGCCGCAGCATGGGGCGCCCTGCGCCTGGCCGGTGCACGCCGCTCGGGGGTCGCTTCCGTGTGGAAGGCGATATCGGCGAGGTCGAGCAATTCGTCGCAATGCGCGCATCGGTACGCCATCTCGATCGGGTGATCGCAGCGCGTATGCACCAGCACACGCTCGCCGGGCAGATGCTTCGAGCCCCAGATGGTCAGCGCGCGAACGACGGTCCGCAGTTCGGTGCCCCGCTCGGTGAGTGCGTACTCGGCGCGCGGCGGATGGTCGGTGTACATCCGCCTGGCGATGACGCCGTACTGTTCGAGGAGTTTGAGTCGGCGGGACAGCAGGGCCGGCGCGGCGCCCAACGAGGTCGCGAGATCCTGAAACTTGAGCGGCCCGTTGAGGAGGTTCCGAACGATCAACAGCGTCCAGCGCTCGCCGACGACTTCCAGAGACAGTGCCATGGGGCAGAGCTGCCCGTACTCTCTAGCCATGCCTGGAATGATAGCGGATGTGACTACAGATCAGGAATGGACTTCATAAAAGCAAGTCACTGACCACGGCGGCTCAGTACGCGGCGCGCCAGGTGAAGAACGCCGCCGCGATGATCCCCTGCAGGACCGACGATACGGCGACCAGTGCCGGTACGTGCCGAGGCGGCACGATAGCCCCCACCACCATGAACATCGGAAACAGGACCGAGGTCATGCGGCCGAGCGACATCGTTCCGCCGGAGATGAGCGGCGGCAGCACGTTGATCGCGACAAACACCGCGTACGGCAGACCAAACAGGCGCCAGATCGGCCAGACGGCCAGCAGCGCTACCAGCGCAGCGAGGGAGTGCAGGAAGTCGAACGGTTGCCCCGACGTGTACCGGTAGAACCCGACGCGGGCAATGAGGTCCAGCCGGTCCACCAGCAGCGTGTGCGCGGTCCTGGCGAGTCCCGAGTATTGACGGCCCCATGCAGCCTGTCCCGACAGCCACGCAGTGGGGGCATCGAATTGCCAGAACAGGTACGCGGAGAACGCCAGCACGCCGACGAGCGGCGCACACACCGGCAGCATGTCGCGCATGCGCAAGGTCCGAGTCTCACGCACCCGCTGCAGGACGATGAGCGCGAGCGGGGCCGCGAGGAAGAACCCGTTGGGCCGGCTGGCCCCAGCCAGGAGCCCCCACGCCGCGCTTGCCGCGGGTTCATCGCGGGACAGATGGAAGAAGGCGCCAACACACGCGAGCAGAAACAGCGATTCGGTGTAGGGTGCGCCGAAGTACACCGCGAACGGATAGGCCGCGAGCAGCCACATCGTCGAGACTGCTCTGTCGTGCCCAACCAGTGGACGACACAGGCGGTACAGATAAACGAGCGCGCCCAGAAATGAGACCAGCGCGATCAGTAGTCCTCCATTGATCAGCGTGCCCGTCAGCAACGCGCCGACGTGCATGAGCAGCGGCATGCCCGGGAAGAAGACGACCGTCTGCGGGATCGACGCGTCCCCGTTCCAGCTGTAGCCGTCCCGCGCGATGCGCAGATACCACTCCGCGTCCCAGCGCGCCGGGAGATTGACGAACTGGTTGTACGACACCCTGAACGGGTTTGCGTCGGTGGGAAACCCGATGATGACGACCGCAAGGTATCCTGCAGCGAGCACGGCGGTTCGGGTGGCCAGGAAGGGCGCCAGAGCGGCTCTGAGCCCCACATCGTTTACTGCCGCAGACCACGCGCCGTATACGCGCGAATGCAACGCCGGCTGCCGGACCACCGCATGTCGGACGAGCGCCAGCGCGACGGCGGCAAGCAGCAGCCGATCAGCTCGTCGTATCGATATCAGGAGCCAGCCGAATCTCGCGCGGTGTCCACCGAACAGAGCAACGCACACGGCGACCACAGCGAGGATGACGATCGCCACGTCGAGTGCAGTCAGCCACACGGGTAGATGCGCCGCGCGTGGGAACGTCCACGGCGTCGTTGGTCCGGCGGCCTCGCGGCTGGCTTCGTCGGACCTCATGCGTCGTGGGGTGTGCATCGTGGCGGCTATGAACCCGGATGGGGAACGAACCTGCAACAGAGGTGATGACCTGCTCCGCCTGCGATGGACCGTCGCACGATCCGCGCCAGCCGATGGCGCGTCCACAGCGATGGCGAACGTCTGCGACGTGAAGATCAGAGGTGAAGATCAATCGCGCGATTTGCGCACCGACGCGTGCCGAAGGACGGGTGTCGCGGAAGTGGAACTGCTGAGCGGCGTCGGAAACTTGTACGTCTCACGTACAAGGGTCATTCCAGGTTGGCGGCGCGACGCGGCCGAACCACCAACCCCTACTGATGCGTCGGGGCGGTCACGTCCACCAGCAGCGGCTCCGCCCGATACACCTCGGGCATGAGGCGCTTCAGTTCGTGGAGCTTGGGAATGTCGTTGATGGCGATGTACGGATCGGTGGGATGGTTGGTCAGGTAGTTCTGGTGGTAGCGCTCCGCCGGATAGAACGCGGATCCGGTCTGGATCGCCGTGACAATGGGCCGCGTGAAGCTGGCCGCGGCATTCAACTGGGCGATGTACGCCTGCGCCACGCGGGCCTGCTCATCGCTGGTCGGAAAAATCGCTGACCGATACTGGACGCCGCGATCCGGCCCCTGTTGGTTCAGCTGCGTCGGATCGTGCGCGACCGAGAAGTACACCTGGAGCAGGCGACCGTAACTGATCACGCGTGGATCGAACGTGACCTGGACCGCTTCGGCATGTCCGGTCCGCCCGGCGCTGACCTCCTCGTAGTTCGCGCCGGCTTTGCTGCCGCCCGCGTAGCCTGACACTGCGCCGGTCACTCCCTGCACATGTTGGAACACACCCTGGACGCCCCAGAAGCAGCCGCCTGCGAGGATGGCGCTTTCCGAGGTTCGCTCGCCGACGGCTTCGTCAATGGCGGCTACGGGCAGGGGGCGAGCGTTCTCGGCGTTCGCGCTGTAGCCGCTGAACCGGATCAGTGCCATCAGCCCGACGATCGCGGCGACGCACATGACGGCCGTTCGGCGCGATTCCCAGTGCATCATCCTGTCTCCATCATTGCCCGTGGACTGTCGTGAAACGCGTTCGACTGTAGCCCATTGTAAGCGAGGCGGCTGGCCGGCGCAGAGGCCTCGTATAATCCGCCATATGCGAACCGTTGTAACGGTCGTACTGGGCGTCACGGTCTTGGTCGGAGGCTTCCTTCCGCTTGCTGCTCAGCAATCCGCTCCCGCTGTCGCGGCGCAAGGCAACCGTCCCCGCCCGCAGGACACGGAAGTGTGGCAGCCCGTCCCGACGGTGGTGACCCCCGGCGTCACCAGTGGTGCGCCGCCGTCGGACGCGATCGTCCTGTTCGACGGCAGGAACCTCGACGAGTGGGTGGCCAGTTCGGATGGCGTGTCGCCGGCCGGGTGGATCGTCGCGGGCGGCCTTCTCACGGTGAACAAGCCAGCCGGGAACATCGAAACCAGACGTCGGTTCAGGAACTATCAGCTCCACATCGAGTGGCGCGTTCCGGCGGACATCACTGGAACCGACCAGGCGCGCGGCAACAGCGGCGTGTTCCTGGCGTCCACCGGAAAAGGCGATGCCGGATATGAGGTGCAGATTCTTGATTCGTACGAGAACAGCACCTACGTCAACGGGCAGGCCGGCAGCGTCTACAAACAGCACGCTCCACTTGTGAATGCGAGTCGCAAGCCCGGCGACTGGCAGGTGTTCGACGTGATCTGGACAGCGCCGACGTTCGACGTCGATGGCTCCGTGAAGACCCGGGCCACCGTGACCGTTCTGCACAACGGCGTGCTGATTCAGAACCACGCAGCACTGACCGGCGAGACGGTCTTCATCGGTCAGCCCGAGTACAGAAAATACGACACCGCGCCAATCAAGCTCCAGGCCCACGGCGACCCGAGCGCGCCGATCAGTTTCCGCAATATCTGGGTGAGGGCGTTGAACTAGACAGACCGGTGGACGGCGCAACCCGGCTTGCGTGTGGGGAGGGCATGGAAACTCCTGTTGTTCATCCGTATCGGGAACAGCTGGTCGGCCGCCGTCAACAGCTCGCGTCGATTGTCGCAAGGCAGGGACGCACCGCGGAGATCGAGCACCTCATCTCAGAGATCGACGCGGCGCTGCAGCGGATCGCGGCTGGCACCTACGGTTTCTGCGACATCTGTGCGGATCCGATCGAGCCCGACCGGCTGCTCGCCGATCCACTGACGCGGTTCTGCCTCGATCACCTGACGCCGCAGGCACAACGGGCTCTGCAGCAGGATCTGGACATGGCCGTTCGCATCCAGCGCGAGCTGCTGCCCAGAGCGGAGCGCCGGTTCGACGGATGGGAGTTCGCCTACCATTACCAGCCCGCCGGTCCCGTGAGCGGCGACTATTGCGATTTGATCCCGGGGTCCGCTGGCGAACTCTACTTCCTGCTCGGCGACGTCGCAGGACATGGCGTGGCCGCGGCGATGCTCATGTCGCACCTGAGTGCCCTCCTGCGGACGCTCATCTCGATCGGTCTGCCCCTGGATCAGCTCATGGAGCGCACCAGTCGGGTGTTCTGCGAGAGCACGCTGCCCATGCACTACGCGACGCTGGTGTGCGGCCGCGCGGAGCCGTCCGGAGAGATCGAGTTGTGCAACGCGGGACATCCGCCGCCCCTGGTCATCGGGAGCTCAGGGATCGAGCGCATCGAGGCAACAGGTCTGCCCATCGGGATGTTCTGCACCGAACAGTTCGCGTCCCGTCGTCTGCGCCTTCAACGGGGAGAGGCGCTGCTGTTGTACTCGGACGGCGTCACCGAGGCACGGAGCCCTGACGGTGACGAGTACGGACTGGACCGGATGATCGCCTTCATCAAGGCGGCGGCAGGCGCGCCGCCAGCCGCGCTGGTCGACTCTTGCGTCCGCCACGTCACTGCGTTCGGCGGCACGTCGCTGTTCGGCGACGATGTCTCAGTTCTGGCGCTGCGACGTGAATGAGTGCTGTCTGACGATGACGCTCCGCCTGAATACCTGGGTTCCCGGCGTCGGCACACACCCAAACCGGTAGACCGAATTGAGAGAGCCGATGATCGAAATCCACGGACATATCGAGCCCGGCTTCGACGCTGTCGGCGAGGCGCTGGCGCGCAGCTTCGCCGAACATGGCGAGGTTGGCGCATCCCTGGCGATCGTTGTCGACGGCAGGCCGAAAGTCGACATCTGGGCCGGCCATATGGATCGGGATCGCAGGCGGCCCTGGCAGCGCGACACGATCGCCAACATGTATTCGACCACGAAGGGCATCGTCGCCATCGCCGCGGCGATGCTCGTGGACCGTGGTCAACTCGATATCGACGCCCCCGTGGTCACCTATTGGCCCGAATTCGGCGAGAGCGGCAAGGACACCATTCCCGTGCGCTGGCTGCTGACGCACCAGGCCGGCCTGCCGGTGATCGACGAGGAACTGCCGCCGGGCGGGGCACTCGACTGGCCCACGGTCATACGCGCGCTCGAACGGCAGGTGCCGGTCTGGACTCCCGGGACCGCGATGGGCTACCACGGGGTCACCTACGGCTGGCTCGTCGGCGAAGTGATCCGGCGCATCACCGGCAAGTCAGCGGGCACATTCGTCCGGGACGAGATTGCCGGACCGCTGGGCGTCGACCTGTTCCTCGGCACACCCGCCTCTGAGGATCCGCGGATCGCCGACTTGCTTGCAGCGCCGCAGACGGGAGCGGCGGGCGTGCTCGATCCGGCGTCGCTGATCGCCCGCGCCCTGAACAGCATCGCGCCGCGTTTCGCGGCCGACGTGAACAGCCGTGCGTGGCGCGCCGCCGAAATTCCCGCAGCAAACGGTCACGGCAACGCCCGCGCGATCGCCCGTCTTTACGGCGCCATTGCCCGCGGCGGAGAGATCGATGGCGTCCGCCTCCTGGGCAAGCCTGCCATCGATCGATTCGCGACCGAAGCGATCAGTGGCGTAGACGAGGTGATCGGAATCAGCGTGCGCCGGGGGCTCGGATTCATCCTCAGTTCGCGGGGTGGACGGTATCACTGGGGTCCCAACCCGCGGACGTTCGGGCACAGTGGCGCCGGCGGCTCACTTGGCTTCGCCGACCCTGATGCCGGACTCGGGTTCGGCTACGTCATGAATCAGATGGCGTCCGGTCTGAGCGCCGATCCGCGATGGCCGGGCCTTATTGCCGCCGTGTATGACTGCCTGTAGTGTCCCCGCCGGCACACGCCGCTGGAGCGCACGAGTATCCGTGGTTCCGCAGTGGCCGGACGTTGGATAAGATGCGCGGATGAATCTCGGCGAACTTCTGCGCGCGCGTGCGACCAGTGCTCCAGACGACACGGCGTTATTCTGCGGGGACCGAACGCTGTCCTTCGCCCAGCTGGATGCGTCCACCGACGACCTTGCTGCCTGGCTGCGCAGCGAGGGACTCGTGCCCGGCGATCGCCTGGCCATGCTGTGGCCCAACGCGATCGAAGTCGTACAGCTCTATTTCGCCGCCTTCAAGGCCGGGCTGATCGCGGTGCCGATCAACCTGCGGCTGAAGCCCGTGGAGATCGCCTGGATCGTCGAGAACTCCGGTGCCGCGCTGTGCTTCAGCCACCCGGCGCTTGCCGACGCCGTGCGCACCACCGGCATTCGCGTCCTCACTGAACTTCCGGCGTGCGCGGCCGCCGCATCGACCGGTCCGCCGGTGCCTGATGAAGCGCCTGCCCTGATCCTCTACACCTCCGGCAGCACTGGCCGGCCCAAGGGTGCGGTGCATACGCACCGCAGCCTGCTCGTCACCGGCGAACTCTGCACCCAGGATTTCGAAGAGACCTTCCGCGACGTCGCGAAACCGCGCGGGCTGGTGATGACACCGCTCATGCACGCGAGCGGGCTCTATGTGCTGCTGGCGTCGATTCGGCTCGGCGAGCCTTGCGTCCTGCTGCCCACCTTCGATCCCGCCGCGACACTGGATGCACTGGAACGCTATCGCTGCACCATCACGCTTGCGCTGCCGGCGATGATGCAGTTCATTCTCGAGGAGCAGGTGCGCCGGCCGCGCGATGTCAGTTGCCTCCGCGTCATCTTCGCCGGAGGCGACAGCGTCCCTGTTGCGCTTCAGGAGCGGGTGCGCGAGGTGATGGGAGTGACGATGATCGAGGGTCTGGCGCAGACCGAGACCGGTCCCTCGATCGTCAACCCGGTGAAGGCGCCGAAGCTCGGGTCGCTTGGCGTCGTGGACCGGGGAGTCGAAGTTCGCATCGTGGATTGGGCCGGCAACGCTGCTGCGGACGGCGAAGCGGGGGAGCTCCTGGTACGCAGCGCCGCGGTCTGCTCCGGCTACTGGAACAATCCGAGCGCCACCGCCGAGTCGCTGCGCGACGGCTGGTTTTCAACGGGCGACCTGGTCAGCCGCGATCCCGACGGCTATTACTGGTTCCGTGGCCGCCTGAAGGAGATCATCATCCGCGGCGGCTCCAACATCTCCCCGCAGGAAGTGGAGGAGGCGCTGTACCTCGCACCCGGCCGTTCTCGAAGCCGCGGTGATTGGCGTACCGCACGAGGTGTGGGGGGAAGTGGTGGTGGCGGTCGTCGCGCTGCGCGAGGGCACGACAGCCAGCGAGGATGAGATCCGCCGCCACGCCAGCCAGATGCTGGCGGATTACAAGGTTCCCGAACGGGTGCATTTTCTCCCGGTGCTGCCGAAGGGCGCGACGGGCAAGGTGCAGCGCAAGGCGCTGCAGGAGACGGTCACTCATGTCACACATCGATCGTCGTGACTTCGTGCGCGCGTTGACCGCAGCAGGCGTCGCGGCCGGCACGCCACACCTTGGCGCGCAGGCTCCCGTCAGCGCCGAGGCGGTCGCGGCGAGGAATACCGCGGCCGCTCCGCCACTGCCTGCGCCTCCACCTCCTGTCACGCGGATCCTCGCGAAGTACGTCGTCGAGGCACGCTGGGAGGATCTGCCGCAAGCCGTGCGCGACGAAGCCGCACGGACGCTCCTGAACTGGATCGGCTCTGCGCTGGGCGGATCGAGACACGAAACGGTGGACATCGCGGTCGCGGCACTGGCGCCGTTCTCCGGACCTGCGCAGGCCTCGGTGCTCGGTCGCCACGACCGGCTCGACATCCTGCATACGGCGCTCATGAACGGAATCAGTTCGCACGTGCACGACTTCGACGACACGCACCTGAAGACGGTGATCCATCCCGCCGGCCCGGTCGCGTCGGCCATCCTGGCGCTCGCGGAATGGCAGCCGGTAACGGGACGCGACTTCATGAACGCCCTGGTCCTTGGCGTCGAAGTGGAGTGCCGCATCGGCAACGCCGTGTACCCCGCACACTACGACCGCGGATGGCACATCACCGGAACCGCCGGCGTGTTCGGCGCGGCTGCGGCCGTCGGCAAACTGCTGCGCCTCACCGAGCAACAGATGGTGTGGGCACTCGGCGTCGCCGCCACGCAACCTGTTGGTTTGCGCGAGATGTTCGGATCGATGACGAAGAGTTTCCATCCCGGCCGTGCCGCCCAGAATGGGCTGACCGCGGCACTCCTCGCATCGCGCAACTTCACCTCGACCGACGCTGGCATCGAGGGGAAGAACGCGTGGGCAAACGTGTTGAGCACCGAGCGCAACTACGCCGAGATCACCGAACACCTTGGAGCGAGTCACGAGATCTCGCTGAACACCTACAAGCCGTTTGCCTGCGGCATCGTGATTCACCCGACGATTGATGCCTGCATCCAGTTGCGCAACGAGCATCGGCTCACGGCCGATCAGATCGGGACGATCGAATTGCGCGTCCATCCGCTCGTCCTGGAGCTCACGGGCAAGAAGACGCCGCAGACCGGACTGGAAGGGAAGTTCAGCGTCTACTTCGCTGCGGCGGTCGCGATCGTGCGCGGCGCCGCCGGCGTGGGTGAGTTCAGCGACCGCATGGTCAACGACCCGGTGATCGTCGCGCTGCGCGATCGCGTGTCCACCACCATCGACCCTGCCATCGGTGAGGAGCAGGTGCGGGTGGCCATCACGCTGAAAGACGGCCGTCGGCTCGAGAAGTACATCGAGCACGCCGTCGGCAGCCTCGAGCGCCCGATGTCGAACCCGGATCTCGAGGCGAAGTTCCTTGGCAACGCCGAAGGCGTGCTGCCGGAACCGCGGGCCCGCGCGCTGATGGAGTTGTGCTGGCGCGCCGAGTCGTTGCCAGCCGCCGCCGCCATCGCTGAGGCCGCTCGCGCCTGACGCGCGCCGGCAGCCTGAGTGACGCCGGCGCCGTTCACACCGCCGGTGCGCGTCTCGGGTGACGCCACCTCACGCGCTTGCACCGCCTCGGCACTTCAGATATCGTCCGGCCACTTCGTCTGACTGAGCTCAATACATCAGGTGATCGGCAATTGGAGGCATGACGTGGCTGCATCTCGCGTGCTTGGCGTCGCCATCGTAGTCGTTTCTCTCTCGTGGACGCTGGCCGCGCAGCAACCGACGGTTGCGTCACTGCCGCCTGCCTGGGTTCCGCCTCCCGCGCCGCAGTACACGCCGCCGCCGACCACCGTCGTTCGCGCCGGCCGCCTCTTCGATCCGCGCACCGGCACGCTGCTCACGAACCAGACGATCGTCATCGTCGGCGACCGGATCACGGAGGTGGGCGCAAACCCGCAGGTCCCGGCCGGTGCACGGACCATCGATCTGAGCCGCCAGACGGTGTTGCCGGGCCTGATCGACACGCATCTCCACACGATGGACGGGAACCCCCTCGTTGGCCCGGGTGGTGCTGGTATCGGTCCGAACGGCCCCGGCCCCGTCGGCCTCACGCAGCCGTTGCAGTACCGCGAGCTTGGCGCGTCTGGTGAATGCGCAGCGCGACCTCCACGCAGGCTTCACCACCGTCGTGGACCTGATGTCGCACGGGGGCTGGTACGGAACCGTCGATCTGAAGAACGCGATCAACACCGGCATCGTCGAAGGTCCGCGAATGCAGGTTGCCGGCCCGGGCATCGTGAGCACGAACAAGGCGGTGGTGCCGTTCCCGTTACTGGAGCATCAGGCCATCTCCAGCCTCGGCGCGCAGATCGCCAACGGTCCTGCGGCCGTGCGCGAAGCTGTGCGCGAGCAGGCGCACTACGGCGTGGACTGGATCAAGATCTACAGCACCGAGCAGTACACGTTGAACGCCGATGGCACCATGAAGCACGTGCCGACGTTTACGCTCGAGGAGACTCAGGCGATCGTCGACGAGGCACACCGCAAGGGGTTGAAAGTGGCTTGCCATGCCTACGGAGGAGAAGGGCTCCGCAACTGCATCAACGCTGGTGTGGACGTCCCGACCCACGCGCTCGATCTGGACGATGCCTCGCTGAAACTGATGCTCGACAAGCACCTGCCCCTGACCGTCACGATGTTCGATCTGAGCATGGACGATGCCCAGGAGTTCAAGCGGTACGGCAACAGCCGCTGGCGCATGATGGAGAAGAGCTTCAAGAAAGCGCTCGCCGCCGGTGTGACGTTGCCCTTCGGCAGCGGGGCTGGGCCGTTTCCGCACGGCACTCAGCGCGATCAGTTCGCCTATCTCGTGAAGTGGGGCATGTCGCCGGCGCAGGCGCTGCGCGCCGCCACCACGGTCGCTGCTGATCTGATCGGGTGGAGCGCTGACGTCGGCAGCATCGAGAAAGGGAAGTTCGCGGATCTGGTCGCCGTCAACGGTGACCCGCTGGCCGATATCACCGAGATGTCGCGCGTCATGTTCGTGATGAAGGGCGGGCAGGTGATACGCAGCGACGTGAAGTAGACGGCCCGCCGATATAATCGCACCACCTGTGATCCTCAGCCCTGGTACGCGTCTCGGTTTTTACGAAGTCACGGCGTCGATCGGCGAAGGCGGCATGGGGCAGGTGTATCGCGCGATCGACACGCGGCTCGGGCGCGCTGTCGCCCTCAAGGTGCTCCCTCCCGACATGGCTCGTGATCCCGAGCGCCTCGCGCGGTTCCAGCGCGAAGCCCGTGCTCTTGCCGTGTTCAACCACCCCCACATCGTCACCGTGTACTCGGTCGAGGAGAGCGACGGCATCCACTTTCTCACGATGGAGCTGATCGAGGGACAGTCGCTCGCCCAGCTCATTCCGGAGAATGGTTTTCCCCTCGATGTGATGCTTTCGACCGGCGCAGCGCTCGCAGACGCGCTCGCCGCCGCGCACGAGAAGGGCATTGTGCACCGCGACCTGAAGCCGGCGAACGTCATGATGACGGTGGACGGCCGCCTGAAGGTGCTGGACTTCGGGCTGGCCAAGGAACTGCGTGGCACCGAAGCTGGCGATGCTGCGGCGACGCTGGCGGGGAAGACCGAGCTCGGCGTTTTGATGGGCACGCCCGCGTACATGTCGCCCGAACAGATCGCTGGCCGGACCATGGACCACCGGACGGACATCTTCTCGCTGGGCGTCGTCCTGTACGAGCTGGCCTCTGGTCAGCGCCCGTTCAACGGCGCGACGACGATGGAGCTGGCGTCGGCCATTCTGCGGGACGCTCCGCGGCCCCTCCGTGAGGTCCGGCCGGATGTGCCCGCCGCATTTGCGCGACTCCTGTGGCGTTGCCTCGACAAGGACCCGCGACATCGCGTACAGACGGCGCGGGAGGTGGCCACCGAACTGCGCGAGATCATCCGACTCGGCACGCGTGACAGCGGTCCGTCGTCATTGTTGTCAGCCGCCGATGATGCCGGCGGTCCGACGGCCGAAGGCTTCCGGGTAGCGGTCCTGCCGTTCAGATATCGCGGGGACAATGCGGATCTCGAGGCGCTCGCTGACGGGATGGCTGACGAGATTGTGACCGGACTGTGCCGCTTCTCGTATCTCCGCGTGATCGCCCGCAACTCCGCCTCGCGGTTCGCCGGAGAGGCGGCTGACGTGCAGGAGGCCGCCGCAGGACTGGGCGCGCGCTACGTCGTCGAGGGAAACCTGCGCCTCGCCGGTTCTGTGCTTCGTGTTTCGGTGCAATTGGTGGACGCGACGTCCGGCGCGCACCTGTGGGCGGAGACGTACGACCGTCCTTTCCGAGCCGAAGACATCTTTGCGCTGCAGGATGACCTCGTTTCCCGGATCGTCTCCACGATTGCAGACGGGAGCGGCGTATTGCTCCGCAGCATGGGCGAGGTGCTTCGGAGTCGCCGGTGGGACGAACTGACTCCCTATGAAGCAGTCGTGCGCGGCGCCAGCTTCTATGCGCGGATCAGCGCTGACGAGCATGCTGAAGCCCGCACGGCTCTGGAGCGTGCCGTTGGCGACGCCCCGAACTACGCCATGGGCTGGGCGTTGTTGTCGCTGCTCTACCTTGACGAGTATCGGCAGTCATTCAATCCCCGCCCTGATCCGCTCGGGCGCGCACTCGCGGCCGCGCGGCGCGCTGTGGATCTCGCGCCTGCGAGCCACTTCACGCACTTCGCACTCGCGGTGGTCCTGTTCTTTCGACGGGATCTCCAGGCCTTTCGCCGCGCAGCCGAGCGGACGATTGCGCTCAATCCCGTGGACGCCAACTGCATCGCGTCGGTGGGCGCTTTCATCGCGTATGGCGGAGACTGGACTCACGGGCTCGAACTGGTCGAGCGCGGGCTCGCGCTCAATCCCCACCATCCAGGCTGGATGTGGCTGCCGTCGTTCTACAACGCGTATCGACAGCACGATTACGCGGCGGCGCTGGATGCCGCCACGAGAGTGAACATGCCCGCCTACGTCTTCGCACAGGCGGCGCTCGTCGCGGCGCAGGGACAATGTGGCGGGCCGGCGGCTGCGCAGCCGGCGTTGCAGCACCTTCGACATCTCAAGCCGGATATCGCTCTGACCGTCCGGGGCGAATTCGAGAAGTGGTTTGTCGAGACCGAGCTGGTGGAGCATCTGCTGGAGGGGCTCCGCAAGGCGGGCCTCGACGTCCCGTCGGGTCACGCCACCGGAGATTGAACAGCACCGACCAGACCCGGCGATGATTGCGTTCGCCGGATTCCTCGGGCCCTTGCGCGCGAGCCGGCGAACCCTCGTCCCTCCAATCTGGCGAAGCTGAAGGTTCGCGGCTACACCACACCGATGTTCAAAAACTCTGTGTTCCGGCAGGCTCATCAGTCGGTGCATCCCGGGCCGCTGATGTGTATACTCGGCCTCTGGCCTAAGCCCCGCGCCACTCGCGGGGCGCGGGGGACCCAAGGTTCAGGGGCGCATCGGCGACCGTCGCCGTAGGACACTTCCGAGTCCGAGCCCGTCAGCTAACCCCGTCGGCGATTAACTCGGGAGCACTTCGTGCAAACGACCTCGTCGTCGGCGAGCGGACGCGTTCGCGTCGTCGTCGCCACCACCGTACTTCTCTCCTTCATTTCGTTCTGGCGGGCGGCCGCGATCGTTCTCAGCGATCTCGGATCGACCGCCTTCTACGTCGGCGGCATCGTCGAGCAGGCGATCGGCAAGTCGGCGCCCTGGTTCGTGCTCGGCGTGATGCTGTTCTCCTACGCCGTCCGCGCGCTCTACATCGAGAGCTCCGCGATGTTCGTGCGGGCCGGCGTGTACCGCGTCGTCAAGGAGGCGATGGGCGGCACGCTGGCCAAGCTGTCGGTCTCGGCGCTGCTGTTCGACTACGTGCTCACCGGGCCGATCAGCGGCGTGTCCGCCGGCCGCTACATCGCGCGGGCTCGCCAACGATCTGCTCGCCCGCGGCGGCGTTCACGTGCACCTGCTCGGAAGGGCTGGTCGCGTCGTCATCGCGATCGTCATCACCGTCTATTTCTGGTGGCGGAACACCAAGGGACTGCACGAGTCGAGCGACGATGCGCTGCGATCATGAAGATCACGACCGTGATGGTCGTCATCCTGATCCTCTGGTGCGTGCTGACGCTGCTCGAGCGTGGCGGCAGCCTGCCGCCGGCACCGATTCCGTCGAACCTGCATTTCTCCGACGAGTCGCTTGGCTGGCTGCGAGGCACGGTCTGGCCGACGATCACGGCCGTCGCGATCTTCGTCGGCTTCGGTCACTCGATCCTGGCGATGAGCGGCGAGGAATCGCTCGCGCAGGTCTACCGCGAGATCGAGCGGCCCGAAGGTGAAGAACCTCCAGCGCGCGGGCATGGTGATCTTCGTCTACAGCCTGCTGTTCACGGCGCTGGTGAGCTTCTTCGCGACGGCGATCATTCCGGACTCGCGTGCGGCCGCAGCTTCTACGACAACCTGATCTCCGGCCTGGCGATGAACCTGGTCGGGCCGCTGTCGCTGCGGCTGCTGTTCCAGGCGTTCGTGGTGGTCGTCGGATTCCTGATTCTCGCCGGCGCCGCCAACACGGCCATCGTCGGCTCGAACGGCGTGCTGAACCGCGTGTCGGAAGACGGCGTGCTGACCGACTGGTTCCGCAAGCCGCACAGGCGCTTCGGCACGACCTACCGCCTGATCAACCTGATCGTCATCCTGCAGATGGTCACGATCCTCCTGAGCCGCGGCGACGTGTTCGTGCTCGGCGAGGCGTATGCGTTCGGCGTGATCTGGAGCTTCGCCTTCAACGCGGTGTCGGTGCTGATCCTGCGCTACAAGCGGCCGGACGCGCCGCGTCCCTGGCGCGTGCCGCTGAACCTGCGGATCGGCGGCCGGGAACTGCCGCTCGGGCTGCATCGTGCATCGCGCTCGTCCTGTTCGCCTGCGCGGTCGTCAACCTGTTCACCAAGCAGGTGGCGACCATCGCCGGCATCAGCTTCACGTTCGGCGTTCTTCGTCGTGTTCGTCGTCTCGGAGCGTATCACGCTGCGACGCGCGCGGCCGGCGCCGCGCATGCTCGA
Source organism: uncultured Acidobacteriota bacterium (assembly GCA_963697745.1). Classification (GTDB taxonomy): domain Bacteria; phylum Acidobacteriota; class Vicinamibacteria; order Vicinamibacterales; family CAVVIG01; genus CAVVIG01. Next base: position 224,006 of record CAVOPD010000011.1, on the reverse strand, counting down.
TCAGTTCCAGCTCGAGACCGAGCAAGGACATCGATGCCGAGGCGCTCGGCTGCCGGCCGGGCGGCGTGCTCGTGCCGGTGCGCGACTACAACACGCTCGCAGCAGCTGGACTGGGTGCTGAGCAGCCGGAATCCGAGGAGCGCGACGTCGTCGTGCTGACCATCCGGGTGCTCGGCGTCGGGCCAGCACGGCACGCCGGGCATCGGCGACGACCAGATGTTCTCCGAGTACGAGCAGCAGCTGTTCACGCGCGTCGTCGCGGTCGCCGAGCGGCATGGCCGCAACGTGACGCTGCTCGTGGCGCCCGGCACGAACATCTTCGACGCGCTCGCGCAGTCGGCCGTGTCAGCTGCGGTCGGCGCTGATTGTCGTCGGCGAGTCCGAAGTCATGACGCCCGAGCGGCAGGCGCTGCTGATCGGCGAGGCGTGGGATCGGACACCGCACGACCTCGAACTGGCGACGCGCTTCGTCGTGCTCTGCAAGGACGGCAGCGTCAAGCGGTTCTCGCTCGGCGCGCACACGCCGGACCTGTCGAGCGCTGACGTCGAGCGCATTCACAAGCTGTGGGTCGAGGCCGTCAAGGTCGTCGGTCCGGAGATCCACCATCGCGACATCGTGACGGCCGCGCTTGCCGCGCTCGAGCACGACCTCCACAGCGATCGCCGGCAGGAGGCGGTCGATCGGCTGCGTTCGCATATCCCGGTCCGTGACAGGGCGTGAGCAGCGCCGCGTCACGGCATCGACCGAGCGGCACGACCTGCACCGCGGCGTCAGGTACGGCGGCAAGGAACCGGTCGAGCGTCGATCCGCGCAGCAGCAGTTCCCATGCGGGATCGCGCGCTCTGGCCGAAGATGACGTGGGTGACGCCTTCGCGCTGGGCGAAGGCGATCAGCCCGTCGGCCGGCCGCTCGGCATGCACGCGGACGACGGTCGCGCCGAGCGTCTCGGCGAGGCGGATGTTCTGCTGCAGCGCCTCCGAGTCGCTGCGACTTGATGCGGTCCGGCTTCTCCCGGGGCGTCTCGACGTAGACCGCGTACCACCGCGATCCGAGCCGGCCGGCAATGCGCGCGCCGGTCCGGATCACGCGCGGTGCCTGCGCATTCGAGCTCATACAGACCATGACCCGCTCGGGAATGTGCGCCGGCTCGAGTCCCTCACGCGCGCGGTAACTGGCGGCCTTTTCGCCGACTTCGTCCGCGACGGCGCGCAGCGCCAGCTCGCGCGAGCGTAGAGAGGTTGCCCTTGCGGAAGAAGTTCGACAGCGCCTGTTCGATCTTCTCCGGCTTGTAGACCTTTCCCTGTCGAAGACGATTGCGCAGCTCGTCGACCGTGACGTCGACGTTGATGACCTCGTCGGCGCGATCGAGAAAGGTGTCGGGAACCGTCTCCCTCACGCGGACGCCGGTCACCCGCGCGACGGCGTCGTTCAGCGTCTCGAGGTGCTGGATGTTGACCGCTGTCAGGACGCTGATGCCGGCGTTCAGGATCTCGAGCACATCCTGATAGCGCTTGACGTTCCGGCTTCCGGGCACGTTGGTATGCGCCAGTTCGTCGACGACGCAGACCTGCGGGATGGCGCGCGATAACGCCGTCGACGTCCATGTCCTCGAGCGTTGCGCCCTTGTACGCGATGCGGGCCCGCGGGACGACCTCGAGATCCTTGACCTGCGCCTCGGTGTCCGGCCGTCCATACGTCTCGACGAGGCCGGCGACCACATCGACGCCGCGCGACTTGAGCGCGTGTGCTTCCTGGAGCATCGCGTAGGTCTTGCCGACACCCGGCGCGGCGCCGATGTAGACGCGCAGCCGGGCGCGATCCTGCTCCTTCAAGCGTTCGAGCAGTGCCTCCGGGCTCCTGTGGGCGATCGCGTTCGTTCATGACCGGCTCGATTCACCGTCGTGCCTGTCATCGGAAACCGGCGTCGAGCGCCAGGTTCAGCTCCAGCACGTTGACGCGCGGTTCACCGAGGAAACCGAACTGTCCGTCCCTCGGTGTGCGCCTGCACGACCTCGCGCAGCTGCGCTTCGCGCGATGCCGCGGTCATGCGCGACGCGCGGCACCTGGAAGTCGGCCGCGGCAGGCGAGATGTGAGGGTCGAAGCCGGACGCGGATGTCGTGACCAGATCCACGGGCACCGGTGCCGACGGGTTCTCCGCGCGCGCGGCCTCGACGTTGGCCTTCACGGCGTCGATCAGCTTCTTGTTGGTCGGGCCGTAGTTGCTGCCCGCCTGAGTTCGCCGCGTCGTACGGCGTGCTCGTGGCCGACGGCCGCGAGTGGAAGTAGCCGGGCTTCGAAAATCCCTGGCCGATCAGCCGCGAGCCGACCACGCGCACCATTCGCGCTCCACGAGCTGGCCGTTCGCCTGGTCTGGGAACAGCGACCTGGGCGAGGCCGGTGATCGCGAGCGGATACAGCACGCCGAGCAGCAGTGTCGTGACGACCGTCATGAGCACGGCGACGATCAGGTTCCTGATGATATTCATGGTGTCTCCTACGCCAGGTGCAGCGCCGTGATGATGACGTCGATGGCCTTGATGCCGATGAAGGGGACGATGACGCCGCCGGCACCGTAGACCAGCAGATTGCGGCGCAGCAGCGCCGCCGCTCCTTCGGGCCGGTAGCGCACGCCGCGAAGGGCCAGCGGCACCAGCGCGACGATGATCAGCGCGTTGAAGATCACCGCCGACAGAATCGCCGACTCGGGCGTCCGCAGGCCCATGATGTTCAGCGCACCGAGCTGCGGGAACGCCAGCAGGAACATCGCCGGGATGATGGCGAAGTACTTCGCCACGTCGTTCGCAATCGAGAACGTGGTCAACGCGCCGCGCGTGATCAGCAACTGCTTGCCGATCTCCACGATCTCGATGAGCTTGGTCGGGTTCGAGTCCAGGTCCACCATGTTGCCGGCTTCCTTGGCCGCCTGCGTGCCGGTGTTCATGGCCACGCCGACGTCGGCCTGGGCGAGCGCCGGTGCGTCGTTGGTGCCGTCGCCGGTCATGGCGACGAGCTTGCCGTCCGCCTGCTCGCGTCGGATCAGCACCATCTTGTCTTCCGGCGTCGCCTGCGCGAGGAAGTCGTCCACGCCGGCTTCAGCGGCGATCGCGGCGGCGGTCAGCGGGTTGTCGCCCGTGATCATCACCGTCTTGATGCCCATCGCCCGCAGGTGGTTGAACCGCTCGCGCATGCCCTGACTTGACGATGTCCTTGAGGTGGACCACGCCGAGCGCCTTGCTGCCGTCGGCGACGACGAGCGGCGTGCCGCCCGACCGGGCGATGCGCTCGACGACGCCCGCGAGCTGTCCGGGAATCGCGCCGCCGCGCGCCAGCACCCATTTCTCGATGGCGTCGGTGGCGCCTTTCCTGATCTGGCGCACGCCGTCATCGTCGCCACGGGCCGCCGCCGACGAGCGCCGCTGCGCGCGTCACGTGCAGATCGACACCGGACATCCGCGTCTGCGCGGTGAACGGCACGAAGGTGGCCTGTTCCGGAAGCAGCTCGCGCGTCCGGATGCCGTACTTCTCCCTGGCCAGCGACGACGATCGAGCGGCCCTCCGGCGTCTCGTCCGGGAGCGAGGCGAGCTGTGCGGCGTCAGCCAGCGCGGCGTCGCTGACCCCCGGCAGCGGAATGAGCTCGGCCGCCTGGCGGTTGCCCGAGCGTGATCGTGCCGGTCTTGTCGAGCAGCAGCGTATGCACGTCGCCGGCGGCCTCGACCGCGCGGCCCGACATCGCCAGCACGTTGTGCTGCACGAGCCGGTCCATGCCGGCGATGCCGATGGCCGAGAGCAGCCCGCCGATCGTGGTCGGAATCAGGCAGACGAGCAGCGAGATGAGCACGAAGAGCGACTGCGGCGCGTTCGAGTAGACGGCGAACGGCTGCAGCGTGACGACCGCGATCAGGAACACGATCGTCAGGCCGGCGAGCAGGATGTTGAGGGCGATCTCGTTCGGCGTCTTCTGCCGCTCGGCGCCTTCGACCAGGGCGATCATCCGGTCGAGGAACGTCTCGCCCGGATTCGCGGTGACGGCGACCCTGATCCAGTCCGACAGCACGCGCGTGCCGCCGGTGACGGCCGATCGGTCGCCGCCCGACTCGCGGATGACCGGCGCAGACTCGCCCGTGATCGCGCTCTCGTCCACCGACGCGACGCCTTCGATGATGTCGCCGTCGGCCGGAATCACCTCGCCGGCGACGACCCGGACGACGTCGCCCTTGCGCAGTTGCGGAGCCGGCACCGGCTCGAGCGTCCCGTCGCTCCGCTCGCGGCTGGCGATGGTTTCGGTCTTCGCCCGGCGGAGCGTGTCGGCCTGCGCCTTGCCGCGCCCTTCGGCCATCGCTTCCGCGAAGTTGGCGAAGAGGACCGTGAGCCAGAGCCAGGCCGTGATCTGCGACTCGAAGAGCAGGCCTGGCGCTGCCCGCGATCGCGTCCTGCACGAGCCGCCACGTCGTGAGCACGCTGCCGATCTCGACGACGAACATGACCGGATTTCTGCGCCATGACGCGCGGGTGGAGCTTCCGGAGCGAGTCCCAGATGGCTCGCCGGACGATCTGTGGATCCCAGATCGATATCGATTTGGCTTTTGGATGCGTCGTCATTAGAAGACCTGTCCGTGGTTCATCAGGAAGTGTTCGACGATCGGGCCCGAGGCTGAGCGCCGGGAAGAAGGTCAGCGCGCCGACGATGACGATGACGCTCACGAGCAGCGCCGCGAAGAGCGCGTTGGTCACCGGGAAGGTGCCGGCCGACTCGGGGACCACCTTCTTGCGGCTCAGGCTGCCGGCGATGGCGAGCGGCGGAATGATCATGAAGAAGCGGCCGAAGAGCATGGTGAGACCAAGCGTGGTGTTGAACCACCTGGTGTTGGCGCCCAGGCCGCCGAACGCCGAGCCGTTGTTGGCCGCGCCGGACGAGTAGGCATAGAGCAGCTCCGAGAGGCCGTGCGGGCCCGGATTGAAGATGCTCGAGGTGCCGAATCCCGGCGAGACGCTGGAGATGCGCCGTGAAGGTCAGGATGAGCGAGCGAGAAGACCAGCACCGTCAGCATCGCCATCTGCACCTCGAACGCCTGGATCTTCTTGCCGAGATATTCCGGCGTCCGGCCGACCATCAGGCCGGCGATGAAGACCGACAGGATGATGTAGACGAGCACGCCGTACATGCCGGCGCCGACACCGCCGAACACCACCTCGCTCAACTGGATGTTGGCGAGCGGCACGAGGCCGCCGAGCGGCGTGAACGAGTCGTGCCAGCCGTTGATCGCGCCGCAACTGGCGTCGGTCGTCGACCGTGGCGAAGAGCGCCGTGTTGGCGATGCCGAAGCGGACCTCCTTGCCTTCCATGTTGCCGCCGGGCGACGCTGCCGTGGCGGTCTGATCGGCGCCAACCGCTGTCGAGCATCGGATTGCCACGCGCTTCAGCCCAGTACGCGACGCTGACGCCGGCGAGGAAGAGAAACGCCATGGCTGCCCAGACGGCCCATCCGTGCCGGCGCGAGCCGGTCATGGAGCCGAGCGTGTAGGTCAGGCCGGAGGAGATGACGAAGATGCCGAACATCTCCAGCCAGTTCGAGAGCGGAGTCGGGTTCTCGAACGGATGCGCGCTGTTGGCGTTGAAGAAGCCGCCGCCATTCGTGCCGAACTGCTTGATGATCTCCTGCGATGCCACCGGTCCCTGAGCGATGACCTGTTTGGCGCCCTCGACGGTCTGCACCGTGTCGTAGGCCGCAGGTTCTGCACCACGCCCTGGGACACCAGGAACAGCGAGCCGACGATGGCGATCGGCAGCAGCACCCAGAGGACTCCGCGAACCGTGTCGACCCAGAAGTTGCCGATCGTGTCCTTCTCGCGATTGGCGATGCCGCGGATGAACGCGATCGCCACCGCGATGCCCGACCGCCGCCGACACGAAGTTGTGGTAGGCGAGACCGGCCATCTGCGTGAAGTAGCTCATGGTCGACTCGCCGCTGTAGCTCTGCCAGTTCGTGTTCGTCGTGAACGACACGGCGGTGTTGAAGGCCAGGTCTGGCGGCACGCCGGCGAATCCCTGCGGGTTGAACGGCAGATACGCCTGCAGGCGCTGCATCGCGTAGAGCACGAGCATCGAGACGACGCTGAAGAGCAGCAGCGCGCCGGCGTATTCGGTCCAGCGCATCTCGCGCTGCTCGTCGACGCCGGTCAGCCGATAGATCAGCCGCTCGACGCGGACGCAGCACCGGATCGAGGAACGTCCGCTGACGCGTGAACACGCGCGTCATGTAGGCGCCGATGAGCGGCGTGACAGCGCGAGCGCGACCAGGAAGAAGAGAATCTGGAGCCAGCCATTGAGAGTCATGTCAGAACTTCTCCGGTTTCACCATCGCCACCACCAGGTAGACCAGCGTGACGATGCTCACCAGCAATCCAATCGTGTAATCGAGTCCCACGTCACACCTCACTTCATCAGGCGTTCGCACACGGCGACGTAGCCGAGGCTGACGAGAAAGAAGAGAAGCGACAGCGCAACAAAGGCGAGGTCAGGCACGGGGCAGCCTCGCATGAGAGCGGAACGTCGCACTGCGATTCAGCCTAGGGAGCTGCTCCCAAAAGAGGGCTGAAGACCGCCTCAAAAGTTCCTGAAGTCAGCGGATGCGAGAACGTCGTCGTGCTACCGTCGAGCCATGCAGGCCTTCTTGACGCGCGTGACGCGGCGCACTTCAGTTCGGAGCATTCACGGCGGTCGTGAGCATCGCGGCTGGCTGTCAGTCTGCTTCAGGCTGCATCAACGGTCCGGCCGTGATGACCGAGCAGGTCGAGGCGCGCCAGCTCGCCGCCGAACTGCAGGGTCGCTTCGCCAACGCCAACGAAGCGGCGAACCGGGCGGTGCTGGCCGACACCGACGAGGCTCGGTCGTGGCGGCGAAGGAGTCAGAGGAAGCACTCGCCGGCCGCGCAGGCGCGATCGATCAGCTGGAGCCGCACCTGCAGTCGCTCGGCTACCAGGACGAAATCAGCAGCCTGCAGCGGTTCAGGGCCAAGTTCGACGAGTGCCGAAAGCTCGATGCGGAAATCCTCCCGCTCGCCGTCGAGAACACGAACCTGAAGGCGCAACGCCTGTCGTTCGGCGAGGCACAGGAGATCGGCGGACGCCTTCGGTGCGGCAGTGGACGCGGCCGCGGCGGCATCGCGATCGGTCGATGGAGCATTGCAGGCGACGCAGGGCCAGGGCAGCGGTTCTCGCGCATGCAGGTGCTGCAGGCCAGGCACATCGCCGAGGCGAATGACACGGCCATGGACCGGATGGAGCAGCAGATGGCGACGCTCGGAGCGGAGTGCGCGCGCGGCGGTGGAGCGTCTTCGGCGCTCGAGCCGGCGCGCAGCCGCAGGGCACTCGAGTCGGCGACTGCAGCCCTCGATCGGTTCGTCAGCGTGAACCAGCAGATCGTTGCAACTCTCCCGCCGCAACACCAACGTGCGCTCGCTTGCGTTGACGCTCGGTCGCAAGCGTGTCGTCGCAGCCGAGGCCGAGGATCAACTGCGAAGCCTCGACGAGGCGCTCGCCGCGCACACGTTCCAGGGCACGCGCTGAGGGCTACTCCACGGCGAAGCGGTAGCCGACCCACGGCTCGCTCAGCAGATACCTCGGGTGGGCGGGATCCGGCTCGATCTTCTTCCTGAGAAGCGCCACCAGCGTCCACAGATGCTCGGGCTGTTCCACGGCATTGGGACCCCAGACGGCCTTCAGGATGGCCCGGTGCGTCAGCACGCGGTCGTGGTTCTGCGCGAGCAGCGAGAGCAGGTCGAACTCCTTGGGAGTCAGGCGGATTTCGACGTCCTGTCGGAGCACACGGCGGCGATCGTAGTCGATGGTCAGGTCGCCCGCGCGCAGCACGCCCGTCTGGCCCTCGTCTTCGCTGCTCAGCCGTCGCAGGGCGACGCGGATGCGCGCCAGCAGTTCGTCGGGACTGAACGGCTTGGTGACGTAGTCGTCGGCGCCGAGGTCGAGTGCGTTGACCTTGTCGGCATCGGCACCTCGCGCGGAGAGGACGATGATCGGCGTCTTCGAGCGTCACGCGGATCCGGCGGCAGACCTCGGTGCCCTCGATATCGGGCAGACCGAGGTCGAGCACGATGAGATCGGGCGTGCGTTCCTCGAAGAGGCGCAGCGCGTCTCGTCCGGTGCCCGCGACATCCACCTGGTAGCCGCGGCCCCGGAGCAGCGGGCCCAGGGCCCGCTGAATGGCGACCTCGTCGTCGACGAGCAGGATGCGTGCGAGGCTGTGTCATACGGTCAGGTTGTCGTCGGTCCGCGGTGACAGTGCCGCGCCCTTCGTCGAAACCGGAATCGCGATGGTGAACTGCGCACCGGCGCCAGGCGTATTCTCGGCCCAGATGCGCCCGCCCTGCACGGCCAGCAGACCGCGGGCGATCCACAGCCCCATCCCGGTTCCGGACGTGCGGGTCCGCGCCGCATCCCCTCGATAGAAGCGTTCGAACAGGTGGGGCAGGTCGGTTGGCGCAATGCCCGGGACCGTAATCCTGGATCCGGATCACGAGGCCGTCAGCCCCCACGCCGGCGGTGATGTCGATGTTCGATCCCGCCGGTGCATATTGCGCAGCGTTCTCGAGGACGTGCGCCACTGCGGCGGCGGCCAGCCGAGGATCGAGTTCGACCGGCATGTCGGAATCGATCCGGACGTTGAGATCGTGGCCCTTCAGTGTTTCCTCCACCTGGTCCTCCGCGCCTCGATGATTTCCGAAGGGTGTGTCCAGCGAGTTTCCGCAGCCACCGCGCCGGCATCGAGGCGCGCCATCTCGAGGATGTTCTGGAACAGGCGCGTGAGACGTTCAACCTCGCTGAGGATGAGCGCCGTCTGATCGCGCGCGATCCTCAGCGGAGACAGCGCCGTCTCGCGAAGGTTCGTCGCCGCGATGCGGATAGTGGTGAGCGGCGTGCGGAGATCGTGCCCGAGCGAAGCGAGCAGTGCCGCCTTCAGCTGTTCGCTCTGGCGGGTCAGGTCGGCGGCCTTGCGCTCGTCGAGAAACTGGGCGCGTTCGACGGCGATGGCGCTGATGCCGGCGAGTGCGTCCAGGGTGCCGGCCTCGACGGTCCGCCCGGCAGCCGCGAGCACGCCGATCGGCCGGGTCGCGCTTCGCAGCGGGACGAGCGTGACCTGCTGTCCATCCGACGGCACGGTTCGATGTCCGCTGTAGGTCCGCGACGATGCGTCGAACTCGAGGAGGCCTGCGCCGCCGCGAAGGTGGACCAGAGCTGCTGCTGATCGAGCGCGATCGACTGCGGTACCGCCGCTGAACACGTCCCAGTCCGTGGCGTGCGGCAAGGCGATGGCGACAAACGCGAGGTCGAAGCGTCGGGCGATGGAGCGGGCCAGCAGCGACATGGCCTCGGTGCTGTCGGTCACCATCAGCACGTCGCGACTCAGATCGAACAACCGCGCGAGCTCGTCGCGTCGCGACAGCGCCTCGCGTTCGCGGGCCCGCACGCGCGCCGAGAGGTTGCTGGCGACCAGGCTGACCGCCAGGAACGCGAACAACGCCACCCAGTTCTGCGGATCGGCGATCGTGAACGTGCCGACCGGTGGCAGGAAGAAGTAGTTGAAGAAGAGCACGGCCACGAACGAAACCGCGATGGCGGTCCAGAGAGGCGCGGCTGCCGCGACCACCAGCACCAGCATCAGGAACGTCGTGGAGACGGTCGCGGGATTCGCCACGTGGAGCCATCTGACGTAGACGAGTGTCGTCAGCGCGATGGCGGCGACGCCGGCAACGAAGGACCAGAGGTCCGCTGTCCGCGATCGGTCGATCATGGGACGGTAGTCACGACACGAGCATCTTACGCAGAGGCGGGTCTTTGGACCGGCCCGCCAGTCAACCGCCGGTCAGCCTCCCTCAGAGTGCCTCATCACCCCCTGAAGATTGCCTCAAAACGGCTCGCGGACCCACCGAACGGCAGCGTCCTGGACACGAACGACAGAAGGTCCAAAGGCGACCTCTCCGACAAACCTGGCGCTCGAATTCTCAAAACAGACAGAAGTGTCGAGGTATCGTGCCCTGGCGGTCGCAAACAGGCGCAATTCGCTGGCAATTCCGGGCCTGCGATTGACGACGGCTGGCGTAAATCTTGAACCTCGTGAACCCCGTGCGGTGGACCGATGCGCTGACTGCCCGTGACCACGCGACCGTCTCGCCGCTGTGGCTGGTCGCTGATGAACCCCTGGTCAACGACCTGGTCGTCTATCTCGATCAGATGCGGCGCCAGCATCGAAGCCGCGCCAGACACGCCGCACACCATCGCATTCAGCCGATCGACGCTGCGCGATGTTCGAGCGGCCTTCGCCCGGATGATCCGCCACGGCGAAGAGCGGCTGCACCGGTTCTGCGAACTGACCGGCGACGCATTCCTCGACGGCCGCTATGCGCTTCAGAGCCTCGCGGTCGGCAGTGTCGTCACCACCAAGGAGCGCTTCACGCTCGTCCAGGACATCACGGCGCAGGATCTCTATTCGCATACCGACCTTGATCTCGGGAACAGGCAGGTGCGGCGTTTCAGGTACTTCGACGGAACGCAGTGGAGCCGGGCCGCCCTGGTCGCCAACGTCGTCGAGTACCACCCGGAGGCGATCAACGACTGGCGCATCTACAAGATGGTCAGCCGCATCAAGGCGGAGGAACAGATCTGGAACAAGGTGGTCGACGCAATCTTCGACCTCGATCGTCTCGTGCAGCTCGACAAGCAATTGCGGCACTTGAACCGCTTCGTGAAGGACGTCTTCGGGGTCAAGTTCGTCGTCAGCGATCAGGATGCCGTCCGAGCGCTGCAGGAAGCGTTGCGCGCCGCTCAGTGGACGCCGGAGCAGCTGGCTCGGCACGGCGTGCCGGTCCTGCCCTCGACCGCGAGCCTGCAGTGCCTCGAGGTGAAGGACTACCTGGACGCGGAGGAAGGCGTCAAGGAGTCAGGCTGGCAGGCGATCAAGTCGGTCTTTCACTGGTGGGACACGATGATCGAGGTGCAGGTGCAGCCCCTGGCGAACTATCTGCAGGAACGCGAGCGGCTCACCAGGGAAAGCCACACCGGCTTCAAGTCGCGGCGCGAGGAGATTCGCAACCAGGTGGCGACCGCCATCCCGCTGTTCGCCTTCTATCGCGACCTGCTCAAGTGGCTGTTTCTGGAACCCGACACGCAGGCCCCGCGATTCGAGAACGTGCGGATTGCGGTCAGCAGTTGACGCGAACGGGCCTCCGGCACTCGCCACGGAGAATGTCAGAACAGAGTGCGGCTGAGGTGGCCACCCGGCATTCTGATGTCATCATTGCTGGGATGGCCACACGATCACCCGCCCGCGCGACGGCGACAGCACCCTTCGACGCTCACGCCTTTCTCGAGTCCAGCGGCCTGCAGAAGAAGGCGGCCCTCTACGCCAGCGGCGACGTGGTGTTCACCCAGGGCGATCTCTGCAAGCACGTCATGTACATCCAGTCGGGCAGCGTCAAGCTGTCCGTCCTCTCGAAGACTGGACGTGAAGCCGTGGTCGCCGTACTCGGTGCCGGCGATTTCTTCGGAGAGGGGTGCCTTGCCGGGCAGCGGTTCAGGATCGGCAGCGCGACCGCTGTCGCCCCGACGACGGTCCTGCTGATCGGAAAGCGCGCCATGGTCGGCCTGCTGCACAGGCACCACGCGATGTCGGACCGGTTCATCTCGCACATGCTGTCGCGCAACATCCGGATCGAAGAGGACCTGATCGATCAGTTGTTCAACTCCAGCGAGAAGCGCCTGGCCCGCGCGCTGCTGCTGCTGGCGCGCTACGGGAAGCAGGACCGGCCGGCCCGCGCCGTGCCGAACCTGTCCCAGGAAACGCTCGCCGAGATGATCGGGACGACCCGCTCGCGCGTGAACTTCTTCCTGAACAAGTTCAGGAAGCTCGGGTTCATCGAGTACGACGGGGTGACGCCGGTGAAGATCAACGACTCCCTGCTCAGCGTCGTCCTTCTCGACTGAATCGACGTCACCAATCGGGCAGTACGTGGGGGAGGGTCTTACGCCGCGAAGCACGGCGAACGCAGTGGCGGGTCTGGTCAGACCCGCCCTTGGTCGTCGGGTCTCAAGACCCGACGCTACGCCACGGCTCAAACACCACGGCCGAAGACCCGACGCACGTCATCTTGAAACCACTTAGTACATCCCGCCAGACGGCGCCGGGGCGCCCTTCGTGTCATCGACCGCGAGCGAGATGACGGCTTCGGTCGTCAGCAGGAGTGATGCGATCGACGCCGCGTTCTGCAGCGCGGAGCGGACGACTTTTGCCGGGTCGATGACTCCAGCCTTGACCAGGTCTTCGTACTGCTCGGTCTGAGCATTGAAGCCCTCGTTGCCGGTCATCTCCTTGACCCGCTGCACGACGATGGCGCCCTCGTGTCCCGCGTTGGTGGCAATCCAGCGGAGCGGTTCCTCGATGGCGCGCATGACAATCGCGACGCCGAGTTGCTCGTCGCCGCCGAGCGTGAGCGACTGCAGTCCTTTCGCAGCCCTCAACAGCGCCACGCCGCCGCCGGCCACGATCCCTTCCTCGACCGCCGCCTTCGTGGCATGCATCGCATCCTCGACGCGCGCCTTCTTCTCTTTCATCTCGGTCTCGGTCGCCGCGCCGACCTTGATGATGGCGACGCCGCCGACCAGCTTGGCCAGCCGCTCCTGCAGTTTCTCGCGGTCGTAATCCGAGGTGGTGTCTTCGACCTGCGCGCGCAGCTGCTTCACGCGTCCTTCGATCGCCTCTCGCTGTGCCGGCGCCTTCGATGATCGTCGTGGTGTCCTTGTCGATCGTCACTTTCTTGGCCTGCCCGAGGTCTTCGAGCTTCACCGAATCGAGCCGGATCCCGAGATCCTCGGTGACCGCCTTGCCACTGGTCAGGATGGCGATGTCCTCGAGCATCGCCTTGCGGCGATCGCCAAAGCCAGGGGCCTTGACCGCCGCGACCTTGAGCGTGCCCCGCAGCTTGTTGACGACGAGTGTCGCCAGCGCGTCGCCCTCGAGATCCTCTGCCAGGATCAGCAGGGGCCGGCCTGACTGTACGACCTGTTCCAGCACGGGCAGCAGGTCCTTCATCGCGCCGATCTTCTTCTCGTGAATCAGGATGTACGGCTGCTCGAGCACCACGTCCATGCGCTCGGGGTCGGTGACGAAGTAGGGCGAGAGGTAGCCGCGATCGAACTGCATGCCTTCGACCACTTCGAGCGAGGTCTCGATCGTCTTGGCTTCCTCGACCGTGATCACGCCGTCCTTGCCGACCTTGTCCATCGCTTCCGCGATGATGCGACCGATGGTTTCGTCATGGTTGGCCGAGATCGTCCCGACCTGCGCGATCATCGAGCCGCTGACCGGCTTGGACTGTTCCTTGAGTGACGCCACAACGGCCTCGACCGCCGCAGCGATGCCGCGCTTGATGGCCATCGGGTTGGCTCCCGCGGTGACGTTCTTCGCGCCTTCGCGATAGATCGCCTGCGCCAGCACGGTGGCCGTCGTGGTTCCGTCGCCGGCGACGTCCGAGGTCTTGCTCGCCACTTCGCGCACCATCTGTGCGCCCATGTTCTCGAGCGGGTCCGGCAGATCGATCTCCTTCGCCACCGTCACGCCGTCTTTCGTGATGGTGGGGGAGCCGAAGGAGGTGCTCAGGATGACGTTGCGGCCTTTCGGTCCCAGCGTCACCTTCACCGCGTTGGCCAGCCCGTTGACGCCGCGAAGAATGGCCTGTCGCGCCGCGTCGCCGTAGATGATCTGTTTGGCCATGGTCAGCTCTTCTTCTTCCCGACCTTGGCGGTCGTGGCGGTTGGCGCCGTCGCGGCCGCTGCCGTCGCGTCGCTGATCGCGAGCACGTCGTCTTCCTTCATGATCAGGTAATCCACTCCCTCGAGTTTGATTTCCTGGCCGGAGTACTTGCCGAACAGAATCACGTCGCCGGCCTTCACGTCCATCGCCAGGCGAACACCGTCATCGGTCAGCTTGCCGGCGCCGACCGCGATCACGTTGCCGCGCTGCGGTTTCTCCTTCGCGGAGTCCGGAATGATGATCCCGCCGACCTGCTGTTCGCCCTCTTCGAGGCGCTGGACGAGTATCCGGTCGTGTAATGGCCTGACATGCATGGCAGAGACTCCAGACTGACAATGAGCCGATGAACCACGACGTGACAGATGCGTCCCGCCATGGTGAATGCGAATCGAAGTGCGCGTGGTGAGGCTGGGCTCGGAGCCGGACGGATCCGGTGAAGGGCGGCAGTGCTCAGAAACGTGCTGTACTTACGAGTATAGGGACCGGGCTGCGCTGCGAGGTGTTCACTATTGAACACCTCCGGCAGCCGGGCGTGCCGCAACCGACGCCCTGGTGCGTCAGAGTCGTCCTGTCAGCATCAATACCAGCAGCACGATCAGAATCAGGCCGAGTCCGCCGCTGGGGGAGTAACCCCAGCCGCGACTGTGCGGCCAGGCCGGGATCGCGCCGACCAGCAGCAGTACGAGGACGACGATGAGAATCGTGCTCATGAAACCCTCTGTGTCAGCGTGCGCTTCCCGGTGAACAGCAGGGCGGCGCCGCCAATGATGGCGATGATGCCGAGGACCGGCGAGAGCGGCACCGTGTGCTGCCGTTCAGCAGTGGCATGAAGCGGTCCGATGTCGAGGACGGTGTCCCGGCTGGTGTAGGTGATGCCCTGGTAAGCCAGCGCAAGAACGCCGAGGACGATGAAAACGAGGCCGGCGAGTGCGAGTGGTTTCATATGTGCTTCTCCCCGCGAGACGGGTCAGTTGGTTTCGTGGACTGAGTAGTGGTTCAGGAGGTCAACCAGCTTCCGGGCTGCGCTGGGCATGCGCACGGTGCCGCGCACGATCTGGCGGGTCTCCAAGGGGCTGCCATACAGCGTGGTGTTGTCATCCAGGTCCTGACGCAGCGTGGCGCCCTCGAGGGCCACTCCGGCGAAGAGGCCGCGCGACACGCGACCACGAGAGAATGTCCGCGTGCATCTGCGCGTCGGTCTGCGCCGTCGCGGTGCGGCCAACCGGCCCGGCCGCGGCAGAGCCCTCGGCGCCCAGCGTGAACTTGCTCTCGAGCAGTTTCTCGGCGCCGCGCTCGCTCATGACGAGCATGATCAGGTCGGTTGACGAGCCCCCGATCTGGAAGCCGACGCTCCCGCCCTCAATCCGGATCGCGGCAGGTGCGGACCAGCCGTTGCCGGTGGTCTGGCGGCAGGAGACGTAGCCCTTGCCGTACTTCCCGCCGACCACGAAGGCCGCCGTCTTGAGGTCGGGGACGATGACGAGGCAGTGGGCATTGCCAAGGAGATCGGCTGGAATGCCCTTGTCGGGCGCCGACATGATCTCGGACAAGACCGCCGCCGAGTCATCCAGCCGCTTCGCCGGGTCGCGATCGGCGGCCACGAGTGTCGCAGTCGCCAGTGCCGCCGCCAGGGTCGTCGCAATCATCAGTTTCACAGGTGCCCTTCGAATATCCGGCCGGATCGCTGGCCAGGACCTTCACCTTAGCGCGGCTCAGCGCGTGGGGGTGTGCTGTCCGATACACCTGTGGGCCGGAACTATCCGATCACCACGTGCACAACGTGAACGGCACCGTCGTCCACAAGCGGAATTCGTGTCGGGTCGACCTCGATTCCATCGAGCTCGGCGCGCGATACGCCGGTGCAGCGCGCCTGCGGATTGGTCACGCCGATGTCGTACCGTGTTGTGCCGTGCCTCCACGTGATGTCATAGCCTGCCCAGGATGACGGGACGCAGGGGTCGATGCTGAAGGTGGCGCCGCGTCGGCGCAATCCGAGCAGGCTCTCGAGGCCGGCGCGATACAGCCACGCCGACGAGCCGGTGTACCAGCTCCACCCGGCGCGTCCGGCGTGCGGGGCACGCGCGTACACATCGCCCGCGACGACGTACGGCTCCGCCTTGTAGCGCTGCACGGCGGCTGGTGTCCGCGCGTGATTGACCGGATTGATCATGTGGAACAGTTCGGCGACCTCGTCGCCGTAGCCGAGCCGCGCCAGCGCCATCACGGTCCACACGGCGGCGTGCGTGTACTGTCCGCCGTTTTCGCGCACGCCAGGCGGATACCCTTTGATGTACCCGGGCTCCTGCTCCGACTGATCGAACGGCGGGTCCAGCAGCATGATCAACTCGGGGCCACGGGCGACCAGCGCCGTGCGCACCGAGTCCATGGCCCGTTCCGCGAAGCGCTGCGGCGCGACGCCCGAGAGCACCGCCCACGATTGCGAGATGGAGTCGATCCGGCACTCGTCATTTTGCGCTGACCCGAGTGGTGTCCCGTCATCGTAGTAGCCCCGCCGATACCACTCGCCATCCCACGTCTGCTCCAGACATCCGGCGAGACGGGCAGCTTCAGCGCGATATCGCTCGCCACGTGGGGTGTCCGCGCGTGCCTCGCACAGCGCCGCGAATTCGAGCAGGACACCGTGCAGAAAGAAGCCGAGCCACGTGCTTTCACCGCGCCCTTCGTGCCCGACCAGGTTCATCCCGTCGTTCCAGTCACAGCTGCCGAAGAGTGGAAGACCGTGCGCCCCGGCGGTCATTCCTCGATCGATCGCGCGAATGCAGTGGTCGAACAGCGTGCCGTCCTCGGCGGACATGGTGGGCAGCCCGTAGGCTTCATCCTGGTCGGCCGCGAGCGGCGGGCCTTCGATGAATGGCACACGCGCATCCAGGACCTCGACATCTCCGCTGGTGCGCACGTACTCCGCAACGACGTGCGGCAGCCACAGGAGGTCGTCGGAACATCGCGTGCGCAGCCCTCGTCCGCTCGGCTCGTGCCACCAATGCTGCACGTCGCCCTCGACAAACTGTCGCGACGCTGCCCGCAGCAGGTGCGCTCTCGCCGCGGCCGGCCTTGCGAAGGTGAGCGCCATGACGTCCTGCAGCTGATCGCGGAATCCAAAGGCGCCGCCGGGCTGAAAGTAGGCGCCGCGGGTCCACAGCCGGCAGGTGAGCGTCTGGTACAGCAGCCAGCGGTTCATCAGCGCATCGAAGGAATCATCCGGTGTTCGCACCTCGATGGCATCGAGCGTGCGATCCCATGCGGCGGCAACCCGCGCCCGCGCCTCGAGTGCCGCGCGCGCCGACCCGTGCCGCGCGATCAGACGCAAGGCGCCCGCACGGTCAGCGCCCTGGCCGATCAGGAACAGGAACTCGCGACTTTCGCCGGCGCGCAGAACGCATCGGCTGTGCAGCGCCGCGCACGGGTCCAGCCCGGCACCCGCGATCCTCGACAGTGCCGCGTGACGGACGGCGGCGGGGGTCGACAGGTCCCCGTTCCGACCGAGGAACGACTGCCGATCGGCGGTGAAGGAGGCCAGCGGCGACGACGTCCAGGCGAATGCCACGCACGCGGCAAATTCCTGGTTGTACGGGTTCCTCGCGAGGACCGCGCCGGTGGTGTCATCCATTTCAGTGACCACGTACATGTGCTCGCCCTCGCGCGGTGGGCCGAGCGTCCACTCGTTGTACGCGAACAGGCTGAGTGCCCGGTCCATCTCACCGTGGTTCGTCAACGTCAGCAGCGAGAACTTCACCGGATCGTCGACATCCACGAAGACATCGAGTTCATGAGCGATGCCGTGCGTGGTCCTTGTGAACCGCGTCAGTCCCGCGGTGTGGCTGACGGTGCAGGCGTCGTCAGCGGACGAACGGAGCGCTGGTCCCGGCGTCGGCGACCAGAACTCACCGGTGTCATCGTCCCGGATATACAGCGCCTCCGAGGTTGGATCGGCGACGGGATCGTTTGCGAATGGCGTCAGCCGGTTCTCACGGCTGTTGCCGGACCACGTGTGCGCCGACCCGGAGGCGGTCACGATCGTCCCGAATCCCGGGTTGGCGATGACGTTGGACCAGGGCAGCGGCGTTTCGCCAGAGCCGGTCAGCGTGATCGCGTAGCTTCGTCCCCCGTCCGCGAAACCGCCGAGACCGTTATCGAATGTCAATGGCAATGGCAATGGCGACGTCGAAGCAGGCAGATGGTCGGCTGTCGCGACCTCTTGCGGCAAGGTCGTCGCCACGAAAGGCAGGTTGACGCCAACAGCCGCGTCAGGGCGACCGAGCTGCATCCGCAGGTCGCCTCCGTTACCGTGGAGCACGGCGCGCGCCGCGGTCTCGACAAGGATGCGCTCGGCGTCGGCCATCCGGTCGGCGCGCAACAGGTAGGCGCCTCCCGGTCGATGCTGCCACTCGCTCCAGGGTCCGTCGGCGAGCAGCGCTGCGAGCCGCGCCTGCATCTCGTCGAGATAGCCTGCCGGATGATCGTTGACGATCACGAGATCGGCGCGGAGGCCCTTGAGCCGCCAGTACTCCTGTGCTCCGAGCAACTGGCGCACGAGGCCGGCGTGGTCGTCGCGGTCAACACGTACGAGCACGATCGGGAGGTCGCCGGAGATGGCATGGGGCCAGAGCGCAGCCTGTCCGAGTTGGTTCGAGGCCATCGTGGCAGCCGACGCCCGCAATGAGCCGTCGGTACCGAGCACGCGCGATGCGAGACGTTCGAACAGCACCGCGTCGTCGGCGGACACGCCCAGATGCAGGCGGCCGCTGGCGGCATGAGTCGCCGCGAGGGCAAAAGTGCGCGAGGTGGAGCTGACATCGTGGTACTTGCGTGCGAGTGCTTCGGCCGTGTGGCGGTCAGAGGCCATTCCCGTTGCGAAAGAGAGCCGGACTCTCGCGCCGGGCTGGACGCGGATCCGCTGCCTGAGGCTGACGATCGGATCGAGCACAATGCCGGTGGTGCCAGACAGGGTCCGGCCGTCGAGTGCCTGCGGACGCGCCGGGCTGCGGCCACGACCGAGGAAACGCATGCGATCGGTCTCCCACTCGATCGGTCCCTGGGAACGCCCCTCCAGAGCCACGGCGTGGAAAGCCCAGGCGGGCGGCTGGTGACTGTCGCGCGGCCGGCGGTGGCAGAGCAGGGCAGCCGCATCCGCCAGATGCTCGGTTTCGACGAACAGCTTGCCGAACGCCGGGTGCGCGAAGTCGTTCGCCGCCGGCGTGAGCACGAGCTCGGCGTAGCTGGTGATCTCGAATTCGCGGATGCGCGTGCCGTGATTGCGCACCGTCACCCGCCGAACCTCGACGTCGTCCTCGGTAGAAACCGCGATATCGAGCTGCGTCGAGATATCCTCGTCGCGCCTGAGGAAGCTCGCATGGTCGGCCGAAAAGGTGACGCTGTACTCGTCCGGCTCCTTCAGCGTGGGCTGAAAGGTTGCCGACCAGATCGCCCCGCTGCGGACGTCGCGCAGGTAGATGAATTGACCTTCCGCGTCGCGGGTCGGATCGCGCCGCCAGCGAGTGACCGGGAGCCCGCGCCACACGCTCGCTCCGCCACCCGCGTTGGTGAGCGACGTGACGTAGTTGCCGTTGGAGAGGAACTGCGTATGCGGAAAACGCGTGTGCGGCGAGCGATAACGCCGCCTGGGCGCCGGCGCGGTCGGCACCACCGCAGGCAGATCGGCGTCCGGGCGCGGCTCGATCGTGGCTGGCTTGCGCGGGATGCGTTCCTGCAGCAATAGTTCGGTCGCCTGCACGCGAGGTTCGGCGTGAAAGCGGTCCACCATGCGGTCGTTCGTCAGGGTGTTGGCGAGTGCGACCAGCGTCATGCCCTCGTGGTGCGCGAGATATGTGGGCACGACGACACCCGCCCCATGTGCCTTGTGGTGATGATCGGCATCGTCAGCGACGAGTGCCTCCGAGCCTCGTCGTGTGTAGTCAATCGCGTCGAACAGACCGAACTCCCCGGCAAGGCCGGCGTCCGCGAGCCGCCGCAGGTTCCTCGTGCTGGCGACCGGGTCGACCATGACGGCGAGAGCGGTTGCGTACGGCGCCACGACAAGCTCGTCGCCCAGGCCACGCTTCATGCCCAGTCCCGGGATCCCGAAGGCCTTGTACTGATAACTCCCGTGGCGGTCGACGAGGTTGTACGCGGACTCCGAAATGCCCCACGGAACCCCTCGCTCGGACGCATAGTCCATCTGCCGGCGGACCACCAGCCTGCACGACGCGTCGAGCAGCGTGTTCGGATAGGACCGCATGATCAGCAGCGGCATGAGGTACTCGAACAGCGTGGCGCTCCAGGATAGAAGCGCGGGTGCTCCATGCACGCTCGTGACCGGACGCCCCAGCCGGAACCAGTGCAGTTCCGGCACGTCACCCCTGGCGATCGCGAGGAAGCTCGCCAGCCGCGCCTCCGAGGCGAGCAGGTCGTAGTGTGAGGCGTCGAGACGTCCGGCGTTGTCGCCTTCCGCGAGCCGATAACCGATGGCGAACAGCTGCCGCTTTGGGTCGAGCAGGAATCGGAAGCTCATGGCGTCGAACAGCGCGACGGCGCGCGCCGCGAGGCCTGGAGCGCTCTCACGAACGGCGACCGATACAGTCAGCAGCGCGCCAGCAAGGTTGCCGCTGTCCACAGTGGAGACATACTTTGGCAGCAGGGGCGCCAGCGTCCGCGTGTCGTACCAGTTGAGCAGGTGACCGTTGAAGGTTTCGAGGCGCTCGATCGTGGACAGCGAGTCGTCCAGCCGTTGGAGAAGCTGCGCCGTATCGATGAAGCCAAGGTCGTGCGCAGACAGTGGGGCCAGCAGACCAAGACCGATGTTGGTCGGCGAGGTGCGATGGGCCACCGTGAGCTGGCTGCCAACCTGTACGTTGTCGGGCGGCAAAAAGTGATCTTCCGGACCGACGAACGTTTCGAAGTAGGCCCACGTCTTCCGGGCGAGTTCCTGCAGGTATGCCGCATCGTCGCGCGACAGAACGGCCGTCTGCCTTGGGGTGGGCCGGCTCAGCGCGAACGCAATGCCTGGCGCGAGCATCCACAGCCCGAGGATGGGTGTCGCGATGAGCAGCGCCGACGGCCGCACGATGAGAATCGACACCAGGATGACCGCTGCAAGCAGAGGACTCACGAACATCTGTCGGATGAACGTGCCGAGCTCGAGCTGCCCGCCGCGTGCCGCGCTCGCGGCGGCTGTTTCCCACTCGAGCAGGCGCGTCCGCGTAACTGTCAGGCGGAACAGCGTCACGACGATCGCGTGCATCCGCCCGCCGGCATCGCTTGCGAGGAATGCCAGCTGCAGCAGGAACCGAGCGGCGGAGGTCTTCAGGTCGTCGAGCGTCGTGCGCTGAAACAGACCGAGTGAAAACACCGCAGGCGCGAGGGCGACGGCAGTCCAGACTGCCGTCGCGCCGGGGAGCATTGTCCAGCCGGCGATCAACAGGAGCAGCGTGGACGGCGGCAGCACGCTGCGCCGAAGGTTGTCGAGGATCTTCCAGCGTGCGATGAACGGCAGGCGATTTCTGGCCAGGCCGGTCTGTGACGGCACCCACGGCAGCAGCCACCAGAGAATCTGCCAGTCGCCGCGCACCCAGCGGTGCTGCCGTCGAGCGTGCGCGAGCACGCTGGACGGATACTCGTCCACGACTTCGACGTCGGTCACCAGCGCGGTTCGCGCATACAGCCCTTCCAACAGGTCGTGCGACAGCAACGTGTTCTCGGGCACCCGCCCGTCCATCGCCGCGGTGAACGCATCGACGTCGTACAGCCCCTTGCCCGTGAACGATCCCTCGTCGAATAAATCCTGATACACGTCCGACACCGCCGTCGTGTACGGATCGACGCCGGTGTGCCCGGCGTAGGTGCGCGCGAACAGCGAACCGGCAGCACTGACACTTGTCACGCTGACCCGCGGCTGCAGGATCCCGTATCCGGCGGTCACGCGCCCAAGGACGGGATCGAACCTGGGTCTGTTCAGCGGATGCGCGATGATGCCAATCATTCGTCTCGCCGCATCGCGCGGCAGACGGGTGTCGGAATCGAGCGTCAAACAGTTGCGCACCGACGGCAGCAGCTCCAGCATGCCGACTTGTGACGTGAAGCTGGTGTCGGTGGCGCCGCGCAACAGGCGATTGAACTCTTCGAGCTTGCCGCGCTTCCGTTCCCAGCCGATCCACGCCTGTTCGCTGGCGTTCCATTGACGATCGCGATGGAACAGGAAGAAGCGGCCGGCGTGCTCCGCACCGAACTTGCAGTTGAGGGCTTCCACGCCCTCGCGCGCGCGTTCCAGAATGGCCAGGTCACCGGGCGCGTCGGGCACGTCCGTGTCGGCGAAGTCACTCAAAATCGCGAAGTGCACGCAGGGGTCGAGATTGCCCAGGGCGAGCACTTCGAGGTGCTCGAGGAGGACGTCCACGCCCTCGGTACTCGTCAGCATCGTCGGCACGACGACCATCGTGCGGTCCGTGGCTGGAACGCCGGCGAGGAAGTCGAGGCGCTGCAGCCGCTTCGGAAGAACGGCGGCGACGACGACCTGCTGGACGGCGGCAATCGCGAAGTCGCTCAGCGGCAGCACCACGATCAGCGCGATCAGAAGCCGGAGGGACGCCGAAGCGCCGACCGACAGCGCGTAGGCATTGACCACCGCCAGCAGTAGTCCGGTCGCCGTCGCGATCGCTCCCAGGTACAACGGCGACGCATGACGGGTGAGGAGGCGATTCAGACGCGCGCGCAACGGAGGACGATGCGCGAGGTCGGTCTCGAGGTCAACCCGCCCGCGATCGAGGAGGTGATAACCGACGTGGGCTCCCGGGTGCGCCGCATCCTGACTCGCGCACTCGCGCGCGCTCTCGATGGCCTTCAGCGCCACCCGCAGCTGCCCCTCGCCACTGCTCGGCGCCAGAGCCTCCACGGCGTGGCGCTGTGCATCGCGACTGAGGAAATCCATGAACCCGTACACGCCGGCGGGATCGCCGCGCAATGTCCGCTCCACGAGGCTGACACTCTCGACGTACACCTGCCAGTCCAGTGTGGTGCACAGGCGGAGACTCGAGACGGCGTTGGCCATCGAGACCTGCGCGATGCCCTGGCGCTGATGCTCGTTCCGGATGGTCTCTTCGGCCGATGCCGCGCGCGTAGCAAGATTCAGATCCACGGCGACGCGGATCTCGGTCAGTCGTATGCCGTATTCGCGAACGCGTCGCAGCAGTTGCACGATGAAGGCCGAATCGGCGCCATCGAGCAGCCCGGTAGCCCCAGGCAGCCTGTCCACGTAACTGTCCGCCGCGGTTCTGGCGGCGCGGGCCAGCATCAGTTCATCGGCGAGCCGCCGCATGTTCTCGATCAGCGCGAGCTTCAGCATGCTCGGCCAGGCCCACAGTTCTCCGAGGGTCAGCGGCGCGACGCGCTGGTAGCTCTCGAGAAACCGGATCAACTGCTGTTGCTGAAGGCGGCTGTCGCTGTGTCGAACCAGTTCGACCGCGATCTGATAGATGCGCGCCGTTCCGCCGTGCTCACGCGAGGCGAGGCGTGGCAGGCTGCGCGCGTAGGTGCGCGGGAGGTGACGGCGGATGCCGCCGATCTCGGCCGCGATCAGGTGAAAGTTATCGAGGAACGCTTCGGCGGCCGGCACGACGAAGTGACCGTGCCGAACGTCGTCCGCCAGGATCCGGTACGTGGCGCGAAGGACGCGAACGTTGTCGTGGAAGCGCGGAAAGGTCTCACGGGCATGTCGGCGCGGGTCGGGGTCGATGGTGAATCTCGCCGCGAGGGCGAGCGCCCGGGCTTCGAGGCCCTCCGTGCTGAGCAGTTCGTCCCGGAGTGGCTGCTCGGGTACACCCGGGTTGGTGCCGAACCGGCGGCGCAACAAGCTCACGACGCCCGCGATGGCGTAGTCGTGGAGCGATCGAGCGCCGCAGTGGATTCACAAGGCAAACACACGCGCCGCGGATGAGTGCGACCAGCGTATGATGTGTTTGGAGTTGAAACGGATATCTGCACGTGCCCTCGGGGATGGCTTTGGTGAGGGCTGGCGGCCGGCGGCCGCTGGGCTCATGAAAGCGGGTGTGAAGCATTCAGTATACGGCCGTTTCTCGACGTCTTCAGCAACCGCGACTCGTCGCGCACGCGATTGCGATCACCACGTTATCGAAGAGCTTCTCTGAACATACATGCCGGGCACTCTCATCTCATACGCGCAGTTCCTCGAGTACCGACTCCAGCGTTTTCGGGTGCAGTCGGACATGCCGGCACAGCCCGAGCCATCACCCAATGGGGAGGCACCACGCCCGGTGACCGGAACGACGATGGCGAACGACTCTGCTGTTGAATCCGTACTCGTGCGGCCTGCCGCTGCCGCCGGCGCGGACGACAGTTCCCTGTAAACGCGACGCGGCCGACAGCCGGCTGTCCTGTTTTGCACACGCGTGAGCGGTGCAGACGCGCATGATGGACGGATGACATTCAAGGTCGCCACGCATCCGGAACATGCCGCCGCTCATCTCGAACGGGCGATTCAGACGGGAGTGCCGGTGCTTCTGCCCGGCACGCGTGAAGCGCGTCGCCCTGCTGTCGTCACGGACACACCGGCCTCGAATCGGGTGCGGCCCGCGGAGGTTCCCCCTGTCGTACCCAGCGTCGTGGTGCTTGACGATCGGATGGGCGCGGCGAGTGTTCAGAACCCGGTCGCACGCTCGTTGCTGTACCTCACGGAGCGGCTCATCGCGCTGCTTCGCGCCAAACCCGCAGCCTAGTCCTGTCCTTCGCTGCCCCCGGGGGGCGGCTGAAGCGTGCGTCAGCGTCAGAAGCGGTCGCTCTTCCAGTACACGCAGTCCGACGCCGTCAATAGTGGGTCTCCCCGTCGCGCGCCAATCAGGCTCGCCATGACGCGCCCGCCGACCGGTTCGACGACGGTGGCCTCGGCCTGCGGCGGGAGAAAGGCCGGCGGCAGCCAGCC
Source organism: uncultured Acidobacteriota bacterium (assembly GCA_963697745.1). Classification (GTDB taxonomy): domain Bacteria; phylum Acidobacteriota; class Vicinamibacteria; order Vicinamibacterales; family CAVVIG01; genus CAVVIG01. The sequence goes on along the minus strand of CAVOPD010000011.1, from coordinate 199,236 downwards.
AGCGACCTCGGGAGCGGCCGCCTTCGGGTCGCGGGCGATGAGCGCCTGAAGAATGGCGCCGACGCGAGCCCCTGTCGGATCGCGATCGCCGCACTGCTCGACTGTCCAGCGGTCAGCCGCCACCGTCAACACCACGTACGCGGCAGCGATCGTCCCTTCCTCCGTGACGAAGAACTGAAGTTCCCGCGCGCCGGAGGCGCCAAGCCCCGCGATCAGGCGTTTGAGGATGATGCCATGCTGGATGAAGTCGACGCTTCGATCCAGGTGGAACCGAAACGGAGCGGATCGGATCTGTCCCATCGCCGCGATCGCCGGCAGGTCGCGGTCCTCGCCGGCCCTGATCGACAGCATCGGGGCGCCTGGCCGCGGCGTCGCTCGAAACGTCAGCGACACAGTCGGGGGCGTGATGTCCTGGAACTGCAGTTCGCGCTGCCACGGAAGGTTGACTTCTGAGAACAGCAGCGCGATCGCTGCACCAGCAGCCTCCGCCTCACCCAGCGTCTCTTCGATCAGTGCCCGCGTCGTGCGGTCGCCGTCATCGCCGGCGTGCGACAGGAGATCGCCGATTGCGCAGACTGGGACCACCTGATCGTCGAGGACTCCTGACATGGAGTAACGCGCTGCGCTCGCCAGCAGCGTGGCCCCGTCGAACAATGCCACCTGTGATATGTGTTCACGCCCCCAGGCTGTCTGCATCTGCGCGAACTGCCAGCGGCGGAAGGCATGATCGCCGAGCCCGACATGCGCGTGCAGCTGACGCTCGGTGATGATCCGGCGCAGCAGGTCGCTGTCGGGCGATGCGAGAGCCGCGCTCAGGCATCTCAACACAGGGCGCTCGCAGCATCAGTCGAATCGCGACACGCGTCGATCACATCGCCCCCATGAACTCGCGGACGCAACAGAAGATGCTCCGCGTCCGATGAATTGCCGAGTCAGTCGAGGCAGGTGGAGCTCCACAGCGATTCGATCCCGAGCCACGAGCGATCAGATTGGAACAACAGGACGACGAACTGTAGCGTACTGACGGGGCGGGAAACCGTGTCCGGGACGTTCAGCAGAACTGCGGGAACAGCATGACGGTGAGCGCCCACGCCGCTGCTGCGGCGATTCCGCAGGCCAGGGCCGCGGCGAGAAGCCGAAACGAGGTGCGGTCGAAGTAGGTCAACGGAAGGAGAAACGCAGACGTTGCAGCGCCGGCAGTAAACAGCCACGCGATCCGGTCCATCAATTCGCACGCTGGCGCGTTCAAGCGACTGAGCCCCGCGAACACCATCCACGACAGGGCCGTGACGCCGAACAGAGCCACCGCGGCCGGGAACGTCCAGGCACGTGGACCGGTGGCGCTGCGTTCCATCATGGAACGGGCGGATGCAATTTGGACTCCGCCGACACGACTCCCCAGTGCTCATCAAATGCCGCGTCCGCAAACACCCCGGGGGCCGCTGCGCTTCGCGTACACTTCTCAGGAGCGTTGTTGCGAGGAGCCGTCGTGAGCCGACCCGCACTGTTCCTGACCCTGATCGTGACCTCTCTCAGTCTGGGGCACCCGTTCGCCGCCGGGCAAAGCACGGCTCGCGCTGTTCAGCCGGTCTTCGATGGCATCTGGAACTCTGCGACCGCCACTCCGCTCGAACGTCCCACCCAACTGAAGGACAAGCCATTCTTCACCCCGGAAGAAGCCGCCGCCTGGGAGCGTCAGGTGGCCGACCGCAATCAGGAGCCTGCATCGGACGCGACCACCAGAAGCGCCGGCATCGGCACCTACAACACGTTTTTCCGCGAGTTCGGCACGCGTGTCGGCCGCAACCTGCGCACGTCGATCGTCACCGACCCTCCGGACGGCCGCATTCCCGCGCTCACGCCTGCGGCGGCTGACGTCAAGCGGCGCCGCATCGATGCGCAGAAGGCGCTCGCGAGCGCGCAGGACGCGGGGCTGCAGGATCGCTGTCTGGCGTTCCTCACCGCCGGGCCGCCGATGCTGCCGTACTGGTACAACAGCAACTACCAGATCGTGCAAACGAGGGACGCGCTCGTGGTGCACGCCGAGATGATCCACGACGCGAGGATCATCCATCTGGATGGCCGCCCGCATGTGCCCTCGGCGATCCGGTTGTGGCTGGGCGACTCCATCGGTCACTGGGAAGGCGCCACGCTCGTCGTGGACACGACGAACTTCAACGATGCCGGTGGCTTCTACGGCGACGCGGGCGGGAACTTCGGGTGGGACCGCAACCTTCATCTCGTCGAGCGCTTCGCGCTGCTCGACGCCGATACGCTTCTGTACCGGTTCGAGGTCGACAATCCCACGGCCTTCACGCAACCGTGGAAGGGGGAACTGACGATGGTGCGGGCGTCTGCGCCGATCTACGAATATGCCTGCCATGAAGGCAACTACTCGTTGCCGAACATGCTCCGGGGATATCGCGCCACCGAACGTGAGGCAGCCGGCACGACCGGGCGGCGCTGAGCGCGTCGACCGTCGGGTGCGCCCCGGGCTGGGTGCGCCGCGCACCGCGTCGCCGTGTCGCCGGGCTATTCGCGCAGCGTCTCGGGCAGCGTCCGCATGAATTCCCGGACTGCCTCGATCTGGCCATTCTCCGAAATGAACTCGAATGCCGACGGACTGACGGATCGGATGCGCGACGACTGGCGCGACGCAGCGAGCGCGGCGTGCGCCACCGGGCATTCGTCGATCAGCCCGAGCAACGTGGCCCAGGCCGGCGTGTCGAGGATGGCGATCACATCGAGCGCGTCGCGCGATCGCCACGGTGTTCCCGCCCGCCACTGCGCAGTCAGCCCGACACGCAGCGCCTTGAGTCCCGACTGAATCTCTCGGTCGGTACATCTCAGATGCGACAGCACGTCGATCGTCTGCTTCGCCGCGTACATGCAGACCTCTTCGTACAGCACGGTCCAACCGGCCTGGAACACGCCGATCAGATCCTGACGCACGAGAAGGTCGTCAGGCAGCGCTGTTCCGGAATGGCGGCTCGACGCACGCGACGTGGCACCTGTGGGTAACCATCGTGACGGCCAGTTCTGCAGTCCCAGATTGCAGACCGCTACCGCGGCGTCCGACGCCTCCTGCAGCGTGAAGGGACGCGACTGGATCGAACACCCGGCGGCGATCGTGTTTGCCAGGAAGGCCAGTTCCTGATTCCGCATCGCAAACGCGACCGCGTCGCGGCCGCGCACGACGTGCATCTGCGCTTCGATGAAGGCCAGACGCCCAGGCGCCTCGCCGTGCGCACCGCCGAGTAATGCTCGGGGTGGCTGCGGAAGAACACCGGTTTCGAGGAGCAGGTCGTAGAGGCTCGCAGCTGCATCGCCGGAGTCGTTCGGTGCGTATCCGTCGTCGCGCTGCGGCGTCCACACTCGCCGAATCGCTGCCCGGTCCAGTCGTCCCGGTCCGGTCTATCGATCGAAAATACGCCTGCGCGATGGGACTGGCCGGCGCCGCGGTATCGTGACCCAGCCGAAGCTGTCGCGACTCCTGCAGGAACGCCCGTGCCTGCGCCGCTGTGACATACCCCTCGCTGTCGCGCCGCTCCTCACGGCCGACTGCCAGGTCGAACATCACCTGATCGCCGATCGGAAGCAGGTCGTCGAGGCCATCAAGCTCCGGCGTCGAGTTGGACAGAGCCCGGCAGCCATGCATCACGCGATGGAATCGGTCCTGGTGCTGCGCGTCGAGCGCCATCAGCACCTGCGACGATCGCATCCCACGCATCGCTGCGCCTCGCCAGGATTCGAAACCCGCCTACATCGGCGGTGAGCACGTCCCCGGCGACGTCGGCGCCGCCGTCCATCGCCTGTTCGTCCATCGACTCAGGGCGCGAGACGGCAGCCTGATCGAAGACGCGCAGGTGATGCGCGAGGGCAGCCACCACGAGATCGACATCCATGTCGGCCAGCCTGCGGGCGGCGATGTCGGCGCCCGACTCGAGGAGGACCTCCAGCCAGACGCCAAACCGGTCGGCATCCAGCTGTTCGTCCCGCCCCTGGCGCCGCAGCGCGCCACAGATCGTGCTCGAGGACCTGCGCCAGCTGGCCAGGTGTGGTCAGCGCGACGAGTTCGCCACAGTCCTCGAGACCGCACGTCTGAATGACTCGATGGAGCACGGCGGCTGGCAGGCGCGGAACGATCTGCTCGAGATGTGGCGTCTCCATGATGCGCTCGAGCAGCGGTCGCGAATCTCTGGCAATCGCCGGTATCGACACCGACCCGCCGCTGCCTCGCGGCGTGTTCTCCGGACCAGGGATTCGCGCCGGCACCGGGCTCGCGCGACGCCGACGAGCACGGCCGACGATCTCTTTCGGCATGGGCCCTCACAGATTCCGAATGTCACGCGATCAGCGGACGGCCAATCTAGCGAAAGAGGAGTTTCAGTAACAGTCTGTTTCTGGCTTGACACTGTTCGTACAATTGAATCAGGCAGAAACATCGCCCGCGCAGATTTCCCCGTCCGCCCTCACCGCGACCTCGAACGTTGTGGTGTCCGCACGCCAGCACACCTTCCGGCAGCAGACCGAATCGTCGTTGTAGCGGGCAACCTCCTCGACTCGCGCTATAGTCAGCAGGCTTTTCAGGAGGAAGTGTGTATGCGAAAGCTGGTACTTCGTGCCGCCGCGATTGTCGTTGCCGTAGGTCCCGCCGTCCTGTTCGCCCAGGGTGCGAAACCGAAACCGACGACGGCGACCTGGATCACCAAGGAAGAAGTCGACACGGTGAACAAACAGGGGCAGGGGATCGATCGGAACATCAAGGTCGTGGACATCGGTCACGAGAACTTCACGGTCGGCATCATCCACCGTGGGAAGACCGTGAACGGAGCGGCAGTTCCCGCGGCGGGTGCAGCCGCAAACGCCGCACCGGCCGCTGGCAGGGGAGCGGCAGCGCCGGCCCCGACGCCGTGCGGCCGTCAGATGGCCTCGGCTCCGGCCGGCGGATCGGCAGGCGGCATCACCCACGACTCACAGACCGAAGGCTATTACATCGTCTCTGGTAGCGGCACGATGTTCACCGACGGCTACATCGTCAACGGACGCCACAACCTGTCACCGGATCTGAATGGACCGACCTGCGGCGGCGTGGCCTACGACGTCGTGAAGAAGACGGTGAAGCCAGGCGACATCATCATCATCCCCGCTGGTGTCGTGCACGGGTGGAGCGACATACCGGACCAGGTGGAGTACCTGAGCTTCCGTCCGTCGCCGGGCATTCTGACCACCGGCTGGGTGCATCCAGTCCTGAAGAAATAGCTGTGCTCGCGACGTCGGCTTCCAACGGAGCCGACGTCGCCTCACTTCGAGGCGCCTGATCTCTGACCGCGTCCGAGCGCGAGCACCGGACGACCTATCGCCATCTGCAGAGCTTCCCTCGCGACACCTCCGCCGTTCCTCATTGACTCCACTCAGCCGGAGACATACATTCGTTTCCAGTCCAGAGGAGCAATGATCGGATCCACGATCGGCAAGTACCGCATCGTCGACAAGCTCGGCCGCGGAGGCATGGGCACCGTCTACAGGGCTATCGACGAGACGCTCGACCGCGAGGTGGCGGTCAAGGTCCTCAACTCCGACGTCGACGACGCGACGCTGATGGCCCGGTTTCGCGCGGAAGCCAAGACCGTCGCACGGCTCAACCACCCGCAAATCGCCACCATCTACGAGATCTACCGCTCGGATACCGATGTGCTGATGGTCATGGAGTTGATCCGTGGCGAGACGCTGGATCGACTGAGCACCCGGATCGGTCCCCTGCCGCCCGTGCAGGCCGCGTCGTTCTGGTGCAGGTGCTGGGCGCGCTGGCCCACGCGCACCGCGCCGGGATCGTCCATCGCGACCTGAAGCCGGCCAACGTGATGGTGACCGAGGAAGGCACCATCAAGGTGATGGATTTCGGGATCGCGCGGGTGCTTGGCGCCGAGCATCTCACGATGGACGGCATGTTGATGGGGACGCCCGCCTACATGGCGCCCGAGCAGGTGATGGGTCAGGACGTCGACGGCCGGACCGATCTCTATTCCGTCGGCGTGGTGTTCTACCGGCTGCTGACCGGCTGTCTGCCGTTCCAGGCCGACACGCCGATCGCCATGGTGCGGAAGCAACTCGATGATCCGCCGACTCCGGCGCGCAGCTACCGCGCCGATCTGCCGGAGTGGTGCGAAACGATTCTCGAGCGGGCGCTCGCCAAAGAGCCCGTGGACCGGTTCCAGACGGCGGAGGAGTTCCGCTCCGCCCTGGTGTCGGCGATCGGGCAGTCCAATGTCCCCGCCGGTATGTCCGGCACCGAGTACATGACCGCGCCTTTCGCGGCGCCGGCGATTGCAGTGCGACCCGCACCAATCCCGGCAGCACCCACGCCGTCGCACGGACTCATGCCTGCTGAACTTGCAGCGCTTGCCCTGGCGCCGACAGTGCTGGGAGAAGTGACTCCGGTGCCGAAGACGGCTGCGGACCAGGCCGCGTCGCCTGCCGCACACACGGCATCGTCCGCGGCGATGCAGGAGGGCGCGGAGCGTGTCGCTGGCGACCGCGGCGACACTGGGTACCGAACGTGTCGCTCGCCCGCCTGCGACGCAGGAGCGGTGTCGATGCCGGGGTCCGCGGCCAAGACACAGGATCCGTCACGCGTTCCGTCGCGAAGCCATCGTCGCCGCGCCAATCGGCCGGCGCCGGCTCGCGGCGCGGCCTTTATGCGACGGCGGCTGTTGTCGGCGTTGTCCTGCTGGCCGGTGTTCTGGTCCGCACGGCCTTGAGGGGAACTCCGTCTGCGGGGCCCGTAGACACGACCTCTCCTGCGGCGGCGGTCAGCGTCAGCGAACCAGCCGCTGCTCAGCCCGGCGACACGGGTTCTGCGGCGGAGACGACTCCGGCTACGGAGCCAGCGACCCTGCCGCTCGCAACCCCGGACGTGGCGCCGGCGGCACCGACGGTTCCTCCGGCCGAGCCTCATCGCCGGGAACGCAGGCGTCAGGCGCGCGCCGGTCACCAACGGTGGCCCGCGGATCTGACACCTCCCGCCGGGGCCGGTGAACCGGCGGTCGCGCCGCTCGAATCGAGACCCTTCACGCCGACCGCCACGGTGGATACCGCGGTCGCTGCACCTGCGGCAGCAGCATTGCCGCCGCTGGTCTTCAGCGCACAGACAGTTCTCGTGGACGGGGGAAAACCGCGTCAGCGCGATACGACCGTTCAGGTGGCGAACGGAGCTGTGACCATCGCCGGCAAGGACACCAAGGTGGTGACGACCGTTCCGCTCGGTTCAGTGGTCGGCTTCACCGTACTCGAATTCGAAGCAGCCGATGTGGAACTCACCGAACGGTCCCGCCGAGATCGTTCATCTCGACGGCGGTGCGTTCGGAATTTTCAAAGGCGACCAGCACTGGGTCAGCCTGCGGACCGACAACCTGTCGCTGGTCTGGCGAGTTCGCGAACAGGACAGCCAGCGCATCGTCGCTGGCATCGAGGAGCGGCTCGGGAAGAAGGTCGAACGGATCAGCGAACCCGAAATAGATCGCCGCAGGACGCATCACCCGAAACGCGTCCCGCCTAGCCTTCGGTGAATTTGATGCTGGCGTGCGTGCCGTCGCACAGCGGTTTGTTCGGCAGACTGCCCGCACCGGCAGAGGGTGACGCGATTGCGCACCTCGAGCGTCTGCCCGTTCGACATCGTGACCGGGATTCCGCCGGTCACCCAGTACGGGCCGTCCTTCGTCACCGAGATCGCCGCGGGCAGATCCGGTTCGACCGCCACGCCGTCCACCTCGTAACCCAGCTTTCCGGACGGGCAGCGCTCCACCATCTGCATCACGGTGAAGCGGACCCGGGTATCGTCCGTCCGATCCATCATCTGCCACACCTTCTCGGCGTGATTGCCGCAGAACCCGCCGTGCATGCACAGGATGGAGTCGTCGGTCATCGTGATGCTGGTGCCGACGAAGCGGCGGGCCCGTGACGCGCTCGGCGTCGGTCGGAGCCGTTTCGGTTCCGTCGAATCCGACGCGCGCGTGCGTGTTGTCGCAGAACGGCTTGTGCGCCGACTGGCCGCAGCGACACAGGCGATAGGTGGCGTCCGACTCGATCGTCGCGTCCTTTCGCCAGGTCAACGGCTCGTGCAGTTCGGACAGGACCATCGACTTGCGGTTGATCGGCACGCCGCCGACCACCACGTACGGACCGTTCTCGAGCACCGTGATGCTGAACGCGGCGTTCGCGGCCTGCATCGCCGCCACCGGCGGCATGTACTCGAACGACGGCCCGGCGGTGGTGATCCCGTCACCGGTTGGCATCTGCATGAGCTCCTGTGCGAGCGTCTTCAGCTGCAGCATGGCCGGCACCGTGCGGAACAGCCGTCCCGGCTCGCCATTGAAGGCGCGATGCAGATCGCGGAGCAGGTCCGAATAGAGCTGGTTGAACGCGCCAAGCTTCTCGACGATCGCGCTGCCGCCATGAAAGTCCTGCGACCGCGGGTTGGGACGCATCGGATAGACGGCGCTCCAGTCCACCTCGAACCCGGCGCCGGTCGGTCCCGAGGCCGGCGTGTCGCCACGCTGGTAGGAGCGGCCCCGTCACGATCTCCTCGAAGCGGAAGTAGTGCGCGACCTCGTCGCGTTCCGGATGGAACATGTCGCGATCGCCGTCCCACACCTCGGCGTGCTTCAGCCCCTCGCCCTGCTCCTCGATTTCGTCGATCGCGGCCAGCGCCGACGCGAGGTCGTCCACCGCGACGATGCGCCCGCCGCCGGAGTAGTCGAGCATCTCGGGCCTGACCTGCCGCGCCGGGTCGCCGCAGAAGACCTGTCTTCTCGCCGAGCGATTCGCACAGCGCCTTCAGTCCGTCCTCGATCGCGCGATAGAACTGTCCGATCGTGTCGTAGCGATCGGCCTCCGCTTCGCCGTCCACCTCCGCCGGCTTCTCGATCAGCATGAACGTCTCGATCGCTGCCGGCGAGAACGGCGCGAGCGGCACGAGAAACGCTTCGGCGCTGTGCGGCAGGTAGCTCGGGTACCGCGGAATGAATCCCGGTTTGCCGATGTCCGGCGTCCCACCCACCGCGTTGAGCAGGTTGGCCGCGAGCGTCATGTGCAGCATCTCCTCGATGAACACGGACGTGAGGACACGCGTGGCTTCCGCGTTCTGCCCTGGCTTGATCGAGTAGAGCGCGCACAGGTACGGCGGAATCGTGCTGTGTTCGAGCTGTATGGCCCACTGCAGATGATCGCGCAGGTCTTCGAGAGTCGTCACAGTCATGGCGTTCCAGGGATAAGAGTCATGAGTCGGCGCAGCGGCCGCACGCCCTACGGTGTATTGACCGCGGCGGACCAGGTGTCTCGAGCGAGCCCCGACCAGCTGCGGCTCCGAGCTTGCGCGCGAGATAGTCCAGAATGACCTGGAAGCGATCGACGCGATGGCTCGGTCGGCCTGACCGTGACATCTCGTGATTTTCGTCAGGAAACCTCACGAACTCGACGTCCCGGTCCAGGCGCTTCAGCACGACGAACAGCTGCTCGGCCTGCGAGATCGGGCATCGCAGATCGTCCTCCGCATGCAGGATGAGCAGTGGTGTGCGTATGTGGCGTGCATAGGCCAGCGGCGACTGCCGCATCACGGCCTCGACGTCGTCTTCGATAACCGCACGATCTCCCAGATATGCGGGATTGAACCACGGCCCGATGTCGCTGGTCCCTTGCATCGAGTACCAGTCGTTCACTGCGCGCTCGCTGACCGCCGCAGCGAAGCGGTGATCGTGGCCGACGACCCAGGTCGTCATGAACCCGCCGTAGCTGCCGCCCATGACGCCGAGCCGCGAGCGATCGGCCCAGGGCATGCGCTCGAGCGCCTGTTCGAACGCCGTCATCACATCGTGGAAGTCAGGGTCGCCCATCCTGCCGACGACCGCGCGGCCGAACGCGGACGACTGGCCGGAACTGCCGCGTGGATTACAGAAGACGACGCCGTATCCGGCGCCCGTGTACGCATGGAACTCGTCGAAGAACCGTTCCCCATACTGGGTGAACGGACCGCCATGCACGTTGAGCAGAACCGGGTATTGGGTGCCTTCGACGTGTCCGCTGGGCTTCATGATCCACGTATCGACCTCGACGTCCGGCTCGGTCTGCGCGACAAACCGTTCCGGCACGCTCAACGAGACACTCCTGAGCCAGGTGTCGTTGAACGCCGTAATCTGCCGTTCTGACCCGTCGGCGTCGACGACGAATACCTCCGCGGGCGAGCACGGCGAAGATGCGGTGAACGCCATGGCGCGAGAGGCGTTCGCGATCGAGACGTTGCCGATCGACCGCGCGCCGCCGAGGAGCCAACGCGTGCCTTCACTCGCCGACGTGACGACCAGCCCGGTGTTGCCGCGATCCTCGGCAAGGCAGGCGAGCCGACGGTCGTCGATCCACTGCGGTGGCTCGGGATCCGGCGATCCGCCCGATGCAACGGCACACTGACGATCGAACCCGGCGATCGACAGGCTGCGCAGAACCACCACTGGATGGCAGCACATGCAGCGTTGAATTTTCACCGGCCGCCTGCCGACGCGAAGAAACGCGATCCGGTCGCCGCGCGGCGACCAGGCCGGTGCAGCGCAGATGGCATCCGTGCCGGTCAACTGCGTGGGCACACCGCCATTCGCGGGCATGCTCCACAAATCGACCCAGAAGTCCCGATCGCGTCCGGCGTGACGGGCCGAAACGAAGGCCAGCGACACGCCATCCGGCGACCACGCCGGCTGCACGTCGTCCCAGTCGCCGTCGGTGAGCTGCCGCACGTTACTGCCGTCCGCACGGCTGCCGGCCGCGATATCGAGCGTGAACAGGTGTCGCCGGCAATCGTAGGTCCAGCCTTCGCCGTTGAGTCGACTGCGCAGCTGGGTGATGCGCCGATAGGGCCGCGCCTTCTTCGAATCGGCGACGGGCGGCGTACCCGTGCGCGCCGAGAATGCGATCCGGCTGGAGTCAGGCGACCACACCGGTTGCCCGGCCCCGAGCGGCAGGGAAGTCAAGAGCCGCGCTTCGCCGCCAGAGGCGGGCATCACCGCGAGTTGTGGTTTGTCGTCGGGCTGCTCGCGGAGAAACGCCAGCCACTGGCCGTCCGGAGACCAGCGCGGCGAGGTGTCGCGTCCCTCGCCGGTCGTAAACTGGCGACAGTTCCCCGATTCGACATCCACGTGCCAGATGACGGAGCGGTAACAGTCGTCCTCCCGATTGAGCCGGGTGATGACGACAGCCACCCGCCGGCCATCTGCGGAGACGTCGCAGTTGCCGACCCAGGTGAGGGCAAACAGATCGTCTGGCACGAACGCGCGCATAGATCGCTCCTCGGTCGCGATCCCGCTCGCGTCCCATGCGCGATCATCCCACACCGCCGCCTGTCAGTTCACGTCCCTGAGAAAATCTCCCAGCACCTTGCCAAACACCGCGCCAAGACCCATGAGCGAGGCGAACATCGCCGTGGTCACGACGAGGCGCGTCAAGTAGCGGCGCCACCCCGCATGGGGCAACAATGCCGCGAGCAGGGCGCTGAACATCACGATGAGAACAGCGAGTGTGCGTACGTGCGCCGGCACGGGCAGGAGCGTAGCGATATGGTTCGCAGCGAGATATCTCCAAATGTGGAGAGCATCGGAGCTGAGACACAATAGTCGGCGTCGTGGCGATCGACCTCGCGCTGCTTTCGACGCTTCACGGGCGGGCCAACGCGAATCGCTGGCAGGTTTCTCCCGCTGCGTTCGCCGTGGCGCTCGAGGCCAGCGCCGCGAAGGCCTTTGCCGGGCGGGCGCCAGACACAACCGAGCTGGGGCGATACCTCTCCGGACTACACCTCGAGGACCTCGCCCTGGCGAGCGCGTGCGCGGCCGGCCACGACGAGGCGTGGCAGCATTTCGTGCTGACGTATCGTCCGACGCTGTACCGGGCCGTGGACGCGATGGACCCGACGGGCGGCTCCCGCGATCTGGCCGACTCTCTGTATGCCGACCTCTTCGGGCTCGGGTCGGCCGGCGGTGAGCAGCGGTCCCTCTTCAGGTACTTCCATGGGCGAAGCAGCCTCGCGACCTGGCTGCGGGCAGTACTGTCGCAGCGACATGTAGACCGGGTCCGCGAGCGCAAGCATGCCGAGCCGATTCCGAGCGACGACTCCACTGATGCGCTCCGCGCCGCGTCGTTCGAACCGGACCCTGCGCACACCGGGTACGTGGCGCTGATGCACGCCGCCCTGGCTGCGGCGATGGCGATGCTCGCGACGAAGGATCGGCTGCGTCTCGCCTGTTACTATGCGCAGCGGATGACCCTCGCGCAGACCGGCCGTCTGCTCGGCGAGCACGAAGCAACGGTATCGCGTCAACTGGGGCGTGCTCGCGTCGCCATTCGTGAGTCGGTCGAGCACCAGCTCAGGACTGAGCACCACCTTCCTGACGCGGCGATCGCCGAGTGTTTTACGGCTGTCGCCCGCGATACCGGACCGCTCGATCTCGGCGAACTGCTCGGTGCGACCGAGGACGCCTCCGTGCGTCCATCGCGGAAACCAGGCAAGGAATTCGCCCTGGACCGTTCTATCAAGGGAAGGACGCCGTGACGACGCCCGATGAACGAGACCAGTCGGTTGAACGCTGGCTGGAGAGACGGCCATCTGGAAATGCCGCGCCGACCGGCGCATGTCTGGACGCCGAGACCGCGGCCGCCTGGGTTGACGGAGGGCTGTCGGCAGCGGCGACCGCGCAGGCAGAGATGCACGTGGCGGAGTGCCCCCGGTGCCAGGCGCTCGTCGGAGTCGTCGTGCGGACGAGCGAACAGCTGCCAGGACCAGAGCCTGCGAGCACCTGGCGCCGGTGGTGGACCTGGGCTGTGCCGATCGCGGCAGCGGCGACCGCGCTGATCGCGCTGTCCGTCTGGTTGAATGTTCCCGCTTCCCGGCTTTCACCGTCGACGCGGTCCGCGGACTCCGAGCCTGGGCCTGCTCAGAGTGGGCGAGCGGAGAGTGCCGCGAAGTTCGCGCCCTCGAGCGACGCTTTGCCAATCGCTCCCCCGGAGCCATTGGATCGACCTGCACCCGGCCAGGCGCGTGATGCGCTGAAACCTGCGTCACCAGCCACGGCCGATCAGCGCCAGGGCGTCACCGAACCGACGGCATCGAACACGCCGGCGGCATCCGCAGCAGCACCGGCGAGCGCGCCGCCAGCAGCGACGAAATCGAATGTGTCAGAGGCCGCACCGAGCGCGACTGCTGCCGGAGTCTCGGCAGCCGCAGACTCGGCAGCCGCAGAATCGGTTCCGGCCGGCGTCGCGTCCGAACGATCCGCGACCCGGATGACGTTGTCGGCACGGCAGCCGATCGAGATTGCCTCGCCGGATCCGCGACTCCGCTGGCGCGTCGTGGGGGCGACGGTTCTGCATTCGTCGGATCGCGGCGCCACCTGGGTTCCGACGCAGCCTGGGGTGTCCACGGAACTCAGCGCCGGGTCCGCCCCGCTCGGAGCGGTCTGCTGGCTGGTGGGACGGGCAGGTGTCGTGCTGCTCACGACAGACGGCACCAGCTGGACCCGCGTTCCCTTCCTGGAGCGAGTGGACCTCGCCGCGGTCACGGCGCGTGATGCGAGGTCGGCTTCGGTGACCGCTGCCGACGGTCGCATCTTCACCACCGCAGACGCGGGCGCCACCTGGACGACCCGATAGTCAACGCGTCCGACCAGGTCCCTGCCGTGGCCTGCGTGGCGATCGGCAACTGCAGCCGCCTGCGTAGCTTCCGAGTTCCCGTCGTGCAAGAAATCCGTGCGGCTCCGTTCAAAGGACAGGAAGGAGCCTCACATGTCTTCACGATCGCTTATCGCCCCCGCTCTCTGTGCGCTGCTCGCGTCTGCCGTGGCTGCCGGTCTGGTCGTCGTGCGCCCCGGGCTGAGTGTGCCCATGCAGGCCGCAACGCCCGAGACCCAGGACCCCTCGACGACCACCCTCGACGATCAGGTGGACCTCGCGCTGACCGTCTATAACTCGGACATCGCGCTGGTGCGCGACACGCGGATGCTGCGCCTCCGCCCTGGCGCGGCAGACCTGCATTTCATGGACATCGCCGCCACCGTGAACCCGGCGAGCGTGCACTTCCGCTCGCTGACCGACCCGTCCAGGGTGAGCGTTCTCGAGCAGAACTATGAATACGACCTGCTCGATCCTGACAAACTGCTGCGGAAATATATCGGTCGCGACGTCATCCTCGTTCGCCGCCAGACCGGACCGGGTGGGATCGACCGAAGAGAGCGTGACGGCGCACCTCCTCAGCTACAACAACGCACCGGTGTGGCGAATCAACGGCGAGATCGTCACCGGCCTCGCGGCCGATCACATTCGCTTTCCGGAGCTTCCAGGCAACCTCTACTCGCGGCCCACATTGATCTGGACGCTCGACAACCGCAGCGGCGCGCAGCATCGCGTCGAGGCCTCATACCTGGCGGGCAAGCTGGCATGGAATGCCGACTACGTGCTCACCGTCGCGAAGGATGACAAGCTGGCCGATCTCGACGGCTGGGTGACGGTGACGAACGGCAGCGGCACGGCGTTTCGAAACGCGTCGCTCCAGCTCGTAGCCGGCGATCTCAACCGAGTCAGGGACCTGCTCCGCAAGGCCACAGAGGACAGGATGGCGCTGGCGGCGCCGGCGTCGGAAGCGGCGTCCATGCGTGAGGAGGCGTTCTCCGACTATCACCTGTACACGCTCCAGCGGAAGACCTCGCTCAACAACAACGAAACCAAGCAGGTGAGCCTGCTGAACGCGACCGCATTTGCCGTGCGCAAGCGCTACGTTGTGGAGGGTCAGCCGTACTACTACCGCAACCAGCATCCCGGTGCGCCGATCAAGGACGTGGTGCAGGTCTACTATCAGCTGCAGAACGGGGCGAAGGCGGGACTCGGGATGCCGATGCCCGCTGGAACCGTCCGCGTCTACCAGGCGGACTCCAATGGTGGCGTGCAGTTCGTCGGGGAAGACCGCATCAGCCACACGCCCAAGGATGAAACCGTCAACCTCAAAATCGGCAACGCCTTCGACGTGACATGCGAGCGCCGGCAGACCGACTTCCAGCGCATATCGACCAACGTCTTCGAGTTCGAGTACGAACTCACGGTCAGAAACCACAAGACCATTCCGGTCGCCGTCGAAGTGAACGAGCCGATCGGCGGCACCTGGCGGATGGTGCGCTCGTCTCACGAGTGGAAGAAGTCCTCGGCGTGGTCGGCGCAGTTCGCGGTGCCGGTGGCCGTCGATGGGACCGCCGTGTTGACGTATCGCGTCAGGGCTACGTACTGAACCGGGAAGCGGGAGACAATGGCCAGATGGACGCCGCGAAACTGAATCATCCGACTGTCATCCGGCCTGCCGAGCACGCGCAGTGGCGCAGCGACCGGATGGGGAAGGGCACGCTCTACCAGTCGCCGCATCTGCTGGTCGGCCTGAACGCCTTCGAGCCGGGGCAGGCGCACGCGCTGCACGCGCATGCCGGCATGGATAAGGTCTATCTCGTCATCGAGGGAGAAGGGCTCTTCCTGCTGGCCGATGCGGCGCTCCCCATGCGTGCCGGCGACCTGCTGGTCGCCCCTGACGGCGTACCGCACGGTGTCGAGAACAACGGCGAGGGTCGTCTGCTCGTCATGGCGATCCTCGCACCGGCTCCCGGGTAGACGAACTGGAACAGACGTGACGGAGTGGCACCTGGCGGACGGCCGCGGGTGCCACCGCCAATCGGCTACCATTGGGAACCCGTGAATCCGCTGCTGTCGCGCCTCCAGCCCTACCCGTTCGAGCGGCTCCGCGTGCTGTTCGACGGCGTAACGCCGCCGCCACTCCCGCCGATCCGGTTGTCGATCGGCGAGCCCCAGCACCCGACCCCCGCTCTGATTCTTCAGGCGCTTGCGCGGCACATGGATGGTCTGTCGGTGTATCCGACAACAGCAGGACTGGACCAGTTGCGCGAAACGATGGCGGGCTGGTTCCGAAGGCGCTACCACCTGCCGCACCTTGACCCCGCGACCCAGGTGCTGCCGGTCAACGGCACGCGCGAAGCGCTGTTCGCCTTCGCGCAGGCGGTCATCGATCGGTCCCGACCGGCGCCGCTCGTCGTCTGCCCGAATCCGTTCTATCAGATCTACGAAGGCGCCGCGCTGCTCGCGGGCGCCGAGACGGCGTTCCTGAACCAGACGGACGATCGCGGGTTCGCCCTCGACTTCAGCTCGATCACTGACGAGCAGTGGGCGCGGATCGCAACTGGTGTACGTCTGCTCGCCGGGGAACCCCACCGGGCGCGTGCTCACCCTGGACGAGTGGCGGACTCTTTTCATGCTGTCCGATCGACACGGCTTCGCGATCGCCTCCGATGAGTGCTACTCCGAAATCTACGATCGCGAGGATGCCGCCCCGCTCGGCGGCCTCGAGGCGGCCGTGCGGCTCGGACGCCAGGACTACCGCAACCTGATCGTCTTCGTCAGCCTGTCAAAGCGCTCGAATGCGCCGGGCATGCGCTCGGGATGCGTGGCCGGCGACAGCGGATTGATGCGTGCCTTCCTGCTGTACCGCACCTATCACGGCAGCGCGATGAGCCTGTCGATCCAGCACGCCAGCATGGCCGCCTGGTGCGACGAGGCGCACGTGGAAGAGAACCGCGCCCGATACCGCGCCAAGTTCGATGCGGTGGTGCCGATGCTCGCTCCAGCCATGGACGCGCCGAGGCCGGAGGCCGGCTTCTACCTCTGGGCGCGCGTGCCTGGCGGCGACGACGAGGCCTTTGCGCGCGACCTGTTCGCTGCAACACATATCACCGTGCTGCCTGGCCGGTATCTCGCCAGGACCGCACACGGCATCAACCCTGGTCAGGGCTATGTGCGCATCGCCCTCGTGCCGGAACTGGACGAATGCATCGATGCGGCGCGCCGCATCGTCGCGTTCTGTCGCTGAGCGACCCATGGACACACTCGCGCTCGTCTCCCTCATCGACGCCGCCTTCGAGCGTCGCACCGAAATCCTCACGGCCGCGGCTCCCGCGGATCTGCTCGCGGCACTCGATCATGTGATCGACGGGCTGAACCGGGGCACCCTGCGGGTCGCGGAAAAGGTCGACGGCGACTGGGTCACGCACCAGTGGATCAAGAAGGCCGTGCTGCTGTACTTCCGCGCGCACGACAACCACTTGCTGCCCGGAAACGGCGGGATGCACTGGTTCGACAAGGTGCCTGTGCGGTTCGACGGATATTCCGAGTCGCAGTTCCGCGAAGGGGGGTTCCGCGTGGTGCCACCGGCGGTTGCCAGGACGGGGACCTTCATCGGCCGCAACGTGGTGCTGATGCCGTCGTACGTGAACATCGGCGCGTATGTCGACGAGGGCACGATGGTGGACACCTGGGCCACCGTCGGATCGTGCGCGCAGATCGGCAAGAACGTTCACCTCTCGGGGGGAGTCGGCATCGGCGGTGTCCTGGAGCCGCTGCAGGCCAACCCCACCATCATCGAGGACCACTGTTTCATCGGCGCGCGCTCGGAGATCGTCGAGGGTGTGATCGTCGAGGAGAACTCGGTGATTTCCATGGGCGTGTTCATCGGCCAGAGCACGAAGATCTACGACCGCGCCACCGGCGAGGTCACTTACGGCCGCGTCCCGTCGGGTTCGGTCGTGGTGCCGGGCAGCCTGCCATCCGCGGACGGCAAGTACTCGCTCAACTGCGCAGTCATCGTGAAGCGCGTCGACGCGCAGACGCGCGCGAAGACGTCGATCAACGAACTGCTGCGCGCCTGACGCCGGGACGATTGCACCGATGAACGCCGTTCACACCGCGCCGCACATCCACGCCGAGACCCTCGCACTCGCACGGCAGCTGATCATCGTGCCCGTCCGTCACCCCCGACGATGCGGGAAGCCTGGCGCTGATCGAGTCGCGTCTGAGTCCGCTGGGTTTTGCGTGTGAGCGGATCGAGCGCGGCGGGATCGCCAACCTCTGGGCGCGCCATGGCATGGCGTCGCCGCTGGTGTGCTTCGCCGGACACGTGGACGTTGTCCCGACCGGTCCGGTGGAGGAGTGGAGCGTGCCCCCGTTCGATGCGGTGGAGCGCGACGGATTTCTGCTTGGCCGCGGCGCGGCCGACATGAAGACGTCGGTCGCAGCCATGGTCACCGCCGCCGAGCGGTTAGTGACGTCCTGGCCGGCACGTGAGGGATCGATCGCGATTCTGCTGACTGCTGACGAGGAGGGCGATGCACTCCACGGAACCACTGCGGTCGTGGACGAGCTGCGCAAGCGGGGTATCGCGCCTCGACTACTGCATCGTCGGCGAGCCCACGTCAGCCGAGCGGTTCGGCGATACCATGAAGAACGGGCGTCGTGGATCGCTTGAGCGGCGCCTTGCGCGTCCGCGGCGTGCAGTGTCACGTCGCGTACCCTGAACGAGGACGCAATCCCATCCACCTGGCCGCTCCGGCGCTCACCGAGTTGTGCGCCACCGAGTGGGACCGCGGCAACGAGTACTTCGCGCCCACGACGTTTCAGATCTCGAACATCCATGCGGGCACCGGCGCGCAGAACATCGTGCCGGGCACGCTCGACGTGCTGTTCAATCTGCGCTTCTCGCCAGAGTCCTCTGCAGCGCAGCTGATGCAACGCGTCAGCGCCGATTCTCCAGCGGCACGGACTCGAGTTCGACCTGCAATGGACCCTGTCCGCGGAACCGTTCATGACGCCGGCGGGTCGCTGGTGGACGCGGTTCGCGGGGCGGTCGCACGCCGTGACGGGCCTCACGCCTGTGCTGTCGACGAGTGGTGGCACCTCGGACGGCCGGTTCCTCGCGTCGATCGCACGCGAGGTCATCGAGTTCGGCCCGCTCAACGACACCATTCACAAGATCGACGAGCGCGTGGCCATCTCGGACATCGGTCCCTTGTCCGCCATCTACGAAGCGGTGGCGCGCCAGCTGCTTGGCGGGCTTGAGTCATCTCGACAGGCCCGACACGAATAGGCGCCGTACACGACGAAGGGCACGAAAGCCGGGACAGCGTCCCTGTTCTCGTGCCCCTTGCGTGAGGCGGCTACCGCGGCTACTTGCTCCAGGGCGGAACGATCTTGTTCATGCGGGCGTAGGCGATCAACTGGCCGAGATGCTCGTGCAGATCGCCGCCGATGGCGAAAGCCGCATCGACTGACGAGGCATTCTTGCCCATCACCTGGCGCCTGCCGGTCATCTGCGCCGGGTCGAGCGCTTCGAGCTCCGACTTCGCGTGCGCGAACGCCTTGTTCAGGTGCTTCGACGATCTTGGCCTTGTCGGTGAGCGTCCGCATCGCCGTCATCTCTTCGCGGGTCGCGCCGGCCTTGCCGCCGAACGACGTCGGCACGAAGGCGTAGCCTTCGGACGCGGCGAGCAGCAGCACTTCGGACACCGACCGGACGCCTTCCATCGGACGCCAGCTGTACTTGTCCTGCGGGAACGCTTCCGCGAGGCCGACGAACTTGCCTTTCATCACATCGAGGTCGGCGATGAACGACGCCTTCAGAACAGCAGCGGCTTCCTTCGTGATGACGTCCTGCGCGCGCGCGGGCGTCGACAGCGCGGCGGTCGCGAGGACGGCGGCCAGCGATGACGATAACGCGCCGCCGCAGGGTCTGTGCGGATGAATGACTCATGAGTAGCTCCTTCTCGGCCGGTGGGCCGAATGCAGAGCATCTTACACGAGAGCGGTCGTGACGGGAGGCACAGCACTGCCGCGCGTGAGGCGAGAAAGAGTGTGGGCGGATCAGGATCACAGGCGCAGAAGCCGCGTGATCTTCAGCGCAATCGACCGATTGAGCAGTCCGGTGGGCGTCTGCGACTCCAGCAGGTTGTGGCCGTCGCTGTAGACGACGAACAGTTCGCTGCCAGGCCTGTACTCCCAGCGCAGCCGGACGCTCGACGTGATCGAACGCGCGCTCATGTTGTACTGCACGAGGCTGCTGATGATCATCCGCGGCGACGGCGTGAAGATGAACCGCGAGTTGAGCAGTTGTGCCGAGAAGGTGCCGTACGGCAGATCCACCCAGTTCAGCGAGATGCTCGGTTCCACCGCGAACTGCGGAACGATCGCCGACGCGCCCGCTGTAGCTTGCTTCGGTGCGCGTCTCCGTCGTAGAGCGTGCCGTGACCGACAGCGACGTCGGCCCGAGATCGGGTCGCTGCTGGCCGAGCGAATAGGACGGTGCGCACGGTTCCGGTAGTCGTATCCGCCCGCCGGCACGACCACGCCGGGCGAGATGGTGAACGGCCGCGGAATCAGTTCGTAGTCGCTCGAGTGAACTCGAGCGAGTACTGATCGCTGTTCTGGAAGTCGGTCTGGAACATGGCCGCGCAGCTGCTTGTTCTGCACGACCGTCGCATCGGCGTCCGTCACGTAATCCATGCTGGCCAGGTAGGTGTACTTCCGCACCCGGTTGCGCCGTTTCGGGCCGCGGCGTGAATCGCGCCTCGGCGAAGCTGCGGCGGAAGTCGATGCGCCGCACGTATCCCGACCTGCGGATCGAAGCGTTGACCGATCAGCAGGTGCTCGGCGCTGAAACCGTATCGATCGCCGGTGTACTCGAAGGTGCCGCGGTAGCTGGCGTCGCCGCCGGTCGGGCCCGGCTGTCTGGGTCCGTGCGTAGAACAGGTTGGCCGTCAGGTTGGTGAGCAGGAAGAAGTTGGCGTCCGCGCCGAGCAGCGTGTTCGCGCCACCGCCGTTGATGCCCTCCGATCGGTGCGTCGCGATCATGCCGATGTTGCTGCGGCGGAGCACGTCGCGCTTGATGCGGACCGTGCTGAAGTTCGTCGCCAGGGCGCCGGCTGACGGCTTGTCGCCGGTCTCGATGTTCAACGCGCCGATGCTGTAGCGGCCCGCCCGGCCGGTGACGCGACCGCCGCCGAGGACCGGCACCTCCTGCCCCTTGTTCAAGCCGATCTGGCGGCTGAAGAACATCACCGGCACGTCGCCCGGCGATCCGCCGTTGCCCGACCCGATGCCGCCGAACGCGAAGATGCCCTGTCCCTCGAGGAAGAAGTCGCGCTTCTCGGGGAAGAACAGGCTGAAGCGCGTCAGGTTCACCTGCTGCACGTCCTCCTCGACCTGCGCGAAGTCGGTGCGGACGGTGACGTCGGCGATCAGGCCGCGAGTCAGGCCGTACTTGAAGTCGAACCCGGCGTTGCCGTTGAAGTCGTTCGACGTAGGCACTGCCGCGGCGTCGATCGGTGGTCGTCGACGCAACCGCGTACGGCTTCAGCTCGAGGTTCTTCGAGACGCTCGGCGTCTCGAGGCCGACCATGCGTCCCGGCCGGACCCATCCGGCCGATCGCCTGGCCGGTCCCGTACGATGCGGGCATCGCGGTGAGGTAGGAATACTCGTTCTTCCACTTCACGACTCGCCTGAAGTTGATGCCCCACACCTGTGGTCCCGGCGATTCGGATAGCGAAGCGACTTGAACGGGATCGACGAACTCCGCCGTCCACCCGCCCTCGAACACGCCGGTCCGCACGTCCCACACGGTGTTCCAGTTCACGTTCAGCACATCGTCGACGATCGCCTGATCGCGCAGCGCGCCGAGCGGCGTCGTCTGGAAGAAGAGGCCGTTGCGCCGATCGAGAAACGTGTCGAAGACGACGGTGAAGCTTTCGTTCTGCGTGATGTTGTTCTGATCGCGACGCATTTCGGTGACCACGTCGCGCTCCGGATGCACTGTCGTAGCAGCGGGCGCTGACGTAGACGTTCCGGTCGTCGAAGAATATCCAGACGTGCGTCGCTCTCGGAGGCTGCGGCGCCCTCGCTCGGCTCCTGCTGGATGAAGCCGTCGATTGGCGGCGTCTGCGTATAGATCTCCTCGTCGAGCCGCCCGTCCAGTTGCAACGGCGCGCTCGATCCGCACGGCGCGGACGGTTGCCTGTCCGTTGTCGTCGCGTGCCACGGTGGCAGGCGGCACCGGCGGCGGCACGACCAGTCCGGAGACTTGAGCGGAGACCTGAGCGAAAGATCGATGAACGGCCGGTCCGGCGACGAAGGACAGGCACACGAGCAGCACGGCGTGAGACGGAGAGCGACGAACCATATCTGGGGTCGGGACAGGTTAGCAGATGAAAAATGGCTCAGCGGACGACGAGCGTCGTGCACGCCCGCACGCGGCGGATCGGGGGCCGCGCTGGGTCGTTCATCAGAAGCTGGGTTTGCTGCGCAGCACGCCGATCTGGATCAGCAGGGCGCTGAAATCATAGAGCCGCTGTTCGTTCTGAATCTTGCCGTCCTTCATCGTGTAGAGCCGGGCCCCTTCGATCTTTCCGTGGCGCCCCGAGCCGGACAGTCCCATGAAGTCGCCGATGTGCGTGGCGGTGCTGATGAAATGCTGTGCGACGCGGTCGCCGTCGACGACCAGATCGTCTCCCTGAAACACCCAGTCCGGGAAGGTCGTGAACAGCTTGCGATAGGCGGTCTCGATTTCCTTGCGTCCGTGGAGGTCGCCGAACATCGGGCTGATCACGGTGCCGTCGAGCGCGTGGTCGGCAGCCAGCGCCGCTGCGTCGCGGTTGCGCCAGTGCTCCTGATGCGTCTCGAAGAATTGCACGACTTCATCTCGCGTCATGTGCGGTCCTCTGGTGCGGATATCCTACAACTCGGCCGGCCGGCAAAATCCGCGATAATTCTGCCATGTTCAAGGTCGCCTTCCTGATAGTTCCCGCTTTCGCGCTGCTGGGTCTGACCGTGCCGGCAGCGGCACAGACGACGCCATCCGCGTCATTGCCGCCAATCTCGCCGACGCCCATTCCCGCCGTCACCGCTCTGGCCTCGCGGCTCGACCTGGAACGCTACAAGGCCACCATCAAGGGACTGACCCAGTTCGGCGACCGTCGGCAGGGCACGGAGCGCAACCGCCGCGCAGTGGACTGGATCGAGGCGCAGTTGCGCAGCTATGGCTGTGCCACGGCGCGCCTCACCTACGTCTACGACCCGCCTGCACGTCAAACGTCGCAGGCGACACGACCCGCCGAGCCGGCGATTCCGCGCGCGGTCGGCGGCGGGCGGCCGCGCGGCGTGCGCACACCAACCGGCGTGAACACCGACCCACTCAAACAGCCCAACGAGGCACTGCGCGCCCTCAACGCGGAGCCGGCCGCGAACGGATCCGAGGGAACAGGTGTACTGCACGAAGGTCGGTACCCGGTTTCCGAACGAGATGTACATCGTCAGCGCGCACATGGACGGCCACGGCTGGGGAGAGGCCGCGAATGACGATGGCTCGGGCACCGCGCTGGTGATGGAGCTGGCGCGCATCTTCAGCATGCCGGACGTGCAGACCGAGCGGACGATTCGTTTTGCGCTCTGGAACAACGAGGAGACGGGGCTGAGCGGCGCCGGAGCCTACGTGGCACAGCGGAAGGACCAGCAGGGCAAGGAGGATCCGCCCGGTTCGGGCAGGTATCCGGAACCGGTCTGGCTCGGCATGATCCAGCACGACATGATGCTGTTCGACCATGGAATGCCGCGCCCGGATGGAACGATTCCCCCCGAGCAGCGGCCCGAGGCGGATGTGAACATCGAGTTCCAGATGACCGCCCGGCAATCAGGCGCGGCGCAGGGGCTCGCCTGGTTCCTGCACGCGGCAAACGAGAAGTACGCCTCGGACTATCCGGCGCAGGTCGGCCCGCACATGACCAACACCGACTCGACACCGTTCATGGACCTGGTGCCGGCCGTGAGCGTGCGGGAGAACGAGCGCGGGGTGCAGGTCGGCAGCGGCTGGGATCCGCAGTGGCACCAGCCGACCGATTTGTTCAGCACCTACAGCGACAAGGACTTCCGGCTTGGGCTGAACGCCGCCCAGACCACGTTGGGTGCAGTCGGCGAACTCGCCGGGGCCTCACTGTCGGCACGGTGACGGGGGCGTGGGGGAGGCGGCGGCTGGCGGCGGCTCGCGTTCGAGCCGCTGATGTCTCCTATCCTCTCGGGTGCCCCGCACCGCCGGACGCCGATTCCGGCCGATCCGGGCTGGCTGACGTGGCAGGACGTCGCGTCGCTTAGCAGGAGACAGGCGGGGAGGGCGGGTCTGACCAGCCGCGCCAAGGCTTCGGCGGTCCGCCGCAGCCTCAGCGAAGGCGGAAGGCCCGCCCTACGTGCATCTATTTCGTCACTGTAACCGTCACGTCGTCGTCACTCGTCAGCGCCCCGTCGTCGGCGCGTGCGCGCAGCACGTATGTGCCCGGCTCGCTGAAGGTGACTAGTGTGGTCTGACGGCCGTCGGCTGGAATCTGGGGCGCGATCCAGATGGGCGCCCACGGCGAGTTGGCGCCCGACCGTGTGTCTTCCCACGTCTTGACCTGCGGCGGATCGAACTCCACCTTGCCGGCCCCGCGGTAGACGTGCCACGCGACGTGCAGACCGAGGTTCTTGTTCACCGTCGGCCGGTACGGCGGAATACGCGACGCCTGCTTGACGCGATCCGGCGGGATCGGCCGCAGCTTGGGGATACCGTCGTCCGTCACCACCGTCGTCAGCGTGAGCGACTGTCCGACCTTCGCGGTGACGGCCTTGCTGCCCTGCACCTTGACGACCGGCGCCTGGTCTGCCCGCAACTCCGGATTGCTCGAGCCCGCGCCGAGCGCGCCGGTTTCCGACATGAGGTCGACGTTTTCGATCAGGAGATCGAGACGCAGCGACCCGTACGCCTTCTGCGTCTTGCCCTGCGAGGTGAGACTCCAGACCAGTTCCTTGTTCCCGAAATCTCTCGGGACCTTCACCCTGAAGATGAAGCGGTTGCGACGCGGCAGGAAGTGCGTCGGCTGCCCCTGGTCGGGGGCGCCCGGCGACAGATTGTTGTCCGGGCCGACCGGCACGTCGAGTTCCTCGGCCCAGTTGTCGTTCATGTATCCGAACACGAGGTTGAACGTGCCGTCGTCGTTCTTCTCCCAGCCTTCGAAGGCCGGCCAGACCGGCTGTCCGCTCGCGTACGACTGCGCGCGGACAGCGGCCGGCACAAGCCAGCCGGCAAGGGCCAGCACAGCGAACAACAGAACACGACGGGACCGCAGGGTAGAACCTTTTGTCATGGTGCTTCTGCCGCTACTGCTGCTGCTGATTGTTGCTGGTCCCGCGCGGCACCTGAACGGTGTTACAGAGCGGGCAGCCGATGATGATGTCGTCCCTGGTCGACTGGCGGCGCTTGATCATCTCCTGCTCGAACTGCTCGTCGCTGAGCGCCACGCCCTGACCAAGGTCGATGAACATGTTCGCGACCGAGCGGTTGCCCGAGCCTTGCCAGTTGCGCGGATCGGGCACGTTCTTGTTGGACGGTGAATTGTCCATGTAGCCGATGATGTGCAGGATGGTGCCCTTGGGCAGCAGTGGCGCCACGTCGTCGGCGTAGTCGTAGCCGCGCACCCAGTTGTGGTCGTAGCCCGAGCAGGTCAGCGTCTCGATGTTGATGCCCCAGATGGCTTCGAGACACATGCGCGCGCCGGGGGCATGCAGGTGCGGCTCGAATGACGTGACCTTCGTGTTCTCCTGGAGAACCGTGTAGGCATGGAGCTGCTGGTTGGCCTCGTTCGGACGGATCGAGATGTCGAGACCGTTACCGAGGCCGCGGCTCTGCGACTGCTTCAGCGTCGGCTTGTAACCGACCGGCAGCAGCTTGAAGCCGAATTCGAGATGCGCCACGGTGTCGCGCCCATTTGAGTGCAGATGGATCGAGTCGGACACGATGCGCTCCCCCGCCTTCAGCAGGCGACCCGCCTCGGGCGGGAAGAAGTCGGCGCCGCGTCCCACTTCGTGGACCGGCCACGGCGTGTTCGTGCCGCCGCCGCCGCCCTTGTCGGTGGCCCAGATGACGTGGTGCACGACGAAGCGGCCGCCGACCGTCGTCCGACCGTTCGCCTCTTTCGCGCTCGGGACGTCGTTCACTTCGCGGACCTGCAGCGCCGCAACGTACCGGTCTTCGGCGAGCCCGGTCGGAATCGGCGGGATCTCGCCCCACCAGTCCGGCGCGTTGCCCTTGACCGAGATGTCCTGACTGCGAAGGACGAGATCGGGCGTGCCGATCGCCCAGGTGCTACCGTCGTCGAACATGCGGGCCTTCGGCAGGTCGGCCGGGTTGCCCTCGGGAGCGCCTGAGTCGGCCCACTTGGCGACCTTCGCGAGCTCGAGCTCACTCAGCGACGGATCGTTCTTGTACTTCTGGATGCCGACGTTCTTCTCGACATACCACGGCGGCATGACGCCGGCGTGGGGCCCGATGGACGTGCGCTGCTTGATGGCGCGCGCCCACGGCCGGACCTCGGCATAGGTGACGAGCGACATGGGGGCCACGCCGTCCACGTGGTGGCAGTTCTGGCAGCTGCGCTGCAGAATCGGCGCGATGTCCTTGCTGAAGGTGACCTCGCCCGTCACGACCGCCGGCGCTGCGCTCGCCTGAGCCGCTCCGGTAACCAGTGCCCCGGTCGCGATCGCCGCCAGACAAAACTTCGGTAAAGCCTTCATGTGCACTCCTTCCGCTCGTTTGACGGGTGTGAGCCGCTCCGGGTTCCCTGTTATCCAGGTCGAAGTCGCGCGTCGGACGAGTTCCGCTGGGTTGTGCCGTTCGGCGCCACGCCTTGGCGAACTGACGCACGAGCGCTACGCACGCCCACAACGAAAAACCGCCGCGCCCTCCTGGGACGCGGCGGTTTTTTCATGTTGCGATCCGGCTCACGCCGGACAAGCGGATGCTGTTACCAGCGCGGTTCGCTGCGACGGCCACCGCCGCCGCCACGGCCACCGCCGCCGCCGCGGCTGTTGCCACCACCGCCGCCGAAGCCGCCCGAGCGGGCTTCCTGCGGGCGTGCTTCGTTGACCGTCAGCGCACGACCACCAAACTCCTGCTGGTGATGCGCGTTGATCGCCGCCTGAGCCTCTTCGTCGGTGGCCATCTCCACGAACGCGAACCCACGCGCGCGGCCGGTCGCCATGTCGCGCATGACGCGGACGGATTCAACCGTGCCCGACTGCGCGAAGAGCGATTCGAGCTCGCCTTCGGTGGTGTTGTAGGAGAGATTGCCGACGTACAGTTTGCGACTCATTACTTTCTCGACTCCCGCATTCCGTCAAATGGAATGCTGCCCCTGTTGGGCTCTGTGAGGAAACCAGTCCTGAGCGAAGGGTCGCTCAAACTTGACGGACACGCAGGGAGGAGCAGTTGGCTGGCTCTGACTGGGTGCAGGTAAGCGGAGGGCTGAAGCTTCCAAAGAAGGTTTGAGTGTAGCACAGGAATACGCAAATACTCCGTGCTACAATTTGGTTAGTCTATCCGGTGGAGGCAGCCCCCGCAGACGTGCGTGGCCACCCCAGCCGGTAGCCTCCCCAAACCATGAAAGGGCGTTCGATGCGGTCTCCCTCTTCGTCGCGCGGAGTACCTTCACGACCCGTGTATGCCGGCAAGGAAACCACCGGCAGGGTCAAAAGCCTGACCCGCGGGCAGGCCTGCGGCATGATCAGCGCGCCGGACGGCGACGTCTTTTTCCACAAGGCCGACTTCAAAGGCAAGTTCTTCGATCTCCAGGTCGGCGACCGTGTGGTCTTCGAGCTGCTGAACGACACCATCAGCGGCAAGCGCGCGCAGAACGTGCGCGTCGCGCCGACCCGAAAGGCCCGGTAGTTTGCAGCCACGTATCCACCTGATCAACCCCAGCCACGTCTCCTTCGGCGTGGCCGTCATCACGCCTCGCTGGCTTTACGTGCTCGCCGCGGCCACCGGCACCGAATGGGGCGACCCGATCATCGTCGATGAAACGCTCGAACCGATCGAACCTGGACAGCATCGCCACGGGCGATGTCGTCGGCATCGGCATCCACACCGGCAATGCGCGGCGCGGCTACGAGATCGGCAAGGCGGCGCGCGAACGCGGCGCCTGGGTCGTGTACGGCGGCATTCACGCGCACGCTCTTTCCCGACGAAGTGCTCGAGCACGGCGCGGCGCATACGCGTGGTCAAGGGCGACGGCGACCTGGTCTGGAAGACGGTCGTTCGCGACTGCCTCGCGGGCACGCCGCAGCCGATCTACGACGGCGGCCGGGTCGGCGGCGACGAGTTCATTTCCGCGCGCTGGGATCTGCTGCCGGAGTCCAGCTACATGTGGGCGTCGGTGCAGACCGTCCGCGGCTGCCCGAAGCACTGTTCGTTCTGCTCGGTGTGGCGGACCGACGGTCAGGAGCCGCGGCAGCGCGGCGTCGACCAGGTCGTCCGGGAAGTCGTCGAACTGCGGCGCCGCGGGTTCCGGTTCATCGCGCTCGCCGACGACAATTTCTACCCGGTCACGCTGGAAGATCTGGCGATGGCGCGGCGGCGGCACGACAAGACGCGCCTGCACGAGCTCGAGGACATGCGCCGCGAGCGGTTCGAGCTGATGGAAGCGCTGGCCGAACTGCCCGACGACATGGTGTTCTTCACGCAGATCACCATGGAAGCCGCCGAGGATCCGTCGTTCCTCGATGCGATGAAGCGCGCGCGCATCCGCGGCGCGCTGGTCGGCGTCGAATCGGTGACGCCCGAAGGGCTGAAGGACGTCTACAAGGGCTTCAACCTTGCGGGCGACGAGCTGGTCGAGCGGCTGCGTACCTTCCGGCGCCACGGCGTCCACGTGCTCGGCTCGTTCATCTTCGGGCTGCCGAGCGATCGCGAGCAGACACTTCGAGGCCACGGCGACGCTCGCCGCGGAAGCCGACATCACCTTCGCGCAGTTCGTGCTGCTGACGCCGTTCCCCGGCACGATCGACTTCGAGAAGTGGGCGGCCGAAGCCGGAGAACCAGGAGACGAAGGTCGACGGCGTGTCGGTCACGCAGCACTGGCTGATTCCGCAGGAGAAGCGTCCCAAGCTCTTCACGCCGCATCCGACGATGGACGATCGAAGAGATCCGCGTGCGGACGCAGCAGGCGTGGGATCAGTTCTACAGCTGGTCCAACGTCTGGAAGCGGTCGAACGTGGTGAAGTCGCTGCAAGTCGCGCCTGGCCTTCGTGCTGATCTCGAAGCTGTACCGCCAGATGTACGCGAACACCGGCATCGCGACCGACAGCGCGCGTGTGCAGCGGTCGGCGCGGTGGGCGCGCATGATTGCCACGGTCGTCCGCCGGATGTTCATCGCGGAGCCGATGCCCGAGCTGCAGATGCCCGTGGTGCGTCGGCGCCGAACAGCAGGTCGCCTGAGGGTGCCGTTTTCCTCATTCCAGCTCCACCCCAACCTGCTCGCCGGCATCAAGGACCTCGGGTTCACCCGGCCGACGCCGATTCAGACCGACGCGATTCCGCCCGGCCTCGCCGGGCGGGATCTGCTCGCGTGCGCCACGACCGGCAGCGGCAAGACCGCGGCGTTTCTGCTGCCGATTCTGCACAAGCTGATCGACGAGCGCGCGCGGCACCACGCGCGCGCTCGTGCTGACGCCGACCCGTGAACTGGCCGCGCAGATCGTCGGCGACCTCAACGACCTGGCCGTGCACACGCCGATCACCGCGGCGGCGGTGTTCGGCGGCGTCGGCATGGGTCCGCAGGAACACGCCTTCCGCAGCGGCGTCGACGTCATCGTCGGCACGCCGGGCCGCCTGCTCGATCATTTCAGGGCGTCCTACGGGAAGCTGGCGGGACTGAAGTTCCTCGTGCTGGACGAAGCGGATCGCATGCTCGACATGGGATTCCTGCCGGACATCCGGCGCATGCTCCGGCATCTGCCGACGCGCCGCCAGACGCTGTTCTTCAGCGCCACGATGCCGCCGGCGATCGGTGCAGCTGGCGCGCGAGATGCTGCAGCGATCCGGCGACGATCAACCTCGAGCGGCGTGCCGGCCCGGCGGTCGGCATCACGCAGGCGATCTATCCGGTGCCGCAGCACCTGAAGGCGCCGCTGCTGACCGAACTGCTGAAGAGCGGCGAAATCCAGGACGCGCTGGTGTTCACGCGCACGAAGCACCGCGCCGACAAGCTCGCGCGCTTCCTCGCGACCGCAGAGCATCAGCGTCGAGCGGATTCACGGCAACCGCTCGCAGACCCAGCGGACCGAGGCGCTGGCGGGATTCAAGAGCGGGAAGTACCGCGTGCTGGTGGCGACCGACATCGCGGCGCGCGGCATCGACGTCACGGCGCTCGGACACGTGATCAACTTCGACGTGCCCGCTGCGCCCGAAGACTACATCCACCGCGTCGGCCGCACGGCGCGCGCCGAGATGACCGGCGCGGCGTTCACGCTGGTGTCGCCGGAAGAGCAGGGCGATCTCACCGCCATCGAGCGGGCGATCCAGAAGCGCCTGCCGCGCGTCACGCTGCCGGACTTCGACTACGACGCGGTTCGCGTCATCGAACCGCCGGCACCGCGCACGGCCGGTCGTCCTGGTTACGGACGTCCGCCGGGAGCGCGCCCCCCGGGCCGGCAGTCCCGTCCGCAGGCGCCGCGTGGTGGCCGTCCGCCGGCGAGGCGCGGCAGCCGCTAAGTGTAGCCGCGCACCTTCCGGCGCGCCCGTGCGGCGTCACGACTGTGGTGCCAGTTGGCCTTGAGGCGACGCCGATTCGGGGACCGCCTCCGCGGCGCCGAGCAGGTGCCGCATCTTCAACACCAGCGCCAGCCAATAGACATTGGCGCCAATCGCGGCGAGCACCACGACCACCGGCAGCAGGTTCACCAGGGCCAGAATGAAGATGCCGTAGGGCATGGCCGCTCGCGTCGCCACGAACGAGACCCTCCAGACAACGTTCGACCACCACGACGGATCGGCCGTGAACCGCGTCCTGGCCACCGCGTGCAGCGTCTCCGGCCGGCCCGCCGTGATCGTCCGGCGCAGGAAGATCAGCAGCACAAACGACACGACGGTGCCGGCCAGAGCGGTCGCGCCGATCGGGAAGAATACGGGCGAGTGGGTCTGTCGCACCGCGCCGACGGTCAGGCCGATGAAGATCGCAAGGTAGTACCGAGTAATCGCCGATCGTTTCGAGCCAGCACCCGAGCGACGACTCCTGGTATTTCAGCCGGGCGATCTCGCCGTCGCAACCATCGAGGATGCTGGCAGCAAGCGACAGGAAGCCACCCGTCACTCCCGCCAGGTAATCGCCGCTGCTGAACAGCCAGGCCGAGAACAGGCTCAGCACCAGTACGAACAGCGACATCATGTTCGCCGTCACGGGCGTCCTCAGCAGGGCGACGCTGATGGGCAGAGAGACACGCCTGTTGAAGCGGGCCACCTTCGCATCGGTCTGCTTGTACGTGGCTCGTCGAATCGTCTGCTCCGCGGGCCCGCGTCCAGACGGGGCGGTCAGCCGTATCGACAGATGTGCGCGACCGTGCGACACGTCGTCACCGCTCGGCGCCGGGTCGTTTGCACGCACCTGTTCGCAGACGAGACGGGCGAGGCGCGCCAGGTTTCGAGCCGCACCCACCTGAGTCCGGATCAGGCCACTCACCGGAAATGATGATCCCGCCGGCACCGCAACGACGCCGTCCACGCAGGACACGTGTGCGGCTGACCGAAGCAGCGCGGTGGACACAATCGTGCCCGGGCCGATCGCGGTGGCCGGTGTGTCGTCAGGGGTGTCAGCCAGCGCGCGACGCCATTGCTCGCTCGTGCGCAGGACCGTCACCCGGGAGTCGAGCGAGCGGAGCGATGCGATCGCCGGGTTCGACGCGAAAATCAGAATGCGACCGACGTCAGCCCGCAGCGCGGCACGGACCACCCGCTCGGCCAGCGGCAGGCCGGCCAGCGGTGTGTCGGGCGGGACATCGATGCAGGAATCCTCGGCGACGTAGAGCAGCAGCGGACGGGTAGTCATCGTCGGTGTCGGTGGTGCACCGTTCCGCGGGATTGCGGCCGGTGTGCTGACGCGGGGATAGACGAGGAAGCCGACGGCGGCCCAGAACAGTCCGCGCAGACGGCGGGCCAGTGCAAGGAACGCCCCGCTCGGGCCGCCCACGGCTGCCGCCGCTGCCAGGCTGGCGGCTTCGAGGGCGCCGAGGTTGCCGGGAATCGCCGCTGACGCGAAGCTGGCTACGCGCGTGAACGTTTCGATCGCAAATGCCTGGCCTATCGAGATCGGTCTTCCGGCCGCGCGGAAGACGACCCAGGCTTCGAGCGCCATCAGCGCGTAACATCCTGCCGTCGTGGCAAACAGGATCGCGACGCGGCGCCGGTCCTCGCGAGCGAGCGCCAGCAATCGCGCGAGCACGTCAGACACGAAGCTGGCAGTCTTTGCGACAATAGTGCGATGACCCTGCGGTGCCGGCCTTTCCCGGGGCGCGCGACTCCGCCCGAACAGGACACCGCATGCGCCAGCCGCGATCAGGCCGCTGCCGATCGCAAAGGCCAGAAAGGTTCGGCTCCAGGCGGGGGTCAGCGGCAGCGCCACCCACGCCGCAAACGAGCAGGTGCCGGCGATGATCGTGGTGCCGACAATGTAGACGATGCGCTCGAGCGCCACCGCCGCCGAGGCGGTTCGCGCATCCGCCTGATTGCCCAGCAGAACCACCTTGAGCGGCTCGCCGGCGACACCGCGAACTGTCACATAGCTGACAGCTTCTGCAGCGATGCGGACGCGGAACAGGCGCGAGAAGGAGATTGGAGTTCGAGCCGGGAAGGAGTGCGCCCAGCCGATGGTGCGCGCAAGGTGCCAGGCGCCGCTGACCACGATTGCGGCCGCGGTGGCAGCCCCCAGGCGCGGTCCATTGGCGGCGATGAGACCCCAGTCGGTGTAACGCAGTGCAATAAGGAAGAGAACCCCGCCCGTGGCGAGCGCGATGCGCGACCACAGGCGCTGTCGAAGGTCGGACGTCATGTCGTCGAAGGTCTCGTCAACAATCCACATGCCACCATCGAACCCCAGCCGTCTCAAACTCAGCGTTCTCGATCAGTCGCCCATCTCGCAGGGGATGACCACCGGTGAAGCGCTGCACAATTCGATCGACCTCGCGCGGACAGCGGACCGACTCGGCTACACGCGATACTGGGTCGCCGAACATCACGCGTCGCGCATGCTGGCGTGCGCCAGTCCCGAGGCGCTGATTGGACCGCTCGGCGCAGCCACCACCCGGATCCGCGTCGGCAGCGGCGGCGTGATGCTGCCGCATTACAGCGCGCTGAAGGTGGCAGAGACCTTCCGCATGCTCGCGGCGCTCTACCCCGATCGCGTGGACCTCGGGCTCGGCCGCGCCCCCGGCAGCGACCCGCTGACCGCGTGGGCCTTGCAGCGCGATAAGCGCCAGGCGGGACCGGACGATTTTCCCGAGCAGTTGAGCGAGTTGCTCGCCTACATCCGGGATGGTCTGCCGGCGGGCCATCGTCTCGCGCGCGTGGCGGAACTGCCCGATCCTGCCGAGCGTCCAATGCCGTGGCTGCTCGGTTCATCGCCGCAGAGTGGCGTCTGGGCGGCGGAAATGGGCCTTCCATACGCGTTCGCCGACTTCATCAGTCCCGGTGGGGCATCGCATCGCGCAGCGCTACGCGCAGACGTTCGTCCCGTCGAACAATCTCGCTGAGCCCCGCGTCGTCGTGGCGGCGTGGGCGCTTTGCGCCGAAAGCGATGCCGAGGCAGAGCGCCTCGCCTCGAGTTCCCGCATGGCGTTCGCGCACTTCCTGACCGGTAACCTGATTCAGGTGCCCCCCGTGGAATCGGCTCTCGCGTTCCTCGAGAACAATGCGCACCTGCTCGACACGATCGTCCAGCGTCGCCGGGCGATCGTCGGCGGACCAGATCTCGTGCGGACCCGGCTCGAAGCGCTGGCGCGCGAGTATGGGGCGGAGGAGGTGATGGTGGTCACCATCACCTACGATCACGCCGCGAGACGCCGCTCCTATGAACTGCTCGCGGAGGCGTTCGGACTCGAACCCTGAGACGCGCTAGGAAAAGGCGCCGTCCTCGTCCCACGGGCGCTGGGTCGCGGCCGACACAGCGCGATCGATGAGGGCCTGCTGCGCATCGAACTGCGGGTCGCCGTCAGCGGCCACAACCTTTGTGTAGCGCGATTCGATCAGCGCGTACGCGCGCTGGTTGTCATGCAAGTACGTCTCGAGCACGACGTCGCGGATCTCACGTACGATCTGGGTGTCCCTGACGCGGCAGAGCGTTTCCACCCGCTTGTCGAGATTGCGCTCCATCAGATCGGCGCTGCCGACGAAGAGTTCCTCGTCGCCGCCGTTCTGGAACCAGTAGATCCGCGAGTGCTCGAGAAAGCGGCCCACGATCGAGCGCACCCGAATGCGTTCACTGACGCCGGCGATGCCTGGCTTCAGGCAGCAGATGCCGCGAATGATCAGGTCCACGTCGACGCCCGCGCGTGACGCCCGGTAGAGGGCTCGCATGATCGCGGGGTCGGTCAGGGCATTGGCCTTGAAGATGAGTCTGGCGGGTGAGCCCGTCTTCGCATGCTCGATCTCCCGATCGATTCGTGCGATCAGCCCGGCCCGAAGTCCGCTCGGCGCAACGAGCATCTGCTGGAAGGTTCGCCGCCGGGAGACGCCGGTCAGCGCGTTGAACACTTCGCTGATGTCGTCGAGAATCGCCGGGTCCGCAGTGAACAGCCCAAGGTCCGTGTAGCCCTGCGCGGTGGCCCTGTTGTAGTTTCCGGTTCCGACGTGGGCGTAACGCTGGATGCCGTGAGCCTCCCGCCGGATGACGAGGCACAGCTTGGCGTGCGTCTTCAGCCGCTCGACACCGTAGACGACGTGCACGCCTGCGGCCTCGAGCCGCGTGGCCCAGCCGATGTTGTTCCGCTCGTCGAAGCGCGCCTTCAGTTCAACCAGCACCGCGACCTGCTTGCCCGATTCCGCGGCGTCGATGAGGAGCCCGACCAGTGGCGAGTTGGCGCCGATCCTGTACAGCGTCATCTTGATCGCCAGTACCTGCGGATCGGTGACTGCGTCCCTGACGAACGCCTCGACGGCCGCGAACGAGTCGAACGGGTGGTGTACGAGGACGTCTTCTTCGCGGATGTCATCGAAGACGCACGATCCGCGCATGCACATCGGCCATACGGCGTGCGGGGCGAACGGCGGATACTTCAACGCTCCAAGCGGCAGCCGGTGCAGCGCCGCCCAGTCACCAACGCCCAGACGATCCGGACTGCGGATGACGATGTCGTCCTCCACCTGAAAGTTCTCGACCAGGATGTTCAGGACGCGCCGCGGCATGCTCTCCTCGACATGCAGCAGCGACGGCGGCCCGTAGCGAACCTCGCGAAGGCTCCGGCCGACCTGTTCCATCAGATCGTCGCCGCTGCGATCCTCCTGGTTGTCGATGTCGGTGTCGCGCACGACCCTGAACAGGTGAGCCCCGAGCAGTTCGACCCCGGGAAAGAGTTCGCCAAGGTTCAACCGGATCACGTCCTCGAGGAAGGCGAAGTTGTAGCCGGACGACCGTTCGTCCGCGGGCGGGATCGGGACGAAGCGAGGCAGCACCGCCGGGACCTTCACGCGCGCAAATTTGCGGCGACGGTCGTGTCGCAGGACGACCGCAAAGTTTGCACTGCGGTTGGAGATCAGGGGAAAGGGGTGCGCCGGATCGAATGCCAGCGGCGTCAGAAGCGGATACGCCTCCGTCCGAAACCACGACATGAGGTAACGGCGCGTCCGATCGTCGTACTCGTCGGGATCGACGAAGCGTACGCCCTCCTTCGCCAGGGCCGGTCTCAATACCTGATCCCAGCAGGCGCCCTGATCCTTCAGGAGAACGGTCGCGCGCCGACGGATGCTCTGCAACTGCTGGGTGAGGTTCAGTCCGTCGCACGAGAGTTCGTCCTGGCCGGCGCGGTACCGCCTCAGCAGCGTGGCGACCCTGACCATGAAGAACTCATCCAGATTCGATCCGACGATGGCGAGGAATCGGACCCGTTCGAGGAGCGGATGCGAAGGATCGAGAGCCTGATCGAGCACCCGCTGGTTGAATTCAAGCCAGCTGAGCTCACGATTGTTGTACAGCGACACGTCGCTGAGCGACAGCTGAGCAGGTGCGGTCGTCGATGTCGAAGAGTGGCGTGCAGTCATCTCGGTCGAGCACTATTCAGGAGCCGTGCCGACGGTTGAGGTGCGAGCGGTTCCGGTCGGGCGAAGGGTTTGCAGCAGGGCGGTGCTCATGGCCCCACGACCTTCTTCGCGTTCGAAACGGCCGAGCCGTGGCTACCCGCGTCCGCAGATGCAGCGGGAGGGTTGGGAGTCCCTCAACGGAGAGTGGGATGCGGCACTGGACGTCGATGCGCGGTGGACTGTACCCGACGAGGTGACCTGGAACCGTCGCATTGTGGTGCCGTTCTGTCCCGAAGCGCCTTTGAGCGGAATCAACGACCACAGCTTCTTTCAGGCCGTGTGGTATCGAAGGGTCATCGAGTGCCCATCGCTCGGTTCCGACCAGCGCTGGCTGCTGCACTTCGGCGCGGTGGACTACCGAGCCACCGTCTGGGCGGATAACCGCATCGTGGGTCAGCATGTCGGCGGTTACACACCGTTTGTCATCGATCTCACCTCCTGCCTGCCGGCGGTGGGCCGCACCGTCACGATCGTCGTCCGGGCCGAGGACGACCCGCAGGATCTTGCCAAACCGCGAGGCAAGCAGGACTGGCAGCTGGAACCACATTCGATCTGGTATCCGCGCACCAGCGGCATCTGGCAGACGGTGTGGACCGAACTGGTACCGATCACACGCATCGGCAACATTCGCTGGACCCCCAACCTCGAGCGGTGGGAGATCGGCTTCGAGGCGTGGATCCATGGCGAGCCGCGCGAGCGGCTTCGGATTCGCGTCCACCTCACGGTCGGCGAGACCCTGATTGCCGATGACACGATGACCGTTGTCGCCGGCGAAGTGCATCGGCGGATTGCGCTGTCCGACCCCGGCATCGACGATTACCGGAACGAGCTGCTGTGGAGTCCCGAGAAGCCGACGATCATCGATGCGCACATCGAGCTCTGGGGCGATCGCGGCGATCTGCTCGACACGGTGGACAGCTACACGGCGATTCGCACGGTCACCACCCAGCGTGATCGGTTCATCCTGAACGGACGCCCTTATCAGATGCGGCTGGTCCTCGACCAGGGCTACTGGCCCGACGGCGGTCTCACCGCGCCCAACGATGCGGCACTCGAAGAAGACGTGCGCCTCGCGAAGGCGATGGGCTTCAACGGCGTCCGCAAGCATCAGAAGATCGAGGACCCGCGGTATCTGTACTGGGCGGACCATCTCGGTCTGCTGGTGTGGGAGGAGATGCCGAGCGCCTACCGCTACACGCAGCAGTCGGTGGAGCGGGTCACCTGCGAGTGGATGGAAGCGATCCGACGCGACTACAGCCATCCCTGCGTCGTGGCGTGGATTCCCTTCAACGAGTCGTGGGGAGTGCCGAATCTCCCGGAGAGCGCGCGCGAACGGCACTACGTTCAGGCGCTGTATCATCTGACCAAGACGCTCGATCCGACGCGGCCGGTCATCGGCAATGACGGCTGGGAGAGCGTTGCGACCGACATGATCGGCATCCACGATTACGACGACGACCCGGCGCGGATGGCGCGACGCTATCAGGCCGACGAAGTTCTGCCGCGCCTGTTCCGTCGTGAACGCCCGGGCGGGCGCCTGCTGGTGCTGCACGAGCAGCCCACGACCGATCAGCCGATCGTGCTGTCGGAGTTCGGGGGCATCGCGTTTTCGTCCGAGCCCCGGACCTGGGGCTACACGCGCTGCCAGACGGCAGAGCAGTTCGAGGCGCAATACCTGGCGCTGCTCGACGTGATCCGCTCGATCCCAGTGCTCTGCGGGTTCTGCTATACCCAGTTCTCGGACACCTACCAGGAAGCCAACGGCCTGCTGCGGGCCGACCGCACGCCGAAGATTCCGATCGAGACAATCGCGCTCGCAACGCGCGGGCGGCGCGACGCGGCGTTCGTCGCGGTCGATCCGATCGACGCCGCCCGGACGACCGAGACCGAGACCGGCGCGTGATGTTCAAGCAGGCGCTTCGCAAGCCTGACGGTCGCTACCTGATTCTCTATGGGCGCGCGCCCGTCGCCAACGTCACCTCCGCGCCGTCACCATCGCCCGGTCCGTATGCGCCGAACGCACATCTGCGCTGGCACCCCCTGCGAGGCGAGTGGGTCGCCTACGCCACGCACCGCCAGAACCGCACCTTTCTGCCGCCGGCAGAGTTCAACCCGCTCGCGCCGACGATCGACCCGTCGAATCCGACCGAGTTGCCTCGCGGGCGATTACGACGCGGCCGTGTTCGAGAACCTGTTTCCGACGCTGACCGGCCTGGCTCACGATCCGCCTGCGCTCGACGTTGAGACACGGCCGGCACAGGGCGCCTGCGAGGTGGTGGTGTTCACGCGCGACGCGACCGCATCACTGGGGTCCCTGCCGCTCGACGAGCTGCGGCTGATTTTCGAGATCTGGGCGGACCGCTACGTCGAGCTCGGCGCACGCGCCGATGTCCAGTACGTGTACCCGTTCGAGAACCGCGGTGTCGAGGTCGGGGTGACGCTTCATCATCCGCACGGACAGATCTACGCGTATCCGTTCGTGCCGCCGATTCCCGCCCGCGAGTTGGCGGAGCAGCAGGCGTATCTGGCCGCGCATGGCCGGGGGCTGCTCGAGGTGTTCATCGAGAACGAGATCGCGCACGGCGAGCGCATGCTGTACCAGGGACCGCTGCGCCGCCGCGTTCGTTCCGGTGTGCGCGC
Organism: uncultured Acidobacteriota bacterium; assembly: GCA_963697745.1. Taxonomy (GTDB): domain Bacteria; phylum Acidobacteriota; class Vicinamibacteria; order Vicinamibacterales; family CAVVIG01; genus CAVVIG01. Next base: position 160,552 of record CAVOPD010000011.1, on the reverse strand, counting down.
GATATCCATACGAAGTGTGGCTCGCGCCGAACCGCCCGGCGGCGTCGCTGGCGGACCTCACGTCAGAAGAGCAGGCCGACTGCGCCCGCGCCTTGAAGACGGTCCTGCTCACCTTCGACCGGCTCTGGGATCGGCCCTTTCCGTACATCATGGCCATCCACCAGGCGCCGACAGACGGGAAGGCTCACCCCGAAGCGCACGTGCACTTCGAGTTCTACCCGGCCTACCGCATGCGGGGACGGCTGAAATATCTCGCCGGTAGCGAGATCGGCGCGGGCGTGTTCACTGCAGATACCGATCCCGACGAGAAAGCGGCGGAGCTGCGGCAGGTGGCGGTCACGCTTGACTGAACCCGTCGCATCGCCGTTTCGCGTGCTGTTCGGTCGCGACGCCGAGGCAACCGCGTCCGCGCCGGGACGCGTGAATCTGATCGGAGAACACACCGACTACAACGACGGCTACGTGCTCCCGGCCGCCATCCCGCAGCAGACGACCGTCTGGCTGGCGGCGACTGACGATGGCAATGTGCGGGCGTGGAGCGGCAACGTCTCGCGGGTCGAGCAGGAACTCGCGTTCGGGCTCGGCATGGAACGTCCGCGGGCGGCGTGGGTGGACTACGTTCAGGGCGTCACCTGGGCGCTCCGTCGGGCCGGGCATACATTCCCCGGCTTCGACATGCAGGTCGAATCGTCCGTGCCGCTCGGGGCCGGGCTCTCCTCGAGCGCGTCACTGGAGGTGGCGGTGATTCGGGCCATCGACCAGCGCTTCGGCCTGGGACTCGACGCAGTGGAGATCGCGAGGCTGGCGCACACGGCGGAAACCGAATTCGTCGGTGTGCCGGTCGGCATGATGGATCAGATGGCGTCGAGCCTGGCGATCGACCGATGCCGCGCTGTTCATCGACACGCGCTCGCTGCGCCATGAGCGCGTACCCATTCCATCGAATGTCGAGCTGTTGATCATCAACTCGGGGATTACGCACGAACACGCCGGTGGGGAATACCGGGTGCGCCGGCGCGAGTGCGAGGACGCCGCGCAGCGGCTTGGCGTGGCAACGCCTTCGCGACGCGGTCGCTGCGGCTGCGGTCGCGGCGCGTCTGCCGCCGCCTCTCGACCGGCGGGTACGGCATGTCCTCACCGAGAACGAGCGCGTGCTGGAGATGCGCGCGGCGCTCGTCAGCGGCAACGTGCCGGCCGCGGGCGCGTTGATGAATGCGTCGCATCGCTCGATGCGCGACGATTTCGAGGTCTCCACGCCAGAGATCGATCTGCTCGTCGAACTGGCGCAGGCGGCGCACAGCGTTGCCGGCGCGCGTCTCGACCGGCGGCGGCTTCGGCGGTTGCATCGTCGCGCTCGTTGCCGCTGGTCACGCGCTCGAGACTGGCACGACGATCGCCGCGCGAGTACCGCGAGCGCACTGGCAAGGCGGCGCGCGTGCTGGTGCCTGAGCCATAAATTCGGCACGAACTTTGGACCGCCATGTTCCGGCGGTGACCATGGATCTTGTGTGTGTGTCTCACCTCAGGTGGGATTTCGTTTTTCAGCGACCCCAGCATCTTCTGACGCGTGCGGCGCGCGAGCGTCGAGTCTTCTATATCGAGGAACCGGAGATCACCGACGGCGAGGCGGTCATGGCTGCACACATGATCGAACCGTCGCTCGTCGTCGCGACGCCGCAGATTCCCGCCTCGGCGATCGCACGTCGAACGAAGTGCGTTGCAAGCGCGATTGATCGCCGAGTTTCTCGCGGCGGAACAGGTGACCGAGTACGTGCTGTGGGTCTACACACCCATGGCACTGCAGTTCACGCATCAACTCGCTCCAAGGGCCGTCATCTATGACTGCATGGATGAGCTCGCGGCGTTTGCCGGAGCGCCCGCGGAGCTCGTGTCGCTCGAGCAGCGGCTGTTTACGGCAGCTGACGTGGTGTTCACCGGTGGCCAGACACTGTACGAGGCCAAGAGGGCGAAACACCCGAACGTGCACGCGTTCCCGAGCAGCGTCGACGTCTCACACTTCGCGCGGGCCCGACGCATTTCGGCGGAACCGGCGGACCAGGCAGCGCATCCCGCGCCCGCGCATCGGGTTCTTCGGCGTGATCGACGAGCGCATGGATTACGACCTCCTGCGAGGCGTGGCGGCGGCTCGTCCAGCGTGGCAACTCGTGATGATCGGACCCACGGCGAAGATCGATCCCGCCACGTTGCCGGCCGCGCCGAACATCCACTATCTCGGTGGCAAGTCCTACGCGCAGCTTCCCGAATACATCGCGGGCTGGGACGTGGCAATGCTGCCGTTTGCGAGAAACGAGGCGACCCGTTTCATCAGTCCCACGAAGACCCCCGAATACCTCGCCGCCGGGCTGCCGGTCGTGTCCACGTCGATTCGCGACGTGGTTCGCCCGTACGGCGAGCTGGGGCTTGCCTTCGTCGCCGACAGCGTCGAGGACTTTGTCTCGGCGATCGAGGCGGCACTGGCGTGCGACCGCGCGAGCCATGTGGCTGCCGCGGATCGGCTCCTCGCGAACATGTCGTGGGACCGGACTGGGACGCGATGTGGACACACGTCGGAGCGTGTGGCGGAGAGGCGGCTGACCCGTGTTTGATTACCTCATCATCGGCGCCGGGTTCGCCGGGAGTGTGCTGGCGGAACGGCTCGCCGCAGGTCTGGACAAGAAGGTTCTCGTCGTTGACAAGCGGCCGCACATCGGCGGGAACGCCTACGATCACTACAACGAGGAGGGGCTGCTCGTACATCGCTACGGCCCGCACATCTTCCACACCAACTCGCGCGAGGTGTTCACCTACCTGTCGCGATTCACGGAGTGGTTTCCGTATCAGCATCGCGTGCGCGCGTGGGTGGACGGGCAGCAGGTGCCGATCCCGATCAATCTGGACACGATCAATCGCCTCTACGGCACGTCGTTCACGTCGTTCGAACTCGCCGAGTTCTTCAAGTCGCTCGCCGAGCCGCGGGAAGCGATCAAGACGTCGGAGGACGTGATCGTCAGCCAGGTCGGGCGCGAACTGTACGAGAAGTTCTTCAGGAACTACACGCGGAAGCAGTGGGGGCTCGATCCGTCGGAACTGGATGCCGCCGTCACCGCTCGCGTGCCGGTTCGCACCAATCGCGACGACCGCTACTTCACGGACCTCTATCAGGCGATGCCCAAGCATGGGTACACCCGCATGTTCGAACGGATGCTCGCGCACCCGAATATCAAGATCCTCCTCAACACCGACTATCGCGAGATCGAGGGGGCCATCCTCTACGACGATGTCATCTGCACGGGGCCGATCGACGAGTACTTCGACTGCCAGTTCGGGAAGCTGCCATACCGCTCGCTGGAGTTCCAGCACGAGACGGTTGATTCGGAGCAGCTGCAGGAAGTGGCGGTAATCAATTACCCCAACGATCATCTCTACACGCGAGTGACCGAGTTCAAGCATCTGACCGGACAGGTGCATCCGAAGACAGCCCGGGTCTACGAGTACCCGAAGGCCGAAGGGGACCCGTACTATCCGATCCCGCGCGCTGAGAACGCGGCGCTCTACAAGCAGTATCAGGAACTCGCCGAGCGGACGCCGGGCGTCCACTTCGTGGGGCGGCTGGGAACCTATCGGTACTACAACATGGATCAGGTCGTCGCGCAGGCGCTGACGCTGTACTCGAAGATCGCGGGGATACGCCGCTCTGAATGCGTAGGTGCCTGATTCGAACCCGTGTCGCTGGTGCCGCCGGCCGAGTGCACACTCGATCGGCGGCTCCAGCAGGTCGGCTGGGCGATACCACGGCGCTCTAGCTCTTGAGATATTTCTCGGGATTCTCGTCGAACTTCCGTTTGCAGCTCGGAGCGCAGAAGTAATACGTCTTGCCCTGGTACTCGCTCGTCCCTGCGTTCTTGTTCTCGTCAACCTGCATCTTGCACACCGGATCGATTGCCATCGTGCCTCCTTGTTGCCACTGCGCCTGCGGTCGAGCCATGCATCCGAGAGACCGCGGCACTCTCCGCGGACGTGGACCCTCCGCTGCCTGACGCACGCCGATCAGCCGGGCTACAGCTCGAGTCGGCGTAGGCGCAGTGCGTTGGTGATCACCGAGACCGAGCTGAAGGTCATCGCCGCGCTCGCCCACATAGGACTGATGAGCGTTCCGGTGAGCGGGTACAGGATTCCGGCAGCGACCGGCACGCCCACGGCGTTGTAGACGAACGCCAGGAACAGATTCTGCCGGATGTTCCGCATCGTCGCGCGCGACAGTCTGCGCGCCCGCACGAGACCGCGCAGATCGCCCTTCACCAGCGTGATGCCGGCGCTTTCGATGGCCACATCCGTTCCGGTGCCCATGGCGATGCCGACCGCCGCCTCGGCGAGCGCCGGCGCGTCGTTGATACCGTCGCCAGCCATCGCCACGACGCGGCCCTCGCGCTGCAGCTGACGCATCGACATCGCGCTTGCCGCCCGGCAGCACATCGGCACGCACATCGTCGAGGCCGAGCCGGGTCGCCACCGCGCGCGCGGTGGTCTCGTTGTCGCCGGTGAGCATCACGATCGCGCAACCCGTCGGCCTGCAGCGCTCTGATCGCTTCAGCGGTCGTGGCCTTGACCGGATCGACCACGCCGAACAGTGCCAGCACGCGACCGCCGCCGGCCAGGTACATCACCGTGTGGCCGTCACGGCGCAGCGTCTCCGCTTCGTCGCTGACCGCGTCGAGCGGAGTCGTCGCATCGGTCATCATCGCCGCATTGCCGAGCGAGAATGCCGAGTCGCCGATGCGGCCGTCGATCCCTTTGCCGGGAATGGCACGGAAGTCGGACACGGTGCTCAGGTCGAGGCTTCGACGCCTGGCTTCGGCGACGACTGCCGCCGCCAGCGGATGCTCGCTCGACTGTTCGAGCGACGCCGCCACGCTCAGCGCCTCGTCCTCGGAGAGATCACCATACGACCGGACAACCGCCAGCGTGGGCCGTCCCTCGGTCAGCGTTCCGGTCTTGTCGATGACCAGCGTGTCCACCTGCTCCAGCCGTTCGAGCGCTTCAGCCTGCCTCACCAGCACGCCGGCCATGGCGCCGCGCCCGGTGCCCACCATGATCGCCATTGGCGTCGCAAGACCCAGCGCGCACGGACAGGCGATGATGAGGACCGCAACCGCTGCGACGAGGGCGTGGGCCAGTCGCGGCTCCGGACCCACAGCGAGCCACGTCACGAAACGCGACGATCGGCGATGAAGACCACGGCAGGGACGAAGTACGCCGGAGATCCGGTCGGCCAACCGCTGAATCGGCGCGCGGCTGCGCTGGGCTTCCCCAACCATCCGGACAATCTGCGCCAGCAGTGTTTCCCCGCCGACGCGGTCGGCGCGGAAAACGATCGCCGCCGGTCGCGTTGATGGTGCCGCCGGTTACGCGCGAGCCGGACTCCTTCTCGGCCGGGATTGGTTCGCCCGTCACCATGCTCTCGTCGACCGAGGTCGTCCCCGTGACGACCACGCCGTCAACCGGGATCTTCTCGCCGGGCCGGACTCGACACAGATCGCCGACTCGCACCTCTGCGAGCGGCACGTCCACGTCCTCACCGTCGCGGATCACGCGGGCCATCTTCGGTGCGAGGCCGAGCAGTTGCCGGATCGCCGAACTGGTCCGGTCGCGCGCGCGAAGTTCCAGCACCTGGCCGAGCAGCACCAGCACGGTGATCACCGCCGCGGTGTCGAAGTAGGTCTCCACCGCGCCGTGCGTCCGGAGGGCTGTCGGGAAACACGACCGGTGCGATCGTGGCCACCAGGCTGTAGATGTAGGCGGAGCCGGTCCCCAGCGCGATCAGCGTGAACATGTTCGGGCTGCGGTTCAGCAGGGACATCCACGCGCGTTCGAAGAACGGCCGTCCGGCCCAGAAGACCACTGGCGTCGAAAACGCCAGGCCGACCCAGTTCATGAGCGCGGCGCGCGACATCAGCAGGGTACCGCCGGTCGCCATGTCAGCCATCGTCAGGACGAATACCGGCATCGCAAGCGCCGCCGCCACCCAGAACCGGCGCGTCATGTCGACCAGTTCGGGATTGGGTCCCGATTCGAGCGTGATGACCGTCGGTTCGAGCGCCATGCCGCAGATCGGGCAGGCGCCGGGGCCGTCCCGGACAATCTCCGGGTGCATGGGGCAGGTGTACTGGACGGCCTGGCCTTCCAGGACAGCCGGTGCGGGTTGTTGATACGGCTCGGGCCCGAGGAACAGCGGACGGGTTCTCCCGGAACCGTTCGAGGCAGCTCTCCGCGCAGAAGTAGTAGGTGACTCCGTCGTGCTCGGCTGTGCCGACGGAGTCCTCTTCCTCGATTTCCATCCCGCAGACGGGATCGACGTGCGTCATGGGTGCTCTTCAATGATCGCACGAACGTGAGGCGTGACGGAATGCACGAGCCGTTCGCGGCAGCATCCGCTTTTGTGGATCGTCTGTGACTGGCTCGGGCGTTACGATATGAGCTGATGTGGCGACCCTCGCTGTGGCCGGCAGTCATCGGTATCGGAACGGTTCTCGTGCTCGCCCTGTTCCTGGCGATCGCGCTGCGAAACGTGAGCGAGATGCGTACGCTCCGCGACGACACGGTCGGCATCGAGCAATCGCTCGAGGTGCAGCGTGAGCTCGACGGCTTGCTCATCGGCGAGTCAGAAGCGGACGCCGCCGTCCGTGGGTACCTGATCACCGCGGCCGATGCCATCCTGACCGAGTTCCGCTCCGCGCAACAGGCAACCACCACACACCTCAACAGGCTCTCCGACCTCGTTGCCGATGATTCACCGCAGCAGCAACTGGTCGACCAACTGCGGGTGGCTGTCGGGACCCGTGTGGCGCGACTCGAGCAGGTGATCCTGGTGCGGCGTACCGGGACGATGGAACTGGCGATGGATGCGGCGCGAACGTCGGACACCAACTCCGCGCGCGGGGAAATCCGCAGGCTGATCTCCGAGATGGAGGTTCAGGAGTCGCGCCTGCTCGCCCAGCGACGGGAGCGTGCAAGCCTTGCCTACATGCGCGCCGTCAGCGGTCGCGTCGGGAGCGGCCTGGTCAGTGCCGGTCTGCTCATTGCCATCGTCCTCACCGCCGGCCTTCATGCGCGCGCGAAAACGCGGCGGGAAGCCGCCCTGGTCGACAGCGAGCGGCGGGCCCGTGATGCTGCTGCCCGGGAACAGGATGCGCGGGCCGAAGCCGAGAGGGCCAACCGCGACAAGGACCAGTTCCTCGCCATCCTGTCGCACGAACTGCGCACGCCGCTTGAACGCTGTTCTGGGCTGGACGCAGATCCTGCAGACGGCGCGTCCCGACGCCCCGACAGTCGAGCGTGCGCTGTCCTCGATCCAGCGGAATGCCGAGGCGCAGCAGCGCCTCGTCGAGGACCTGCTCGATGTCTCGCGGATCGTCACCGGGAAGCTGCCGATCGAACGACAGCCCTTCGAACCTGCGCGCCGCGATTTCAGCCGCGGTCGAGAGCATCCGGCCGACGGCCGTCGTGCAGGGGCTGACGCTTACTGACGATCTTGCGCGACACGCCCCCCGCCTGGGGTGACGCCGAGCGCATCCAGCAGATGGCGGCCAACCTGCTGTCGAACGCCGTGAAGTTCACGCCTGCGGGTGGTCACGTCACGGTCCGGCTCGCAGACGACGGCGACGAGGCGGTTCTCGAAGTCACCGACACGGGGAGTGGAATTGCCGCTGGAACTGCAGCCGCACATCTTCGAACGATTCAGACAGGGTGATGCCAGCACGACCCGCACGCATGGCGGCCTGGGCCTCGGTCTCGCGATCGCGAGGCATGTCGCGGAGTCGCATGGTGGCGCGATCGCCGTAGAGAGCAGAGGCTCGAATGCCGGGGCCACCTTCCGCGTCCGGCTGCCGTATCGCTAAAATCAACGGGATGTACTCTTTCCGGTTCTCCTCATATCCGATCCTCGTCTCGTCTCTCGTCCTTGCGTCCGCCGTCGTCGCTGGCTGCTCGAGGGACGCCGCCCAGTCTGCGGAGACCGCATCGTCCACAGCTGGCGGGATCGGCAGCGGCGCCCGATTCAGGCGTGCAGACGGTGACCGGCAGGGCGCCTGCCGCGGCAGGCGGCTACCCAGCCATCATCGTGCTGGAGCCTGTAGGCGCCGAGAGTACGCCGGCCCAGGCGGCCGCTCCCGCCATGGATCAGGAGCAGCAGACCTTCATCCCGTCAATCCTGCTCGTGCGCACCGGTCAGCCGGTCAACTTCCTCAACCATGACGACGTGCTGCACAACGTTCGAGTGAAGAACGACGATACGAAGGAGTCGGCGTTCAACGTCGCCATTCCGACCGGCGAGAAGTACACCCACACGTTCCAGCAGGATGGCTTTTACGACGTCGGCTGCGACATTCACCCGGGCATGTCGGCGCAGATCGTCTCTTCGTCCAGCCCGTACACGACGGTCGCCGACCCCTCCGGTGCATTCACGATTGCGGGCGTGCCCAACGGTCCGTACAAGGCGATCGCGTACTTCGGGGCGCAGAAAATCGAGAAGGACGTGAATGTCGCCGGCACGTCCGCGCACGATTGATCTGACAGCGCCATAGCGGATCAGGCACCGCTGGACCGGTGAATTGTCGGCAGCTGCCGCAGCGTTCTAGAAACTGAAGAACAGCAGCAGGTCGACGCCGGCACGCTCGACGCGGCGGAACGGTGACACGGCGGTGAGCGAACTGGCATCGGAGAAGGTGGCGCGGATGCGGAAGATTCGCGAGAGGTAGTACTCGATGGTCGCTTCGTCGTAGTCGGCGTCGCCGAACTGCCGGCTGAAACGCGCGACGAGTCCCGGCGCGATCTCGTTGCCGACCGTCACGCGCGTGCTGCCGCGGACGTCGTCGCCCGGCTCGATCTCCAGCGTGTCGAGCCCGAGCGTCCGCTCGAGCGCGGACACCATCGGCGCCGCCAGGAAGCCGGCTGCGATGGTGCCGGCGCGAACCGCGAGCTGCTGCTGCTGCAGTCGCCGACAGCTCGTTGGTCGAGGTGTTGAACACGATCAGCGACAGGATGTCCGACGGGTCGAGCGGCGGCGTGCTGGCCAGCCGCAGTTCCGGCTCGCTGCAGCGACCCGACGATCGACACGCGCGTCTCGACACCCGAGATGACGCGGCTCACCGTGACGTAGAGTTCGGGATTCAGGTCGCCGCGGAAGTTGATCGAGCTCGAGGGATCGAGGTCGAAGCGGCGGCCCTGGAACGCAGTAGGTGCCGGTCAGCGAATCGAACGACCCGTTCACATACATCGGCTGCGCCGGGATCCTTGTAGAGATACAGGTCGCCGAACGCGCGCAGGCTGATGTTGCCGAGACCGAGCGGCGTGCCCGGCGACACCTGCACGTTCTCGCCCAGCATGCGCAGGGTGCCGGGGACGTGCAGCTCGAGATCCAGCCCGAGACGCTCCCACGGGTTGAGCGCGACGATCGGCATCGATGTCGGGCAGCGGATCACCGCCTGCGTCGAGTACGGCTGGAACAGCGTCCGGTCGAGAGATTCGATCCACGTTCAACGATGCCGCCGGCTGACCGTCAGCCGGCCGGTGAGTCGCGGCGACTCGAACTCGCCGGCGAGGTTCAGCTCCGCGTCGACGTCCACGCGGCCGTACTCGTTGCGCAGCACCTGGAAGCCGCGGGCGCTGCACATTCGACCTGCAGATCGCCCACGCGCAGTTCGTGGGTGCCGAGGCTGCCGGTCACGTCGAGCGGATGGCCGCTCTTCATCCTCGATGTGGAGCGTGTCGACGCCGACGCGGTCGGTCGTCAGGCGCAGACGCGAGCCGTCCGTTGCGGTACCGCGCGCCCGACGAGACGACATCGAACGACGGCGTTCGTCAGATCGACCCGGCCGTCGAAGTGCGGATCGCGGCTCGTGCCGACGCACCGTCACGTCGAGTACCATCTGGCCGCTCGACATTGCGCACGACGTCGGTCACGCCTTCGAGCAGCGCCAGGCTGACCGGGCTCGACTTGACGCACCACCCGCAGCGGCTGCGGCGGCACGCGCTCGGTCGAACACGCTCAGCGGCACGGTGCCGGCGGCGGTCAGCCACACGCCCGGTCGCCTGGTCGAGACGCACGTCGACCTGGAAACGCGTCGTCGGCTGTAATCGACGTGACCGGCGAACTTCTCGTAGGACAGCCGCCGAATCCGGCCCGCGTGACGCGGAAAGTCGGCGGCGACGAGTCGGATGGTCCGCGGTGCCTCGTAACGTCGGCAGTCGCCATCGAGCACGACCGCCGTACCGAGGCGGTGCCGAGCTCGTCTGCGATGAGGGCGCTCGATGGCAAGCCCACGGGCGGCGAACCGCATGCGCACCGCTGCCGCTGCTCGTCCCAGGTGCCGGCCGCCGGACAGATGCTGCTGCCCGTGATCCGGCGTCGACCAGTTCGAGGCGCGTCGACGCTGACTCCCGTGTCGGTCCAGCGCGATCCTGGGCTGCGTGCCGCTGCGAGCCGCCACGAGGTGCGCAGCGCCGTCAGCGCCAGCGTCTCGACGATCGACGCTGCGCGGCATCGAGGTCCAGGACGAACTGCTCCGGAGAGCGTGGCCTCGAGGCCTTCGCGCACGACGCCGTTGAGCGCGGCCGACACGCGGCCTGCGTCGTACGTGACGACGGTCGCAGCGCCTGCAGCGACTGACCGAACGCCGTCACGGACGAGTGCCGGCCCTTGACGATCGCGAGGGCTGCCTGCGGGATCGTCGGTCGGAATCAGTCGCATCGTAGGTGGCAGTCGTGGTCAGCGCCTCGACGCCCGACGCGGCCAGGCGCGTCGAGGGTGCCGTCACCGGCGAATCGCATGCGATCGAGCGGTCCCGTCAGCGTCCCGGTCGTGATGCGCTTCTCCGCGTCGTCTCGCGGCCGATCACGTCCTTCAGCTTCGCGAGATCGCTGCGGGTCACGTGGTAGCGCGATCTGCGAACTGCGGACGCCGTCGAGTTCGAGCGTTCCGCTCGCCTCGCAGATCGACGCCGGGCCCTTATGTCGACGAGCCGCTCGATGTGCATCGTCCCGTCGGCAATCGACGCCTGGACGTCGCCGTGCGACACGTCGATGCCGCGCACGACGCGAGTCGGTCGCCGCGAGCGTCGCATCGACGGTGTAGTCGTTCAGCTCGGGCGAACGGACGAGCAGATCGCGCACGCGCGACGCGTCCACGGGCATGTCCCGACAGCCGCGCCGCATACAGCGGATCGGCCATCGGCAATCGACGGGTCGATGTGCGACAAGATCGCCGTCGTATCCGCCCTTCAGCGATCCCTCCGCGATCGCAATGGAGACGTCGGCATCCGGCGAGGCGGCCGTCGAACAGGTTCGCCTCCTCCAGCCGGCCGCCGCCGGTCAGCGCCATCGTCGCCAGGTCGGAGCCGGTGCCGTCGACGTGAAATCGGCCGCGCACGGTGCCGGCGTACTCGCGGATCTGTCATCCAGCCGATCTCGCAGCCGGTCGCCGAAGTGGTTGAGGTCCACGTTCGGCGAGTTCGCCTTCGCCGCCGATAGTGGAACGGCGACGCCTGCGTATCGATGAACCCGGTCGCGCCTGCGCCCATGCGTGGCGCCGAGGAACTCGGAATCGGCGAACGTCGCGCTGCCGCGGATGAACGGCCTGGTGAACCGGCCCGTGACGTCGTAGTCGAACGCCAGCGTGCTCTCGACGTGGGGCACCGGCACGGTGCGCGGCACCTGCCGCAGGTCCACGCCGTTGGCCGTGCCGACGAAGTGAAAGGCGTAAGGGCGCGTCGATGGCCAGGGTGCTGCTGGTCAGCCGCACGTTCGCGCCGTACGCGGTCGCCGTCGCGCTCGCGATGCGCACCTCGGTCGGCGTGATCGTCCCGCGGGCCACGACATCGTCGGCCTCGTAGTCCAGGTACGCGGCGTGTGGTCCCCGAAACGTGAACGCGCCGCGAGGGAAGTGACCGCCGAGCTGCAGGTCGAGATCGATGTCGACGTCTCCGGAGATGTCCGACGGACGATCGGGCCGATTCAGCCAGCGGGCGAGATCCAGCCGCTGCACGCTCGCGGTGCCTGTCGCATGCCAGCCGGGCACGGTGGTGTCGAGCACCAGATCGCGCTCGCACGTCCCCGCCGTTCGAGCGCAAGCGCAATCGTGGTTCCCATCGCCGCAGGCGGACCGGACGAGCCGCGCGTCGAACGCCGGACTTCGACGGCGATGTTGGTGAGTCCGCGCAGCACGCCGGACCACTCCTGGAACGCAAAGCGCGGCGCCGACCGTTCAGGTCCAGCGTCGTCGGAGTCTGCCGGCGATCGATGCGGCCGTCGAGGCGTGAACTCGCTGCGCGGCGTGACGCACGTGCAGCGTGTCGAAGAGCCAGCCCGCATCGCCGTTCGCCACGATGCCTGTCAGCTCGCTGCACCGTGAGGTCGGGATCTGTCGCCGACGAACGACGCGTGCGCGAAGTCGAGCGTCCAGGTGACCGGCTCGTACGCAAACGACAGGGTCGTGTTCGAGATGCTGAACGCGGTCGGTACGTGCGCGGCGCCGAATGTCAGCGGATCGCGGATGATGACCGAGCCGTCGCGGATGTCGATCGAGCTCGATGCGAATCGGGCGCCTCGGCCCTGCGTTCCTGTTGCGCTGCGGGATCGCGGCGGACCAGCGCCGCCAGGTTCCACCGCCCATCAGGCTCCCTCGCGGCAACGATGCGGGGTCGATCGAGCGTGAGGCGTGCGGATGCAGGTGCCACCGCTGACGAGTTCGCGGATGCTGTAGCTGACCGTCGACTCGATCGATCGCGACCAGCGTCTCGCCTGCCCGCGACAGCCGGATATCGTCGAGCTCGAATGCCGCGAGAGAAGCGACCCGCTGAGGCGGCCGATGGAGAGGGTGGCGGTGAGGTACCGATTGGCCTGGCGTGACGATCAGCGCGCGAAGCTGGTCCTGTGGCCCAGCTGGTCTGCAGCAGCGACGACTGCGGCGACCAGGAGCAGCAGCACCCCGAGCACGACGAACAGCAGCCCCCGCGCCAGCCGCCAGAACCGAATCGTCGCCAACGTCCCATCCGCCTGCGTGCATGTTATCAGTCCGGTCGGGAGCGCAAAAGCGGCGCACCAGTTCGAGCAGGCGGTCGAAATCGAGCGGTTTCTTCAGGAAAGCCGTGCCACCGAGATCCGACCGCGCGCGACGGATCGACGCGCCGAGAGCACGACGACCGGCACATGCGGCAATCGTCGGATCCTCGCACCTGCCGGCGGCGGAACTCCCAGCCGTCCATCACCGGCATCATCAGGTCGAGCAGGATGACGTCCGGGTCGGTCGCCCGCCTCGAGATATCTGCAGCGCATCACGGCCATTCGAGCGCGGTCTCGGTCCGGAAGCCCTCGAGCGAGAGCAATTGCGCCATCATCTCGCGCAAGTCGGCGTCGTCCTCGACGATGAGAACAGGGCAGTGCGGCTGTGGACCTGGATCGGAACGGACCGACTGCGTCATCGAATTGAGGGAGGCTCCGATCTTTGCAGGAGCAACGATGGCGCCAGCGGAAACACGCAATGCGACTGAGCGTCCCGGCGCGACCTGAGGTTCATCCGGCAGCGCGGCCGTTCGAGCCGTTTTATACACGGCCAGCTGTCGTCGGCAAGCTGAGCTTCAGCCGACGCCGATCGGCGCACGGCTATAATTCCAGTCTCCTCCTCATGCGCCTCGCGCGTCTGTACATCGTCAGCGGCCGCGTGCAGGGCGTCGGCTTCCGGTTCTTCGTGAACCGCGCAGCCGCCATCGAAGGTCTTCACGGCTGGGTGCGCAACCTGCCGGACGGCCGCGTGGAAATCCGCGCGGAAGGGGAGTCGGCTGCGCTCGAGCGGTTCGAGCGACAGGTCAGGCAGGGTCCGCCGGCGGCGCGGGTCGACGAGGTCGACACGACCGATGTCGGGGCCGGCGGCCACGACACGGGGTTCTCAATTCAGTAGCGCACCGACACCCATCATGGACAATCTGAAGAGCAAGATTCGCCACGTTCCCGACTTCCCGAAGGCGGGGATCCTGTTCTACGACATCACCACGCTGCTGCAGGATCCGGCCGGATTCCGCGACTGGCCATCGACAGCCTCGCCCTGCCGTTCGTCGACAAGGGCATCGACGTCGTCGTCGGCATCGAGAGCCGCGGCTTCATCTTCGGGTCGGCGGTGGCCGATCGTCTCGGCGCCGGCTTCTCGCCCGTCCGCAAGCCGGGCAAGCTGCCGTCGACGACCATGCGCGCCAGCTACGACCTCGAGTACGGCAGCGACTCGCTGGAAATTCACGACGATGCGGTGAAGAAGGGGCAGCGCGTGCTGATCGTCGACGACCTGCTCGCCACCGGCGGCACCGCGAAGGCTGCAAGCGACCTCGTCACGCGACTGGGCGGCGATGTTCATGCGCTCGCGTTCCTCATCGAACTCGTGGGCCTCAACGGGCGCGACAAGCTCGCCGGGCAGACGCTGCACGCACGCGTTAGCTGCACGTGGTACTGAGAAGTGCACGTCTAACCCAACGACGAAGCGCAGGTCTTCAGCCCCACCTGCGGCTTCGGACTACTGAAGACCCGACGCGACAGTTGGAAACCAGCACTCAATGGGTTCAGCGACAGGTGTCGCCCTGGACGCTGTACGCGTCGAACACGGCGCACGGTCGCAGCCCGGCGACGATTTCACGTCGTGTTACGGATCGCGGCTCGCGTTTACGCGAGCGGTAACCCGCTGAATCCACCTGCGTCATTTTGTTCCGAATCTCGCTGGTGATCTCCGGGCACTGCTTTTGCCTTCTGCCGAAGTTCGTTCGAACACACACGTTCTTTGGGAGGACCATGCGTAGATCACGACAACTATTTCTGGCCGTCACTCTCGCTGTCGGAGCAGCGGCGTGCGACGAAAGCCTTTCGACGCTTGCCGGACCCGACGCCCGACCTCGAGCCGACCTTCTCGAGCATCCAGCACAACATCTTCGAGACCACCGATTCGGCCGGACGCGCCGCGTGCGTGAACTGCCACACGAACGTCGGGCGAACTCCTGCGGGAGGACTGAACCTGCTGCATGACGTGGCGTACAACCAGTTGGTGAACGTCGTGAGCCCTGAAAAGCCGTCGCTGACTCACGTCAAGCCAGGCGATCCCGCGAGCAGCTACCTGGTACAGAAGCTGGAAGGAACGCCTGGAATCGTCGGGGCCAGGCATGCCATTCAACGGGCCGCCTTACCTGACCGACGGCCAGATCCAAATCGTCAGGCGCTGGATCGAACTGGGCGCGCCAGAGCAACTGATTTCTCGAGGAGACCTCGCGTGACCCGATCACTCTGTACGACTGCTTGCTGCTGCGGCGCTCACACTCACCCTTGCGCCGGCAGCCTTCGCCCAGGCCGACGACGACGACTCGGTGCTGAGGCCGAGCGAGCCGGACGTCACGCTCGTTGGCCTGCCGACGGCGATGCGCCTGCCGCAATGGGGTAGCCTGTTCCGCATCACGCACCGCTTCAACGGGCTCGCTCGACAACGGCGCATTGGGCGACATGTTCGGTCTGGATGAGGGCGCCAAGATCGGCCTCGAATACCGCATCGGGATCGTCAAGGGCGGCCAGGTCGGCGTGTACCGGACGAGCGACAAGACCATTCAGTTCTTCGGGCAGTACGGCGTACTTCCGGCAAAGCGGCTCGTCGCCGGTCGAAGTGGCGGCGCTCGCCTCGATCGAGGGGACCAACAACTTCCAGGACAGCTATTCCCCTGCGCTGGGCGCGATCATTTCGCACCGCATTCGCGAGGTGGTGGCGCTGTACGCCGAGCCGATCTGGGTCAACAACTCGAACGCGCAGCCGAGCGAACTGGTGGATGACAACGACACGTTCATGCTGGGCATCGGCGCCCGTTTCCGTTTTCGTCCCACGGTGTACGTGGTGGTCGAAATGACGCCGCGCGTGAGCGGGAACGCGCCGGGATCCACGCTGACCAGCTTTGCCATCGAGAAGCGCGCCGGCGGGCACATGTTCCAGCTGAATGTCGGCAACGGCAACGCGACGACGCCGGCGACAGATCGCGCGAGGCGCCACCGATTACGACAACTGGTATCTCGGCTTCAACCTGTCCCGCAAGTTCTACTGAGGTCGGTCTGCGCCAGGCGGTACGGGGCGGTGCGGTCGCGAAAACGGCTCACCGCCACCGACTCGCAACTGTCGTCGGAGCCGGCTGGTCGCGTCCTGCCACAATGCACGTCGGCACTTTCGCCAAACCCTGATAAACTAAGGCGTTTCCGAGAGCGCGCCCGTAGCTCAGAGGATAGAGCACCCGCCTCCTAAGCGGGGGGCCGGCAGTTCAATTCTGCCCGGGCGCACCATTCAGGTCGCCGGCCAGAGGCGGGACCACACGATTATGAAAAGCACTGAACGTCATCACCTGAAAGACAACGAACTGGCCCACCTCGCCGCGGGCGCTCGCGACATGGTCGAGCGCGCGCGGCCCGATTCTCGGCGTCGTCATCGCCATGGTCGTCATGGTCGCCGGCGTCGGCGGTTACTTCGCCTGGAGGAACAGCGTCGAAGCGCGGGCGCACACGCAACTGGCCGCCGCCCTTGCCGTCGAAGAGGCGCGCGTCGGTCCGCCCGCCGCCTTCGGGACGCAGGCGCCAACCGGCATGAGCTTCGTCTCGCAGCGAGAGAAGAACCAGGCGGCGCTCACCAAGTTCAAGGAAGTCGCCGACGCCTACCCGAACAGCGACGCGGGCCTCTTCGCACGCTATCGCCAGGGCGCCACCTACATGGCGCTCGGCGCGCCGAAGAGTGCCGATCCGAGGCCTATCAGCAGGTCATCGACGAGGGCGGCGACAGCCTCTACGCCCAGATGGCCAGGCTCGGACTCGCCGAGGCGCAGGCGCAGAACGGCGACTACGAGACGGCCATCAACGGCTTCCGCGACCTGTCACAGCGCAAGGACGGGCCAGCTGCCGGTCGACGGCGTCCTGATGCGGCTCGCGCGCACACAGGCCGAAGCCGGGAAGGCGAGCGACGCCGAGCAGACCTTCAACCGCGTCGTGCGGAGTTCCCCGATTCGGTCGTTCGCGCCCGACGCCCGGAAGGAACTCGATCAGCTGAAGAAGGCCAGCCTAGCGAACTCCGGCGCGACCTCGAGAAGTGAGATTAGCGCCACTCCGGCGCCTCCGATCACGACCTAGCAATTGACTTGCAGTGTCGCTCGGCGAACTTGTAGCTGAGGATTTTGTAGATCAGCTTCGCGCACAGGAAATTCGGCGCGACCATTCCGGGCATGGGCGCCAGTTCCACGACGTCGCATCCCACCACGTTCCGCGTCTCGATCACCCGCCGCAGCAGCGCCAGCGTCTCGTACCACGAGAAGCCCGCCCGGTTCCGGCGTGCCGGTCGCCGGCATGATGGCCGGGTCGAGGCCGTCGACGTCCACCGTGATGTAGACGGTTTCACCGAGCGAGTCGACCACGCGCTCGATCCAGTTCTCCTCGTTGCGCATGTTGTAGTCGTAGAAGATCTCGGTCGGCAGCGTCGGCGCGGCGGCCGCTTCTTCGGGCGACATGCTGCGGATGCCCACCTGCGTGGCGCGCGCGTATTCGAGTGCGCGGCGCATCGCGCAGGCGTGATTGTGCGGCGTGCCCATGTAGGTGTCGCGCAGATCCGCGTGCGCGTCGATCTGCAGCACCGACAGCCCGCTGTGCTTCTGCGCCATCGCGGCGACGATCGGCCCGGTGATCGAATGCTCGCCGCCGAGGAACACCGGGAACTTGTCGCGGCTGATGATCTCGAACGCGACCCGGCGGATCTCCGCCGTCACCTCGTCGAGCGACGCGAAGGGGAACTCCATCTCCGGCAGCGTGAAAATGCCGACGGTGGAGACATCCGAATCGGTCTCGTCGTCCCAGAGTCTCCATGTGAGAGGAGGCGACGAGAATCTCGTGCGGGCCGTTTCTGCGTGCCGGCCACGTACGACGTGGTGCGGTCCAGCGGCACGGGCAGGATGACGACGCGCGCGTGCTCGAAATCGGTCTGGGTGGGGAGACTGCCGCCGAAATTGCCGACGGCGACACGGTCATACTCAAACGGCAGATTCATTCGAACGATTATAGGTCCTGCCCGACGCTAGAACGATCGGCCGAGCCGTGCGTAGACGCTGACGCCGCGCGTCGCGCGCCCGTCGTGGCCCCACGCGACCCCCACCGACACCGCGAACGGCAGCACGTAACCGGCGACCGCGTCGAGGCTCAATTCACCGCCGACGGCCCGCTGCCAGCCGGTGTTCGCGTGATTGTGCGCCGTCGCACCTGTCCGGTGTCGGCGAAGAACGCCGCGTGAGCTGTTCTGAGGAACAACGGCCACGTGCCGTGGCCGCGCTCGAGCACGGCCAGCGGCAGCCGATACTCGACGTTCGCGACCAGCACGCGGGTGCCCGCAGGCGTCGTCCCGCTCGATGCCGCGCAGCAATCCGAGCGCGTCGCTGCCGAAGTCGATGACGCTCGGCGAGGCCGCGACTTCGCCGAGCCGGAACGTCTGCTCGCGCAACCGGTCGATCCCGCGCGACACCCCGGCTGCCGCGCGCAGCGCGACGACATGGTGCAGGCCGAACCCGGGAACGTACGCGCGCGCATCGACCGTCGCTGGTCGTGGCATCGGCCGTCGGAGCCGAGTGCCTCGCGCGCAAGCTCGATCGTGCCACCGACATTCGCGCCGTGTTCGCGACTGACCGAGTAGCCGTACTGCTGCGTCGAGTCGTGCGCGAACGCGAGGCGTGAGGACACCAGCGTGGTCGTCCGGTCGCCGTCCGGGAGTCGATACCGGCGTTCGGTGCGCACGAGAGACGCGGCGGCCTGCGCGTTTCGGCGGACGTGCACGATCGGCAGGAACGCGCCTGCCTGCAGTTCGTGCTCGACGACGGCCACACGCAAGTGGGGACGCGCGCTCGCACCGAAGACCGCAGTGCCGAATGTCGTCTCGCGGGACGCCGACCCGAAGAACGACGGCTGGTGACGGGTATAGGCGTATGCAGCGTTCCAGTCAGGGACCGAGTCAGCCACCGGCCGTACGACGGCGGGCCCGTTCACGAGCCAGCGTGACGTTCGCCGCCCAGGCATGCCGCCCGAGCACATCGGCCCCCGCGACGCCGGCACCGATGCGCGTCTGTTCATCGGTCGAGCTGAAGTAGCGGAGTCCACGAGGTAGGCGCCACAGTTCCGCGAGGAGAATAGCGACGTGCGTCGAGCCTGTCCGGTCACCGGCGGGGCGACCGCCTCGGCAGGTACCGCTGACACGGCGGTGACGATGCTGCGGCTCTCACCATTGCGGTACCGCGCGATTCCCCGGTCGCATAGGCTGTGGTGAAGACGTCGTACCCATCGGCCGTGTAACCCGCAAAGGTCATCGTCTGCCCATCTGGCGGAGACATCGGGCCAGAGCGCGCCGCTGGTGCGCGTCAGCCGGCGCGCCGTGCCGCTGTCGTCCAGCGCGAACTCGTAGAGATCGAAGGGTCCGCCATCGAAATCGGCGGCCGCGATCACGGCACGGCCATCAGGACGCCAGGCCGGCGTGACGATGCGCGCGCGCATGGTCGGCGAGCACAACCTGAACGTGCCCGGTCGTCCGCATCGAGCACGACGACCTCGGGCAGGGCACCGAGGCGTCGCCGCTCGACGGCGATCAAGTCGTCCGTCCGGCGACCAGCGCGGCGCGCTGAACTGCGTGTCCGGGTCGGCGACGAGTGTCGTCACGCTCGCCGCGTCCAGGCGCTTGAAGTCCGTCAGACGCGCCCGCCAAGCCGGACCACGACCAGCTCGCGGCGTGCCGCGCGTTCTCGCGAACGGCCACGATGGACGGCCATCCGGCGACAGGTCGGGATCCTGGAGCCTGCGCGTCATGCGTGAGGGCCGCACATCGCCGGACGCCGGTCGAGCGCGTATAGAGTCGCTGTGGAGTGCCACATTGCGATGAACCTCCTGCTGGTCGAAGACGATCGGCGTCGTGCTCACGCCGACGGTCGATCCCATGATACCGCGTCGCGAGCTGCGCGGTCGCCGACGCCGTCCGACGCCGACCGCGCGCAGGACGGGAACGCATCCGGCGTCGTCACCGAGTAGATGATCTCGCTGTTGGCACTGCGCACAGGCGCGCAGGCGCGAATCGTGGACCCGACAACCATATTGCCGTGGCTGGTCAGGCGGCGCGGTGGCGACGTCGGCCGGGATCGACGGCGTGGCCTCGGCGAGCGAGGCCGCCGATACTCGCGCCACAACGAACCGAGCGATTCGCCAAAGACGCCTGCGAAACGCTCGCGAGCCGAGGAACGGCAGCGATCGCGACGTCGCATCGGCCAGCGGCCGAACGATGGCCTCGCCAAATCGCTCCACCAGATATGCGTGAAACCCGAGCCCGGAGGCGTACGCCGCGTGCCCGTCCGGCCAGCCGACCAGTCCGCCGCTGGCGCGATCGAGCGTCAGGACGCGGCCGTCGGCCGCCGGCGACGCGCTCGATGGCGCGGAAGTCGCCGGCGCCGAGACGGCCGTTGCCGGTCAGCGCGCTCTCTTCCCAGGTGGCGAGCCCTTCGATCTGCCACTCCGGCAGCAGAGGTTCGGAAACGCGATGGGTGATCCGCCCGAAGATCCCGCGCACGACGCCGACGCCCACCCCGCTGAGCGATCGAGATGCACGATGTGCGTGTACTCGTGCGTGAAGACCAGGCGCAGCCAGTCGTCGGTCCGTGCCGATGAAGTCGGCGCCCGACGGCGACGGCCGCATTCAGGAAGACCGTGTCGCGCGGCAGTGGAGTCGCCCATCCGTTGGCCAGCTTCCGACTGGTCGGCGAGGATGACATGCGTGCGACGCGGCGGCAGCCGCATGCAGCGCCTCGCCAACCTGCGCGCGGACATCTTCGACGATCGCGCCAGGCGGCGGCGAGCCGATCCTCACCCTGGTGGAAGTAGATGACGAAGTGGTCGGTCCGGATTTCGCGGAAGCGAAAGCGCGGATCGACCAGCCCTGCCGCATCCGCCGCTGTCGTCAACGCGAGCAGCGCCAGCAGCACCAGCAGAATCGGCCGCGGCCCAGGCCGCACGTTGTGACCGCGAGCCGACGTGCACACCGTCGCAGCTGGCGGCGACACCACGCCAGTTCGTCGCCAGCCGCAACCCGGGCCACGTCCTTGAGGAAGTAGTAATCGGCGAGCGGCGTCAGGCGGACACCTGTGAGGTCCTGCCGCGCCACGGCGACATTCGTCTTGTACCAGAGGCTCACGTACGGCACGTCGCGCGCGATGATGCGCTGCACCTCGGCGTAGAGATCCAGGCCGCCGCTGCTCGTCCACGGTGTTGCCCGCCTCGTCGAGCAGCGCGTCCACCTCCGGGTTGCTGTAGCGGCCGCGATTGAACCCGGCGGGCGGCACCTGGTTCGAATGGAACACGCGGCGGAGAATATCGGGATCGGCCAGTGCGCCCGCCGTCCACTGCAGCGTGAAGAGCTGGAAATTGCCGGAGAGCACATCGGCGTACAGCGTGGCGAACTCGTAGGTGCGCACGTCGAGATCGATGCCGACGTCGCGAAGGTTCTGCTGGATGACCGAGGACTGGAGCCGATTGAACTCGCTGTTCGACACCTTCAGCGTCAGCGTCAGCCGTGTGCGCGGACCGTCGCCGTCGGGATCGGGATAGCCGGCCTCGTCGAGCAGCGCCTTCGCGCCGTCGCCGGGTCGTGCGGATACGACGGGACATCCGGCGCCGCAGCCCAGGACAGCGGCGACAGCATGCCGGTGGCCGGTACGGCCAGGCCGCGCCGCAGGTACTCGACGATGGCGTCGCGGTCGATGGCGTACGCCAGCGCCTGCCGGACGCGCACGTCCTGCAGGCGCGAATCCTGCAGGTTCAGCCCGATGTACTGGTAGTCCACGCCGGGCGCCTGCGACGACCTGCAGCGCCGGGTTCTCGCGCATCTGGTGAACGATGTCCGGCGCCAGGTCGTTGACCACGATGTCCATCGTGCCCTTCTGCAGTTCGAGGCCGCGCATCACATCGTCGGGAACAATCTTCAGGACGAGGCCGCTGTTCTTCGGGGCGCCTGCCCAGTAGTCGCTGGTTCGCGACCAGTTCGAGCCGGTCGTCCACGGCGTACCGGACGAAGCGATACGGCCCGGTGCCGATCGGGTGCGTCGCGCAGGTCGGGTCCGGCGCCCTTTCCGACGATCGGCATCATCAGGTTGATGGGGAACGACGCGAACGGCTGCTTCAAGCGTGAAGACGACCGTGTACGGATCGCGGGCCGCCACCGACTGCAGTTCGCGGTAGCCGCCCTTGCGCGGCGACACGAACGCCGGATCGAGGAACTGGCCGAACGTGAACACGACGTCGTCTGCGGTCAGCTCGTGGCCGTCGTGGAAGCGAACGCCGCGGCGGATCGTCGCGACGTAGGTGAGCGGGTCCGGATGATCGAGCGACTCCGCCAGCTTCGGCACGACACGAAGGTGGTCGTCGAGTTCCATGAAGTTGTCGAAGATCAGCTGGTGGATCTTCTGCGACGCATCGTCGGTGCCGATGCGCGGGTCGAGGTTGTTCGGCCCGTTCGTCAGGCTGACGACGATGGTGTTCGGGTCGTCGGCGGGACGGTGCAGGCAGCGCCGACGTGGCGAGCGCGAGCAGCAGCACGGCGGCGCTCGCGCGACGCTCGTCACGGCTGCGCCTCTTTCTTCAGTTCGGCCAGCAGCGTCAGCGCGTCGAGCGGCGTCATGCGGTCGACGTCGAGCGCGGCGAGCCGCTCGCGCAGCCGATCGTCGGCGGGCGTCGCCTGAAAGAGTCCGAGCTGCTGCTGCGGCTCGCCTGGCGTGCCGCTGACCGACGGCCGCCCGCCGCGCGTCAACTCGTCGCGTTCCAGTGCGGAGAGGATCTCGCGTGCCCGCTCGACGACCGGGCGCGGCAGTCCGGCGAGACGCGCCACCTGGATCCCGTAGCTGCGATCGGAACGCCCCGGCACGATCTTGCGCAGGAAGATGATGTCGTCCTTCCACTCGCGTGCCGCCACGTGATAGTTGACGACGCCCGGCGTCGCGTCGGCGAGATCCGTCAGCTCGTGATAGTGCGTGGCGAACAGGGTCTTCGGTCGGATCTTCGGATTGGTGGCGAGGTGTTCGGCCACCGCCCACGCGATGCTCAGGCCGTCGAAGGTCGCCGTGCCGCGCCCGATCTCGTCGAGCACGACCAGGCTGCGCGACGTGGCCGTGTGCAGGATGTTCGCCGTCTCCTGCATCTCCACCATGAAGGTCGAGTGGCCGCGCGCGATGTTGTCCGAGGCGCCGACGCGCGCGAAGATGCGATCGACCAGCCCGAGCTTCGCCTCGCGCGCCGGCACGAACGAGCCGGCCTGGGCCATGATGCAGACCAGCGCCGTCTGACGCAGGTAGGTCGACTTGCCGCCCATGTTCGGTCCGGTCAGGACGACCAGCTGGCAGGTGGAGCCGTTCGAGCTCGATGTCGTTCGGCACGTAGGGTTCGCCGCTGCTCGCCGTCCGGCGCTCGACGACCGGATGTCGTGCATCGATGACCGACATCTCGTCGCCGTCGTGCACCTGCGGCTTGATGTAGTTGTTGACGGCGGCGGTCTCGGCGAGGGCAGCGAGCACGTCGAGCGGTCGCGATGGCGCGGGCGGCCGCCTGGATGCGTGGGGCTTCCGCCGCGACCGCGCGCCGCAACTCCTCGAACAGCTCGAGTTCGCGCTCGACGATCCGCTCGTCGGCGCCGACGACCTTCTCCTCGTACTCCTTCAGCGCCGGGCGTGATGTACCGTTCGCCGCCGGCGATGGTCTGCTTGCGGTGGTAGTCGGGCGGCACCGCGTGGAGGTTCGATTTCGAGATCTCGATGTAGTAGCCGAACACCCGGTTGTAGCGGATCTTCAGCGATTCGAGATGCCGGTGCGCGCACGCTCGCGCTCCTCCATCTCGGCGATGAACTGTTTGCCGGTGCGGCTGATCGAGCGCAGCTCATCGATCTCGCGGTCGAGCCCGTCGCGCGTGAACCCGCCATCGCGCGCGAGCACCGGCGGATCGTCCACCAGGGCCGTCTCGATCCGGTCGCGCACGTCGGACAGATCGTCGAGTTCCGCGAGTCAGCGAGCGGAGCGAGCGGCGCCTGCAGGTCGGCGAGCAGCGTACGGAGCCGGGGAATCAGCGCAGATGGACTGCTTGAGCCCGACCAGATCGCGCGGACCTGCGGTGCCGATGCGCCGCCCGCGCGACGAGGCGCTCGAGATCCTGCACGCCCTTCACCGCGTCCCGGAACTTGCCGCGCTCGGTGGTCCTGAACGCCAGATCCTCGACCGCGTCGAGCCGATCGCGGATGGCGTCGAGCGACAGGAGCGGACGCAGCAGCCACGAGCGCAGCAGCCGGCTGCCCATCGACGTCACCGTGCGATCGAGTTCGTCGAGCAGCGAACCGTCGCGTCCGCCTTCCGACCCTTCGACGATCTCCAGATGCTTCAGCGTGGTCGGGTCGATGAGCAGCGCATCGGCGCGTTGCCGGTACGCGATGGCCCGCACGTGCGCGAGGTCGGCCTTCTGCGTGGAGCGGAGGTAGTGCACGAGGGCGCCGGCCGCCGACACGGCCGCCGGCTTGCGGTCCAGTCCGAACCCTTCGAGTCCACCGGCCTGCAGCTGGTCGAGCAGCGCACGCCGTGCTGCCTCGAGATCGAACGCCCAGGCGTCGACCGGCGTCAGCGTGCAGCCCCGCGTCGGCCAGCTGCGGCCAGGCGGCGGCGACAGCCGCGCGGTTGCTGCGACGTCCATCGACTGCAGGTCGCCGGCACGATGACCTCGCGCGGCCTGAGCACCTCGAGTTCGTCGGCGAACGCCTGCAGGCCATCGCGTGCCGGCGTACTCGGTCGCGGTGAACTCGCCGGTGGAGACATCGAGCAGCGCGACGCCGAGCGTGAGCCTTCTCCCTGGCATCGGTGCGCGACACGGCCATCAGGAACGCCGGCTCGCGAGCATCGAGATAGCTGCTGTCGGTGAAGGTGCCGGGCGAGACGACGCGCACGACCTCGCGCTTGACGATGCCCTTGGCCTTCTTCGGGTCCTCGACCTGATCGCAGATCGCGACGCGGAAGCCCTTCTTGACGAGGCGCGCGATGTAGGTGTCGGCGGCGTGGAACGGCACACCACACATCGGAATGCCGCCGCCGGTGGCGTCCTTGCGACCGGGAGGTGAGGGTCAGTTCGAGGGTGCGGGCGGCGAGCAGGGCGTCTTCATAGAACATCTCGTAGAAGTCGCCCATCCTGAAGAACAGGATGGCGTCGCGATGCTGCTGTTTGGCGTCGAGATACTGCCGCATCGCCGGCGTCGCCGACGTTGACATATCCTTGTAGTCTAACGCATGCGCGTACTCGCTCTGGACACGACGACGCGCGCCGGAAGTGTCGCGATCGTGGACGATGGGCGCGTGCTCATCGAGCGGACGGGCGACCCGCGCGCACGCACGCCGAACGGCTGCCGGCCGAGTTATTGGAGGCGCTCGCGGCGGTCGGCGCGGCCACTGCGGACATCGATCTGTTCGCCGTCGCGTCGGGCCCGGGATCCTTCACCGGCCTCCGCATCGGCATCGCCACCATCCAGGGACTCGCGTTCGTGAACCGCAAGCGGGTCGCGGCGGTGTCCGCGCTTCGCGCGCTTGCGCGAGGCCGCCGCCGCCGGTCTGCCCGCCGGCGCCCGCGTCGGCGCCTGGATGGATGCGCATCGGCGCGACGTGTTCAGCGCGTTGTACGAAGTTGCCGCGCCCTCCGACGACGGGCGTCGCCACGCTGGTCGAACTCGAGGGGCCGGCGGTCGGGCCACCAGCGACGGCGCTCGAGCGATGGTCGGAGTCTGGGCTCCCGACGCGCTATCTGCGGTGACGGCGCGATCGCTGTATGCGAGCGCTGCTGCCGGCCGTCAATCGCCGTGCGTGGCGCCGCCGCCGCTCGCGGCGATCATTGCGCGGCTCGCGCTCGTCGCGGCCCGCGACGGGCACCACCGTCGCGCCCGGCCGGCGTTCAGCCGCTGTACGTGCGGCGTCCCGACGCGGAAGTCGCCCGTGACGCGGCCAGACTGACGCGATGATCGACTGCTTCATCCAGCCGCTCTCGTCGGAGCGCGACATCGACGACATCCTGCGGATCGAGGCGATCTCGTTCACGCGACCCGTGGACGCGCGAGATGTATCTCTCGGAACTCGAGCACCGGGACGTGTGCGCATCTTCTACATTGCGCGCGACGCGGTCGGCGAGGCGATCGGGTTCTGCTCGTGCTGGCTGGTCCTCGACGAAGTGCACATCAACAACCTGGCCGTGCTGCCCGGAACTCCGCCGCGGCGGCGTCGCATCCGCGCTGCTCGAGCGGGTGCTGGCCGACGGTGCCGCGAAGGGCGCGCGCCGAGCGACGCTGGAGGTGCGGCGCTCGAACGAAGCCGCGCTGAAGCTGTACGAGAAGTTCGGCTTCACCGTGGCGGCCGTCCGGCGCAGCTACTACACGCACCCGGACGAGGACGCGCTGGTGCTCTGGCGTGACGCGCCGGCTCGCGCGCTGATTGCCATCGAGCCGTGCCTCGCCTCACGCTGATCTTGCGCTGCCCCAAGGCGTGTGTTACGTTCGCCCTTACAGGGTTGGAGCGGAGGCCGCTGCCCGTAACAGCGCCTTCTGCCCGGGCCTGACTTCAAGGAGGCGGACCATGAATGAGCAGTCACAGGACCTCAAGGCACTGTTGCTGCAGACGAACGAGGAATTCAACCACCTCGCCGCCCAGCATCATGAACTCGAGGATCGCCTGCACGAACTGCTTGAGAAGTCCCACCTGTCCGAACCGGAACAAGTCGAAGAAGTCACCCTGAAAAAACGCAAGCTGCAGCTGAAAGACCGCATGGAAGCGATCGTGCGCGGCTACCAGCAGCACCATTGACCGCACTCTGACGGCCGAGCGAGATCAAGGCAAAAGGAAGAGGGCACACGCAACGGCTCGTGGCTGCCCGAATGTTCTGCCTTCTTCCTTTTTCCTTCCGTCTGCAACGCGCCACCCGCCTGGCCGGCTTTTCAGCCGCCCACTCCCGCTTCATGGTTAGATAGGATCGATGATCCGCTTCGACCGCGCCGGGTATCCCGTTCATCGCTGTCTCGCTCGTGCTGGCTGCGGCGGCCGGCGTTTTTCGTCGACCTGGTGGCTCGCGGTTCCGTTCCTGATCCTTGCCGCGTTTCTTCCTCTTCTTCTTTCGCGATCCGGACCGCACTGGCTGCCGGCGATGGCCGACGCCGTGTTGTCGCCGGCCGACGGACGCGTGCTCGTCGCCGGTGCCGGCGGTCGCCGGCGCCGCCCCCGAAGGCGAGTGGCTGCAGATCAGCATCTTCCTGTCGCCGATGAACGTGCACGTGAACCGCGTGCCGGTGTCAGGCCGCGTCACGCGCGTGTCGTACACGCCCGGCAAGTACCTGCCGGCCTACGCGCACGACGCCGCGACCGCCAACGAACGCAGCGAGATCTGGATCGACCACGATGGCACAGCCGGTCGTCGCGCGGCAGATCGTCGGCATGCTCGCGCGCCGCGTCGTCTGCAGGCTCGAGGCCGGCGCCACGGTCCAGGCCGGCGACCGCTACGGCGTGATGAAGTTCGGCTCGCGCATGGACGTGTTCCTGCCGCTGACCGCGGAGATCACCGTCGAGGTCGGCGCGACCGTGCGTGCCGCTGAAACCGTCATCGCGGTGCTACACTGAGGCACTGCCCTCCACGATGAACCGACGCCGAACCGTCCGGAGCGACGACACGCGACTGCGCTTCCTGCGTCGGGCGCAGGACCGCCGCCCGCCGCGCGTCCGCCGCGGCGTGGCGCTGCTGCCCAGCCTGTTCACGATGGGCAACATGTTCTGCGGCTACGCGTGCATCGTGTACTCGCTGCGCGGCGACTTCGAGACGCGCGGCGCCGTTCATCGGCTTCGCCATCGTGCTCGACATGCTCGATGGCCGCATCGCGCAGGCTCACCGGCACGTCCAGCGAGTTCGGCGTCGAACTCGACTCGCTGGCCGACGTCATCTCGTTCGGCGATCGCGCCGGCGATCATGTCGTACGCGTGGGGGCTGTCGCCGCTCGGACGCCTCGGGCATGTTCTCCGGGTTCCTGTTCGTCAGTGCCGCGGCGCTGCGGCTGGCGCGCTTCAACATCCAGAGCGCGGCCGGCGGCGACAAGCGCTACTTCGTCGGCATGCCGAGCCCTGCGGCGGCGGCGATCCCCGCGGCGACGGTGTATCTGCTGTCCGACGGCATCACCGATTACCGCGCTGCGCTCCCGGTGCTCGCGATGGTGCTGGTCCCGGCGCTGCTGATGGTGAGCACGATCCGCTTCCGCAGCTTCAAGACGATCGACCTGCAGATGCGGCGGCCCTATTCGGTGCTGTTCCTCATCGCCGCTCGGCATCATGGCCATCGCGACGCACCCCAGGTTCGTGCTGGTCGCCATGGCCTACGCCTACCTGGTCGTCCGCGTTCGTGGGGCTGGCGATGACGCGCTTGCAGGCGACGCGGCCATCAGGCGCACGCTCGCCGACGCACGCGTCGGACACCAACGCCTCGGCCGACGCGTTCCCGGCTCAGTAGGCGCTGTCACCGGACCAGTAGGCGGCGTCGGTCGACGCCGTTCGGTCACGACCTTACGTCTTCGCTGGAGCCACAGGCCTCGTGGTCGAGAACGGCGCTCCTGGCCGGGGAGGCGATCGTCGCTCGCAGCGGCGCCCATCCACGCCGGATATTCAGGCGCCAGCCGGCTCACGTCATCGAGCGCCTTGAGTTCGTCGGCTGTCAGCGTGATGTCCACCGACTTCAGATTGTCCTCGAGCTGATCATCCTGCGCGCGCCGATGATCACGCTCGTCGTCACCGGTCTGCGCAAGCAGCCAGGCGAGGGCGACCTGCGCGACGCTCGCGCCGCGGGCATCGGCGATCGACTTCAGGACGTCGATGATGTCGAACGCCTTTTCCTTGTTGATCGGGCGGAAAGTCGAACGAGGCCCGGCGTGCCGCTTCGTCGCCGCCGCTGCGCGTGAACTTTCCGGAGAGGAATCCGCCAGCCAGCGGACTCCACACCAGCAGTCCGAGGTTCTGGTCCTTCGATGAGCGGAACGAGTCTCGCGCTCGAGTTCGCGCCCGGCGAGCGAGTAGTACGACTGCGTGCAGCGGAAGCGCTCGAGGTGCTGTTCGCGCGAGATCGCCAGCGACTTCATGATCTGCCAGGCGGCGAGGTTCGAGCAGCCGATGTAGCGCACCTTGCCGGCGCGCACGAGATCGTCGAGCGCGCGCAGCGTGTCCTCGAGGTTCGTCGAGCGTGTCGAAGCGGTGGATCTGATAGAGGTCGATGTAGTCGGTGCCCAGGCGTTTCAGGCTCGCGTCGACCGCCTGCATGATGTGCAGGCGGGAGAGGCCCGACATCGTTGGCACCCTTGCCCATGCGTCCTCGCACCTTGGTGGCGAGCACGACGTCGTGACGACGGCCCTCGAGCGACTTGCCGAGCAGCGTTTCGGATTCGCCGAGGGCGTAGACGTTCGCGGTGTCGATGAAGTTGATGCCCGCGTCGATCGAGCGGTGAACGATCGCGTCGACGCCGGTCTGATCGAGGCCGGCGATCACTTCCCACATGCCGCCGCGCCCGCCGAACGTCATCGCGCCGAGGCACAGCTCCGAGACGAACACACCGGTATCTGCCAGTTGTCTGTATTTCATGGCGCGGATTATAGCGAAGCGAGTGAAGATCCGTGCGATCAGCTCCCTCATCGTCGAACGACGGACGTCAGTCGTCAATGCGTCACGGATGCGTGCCGGTCGCCGCGCTCGCTGCGCACCTCGATCGAGCCGCCCACGAGCTCGACGTTGCGACGCGCGATCGTGAGCCCGAGACCGGTGCCCGGTCGCCTTCGTGGAGAAGTACGGCTCGAAGATGCGCGACAGCGCCTCAGCGTCCATGCCGATGCCGGTGTCGGTCACCTCGACGGTAACGACGCGGCGTGCGCCGCATCAGGCGCATCGACCGCCTCGGTCGCGAAGGCGCGCAGCGTGAGCGAGCCGCCGCCAGGCATCGCGTGCAGCGCGTTCTCGATGACGTTGGTCAGCGCGCGCGCGAACAGCGTGCGATCGATGAAGGCGAGCGGCAGGCCAGGCTGCGCCTCCACGTGTCAGCGCCACGCGCGAGGCGAGTCCCGTCCGGTACGGCTCGACCACCTCCTCGCAGCAGTTCGCCGACGGCGTCGGTTCCGGCCGCGCGGTCGGCGACGAGGCGAAGCTCGAGAACTCGCCGGAGATCTGGCGCAGCAGCTTGACCTGCGAGAGGATCGACGTCGACGCACTCGTCGAGCACCGGCGAGAGCGGACGGCCGCGATCGATGTTGACGCGCCGCGCGTGCTCGGCGGACAGCTGGATCGGCGTCAGCGGGTTCTTGATGTCGTGCGCCACCTGTCGCGCCATGTCGGCCCAGGCCTCGAGACGCTGCGTTCGCTCGAGGTTCGGCGCGCTGCTTCTTCAGGTCGTCGGCCATCCCGATTGAAGTCCTCGACCAGCCGGCGCAGTTCGTCGGACGAAGTCGCGGCGATGCGCGCGTCGAGATCGCCGCGGGCGATCCGGCGCGTGGCGCGCGTCAGCCGGCTCACCGGATCGGCGATTCGCTCCGCCATCCAGTAGCCGAGCGCCGAGCCAAGCAGCACGAACAGGACGGCCGCCGACAGCACGCGCCGATCGATCTCGTCGATCTGCTGTTCGATCTCGCGCTGCCGCAGCGTCTGCGGCACCGTGACAATCCCCTCGCGCGCGCCCGCGCGCACCGGGCGCCGCGGCAACCAGGTAGCCGGGCGAGCCGCCGAGTTCCTCGACGACGACCGTGGTCGGCAGTCGATCGAGCGCAATCGCGCGGTAGACGTCGGCCGGCGTCCGGCTCGGAAGCAGCCGCGAGGCAAACAGCGGCCGCTCGCTCGTCGCGCGGAGCCGAGGACCGTCGAACAGGTTCACGTCCTCATCGATCGCCCGCCGCACGAGCAGCATGAATTCGTCGTCGATGCGGTCGAGTGAACCCGCGCCGCGCTGCTGCAGCGCGACGTAATCCTCGATGAGCCGCTGCGCCACGGTCGCGGTCTTGACCGCGGACTCCTCGACGCCGGCGCGGAACTGGTTCGCGAAGTAGGTGCTGGTCGCCAGCGCCAGCACGACGACCGGCACCACCGCCGACGCGACGAACGCGATGAACAGCTTGCGATAGAAGCTCGAACGCACCTCCCGCAGCAGCGCGCGGCCGCTGGCCGGCGTGCGCGAGGTGAGCACGTTGAAGAGCGTCGCGCCGATCAGCAGCACGGCGTACAGCACGCCGCAGAAGAACACCAGCTCACCAAGATTGATGAGGTGACCGAACCAGGTGACGACCGGATACCCGAGCGCGTAGATGCCGCCGCGGTCGTTGAAGAAGTAGACGCGGAACGCGTCGCCGTCGCGGACGACCCGTTGCCACAGCGGCATCGCGCGACGCCGACCATCCGCTGCGAACACGCTGTCGTCGAGCGGCCAGACGCTGGCGCCGCTCGACGTACAGCGGGCGCGCGGCTCCACCCATAGAACGCCATCTCGACGTCGCTGCCGAACGCCGACTCCGGTCCGCGGCGTCGCTGTCGGCATCAGCGACTCGAGATACGGATTGGGCGACGAGACAAACGGCAGCGCGCGGTAGTCGAGCCTCGCGCGCACGACGATGCCGCCGACGCGGCGCCGGTTGACGCAGATCGCGCGGCTCGCGCGCAGCACGTTGCGGAGCGTCGAACCGAAGGGCGATACCTCCTCATACAGCTCCCAGTCGGTGCACGAGCCGCCGCGATATTCGGTCGGTCGCGTACTCCGGGAGGTCGAGGGCGAAGCGGCTGACCAGGCGCCCGTTCGGACCGTACAGCTCGACCGCCGACGTCGTGCGCGAGCTGGCCAGTTCGGTCTGCGACCAGACGATGAAGGCGCGATCGGTCGTGGGCGCCGCGTCCTCGGACGAACTCGTCACGAACTCGGGCAGCGAGGTCGTGGCGTCGATCGCCTCGAGTGCCTGCGGCAGACGGCGCACCTGCAGGTCCTCGCGCTGGCTGGCCACCTGCGGCGCGAGCTGCGTGACTCGACCAGTCGCTCCTTCGAGGCGACGCGAACGCATCGAGCGACGGATACAGCGCGAGAGCGGGAAGAGCCAGACCGAGGAAGAACAGGCCGAGCCGCGCCGCCTGCGATGCGCGGCGTGCGGCCGCCGCGCGGCCGCGACAGCAGCAGCCGCCGCCAGACCCGAGCGCGACGACCGCCACAGTGAGCGGTCGCTCGGGCACCGCCGGCCCGTAGCGGCTGGCCAGGCCGAGCAATCAGCAGCGCACCCGGCGCCGCCGGACACGACGATCGCGCGCGGCGATATGCCGCCGCCGTACGCGAGGTGCGCCACAGAATCGCCGGCAAGCCGCAGGATGCCGGCAGCGCCCCAGACCACGCGGCATGGAGCAGCACCAGCCGGCCGCCGTGCCGATGCGTGCCGCCTCGAACGGATGCAGCGAGAAGCTGCAGCAGATCCTGCGACGACTGCGACCGCGATTGCCGCGAGCAGGCGCTCGTACTCCCAGAGCAGCCGCGGCGGCCGCGGCACCGGCGCACGCGAAGGCGGCGACGGTCGCGATGGCAGCCACGCGCTCGTTGGTGATCAGATGCACGCGTGGTCGCGACACGCGCCGCTGCTCGATGGTGTCGATCGCCAGCCAGACCAGGCCGGTCAGCAGCAGCGCATCCGGCAGCAGTTCGACCGGGCCGGCGAGTCGCCGTGCCGATCATCGGAGCCGAACGCGAGCGCGCAGCAGTGCGCGGCCACCGATCAGGATGGCGACGAGTGCGGCGGTGGACGCCACGAAGCTACCGGGACGCCGGGCGTGCCGGCGCGCCTCGAGCACGGGCGCCGCGCACAGCAGAAGCGTCAGGCCGAGCACGCCGAACACGCCGGCGCGTGTCCACGCCTCGCCACGTGGCGCGCGCCGCGCGCCAGGTCGGCGGGCGACACTTCCGCTTCCGCGAGCACCTGGCCTTCGGCCGACCGGATCGCGAAAGCGAACGGCGGCTGCGGCGGCGCGAGGCCCGGCGTGGCGCGGACGTCGACGTCGACCACCGAGGTCGGCAGGCGGAAGGTGTCGGACATCGACGTCGCGACGTCCGTGCGTTCGACGACCAGTTGCTCGGCGACGATCGTGGCCAGGCGCGAACGCCGCGGGCGGGAGCGGATCGGGCACCGGTTCGACGCGGACCAGCCGTCGGCCCGAGCGGATCGAGCGAGACGAACAGACCGCTCGGCCCATCGACGCGGTCGCGCGGCACGTCGGACACGCGACCTGCCCACGCGATCGGATTGCCGCGCGCGCCGTAGACGGTGAGGCCGGCGCTGCCGACAGATCGGGCGTCAGCTCGGCTCGACGAGCGCGTCGAACAGCGTCCGCACGACGGCCGTGTCGCGAGTGGCGCGCGGCGATGGCGTCGGGATCGCGCGGTGACGCGTGCAGCCCGCGCGGTCAGCGCGTCGGCGGTCTGCGCGAACCGACGACCGAGTTCGTGCTCGATGCGCTGAACTGCCGCCTCATCGGTGGCGCCGAGCCGCGAACGCTCGAGCAGACGACCGCCGCCGCCACCGCGAGCGCGGCCAGCAGACCTGCGATCGCGGTGCGCGCGACGGACCTGGCGAATGGCAATGGACGGCTCACAGGCGTGCAGATGGCCGAGTTCACGAATGCAGGTGAAACAGCCTGCCGCGACGGCGACTGCGCTACAGATCACAGGATACACGGGTGCTATAGTGAAATCGATTGGACCTGAAGCTGCTGCTGAAACGAGGCGGGCTGCTGGCGGCCGCCAACTGGCCGGTCGTCGTCATCCAGTTCGCCGCGCAGACCACGTTCCAGGTGCTGCTTGCCGTGCCCATCGTCGGCGCGGCCATCCTCGTCGCCGTGCTGCTCGGCGGCGATCTCGCGAACCTGCTGCAGGGCAGCATGCGCGAGATCTTCGCGACCATCACCGATGCCCTCATGTCCGAGCCGTTCGCGCTCGGCGCGTTCATCACCGCGTTCGTCATTGCGCTGGTCGGCGGATCGGTGCTCATGTTCCTGGTGAAGGGCGGCACCGTCGACGTGATGCTCGCGGCCAACGACGCAGGTCGGTCCGATCGAGCGGCAGCCGCTGACGCTCGACCGCGGTCAGCGAGGCCGCCACGTTCTCGATTCGCGCGGTTCATCGGCGGCTGCGGACGGCTCTTTCGCCCGTACCTGCGCCTCGGGCCTGGCGCTGATGGTCGTCCTACGCGCTGACCGGCGCCGCCTACCTCGCCTTCATCGTCTACGGGTATCGGGCGGCGGGCGACGGCGTGCTGTTCATCGGCTGGACGTTCCTCGCCGCCATCGCGCACGATCGGGCTGTTCCTCTGGATCACGGCGATCAACCTCGTCTACCTGCTGCTGCAGATCGCGACGGCGGCGGGGCATCCGACGCTCAGGCGACGCGGCCGCGCGAGGTCGCGCGCTTCACCCGCGCGGAGTTCCGCGAGTTGAGTGGCATCTTCGTGGTGGTGTTCGGGATGGTCGTCGCCGCCTGGCTCGCGTCGGCGCTGGCCTGGTCGGGCGTCGGGCTGATTGCCTTCGTTCCGCTGGTCGGCCTCGCCGTGTTTCCCGCTGCAGATCGCGGCGCTGCTGCTGCGCGGTCTCGTGTTCGAGTACATCGGCCTGACCGCGATGGGCGCGTACGTCACGCTGTATCGCCGGCATGCCGCCGCGGCCGCAGTGCGCGCCGCGCAGTCCGACTCGGTCGGCAGGCAGCGGGAACCTGCATCCCGCGCTGTAGTCGACGTCGGCCGGAGTTGACCGCGCCGACTGCGACGGCGCGATGGTCGCGGACGGACGCTCTGGCTGGCGGACGTCGACGTCCGGGCGGGACAGGTGCCGGCGGCGGCTGGCGCGCGGCGGTGTCGGTGCGCCGGTCGGCGTCGCGGACGCGCCCGGCGTGCCGGGCTTCACGATCGTGATCGGGTCGGGAAGGACCGGCAGCGGCGTGTTCATCGGCGGGTCGACGCTGCCGTCTGAACGCGAACACCCGCGTGCCCTTGGCCACGTCGCGCGAGACCAGCACGACCTGCGGCAGCCCGAGCGAGTCGGTCATGTACGGTGCGGCGGCCAGTTCGCCCGGCGCGGCGATCTCGCCGGCCGGCGTACCGTCCTTCATCGCGAAGACGCGCGACCCGCGGCGACAGCCCGCTGACCAGCAGCAGGTCGCCGGCGCGCACCGGCCCGCGCGTCGGCCGCCCGGGCAGCGCACGCTTCCAGCGCTGCGAGCCCGAACTGCCGATCGAGCCCGCGCAGCACGTTGTCGCGCGACACGAAGTAGACGCGGTGCGTCGTCGACGACCGGCACGCCAATCACGTCGCCGCCCGTGCGCCAGCGCCAGGCCACCTCGCCGTTCGACGCGAGCAGGCAGTACAAGAAGTTGTCGTCCGAGCCGACGTAAATGCGATCGTCGAGCGCGAGCATGTCGTTGGGAGGTCCGCCGAGCTTGCGCGCCCACTGCTGCGCACCCGTGGACACGTCGAGGGCGACGACGCGGCCGTCCTCGAGCGGCACGTACACGCGGTCGGCGGCGAGCGCGGGCGCCGCGTGAACGCGAACACCCAGATCGCGCCTGCCAGATGAGCACGCCGTCGGTGGCGCGGAAGGCGAGCACGTTGCCTGACGTCGTCGGCTCCGATGAGCCAGCCGTTGTCCCAGACGAGCGGCACCGCGAGTGTCACCGGTGAAGGGCAGCCGCCAGGCCAGTTCGCCGGTATCCTGCCGCAGCGCCGTGATGCTGTCGGGCTCGGCGAGAAAGACCAGCCCGTCGCCGGTGGCCGGCGTCGACGGTCGGCGCTCCCTGGCGCAGTCCACGTCGGCACTCCGTGCTCGATGTCGAAGGCGGCGACCTGGTCGCCTTCGACGGCGAAGAACGCGCGACGTGCCGGCAAAGGCCGGAGCTCGTCGTGACGACCTTGTCGAGCGGCTGACTCCAGACCGGAAGCGCGGGAAACAGACGCAGCTCGGATGGCCTCCTGGACTGCGCGAGCGACGCTACTGCCACGAGGAGGAAGAGGGCAATTGCACTACAAGATGTTGTGGCCGGGGGCACGTCTACACCGCTTATAATAGCGTCGATTCTTTTCCCAATCCGCGACGGGCCCGAGCGGGCCCGCGACATCGCCAGACTGCAGGCCCTTTCGTGAGCCATCAAACCATCATCGTTCTCGACTTCGGATCGCAATACACCCAGCTCATCGCCCGTCGCCTGCGTGAGCTGTCGGTCTACTCGGAAATCTGGTCGCCCAGCCACCCCGGCGGACACGATTCGCAGCCGGCAAGCCGGTCGGCATCATCCTGTCGGGTGGTCCAAAGAGCGTGTCCGACCCCGGCGCACCGATCTGCGACCCGGCCGTATTCGAGCTCGGACGTGCCGGTGCTTGGCATCTGCTACGGCATGCAGCTGATGGCACACACGCTCGGCGGCACGGTTGCACCGGCCGCGCAGCGCGAGTTCGGCCACGCGACGTGTCCGGTTGGCGGCCGCAGGGCGCACCGGCCGTGCTGTTCGCGGACGTACCCGACGAGATTCGCGTCTGGGCGAGCCACGGCGATTTCGTCGCCGCACCGCCGTCCGGCTTCTCAGTCGTCGCGACGAGCGCCAACGCTCCCGTGGCAGCGATGGCCGATCCGAAGCGTCGGAACCTGTACGCGCTGCTGTTTCATCCCGAGGTCGTCCACACCGAGAGCGGCCTCGAGATCATCCGCAACTTCGCCTTCAAGGTCTGCGGCTGCACCGGCGACTGGACGATGAAGTCGTTTGTCGCAGGAGTCGATAGCGCGGATCCGTCAGCAGGTCGGCGACGGTCGCGTCGTCTGCGGGCTGAGCGGCGGCGTCGACTCGACGGTGGCCGCGCTGCTGCTGCACAAGGCCATCGGCGATCACCTCACCTGCATCTTCGTCGACAACGGCGTGCTGCGCCTCGACGAGGCGCGCAGATCCGCAAGCGCTTCGAGCGGCTGCATCTGCCCCTGGTCTTTGCGGACGCGACGCGATCTGTTCCTCGATCGTCTGGCCGGCGTCATCGATCCCGAGCAGAAGCGGAAGATCATCGGCAGCACGTTCATCGACGTGTTCGAGGTGGAGGCGCACAAGCTGGGACAGGTCGACTTCCTCGGCCAGGGCACGCTGTATCCGGATGTGATCGAATCGGTGTCGGTGGTCGGCCAGTCGGCGATGATCAAGAGCCATCACAACGTCGGCGGCCTGCCCGAGCGCATGCGGATGAAGCTGGTCGAGCCGCTGCGCGAACTGTTCAAGGACGAAGTCCGCGCCGTCGGCCGCGAACTCGGACTCGAACGAGGAGTTCGTGGTGCGCCAGCCGTTCCCCGGACCGGGCCTGGCGGTGCGCATCCTCGGCGAGGTGACGCAGACCTCGACTCGACCTGCTGCGCAAGGCCGATGCGATCGTGTCGCAGGAAGTGCGGCGCGAAGGCTGGTACGAGCGGCTGTGGCAGAGTTTCGCCGTGCTGCTGCCGGTGCAGAGCGTCGGCGTGATGGGCGACGAACGAACCTACGAATACACCGCGGCCATTCGCGCGGTCGAGAGCCGCGACGGCATGACCGCCGACTGGGCGCGCCTGCCGCACGACCTGCTCGCGCGCATCTCGTCGCGGATCGTCAACGAGGTGCGCGGCATCAACCGCGTCGTCTACGACATCTCGTCGAAGCCGCCGTCCACGATCGAGTGGGAATAGAGATTTGCCAATTGCGATATTGCGAATTGCTGATTGGGGGCGAATTCGCAGTCAATCGATTCAGCAGTTAGCAATCAGCAGATTCAGCAGATTAGCAATTAGCAATTCAAGTGATGTCTGAGTTCGTCCACCTTCACCTCCACACCGAGTTCTCGCTGCTCGACGGCGCGTGCCGCATCGACGAACTGCTCGATCAGGCGGTGGCGCTCAAGATGCCGGCGATCGCGGTCACCGAGCACGGGAACATGTTCTCGTCGGTCGTCTTCCACGATCACGCGCGAGCGCGCGGGCTGAACCCGATCCTCGGCTGCGAGGTCTATGTCGCGCCCGGCGATCGGCGCAACAAGAGCGGCGTTCCCGGCGAAACGCAGAACCACCTGGTGCTCCTGGCCGAGACCAACGAGGGCTATCACAACCTGATCAAGCTGGTCTCGGCCGGCTACACCGAGGGGTTCTATTACAAGCCGCGCATCGACAAGGAACTGCTCGCACAGCACTCGAAGGGGCTCATCGGCCTGAGCAGCTGCCTCAAGGGCGAGGTCGCCGAAGGACTGTCGCACCATCAGAGAACGCAAGGCCGTCGAGGCGGCCGCGGCGTACCGCGACATCCTCGGGCCCGGCAACTTCTTCCTCGAGATGCAGTGGCACGGCATCGAGGAGCAGCGGACGGTCAACGCGCGGCCTTCCGGCGCTGGCGCGCGATCTCGAACCTGCCGCTGATCTGCACCAACGACGTGCACTACCTGCGGGACAGCGACGCGCACCCGCACGACGTGCTGCTGTGCATCGGTACCGGGAAGGCGTTCAACGATCCCAAGCGCCTGCGCTACGACGCGAAGCAGTTCTTCCTGAAGACCGCGGACGAGATGGCGGAGACTTCAAGGACTATCCCGGACGCGCTCGCCAACACGATGCGCATCGCCGAGCGCTGCAACGTGAAGCTCGCTGAGGGCGAGAACTACCTGCCGGACTTCGACGTGCCGCCCGGCTTCACGGTCGACAGCTACTTCGACCATGTGGCGCGCGAAGGGTTCGCGCAGCGGCTGCCGCGCCTGCAGCAGCTGGCCGTCGTCCGGGACTGCTGCGGCACACGATCGACGAATACGAGCGCCGCCTGACCTACGAACTCGAGATGATCAAGAAGATGAAGTACCCGGGTACTTCCTGATCGTGTGGGACTTCATCCGCTACGCGCGCGAGCAGGGCATTCCGGTCGGGCCCGGGCGCGGATCGGCTGCCGGCAGCCTCGTCGCCTACTGCCTGCGGATCACCGACGTCGACCCGATCGACTTCGACCTGATCTTCGAGCGCTTCCTCAACCCCGAGCGCGTGTCGCTGCCCGATATCGACATCGACTTCTGCGAACGGCGCCGCGGCGAGGTCATCGAGTACGTCACGCGCAAGTACGGCCGCGAGAACGTCGCGCAGATCATCACCTTCGGCACGATGAAGGCCAAGGCCGTCATCAAGGACGTCGGCCGCGTCCTCGAGTGGACCTTCGCGGAGGTGGACAAGGTCGCCAAGCAGATCCCGCCGGCACTGGACATGACCCTCGACAAGGCGCTCGAGGAGAACCCGGTGCTCAAGGAGATGGAGCAGAACGACCCGAAGGTGAAGGAGCTCTTCGCCGTCGCCCGTCGGCTCGAGGGCATGACGCGCCACGCCTCGGTGCACGCCGCCGGCGTGGTCATCGCGCCGAAGGCCATCACCGAATACGCGCCGCTCTACAAGGGGGCTCGCGACGAAATCGTCACCCAGTGGTCGATGAAGGACGATCGAGCGCGTGGGTCTCCTCAAGATGGACTTCCTCGGGCTGAGCACGCTCACGCTCATCTACGACTGCCTCGAGGAGATCAAGCGGACCACCGGCGTCGACCTCGACATCGACGCCGTCCCGCTCGACGATGCGAAGACCTATCAGGTGTTCCAGGACGGCCAGACCTACGGCATCTTCCAGTTCGAGAGCAGCGGCATGCGCGACATCCTGCGCAAGGCCAAGCCGCAGCGGCTGGACGACCTCATCGCCCTGAACGCGCTCTATCGTCCCGGCCCGCTGCGCAGCGGCATGGTGGACGACTACATCGCGCGCAAGCAGGGCAGGACCGAGGTCGTCTACGAGATGCCGGAACTCGAGCCGGTGCTCTCGGACACCTACGGCGTCATCGCCTACCAGGAGCAGGTGATGCGCATCTCGAACGTGCTCGCCGGCTTCTCGCTCGGCGAAGCGGACCTGCTGCGCAAGGCGATGGGCAAGAAGAACCCCGAGGTCATGGCGAAGATGCGCGGCAAGTTCGTCGAGGGCGCCGTGGAGAAGGGCCACCCCGAGAAGAAAGCCGCCCACATCTTCGAGCTGATGGAGCACTTCGCCGGCTACGGCTTCAACAAGTCGCACTCGACGGCCTACGCGTACCTGGCCTACCAGACGGCGTACCTGAAGGCGAACTACCCCTGGCACTTCGCCTCGGCGCTGCTGACCATCGAGTCGCAGAACACCGACAAGCTCGCGCTGTACCTCGGCGAATGCCGCGAGCGCGACATCCCGGTCCTGCCGCCGGACGTCAACGAGAGCCAGCTGCGCTTCACGGTCGAACCCGGACAAGGGCGTGCGCTTCGGGCTGACGGCAATCAAGAACGTCGGCGAAGGCGCCGATCGAATCGCTGCTCGCAGTGCGCAAGAAGCAGGGCCGCATCACGTCGCTGCATGCGCTCTGCGAGGAACTCGACCTGCGGCTCGCGAACAAGCGCGTGTTCGAGAGCCTGACCAAGGCCGGCGCGTTCGACTCGCTGGCCGCAGGCCGATCCGGCGCGTCGCGTCACTGCCGTCGGCGGCGTCGCGGCCGCGGCTCATGGCTGCCATCGATGCCGCGTGCGAGCATGGCGCCCGGCATCAGCGCGACAAGAACGAAGGCCAGGCGCAGCTGTTCGGCGGCTTTCGGTGGTGACGATCAGCAGGGCCACCGATCAGACGCAGGCTCGCTGCCTCCCGCGACCCCGTGGACCGAGCAGGAGCAACTCGCGTTCGAGAAGGAAACGCTCGGCCTCTACTGGAGCGGACACCCGACCGACCGCTACGCGGCGGAACTGAAGGAGTTCGGCGCGCGCACGACCGCGCGAACTGGCCGGACCTAGCCGTCAGCCGGCCGCCACACGAGTGGGGACCGGGCGGGCGCAAGCCGATGGAAGCGGACACCTCGGTCGGCGGCGTCATCGCCACCGTCCGGCAGCTGAAGACCAAGAAGGGCGACCGCATGGCGGTCTTCACGCTCGAGGATGCGCACGGCGGCGTCGAGGTGCTGCTGCTTCCCCGACACGTTCCAGAAATGCGGAGCGCTCATCGAAGCCGGCGCCATGGTGCTCGTTCGCGGCAAGCTCGAAAAAGACGATGAGAGCGCGCGGATCCTGGCCACCGAGATTGCCCCGATCGAAACGGTGCGCGAGCGCATCGCGCGCGAAGTGGCCATCCGGGTGACAGGGACCGGCCAACCGGCAACCTGTTCCAGGCGCTCGGCGAGATTTTCTCGCGCCACCGCGGCGACCGCCGTGTATCGTTCGACATCGAGCTGCCGGCGTCGCCGACGCGCCTGCGCGTGCGGGCCGACGTCTCGTCCCAGATTCGCGTCCGTCCCTCCTCGTCGCTGATCGCCGAAATCGAGCAGGTGGTCGGCCAGGGATCGGTGTCGCTCCGGTGATGCATGCCTCCTGAAACTCTCGACTTCGAAGAACCGATCGGCGTCCTCCTGAAGGAAATCGAGGCGCTCTCCATGCTGCCGCGGACCGACGCGCGCCAGCTCGAGATCGACTCGCTCAAGCGGCGCATCGAGTCCATTCGCGTCGAGCTGTACCAGACGCTCACTCCGTGGCAGCGCGTGCTCGTGGCGCGCCACCCGAATCGGCCGGGGCTGGAGGATTACATCCAGCGGCTGTTCCCCGGCTTCGTCGAGATTCACGGCGATCGTCGGTTTGCCGACGATCACGCCATCATGACCGGCTTTGCCGAGTACCACGGACAGCCGGTGCTGCTGGTGGGGCACGTCAAGGGACGGGACACGAAGGAGAAGATCTTCCGCAACTTCGGCTACGCGCGTCCCGAGGGCTATCGCAAGGCGATGCGCGTCATGAAGACTGGCCGAGAAATTCCGGCGGCCGATCATCGTGTTCGTCGACACGCCGGCCGCGTACCCCGGCATCGAATCCGAAGAGCGCGGCGTCGCCGAGGCGATTGCCGTGAACCTGCGCGACATGATGCTGCTCGAGACGCCGGTCATCGTCATCGTCAGCGGGGAAGGCGGCAGCGGCGGCGCGCTCGGCATCGCGATCGGCGATCGCGTGCTGATGCAGGAGTTCGCCATCTACAGCGTGATCCCGCCCGAAGGGTGCGCCGCGCTGGTGTGGCGCGATTCGTCCAAGAAGGCCGAGGCCGCCGAGGCGCTGAAGCTGACCGCGCCGGATCTGCTCGGGTTCCACATCATCGACGAGATCATCAAGGAGCCGATCGGCGGCGCCCACACCGATCACGACGCCGCCGCGCGCGCCCTCGACGCCGCGCTGACGCGCGCCCTGGCGGAGGTCTCCGCGCTGGACACCCAGGCGCGCCTCGACCAGCGCTACGACAAGTTCCGCAACATGGGGCGCACTCGGGTTTGAGTTCGTCGAGGAACCGTAGCACCTGCCTCGCCGAGCCACGACACTACACAAACACGGGCAGACGCGGAGAGCACGAGAACGCACGGTCAATACCCCACAATGCGCCGCCGGATTCCCTGCTGCAAGCCGTGCCGAATTGAAGTTGATCAACAAGCCAACTCTCACTCCGCTGAGTCTCAAGTACGAGAGCAGCTGGGCCTCGTGAACCGGCAGGATCGTTTCAACCGCTTTCACCTCGACGATGACCTTGGAGTCAATCAAGCAGGTCGATGCGGTATCCAAGATCGATGCGCAATGCCGTCATAGATGACGGGCAGCGGCTTCTCCGTTTCGAAGGAAATGCCCATGCGGGCGAAGTTCATGAGCAGAGACACGGCTTGGTACACACGTTCAAGCAGACCTGGACCGAGGTGGCCATGCACGCGGTAGGCAGCGCTCGAAGATGGCCTGTTGTCGTGCGTCCATGTATCAAGACCGTGTCCTCCGTGCGCTGCTTCTGGCCGTGTCCTCCGTGATGTGTTATCGTGGCGCTGCGTCCATGAAACCGTCTCCGTGGTGGTGCAGTTCGCAAGAGGAAGGCCACGCCTGATGCCGACAGTTGCGCCTCGCTGGGACACACTCGCCTGCGACGATGTGGCGACCGCGACGGCTGGCGGCGGCACTGGGGATCTCGCCTGTCGTCGCGCGGCTGCTGTGTCAGCGCGGGCTCGGCGACCCGGAGCATGGCGTCGCGGTTTCTGAATCCGTCGCTCGATCACCTGCACGATCCGATGGCACTCGCCGACATGGGCGAGGCGGTCGACCGCATCCTGGGCGCGATTGAACGCCGCGAACGGATCGCGATTCACGGCGACTACGACGTCGACGGCGTGACGTCGACGGTGATCCTGCGGCGCGCGCTCGAACTGCTCGGCGCCGACGTCATCCACTTCATCCCCGAGCGGCTGCGCGACGGCTACGGACTGCAGCCGGCGTCCGTCGATCGGCTGCACGCCGACGGCGTCGCG
This sequence comes from uncultured Acidobacteriota bacterium, assembly GCA_963697745.1. Classification (GTDB taxonomy): domain Bacteria; phylum Acidobacteriota; class Vicinamibacteria; order Vicinamibacterales; family CAVVIG01; genus CAVVIG01. Next base: position 117,069 of record CAVOPD010000011.1, on the reverse strand, counting down.
CTGATCATCTCGGTCGACTGCGGCATTCGCGGCGCCGACGCCGCCCGCCGCGCGCGCGAACTTGGCGTCGACCTGATCATCACCGACCACCACGAGCCGGACGCCGAGTTGCCGGACGCGCTGGCGGTCATCAACCCCAAGCGTGCTCGACTGCACGTATCCGGACAAGTACCTCGCCGGAGTCGGCGTGGCATTGAAGCTCGTCCAGGCGCTCTGCCGCCGCACCGTCGCGCGAGAGCTGGCTGCCCGGCTTCATCAAGCTCGCCGCCATCGGGACGCTCGCCGACGTCGTACCGCTCGTGGGCGAGAACCGGGTCATCGCGAAGGTCGGCCTGGATCTGCTGTCGCGCGGCCCGCACAAGGTCGGACTGCGCGCGCTGCTCGAGGTGTCGGGCCTGACGGGCAAGACGATCGACAGCTACCACATCGGCTTCATGGTGGCGCCGCGCGTCAACGCCGCCGGCCGGATGAGCACGCCCGACCTTGCCGCCCGCCTGCTCCTGGCCAACGATGAATCGATGGCGGACGAGGCGCGCGCTCTGGCGCAACAGCTCGACGGCGAGAATGTGCGCCGGCAGGAAGAAGAAGCCGGAGATCCTCGCGGCAGCCAAGAAGATCGTGCAGACCGATCCGGAAGTTGGCGCGCGCTCCGTCCTGGTCGTGGCGGGGGAGGGCTGGCACCGCGGCGTCATCGGCATCGTCGCCTCGAAGCTGGTGGACGCGTTCCATCGTCCGGCGATCGTGCTGTCGCTCGAAGACGGCGTCGCCCACGGTTCGTGCCGCAGCATCCCGCATTTCGACATGCTCGCGGCCCTCGAGGAGTGCGCCGTCCTTGTTCATCCGCTTTGGCGGCCACAAGCAGGCTGCCGGCCTCACGATGGAGGCGTGCGCGCGTCCGGGAGTTCCGGTCGGCGATCAACGATCGCGCCGACCTATTGCTCGGGCCCGAGCAGTTGATGCCGCGCCTGCGCATCGACAGCGACCTGGGCTTCCGCGGGATCACGGCGCAGGTGGCAGCCGGGATTGCCTCGCTGGCGCCGTTCGGAGCCGGCAATCCCGGCCGGTGTTCGCGGCGCGGCGTGTCGAGGTGATCGACGGTCCGCGCAAGCTGAAGGAACGCCACCTCAAGATGTCGCTGCGGCAGGACGGCCGGGTATTCCGCGCGGTGGCCTGGCGCGCCGCCGAGAAGCACGATCAGATCACCGACAACAAGACGGCGCATCGACGTCGCGTTCTCGCTCGAGCAGAACCAGTACAACGGCGAAACCTACGTCGAGCTGACGCTCGCCGACATCAGACCTGCACAGTCATGAAGTGGCAGCGCACCGCGCGGCTCGTGATCGCCGTCGTCGGCATCGCGTTCGCGATCGTCGTCGGCGACGAACGATGCGACGCCGCACCGCGCCGCAGAGCGGGCCGCCTGTTCCGCGCGCCGATCCGACGGCGGTCGTCGAGTCGGAGGGCGGCAGCACGGTCCGCATCAACGCAACCAGGAAGACGGCGTCCTCAAGTACCAGCGTCTGCTGACCTACGCCAACGGTGCGTCGAAGATGCTCGGCGTGACGCTCACCACCGATCGCGATGGCAAGACCTTCACCGTCACCGGCGCAGAAGGGCAGGCGGGCGAGAACGACTCGACGATGGAGTTGTCCGGCGGCGTGCGGCTCGAGTCGACGCGATGGCCTGGTGCTGACGGCAGAGCGCGCCACGTACTCGAAGGCCGAGAACGTCGTCCGCGTTCCCGGCGCGGTGTCGTTCTCGCGCGGCCGCATGAGCGGGCAGCGGCATCGGGCTGGACTACAACCAGGCGCGAGGACGTGATCGTGATCGCGGACCGCGCGGCCATCGACGTGAAGGCCAACGAGAACGGCGCCGGCGCGATGACGCTGGCGTCGGCGATCGCTGGAGTTCCGGCGCGTCGAGGAGATGCATCCGCCTCGATCGCGTGCGCGAAGATCACGCGGGACGGGCAGATCGTCGAGGCCGACCTGGCCGTCGCGCACCTGAGCGCCGACGAGGAGCGGCTCGAACTGCTGGAACTGCGCAACAACTCGCGCATCACCGCAACGTCCGGCCGGCGCCGGGCGGCCTGCAGACCATGTCGGGCCGCGACATCGATCTGCGGTACGGCGCCTGATGGTCAGACGCTGCAGCACGCCAACTCAACGGCGATGCCGTCGTCCAGCTCGCCGGGGAGCGGCGGCAGCCCGGTCGGCAGATCGCGGCGAGCGCGATGGACATCGGCGTCGGTCCTGACGGCGCCACGCCGACCGCGCTGATCGCGCGCGAGAACGTCAAGGTCACGCTGCCCGGCGATCAGGGCGAGCGCCACGCGCGTCATCTGCGGCGCAGACGCTGGACGGCACGGGCGACGACACGCACGGGATCACCGGCGCGCACTTCACCGGCAACGTGCAGTTCTCCGAGCGCGGCGGCGGCGTGGACCGCGCGGCTCGTTCGGCCGTGCTCGACGTGGCGCATGGCGCCCGGATTCGGCGCCATCGAGGATGCGACGTTCACGCGCGGGGTGCGGTTCGCCGACGGTCCGATGTTCGCGACGTCGGCCGCCGCTCGCTATGCACTGAAGCTCGGGCGTGCTGGAACTGACGCGGCAGCGAACCGGGCAGCCTGCGCGCCGCACGTGATCAACGAACAGATCGCCGTCGATGCGACCCGCATCGACATCACCCTCGACGGGCCCGCTCATGAAGGCGGCAGGGGCGGTGAAGAGCGTGCTGCAGCCGAAGAAGGACGAGCGCCGCCGTCGAAGGATAGCGACGCAGATGCCCTCGATGCTGAAGCAGGATCAGCCGGTCAACGTCACCGGCCGACCAGCTGGCGTACGACGGCACCCAGTCACGCGCCGTCTACACCGGCGCTGCGCTCGCTGTGGCAGGGCGAAACGTCGGTCAAGGGTGCGTCGATCACCATCGACAGCAAGAGCGGCGATCTCGTCAGCCACGGGCCCGGTGACGACGTCCGACCATGCTTCTGCAGGACGACAACAAGGGCGGCAAGGAGAAGGTCAGCTCGATCGGCACCTCGAAGGATTTCGCGTACGTCGACGACGTCCGGCGCGCCACGTACACCGGCGATGCACACATCACCGGTCCGCAGGGCGATCTCACGTCGCCGCAGAGTCGAGCTGTTCCTCAAGGAGTCGGGCGACGAACTCGATCGCGCCGAGGCGTACGACGGCGTCGTCCTGCGCGGCGACGGGTCGCAAGACCACCGGGCAGCGGCTGACGTTCTTCGGCGTCGATCAGCGCTATCTGGTGACCGGTTCACCGGTGACGATCGTCGATGAATGCGGCCGCGAAACGACCGGCCGCACGTTGACCTTCTTCCGGACCACCGATAGGATTGTCGTCGACGGCAACGAGCAGATTCGCACGCAGACCACGCGGACAAGTCGACCTGTCCCTAACCGCCCACTCGACCACCGACGTGGCCACACTCCGCACATTCGATCTCACGAAGTCGTACGGCGGACGGACGGTGGTCCGTGGCATCAATCTCGAGGTGTCGTCCGGCGAGGTGGTGGGCCTGCTCGGACCGAACGGCGCCGGCAAGACGACCACCTTCTACATGACCGTCGGCCTCGTCGGCGCCCGGACTCGGGACGCGTCGAGTTGAACGGCGTCGACGTCACCGACGATCCGATGTATGTCCGCGCGCGGAAGGGCGTCGGCTACCTGCCGCAGGAAGCCGTCGATCTTCCGCGGGCTCACGGTCGAGCAGAACATCATGGCCATTCTCGAGACGATGAACATGGGCGCGGCGGACGCGCCGCGCCCGCACGAGGGAACTGCTCGCCGAGTTGAACCTCACGCCGCTCGCGCACTCGCAGGCCTTCACGCTGTCAGGCGGCGAGCGTCGTCGCGCAGAGATCACGCGGGCGCTGGTCATGCAGCCGCAGTTCATCCTGCTCGACGAGCCATTTGCCGGCATCGACCCGATCGCCGTCACCGACATCCAGAAGATCATCTTTCACCTGAAGGAACGCGGCATCGGCGTGCTGATCACCGATCACAACGTCCGCGAGACGTTGCGCATCACCGACCGCGCCTATATCGTTCACGGCGGCGTGATCTTTCGAGAGCGGAACACCGGACGGGCTCGCCGCCGACGAAGAGGTGCGCCGGATTTATCTGGGGACCGAGTTCCGCTTGGACTAGAATAAGGCCTAGGAATTGCATCAGCTGAGACGGTCGCCATGGGTCGTACGGCGCTCGCATCGACAGCGGATCGGCCAGGCAACGCGTTCACATCGAAACTACTTAGCTGACGCGCGCTCGATTCAATGGGTATTCAGCAGAAACTTCACACAAAGCTCGTCCAGAAGCTCATTCTCACGCCGTCGCTGCAGCAGGCCATCAAGCTGTTGCCGATGTCGACACTGGAGCTCTCGGATCTCCTGAACCAGGAGATGGTCGAGAACCCGATGCTCGAGGAGGTGCCGACTGAGGAGCTCCAGCCTGCTGAAGCGGCCCAGACGCAGGAGAAGTCCGAGCCCGAGCAGCAGCCGAACAAGACCGACACCTGGGACGACCAGGACTACGAGTACTTCTTCGGCGACTACCTCGACGACGGCTATCGGCCTCGCGCTCCGCAGGAAGTCAAGGAACTGCCGCCGATCGAGAACACCCTGTCCACATCCAGCTCGCTGGCCGATCACCTGATGTGGCAGCTCTCGATGCAGACCGACGATCCGCTGACGCGCGAAATCGGCACGGCCATCATCGGCAACCTGGACGACGACGGGGCGCTGGTGGCCTCGCTCGAAGAACTGGCCTCGATGGGACCGTGGCCGGCGGCCGACGTCGAGCGCGCGCTGCGGCTGGTGCAGAGCTTCGATCCGACCGGCGTCGCCGCGCGCGACCTGCAGGAGTGCCTGCTGCTGCAGCTGCGGCATCTCGGGCTCGAAGGCACGCCGACCGACAAGATCGTCACCGAGCACCTGCGCCTGCTCCAGAACCATCAGGTGCCCGAGATCGCCCGCAAGATGGGCATGAGCATCGAGGATCTCAAAGAGCACATCGAGATCATCCGGCATCTCGATCCGAAGCCAGGCAGCCGCTACAACCCGAGCCAGTCGCAGTACGTCATTCCCGACGTCTACGTGGTGAAGGTCGAGGATCAGTACGTCGCCGATGCTGAACGAAGACGGCCTGCCGCAGATGCGCATCAGCCCCGTCTACCGGCGGCTGCTCGACAAGAACGCCGAGAACACCGACGAGACGCGCGCGTACGTGAAGGACAAGTTCCGCTCGGCGCTGTGGCTGATCAAGTCGGTGGAGCAGCGGCAGAAGACCATTCACAAGGTCGCCACCAGCATCATCAACTTCCAGCGCGACTTCCTCGATCACGGCATCGAACATCTCCGGCCGCTCGTGCTGCGCGATGTCGCCAACGACATCGGCATGCACGAATCGACGGTCAGCCGCGTGGTCACCAACAAGTACATGCACACGCCGCAAGGCGTGTTCGAAATGAAGTACTTCTTCCACAGCGGCATCAGCAGCCAGTACGGCGAGAGCGTCTCCTCGGTCACCATCAAGCAGCGCATCCGGAAGATCATCGAGAACGAAGATCCGCGCAAGCCGCTCAGCGACTCGAAAATCGTCAGCATCCTGCAGCGCGAAGGGCTGGAGCTCGCGCGGCGCACCATCGCGAAGTACCGCGAGGAGCTGAAGATCCCGACGTCGAACCAGCGCAAGGTGCTGTACTAGCGTTCATCCGGCGCGCGGCTCGCAGCTCGCGCGCAGCCAATCAGACCGTCACTATGCGACTCGAGCTCACCGGACGACAGATCGACATCACTGCCGGCGTTCGCCGGATCATCGAAGCCAAGCTGGCCAAGCTCGAGCGGATGCTCAACGATTCCGCCGTCTCGGCGCAGGTCGTGGTGTCGCGCGAGAAGAACGGCCACCGCGCCGACGTCACCCTCCACGCCCGTGGCGAGAAGTTCCTGCACAGCGATCGGCGCGCGGCGACAGCCTCGGCGTGGCCGTAGCGCGGCGCAGTGGACAAGCTTGGGCAGCAGGCCCGGAAGGTCAAAGGCAAGTTCGAGGGGCGCAAGCGCACGGGAGCGAAGGGAGTCGCCGACGGCCGAGGAGGTTGCGGAGGCCGTAGCGCCGACGCGAACGCGCAGGTCGTGCCGCACGAGTCGCGCATGCCGAGGATCCTGCACGCGTCGCGGCAGACCATCCGCGTCGATGTCGGTCAGCGACGCGGCGCAGCAGATCGACGACGGCGACGGGCGCCGTCGTCTTCCGCGATGCCGAGACCGCTGCGAATTGCTGTAGTCTATCGGGGCGCCCGGCGGCGATCTGACGCTGATCGAGACCGAAGGTGTAACGCCTGGCGCACACGTCGTCCGGCGGCGATTGCCGGTGCGCGCAGACCGGTGCGATTCTCAATGTCTCAGAGTCCTGGCGTCGCCGTGGGCGCGCTTCTGCAAGGGCGGCCGGACGTGTCCGGCCTGACGCTCGAACTGCTGGCCGGCGCCGGCGGACTCGACCGCCGGATTACCAGCCCACACGTCCAGAAGACCGGGCTCGCGCTCGCCGGGTTCGACGAGTACCTGCGTCCGGGCCGCGTGCTGATCTTCGGCGAGAGCGAAATCCGCTTCCTCGAGAGCCTCACCGCCGACGCGCGGCTGCGCGCGCTGCAGGCTGGCGCTTGCGCCACGACTTTCCCTGCATCCTGATCACCGGCGGGTTTGCGCCGCCGCAGCGAACTGCGGCTCGAGGCCGAGCGCGCCGGGGTGCCGCTCCTGCAAGACCGCCACGTCGTCACGCCGACCGCGATCGCGAAGCTGAGCGCGCTGCCTCGAGGATGCGCTGGCCGAGCGGACCGTGTTCCACGCCGTGCTGCTCGACGTGCTCGGACTCGGCGTCCTGCTGACCGGTGAAAGCGGCATCGGCAAGAGCGAGTGTGCGCTCGATCTCATCGTCCGCGGCCATCGCCTGGTCGCCGACGACACCGTCGAAGTGAAGCGCCGCGCGGAACGCGTGCTGATCGGCACCTGTCCCGGAGCTGACCCGCCATCACATGGAGCTGCGCGGGCTCGGCATCATCAACGTCCGCGAGCTGTTCGGCATTTCGTCGACCCGCTCGTCGAAGCGGATCGAGCTCGTCGTTCACCTCGAACGCTGGGAACCCGGACGCGAGTACGAGCGGCTCGGACTCGACGACGCAGTTCTTCGAGCTGCTCGGCGTGAAGGTGCCGCTCATCCGCATGCCGGTCGCGCCGGGCCGCAACATCGCGATCCTCGTGGAGGTGGCGGCGCGCAACCAGCTGCTGCGCGCCCGCGGCCATCACGCCGCGCGGCTGCTCGCCGCAGCGGCTGAACGAGGCGCTGCGGCGCCGGAGCGACCGAGCCTCGACCGCCACGGACGACGACGAGGACGAGCGAAGACGGAGGACTCGAGTGAAGCGGCGCGCCGCGCGGCGCAGCGCGAGCGGACCGGCACCGCCGGCGGCAGCCGTTCATCATCGTCACCGGGCTGTCGGGCTCCGGGCAAGTCGCAGGCGATCCGTGCGCTCGAAGACCTCGGCTACTTCTGCGTCGACAACCTGCCGACCGCGCTGATCCCGACGCTTGCGCAGCTCGCCGTGCGCGGCGGCGTTCGAAAAGGCCGCGATCGTCGTCGACGTGCGGGAGCAGCGTTTCCTGTCCACGTTCCCGGCGATCTTCCGCAAGCTGCGGAAGATGCGCCGCCTGAACCCGGTGCTGATCTTCCTCGAGGCCACGCAACGAGTCGCTCGTCCGGCGTTTCAGCGAGACACGGCGTCCGCATCCGATGGGCCGCGGCAAGTCGGTCATCGAGGGCATCCGCGAAGAGCGGGCGCGGCATGGCCGGCATCCGCGCGATGGCCGACGAGATCGTCGACACGTCGGACATGACGGTCCACGAACTGCGGCAGTTCTTCATGGGACTGTCGCGCGACCGCGTGCGCGCGCCGCTGGTGGTCACGCTTCTCAGCTTCGGCTTCAAGCATGGCGTGCCGGTGGATGCCGACCTGATGTTCGACGTCCGGTGCCTGCCGAACCCGCATTTCGTGCCGACGCTGCGGCGCCGCACCGGCCGCGATCGGGCGGTCGTGCGCGTTCATGGAGCGCGAGCCGTCGACCCGCGAGTTCATCGACAAGCTCGAAGAGTACGTGCGGTTCGCGCTGCCGCACTACGTCGCAGCGAGGGCAAGAGCTACCTGACGATCGCCATCGGCTGCACGGGCGGACGGCATCGCTCGGTGATGATTGCCGAGCGCCTGCGCGACGCGCTGGCGCACGTCACCGGACACGCAGCGTCCGCGTCAAGCACCGGGACATCAGGCGGAGCGCGACATGATCGGCGTCGTCGTCGTGACGCACGGCCAGCTCGCCGACGAACTGGTGAACGCCGCGGAAATGATCGTCGGCGACCTGCCGCAGTTCACGGCGGTGTCGATCGGCTGGCACGAGGACGTGAACGACGCGCGCGACGACATCGCGCAGGCGATCGAGCGGGTGCGCGGCGATTCGGGCGTGCTGCATCCTGACCGACATGTTCGGCGGCACCCCGTCCAATCTGGGGATGACCTTTCTCGAGACCGATCGGATCGAGGTCATCACCGGCGTGAACCTGCCGATGCTGATCAAGCTGGCGTCGATGAGCGGATCGAGCAACCTGCTCGCCGTTGCACGCGAGATGCGCGATGATGGCCGGAACGCGATCTGGGTGGCGTCCGACCTGCTGCGCGGCGACAAGGCGCCATGACCTCGCGAACCGTCACCGTCGTGAACCAACTGGGCATGCACGCGCGAGCGGCGGCGAAGTTCGTCCACCTGGCGACGCGGTTCGAAGTCGCGCGTCGTCGTCAGCCGGCAGGGCCGTGAAATGGACGGCAAGAGCATCATGGGACTACTGCTGCTCGCGGCTGCCCGCGGCACGATCGTGACGATCGCGGCCGACGGCACCGACGAGCAGGCGACGCGGTGGACGCGCTGGCGGAGCTGGTCGTCGAGCGGATTCGGCGAGGACGCATGCAACGCCTGAAGGGCATCGGCGTCTCCCCGGGCATGGTCGTGCGGCCGCGCCGTCGTCCTGATGCAGCGCGCGCAGGTGCTGCGCTACCGGGTCGCGCCGAGCGCGTGCCGCACGAGGTGGCGCGGCTCGAGCAGAGCCGGCTGCGATCGCGGCAGCAGCTGCAGGACATTCGCGCCCGCGTGGCGCGCCGGCGCGGTCCCGAGCTGGCGTCGCTGTTCGATGCGCAGCTGCTGATGCTCGACGATCCGATGCTGGTGCCGCGGGCGGAGACGCTCGTGCGCGAGCAGCTGGTGAACGCCGAGTGGGCCGTGCAGCAGGTGTTCGACGAGTTCAGCGCCGTGTTCGACGAGGTGGCCGATCCGTACCTGCGCGAGCGCAAGGGCGACGTCGCGGATCTCGTCGGCCGCCTGAAGATGAACCTGCGGCAGGACGTGACCACGCCCGCGCGATCTGCTGCGCGCGCTCGAAGAGGCGTCGGTGCTGATCGCCGACGAGCTGACGCCGTCGCTCGCCGCCCAGGTCGACTGGACGAAGGTGCGCGGGTTCGCCACCGACGCCGGCAGCCGGACCTACCACACCGCGATCCTCGCGCGTTCGCTCGAAGTGCCCGGCGGTCGTCGGGCTGCACGAGGCGGTGCGGCCGCATCCAGCCGGGCCAGCTGGTGGTCATCGACGGCACCGAGAACGAGATCATCATCGATCCCGATGAGGAGACGCTCGCGCGGGTCGAGCGGGTGTCGCACGATCGGCGGCCCGCGCACGGCGCCGAGGCCGATCGCCGGAAGCCCGGCGGCCACCGCCGACGGCCTCCGCATCCGCCTCGACGCGAACATCGAGTTCGCCGACGATCTCGCGGCGGCGCGCTACGCCGGGCGCCGAGGGCATCGGCCTCTATCGGTCGGAGTTCCTCCTCACCAGCCATCGCGGCACTGCCGACCGAAGACCAGCAGTACGAGATCTACCGGAAGATGCTCGAGGGCATGGCGCCCGGACCGGTGACGGTCCGCACGTTCGACGTCGACGAGGATCAGCTCGCGCTGCGGTCGGCGGACCCGACGCTGGCCGGCAGCTGGATCTCGGAAGGAGGAGCGGGGGAGCCGGCCAGGGCCTGCGCGGGCTGCGGCTCAGCCTGACCCGACCCGACCTGTTCCGAACGCAGCTCCGGGCGCTGCTTCGCGCGGCGCGGCACGGGTCGCTGCGCATCATGTTCCCGTTCGTCTCCGGCGTCGAGCAGCTGCGCAAGCGCCCGGCAGCTGGTGGCCGAGGCGCGCGGCCGACCTCCGGGCGAGGGGCATCGACGTGCCGCCGGTGCCGATCGGCGTGATGATCGAGATCCCGGCCGCCGCCTACACCGCGGACCTGCTGGCGCGCGAAGTGGACTTCTTCACGATCGGCACCAACGATCTGATTCAGTACTGCCTCGCCGTCGATCGCGCCGACGAACGCGTCTCGCGGCTGTACGAGCCGCTGCACCCGGCGATCCTGCGCGTCATCGTGATGGTGCGTCGCGCGGCGGCACGCGCGCACATTCCGGTGTCGCTGTGCGGCGAAATGGCGTCGGACCCGGCGCTGCTCACGCTGCTCGTCGGGCTCGGCCTGACGGAATTCAGCATGACACCGGGCGCCATCGGCGTCGCCAAGCAGGTGCTGTCGGAGCTCCGGAGCGACGACCTGCGGGCGCTGGCGCGGCGCGTCCTGCGGCTGCCGACGGTGGACGAGATCGAACAGGAACTGCTGGCGGCACTGGGCCGGTACAGCGTTCCAAGTATGATGGCAGGAAGTCAGTAGTGACGACGGCCGATGTGACACGCGTGGAGAAGCCGTGGGGCTACGAGCTCCACTGGGCGAAGACGGATCGCTACGTCGGCAAGTTGATTCACGTGAATGCCGGCCACGCCCTCAGCCTCCAGTACCACAACCTCAAGGACGAGACGATCTACCTGCAGGCGGGACAAGCATGCTGTTCGAGATCGAGGTCGACGGCGTGCTCACGAAGCGCGAGATGCTGCCGGGAGAGCGCGTGCACGTCACGCCGAAGACCGTGCATCGGATGACGGCGATCGACGACTGCGACATCTTCGAAGTGTCAACGCCCGAACTGCACGACGTCGTGAGGCTGGAAGATCGTTACGGCAGGGAAGACGGAGCCAGAAGGACTGATCAGATTCGCGAATTCGGACGACTCGATGGTCGTCACGGCAGATCGGCCGATCGATCGGCATCTGCTTCGTGAATCTGCAATCCAGGCGTCAGAACGGGATATCGTCGTCGGTGAGCGGTTCGGACGCCTCGTCGTGCGACGGCGGTCGACGCTCCGCCGCTGCGGTCGCCGCGGTCCATCGCTGCCGCCGCTGCCGCGTCCGCCGCCACCGCCGCCGAGCAGCACCACGCGCTCGCAGCGCACCTTGGTGCTCTTGCGCTTCATCGCCTTCCTTGTCGGTGTACTCGTCGGTCTGCAGGCGCCCCTCGATGTAGACCTGCTTGCCCTTGACCAGGTACTCGCTGAGCGACTCGGCCTGCTTGCCCCACAGGTCGATGTTGTGCCACTCGGTGCGCTCCTGCCGCTGTCCCGCCTTGTCGTTCCACACTTCGGTCGTCGCAATGCTGAACTTGCGCGACGGCCGCGCCGCCCGGCGTGTAGCGCACCTCGGCGTCGCGACCGAGATTGCCGACCAGAATCACCTTGTTTACGCTGCCCATCGCGAAAGTCCCTTCGGGAACTCGTGCGTTACGGTTTCTGCGAGAGAAGTTCCTGCAGCCGCTGCTGCGCGACGGTGGCGGCGACGCTGTCCGGGTAATTCTTGATCACGAACTCGAACGCCTCGCGCGCCTTGTCCGGCTGCCGAAGCGTCTTGAGCGCCGTGCCCTTCCGGACGTACGCGTCGGGGACTTCGTTGCTGCGCGGGTAGTTCCGAATCACGGTGTCGAAGGCCGCGATCGCCGGCTCGTACTTGCCGAGCTGCATCTGCGAGTTGCCGACGTGCAGCTGCGCGAACGACGCCTGCGGCGACTGCGGGAAGGTCTTCATGTAGGACTCGAAGCCGAGAATCGCCAGGTCGTACTGGCCGGCGTAGTAATCGGCGAGCGCGCTGTCGAGCAGCTTCTGCGGCGAGGCGCCGACAGCGGCGGCGCCGCGTCGGGAGCCGCCGCCACGGCGCGGCTGCGCGGCAGGATCGACCGGCGCGCGCCAGCCGCCGGATCGACGTCGGGCGCCGCGGGACGCGGCGTGCCCAGCGCGGTCACCGACTGACGCAGCGCGTCGAGCTCCTGGCCGAGCGATCCAACCCGCACGTTGTTGTCGTCCACCTTCTCGCGCACGACGCGCAGGTCGTTCGGCGAGCGTGTCGATGACCAGCTTCTGGTCGGCGAACGGCTTGCGGTTGGTGCCCGTCTGCTCGTCGATGCGCGCGTTCACCGCCTTGATCGGCATCGGTCATCGCGGCGAGCAGATTCTGCAGCTGCTGCGACTGCTCCTGCAGGATCCGGATGTCGGCCATCATCTGCCGGGTTTCCTTGTCGGCGGCCGACGCCGGGACGGCGCAAGCGCGACGGTCAGCGCGGCGCCAAGAATCGCGCCGGTCATTCGCATCTTCATAAGCTCACTTTGCCGTGATCACGAAATGCGCCCGGCGATTCTTCGCGTACGCCGCTTCGTCGTGCCCGGGGTCGAACGGGAACTCCTTCCCGTAGCTCACCGTGCGCAGCCGATCGGCGGAGACGCCGAGCGACACCAGATAGGCGCGCGCCGCAACGGCGCGGCGTTCGCCCAATGCCAGATTGTACTCGGCGGTCCCGCGCTCGTCGCAATGACCTTCGATGGTCACGGTCCAGGTCGGGTACTGCTTCAGCAGGCCCGCGTTGTCGTTGAGCGCACGCTGCGCGTCGGCTGGTCAGTTCGCTGCTGTCGTACTCGAAGAACGCCGGCTTCAGCGGCGAGTTGCGGTTCAGGTCGTCGAGCGACGCCGATGAGATCCGCTCGTCGCGGATCGGCTCCGGCGGAACGATGGTCGGCTCCGCCACCGGTTCGGGCGGTGCCGGCGGACGCCCGACGCCGTCGCCGATCCAGCGGGCGGCGGCGGCGGCGGGAAGCGGCCGCGCGACCGGCGGCTTCTTGCCGCCGCAGGCGCTGACGATCAGCGACACACACCATCAGACCGGCTACCGCGCCGTTCGAAACCACTCGTCGCATCTGGCTCGTCTCCTCAGAACTGCCGTGATCGGCACGTCGGCCTACTTCGACCAGTCCGGCTGGAAATTGTTGCCGACCCGCGTGATCTGCCGCAGATCCTTGCCGTCCTTGGCGATGGTGAAGATCTGCGACTTGCCCGACCGGGTCGACATGAACGCGATGTGACGCCCGTTGGCCGAGAACGACGGGCTCTCGTTGGTCCCTTCGCCGAACGTCAGCTGCCGCACCTGACCGCGTGGCCAGTTCGATCACCTTGATGTCGTTGCCCGGGTCCGGTTCGCGCGGTGTAGGCAATCTCGTTGTACGGCGCCGGCGACCAGGTCGGCCGGTCGGCGTACGATTCGTGGCGTCAACTGCCGCAGTCCGAGACCGTCGGCACCCACGATGTAGATCTGCGGCGTGCCGGTGCGATCGGACGTGAAGGCGATCTGCGTGCCGGTCGGCGACCAGGTCGGCGTGCTGTCGATCGGCGGTGCTGTTGGTCAGGCGGCGCACGTTCGATCCGTCGCGATTCACGACGTAGATCTCGGAGTTGCCGTCGCGCGTCGACGCTGAACGCGATCCGCGTGCCGTCGGGCGACCAGGCCGGCAGCCAGTTCTGGCCGGCGCTCTTGGTCGGCTCCTCGAGCGTGCCCTGGTAGATGTTCGAGACGAAGATCGTGCGGCGCGCCGCGGCGGTAGGACGTGTAGGCGATCGAGCGGCCGTCGGGCGACCAGGTCGGAGTTGATGTTCAGCGACCGCTGCGTCGTGACCCGCCGCTGATTCTCGCCGTCGTAGTCGGAGATGTAGATCTCCTTGACGCCGCGGTTCTCGACCGTGCCGGCCATCCGCTCGCCGTCGCGATCGGAGTTGAACGTCAGCTTGGTGCGGGCGACGCCGCGCAGCGCCCGCTGCTGCTGGTGGATCTCGTCGGAGATCGTGTGCGCGTACAGGCGCTTGTTCGCAACCGACGCCGCTGTATTCCTGCGAGAACGCCGCCTGCGCGGCTGCGGACGTTGAACAGCCGCACCTCGACGCGGACGCCGAGATCGGTCTTCTGCACGGTGCCGACGATGACGCCGTCGGCGTTGATCTCGCGCCAGCGGTCGAACGGCACGTCGGCAAGCGAGGTCGCCGGCCGGAATGGTGGCGACGACGTCGCGCGGAATGAGCGCGAACTCGCGCTCGAAGTTCAGGTCGTCCCACAGCACGCGGCCGATCGTCTGGGCGGCGTCGACCGTCTCGGCGTCCTTCGACAGCGCGATGAAGTCGGGCACGGCGAACCGCGGCGCCGACGCCCGCCTGATCGCTGCTGATCGTGGTGCTGACCTCGCTCGGCTGCTGCGGCGACGGTGGCGGGCGGGGGCTGCTGCGGCGCTTCGCCGGTGGCGATGACGACGCGCCGCGGCCGCGATGACGGGGAATGTCCGTTTCATCGTGTGTACTCAAAATTGAGGTGAACGCCCAGCGACGGATTCGGGTACGCCGGCCGGCAGCGGCGGCAGCTGCCGCGCGCCGACGACCGCGCGAAGCGCCGCGATGTCGAGTGCCGTGTAGCCGCTCGACTTCTCGACCTCGGCTCCGGTGATCGTGCCGTCACGCTGAATCGTGAACTTCACGATCGCCACGCGCGGTCACTTCCGCGCGCGGGATCCCAGTTCGCGCGGACGCGCTCGACCATCAGCGACGATGTAGTCCGGACAGCAGAAGTCGGCGACGTCGAGCCGCGATCCGGAGCCCGCGCCGCCGCCGGTGGACAGACCGAAGCCCTGGCCCGCGCGCACCGGTCTCAGCAATCGCCGATCCCGTCGCGGGTTTCCGCGCCGCGGGTCGGCGTCCGTCCGCGCGCCTCGTCCGGCGCCTGCGCCACCTTCGGCGGGGGAGGCGGCCTTGGTCGGTGTCTTGTTCGGCAGCGGCACCGTCATCTCCGGCGTCTTCGGCCGCTGGCGGACGGACCGGCTCCGGCCGTTTCGGCTCGTCAGGCGGCTTCTGCACCTGGACGGCGCGGCCGCCGATCGAGGTCATGCCGCCGTTGGCCGGGCCGTCGTTGCCGCCGCCGAGCGAGATGGTCATGACCGTCTTCGGCGCCGCCTTGCGCGAGTCGAGCCAGCCGCCGGGCGCGAAGACGAACGCCGGCGAGCAGCACGCAGGTGCGCCAGCAGCGAGGCGGCAACCATCCGCTCGAGCCCTTTCGGCTCGCTCATGCGGTCGCGCAGGACGTCGGTGACGTCCACGCTCAGCGCTCTCCCGGCGCCTTGCGCCACGATGCCGACATTCGTCGACGCCGGCGTCCTTCAGGCGGTCGATGATCGTCATCAGATCCTGCAACTGCACGGTGCCGTCGCCGCGCAGATACACCTGCTTGTCGGTCGCCGTTTCCATCTTCTGCCGCACGCGCTCCTGCAGCACCTCGACGCGAACCCGCTCGTCGCCGAGATACACCATCCCGTCGGTCCGGAACGCCGCCGGCACCGTGACGAAGAGCCGTTCGCCCTCGACGGCGCTGGCGCGGCGCGCGACCGGCAGCTTCACGTCGATGCCGCGCTGAATCATCGGCGCGGTGACCATGAAGATGATGAGCAGCACCAGCATGACGTCGACCAGCGGCACGACGTTGATCTCTGCGAGGCTGGTGGAAACGCGCCGGCCGCGGCCGCGACCGGCCGTCGCGTCGCCGCCGAGCATGAACCTTCGGCACGTTACGTGAAGTTCCTCTCCGCGATGTTCAGGAACTCCATCGCGAAGTCGTCCATCTCCGACGCGAACAGGCGGACGCGGTTGGAGAAGTGGTTGTAGGCCACGACCGCCGGAACCGCCGCGACCAGGCCGAACGCGGTGGCGACCAGCGCCTCGGCGATGCCGGGCGCCGACCGACGCCAGATTGGTCGATCCGGTTTCGCCAATCATCTGAAACGACATCATGATGCCGATGACGGTGCCGAACAGTCCGACGAACGGCGCGATGCTCGCGGTCGTGGCCAGAAACGTGATGCGGCTCTCCAGCTTGTTCACTTCGACCACCGAGGCCCGCATCAGCGCGCGATCGACGGCCGCCAGGCTCTTGAGAGTAGGACGTGTCGCGGTCCGGCTCTTGGATTGGCCGCGACCTCGTCGGGCGTCGATTGCCGCAGTTGCGCCGTGAGTTCGGCATAGCCGGACTGGAAGAGACCGACGAGCGGGCTCTCGGTCAAGCGATCGGCAGACCGCCTGGACTTCGGAGAACTTGCTGCTGCGGCGGAAGACGTCGAGAAAGCTGCTGGACTGGCGTTCCGACCGCCGGAACACCCACAGCTTGTAGAGAATGATGGCCCACGAACCGACCGACATCAGCGCCAGGGTCAGCAGCACGGCCTTCGAAATCGGGCGTGGATCGGGCGATCAGGCCCAGAATTGACGAATCGCCGGTGTCGCCGGACACGGCACCGCTCTGCGCCTGCAGCAGCAGGGCGAAGATCGGGCTTCCAAGCGTGCGCAAACTGCCCTCCGAAAATCAGCTCTGCGCCGCTGGGACAGCGCCACGGGGAGTGCCCCGAACTGAGGTCGTGCGAAACTGTAGCACGACGTGAAAATCGCTGTCAAACCTATGTTAGGATTGGAGTTCTCTTCCCTCCGATGCTTCGCTTCCTCACGATCAGACGTCTGGCGGTCATCGACTCGGTCCAGGTCGAGTTCGACCCGGGTCTGAACGTGCTGAGCGGCGAAACCGGGGCCGGCAAGTCGATCCTCGTCGAAGCGGTCGGCCTGCTCCTCGGCGGGCGGGCATCGGGCGACCTCGTCCGGACTGGCGAAGAGACAGCGACAATCGAGGCCATCTTCGAGATCGGCGGCGAGGAGTGGCTCGTCCGGCGCGAAATCACCGCCCAGGGCCGCAGCCGCGCCTTCATCAACGGCGACCTCACCACCGCCGGCGCGCTGAAGGACCTGGCCGACCGGCTCATCGAACTGCACGGTCAGCACGAACATCAGACGCTGCTCGATCCCGTCGACCCATCTCGCCGCGCTCGACGCGTTCGCCGGTCTCGAAGCGGCACGCGCCGACGTCGGCCGTCAGCGTTCGCCAGCGCTTCAGGCCGCGACGCAGGAGCTGAGCCGCGTCCGGAAGGCCGTCGCCGAACGCGACGCCCGCCTGGAGCTCGCCAGTTTCCAGCTCGCCGAGCTCGACAAGGCCGCACCCGCAGCCCGGGGAGGACGAAGAGCTCGCCGCGCTCGAAGCAGGTGCTGTCGAGCGCCGAACGGCGTCGAACGGCTGTGCGAGGAGAGCTACGCCGTCCTCTACGAGCAGGACGACGCGGTCCTTGCGGCGCTGGGCGGCGTCTGGCGCCGGGTCGCCGAACTCGCCGCGCTCGATCCGCGTGTTTCAGCCGTACCTCGACGCGCGCGACGGCATCAAGTCGCAGCTCGAGGATCTCGCCCTGCACCTGCGCCGCTATGCCGACAGCATCGAGGCGTCGCCTGCCCGGCTGCAGCAGGTCGAAGACCGGCTCGCGCTGCTCGAGCGGCTGAAGCGCAAACATGGGCCGACGCTGGCCGACGTCATCGAGCGCCGCGAGGCCCTGCGCGTCGAGGTCGAGCGAACTCGAACAGGGGAGCGAACGCATGGCCGCACAGGAGGAGGCGCGGCGAGCGGCCGCCGTGGCCTACCTGCGGCTGGCGTCCGCGCTCAGCGACGCGCGACGGACGGCGGCGCGCAGTTCAGCCGGTCCATGGAGCAGCTGCTCGGCCGAGCTCGCGATGGAGAAGACCCGATTCGAGGTCCGGTTCTCCGAGCCAGCTGCCCGAGGCCGAGTGGACGGCCGAGGGCATCGACCGCGGTGAGTTCTTCCTGTCGCCGAACCCCGGCGAAGAGCTGCGACCGCTCGCGCGCATCGTGTCGGGTGGCGAGCTGTCGCGCGTGATGCTCGCGCTCGAAGACGCTGACGGCCACCACGGCGATTTGGCTTCAGCGACGCCGCAGAGCGCCTGCCGAGCGCCGCCGCGCCCGGGCTGATCTTCGACGAGGTCGACGCCGGCATCGGCGGGCGGGTCGCGGACGTCGTCGGCGCCAGGCTGCGGACGCTCGGGCTCCGCGTTCCAGGTGCTGTGCATCACCCACCTGCCGCAGATCGCCGCCTACGCGGACACGCACTTCCTGATCGAGAAGCAGGTGGAGCAGGGGCGAACCGTCGACGACGCGTTCGCCGGCTCGACGCGGCTGGCCGGGTCGACGAACTGAGCCGGATGCTGGGCGGAGCGACCGTCACGCCGCAACTGCGGGCCTCAGCGCACGGAAATGCTCAGCGAACGGCAGACTTCGCCAGTCTGCGCCGCGAAGGCGAAAGGCGAAACGAACGCAAAAGGCGAAAGCGAAAGTCCGCCGGAGGCGAAAGCGAAACCCGCAGAGAAGCCGCAACGCGCCCGAAGGCCGGAAGCCTGAACACACCATGCCACGCAAGTACCTGATCGAAACCTACGGCTGCCAGATGAACGTGCACGACTCCGAGCGCATGGCAGGACTCCTGGAACAGGCCGGCTACGAACCCACCGACGATGCCGCCGACGCCGACGTCGTCGTCATCAACACCTGCAGCGTGCGCGAGCACGCCGAGGACAAGCTCTATACGCGGCTCGGCGAACTGCGCGTGCTGGCGCAGGAACAGGGACACAACCCGATCGTCGCCGTCGCCGGCTGCGTGGCGCAGCAGGAAGGGGAGTCGCTGCTCAAGCGCTCACCTGGCGTGGCGGACGTCATCGTCGGCACCCAGGCGATCCGGCGCCTGCCGATGCTCGTCGAGCGGGCCGCAGGCGACGCGGCGGCCGGTCATCGACCTCGATCCCTTCGAGGATGTCACGTTCCCGCTTGGCGTCACCCGCCGCGCAGATCCGGTCAAGGCGTACGTCACGATCATCGAGGGCTGCAACGAGTTCTGCAGCTTCTGCGTCGTGCCGTACACGCGCGGCAACGAGCGGATGCGGCCGAAGGCCGACATCCTCGCGGA
The DNA here is from genome assembly GCA_963697745.1 of uncultured Acidobacteriota bacterium. Taxonomy (GTDB): domain Bacteria; phylum Acidobacteriota; class Vicinamibacteria; order Vicinamibacterales; family CAVVIG01; genus CAVVIG01. The sequence continues at coordinate 97,889 of CAVOPD010000011.1, read as the reverse complement.
AGTGCGCGAAGCCGCCGCGCAGCGGCCGCCGCGAAGTTCAGCTCCTGGGCCAGATCGTCAACCACTACGCGGCGCCCGACGATCCGGCGTGCGACTTCACGGCGCTCGTCGAGGCGATTCACGCCATTGAGGGCATCGACCGCATCCGGTTCGCCAGTCCGCATCCGCGGCACTTTTCCGCGCGTTTCCTCGAAGCGATGCAGCGGCTGCCAAAGATCTGCCGTCACCTGCACCTGCCGGTGCAATCCGGCTCGACGCGCGTGCTCCAGGCGATGCGACGACGCTACACGCGCGAGAGCTACCTCGAACTCGTCGACGACGCATCCGCGACGTGCTTCCCGACGTGGCGCTGTCGACGGACATGATCGTGGGCTTTCCCGGGCGAGACCGACGCCGACTTCGAAGACACGCTGTCGCTCACGCGCGAGCGCGCGCTTCAACAGCATGTTCTCGTTCAAGTACTCGCCGCGGCCGAACACGCTCGCCGACAAGCGCATGGCCGACGATGTGCCGGAGGAGGAAAAGACGCGCCGCATCGTGCGAGCTCCAGGCGCTGCAGCGGTCCATCCAGACTGGAACTGCACACGGCGCTGGTCGGGACAACGCGTGGACGTCCTGATCGACGCCGCGAGCCGCAAGCGTGAGACCGAACTCTCCGGGCGCACGTCTCAAAACACGGTCGTCAACCTGCCCGGACCACCGGCGATGGATCGGGCGCACGGTGCCCGTGCGCATCGAGCGGGCGGGTCCGCACAGCGTCTGGGGACAGGTGAGCTTGACACCCGAGCACGCCGGCCTACCTTGCAGAGCACAGGCACTGAACCACATGCAGATCGAAATGACCATCAAGGGATTGATGGTCGATCCCATCACGAACACGCCGATCGTCATTCTGCGCGACCAGGAGGGTCAGCGCGTCCTGCCGATCTGGGTCGGCATCTTCGAAGCGAACGCGATCGCGCTGCAGATCGAGAACGTCACGACGCCGCAGACCGATGACGCACGACCTGCTGCGCAATGTCATCTCAGGATCTCAAGGCGACGGTCGAACGCATCGTCGTTTGCGACCTGCAGGACAACACGTTCTACGCGCTGATCTACCTGACGCGCAACGGCGAGACGATGGCCATGGACGCGAGGCCGAGCGACGCGATCGCGCTGGCGCTGCGCACCCGCGCGCCGATCTTCGTCGAGGAAGCGGTGATCGACACGCCAAGACGGTCGACTTCACGCCCGAGAAACCGGACGCCGACCGGCTGCACAAGTGGCTGGAAAGCCTCGATCCGGACGACCTCGGGAAATACAAGATGTAACCTGCGTGACATCCGACATAGAATTCAGCACCCCGTGATCGTCGCCATAGCCAATCAGAAGGGCGGTGTCGGCAAGACCACCACCGCCATCAATCTGGCCGCGGCGCTCGCCCTGCGTGGCAAGCGCACGCTGCTCATCGACCTCGACCCGCAGGCCAACAGCACCATGTCGTTCCTGGACATGTCGCTGGTTGCGCGGAGTGTCTACGACGCCATCGCCGAACCGAGCGTCGCGCTGCAGGAAGTCATCATCCAGTCGCCGCTCGAGAACCTGGTCATCGCGCCCTCGCGGATCGCGCTGGCCAAGCTGGAAGCGAAGCTGGTCGGCGAGATGGACGCGCACTTCCGCCTGAAGGACAAGCTCGAGCCGCTGCTCGCCGAGTTCCCGAACGTCGTCATCGACTGCCCGCCGACGCTTGGCCTGCTGACGGTCAACGCGCTCGTCGCGGCCACGCATCTGCTGATTCCGATTCAGTCGTCGTACTTCGCGCTCGAGGGCACGGACGATCTGCTCGAAACGATCGAGAAGGTCCGGCAGCGGCCGAACCCGGCGCTCAAGCTTCTCGGCGTGCGTGATCACCATGCACGACAAGCGCACAGCGCTGGCGCGCGACATCCAGGCGCAGATCCAGAAGGTCTTCGGCGGCAAGGTGTTCAACACCGTGATCACCAAGAGCGTCCGGCTCGAAGAGAGCCCCGCCTACAAGGAATCCATTTTCACGTTCGCGCCAGATTCGACCGGCGCGTCCGAGTACTACCGTTTCTGTGAGGAGGTCATCGATCGTGTCTAGACGAGGCTTACCGGTCTCGATTGCGATGCGTCACGACGAACACTACGTCGAGGCGCTCGCGGCATCGGCTGGCACTCCAGTCGGACGCATGATTCCGATCGACCAGATCGATCCCAACCCGAACCAGCCGCGGCAGGTGATGGGCGACCTCGCCGAACTGATCGCCTCGATTGCCGAGAAGGGGATCATCGAGCCGATCATCGTGCGCCAGCGCGGCGAGCGTTTTCAGATCGTCGCCGGGGAGCGGCGTTACCAGGCATCGGTCCAGGCCGGCCTTCGCGAACTGCCGGTCATCATCCGCGACGTGGATGACACCGAGGTCATCGAGCTCGCGCTGATCGAGAACCTTCAGCGCAAGGACCTGACGCCCTTCGAAGAGGCCGAGGCGCTGCACGGGCTCGCGGATCGCTGCGGCTACACCCACGAGGACCTGGCGCGGCGGCTGGGCAAGTCGCGAACCTCGATCACCGAGTCGCTGGCGCTGGCTCAATATGCCGGAAGAGGTTCGAAACCTCTGTCGGCTGGCCGACATTTCCAGTAAGTCGTTGCTTTTACAGGTAGTTAGGCAAGACACACCAGAGAAAATGACCGCGCTGGTCGAAAAGATTGCCAGCGGCGGCGGCGCGACGCGCCAGGAAGTGCGCGCAGGCGACCGCCAAGCCCAAAGCCGGCCGTCCGAAGAACTTCACCTTTGCGTATCGACCGCCGACCAAGCTGTTCAACCTGAAGCTGAGTTTCCCGAAGTCCAAGGTCCAGAAGGACGAGATCATCAGCGCGCTCGAGGCCATCATCCAGGAGCTTCGAGAACGCCGAATAGCCGTGGACGGCACGGGGCTCGGCGCCAGGTCATCACCGTGCTCCGAGACCGACGGAGCTGCACATCGGATACGCCGTTACACCGCACGTCGCAAGGCGTGCGGCGCGTCAGACCACCAGGCAACTGGCCATCGCCGGTCTGCGAGCCCCTCAATAGGCGCATAGTCACCGACGCGGCCTGTCAACCAGCGACTGATGCTCCGTTCGCAAGCAGCCAGACCGACCCTTGTAGACCAGACGCCACGACCGCACAGATTCGGACAGGTCAGCTTCGACGCTCTCACACCCAATTTCGCGCACTGAAGTGCAAACGAAGACCAGACGCCGGCGCACATCGCGGCACCTTTGGACCTGGAACTGCGGCGGAGATCTCAATGCGCAGAAGGTCGATGACCAGCAACCCACAGGACGACCGAATGCTGCGGACGCATCATGTGTCGAGCAATGATTCTGGAGCGGTTCGCGTGCAGGGCAGTCCGAGGGAAACTCAAGGCAGGAGAGTCGTAGGTGGTCGCCTAGTGCGTCCACTCAGACTTATTAGTTAACATAACATACATTATCGGACCTTATGTATTTGGCTCAGAACTTTGGCCTGTGCACAGTCTGTGGATGCGTTTCGCTGGCGAATGCCCTATCGGGCTGCCTGAGTCGCGCTACCGCGCAAATAGCCGGAATCCGCGCCGGTCTGTCGACCCTACGCCGGCCCGTCAGGCGCTCCAATTGACGCGCCTCGAACCGCTCGTCCGGAACCGACAGTTCGATCGGTCGCCCGGCTGGGTGCCGTTCGATCTCGTTCTGGTTCGCATCGTTGACGTGACGAAGAACGACAACTCGTCGAGGCGCTCGGTCCCAAGCGAGGCCAGCGGGATCCGGCATTCGAGGATGGCTCCGGCGGCCGCCTCGGGCTGGCATGCCGATCCGTCACTCGTTGCCAGGTCGCGCCGTCTCGTCGCGACAGGAGCGCGCCGAACCTCTCCCTCCGGCGATCGCGAGACGGCGACGCGCAGCCCGCTCGGGCGTAGAAAGTTCACAACCACCGACCAGCCTTCGGCCAGCAGGTCTGCCGCCGGTCGCGTGCGCCGTCGATCCGCAGGAACAGCGCGACCCGTCTGAAGCCGAAGCGTACCTGCGATGACCACGGCCTGCCGCTCCACCTGGTGCATCGCCCCGGCGACCGCTCGGACGTCCAGCGCTCCGGCACACAGCCACTCGAAGTAGCTCGAGTCCTCACCGTCCAGGACGGGGCGAAATCAGTGCGCGTCGGCGCCGTGATGTGCAGTCGGCGTCGCGCCGGTGCTGATGTTGCTGATGAACAGCTCGTCCGGGAATGGGCCGGCCGAGCAGGCGATACACGTTCCGGAGGTGACGCCGGAAGAGCTCGTCGAACTCGACGTCGTGTTCGGACGAGTGGTCGTCGCCGTACCACCAGCACCAGTCGCTGCCTTCGGCGATGAACATCTCCTGACGGGCGCGCGCCAGCGTCCTCGGCATCCAGGTCCGTCGCTGGCTTCGTCGAGGGCCTGTCGAGCATCGGCGACCTGGCTCCAGGCCCGCTGGTCGTCTGCATGTCCGATCCAGATGTAGAAGTTCGCGTCGATCCACGACCCGGGAAAGATGCCCTGCAGGCGCTCGCGGGGCGCGGCGCAGGCCTCAGCCATCGTGACCGTGCGCAGTTCCGGATGTCGGCTGAGTCGCCGATACAGCGCGCGGAGAAACGGCCGGCCACCGCCTTCGAAGTGCTCCCAGGCGTTCTCGCCGTCCAGAATCACGAAGATGGTCGGCTCTTCCCCGCCGTCCCGCGCGGTCGCCTGGCGCCCGGCGTCGACGAGGCGCGCCGACGAAATCCTCGGCCGCGGCAGTCGGCGCGACCAGCCGGCGTAGACGAACCCGATCAGGTCCGACAGCGCATGGTCCCGGAACCCGCACGCCACCTCCGCGCCGCCGGCGGCCACGACGGTACGGCCGATACAGCCGGTCGGCCTGATCGACCAGTCCTCGGCCGTCACGTCCGAAGGACATGCCCAGCGTGTTCGCCAGGATCATTTCGTCGGTGGCCATCCACGTGAAGCCCGCCTGCGCGACCAGCGGCACCATCGCGTCCGACACCGAGCCCTCTGACGGCCACACCCCGGACGGGCGGCGCCCGAACAGCCGCTCGTGATACACCGCCGCCTGCTCGAGCTGCGCCAGCGCGTCGTCGGGCCGCATGAACCGCTGGCGGGGCGACCGCGCCAGCGGATGCGTCCGCTTGTAGATGTCGGTATCGCACAGCAGCGGGAGAATCGGGTGATAGAACGGCGAGGTCGACACCTCGATGCGCCCCGCCTCGACGCCACGCCGGTAGGCGGGGATGACCGCATTCAGCAGTTCGAGCTCGATGGCGCGCAAGTCCTGTTTGTCGTCCTCGGAGAAGTGCCAGCCCTTCCTCGACCAGCGCCTGCACCCGCGCGATCGCGCTCGTGGTAGGACGGGTCGATCCAGGCGAGCTTCTGCCAGACCTGCAGATCGCGCAGATCGTCGATGCCGAAGCGCCGCGACGCGGCCTCGATTTCCGAGTCGCTCGTGCCCCACCCGCGCAGCGCGAGCAGTTCGGCATAGCGCGGATAGACGTCGATCATCCGCTGCCGCTGCGCGTGGAAGAAGTTCCGCAGGATGAACCGCACGTCCTCCGGCATCAGCGCCTGGGCCGGCTTCAATCCGAGATCGAGGTAGCGATCGTGCGCCGTGTCAGCGGCGAAGGCCTCGAGCTGAACGAGCAGCGACGGCACGAGGTTGAAGGTGACCCGCACGTCGGGGAACTCCTCGAGCATGCGCCACCATGCCCCAGTAGTCCTTCAGCGCATGCAGGCGCACCCACGGCAGGATGTGCTCGCGCGTCACAAGGTCTTCGTAGAACGGCTGGTGCATGTGCCAGAGGATCGCCACTCGAGTCATGGTGTTAGTCTAATCTCGGCCTCATGTTGCGGATTCTGGACCGGTACCTGGTGCGCGAGATCGCCGCTGCCCGCTCGCGCTCGGGCTCACGGTCCTCACGTTCATCCTCGTCCTGCCGCCCATCCTGGTGGCAGGCGAGCAGTTCATCTCCAAGGGGTCGAGTGGTCGATCGTCGCCCGCGCGATGGCGACGCTGCTGCCGCAGGCGCTCAGCCTGACGATCCCGATGGCGGTGCTGCTGGGAATCCTCGTCGGGTTCGGACGGCTGTCGGCCGATCGCGAGTTCGTCGCGATGCAGGCGTGCGGCGTCAGCCTGATGCGCCTGCTCCGCCCGGTGCTGCTCATTGCGGCGCTCGGCACCGCGGCGACCGCGTACGAGATCATCGTCGCGCTGCCGAACGCCAACCAGGCGTACCGCGAAATCGTCTTCGTGCTGCTCGCCTCCCGCGTCGAGAACAACGTCAAGCCGAGGGTCTTCTACGAGGACTTCCCCAACAAGATCATCTACGTCCGCGACATCGCGCAGACCGGCGGGTGGCGCGAGGTGTTCCTGGCCGATACGAGCCGCCCGGGCGAGACGACCGTCTACTTTGCGCGCGAGGGGCAGATCCGGCTGGACCCGAAGAACCGCATCGTTCAGCTCGAACTGCGAGAGGTCACGTCGTCACACGACCCACGTGAACGAGCCCGACAACTACCAGACCGATGCGATCGGCAGTCTGTTGATCTCGCTCGACCCGGAGACCGTGTTCAAGCGACCGCCCTCGAAAGGGCGCGCCCGAGATGACGATCGCGGAACTCCGGTCGGAGATCGCCACCGCGGCCACCCGCAACGATTCGGCGTATGGCGCCCGGTTCATGCTGCAGCAGAAGTTCTCGCTGCCGATGACGTGCCCGATTCTGGCGCTCATTGCCCTCGCCCTTGGTGCCAGCAATCGGAAGGACGGCAAGCTCGCCAGCTTCGCGGTCGGCATGGGCGTGATCTTCGTGTACTACGTCCTGCTGTGGGGCGCCCGGGCAGCGGCGATGGGCGGCCGGTTCAGTCCCGAACTTGCGCCGTGGCTGCCCGAATATCGTGATGGGCACGCTGGCGCTGGTGATGTTCGCGTGGCGCGCGCGTTCGGCCGATCAGCCAATCCGATTCAGCGTGCCGGCGTTCTGGCGCCGGGACAGCCGCGACGCTCCCCGGAGTCGCCACACCGGCGACTGCCGCAGGCTCGACCGCCAACAACCGCGTGATGGTCGTCATGCGCGTTCCGCACATCAGCGATCCCGGGGCCGCGGCTGCTCGACCTCTACGTCTCGCGCGAGTATCTGCGCGTTTTCCTGCTCGGGATCGTCGGGCTGCTCGGCATCTTCTACATCTCGACGTTCATCGACCTGGTGGACAAGCTGTTTCGCGGGGAAGCGACGTCGGCGATGCTGCTTCGCTATTTCTATTTCCGGACGCCGCAGTTTGTCTATTACGTCATCCCGATGGGCGTGCTGGTCTCCACGCTGGTCACCATCGGCGTGATGACGAAGAACAGCGAACTGCTCGTGATGCGCGCCTGTGGCATCAGCCTGTACCGGACGGCGGCGCCGCTCCTGTTGTTCGCGGTGCTGGCCAGCGTGCGTTGTTCACGATGCAGGAGCAGGTCCTGGCGACGGCCAATCGTGAGGCCGATCGGCTCGAGCGGATCATCCGCCACTGGCCGCCTGCGACCAGTGCGCTTGAACCGTCGCTGGGTGCATCGGAGGCCAGGGCGAGATCTACCACTACGACCTGTTCGATCCGGATGCGAACCGGTTCTCCAACCTCTGGGTCTACCGACTCGATGACAGCACCTGGCGGCTTGCGCGGCCGTCACGCACGCAGCAGAGGCGACCGCGGCGGTCCGTACGACCGCGGCGACTGAGGGCTCCTGGGTCGCGCAGGCGTGGCTGGACCCGCGACATCTCGCTTACGGGCAAACCCGGTGCACATCGGCCCGCCGTGAAGTACGCCGCGTTCGAAGAGCAGCCCCTCGCGATCGAGCCACCCGGCTACTTCAAGACCGACGAGCCGATCGCCGAGCTGATGACCTTTCGCGCAGCTTCGCGAGTACATCGCCAGGTTGCAGGCGAGCGGCGCGAACGTGGTCCCGCAGATGGTGGCGCTGCAGCGCAAGATCGCCTTTCCGTTCGTCACGATCGTGATGACGGTGCTTGCCGTGCCCTTCGCCGTCACGCACGGGCCGCCGCGGCGCGATGTACGGCGTCGGCATCGGGATCGTGCTGGCCATCACCTACTGGATTGCGATGAGTGTCTCCGGAGCGCTCGGCGCAGGCGGTGTGATGTCGCCGGTTCTCGCCGCCTGGGCGCCGAACATCATGTTCGGCTCGGTCGCGGCCTATCTGGTGCTCACCGTCCGCACCTAGAGCCGTCTGCAGGATGTCGGATCAGCGCCTCATGGCGAGGCGACGGACACGAGCCGCACGTTCCCGAGCCACAAGCGGCCAGTCGCGCCCGGTTTGGTGTTCGTGGTGTCGACGACGAACATGATGGTGCGAACGTCGGCCTTCGGTGGCCGGTCCTGCGTGCGTGATGGCCGACCGGGATCATGTCGGCGAATCGCACCGTCCTGTCCTGCTCCTGCACGTTCACGTACACCGACCGCTCCCATCGCTCCGGCGGCGCGCCGGCGACTTCAGCGCGCACCTGCACGGAAATCCGCATCGGGCGCTTCGGCGCGAACCGTGAAGGCCGACCGCGTCCGCCGCCGTCGACGCCGTGACGGTACTCGCACCGCAGCGGCGGCATACTGCCCGACCGGCGAACCGCCTGACAGCCCGTAGCGGAAGCGCACCCGGGCACCATCGACCAGGTTCGGCGACGTCCACCACTGACAACGACGTGCGATCGCTTTCGTAGGACCAGCCGGAGGTGGTGCGCCCGTCGAAGAGCGACTCCCCCGCGAGCGATGCGGGCAACGGGCGCCGGCACCTCGCGTCTGTCCGGCACCGGCGTCGCGAACGTAGATGGGGTTGCTCGTGATCCAGGCGGCACGCCTGCGCGGAGGCGCGCTCCACTCTCCACGCGATAGACGCCCGGGCTCGACCCCGACCGGCAGGTCGAACTCGGGCTCAGTCCGCTGCGCACAGCCGCTCGCTCCCGTTCCAGACCGTCGTCTGATAGCCGGCCGGGGCGTTGCTGCGAACGTGAAGCGTGACGGGCGAACCGGATCCGAGGGTGTTGCCCTCCGACACGCGTGGTCGCGCCGCTGGTTGCGGTGAACTCGAACGCGGCCGGAGTCGCCCACCCGTCGACCGCGACGTAGACAGCGCCACCGCGGATACCACGCAGCAGCGCTTCCGCGTCGGCCGCAGCATCGCCGGAGAACGGGCGTTCGGTCCTGACGTGCACCGACAGGGACTCGAATGACGATTCGTAGCTCGGAATGGGAATCGAGTAGCGGTTGTCGCCGGGTTCCGTGTCGCGGAACGCCAGCTTCGCGTGCGCGTCAGCGCCGGCCAGGGCAACGATCGGCCGTTGTGCCGCCAGGGTCATCCACTGCTCGCGCGAGCGCGCGACCGGTCCGTGAGCAGCTGCGCGATCGACTCCGCGGGCCGCACCGGATAGGCGAGCAGCGACGCGCAGCAGCAGCCAGCTGCGAGCGCGACACCTCCCATGGATGCATGCACACGCCAGCTCGTGTCGGGGTTGATGAGCTCGAAGTGCGTCGATCGGGCGCTGACCAGTCAGACCAGCGCAGGTCGTCCTTGGGCGAATCAGGATGCGCGGCGATGCCGAAGCCACCCAGCCGTCGGACGTCCTCGACGACGTCCGCAGCCTCGCCGCCGAGCGCGTATGGCGACTGCGGAAGTCCGAGCGCCACGTAGTGGCCGCTGCGCGTGCTGATTTCCACGGCGTCGAGAACCAGCACGCCGGATCGGTAGCTGCGGCGGCTCGGGCGTGCGCGTGCCGTCGCCATGGTCGGTGACGACGACGAACTGGAGCCCTGCGCGTGCGGCGGCCGCCGCGATGTCGTCGAGGGTGCCGCGCCCGTCCGACGTCCGGCTGTGCACGTGCAGCACCCCGCGGACCGTTCCGTCCCTCCAGGACGATGGGCAGCGACATGCGCCGAGGCGGGAGGGACGCGCCCCAAACAGCAACGGCGGCCACGAGGGCCGCCGTCACCAGTGCGACACGCTTCACGCGCGTCCTACAGCTTGGCCGCCGACTTCAGCGCGGCCGCCTTGTCGGTCCGCTCCCACGTGAACTCCGGCTCGGTGCGGCCGAAGTGACCGAACGCTGCCGTCTTCTTGTAGATCGGCCGGCGCAGGTTCGAGTTCTTCCATGATGCCGCGCGGCGTGAGCTTGAAGTGCGCGCGCACCAGCTCGGTGATCAGCTCTTCCGGAATCCGGCCGGTGCCTTCGGTGTGCACCATCACCGAGACCGGATCGGCGACGCCGATCGCGTAGGCGAGCTGCACGAGCGCGCGCTCGGCAATGCCGGCCGCGACGACGTTCTTGGCGATGTAGCGGGCCATGTAGCAGGCCGACCGGTCCACCTTCGTCGGATCCTTGCCGGAGAACGCGCCGCCGCCGTGCGGAGCTGCGCCGCCGTAGGTGTCGACGATGATCTTGCGGCCGGTGACGCCCGCGTCGCCGTGCGGGCCGCCGATGACGAACTTGCCTGTGGGGTTGATGAAGATCTTCGTGTTCGCGTCCATCAGGTTTCCCGGGATGAGCGCGCTTGATGATCTTCGACGTGATGTCGGCGTGCATCGTCTCGTTGGAGACGTCGGGGCTGTGCTGGCTCGAGACGACGATCGCGTCGATGCGCAGCGGCTTGTCGCCGTCGTATTCGACAGTCACCTGTGACTTGCCGTCGGGACGAAGATAATCGAGTCCGCCCGTGCGCCGCGCGTCGGACAGCCCGCGCGTCAGCTTGTGCGCGAGCATGATCGGCAGCGGCATCAGTTCGTCGGTCTCCGTGCAGGCGAACCCGAACATGAGACCCTGGTCGCCGGCGCCGCCCGTGTCCACGCCCTGCGCGATGTCGCCGGACTGCTTGTGAATCGTGGACAGGACGCCGCACGTTTCGGCATCGAATCCGAACTTGGCGCGCGTGTACCCGACGTCAGCGATCGCGGCCCGAACCACATCCTGGTATTCGATCACCGCCGTGGTGGTGATTTCGCCGGCGACGACCGCGAGCCCGGTCGTCACCAGCGTCTCGCAGGCGACGCGAGCGGTCGGGTCCTGGGTGAGGATGGCGTCCAGAATCGCATCCGAAATCTGGTCGGCGATCTTGTCGGGATGTCCTTCGGTCACCGACTCCGAGGTAAAGAGGTGCCGTCCGTTACGGCTCATGCCGCGACTCTCCTTCTGCGCGCCAGCGAACTGGACGCGGCGTATAGCATCGATAATGTGTATGACAAACAGTTAAGTTTAGCAGATTCATGCACGTGGGTGGAATCGTTCGTACACGGCCCGCAGCCGCGCCTCGAGCACGTGCGTGTAGATCTGCGTGGTCGACAGGTCGGCATGGCCAAGCATCATCTGGATGGCACGCAGGTCGGCTCCGCGTTCGAGCAGGTGCGTCGCGAACGAGTGGCGCAGCACGTGCGGGCTGATCGCGGCGCGGATGCCGGCCCGGCGGCCGTATGCCGGAGATCACCTTCCAGAACCCGACGCGACTGATTGGGCCGCCGCGCGCGTTCAGGAACAGGCGCGGGTCGCTGCGCCGCGTCGTCCGCGCCCGTGCGGCGAGCACCTGCCTGCGCGCTGCGCTGATACTGACGCATCCACTCGGCTGCCTGCGCCGCCAATCGGAATCAGCCGTTCCTTGTTGCCCTTGCCGATGCAGGTCAGGTACTCCTCGTCGAGGTGCAGATCGGCGGCGCGCACGTTAATCAGTTCAGAGACGCGCATGCCGGTCGCGTACAGCAGTTCGATCATCGCCCGGTCGCGAAGGCCGAACGGGCGTGGTGACATCGGGTTGCGCGATCAGCAGATCGACCTCGTCGATCGACAGGTGTTTGGGCAGCGCCGGCCACGCGCGCGGCGGCAGCAGATCGTCGGCCGGGCTCTGCTCGAGCCGGCGATCGAGGACGAGAAAACGGTAGAAGCCGCGAATCGCCGCGACACCGCGAGCCACTGACCGCGGCGAGAGGCCCGACGCCATCTGCTGTCGAACGAACGCTTCGAGCGCCTGCCGATCCAGCGCCACGACTTCAGTGCCCTCGCCGGCGGCGAACTCGGCCAGCCCGCGCAGGTCGCGCGCGTAGCTCTCGAGCGTGTGCTCCGCGAGGCGCCGTTCGACCCGCAGGTGATCCAGGTACGCGTCGATCATCGGCCCGGCTATGCTAACATCCGCGGTTTCGAGGGCGCCTGAGCATGTCTGTCCGTTCGAAGTGGCAATCGCTTCCCACCGAGGCGATCAACCCCGCGACGCTTGCCATCGACAAGCTTTCGTCGGCCGACATCGTCGAGGGCATGCTGAACGAGGATCGCAAGATGCTCGCGGCGGTGCACCGCGAGAAGGAACGCATCGCGGTCGGCGTCGACATCATCACGCAGGCGCTGCGCAAGAACGGCCGCATCATCTTCGTCGGCGCGGGCACCAGCGGCCGCCTCGGCATCCTCGAATCGGCGGAGATGCCGCCCACCTTCGGCACCATGCCGACCTCGTGCTCGCCATCATGGCCGGCGGGAAGAACGCCATCCTCAAGACCAAGGAAGGCGTCGAAGACAACTACGAAGAGGGCGCCCGCTCGATGATGCGCCTGAAGCCGACCAAGAAGGACGTCGTCATCGGCGTGTCGGCGAGCGGCATGACGCAGTTCGTGCGCGGCGCCCTGACCCGCGCGCGCCGGGTCGGCTCGAAGATCATCTTCGTCACCTGCGACCCGCGCACCGAACTGCAGACGTTCGTCGACCTGACGATCGCCCCAGCCGTCGGTCCCGAGGTGATCGCCGGTTCGACGCGGCTCAAGGCCGGCACCGCCACGAAGATCGTCCTCAACATGCTGACCACGGCGTCGATGATCCGCATCGGCAAGACCTACGGCAACCTGATGGTCGACGTGCAGATGGGATCCGAGAAACTGCAGCGACCGCGCCCGCCGCATCATCGCCATCGTGACCGGGCCTCGAGTACGAGCAGGTCGACAGGCTGCTGCGCCGCGCGCACTGGAACGTGAAGGCGGCGATCGTGATGCAGAAGAGCGGCCTGCCGTATCCGCGAGCCGTTTCCCGGCTGCGCCGCGCGCACGACTTCGTGCGCGATGCCATCGGCGAAGACGTCGAACCGCGCCTGCGCGAACTGCTCGACGGCCACGAGCGCACCGCGCTGCGCCGGTCGAGCGCGCGCGCCGAGAAGGCGGCTACGCCGCGAACTGCGCTGAGTCGCGCGCCCGCCGCTTCGTCCACCCACACCTCGACCGCCCGGTGCAGCTGCAGGAACGATGCAGGCAGCGCGGGCGTGATCGGTCCACGGACCAACCGCCTGCACCGTGCCCGCCTTCGTCGAGCCGGTCGCGAGCAGCACGATGCGCTCGCGCGTGAAGAATCGTCGCCATCCCCATCGACAGCGCGTGGCGCGGCACGTCCTGCGGCGCGGTGATCGAACAGCGCGGCGTTGGCGCGACGCGTCGCGGCAGTGAGCCGCGTCTGTGCGTGGAGGCGACCAGCGACGTGCCCGGCTCGTTGAAGCCGATGTGACCGTTGGCGCCAAGTCCGAGCAGCAGCAGATCGAGTCCGCCAGCGCGAGCGATTTGCCGCTCGTACCGGAGGCATTCGGCCGGCGGGTCGGCGGTGGCGTCCGTTCAGAAAGTGGATCTGGCGCGGCGGCAGGTTGATGCGATCGAACAGGTGCCGCTGCATGAAGGCGCGATAGCTGCGCGGATCGGTCGCGAGCGAGCCCGACGAATTCGTCGAGGTTGAAGGTCGAGGCGCGGCTGAAGTCCACGGCTCCGGCGTCGAACAGCGCAACGAGTTCCGCGTAGAGCGAATGGGCGTGCGGCCGGTGGGCAGCCCGAGGACCAGCCGCGGATTGGTCGCCAGGCACCGGGCGACGTGGCGCGCGAGCGCACGTGCGGCGCCGGTCGGCGACGCGAACCTGCGGATCGTCAGTCCATTCACGTGCATAGGCAGCAACGCCTATGGTACTAGTTGCCGCATGACCGAGACGGCGCTGCCACCGCCGCACACCTGCTGCGAGACCGCGCGAGCGCGCCGGGTCTTCCCCGCTGCGGTCGCCGAAGTGGGCTCGAGCGGCGGTGTCCTGTGGCGGCAGCCGTTCGGCGCACTGACCTTCGACGTCGACGCCTCCGCAACCGAGATCGACACCATCTTCGATCTCGCCTCGCTCACCAAGCCGATGGCCACCACCAGCGTGGCGCTGAGACTCGCCGAGCAGGGCGCGCTGCAGCTCGACGACCGCGTTTCGACGATCTGCCCGGAGTGGGCCGGCGCGGATCGGGAGAACGCTGACCGTGCGACACCTGCTCGAACACGCCGCCGGGTTGAGCGCGCGGCTGCTCGATCGCCCGCCGCAGGATCGCCGTGCGTTCGAGCACGAGATCTGCACGATGCCGCTGGAGTACGCGCCGGGTCAGCCGATCGATCTACTAGCGATCTCGGATTCATCCTGCTCGGATTCTGCCTGCGAGCGAGCGGGGCGATGGCCCGCCTCGCCGCATCAGGTGCAGGAGCTCCTGTCGGCGATGCTCGACGCAGGCGGATGCGCCGCCCGAGTCGCGTCTGCTCGCGACGATCCCTGCGGAGGCCGTGCGCGACACGGCGCCGACCACGCCGCTCCCCGAAGACGAGCGGCGCGGACGACGCTGGTTGGCGAGGTGCACGACAACTACGCGGCGGCGCTCGGCGGGTTCGCCGGGCATGCCGGCCTCTTCGGCACGGCGCCGGGAGTCGGCGCGCTTCGCGCGGACGGCTACTGCGCGCGGCGCGGAGCGACCTGACAGGCTGCTGGCTGCCCTTCACGCCGGCCGCGTGCAGCGCGCGACCACGAAGAGCGTCGGTGCCTGGAAGTTCACGCGCACTCGGGTGGGACACGATGCTGCCGACCTCGTCGTGCGGAACCCGACTGTCCGCGTCGCGTTCGGCCACGTCGGGTTCACCGGCACGTCGCTGTGGATCGATCCGCAACTGGATCGCTACTTCGTGCTGCTGACCAATCGCGTGTGCGACGGCGGAACCATCGGAGCGACATGCAGGAGGTCAGGCGCGCATTTCACGACATCGTGTCGTCGATCGTGACGGGCAAATCGGTGCCGATGTGGCTGGCTCCGAGCCAGGCCTGCGCTGGGCTAGCCCGGCGGCGCCGCGGCTGAAACTGGGGACGACGGTGCTGACGGCAGGCGGCGTCGGCTGGATCCCCCGGCCTCCGCGACCCGGCCCGGCAGGCCCGAATCCCCGGCCCGGACCTTGCCGGCCTGCCGGCCAGGCGCCACCCTGCCTGCCCGCCTGGTTGCCGCGCGCGGTTCCCGCGCGGCCACCGACCGCCTGCGCCGGCAGGCGCCTGCACCTGCTGCACGAAGACGAACTGCCACTCGTTGTAATGAGTGCGGCCGTTGAAAATCCGGATCGAGGTCTCCTTGCTCTTGCTCGCCACGCCGATGATGCCGCCGACCGCGCCACGGCCTCCGGGCTGGGCGCCGAACACCCTGCCGGTCGCCGGCGGTGCACGCGCCTCGGCCCTGCTGTCCAGCGCCGCCCCGTCCTCGCGCGGCCTGGCCGGCGACGCCCGGAGCCTGGCCGGGGACTCGCCGGAGCCTGCCCCGCTGCGCTGCGCTGGCGAGAGCAGGTCGAAGTCCTGGTTGGTGATCGGGTCCTTGAACTTCTTGCGGAGAAAGCGGCCGGTGACCAGCACGTCCACGTTGGGCGGCAGCACACCTGGGCCGGACCGCTTCTGGAACAGGCCGATCGCGCGGACGTACTGCTGTCCGCGGAAGATGAGCTCCGCCTCCTTCTCGCGGCGGGTCATCTGCTTCCAGGCGGGCATCGCCGCCGTCATCAGCACGGCGGCCACGCTCATGCCGACGAGCAGAACCGCCATCGCGTACCCCTGTTGACTCGGTAACCTCATGGCAATAAACTGATTGCGGTTTCATGGTAACACGCTGCCGACATCTCGCCATCGTGGCCGGCTGGCGCTGCTGATGCTCGCCGTCGCGGCCTGTGAACGGGTCGCCGCTGATCGCACCGACCGGCTCGACCATCACGCTCACGGCGCCGACGAACGTCGCTGTCGGCGAACGACAGCGTCGAGATCGTGGCGCAGGTGCTCGAGTCGTCGGGCACGCCGCCGCACAGCGGAACCCTGGTCACATTTCACCACGACGCTCGGGCGCGTCGTCCCGGCAGACTGCGGAGACGGACGCGAGCGGTCGAGCCGTCGCGTCGCTTCCAGCCGGCGGCGCCAACGGCACCGCTGTGATCACGCGCATCGTCGGGCGGGGCGACCACGGGCGCAACGGGCGCGCTCCGAATCTCGGTTGGCTCGGCCGCCGTCGGTGCCGTGCGAGTCGGCGCGAACCCGGCGTCCGTCTCGGCGCTCGGCGGCTCGACGACGATCACCGCGAGCGTGCTCGACGTGAACGGCAATGTGCTGCCGCAGGCTCCGTGTCGTCTTCACGACCACGGCCGGAACGCTCTCGTCATCAGCTCGTCATCACCGACGCGAGCGGGCGTCGCGCAGACCACGTTCACGACAAGCCAGCAGGCGACGGTGACTGCCAGCGTCGGTGCACAGGCGGATCGACCACCGACGCCGGACCGGGCACGGGCACGGGTACGGGCAGCGGCAACGGAACAACGACGCCGACAACGCCGACCACCTCCAACGTCGGGACAGGCGTCCGGCACGGTCACCGTCGACGTGAACGCCGCAGCCAACTCTCGTGATCACGCCGCCGACCACGGCGCCGAGCGCTGGGCATTCCGGCCAGTTCACGTTCGCGGTCACCGTCGCCGGCGACCAACGGCGTGCCGATCCGAAACCTGCGGGTGAGCTGGGGCGACGGGACGAGCGCAGGACCTCGGTGCGGTCAGCGGGAACGCCGCTGTTCGCACACCTACGCCGACACCGGCTCCTACACCATCACCGGCACGCTGACCGACGCCGCAGGCAACGTTCCAACCGTGTCCACAGCTGTGAGCGTGATCACGGTTGCTTCGCCGACGATCAACATCACGCCGTCGGTGCCGGCGTCGTGCACAGGTGCGAGCGCGTGCGTGGTCACGTTCCTGCTCCAGGTCACGCCACCGACCGGCGTCGGCATCGTCGAGCGTCAACGTGACGTTCGGGACCACGCGCTACTGACGCCCGTTACCCAGGGACTCGGCGGGCTGACGGGCAGCGCGACGCTGACGCGCTACCTACCCGGCCCACGCGGGCGCGCAGACGATTGCCGTCACGGTGCGCGACACGCGTCGGCCGCACGACGCAGGGCTTCACCACGATCAACATCCCGTAGCGACTCGCCGTAGCCGACGATCGTCGAGCGCGCGACCTCGAACCAGGTCCGCGGCTACATTGCGGATGAACGCTCCCGGCGGACGTTGCGTGACTGAACGTCGCGGCCGGATAAGCCAGGACGTCGCGGCCACATCGGGCCATGAGCGCTGCAGCGGCACATCTCGGTCTTGGACGTGGCGGATCGATCTGCCTGGATGTCCGTGGCACATACGGCCACGATGGCCGCGAGCACATCGGTCGAACGTCACGCGGCGATCCGAGTTCGGGTGATGGTTCGCTGACGCGAGAAGACCTTACCAGTCCGAGTAGTGCGTGCCGTCCATGGCGACTGAGTTCGGACCCGCTCTTCACGTCGTAGACGCCCGGCGCCACCGCAGGGTTGTTCGGATCGGGTTCGGCCGGCACGGCCTGCCAGGACGTCGTGGAGTTGGTGATCGGATCCTTGGGCAGCGCGCGGATGTAGCCGGCCGTGACGAGGTCGTCGAGCGTCGGCGGGTACTGATTCTTGTCGGCGTAGTACTGGTCGATCGCGTCGCGCAGCTTGAACAGGTCGTCGCGTGAGCACCGACTCCCTGGCGAACTGCACGCTCTGCCGGTACTGCACCATGCGCGATCGTCGCGAGCGTGACGATGATCGTCATCACGACCATCAGCTCGATGATCGTGAAGCCGCGGGCGGTGCGCTGCACCTACCAGTCGCGGTACTTCGTGCCGTCAAGTGCGGTGCCTTCGAACGTCGTGTAGACGTCGAACACATTCTGTCCGCCCCACGCGATGGCGTCCGGCGTTCGTCCTGGTACGACCGCTTTCCCCAGTCGGTGGAATGCGTCATCGGATCGACTGGAATGCGCCGCAGGAACTTCAGCTTACGGCCGGTCGCGTCGTTCTGAACCGCGACGCCGTCGACCAGCACCTGCAGATCCGCCGGGTATCCTTCGCTGCCGACCTTGATCTCGAGCGACGCGATCTGCTGCGCGTCGGCGGCGTCCTTGTAGCGATCGATGGCCGTGCGCATCTCGCGCAGCGCGCGTCGCAGTTCGGCCTCCCGCTGCCGCGTCGCGGTGACCCGCGCCAGCGGCATGACCGCCGACGCCAGCAGCATGACGATCGCCGAGACGACGAGCAGTTCGATGAACGTGTAGCCGCGCTGCCGCCGCTCGGTCATGGCTGGACGGTGACGGTCACCGGCCTGAACTGCAGGCCCATCGGCGTCCCGCCTGGGCCGTGGCCGTGCCGCTGATCGACAGCGTCGCGCTTCCCGGCGCCGATCGCATCGAACAGCACCGCGCCGAGCAGACCCGTTCCTGTGGCGCCGGTCGCATCGGCCGAGCGCGAAATCGTGATGTCCACGCGTCCCGGTGCCGACTGCTGCGTGAACGACGCACTGGCGCCGCCGGACCGCATGAAGCTGCCTTCGTTGACCGCGCGCACCCGCAGCAGCGCCGGATCGAAGGTCAGCGTCAGCGTGACCATCGACAGCCGCGACACGTTCGTGATCGAGATCGGCACCGTGTACGGGCCTGCGCCGACTCGGAACGTCGTGCCGGGCGGGGTCAGGATGCACCTGCGCCGCGCCGAGCCCAGGCGAATTGCCTGGCTGCGGCGTCGCCGCCGGCGGCGGCGGCTGGTCGTGTGCCGCGCGCCGCAGGCTGGCGGCGCGGTCAGGCGGAGCCGCCGGCGCGGGCTGCGGTGGCGCGGGTGCGGGCTGCGCCGGTGCCGGCAGGCGGTTCGGCACGACAACGGTCCCGGGTACGGGTGTCGATCCCGGGGGCGCGCGCGAGGGTGGTCCCGGGCGGCGGCGACGGCTGGCCCGGTCGGTGTGGCGCCGGCGCCGTCGCCGGCGAGCGCGGTGCCGACGCGCCGGCGGGGTCGCCGCACCGGGTGCTGCCGGAGCGGCTGGCCGCTGCGGGACGCCAATGAGCGGCGGCGGGCCGTTCGAGCCCGAGATTGCCCTGCGACCCGATGTAGATCGGCCGCAGATCCGCCTCCGTGATTTCCGGCGCACGCAGGATGTGCGGCGTCAGCAGCATGACGATGTCGGTCGATGGTGACCGACTGCTCGTTGTTCGAGAACAACTGCTTGAGAATCGGCACGTGAATCGCCCCGGGGAAACCGCTCAGCGACTTGCGCTCGTCCTCGCGCAGCAGGCCGGCCAGCAGGTTCGACTCGCCGTCGCGCAGGCGCAGTCGCGTGCCGACCTTGCGCGTGCCGAACGACGGGTAGTTCGTGCCGGCGACGTTGACGTCGGCCTGGCGCGAGCTGCTCTCGAGGTTGAGCTCGATCAGGATGTCGCCGTCGAGCGTGACGCGGACCGGCGTGATGTCGATGTTGATCCCGACCGGCTTCAGCTGGAACGAGTTCAGCGGATTGACGCCCGACGCCGCCGGTGGCGATCGGTGTGTAGCTCGTCGAGACGATCGGGACTTCCTCGCCGAGGTTCAGCGTGAGCTTGTTGCCCTCGGCGCCGCGCAGCTGCGGCTTGGCGACGAGCTTGGTCTGCGTGTCGCTCTCGAGCGCACGCACGATGGCGGTCGGGACGGCGAGGTAGAAGTCCGACGTCGTGAACCCGCGCGAGATCGTGTTCAGGTTGAACGGCGGCGGCGACTGCACGCCGGACGGCGGCGTCGAGCGTCCACCGGTCACCGTCGTCGTCGAGTTCGCGTTGGCGCCTCCCGTGGTCGTGCCGCTCGAGACCGATGCGTTGCCGACCGGCGCGGACTTCCGGCGACAGGACGCCGCCCAGCGCGTACTCCGACAGGTTCAGGCCGTACTGCTTGGCCTTGTTGCGGTTGACCTCGAGAATCTCGACGTCGAACATGATCTCGGCACGCGCCTTGTCGTTCTGCGCGATCACCTTCTCGATGATCTGCACCACCGAGGTCGTGCCGCGCACGGTGATGGTGTTCGCCGTCTTGTTGAACTGGATCGCCGGCTGCACCGCCATGCTGGGCAGGCGGATGAGCGAGCTGAGAAGCTGCGTCAGCTCGGTCACGTCGGCGTGCGAGACGTAGAAGGTCTGCACCACCTGCTCGTCGTACTGCGCGTGCTTCTGCGCGTTGTCCGGGAAGACCAGGATCGACCGCTCGCTCGTCACCTTGTACGCAGAGCTGGTTCACCGACATGATCTGCTGGAGCGCCTGCTCGAGCGTCACGCCATCGAGCTGCACGGTCGCGGCGGTCTGCGGCACCTGCGGGTCGTAGGTGATGTTGATGCCGCTGGCGCTGCCGAGCGCATCGAGGATGTCGCGGATGTTGGCGTTGCGGAAGCTGAGACGCAGCGGCTCGCGCGAGGCCGGGTTCAGCAGCGGTTCGGCCGCTGACGGCGCGCGCGCGCTCGCGCAGCTGCTCGATCGCCGGCCGCGGGCGCTCGGCCTCGATCCGCGCGCGAATCGCCTGATCGAGCGCGATCACCTTCGCGCCGGCCTGACGGTTCGACGGATCGTACTCGGAGGCCAGCTGGTACTCGCCGCGCGCGGCCTCGAGCTGCCCCTGCTCCTCGAACGCCTTCGCCTTGTCGAAGTGCGCGCGCGACGCCGCCAGCTGCGCGCGCTCGAGCGCGATCTTGTAGTTCGGGTTGTCGGGGTCAGCCTCCGACGGCGGTCCGGTAGTACGCCACCGCCTGGTCCAGGTCGCCGGCTTTCGACGCGGCGTTGCCCTTGCGGAACGCCTCTCCCGCGGCGCATCCCGCCGCGAAGGCGATCGCGCAGGCGATCGCCGCCAGCCGCTTCAGACGTGTTGTCACATGCCCCTCCGACCGGTGTCGCGCTGCACGACGTTCGGGCATCGCACGCGTGCGATCCTGCGCAGAAGTGCGTTGCGACGTGCATGTCTAGCTGATCCCGAGAGCCTGATCGTCTGACGCCCGCGGCCATCGAGATACGCCATCTCCACCGATTCGACGCCAATGCGCAGAATCCGATAACGGCCCTCGATGATATCGCCTTCACGTCCCTGGTAGATGCCGCGACCGTCGCTCAGAATTGCGATCTTCTGCGCCCTGCTCGGGCGATTCGACCAGCCCGATGAATCGCATCGCGATCGGCGGCAGCGGCGGTGGCGGCGGCGGCCCGGACGGCGCGCTCGACCGCCGGCGCCGAGGCGGCGGCCGCGGAGGCGCGCGGCGGGCGGCGGTGCGCTTGGGCTTGAAGCGGAACAGATCGCGCTGCGGTTCGCCCTCCGGCTTCGGTCGTCGCCTCGCAAGCGCCTGCAGGTGCACATCGGGCGCGGTCATGGCGGACGGGCCTTTGCCCGCGCGCGCGCCGCCGCGCGGTCGGCCGTGGCAGCTGCCGGGCGCAGCGGCCGCGGCCAGAAGCGGATCGACCGCCACCAGCAGCGCCACGCAGAGCAGGCCGAGCGAGGATCGATCAGCCGACGTCGCTCACGAGGCATTCGGCGTCAGCCTGTAGTAGGTGGACAGGTCGATCGTGAGCCGGAGCGACTCGTCGCCGTAGCCCTTCGACCAGCGTCACATCGTCGATGATGACGAACTCGGGAGCGACTTCCAGCGCGTAGATGAACTGCCGCAGGTTGTCGTAGTCGCCCTCGAGCACCATCCGGATGGACATCTTCTCCAGGTGTCCCGCCCGGTCGCCGGTCTCGATGGTCGTGGTTCGCGTCTCGTAACGGACGCCGGTCTTGCGCGCGAGCGCCGGCAGGCTCGCGTAGGTCATGCGGCGGGCGGACGTCATGTCCGAGGGCAGCACCTTCTTGTAGAACGCGTCGAGTTCCTCGTCGGCGTCGGGCCTTGCCCTTGACGAGCGCGTCGGCCTGCGCGAGCTCGCGCTCCGCGGCCCGCAGGTTCGTTCGCGGCGGCGGCGGCCCGATCGGCGGCGCCGCTGGACTTCGCCTCGAGCGGGCGGACGACGAGCATGTAGGCGAGCACGTTCGCCAGCAACGCCAAGCGCCACGATAACGATCGCGCCGCGGTTCTCCGCGATCATCCGCTTCGCAAGCGGCGTCATCGCCGACCTCCCTGCGCCGCGCCGGGCGTCGGCGGCATCCTGGCCGGGAGCTGGCTGGCCTCGCCGGGCACGCGGCCCGGGCTGATAGATCATCTCGAGCGCCGACTCGATCTGGCCGTCGTCGGTGGTCTGCTCCTGGCGCGAATGCAGATCGAAGAAGGCGTTGGTCTGATCGAGGTTCTCCATGAACTGGTTCACGTCGTCCACGCTCGCGCGCGAGGACGTTCACGGTGAGGACGATCCGCCGATCGCGGTCGAGCGTCGGGTGCACCGCGGTGATCCGCACATCGTCGGGCAGCGTCCGCTCGAATCGGTTGAACAGCTCGGTCCACGAGAACGTGCGGCGATCGATCAGGTCGTTGGCCTGGCGTGCGTCCACCGAGACCGAATCGACCTGCGCGGCATCGACGCTGGCGCGCAGCTTCTGGGCGTTGCGCGCGCAGTTCGGCGGCCCGCGCCTCGTCGTTCGACGCGCGCGTCACGAGTTCGGTGTTGCTGTTCGAGTAGCGCAGCACCTGCGACACGTTGAACACCGTCGCGGCGAGCACGAGCGATCGCGGCGATGCCAAGCCAGGTGCGGACCGCCGCCACGTTGTAGAACGGACGCGTCGAGAGATTGTTGCGAATCACGCGGCCTCCCGGGTCCGCAGGATGAGGCCGACCAGCGGGGTCGAGCGTGTCGAGCAGCCGCCGGGTCGGCGCTGATGCGGTCCGCGCAGGGCGGCCGCGCGTGTCGGATCGACGGTCTCGACGGTCGTCGCCGAGCCGCTCGGCGAGTCCGCGGCGCAGACGCTTCGAACGTCGCCGCCGCCGACGCGCCGCACAGCAGCACGCGGCTGAATCCGGACCCGCTCAGGCGGTCCTCGTAATACATCGCGGTCTGGTGAATCGAGATCGGCGAGCGTGCCCTCGCCGTCCGCGCCACGGCTGCGGAAGAAGATCAGGTGCCGTCCGCGCATGATGGCGATGGACTCCCAGCCCGGCGCGATGTTCACGAGCAGCCAGTCGCCCGCCGGCACGGCTTCCGCCGACGAGCACCGCGTTGACGACGTTGAACGTCGACAGGTCGACGATGCCCGCGTGCGCGCCGGCTTCCTGGCACAGAGCGCTTCGTATTCGGCGATGACGTCGCGCCGCGCCAGCGTCACGATGAATTCCTGACCATCGTCGGCGCGAAGTCCCGTCTCGTAGCCGAGCTGCGCCTCTTCGATCGCGAACGGCGCGCTCTTGCGCACCTGCCAGCGGATCACCTGCTCGAGATCCTGCGGCACGCGTCGGAACCTGCTGCAGCTTGACCAGCGACACCTTGGCGACCGGATCTCCGACGATCAGCCCGATGCGCCTGGGCCGGCCAATCTGCTCGAGCACGCGAGCCAGCGCCGCGGCGACGGCCGCACGGTCGCGGACGTTCACGCGCGTTGAGCGCCGGCACGACGGCCTGCGTCCGGCAGCGCCTCGATGGCGTGTGCCGCGATCACCGGCGTGCCGCCGCGAACCTCGAGGCTCACGCCCGTGACGCGGCCGCCCGTCATCTCGACAGCAGTCATCGGAGCGGCGCCGCCGGTGAGAGAAAAGGAGAAGCGGCTCATTCGACGAAGGTCACCTTGTTGATTTCGCGCAGCGTCGTGTGCCCGTCCATCACCCGCTCGACCGCCGACTCGCGCAGGAACCGCATGCCGTCCTCGCGCGCCGCCTTCTTGATCTCCGAGGTCGGCCGCTTTTCGAGAATCAGCTCGCGAATCCGGTCGGTCAGGTCGAGCAGTTCGCAGATGGCGAACCGCCCCTTGTAGCCGGTGCCGTTGCACTCGATGCAGCCGACGCCCTCGTAGAAGGTGTGCGTGTGCTCCAGCGCGGGATCGAGCCCGGACTCCTCGAGCAGTGCGCGCGTCACCGTTGCCGGCCGCTTGCAGTGCGTGCAGATGATGCGCACCAGTCGCTGCGCCAGCACGCAGTTCAACGCCGACACGAACTGGTAGGCCTCGACGCCCATGTTGAGGAAGCGGCCGAGCACGTCGAGCACGTTGTTGGCGTGGACCGTCGTGAACACGAGGTGTCCGGTCAGCGCCGAGTTGATGGCGATCTGGGCCGTCTCGTTGTCGCGGATCTCGCCGACCATGATCTTGTCGGGGTCGTGGCGCAGGATGGACCGCAGCCCGCGGGCGAAGGTCAGTCCCTTCTTCTCGTTGATGGGAATCTGCGTAATGCCCTTCAGCTGGTATTCGACCGGATCCTCGATGGTGATGATCTTGTCCTCGATCGACTTGATCTCGGACAGGGCGGCGTACAGCGTCGTCGTCTTGCCGCTGCCCGTCGGTCCGGTGACGAGCACCATGCCGTACGGCTCGGCGATGTACTTCCGGAAGCGGCGCAGCTCGGCCTCGGGAAAGCCGAGGATGTCGAGTCGCAGCTCGGTGAACTGCTCGCTGATCGATTCCTTGTCGAGGATGCGGATGACCGCGTCTTCGCCGTGCACGCTCGGCATGATCGACACGCGGAAGTCGATCGTCTTGCCGGGCATCCGCAGCTTGAAGCGCCCGTCCTGCGGCACCCGCTTCTCGGCGATGTCGAGCTCCGCCATCACCTTGATGCGCGAGAGGATCGGCCCGTGGAACTGCTTCGCGATCGGCCGCATCGCCGGCTGCAGCACGCCGTCGATGCGGTACTTCACGTGGACCGCATCGTCCTGCGTTTCGATGTGGATGTCGCTCGCGCGCCGCTGGATGGCCGTGAAGATCGTCGAATCGATCAGCCGGATGACGGGGCTGATGTCGCTGGTCAGCCGCTCGACCGTCAGGCTGTCGTCGCCGCCGTCGTCTTCCTTCAGCAGCTGGAGCTGGAAGCCTTCGGTGGCGTCCTCGAGCACGCGCTGCGAGCTTTCGCTCTTCTTCAGGATCGACTCGATCGCGGACTTCGGCCCGACCGCCACCTTGATCGGCGTCGACAGCAGCACGCCGAGCTCGTCGATCATCGGCATGTCGGTCGGATCGGAGACGACGATGCACAGCAGCGCGGCCTTCGCGGCGATACGGCACGAACCCGTAGCGCAGCATCAGGTCGGCCGGAATCGAGCGGAACAGTTCCTGGTCGATCCGGAACGTGTCCATGTCGACGAACTCCAGCCGATACCGCTCGGCCAGCCGCCGGGCGTGGTCCAGTTCCGCAACGTGCTCGTCTGGACCGAACTCCGGCCGCATCGGCGTGCAGCGGGGGTGGTATTCACATCAGCCATACGAATGTATTCAGACTCCTCGTGCCGCTATCCCGCCAGCACCGAACTGAGCTGGAACAGCGGCATGTACAGCGCGAGCAGCAGCCCCGCAATGACGATGCCCATGATCACGAGCAGCACCGGCTCGACCAGCGTGACGAACCGCTCCATGTTCGTCGAGATCTCCTCGTCGTAGAAGTCGGCCACCGTGTTCAGCATGTCCTGCAGAGCGCCGGTGGACTCGCCCACCTCCGCCATCTTCACGGCGACCTCCGGGAAGACGCGCCGCGCTTCGAGCGCCGACGAGAACGAGACGCCTTCACGCACGCGCGCGCCGACGACGTCGAGTTCGCGCGCGATGAACTGATTGCCGACCGACTTCGCTGCAATGTCCAGTGCGTTGCACCAGCGGCAGCCCGCCGCCGAGCAGCGTCGCCAGCGTACGCGCCATCTGCGACGTGGCGAACTTCGCGGCGATCTCGCCGACCACCGGCACGCTGAGCAGGATGCGATCGAAGCGCGCCTTCTGTCCAGGCTGCCGGATCCACGCCGCGAACGAGCCCGACGACCGCCACGATGCCAGATCATCAGCAGCAGGAACTGCCCGCGGACGAAGTCGGATATCGCGACGATGATGCGCGTGACCAGCGGCAGGTCCGCGCCGAACGAGGCGTAGAAATCCGAGAACGACGGAACGACCTTCAGGACGATGATCGAGACGAGGACGATGCGCCAGCGAGATCAGGATGGCCGGGTAGACGAGCGCAGAGATCGTCTTCCGCTTCACCGTGGCGATGACCTTGGTGTACTCGACGAACCGCCGGAGCACAGCTGTCGAGATTGCCGCTGCGCTCCCCGGCGACGAGCGATGCCGTGTAGATGCTCGGAAACAGGCTGCCGTGCGCGCGCGAAGGCGTCCGACAGCGCCATGCCGCCGCGCACCCGCTCGTGCACATCCTCGAGGACCGAGCGGAAGATCGGCGCTCGTGACCCGTCGCTTCAGCAGATCAAGCGATTGCACCAGTGGCATGCCGGCGCGCAGCAGCGTGGCGAGTTCCTGGTTGAACACGAGGAACTCGCGCATCGAGACCGACGATGCGGCGCGGCAGATGGAACGGCAGACCGGCGATCGCGCCCTTTGGGCCGCAGCGAGAGGACGAACAGCCCCTTCTCCTCGAGCTCATGCCGGAGCCGCGACTTCGGAGTCGGCGACATACACGCCTTCGACAATCTCGCCGGTGTTCGACGCCAGCCGGCAGTGGAACTCCACCGCTCAGGCGCCTCCCGGAAAACGGCAACAGATTGCAGGCGTGGACATTACAGCTGACAGGAGTATACCAACTCCGCGCGCCCAGCCGACCAGGCTAGCGCCCGACGAGCGCCCGGATCCGTGAGACGTAATCGACGGTCTCCGGGTATGGGGGGATGCCCGGCGAATCGCTCGACCGTAGCCTCGCCGGCGTTGTAGGCCGCGAGCGCCAGCGCCAGCGGAAACCGGTCGAGCAGTGTCTTGAGGTGAGCGACGCCGGCGCGGATGTTCGACAGACGGATCGTACAGGTTCGTCACGCCGTATCGGCGGCCAGTTCGCGGGCATCACCTGCATCAGGCCCGACCGCGCCCTTGCTGGATCGGGCTCGCGGCTGGTAGCCCGACTCCACCTGGATGACCGCTCGCACCAGGGACGCGTCGACGCCCTGCTCGGCCGAGATGCGCCGTGATCAGCGGATCGAACGTCGGCATTCACCGCCAGCGATTGCGACGGGACTGGCAGCGGCACTCGGAGACGGCCGCGGCGGCCTCGACCTCCGGTTCCGGATATGGCACTTCGTCCGGTCCGATCGGAGCTGACCATCGCGGCGTCCACCGTCATCTCTCCGCCGGCGCGCAGCGAGAAGACCAGCGAATCGCCATCCTCCGCATGTGCGCGGACCGACATCGTGCGCCCGGTCGCGAACGTGACCAGTTCGGCCCGGGCCGTGGTCGCGGCCGGTCGATCACGCAGACGGCCGACGGCCGTCACGATGTCGCGACTCGACGGCCGATGCGTCGCGGCAGTCGCCGACTCAGTCGCATCGTTCTACCGCGGATCGATGAAGGCGTGGAAGACCCGCACGCCCGAGTTCGCGCGGGTCCTTGCTGACGCCGTTGGTGACCACCGCCGGCACAAACGTCTTGTCGACCGTCGATCTGCAGTTCCGTCAGTTCGTCGTCGCCCATGAGCGACCGCGGGCAGCTTGATCGTGTGCAGGTTGCGCTCGTCCGGCTCGACCGTGAACGTCTCGACCGTCTGCCCGCCAAGTTTGACCGACACAACCTGCGGGCCGTGAAGGTCCTTGCCCGGACTGTCGACATCGAAGTAGAAGACCGCGTCCTTCTTCGGGTTCTTGAACGCGAGCGTCGCCTGCTGCTTGGTCCACTGCCACTCGAGGTTCTGATCCTGGCAGCGCCGTTCTCGGCCGGGTGCCAGCCGTCCTTGAACACGGTGAACAGTTGTCGGTCTGCGGCAGCAGCTGCAGTGTGCGCGACTTTGTAGGAGTGCTGCCCGGCATCGTCGCCGGCGAGCGTCAGCGCTTGCTGATCCTTCAGCGAGTGCAGTCCGACCTGGATTGTGGCGTCGCCCACGTACGGAAACACCGGCACGAACAGCGTGCGCGTGTACTCCACGGTCTGCCCCGGCTTCCACTGTGTGGTCGGCACCGGCGGGTTGTGATCGTCGTCCCACATCTGTTCGTCGTCGGTGTCGACGACGTGCACGAAGACACGCGATAGTCCTCGTCGAACTTCGCGCCGGAGGCGACGACGAACTTGTAGGTGATCAGCAGCGGGCTTCCGGCCGGCGCGCGGTCGTGACTGAGCGTGACGCTCGGCGTCGCCATCGGTCGGTCCCGGCGTCTGGAGTACCGCCGCCGCACGCGGCCACGCCGACGGCGGCAACGATAAGGATGACAGGCGAACAAAGGCAGGCGCGCGCGTTCTCGAATCATGATGCTCCGATACGTTCCGGCCAGACAGGATCCGCTGGAATGCTATCGGATTCACCTGAGGTGGCGCAATCACGCGGAGGCGGTGTGCTACAGTTTCGCGCGAGGACACACAGGTGGCACAGGACGCGCTCGGACTGGTTGAAACAAAGGGTCTCATCGGAGCAGTCGAGGCGGCTGACGCCATGGTCAAGACGGCCAACGTGGCGCTGGTGGCGAAGGAATACATCGGCGCCGGCTACGTCACCGTCATGGTGCGCGGCGACGTGGGCGCCGTCAAGGCTGCCACCGACGCCGGCGCAGCGGCGGCCACGTCGCGTCGGCGAACTCGTCTCGGTGCACGTCATTCCCGCGGCCGCACGCGGAAGTCGAACGCATTCTCCCCAAGGGCGCCTGAGCGCTCGATGGCAGACGCTGCCTGTCACTCCCCAGACCGATCGCGATCTCGCCTCCATCGCCGAGGCGCGCGCCCTCGCTCGACGCGCCAAGGCAGGCGTGGGCCGAGCTCGCCGAATTCTCCCAGGAACAGATCGACGCCATCGTTGCCGCGATGGCTGCGGCCGCCACGGCCCACGCCGAGGCGTTCGCCCGGCTGGCGGTGGACGAGACCGGCTTCGGCGTCTACGAAGACAAGATCCAGAAGAACCTGTTCGCGTCGCAGAAGGTCTACGACTTCATCCGGCCGATGAAGAACGGTCGGCGTCATTGCGCGCCACGAGGATCGCCGGGTCGTCGAAATCGCCGAGCCCTTCGGCGTCGTCGCCGCCATCGTCCCGTCGACCAACCCGACCTCGACGGCCATCTACAAGATCCTCATCTCGCTCAAGGCGCGATGCTCGATCGTCATCAGCCCGCATCCCTCGGCCGTGAAGTGCATCACCCGAGTTGCCGAAGTGCATGGACGAAGCGGCGCGCAAGAGCCGGGCGCACCCGCCGGAGCCATCAACTGGATGACCACGGTGACGCTCGAGGGCACCCAGGAATTGATGAAGCAGCGGGACGTGGCCGTCATTCTGGCGACCGGCGGCATGGGGCTGGTGCGGGCGGCGTACAGCGCCGGCAAGCCGGCCTACGGCGTCGGCCCCGGCAACGCGCCCGCGTACATCGAACGGACCGCGGACACGCGCAAGGCCGTGCGCGACATCATCACCGGCAAGACCTTCGACAACGGCGTCCTCTGCTCGTCCGAGAATTCGGTCGTCGTGGACGAGCCGATTGCCGGACTGGTCAAGCGCGAATTCCAGGCGCAGGGCGGCTACTTCCTGCTCGAAAGCCGACATCGACAAGGTCGCGCGGCGTGCTCGTGACGCCGCAGCGGCTGCCGAACCCGGCGCTCGTCGGCAAGTCCGCCAAGCGTCATCGCCGACGCCTGCGGCGTCACCGTGCCCGACGACACCCGCGTGCTGATCGCGGAACTGGACGGCGTCGGCCGCGACTACCCGCTGTCGATCGAGAAGCTCTGTCCTGTCCTCTCCTTCTACGTCGTCCGGGACTGGCGGGAAGGCTGCGAGCGCTGCAAGCAGATCCTGCGATACGGCGGCATGGGACACACCATGTCGATCCACTCGCAGAACGAGCAGGTGATCCTCGAGTTCGGCCTCAAGAAGCCGGCCTTCCGCATCGTCGTCAACTCGCCGACGACGTTCGGCTCGATCGGGCTGTCGACCGGCCTGGACCCGGCGATGACGCTGGGCTGCGGCGGCTACGGCGGCAACATCACGTCGGACAACATCTCGCCGCGGCACCTGCTCAACATCAAGCGGCTCGCCTACGAAGTCGACCTCGGTGCCGAACCGCTTCGAACGGGCGCCGGGCGGCGCTCGGCCGGCAGCGCCGGCTGTTCGACCGTCCAGGGCGCCGGAGCCGGCCGGCATCCGCGCCGACGTCCTCAATCAGCGGATCGAACAGTTCCTTGGATCGCGCGGGTATCACGCCGACCGATGCGGCACGCCGCCCGTGACTGACGCCGACCACCGCGGCGACGAGGCGTCAGCCGGCCGCGCCAGCCGCCGACTGACGCCACCGCTCGACTTCGTGTGCGAGGAGGACGTGCGGACTCGCCATTCGGACGGGACGGAAGCTGGTGGTCTCGGAACGCGCGATCATCACGCCGTCGGCCCGCGAGCTTGGCGAGGCGCACGGCGTGTTCACCGTCGCGCCGTGGCGCGGATGACGCGCTGGGACCATACGTTGCGACAGTCGGCCGATACCTGCGACGTCGGATCCCGCTTAATGCTGAGCCACTTGGACTTACTGTTGACCGACCGCTCGGAGCGGTGGTAGGATGCGCTCAGCCATAGAGGTGGCGCCGCGGCGCCGCGTCGGGGCGGGGGCACCCAGCCCTCCGCTACACGAACAGGTTCGGCGCGCACGTCGTCGGCGCCGTTCCCCGAGTTACCCGGAGCCCCCGCACGAAGGGGGGCGACTTACGATGCGTGGCAGCGCGGCGCGCGATTTCGGAGCGCCCGATGGTTCGACGCTCAATAACGCGCCTGGCTCTCCTCGCGCTGCTGCCCATCGTGGCCGCGTGCGGATCGAGCGTCCGGAAGGCGCCGCTCGCTGCCGCCCCGCCTGCGGCCCCAGTCGTCTCCGACGCCGCCCGCCCAGATCCAAGTCCCGCCGTCCCCTACGAAGACCCGGTCCTGTCGCTGATCGCCGAGTCGGATCGTCATTTCAAGGCCGGTCAGCTCGAACTCGAAGCCGGACACGTCGAGGGGGCCCGGCAGGAATTCGACCGGGCCATCAACCTGCTGATCGAGTCGCCGTTTGGCGGCCGCACCGAACCGCGGATCCGGGAACAGTTCGATCGCCTGGTGGATCGGATCAGCACCTACGAGGTGAAGGCGCTTGCCCAGGGCGACGGCTTCACCGAGAAGCAAGTACGAGCCGGCATCCATCGACGAACTGCTGGCCGTATCGGCCACGCTGGCGCCGCCGACCGCGAGCGCGGAACTGCAGAACACGGTCAAGTCGGACATCCAGGCCGGCGAGCACGACATTCCGATTCCGCTGAACCAGCGGGTCCTCTCCTTCATCGAACTCTTCCAGGGACGTCTGCACGACTTCCTCGAAGCAGGGCATGCGGCGCGGCAGCAAGTACCTCCCGATGATCCAGAGCGTGTTCCGGGCCGAGGGGCTTCCGCTGGACCTGGCCTACGTGCCGCTGGTCGAGAGCGCCTTCAATCCCGAACGCGCTCTCCCGCGCGCAGGCCAAGGGTGTCTGGCAGTTCATGCGCGGCACCGGGACTCGAGAACGGGCTGCGCCAGGACTGGTATATCGACGAGCGCTCCGACCCCGAAAAGGCGACCGTTGCCGCCGCGAAGTACCTGAACACGCTGGCCGGCATGTTCGACGGCGACTGGCACCTTGCGCTGGCGTCGTACAACGGCGGGCCCGGACGGCTGCAGAGGGCGATGAAGGCGGGCCGTGTCAGCGACTTCTGGACGCTCGCCGACAAGCCCCGCATCCTGCCGCGCGAGACGCGCGACTACGTCCCGATGATCCTCGCGGCCATCGTCATCGCACGCAATCCGGCGCAGTACGGTTTCGAGTTCGAAACCGAGCCCCCGCACAACTACGAAACGGTCACGCTCGAGAAACCGGTCGACCTGCGGCGCATCGCGGAGTGGACCGACACGACCATCGATCAGATATCCAGACCCTCAACCCCGAACTGCGCCGCTGGACGACCCCGATTCGCGACGATTCCTACGCGCTGAAGGTGCCGGCCGGGACCGCCGAGGTCGTGAAAGCGAAGCTCGCGGACGCCTCGACCGGCGAACTCGCATCGCTGCGCTGGTACACGGTGAAACGCGGCGACACCCTCGCCGGCGATCGCGCGGACGCTGCGCGTCAGCCGGACCGACCTGGCGGCTGCGAACTACATGAAGGCCACCGGCAGCGTCGCTCCCGGGTCGAAGCTGATGGTGCCGCACGAGTCCACGGTGCTGATGGCGGCCCGCGCCGATCGTCCGGTGCCGGCCACCGAATCGCGTGCGCTGGTCGCTGACGCGGTGGTTCCGGCCGTCGACACCGACGGGTCAGCGCGATGAAGGTCACCTACCGGGTGAAGAGTGGCGACACGCTGGCGTCGATCGCGCGCGTCTTCGGCACGACGGTCAGCGCGATCAGAACCTGGAACCGCATTCCCGGCTCGCAGATCGCAGCCGGCGAGCGACTGACCATCTACACCGTCCGGGCGAACTGACGGCACCGCACCGGCGAACTGACGGCCCGCACGGCCGAGCTCATCGCAGTGGCCGGCTCAACGCCGGCGCAGTATTCTTCGTCCGTTCCGCGTCCGCGAGTCGGCAATTCTGCCGCGTTTCTCCGACCCAATCCGCGTAACTCGTTGAGCGCCTGAGAGCAGGTCGGTGCGCCGCTCCTTGCACCGAGCTGCACGATGCTGGCGACGTTGCGGACCGCCGCGATCTACGGCGTCGACGCGTGCGCGGTGCAGGTGGAAGTGGACGTGTCGTTCGGGATGCCGATGTTCACGATGGTCGGCCTGCCGGACGCCAGCGTGCGGGAGAGCCGCGACCGGGTGCGCAGCGCGATCCGGAACAGCGGCTTCGAATTTCCACCGCACCGGATCACGGTCAACCTGGCGCCAGCGGACGTGCGCAAGGCCGGCGCCGCCTTCGACCTGCCGATCGCGCTCGGCATCCTCGCCGCGCAGGGCGTGGTCTCGGCGGACGCGGTCGCCGACACGCTCGTCATCGGCGAGCTGTCGCTCGACGGAAGCATCCAGGCGACGCGCGGCGTTCTGCCGGTGGCCGCGGCGGCCCGGCGCGACGGGGTGCGCCGCGTGCTGCGTGCCGGCGTCGAACGCCAGCGAAGCCGCCGCCGTTCTGCCCGACGGGCTGCTGCCCGGTGTCGTCGCTCGCCGAGGCGGTCGCCACGATCAACGGGTCCGGACGAGTCGCGTCGGGTTCGACCGGCGCCGTCGCGCCCGCGCAGTCTCCGCACCCCGACTTCGCCGATGTGATCGGGCCAGTCCCTCGCCCGGCGTGCGATCGAAATCGCGTCGGCTGGCGGGCACAACCTGCTGCTCGTCGGGTCGCCCGGCGCCGGCAAGACGATGATGGCGAGGCGGATGGCGGGAGTGTTGCCGCCGCTCACCTTCGACGAATCGCTCGAGTCGACCACCGTGCATTCGGTGGCCGGCCTCCTGCCGCCCGGAGTTGGGCTCATCACGCAGCGGCCCTTTCGCGCGCCGCACCACACGATCTCCGCGGCTGCGCTGGCCGGTGGCGGCGCGCAGCCGCGACCGGGCGAAGTCAGCCTCGCGCACAACGGCGTGCTCTTCCTCGACGAGATGCTCGAGTTCACGCGTGGGGTGCTCGAGGTGCTGCGTCAGCCGCTCGAAGAAGGCGTGGTCACGGTCGCGCGAGCCGCGCGGACGGCCGTCTTCCCTGCCCGATTCGTGCTGGTCGGGGCGATGAACCCGTGCCCGTGCGGCTTTGCGGGCGACCCGGTGCGCGAGTGCCGGTGCACGCCGCAGCAGGTGGCGCGCTACGTCGGTCGCCTGTCGGGTCCGCTTCGCGATCGGCTGGACCTGACGGTCGACGTGCCAGCGCCTGCCGCCCGAGATGCTTGGCGACCAGTGGACTGTGCGGAGTCGTCTGCAACTGATTCGCGCGCGCGTGGTCGCTGCGCGCGAACGCCAGCGAGCAGCGCTACACGGAGCGGAACGGCGACGAACGGCGCGCTCGCCTCCGCCGACATCGGCGCCACTGCCCGCTGGACGCGCGCGAGCCTCCGCCTGCTTCGCGATCGGCCGCCGAACGGCTCGGACTGAGCGCGCGCGGATTCGACCGGGTGCGTCGGGTGGCCCGCACGATTGCCGACCTCGCCGGCGCACGACGACATCGCGGTCGAGCATGTGGCCGAAGCGCTGCAGTTCCGGCCGCCCGGGTGAGCAGACGCGCTCAGGGAATCCGCGCCGGACCCGACGCTGAGTCCGCCCGGATCGCCGTCGCGCAGGGGATCGGTGAATCGGCGGCCGGCGTCGCGCAGGTCGCCCGAACACGGAGTCGCCTTCCGGCCGTGCGCCGTCCCGTACCCAGCGCACCAGATCGTCGAACGCGCGCGACTGCTCGGGCACGCTGAAGCCGCAGTGACCGGCAATGCGATACACCCGCTGCACGAGCAGCTGGCTCTTGCCCGCGGCGGCCACCGCGCGGTTCAGGGTCTGCTCGAGATGAATGGGGACGAACAGGTCGCCCGTACCGTGCATGGTCAGCACCGGCCGCTCGATCTGTCCATCGAACGGCACCAGCTCGTCGTACGGGCCCGAGCGGATTCCGGATGGCCAGGTCGGGAGCCTTCCGCCTCACCAGTGCGCGATAAGCCGATCGCTGGTCAGGCCGAGCGATTCGTCGATCCGGTAGGTGTAGTGCTCGATTCGTGGCGGCGCGGTTCGACGGCCGTCTGGCTGCCCGCGAGCGCCGCGCCGCTGATGTTCTGGACGAATCGCGAGCGCAGCCCCTCGGCGGCAAACGGCCGCGGACCGCCGCTCAACTCGATTTCCACGCTCGCCAGTTGCCGCCCTTTCTCGGAGTAGTTCGGCGGTTCGCCCAGCATCTCCGCCATCCTGCGGACGTCCTGCGGCGTGGACGCCGGGTCGCGGAACGTCACCCCGGTGATCGCTTCCGCCGCAGCACCGACCGCCGTGAAGTAATCGAATAGTTCCGGACCGGCCGGGCACATCGCCAGCGCCCCGGCGAATGCGGTCGGAAATTCGTGCATCCCCAGCAGCGTCACGTGTCCGCCCATCGACGTGCCGGTGAGGTACACGCGGCGCGGCGCCGTATCGCCGTTGAACCTGCGTAAAGAGCTCGGTCAGCGCCATCGTGTCCTCGAGGCCGATGCCCGGCACGTAACCGTTGCACCGGTAACTCGACGCCGCCCATGCGAAGCCCTGCTCGATGAGGTGCTGGCGGATGGCCGGAATGCCGACGCGGAGCCGCGAACCCTGCGCGCCTCCGTTCGCCACGAAGCCGTGAGCGCTGAGCATCAGTTCGCCGTTCCAGCGCTCGGGGATTTCGATGCGGTAGATTGCCCCGTTTTGCGTGCCGAAGAAGGCGCGCGCGCCGGGAAGCGCGTCGAACGCCGGATCGTCCGGGCTCCAGGTCTGCGCAGGACACGCGACCGGTGTGAGGCCGGGCCGGCCGACCGTCTGCGCAGGCGCGAACCACAGGCCGGCAAGAATCGACGCCATCAGAGCGGTCAGTGCGTGGATGCGCATTCAGATCTCCTTCTCCTCCGTGGCCGCTGCGGGCCGCGGTTGGCGCCGCATGTTACACGCGACTGATGCCGGTACTCGGCTCGCTGACCTCGTTCAACAGGAGCACACACCTTCGCTACGCCTTCGCGTCCCGGCTTTTTGGTGCTTCCGATCCGCGATCGCGTGTGTTACATTGCTGAAAATCCCCCGTTCGGCTGGGCTAGCACGTCCATCTCTCCCAGACATCGAACCGGCACTCATCACCTGAGAGGGTAATGTTCTCACGCAGATATACCGTGCTCATCGCCGATCGCTCGACCGGCGTCGTTCGCCGCGTGACGATCAGTCTCCGGTCGGTGGCCCTCGTGCTTGGCGGCGTCCTGTATGTGCCGGTCGCTCATCGGCCTTGGCGCACAGCTGGAGTGCCAGCCTCGAACTGCACCAACTGCGCGCCACCAACACGGCGCTGACGCGTCGAAAACGGCAACTACCGCGACACGACCGGCGAACTGACCTCACAAATCCAGTCGCTCGAAGGCGTGATCGACGAACTCGGGTCGCGATCGGCGCTCGATCCGGCGCAGGCGAGCGCCATGGCGAAGCTTGCCAGCCGTCGTGAAGAATCGCGCGGTCGGCGGCACCTCCCAGACCAACGCCGCCATCTCCAACGTGCTGTCGACATCGCTCGTGTCGCCGGAGGACACCTTCGGCGTGCTTCGCACGCTGCTGTCGGCGCTCGAAACCCGCCTGAGCAACGTCCGCAGGGCGTCGAGCGGCAGGAAAAGCTGGCCGCCGCCACGCCGTCGATCTGGCCGGCCAAGGGCTGGCTCACGGCCGGTTCGGCGGACGCTCCGACCCATTCACCGGCGAGTCCGCAGTTCCACCAGGGTCTCGACATCTCGGCGTCGAAGGGACAGCCGGTGTACGCGACGGCTGACGGCCGCGTCGAGCTCGGCGTCGTACGATGGCGAGTACGGCAACCTCATCGTGCTGAGCCACGACTTCGGCTCACGACCCGGTACGGTCATCTCAGTGGATTCAACGTCAAGCACGGCGAAACCGTCCACCGCGGCGACGTCATCGGCTACGTCGGCTCGACCGGTCGCTCGACGGGCGCACACCTGCACTACGAAATCCTGGTGAACGGCAAGCTGCTCAACCCGATGCAGTTGCTCACCCAGCCGACCGCAGCTCGCCGAACAGTAGCGAAACAAGGCCAGCAAGGCAGAAGGTGAAAGCCAGGGGCACGGCCCCTGCTTCGACGCCCGCTGCCTTTTCGCTTTTTGTCTAGCACTCCCGTGCGGCTGCCGCTCACGGGCTACCTGCCGGCTCATACGCGGCGGTGTCTTCTGCTACAATCGTTCGATACCCACGGGCGGATCCGTCGCTGTAGATGCTCCAGACAATTCTCGCCAAGGTCATCGGCACTCAGAACGAACGCGATCTGAAGAAGCTGCGTCCGATCGTGGCGCAGGTGAACGCGCTCGAACCTTCGATCACACCGCTGTCCGACGAAGCGCTTCGCGGCAAGACCGCGGAGTTCAAGGCGCGTGTCGCCAACGGCGAGTCGCTGGACGATCTCCTCCCGGAGGCGTTCGCGGTGGTCCGCGAAGCCGGGCCGCCGCGTGCTGAACATGCGGCACTTCGACGTGCAGCTCATCGGCGGCGCCGTGCTCCACCAGGGGCGCATCGCCGAGATGAAGACCGGCGAAGGCAAGACGCTCGTCGCCACGCTCCCCGCCTACCTGAACGCGCTCGAGGGCAAGGGCGTCCACGTCGTCACCGTGAACGACTACCTCGCCCGCCGCGACTCGGAGTGGATGGGTCGCATCTACCGCTTCCTCGGCATGACGCGTCGGCGTCATCCAGCACGAACTCACCGACGCCGAGCGCCAGGTCGCCTACGGCGGCCGACATCACCTACGGCACCAACAACGAGTTCGGCTTCGACTACCTTCGCGACAACATGAAGTTCGACCTCGCGCACTACGTGCAGCGTGGTCATCACTTCGCGATCGTCGACGAAGTGGACAGCATCCTCATCGACGAGGCCCGCACGCCGCTCATCATCTCCGGGCCGGCGGAAGCGTCGACCGACCTCTATTACGAGGTCGACCAGCTCATTCCGCGCCTCAAGCCAGGCGCCGTCATCCGCGGCGACACGAAGGCCGAAGAGCGCGAGGAGATCGAGCAGACCGGCGACTACATCGTCGACGAGAAGCACAAGACCGTCACGCTCACCGAGAGCGGCATGCAGAAGGCCGAGCAGATGCTGCTCCACCGGCTGAACGGCGGCCACATCTACGATCTCGAGAACGCCCACATCAAGCACCACGTCGACCAGGCGCTGCGCGCGCACGCGATCTTCAAGCTCGATGTCGACTACATGGTGAAGGACGGCGAAGTCGTCATCGTCGACGAGTTCACCGGACGCCTGATGCCGGGCCGCCGCTGGAGCGACGGCCTGCACCAGGCGGTCGAGGCCAAGGAAGGGTGAAGATCGAGCGCGAGAACCAGACGCTCGCG
This sequence comes from uncultured Acidobacteriota bacterium, assembly GCA_963697745.1. Taxonomy (GTDB): domain Bacteria; phylum Acidobacteriota; class Vicinamibacteria; order Vicinamibacterales; family CAVVIG01; genus CAVVIG01. Next base: position 59,661 of record CAVOPD010000011.1, on the reverse strand, counting down.
ACGGTCACCTTCCAGAACTACTTCCGCAAGTACAAGAAGCTGTGCCGGCATGACCGGCACGGCCGACACCGAGGCCGAAGAGTTCGCGAAGATCTACAAGCTCGACGTCATCGTCATCCCGCCGAACCGTCCGCTCGGCCGCATCGAGAACCCGGATCTGGTCTACCGGACCGAGCAGGAGAAGTGGGACGCGATCGTCACCGACATCGTCGAGGCGCACAAGACCGGGCGGCCCGGTTCTGGTCGGCACGGTCTCGATCGAGAAGTCCGAGAAGCTGTCGGGCATGCTCGACCGGCGCGGCCTGAAGCGCGGCACCACCACTGGCGGCGGTTCGGGCAAGCACGTGGTCCTGAACGCGAAGTATCACGCGCAGGAAGCCGAATTCGTCGCGCAGGCCGGCCGCCTCGGCTCGGTCACCATCGCCACGAACATGGCGGGCCGCGGCACCGACATTCTGCTCGGCGGCAACCCGGAGTTCATGGCGCGCCAGCAGGCGCTCGCCGAGGAGATTGCCGAACGCCTGCCGAAGGGCCAGGAGCGCTTCGTCGACGACGACGAGTTCGTGTACTACTCGCACCTCGACGGCTTCTACAAGGTGGCGAAGCCGGAGTACGAGCGCATCTTCGCGCACTTCAAGGCGATCACCGACGCCGAGCACGCCGAGGTCGTCGCGCCTCGGCGGCCTGCACATCGTCGGCACCGAGCGCCACGAGGCGCGGCGCATCGACAACCAGTTGCGCGGCCGCGCCGGCCGCCAGGGCGACCCGGGCTCGTCGCGCTTCTACCTGTCGCTGCAGGACGACCTGATGCGCATCTTCGGGTCGGACCGCATCTCCGGCCTGATGCAGCGTCTCGGCATGGAAGAAGGCGTGCCGATCGAAGCGGGAATGGTGACCAAGGCCATCGAGCGCGCGCAGAAGCAGGTCGAAGCGCAGAACTTCTCCGTCCGCAAACACCTGCTCGAGTACGACGACGTGATGAACAAGCAGCGCGAGAGCATCTACGCGCTGCGCCGCGAGATCCTCGACGGCCAGATTCGCTATCGACGAGGACGAAGCCGTCGACACCCGCGAGTACCTGATGACGCTCGCCGAAGATGCGCTCGACGCGCTGGTCGAGAACTATCGCGCCCGCCGAGGCCGACCTCGAGCAGTGGGATCTCGAGGCGCTCCGCCGCGAGGTCGAGGACACCTTCGGCATCGACACGGAGTCGATCGATTTCGCCGACAAGACCGCCGACGACATCCGCGACGAGCTCTGGACGGCCATCCAGGCGACGTACGCCGAGAAGGAACAGCTGATCGGCCGCGAGATCCTGCAGCGGGTCGAGCGCGACATCATGCTGCAGGTCGTCGACCAGCAGTGGAAGGATCATCTCTACAGCCTCGATCACCTGAAGGAAGGCATCGGCCTTCGCGGCTACGGCCAGCGCGATCCTCTTGTCGAGTACAAGAAGGAAAGCTTCGAGATGTTCCAGGCGATGAAGGAGCGGATCGACGGCGAGATCGTCAGCTATCTCTGGCGTCTCCGTCCGGTCGTCACCGAGGAAGCACCGGCCCGCGCCACCGCTTCGCCAGGCGCCCGCGTCAGCCGCTCATCATGAACAACCCGGGCGCCGACGCTGCCGGCGTTCGGTCAGCCGTCCGTCCATCTTCGGCGCGCCAGTCCGCGCCGCGGCCGCGCCGCCTGCCCAGGCCACCGCGCGCCGCAGCCGGCACGCGTCGGCGGCGACGATGCCGAGGTGAAGACCGTGCGGCACGAAGGACCGAAGGTCGGCCGCAACGATCCGTGCCCCTGCGGCAGCGGCAAGAAGTACAAGAAGTGCCATGGTGCCGCAGCCTGATCCCTCGCAGCCCGCCACGCCTCGCCGATCCTCCGGGATCGGCCTGCGTGTTGCACGCACGATTGATGAACACCCGAAGGCCGACGCATGTCGGCCTTTTTCGTATCTGGACCTATGACGACGAAAACTGACGCTCCTCGCGTCCCTGGCGGCCACCGACATCGGCTTTGCCACCGCGCTCACCTTCGACGACGTGCTGCTCGTGCCGCAGCATTCGACGGTGCTTCCCTACCAGGTGGACGTCAGCACCCGGCTCACGCGGAACATCCGCCTGAACGTGCCGCTGCGTCAGCGCGGCGATGGATACGGTCACCGAGTCGAGGCTCGCCATCGCGATGGCGCAGCAGGGCGGGCTCGGCGTCATTCACAAGAACCTCTCGATCGACGAGCAGGCGTCCGAAGTCGACCGCGTGAAGCGCTCCGAGAGCGGCATGATCGTCGACCCGATCACGCTCTCGCCGGCCCACCGCATCTTCGAAGCGCTCGAGCTGATGAAGAAGTACCGCATCTCCGGTGTCCCGATCACCGACGACGGCAGCAAGGAAGGCCGGCTCGTCGGCATCCTCACCAATCGCGACCTGCGTTTCGAGACCAACCTGCAGCGTCCGATCTCCGACATCATGACGAGTGAGAACCTCATCACCGTCCCGGTCGGCACGACGCTCGACGCCGCGCGCGAGATCCTCCACCGCCACAAGGTCGAGAAGCTGCTGGTCGTCGACCGCTCCTTCCGGCTGAAGGGGCTGATCACGGTCAAGGACATCCAGAAGGCGGTCAAGTATCCGAACGCCTCGAAGGACCCGCTGGGACGCCTGCGCTGCGGTGCGGCCGATCGGCGTCGCGAAGGACACGCATGGACCGTGCGACCGCGCTGGTCGGCGCCGGCGTCGACGTGCTCGTCATCGACACCGCCCATGGGCACTCGCAGGGGGTCCTCGACATCGTCGGGCGCATCCGGAAGCAGTTCCGGGACGTGCGAACTGGTCGCCGGCAACGTCGCCACCGCCGCCGGAACGCTCGCGCTGATCGAACAGGGCGTCGATGCGGTGAAGGTCGGCATCGGCGCCGGCTCGATCTGCACGACGCGCGTCGTCGCCGGGCATCGGCGTGCCGATGATCACCGCCGTGATGGAGTGCGCGAGGGCGGCGGCGCTGCACGACATTCCGGTCATCGCGGACGGCGGCATCCGCTTCTCGGGCGACATCACGAAGGCGCTCGCCGTCGGCGCGAGCACGACGATGATCGGCAACCTGTTTGCCGGCACCGACGAGAGCCCGGGCGAGCTGATTCTCTACCAGGGCCGCAGCTTCAAGGAATATCGCGGCATGGGCTCGATCGGCGCGATGCGCCGCGGCAGCCGCGATCGTTACTTCCAGGATGCGTTCGATCTGGATGGTCCGTCGCAGGTCGGCGAGAAGCTGGTGCCGGAAGGGATTGAGGGGCGCGTCGCCCACAAGGGATCGGTGGCCGCGATGATCCACCAGCTGGTTGGCGGTCTGCGCGCCGGCATGGGTTACACCGGATGCGCAACGATTCCCGACCTGCAGCGCAACGCGCAGATCATCCGCATCACGCCGGCCGGCTTCCGCGAGAGCCACGTCCACGACGTCGCAATCACCAAGGAGGCGCCGAATTACCGGTCCGGAAACTGACAGCCGAGCGGCGCGCGATCATCGGCCGTCACCGGGCGCGGTACGAGCATTTCGTAAATCGCTCGGGCCTAGCTGCGAACCGGGCGCTCCAGGAACCGTGCTCTAGCTGCGCGCGTCATCGATTCGAATGGTCCGCGCGCGGTCGCCCGTCGTGCGCAGTTCCACGCGCGTGGTTTCAGCGGGCGCATTCAGCCATCGATCCGGCCACTCCACCGCCACCACTCCACCTTCGACGATCAGATCGTCGAGGCCGAGGTCGTCCACCTCGCGAGGCTCCAGCCGGTACAGATCGATGTGATAGAGGGTGAGCCGGCCGCCTCGATATTCCTGGATCAGCGTGAAGGTCGGCGAGCTGACCTCGCGTGGGTCGATGCCGAGACCTTCGGCGAGGCCGCGCACGAAAGCGGTCTTGCCGGCGCCGAGATCGCCGGTCAGCAGCAACACGTCATCGGGTCGCAGCTGCCCGGCAAGCGCGCGACCAGCCGCCGCGGTCTCCGCTTCCGAGTGCGTGATGACGATCAATTCTTCTCGACGACCTTGCGACGGGCCGTCAGTTCGAGGATCGCGTCGCCGATGTGCGCGGCGAGATCGCCCGGCCGTCATCGACACCTCCCCGTCGTCTGCCTCTGCCAGATCGCCGGCCATGCCGTGGAGATAGACCGACAGCTTGCACGCAGCTTCGGCGTCGAGCAGCTGCGCCAGCCAGGCGGCAATCATCCCGCGCAGCACATCGCCGGTGCCGCCGGTCGCCATGCCCGGGTTGCCGGTCGGATTGATGAAGACCGTGCCGTCGGGCGTCGCGATCAGCGTGCGGTGCCCCTTGAGCACGACGTACACGTGGTGTGTCTGAGGCGAAGGTGCGCGCCACCTCGAGCCGGTTGGCCTGCACCTCCTCGATCGACATGCCGACGAGCCGCGCCATCTCGCCCGGATGCGGCGTGATGATCACGTCGCGACCTTCCCGTCCGGCGAGCCGATCGGGCTCGTCCGGCAAACGCGTTCAGGCCATCGGCGTCGATGACCAGCGGCAGCGTGGCACGATCGACGAGTGCGTGAATGAAGGCCCGCGTGCCGGCCCCCTGGCCGAGGCCGGGGCCGATGGCCAGCACGTCGCGCGCCGACTCGAGCAGGTCGTCCACCGCATCGGGATCGAGTCCGTCCGGCGATTCTCGTCGATCGCCTCGGTCATGTATTCCGGGCCCATCGAGGCCACGATCGGCACGCACGCCGGACGGCGTCGCCACGGTGACCAGCCCCGCGCCCGACCGCAGCGCGCCGACCGCGGCCAGATGCGCGGCGCCGGTCTTGCCGAGCGAGCCGGCGACGATGAGGACGCGGCCGTAGTCGCCCTTGTGCGTGTCTGCATTGCGCGGCGTCGAGCAGTCTGCCGCATCGCCGCGCGCGTCAACAGTTCGACGCGCGGTCCGTCGACCGTCTCGATGACCTCGGTCGGGATGCCGATATCGGCGATGACGATGTCGCCCGCGCGCGTTTCGGCAGGCGGCAGCACGAGCGCGAGTTTCGGCGCGCCGAGCGTGATCGTGGTTTCGGCCTCGATCGAATCGCCGATCGGCTCGTGCGAGTCGGCGGACAGGCCCGGATGGCAGATCGATGGCGACGACCGGAATGCCCGATCCGTTCACGTCGGCGACGACGGTTTCGAGCAGTCCGGTGAGCGGTGCGTTGAGCCCGGTGCCGAAGATGGCATCGACGATCAGCGTGCAGTTGGAGACCTCGGAGAAGTGCAGTTCCCACGCCTGGCTGTCGGCCACCTCGACGGTCGGCAGGCCCAGCCGGCCGAGGATCTCGAGGTTGATGCGTGCATCGCCGCGCACGTCCGCGATCTCGCCGATCACGAACACCGATACGTCGACGCCGCGCTGCAGCAGCGTGCGCGCGACCACGAACCCGTCGCCGCCGTTGTTGCCGCGTCCGCACAGCACCGCGACCGTCGTGCTCCTGCAGATCGCCGTGGATCGCTTCCATCGCAGCCACGACCTGTCGGCCGGCGTTCTCCATCAGCACCAGCGACGGGATGCCGATCTCCTCGATCGTCCGGCGATCCGCCTCGCGCATCTGCGCCGCGTTGAGCACTCTCATGTCGAAGGTTGCACGCAGAATAGCACAGGCAGTACGCTGGCCTGATGAGCGCGATGGTGAACATCAACGGCCGCATCCTCGACCAGGAGCACGCGGTCATCTCGGTCTTCGATCACGGCTTCCTGTACGGCGAAGGCGTCTACGAGGTGCTGCGCACCTACGACGGCGTTCCGTTCCTCTTCGATCGGCACATGCGCCGGCTGCGTGCGTCGGCGTCGATGATCCGTCTCGATGTGCCGATGCTCGGACGTCGACGATAGCGGCCGCTGTCGCGAGACGATGGCTGCCGCGGGCCTCGGCCCGCGATGGCGACGAGGCCTACCTCCGCATCCTGGTCACGCGCGGCGTCGGCGAGATCACCTACGACCCCGCCGCTGCCCCGAGCCGAGCGTCGTCATCATCGCCAAGCCGCACGTCGATGCGCCGGCATCCGCCTACACGGACGGAGTGATGGTGTCGCTTGCTCGGCATCCTGAGAAACCATCCGGGCTCGGTGAACCCGATCATCAAGTCGAACAACCTGCTCAACAACGCGCTCGGCAGCCAGGAGGCGTTCCGTCGCGGGGCGTTCGAAGGCGTGATGCGGAACTACCGCGGAGAGACTCGCCGAGTGCACGACGGCGAACATCTTCATCGTGAAGAACGGGGTCGCGCTCGACGCCGCCGCTCGACGCAGGTCTGCTCGCCGGCATCACGCGCGAGTTCCTGTTCGAGGTCGCCAGGAGATCGGCGTGCCGATGCGCGAGCAGGTGCTGCTCGATGCCGATCTGCTCGGTGCCGACGAGGCATTTCTCACCAGCACGACGCGCGAGGTCGTGCCGATCGTCCGGGTCGACGATGCACGTGATCGGCACGGGACGGCCGGGCCCGGTGACGCTGAAGCTGCTCGACGCGTTCCGGTTCGCGCGCGCGGGCTCGCAGGCGGCAGCGTCGGTCATCAGCACGTAGCGTCCTGATCGCTCGCGTCAGCCGCGTCGAACTCGACGTACGTGCGACAGCCGGGCCCTGCTGCGTAGAGCTCCGCTGTCGCGCATCTGGCCGGCGTCAGCCGCAGACGACACGCCGAGGCCGGCGAGCAGTCGCTCCACGTCCTCGTTCCTGCATCACTGATGCGGTCGTCGTCGACCGCTTCACGAAGATCTCGAACACCGCGCCGGCGTCTGTCCCGTGTTGCGGAAGCCGTGCATCGTGCCGCGCTTCATGAAGAACGCCTGCCCCGCCGCCGCCGCCTTCGGTGGCGTCCTGCCCGATGGTGATCTCCAGCGTTCCCGATACCGGCGCCCACACGTGGTACTCCACGTCGTCGTGCGCATGGACGCGGCGGACCGCGCCGGGCTGCAGTTCGACCCGGCTCACGCGAATTTCATCGCGATCGATCAGCCGGACGGGGCGCACGCCGGGATCGGCTTCGCCCGCCGCTTGCGCAGCAGGCTGGGCGAGTGCGCGGGTGGTCGCGGAAGGGAGACGAGGCAGAGGGACAGCAGGATCGGACCGGCCAGCGCGCGCATGGTTCACCTCGGCCGGGAAGGGTAACACGAAGGCCGACAGCGTGCGGCCCTCGTGCCCGAGGCGGTCGATGTCGCAATCTAGACTTCGGCTCTCGACGAACGACTTCGATCGGCGGACACGCGCACATCAGGTTGCGGTCGCCGTAGGGATTGTCGATACGCCCCACCGTCGGCCAGAACTTGCGCGCGCGAACGAACGGCAGCGGATAGGCCGCCTGGTGACGCGAATAGGCGTGCGTCCACTCGTCCGCCGAGACCGCCGCCGCGGTGTGCGGCGCGTTCTTCAGCACGTTGTCCTTCGGATCGGCCTTGCCGTCGATGACGTCCTGGATCTCCTGGCGAATGGCGATCATCGCGTCGCAGAAGCGATCGAGTTCCTCCTTCGGCTCGCTCTCGGTCGGCTCGATCATCAGCGTGCCGGCCACCGGGAACGACACCGTCGGCGCGTGGAAGCCGTAGTCCATCAGCCGCTTGGCGACGTCGGTCTCCTCGATGCCGCTCGCCGCTTTCAGCGGCCGCAGATCGAAGATCATCTCGTGCGCCACGCGGCCGTTCTCGCGCGTGTAGAGCACCGGGATAGTGCGTCTCCAGGCGCGACTTGATGTAGTTGGCGTTCAGAATCGCGTAGCGCGTCGCGTTCGTCATGCCGTCGGCGCCGAGCATGCGGATGTACGCGTAGGAGATCAGCAGGATGCTGGCGCTGCTCCACGGTGCCGCCGACAGCGCGTGAATCGCCTTGTCGCCGCCGGTCTTCACCACCGGGTGACCCGGCAGATACGGCGCGAGATGCGCGGCCACGGCGATCGGCCCCATGCCCGGTCCGCCGCCGCCGTGCGGAATCGCGAACGTCTTGTGCAGGTTCAGGTGGCAGACATCCGCGCCGATCGCGGCCGGGCTCGTCAGACCGACCTGCGCGTTCATGTTCGCGCCGTCCATGTACACCTGGCCGCCGTGCTCGTGCACGATGGCGCAGATGTCCTGGATGCTCTCCTCGAACACGCCGTGCGTCGACGGATAGGTGACCATCAGGCACGACAGCCGGTCCCTGTGCTCGTTCGGCCTTCGCCCGCAGGTCGGCGACGTCGATGTTCCCTTCCTTCGTGCTCGCCACGACGACGACGCGCATGCCGGCCATGACGGCGCTGGCCGGGTTGGTGCCGTGCGCCGACGCCGGGATCAGCACGACGTCGCGATGGGTGTCGCCGCGGTCGCGGTGATACGCGCGGATCACCATCAGCCCGGCGAACTCGCCCTGCGCGCCGGAGTTCGGCTGGAGCGACACCGCCGCAAAACCGGTGATCTTCGCGAGCGCGTTCTCGAGTTCCGCGAAGATCTGATGGTACCCGGCCACCTGCTCGACCGGCACGAACGGATGCGGCTTCGAGAACTCGGGCCAGGTGATCGGCAGCATCTCCGACGCCGCGTTCAGCTTCATCGTGCAGGAACCGAGCGGGATCATCGACGTGTCGAGCCCGATGTCCTTCCGCTCGAGGCCGCGGATGTAGCGCATCATCTCCATTTCGGAGTGGTGCGCGTTGAAGACCGGATGCGTCAGGAACGGCGACGTGCCGCGCGAGAGTTGCCGGGATAGGCTCGACGTGCACGAGCGCGAGGGCGCCGCGACGCCACCTGCCGCGCGGTCGACCGTCCTGCCGCCCACCGCGGTCGCCTCGGCGAACACCTCCAGATGCGCGCGACGTCGTCGGTGTCGGTCGTCTTCGTCCAGCGCGATGTTGATGCTGCCGTCGCGCGCGATAGCGGAAGTTGATGCCGCGCGCGCACGGCTGCGACCTGCACGCGCGCCGCATCTGCGCCCGCGATCGCGCAGCGTGTCGAAGTAGTGCGGGTTCAGTTGCCTGCAGTCCGAGCGCGGTGAGCTGCGCGTCGAGCAGCGTGGCCAGCGCGTGCACGCGCTCGCCAATCGCCGTCAGGCCCTTCGGGCCGTGCCACACCGCGTAGAGTCCGGCGATGTTGGCCAGCAGCGCCTGCGCGGTGCAGATGTTCGACGTCGCCTTCTCGCGGCGGATGTGCTGCTCGCGTGTCTGCAGCGACATGCGGTAGGCCGTGTGGCCGTGCGCGTCCACCGAGACGCCGATGATGCGGCCGGGCGCCTGCCGGACATGCTTCTCCCTGGTGGCGAAGAACGCCGCGTGCGGACCGCCGTATCCCATCGGCACGCCGAAACGCTGCGAGTTGCCGAAGCACGACGTCGGCGCCCATTTCGCCCGGCGGCGTCAGCAGCGTGAGGCTGAGCAGATCCGATCGCGACCGCGACCAGCACACCGGCTGCGATTCGCGCGCGCGATGAACCCGCGCAGATCGTGCACGACGCCCGCTTCGTCCGGCGACTGGACCAGCGCGCCGAACATCGCGGTCGCCGAACACGGCCGTCTCCATGCTGCCGATCACCAGCTCGATGCCGAGCGGTTCGGCGCGGGCCTTCAGCACGTCGATCGTCTGCGGGTAGCAGGAGTCGGCCACGAAGAACTGCGGCGGCCTCGTCGACGCTCTCCACGCGCTTGCGACTGCACGCGGTGCAGCAGCGTCATCGCCTCGCCGGCCGCCGTCGCTTCGTCGAGCAGCGACGCCGTCGACGATCTCCATCCCCGTCAGGTCGGCCACCATCGTCTGGTAGTTGAGGAGCGCTTCGAGACGTCCCTGCGCGATCTCCGCCTGATAGGGCGTGTAGGGCGTGTACCAGCCGGGGTTCTCGAGCACGTTGCGGAGAATGACGCTCGGCGTGACGCAGTCCGTAGTAGCCGAGGCCGATGTACGAGCGGAACAGCTGGTTCTTGGCGGCAATGCCGCGAAGGTCGCGAAGGAACGCGTGCTCCGACGTGCCGTTGCGGCAGGTCGAGCGGCTCGGTCAGCCGGATGCGGGACGGAATCGCCTGGTCGATCAGCGCGTCGAGCGACGGCGCGCCGACCACCTTCAGCATCTGCGGCGGTGTCGGCGGCGTCTGGACCGATGTGGCGGGACTGGAAGACGTCGGAATCGAAAATGCTCATTTCACCAGGTCAGAGTATTGGGTCACATCGAGGAGCGTGCCGGCCTCAGCGGGATCCGACAGCTTGAGGACGACCATCCAGCTGTCGTGCGGATCGGAGTTCACGGCTTCGGGCTTCTCCTTCAGCGCCGTGTTCACTTCGACCACCGTGCCGGACACCGGCGCGTAGAGTTCGGAGACGGCCTTCACCGACTCGATGTTGCCGAACGACTGCCCCGCCTTCAGCGTCGTGCCGACATCGGGCAGTTCGAGGTAGACGACGTCGCCGAGCTGCTGCTGCGCGAAGTCGGTGATGCCGACCTTGCCCTGGTCGCCCGACAGCTCGATCCACTCGTGGTCCTTCGTGTACTTGAACCCAGCCGGATACGCCATCACTTTGTCCTCTTGTAGAAGGGGGTCGGCACGACCTGCGCCGTGAGGCGCCGGCCGCGGATATCGATCTCGAGCTCGGTGCCGTTCGCGGCAAGCGCCGTCGGCACGTAGCCGAGCCCGATGGCTTTCTTCAGGAACGGGGTCTGCGTGCCGCTGGTCACCGTGCCGACCGGCTTCGCCGTTGGCATAGATGGCGTAACCCTGGCGGGCGATGCCGCGGTCGAGCATCTCGAAGCCGACCAGTTTCCGCGGTGACGCCGTCGGCCTTCTGCTGGCGCAGCACGTCGGCGCCGACGAAGTCGTCCTTCTTCCAGCCGACAATCCAGCTCAGGTCGGCCTCGACACGCGTGGTCGTTTCGTCGATGTCGTTGCCGTGCAGGCGCATCGCCGCTTCGAGGCGCAGCGTGTCGCGCGCGCCGAGGCCGCACGGCATCGAGGCCGAGCGGCTCGCCGGCCTGTATCAGCGCCAGCCACACCTTGTCGGCCGATTGCGGCGGCACGAAGATCTCGAAGCCGTCCTCACCGGTATAGCCGGTGCGCGACACGGTGGCGCGCACGCCGGCCACCTCGCCGTGCGCAAACCAGTAGTACTTCATCGACGCCAGGTCGACGCCGGTCAGCGGCTGCAGGATCTCGAGCGCCCGCGGGCCCTGCACGGCAATCAGCGCATAGCGCGAGCTGGCGTTGACCGCAACCGCATCGCCAGCCGGCTTGATGCCCTCGACGATGTAGGCGAAGTCCCGGTCGATGTGCGACGCGTTCACCACCAGCATGAAGTGCTGCGGCGCGAGGCGATAGACGAGCAGGTCGTCGACGAACGTGCCCTGCGGCGTCAGCAGCCCGGAGTACTGCGCCTGGCCGACCTGCAGCTTCGAGGCGTCGTTGCACGAGATGCGCTGCACGGCGTCGAGCGCGTTGGAGCCGGCAATCTCGATCTGGCCCATGTGGCTGACGTCGAACAGCCCGGCGCGTTCGCGCACCGCCAGGTGCTCGGCGGTGATGCCGGAGTACTCGACCGGCATGTCCCAGCCGCCGAAAGGGACCATGCGGGCGCCGGAGGCGCGATGGCGAGCGTTGAGCGGCGTCTTCTTGAGAGGCGTATCGGCGGCCTGATCCATTGGGGATTTTCCGGTGATGGGAACAGGTCAACGGTACTATGCGGCTTCGCGCGTGGTCAAGAAATGCGCCGCGTCAACGCTCGCGTTCCCTCACTCCCTGCGCGGGGACGGGACACCAGAAATGCAGCACCGACGCACAGCGCCACAAGAGTGGCCGACGCGGCCCAGACGAGACCGCTGTGATCGGGCAGCCGGAGGGACAGCAGTGGAATCAGCACGGCCATCACGATTCCCGCCAGCGCCACGCCGCCGACCAGACCGATGAGCAGTGCGACCGTCCGTCCCACAGCCCCTCCTTACCAAGTTGAATCCCGAGCAACTCAGGAAGCTGAACCAGTACGACTCGACCTGCAGGACCCACCGCCACGAGCACAGATCCTGCTAGAACGTGTACGGCGAGACCGAGACGTAGCAGTTCCAGTAGTCGACCATATGCCTCCACCAACCGCGTTTCCATCGTCGTGAAGCAGTCGACCGCCATGCCTACGCGGGCGCAGATTCTTCCTGGCACCGCGCGCAAGGAACTGCGCGATGCGCCGGGGCGCGCCCGACGTCGCCGGTCAGCATGCCGACCGTGGCATCGGCCATGATGAAGCGCGAGCGACGCCGGCGAGCGGTCGTCCGCCTCGAGCAACGCGCACTCACGCCCCGGAACCGCAGCACGGCCCTCGAGTCGGCCAGCAATCGGCGGATCTTGTCTGCGTTGCCCGCCGACTCGTCTGCCTCTCGACAAGGCGATGTTCGTTTTGCCGCGCGTGACTGTCGTACTCTGTCCGGTCGCGGCGATCGTGACCTTGTCGTGCGTCGTTCGCGATGTCGAGCACGAAATCGCCGCTGCTCTGCACGGTTTTCGTCACCTGCAGTTCCCCGCTTCGGCGCGGTGACACCACGCCGTCGGCAGACGGGCCGCACTTCGAAGGTGACGTCCGCTCTGCTCGTTGCGCGTGACCTGCGCGGCCCGCCGAACGCGACGCCCGCGCTGCCCCGCTCGTCTACCTGCGTGCGATAGTCCGGACGCCGCGGTCGGCGCGACCGCCGACGTCTGCCCGGCACGACACCGCACCGAATGCCGGCCCCGACGGCAGCGCCTCCGCGCTGCGCCTGACCGGCTACTGCGCACAGCGCGACCATCACCAACGGCAATCGTCCGACACGCTTTTCCCAGCCTCATGATGCGTGCTTCCTTCCGGGCCTGCGCCCGGGACGGCGTCCGCGATGGAACGCCGTCGAAGGTGTCTGTGCGACCTCGCAGTCGAGCTGATCTGCCCTGTCTCAGTCACCCGATCGGCCGGTGACACCCGGCCTGACGTGACGCCACTGCACCTACGTGCCGGCGGTCACCGTTTCGTCCACCTCCTCGTCTCGCCTCGACAGCGGATCCCGCTCGTCATCGGCGCGGTCCGGCGCACTCAGCGGATAGCGCAGATAACTGTTCAGCGTGTGGTAGCTGATGCCGAGCACGCGCGACGCCTCGCGTTTGTTGCCGCGTGCAGCGATCGAGCACGAGCCGCGCATACCGGCTCCCCCACGCGCGCATGGTGTCGCCGCGTCGCAGCGAGGGCATCAGCACCGTCGGCGTACTCGCCGCGCACGCGTGAAGGCAGGTCGTCGAGCTCGATGACATCGCTCTCGGCCAGTGCGACCGCGCGCTCGATCATCCGTTCCAGTTCGCGGACGTTGCCGGGCCAGTCGTACAGCAGCAGCGCCTCGCGCGCCGCCTCCGAGAGACGCAGCGCCCGCACCTGCCGATGGCGCTCGAGGAAGTACGCGGCGAGTTCGCCGACGTCGCTGCGGCGCTCGCGCAGCGGAGGCACGCGCAGGTCGACCCCGCCGAGGCGGTAGAACAGGTCCGCGCGAAACAGCTTGCGCTCGACCATCTCGGACAGGCTGCGATTGGTCGCCGCGACGATCCGGATGTCGACACGCTGCGTGCCGTTGCCGCCGACGCGTTCGACGGCGAGGTCCTGAATGGCGCGCAGCAGCTTGGCCTGCGCCGACAGCGACAGGTCCGACACTTCGTCGAGGAACAGCGTGCCGCCGTCGGCGTGCTCGAACTTGCCGCGGCGGCCCGCGGACGCCGGTGGCCGTGCGCTCCTCGATGCCGAACAGTTCGGCCTCGAGCAGCGTCTCGACCAGCGCGGCGCAGTTGATCGCGACGAACGGACCGTTCCGTCGTCGACTCAGATCGTGGATCTGGCGGGCGACCAGCTCCTTGCCCACACCCGATTCGCCTTCCAGCAAGACCGTGAAGTCGGTGTTGGCCACGCGCTCGATGCGATCGCGCAGCGCGCCCATCGCCGGCGTCGAGCCGATCAGCGGGGCCGCGCCGTCGCGTCGCGGCTTTGCCGCAGGCGGCGGTCGCGACCCGCGCGGTCTGGCCGCGTGCGCGCTCCACTTCGAGCACCAGCGCCCCCAGCTGCGCGGCGTGCCCCATCAGCTGAAAGTCCCACTCGCCGAGACGGCTCCTCGATCGAAGGTCGCCTCCAGCATGCCGCGCTGCGCGGGAGTCGGCCCCGGCACCTCGAACGCCACCGATTCCACTGACGGGTCGACCTTGTCGGTCGGCCAGCGGCTGGTGCTCTCGCGCAGGACCATCGCGCGGACCGGCAAGGCCCGCTGTCAGCGCCTCCTCGAACGCGCCGCGCACGAGGCCCGCGTCGCTGCGGCCAGCCACTGCGCGCGCGAGCATGGCGACGACGTCGCCGAGACCGCGGCGTCGATCGCGCTGTCGCGGCGCGATCCCCGGGCACTCCTCTGTCCGTCCTTCAGCCACATGCATCGCTTGTTCTCCTGAATGGGTGTGCCGCGGAGCTACCAAACGCAGTGCCAGTGCGCGCGCGAGCCGTTGCGTCGCTGAAAACCGCGACTTCCGGGCCTGTTCCTGATTCCTCGTCGGTCCTGCTCATGGGAAGTGGCGACCCTTCCTCGCGCGTGTGCCGCGCGCTACCCGTCCCGACGCAGTGCCGGGGCGTTCGAACTCGGTTTCGTCACCCAGAACGTTCGTGGCCTGACACCGCACCGGCATCGAATAGCGGGCACGTGTGTCGGACCTGGTGACGCGACGTGAGCCTGCGGCTGAATCGAGGTGTGCCTGCGAACGATTCGAAGCGTCACGCCGATTCCGCATCAGTCCTCGAGTCGAGGCAAGAGCGTGACCGTGTGGGGACGATCAGCGGTGCGACCGCAACGTGATGCAACGATGACAGTTGGAGTGGAGGGTCGCGACCGCCCGGTGAAAGTGCGTCGCTGCATGCGGGCGAAGATGACGCCGCCGGTTGCGTGCGGGCGCGCGATTTACATGCACGTGCGTCCATCTCGCGGAGCCGGCAGCGTGATGTGTTCGAGTCGCGCGAAATTCTCGTTCTTCGCAGGTGCTCGATGACCTTCTCCCATGACTCCTTCGGACGACGAGGCTTCTTGAAGACGGCGGCGACCAGTGCGGCAGGGATCGTTGCCGGTGCGAAGTCGGCGTTTGGCCAGGCGAGCCAGGGTGTCGAACGCCAGGCCTTCCGTCCGACCTGACGCTGCGGGTCAAAGCCCTGAAATCGCTGTTGGTGGACAAGGGCCTCGTCGATCGCGTCGCACTCGATCGCATCGTCGATGCGTTCGAGACGAAGATCGGTCCGCGGAATGGCGCGCGTGCCGTCGCCCGCGCGTGGGTCGACCCGGCATACAAGAAGAGGCTCCTGGCGGACGCGGCGACCGCCATGGAGGAACTTGGGTTTCATCGTCATCAGGGCGAAGACATCGTCGCGCTGGAGAACACCGCGAAAGTTCACAACCTGATCGTCTGCACGTTGTGCTCGTGCTACCCGTGGCCGCTCCTTGGGCTGCCACCGGTGTGGTACAAGTCGGCACCCTATCGTTCCCGAGCGGTCATCGATCCCCGCGGCGTGCTGAAAGAGTTCGGCCTCGACATCGGCTCCGACGTCGAGGTGCGCGTGTGGGACAGTACGGCAGAAATCCGGTACATCGTGCTGCCGGAGCGCCCCGCGGGCAGCGAGGGCTTCAACGAAGAGGCGCTCGCGGCGGTGTAACGCGCGACTCCATGCTCGGGACGGCGAGAGTCACCCTCGGTGTCACTGAGGTGCGGGCATGAACGGCGTTCATGATCTCGGCGGCATGCACGGCATGGGGCCGATTCGGCACGAGGACCGCGAGTCCCCATTCCACGAACCCTGGGAGGGACGCGTCTATGCGCTCGCACGGGTGCTGCGGACCCGCACGGGCTTATGGGGCCTCGACGCGTTTCGCCATGGACTCGAGGTGTTGCCAGCCGTCGATTATTTTCGGATGTCGTACTACCAGCGATGGTTCACCTGGATGTTGCGGACCCTCGTTGCCGCCGGCGACGTGACGCAGACAGAGATCGAGACGGGAACTCCTGCGAACGGATCACCACGACAGGCTGTGCTCGTGACTCCAGAGG
Organism: uncultured Acidobacteriota bacterium; assembly: GCA_963697745.1. GTDB lineage: Bacteria > Acidobacteriota > Vicinamibacteria > Vicinamibacterales > CAVVIG01 > CAVVIG01. Next base: position 43,629 of record CAVOPD010000011.1, on the reverse strand, counting down.
CAGTCTCGTCTATGGTGGACCGGCGGGCGTCGGCACGACGCGATGTCGCTGTTGCTCCTGGATTCAAGTCGGGACAACGGGTACGGGCGCGAAACGTTCACCCATCGGGCCACACGCGATTGCCTCGTTACGTGCGAGGCAGGAGCGGCGTCGTCGTTCGCGATCGCGGCGTGTTTCTCTTCCCGACACGAACGCGCATCTGCTCGGCGAAAAACCGCAGCATCTCTACTCCGTCCGATTTTCCGCGCGCGACATCTGGGGTGAACAAGCCTCGCTGCGCGATTTCATTCACCTCGACATGTGGGACGACTACCTGGAGCATGTCTGACCCGAGGCGTGCAGAACCCTCGCCACTCGCGGCTCTCCCGAGTCTCGTCCCCGATGAGGGTGGCCGGGTATTCGCCGATCCCTGGCAGGCGCAGGCGTTTGCGCTCACCGTCAGGCTCTCGGCGCAGGGACACTTCACCTGGAAGGAATGGGCAGCCGCCCTGGCGCACGAACTCCGGGCTGCCGCCGATCGCGGTGAACCCGACGATGGTTCCCGGGTACTACGAACACTGGGTAGCGGCGCTGGAACGTCTAGTCACTTCCAAGGGTTTGACGGAACCGACGGCACCCATACACATGCACCGTCACCAACTCCGCCCGTTGGACGATGGACGCTCGCCCGCCGACCGCTCCTTGTGGGAGCGGTTCACGGTCTGGCGGGCAGCGGTGCGCTCACCGCGCTGGTCATGGCGACCATCCCCTCGATTTGGGCTCGCCTGATCTATCTGCTGTTGTTTGGGATCGGTTCAACGGTAGGCATGGCAGCCCTCTCCGGCGCTCATGGGCTGGCCCATTGCCCGCGTCGGCGCTCACGGGACCGTCGCACGCGGCATCTCTCTGGCGGTCGGATGTGTCTCGATCGTCCTCGGTCTGTATCTGGGGGTTGCCGCTCCTCGTTCGCCGCTAGATCTTCCCTGCAGTTCACCCCGGAGTCGGGTTACTGCGTCTTCTCGCGCTTATCAAGGGACTTCACCAGCGCCCTGGCCGACTCCAGGTGCGTCTGCACGGTCGGGAACATCCCGGCCGCGAACTGATTCACCCGCATCAGCGTCGAATTGTCGCTCTTGTCCGGAAGAATGGGGGCCGCCCCGGCGGGCGCCGTGGTCTTGCCGTTCGAGTCCTTCAACTGCTCGAGTGTCTTCTTGTCGATTCGCGGCTCGAGCCGGTCGATCAGGTCCTTGTGGCCGTCGACCATCGCCGTCGCGTATTCGCGATCGAAGTCCGGTCCCGACTGTTTGGCGAGTTTGTCCCGCTGATCTCTGTTCTTCTCGTCGACCTGATCTGGAAGTGTCGATCTTCAGTTCAGCGGCGAGTGACTTCATCTTGTCCTGCGCCGCAGAGTGATCATTCATCATCATCCGCGCGAACTGCTTGACCCCGTCCGCCGTGCCGCGCTCTACCGCGAGCTTTGCGAGATCGATCTCGGCCATGTTGGCAACGGCCACGTCGTGAATGAAGTCCCTGGCATCCTGACTGGCCGGGTCGGCCGCAACCACCCGGCGGTCGACGACGGCAGCCCCGCTCGTTCCGACCGTGGCCGGATCGCTGTTCCTGGCCTCACCGGGCTTCGTCGCTCGATCGCTCCAGCACCCGGCGGTCAGCGTCGCGAATACGGCGAATGAGAGAAACGGCATCTTCGTCATCGCGGGCCTCCTCGCTACTTCGAATACATGGGAACCCAGCGGTCTGCAACCCTGTCGACGTCATCCGTAACAAACGGACGACGAGATTGACGCTAGCCCAGCTGAACAGTGTCACCCGAGCAATTGGCGCGACTTTGGCTTATCTGGCGGAGGTTGGATTTCGAGGGGCTTGGTTCAGGAGGTAGGAGGTAGCCGCGTGACGAAACGAACACTCGTGCTGGTTGGGATCGGCCTGCTCGCGCTGGTGGTAGGTTCCGTGCTCGCGCTGCCCACCGCTAAACCGCGAGCCAGCGGCTTCACGACCCAGATTATGGAGCCGGTCGACGGACCACTCGCGTCCAAAGCCGAGGACAGCTGCTGGTTCAAGGTGAAGAATCGGTCCAGCCGGACGAACGAAGTCAGGCTGTGGGAGTCGGTCTCGTCGACCGGTGCGAAGACCGAGAGTCTGGGCGAACTCCTGATTGTGACCGGCGCGATGCAGCCATCAGTGCGAGATGACCAGTTCTACGGCTGCTCCCTGTTCCAGTACACCAAGGGATCGCCGGTCGTCATGAGTGCGACGACGTCACCCACGCCGATCAGTGCCGACAACGTGATTCCATTCGGGTTCTCGCACGACGGCACGAAGCAGCAGCGATGAGCGACGTTTGGCGTTCGCCGACAACAGAGAAAGTGACGCTGGCGCGGCAGCGAAGCGGAGGAGGGATCATGGCAGACGGAAGTCCACGCCCGAAAGGGGATCAACTCGAGGAACACAGCCTTCCCGGCACCAATCAGGCCGGCACAGGCCCGGACGATTGCGAGGACCATTCCGAACAACCCCACACGTCACGTGCTCAGGCTTCGCAGCAGGAGGATCAGCTGGAGAAGCATAGCCTTCCCGGAACGAACCAGGCGGGAAAGAGCGGCGACGATACCGCGCTGAGCGTTCGCGCCGCGTCCTACTGCAACGTCACTTCGACATTGTCGAAGCGTGCTGTAGATCCCCAACTGCGAACGCCGACTTTGCCGGCGGCGTATTCGGTATCGCTTCCACCTCCCAGCCGCTGGAAGCTCGTGCCCCAGTCGGTCGAGATGGAGACATCGATCGACGAGCCCACCATCGACATCCGAAGCAGGTAGTCACGCGCCGTACGTGAAATCTCCGGAGTTTAGCGCCATCTCCCTCGGAGTCTTCGCCGCGCCCGTCCCTCCATGCGTCGCCGCTGTTCGCCGGTACGAGTGCGCGCATCCTGGACACGGCCGAGATGGTGACCCGTCCGGCCTCGCTATCAGGTGCACTCGCTGCAGATCCGAACTCCAGGAGCGCAAAGGACTGCGTGCGGGTGGACTTGTTGCGCCCCAGGCCGGCGGTCAGACCTGGAAGAGTTCCCCGATCTAGACTGGCATGACTGCCTGCGGAGACTCACATGACGTGTTCGAAGCAAATCATCACTGCCGCCGCGATCGCGGCTTGTGCCGTCGCTGCCCCTCTGGCCATTTCACGCACACAGGAGCCGCAGGCACCCGTGTTTCGGGGCAAAGCCGACATCGTCCGCGCCTACGTCACGGTGATCGACCGTGACGGCAAGCTGGTGACGAACCTGTCGCGTGACGACTTCGAATTGCGCGACGACGGGAAGCCGCAGCCGATTACGCAGTTCGACAACACGCCGCAACCGATCCGTCTGGTCGTCATGCTGGACGTGTCGGGCAGCATGGAAGGCAACCTGTCGCTGCTGCGCGCCGCGACGGACCAGCTGTTCAGGCGCCTGCGCGATGATGACGTGGCGCGAGTGGGCACCTTCGGGCGGGAGGTGACGATCAGCCCCGCCTTCACGCACGACGCTGGGGCATTGCGTGCGGAACTGCCCGCATCGATCGCCGCGGACGCGCCGACACCGCTGTGGCGCGGCATCGACGACGCGATCGGCGCATTCCACGACGAATCCCAGCGACACGCGTGCCGTCATTCTGGTGCTCAGCGACGGCAAGGACACGAACTCGCTCATGCCGGGACATCCGGTCAGCCAGGCCGAGGTCATCGACCGGGCGCGTCGCGAGGACGTGATGATCTACGGCATCGGCATGCGCAGCCGCGGTCAGCGCCCGCCGATGCCAGGCATAGGCCCGGGTGGGCTGCAGGCGATGATGCTCGCCGACCTGCCGGATCCCGGCCTCGCGCGCGTCGCTGAGGAGAGTGGCGGCGGATACACCGAGATTCGATTGGGCGAGGATCTCGGGGCAGCGTTCGCCGCGGTCGCCGACGAACTGCACACCCAGTACCTACTCGGGTTTGCGCCCGCCAGGCGGGACGGGAAAGTGCACGGCATCAGCGTGCGGACTGGCGAAGAGCGGGATGAAGGCGCGGGCCAGGAAAGGCTACGTCGCGCCGCGCGAGTGAGCCTTCGCACCACGGAAATGAGTTGCGGCACAGATCGCCCTACAATGCGCCATGCGAAGCATTGCCCTGTTCCTCGCCGCCAGCGCCGTCGGATTGGCTGCCGCGGATGGTCCCCAGGCAGCAGATCGTGTACGCGCGCGTCTCGCCCAATCCTGCCGGTCTGGGCCTTTTCATCGCCGGTGCGGACGGCGCCAACGAGCGGCCGCTGCTGGGTTCGCCCGACCTGGATTACGACCCGTCGTTCTCGCCCGACGGCAACACGATCGTGTTCACGTCGGAACGCGCCGGCTCCGCCGATTTGTTTCGCGTGAACGCCGACGGCAGCCGCCTCGAGCGGCTCACCGACGATCCGGCGTACGACGATCAGGCGGCGTTGTCGCCCGACGGCAGACAACTCGTCTTCGTGAGCACGCGCGACGGTGGTTACCCGCGACTCTGGATCCTGGACATCACGTCCAGGCGGGTGAAAGCGCTCACGTCCGGATCCGGTCCCGACTTCCGACCGTCCTGGTCGCCGGACGGATCCTGGATCGCATTCGCGTCGGGGCGCGACAGCGACCTGCCATTCGCGTACGGACGGTGGGAACGCCTCCAGATGGCCGATGTCTATGTCGTGAGAACGGACGGCTCCGGGCTCAAGCGGGTCAGCGACCACGGACAGTTCTGCGGCAGCCCGAAATGGAGCGCTGACAGTCGCCGCGTCGTCGCGTACTGCATGACGGCGGAGCAGACGCTCTCGAATCGGCGGGCGGTGCCCGAGTCAGGTCCAGATGGCAGCGACACGCGGCTGGTGTCGTTTGACGTTCTTACCGGCGGCGCCGACGTGCTGAAGAGCAGCTCTGGTGTGCTGTTCAATCCATCGTTCGTCGGAACCACCGTCGGCTACATCCGTAAATTTGCGGGCGCCGGCATCTACTACGCTGATGGGCGCACGGGGCCGAAGGGCGATATCCGCGCCGCGTCCTGGTCGCCCGACGGGCTGCGAGTGGTCTTTCACAAGCGCCTCGCGGCGCCGCCGCCGACCTGGCGCCCAGCGTTCAGCCGTCTCAACGGCTATCAGCTGACGATGACCGGCATCCTGCCGTCGTTCAGCCCCGCCGGAGATCGATTCGTCATGACCGGCCGCCCTCCGGACCCGGCCCGCCCCTTCGGCTCCAGCATCGTCGTCGCGTCCACCGGGACCGATCAGGCCGCAGATCATCTACAAGGACGACTCGCGAAACGTACTCGCGCCGCAGTGGTCGCCGCGCGGGGATCGGATCATCTTCAGCGTCGGCGTGTTCAAGGCCTTCTTCGATGGGTTCAACAGCCGGATCCTGAATCCTGGCGAGCGCGCTGAAGGCGGCGCGCAGGTGGCCGTTGTCAATGCCGACGGAAGCGGGTTCCGCGAAATCACGACCGGTCCCGACAACAGCGCCTTTCCTTCGATGTCGCCCGACGGCGTTCGTTTCGTATACCGCTCCTTTGGCGCGAGCGGCGACGACGGACTGAAGATCGGGAACCTGACCACGGGCGCGGTGACGACCCTGACGCAGCGGCTACGACAACTTCCCCCTCTGGTCGCCGCGCGGAGATCTGATCATGTTCTCGCGCCTCACCGGTGGGAACTACGAGATCTGGACGATCAGGCCTGATGGCGGTGGTGCCCGGAAGGTCACCTCCGGCCGTGGCACTGACGCGCACCAGGGATGGTCGCCGGATGGTGCACGCATCGTGTTCGCCAGTTCGCGCATGGGGTTCAAGGACGAAGCGATCTATACCGATGCGCCGCAGCCGTACGGCGAACTTTTCGTCATGCGCGCGGATGGCTCCGGGATCGAGCAGTTGACCGACGACCAGTGGGAAGAGGGAACGCCGGCATGGCGGCCACCTGGGTCTGCCGCAGCAACGGCGCGGCGGTGATTACGCGCGGGTCGTATGGCGTGAGGACGAGCGTTGCTGAGCGTATGGAGGGCAGGCGATCGCATCTCCTGAAGTGGAACGTCTTCGAAACCAAGGCAGCTGTGGACCACTGCCGGTGTACTTCGGACGGCTGATCGATGGCGCAGACTACGCCGACGCCGGCGCGATTGCCGGAGACACGCTGAATGGGGCGACGCCGCTCCCAGGCCTTGTCTCATGATTCCGCAATATTCACCTGCCTGACGGGACCCTACTGACCCGATCTCCCCCGAGCCGCACCGTCCCTAGTCGGACGAGGGAGTGGCGCCATCCATATAACGGCGGCGAAATTGCACAACCGGCGGCCGTGCGGATGTCGCTCGCGGTTTCTTCGTCCTGCTTGATTGGCGCGATTGTCGTCGCCGGCCAGGTGCTCGCGGCCGGGGGTCAATCTTCGAAGGAACCCTGGCCCGAGCACGATCGGGCGATGCGTCGCGCACAGGTCTGGGTGAACCCACGCGTCCCGATCGAATCGGTTCAGTTCGCGGCCAACACCGATGACCAGTTTCGTCCAGACCAGGTCGTCCACTGCCGCTTTGCTCCGTCTCCGACATCGGGGAACACACCGAAGTTCGACTGCATCCTGTCGGATGGCGAGAGCGTGAAGGTCAAATACGGCGCAAACAATCCGGAGATCTTCGCCGAGGTGATCGCGACTCGCCTGCTCTCGGCCCTGGGGTTTCCCACCGACCACATGCACGTGGTCGGTGCTGTGGAATGTGCCGGGTGCCCTCCCGATCCGTTCAAGGCCCTGGAGTGCCTGGGTCGAGAGGGTGCCACGGTCAGGAGTTGCTTCGGCGACATCGACTATCGCCGAACGCGGACCTTCTCCGATGCGGTGATCGAGCGCCGGGCGGCCGGCCGTCCGCTGGAATCCGGCAAACGCAAGGGCTGGGCCTGGCATGAACTGGCGAAGGTCGATCCCGAGCAGGGTGGCGCTTCCCGGGCCGAAGTCGATGCGTTCCGTCTGCTCGCCGCGTTTCTCGCTCACTGGGACAACAAACCCGAAAATCAGCGGCTGGTCTGCCTCGACGAGGACACATCGAGTACGTCGTGTGAGCGGCCGCTCGCGATGGTGCAGGACCTGGGCGCAACGTTCGGACCCAACAAGCTCGACATCATCGGGTGGAGCGCTTTCCCCGTATGGGCCGACGGCCCGTCGTGCACCGTCTCATTGCGCCCGTTGCCCTACGGCGGTTCAAGCTTCCCGGACACGCGCATCAGTGAGGAAGGGCGGACGTTCCTCGCCGAACGGCTCGGACGCCTGACCGAGGCACAGATCCGCGATCTCTTCCGCGGAGCGCGCATCGAACGGTATGCAGCGAAGGACGCGGCGTCTCGCGACGTGAACCGGTGGGTCGAGGTGTTCAGGAGCAAGGTCGCGGCAATCGTCGATCGACCGCCGTGCGCTCCCGCTTAGAAGCACCGACCAGGTCAAGCTGACCTCTGGCCTGCGCTCGCGATCAAGTGAGCGGGACCGTCTGCACGGCACGCAGGTTTGCCACCGACAGGCGATGATCGAGCGTCGCGCGGAGTTGCGCCTCGCGCGCACTCGACAGGTCCCGTTGCGCCTGGAACACAAAGAAGCTGGTCGACAATCCCACTGTGAACTTGCGTTCTTCTGCCGACAGCCGACGCTCGGCGAGAGCGACCGCCGTCGCCGTGGAGTCGAGCCGCTTGCCATTCGCCTCCACTTCGCGCTCGGCGCTGTGCACCTCGGTGACGATGCGCTGTTCGAGGGCTGCCACGACCGTCTGCTTTCGCCGCTGCTCCACACGCACCCGCGCCGCGTTCGCTTCGGCCACCGACGTGCCCAGCGGGTATCCGACGGCCAACTGTACGGACCATGTCGGGTAGCGAAGCCGCGCGACGTCGTCGAGCACCGATCCGAAGCCGCGCTGGAACGTGCCGGTCACGGGCGCGCCCAGACCGCCGGATCGCAGCAGTTCCGTCCCACCGCTCCCTTGCAACGAGTAGTCAACACGCAGGGTCGCGTCGGGCAGCGTCTCACTCCGGTACTGCCGCTCGGTCAGCCCATCGATGGCGATCGCGGTGCGCAGATCTTTCAGGTCCTGCCGCTCGGTGAGCGCCCGAGTCGCCGCGTCGGACGGTGGCATCGGCGCGACCGCCGTCGGCGTCACATCGGGCTCGATCGGGCGGCCATATTCTGGTGCCGCCGGACTGAAGATGAGCGTACTGACGAGTTCCTGAGCGTTGGCGACATCCTTGGTCGTGACGATGATCGCTTCGCCGCGTCGCGCCACTTCCGCTTCAGCTTCGACAACGTCGACCGCGGCCATCGCTCCAGCCGCGACCCTCATCCGGTTATCCGCGAGCAGACGCTCGGCCAGCCGCAAGGCTTCCTGCTCGACGCCGAGGAGATCCTTCAGATAGACCCAGCGCCAGTATGCGTACGTCACCACGCGCGTCGTATTGGCCACCGCCGCATCCAGTTCAGACTGCGCCAGGTCGCGATCCCGGCCGCGGATGGCGCGCTCGGCGCGCACCGCATCGAAGGTAAGGCCGCGCAGGAGCGGCTGCACCACCGTCGCTGTTGCTCCGGCGCCGATCGCCGGTGAGTACCGGCTCGTGACGCTGTTGCTGGTCAGGCGGGAGTTGGTCCATCCCACCGAGTAGGATCCTCCCCACGGCAGGCGCTGAATCAGCGCCAGATCCGATGCCACCTGGCCCTGTGTCAGCACGGATACCGATTGATCGAATGCGCCTGCGGGCGGCAGCGCCGCCTGCCCGCCAACGAACTGTCCGGTCACCGCAGGCGTCCACGCCGATTCCGCCGCCTGTAGACCAAGCTCCGCAATCTCCGAGCCGTACCGCACGGCGGCGAGGGCCAGATTGTGCTCGAGTGCGAGCGCCACCGCCGACTCCGGCGTGAGCTTGATTGGCGACGAGGGCTGAGCGAGTGCGGCGCGGGACATCGGTCCAACGATCGTCGCCACGCACGTCGTCCACACGGCCAGCGCGCGCCAACCGACGACACCCATCTTCGGATTGCCATTCTCGCGGCGCTCCACCCCGCGGTTCATGCGACGCTCGCTCCGTGCGCTGCCGCGCTCATCTGCGCGGCGTGCTGGCTGTCGACGAGACGTCCGTCGAGCAGGTGCACGATGCGATCGGCGTGCTCGGCGAATCTGGAATCGTGGGTCACGATGCAGATGGTGGCGCCGCCCTGGTGAAGTTCATCGAGCAGGCCCATCACGGCGTCGCCATTCTTGGAATCGAGGTTTCCTGTCGGTTCGTCAGCGAGGAGAATTGATGGCTCACCAGCGACGGCGCGCGCCACTGCGACGCGCTGCTGCTGGCCACCGGACAGCTGGGCCGGATAATGACGCGCACGCGCGCTCATCCCCACGCGCTCCAGGGCGCGCTGCACGTGCTGCGCGCGTTCGGCCGCACTCATGCCGCGGTACGTGAGCGGCAACTCCACGTTCTCGGCCACCGTCATGTCGCCCAGCAGGTTGAAGCTCTGGAAGATGAATCCGATCTGCCGGTTTCTGACCTGTGCCCGCGCTTTCGCGGTGAGCCGCGCCACGGGCTCGCCGCCCAGGTGATACTCGCCGGACGTTGGTGTATCGAGCAGCCCGAGGATCGACAGCAGCGTCGATTTCCCGCATCCCGACGGACCGGAGATGGCCACGTACTCACCACGGTCGATCGAGACACTGACGTCCGAGAGTGCATGCGTCCGCACCTCCTCCGTCTCGAACACCTTGGACAGCCCCCGCAGTTCGATGATCGACCTGTCGCTCATATGCATTCTCCCTGTGATTACCGCAGCCGGACGCTCTGCTGGTCGCCCCACGCAGCGGTGTCCGACAACACCACGCGATCGCCGGCGTGCAGATCCCCGCCGATGATCTGGACCTGATTGGCGGCTGCCGGTCTGAGCTGGGTGACGATCCGTTGAGCGCGCGTGCCGTCTGGCGCCACCTTGAACAGCGGCACGTCTCCCTCGGTCCGGCCCGACGCCGGGCGTCCGACATAGGTCACATCCGTCAGTCGATCGATCTGGATCGTTCCGTCCACTGTCATATCCGGCCGTGCACCCTGCGGCAGCGCCCCAGTCCAGCGCGATGTCCAGCGTGACGGTGCCGTTCTGGGCTGACGGCGCGATGCGCGAGACGCGGCCGGGAACGATGCCGTTGTGCGTGTCGATGCTGACCGGCTGTCCCAGGCGAAGACCATCCGTCTGCGCCTCCGGCACCCGCAGCCTGGCCTTGAGCCGTGCGGGATCGATCACGCGAGCAAGGTTTGCGCTTCGCGGCACCCGCTGCCCCACCTCCACGACCACGTCCTGGAGCACTCCGTCAATGCCGGCGCGTACGGTCATGGCGGCGAGATCGCGGCGCTTGAGCTCAGCCACCGTTCGACGGCTCTCGACTTCGGAGTGCTGCGAGGCGAGGCGCGTGTCGAGCGATTGCTCCATGGACGTGACGCGCTCCTGTTCCAGCCGCGCCCGAGCCGTCAACGCATCGGCGCGCACCCGCGACTGCTCCGCGGTGATCTCCGACAGAAGCCCGTCACGAGCCAGCGTCGCATCGACCCTGGCCTGCAGCGCGCTCTGTGCGCGGTCCGATTCCACGGCGGCGGCGGCCGAACGGAGCGCAAGCAACTCGGTCTGCAAGGACGCCTGCAAGCTGGCGTACGCCGACGTCGCAGCCTGCAGTGCGAGGTCGGCCGCAACCGCCGCCTGCTCCACATCCGGATTGCTCAACTGCATCAGCACGGTGTCGGCATGCACGAGTGCCCCGCTCTCGAGCATCTTTCGCTCGACGCGGCCGTCCACGTCTGCAGCCGCCCACCGCGACGCATCGTCGTCCGGGACGAGTTCGCCGACGCCCCGCAATTCACGGGAGAGATCGCCCCGGCGAACCACGTCGATCCACAGGCCGTCGCTGGACACGAGTGGATCGGCACGGCCCACGCGGCCGACGCCGTACACCGCCGCGGTCAGCGCGACGACGCCGGCCGCAACGCCGGCGAGGCGCCGACGTCGCCGCGTCTTCACTTCACGCTGAGAAATCGGGACATCCATCGTGACCTCCTAGCCCACTCTCAAGGCGACAGACGGGTCCACCAGCGCGGCACGGCGGGCCGGGACCACGCAGGCCGACGATCGTTGCGCCCACCAGCAGGATCATCACCGCGCCATGCACGACGGGGTCGTATGGGGAGACTTGATACAACAGGCTCTTCAGCGAACGGGCCATCACGCCGGCCATGACCAGGCCAACGGCGATGCCGGTCAACGCCATCCGGCATCCGTCGGTGATGACCCGTGAGACGACGCGTACGCGCGTCGCGCCGAGTGCCATCTGCAGCCCGAGTTCGCTCGTCCGTGCCTGGACGGAGGCGCCGACCACACCGGCGACACCCATCAGAGAGATGGTGACTCCGATGATCGCGAACGCGGTGATCAGGAGCGCCATCACCCGGATGGGCGCGACCGACTCATTGCGGGCATCTTCGAGTGTCAGCATGTTGTCGATCGGCTGCTGTGGTTCGGCACGTCGCACCGCATCGCGCAGCGACTCGGCCATCCGCTCGGGCGGGGCCGACGTGCGGACCACGAGCCGCGCCTGGACAGGCGGATATTGATTGAGCGGCAGGAACACTTCGTCGGTGGGAGCCTCATCCAGACGCTGTCGTGCATCTGATACAACGCCGATCACCGTCCGCCACTCTCCGCCATCGACGCGCAGCCGCTGTCCGACGGCGCTGGCATGCGGCCACATGTGCGCAGCCATCACCCGATTCACGATGGCATACGGCGGAACGTCTGCGGCCGCCGCGTCCGAGGGGAAGGTGCCGCCTGCGATCACATCGAGGCCGACGGTGGTGAAGTATTCGCGCGAGACGCTCTGCAATGACGCGCGAACAGGAAGTCCCACCGCGGTCCCTGCGGTCGCGACCGTCACTTCTCCGAGGCTTCCCGAGTTGACCAGCGGAAGCGCCCCGGTAATCGCCGCGGCGGTCACATCCGGCACACCGCGCACCTGGCGCAGCAGGGATTCGTAGAGGTCGGCCCGCCCTGGGCCGTCTCGTACTTGATGAAGTCGGTCGACACCCGCATGGTGACCAGGTCGTGATGCCGCAGGCCGGTGTCGACACGCTGCAGGTTCGTCACGCTCCTGAAGGTCAGGCCGGCGCCGACGAGGAGCGCGAAGGACACCGCAATCTGCACGATTGTCAGTGTTCGGAACACCGGTCGCGCCCGATCTCGCGTCGTCCGGCAAGGACGTCGGGTCGCGACAGCCTCGGGGCTGCGGCAGCGAGCACGATGACGCCACACACCAGTGCGATGGCGATGGCTAGCGTCACAGCGAATGTGATTGCCGTCTGGTTCAGTTGAATCTCGCTCGCTCGGGACGTGTACCTGCGCCGCCAGCGAGACGAGCGGCGGCAGACTGGCCCGTGCGAACACCACTCCAATCGCGGCTCCCGAGATGGTCAGCAACAGGCACTCGGTGACGAACTGCTGAAGGAGGCGCCCACGCCAGGCCCCCAGCGCAATCTGCATGGCGACCCCGCGGCGTCTGGCGACCGCCCGCGCAAGCAGCAGGGCGCCAATGCTCGAGCAGAGGCTGAGGACCAGGAACCCGGCACTGGCGAACAACACCGCCAGGGTCGGACGGAAACGCCAGATCAAGTCGTCGTTCACCGACACCGCGGACAGGTTGAACCGGTCCGTTCCTGCATATTCGCCGGGATACCGGTCGCCGATACGCTGTGCAGCGCCCGCAAGATCCTCACGTACGGCCGCGAGCGACATCGGCGCGCCGGGTGCGACCCGGCCGAGCGCGCTCACCAGATGACTGGTGCGATCGAGATTGCCTTCGTCGCTCATGCGCAGCGGACACGCCGCGGTCGGCAGATAGATGTCGGCCTCCTCTGGAAAGCTCGGGAGCGGCGGCAGCACGCCGACCACGCGTGTGCGCGCGATCGTTCATCGTGAACGACACGGCCGACGACGTCGGGATCGCCGCCGAAGTTCCTGATGCCAGAACCGGTGACTGAGCATGATGACGCCGGGAGCGCCGGCCGAGTTCTTCCTCCGCGCGTGAAGGCGCGCCCGAGCGCGGCGTGCACGCCGATCACGTCGAAGAAATTCGCCGACACGACGCCCGCCGAGACGCGCCGCGGCTCCTGCCGATCGAGCAGGATGAAATACATGAAGTGGAACTCGGCGACGCCGGCGAGGCTCGTGCGCCTCGGCGCGCAGATCGCGGACTTCCGGCGCCGAGAACAGCCGCTCCCCGCTCGCGGCGCGCCGGCCTGCAGCCGGACGAGCCGATCCGGCGTCGGCGAACGGCAGCGGCTGGAGCAGCACGCCGTTGAAGACGCTGAACACGGCGGTGCTCACGCCGACGCCGAGCGCCAGCGCCAGCACGATCGCGAGCGAGGTGCCGGGCTGGGACCAGGCGTGCCGGGCGCCCGTGCGGATGTCCTGCGCGATCGTCTCGAGATGCCGTGCGCCCCAGCGATCGCGATAGTCGTCCTTGTGCTGCGTGAGGCTGCCGAACTCGCGGCGCGCCAGCGCCTGGGCGGCCGACGGGCGCCATGCCCAGCCGGATGTGCGCGCTCGTCTGCATCTCGAGATGGAACTGCAGCTCTTCGTCGAGCTGCTGCTCGAGTCGCTGCACGACCGAACAGCGTGCGCAGCCGGAAGCGCAGCGCGTGGCAGCCAGGGCATGTGCTACACCGCTTCGACGACCCGGTTGATCGCCGCCGACATCTTCAGCCAGTGCGCCGTTTCGGTCTCGAGCTGCCGGCGGCCGGTCCTGGTGAGGCTGTAGAAGCGCGCCCGGCGATTGTTCTCGGAGACGCCCCACTCCGCCGCGATCAGCCCCTGCTCTTCGAGCCGCGCGAGCGCCGGATAGAGCGAGCCCTGGTTGACGGCGAGCACGTCCTGCGACAGCTGCTGGATGCGCTGCGAGATGCCCCAGCCGTGATTCGACTCGAGCCGCAGCGTCTTCAGAATCAGCAGGTCGAGCGTGCCCTGCAGGAGATCCGGTTTTGCAGTTGCCATGATTGAGCCTCGTCTATCTCGCGACTCAGTCGGCGCGCAGCGCTTCGATGACGTTGGTGCGCGCGGCGCGTGCCGCCGGCACGAGCGACGCCGCGACGCCGGCGACGAGCAGCACGGCGCCGGCGCGGCCACGACCGCGAGCGCGCCGGGCATCTGCACCTGTTCCACGTAGCGCGCCGCCACCCGCGCGAGCACGAAGCCGCCGACGAGGCCGACACGCGATGCCGGCCACGGCGATCACCGCGCCGTTCCGCAGCACGCCGGCGAGGATGCTCCGCGGCATCGACCCGAGCGCCATGCGGATGCCGAACTCGCGCGTCCGGCCGCTGACCGAGAACGCCAGCACGCCGGCGACGCCGATCGACCGCAATCGCCAGCGCGACCACCGCGAACAGGCCGAACACCGCCGTGTTCAGCCGATCCGGCGCCAGCACCTCGGCGCGGATGTCATCGAGCGTCGCCGCCTGCTCCACCGGCTGATCGGCGGCGAGTTCGCGCACGATGCGCGTGATCTGCGGCACCAGCGCGTAGGGATCGGCCCGCGTGTGCACGAACAGCCGCCCGCCGGCGACCTGCTGCTCGAACGGGTGATACACGGTCATCACCGGTCCCGGCACGATGTGCTCATCGTCGATGTCCGGCACGACGCCGACGATGCGGCGCGGCTCGGTGCTGACGCCGATGAACTTCATGATCGGATCGGTCCAGAACAGCGTGCGGTTGAGCACGTCGCGGCCGGCGAACAGGCGCGTCGCGATGCTCTCGGCTGACGATGACGACCGGCTCGCGCGTCGTCGCGATCGTCGGCGTTGAAGTCGCGGCCGGCGACGCAGTCGGCACGCCGAGCGCGGCGAAATAGCCGGGCGACACCGATCGCGATCTTCGCGCGCGGATCGTCGCTGGCGTCGCCGCGCGTGCCGCCTTCCACCTGGAAGCGCGAAGCCGCCGCGCTCGAACTGTCCGCCGTCGCGCCACGGCACCGTGCTGCCGATCGCCACCGCTCGACGCCGGGCAGCGCGCCGACGCGCTCCTGCAGCTGGCGATAGAAGTCGCGCGTCTGCTCCGGCGTGCGGCCGTACGACGTGACCGGCACGTTGACCGCCAGCACGCGCGAGGTGTCGAAGCCGGGCGACGCGGCCTGCAGCGCCAGAAAGGTGCGCAGCAGCATCACCGCGCCGGCGATCAGCACGAACGACGCGCCGATCTGCGTGACGGCAAAGATGTTGAGCCGGCGGCGTGTGCCGCCGGCGATGCGCACGGCTGCCGCTCGGCCAGCCGCAGGCCGCCGACGCTGCTCGGACGACGGCAGCCTCGGCACGAAGGCCAGCAGCACCGCGGCCACCAGCGCCAGCACGACGCCCGACCCACAGCAGACTGGCGTCGACCGTCACCTCGAGCGCGCGCGACGAGAATCGCGAGGCATAGCGCGACAGCACGCGCACCATCGGCCACGCCAGCGCGACGCCGAGCAGCGCGCCGGCGCCGCACAGCAGCAGGCTCTCGGCGAGCAGCGTGCGGCGCAGCGCGCCGGTGTGCGCGCCGAGCGCCGCGCGCACCGCCAGCTCCGACTCGCGCCGCACCGTGCGCGCCAGAATCAGATTGGCGACGTTCGAGCAGGCGATCACGAAAATCAGCAGCGAGGCGGCGAACAGCACGATCAGCACGGTCCGCGCGTTCGACGTCAGCTGATCGCGCAGCGGCACCGCGCGGATCGCGAAGCGCGGCGCTGGCCGGATACGCCTCGGCGTGGTCGCGCTTGATCGACGTCGTACGCGCTCGGCAGCTCGCTGCGCGCGCGCCGTCGAGAGTCGCGCCGCTGGGCCAGCCGCGCGAAGACCTCGGTCATCCGGTGCTCGCGTCCGGTCACCATCGTCGCCGACAGATGATGCGGGCTGGTCACGATGTTGGCGATGAGCTCGGTCTCGGCCGGATACGGCACCGACGGCTCGAGCACGCCGACGATCGTGCGCCGAGCGCGAGTCGAGGCGAATCGTCTTGCCGAGCACGCCCGGATCGCTGTTGAGCGCCGTGGTCCAGAAGCGGTAGGTCAGCACGGCCGCGCCCGCGGCCGCCGGGCCGTCGTCGCCGGCGTTCAGCAGGCGGCCGAGCACCGGGCGCAGTCCCATCACCTCGAAGTAGTTGCCGCTGACGACGCCGGCCCGGACCTGCCGCGGCTCGCCGAGGCCGACCATCGTGAAGCGTGATCGTCGAGAACTCGGCGACGTCGGACAGCGAGCGCACGCGGCTCGCGGAGGTCCTGAATCTCAGGCACCGAGAACGTGATGTTCTCGCTGCCGATGCCGGGCGCGCTCTGGCGGATGTAGAGGATGCGCTGCTCGTCGCGGTTGACCAGCGGCCGGAGCAGCACGGAGCGCACCAGGCTGAAGATCGCGGCGTTGACGCCGATGCCGAGCGCGAGCGTCACGATGACGGTGACCGAGAGGCCCTTCGCCCGGATCAGCGAGCGGACCGCGTACTTCAACTCCTGTGCGAAATCCCAGGCCTCCGCTCCCCTAGATTGTCGACAAGAGCTAGACGCGCTCTTGTCGATTGTCAACAAGAGAGAAATGTCGTCCGTCTGTCACTCCGGCGCCCGGCAGACGCAGTTCGCCGCGTCAGCGGTATCCCCACTTCCGGTGTACCTGGCGGTCTGCGGATAGGGACACGGCAAACGCGTGCCATCGATCCGCCCGCCAGTCTTGTGCGTCGCCACCATTCGTTCAGGCACTCGCCCGTTCTCGACCCACTGGTCCAGCGCAGTCACCATGTCGAACGTGTTCGGTCCGTCTCCGCGGCGGCAATGGCCCATGCCGGGGACCATGAGCGGGGCCCGAAGCGCCGGCGGTGCCCCGTGTCGGTTGAACCGGCCTGCTCACCTCATCCGACCACTCCGTCCGCCCGAGCGTCGCCCATGGCGCGCATAATCGGTTGCTACGAGGAGACATGGCTGACGACACCTCCACTCGCTCCTGGGATGACATCGCCGACGACTGGATCGTTCACGCCGACAGCAACGACTATCGCAACTCCTATCTGATGCCCCGAATGCTGGCGATGCTGGGCGATGTCTCCGGGAAAACGGTGCTCGACCTGGGCTGCGGCGAGGGTGGGTACGCCCGCGCGCTCGTACGCCGTGGCGCCCAGGTGACCGCGGTCGACGGCAGCCTGCGGCTCATCGAGGTCGCCCGCCAGCGGGCGCGCGCCGAGTCCCTCGACGTGCGGTCCGTTCATGCGAACGCGAATGCACTCCACGAACTCGACTCAGACGGATTCGATGTCGTCGTGGCGTCAATGAGCCTGATGGATGTCGAGGACTATCCCGGCGCGATTGCTGAGGTGCGGCGGGTGCTTCGCAACGGCGGAGCGTTGCTGATGAGCATCACCCACCCATGCTTCTCGGCGCCCGTCTCCAGGTGGGTGCCTGACGCCGGCGGCTCGCTTCAGGTGTTCGCGGTGGATCGCTATTTCGATCGCATCGCCTGGCCGGCGAAGATCACGTCCGCGTTTCGTGCCCCGGTTCTTCGGCGTCATCGTCCGCTGGAAGACTATCTGGCGGCGCCGCTCGCGTGCGGTCTGCGACTCGCAGAATTTCAGGAACCCAGTGTGACACCCGAAGAACTGCCGCTGTCGCCCCGGTTCGCCAGGCTCACCCGCATCCCGTACTTCCTGTTCATGCGATGGATCAAGGACTGAACTCCAAGGTCGCGCTCTGGCTGGCGGAACCGCGTTGACACGCTAGCTTATCGATGCAGCCGCTGTCCTGGCGTGACGGCGGCGCGCAGCGACGCCACGCGCGAACTCCTCCAGGTCCGCCACTTCGATGTCCGGTTTGGGGCCGAGCGGATTCAGCACGGCACCGGGACGCCGCACGAACACGGTCGTCAGCCCTGCCGCTTTCGCACCAGCCAGGTCCCAATGATGCGCGGCGATGAGCGACACGCGGTTCGTCTTCGCTTTGAACCGTCGGGCGGCGAAGAGATACGGCTGGCGAGCGGGTTTGTACACCTCGACCTGATCGACAGATATCACGTCGTCGAACATGTCGAACAGCCGTGCGTGCTTCAACTGCGTGCGCACGCCCTGTGAGGTGCCGTTGGTGAGCGCCGCAAGACGAACACCCGTACCGCGCAGCGTGTCGAGCGCGGCCGCGGCGTCGGCGTGCGGTGGCAGGTGTGTGAGGGTCTCGAGGATCGCGGTGCGAACCGGCCCGTCGATCGACACGCCCTCTCGTCGCGCCGTCATGTCGAGCGCGGCACGCGCGAGTTTGTCGAACGGCACGAACCGCTGCGTGAGCGTGCAGGTCATCCACAGTCCCTGAAGTGTCAGGAACCACTGCTGACGCAGCGAGGACGTTCCGAACGCCTGCTCGAACAGCGGGTCCAGCGCGCGCATGTCGAGGAGTGTTTCGTTGACATCGAACAGGAGAACAGGGGGGTTCATTGTGCGTGACAGGTTACACCGCGGAACGCGCGTCCGTCGCGCGCATCATGTCGGCCACGTCCACCTCAACGGCCCGCCCTGTTCGGCGCCCACCACGACCTCTTCCTGCATCAACTGCCTGGCCATTCGCCTGTTTGCTACAATCTCGCACCCCGATGATGCACCCGCGGGTCGTCCAGGATATCCATCGCTTCATCTTCGAAACGTCCTCGCAGCTCCGCAATGCCGCCGACCCCGAGAAGGTCGTCCGGCATTACGTCCGCGCTGCCGTCGATTTCATGCAGGCCGATCGCGGCTACGTGGCGACGCTGGGGGTCGGGGACGCGGCCGCCCATTGCGTCTTCGCGCAGCCACGCGATGCGACGGCCAATCTTGCGCTGGTCACGAGTCTGCTTCGCGGTGAGCAGTGCAGGATTCCTCCCGGAACGCTCTGCGCGCGCATCTCACGCCGGGGCCGCGCCTGGGGAATGCTGGTGCTCGAGCGCGGCGACCACGGCTTTCCAGAGGGATCGCCTCGCGGGCTCGCACACTTCGCGCGCGTGCTGACCGAGACGATCGACCGGCTGGACCGCGAACGCCTGTCAGAGGTCCGGGGGCGCATCGACGACATGATCCTCCGCGAGCTGCCGCCGAAGGATCTGTACTACCAGATCCTGGACGGCCTGCATCAACTGACGCGGTACGACCACTCTGCTGCGTTGTGGATGTGGTCCGCGCCCGGCGTCCTCGAGCTCGTCGCCGAGCAGATCGCCTGGAAGAAGATGAAGAGCCCGATGATCGGGACGACGGTCCAATTGCCCGTGGACCTCCAGGCCTTGCTCCAGGATGGCATCGTGTACGGACTGGACCGATCGACGCAGGGCTGGACCGAGTGGACGCCGCACGGCGTCTCGGCGTTGGCCGGATTCCTGGGTCTGGATGCGGAGTCGCCCGAGCGGCCACGGGAGCATGCCATGTTGTGCGCCTCAGTGGGCGGACGCGACGGCCCGTTGGGAATTCTGAAGCTGTCGGGTTGCGCACCCCGGACCTTCGGCGAGCACGAACTCACCATAGTTCAGCGCTTCACCTCGCTTGCATCGGTTGCGCTGAAGCGGGCTCGGACCCTCGAGGACCTCCAGGCGCGCATGCTGAAGATCGAGCGGCAGAACGCGCTCGCGCACCTGGCGCGGGGCGTCGCTCACGACATCAACAATGCGCTCGGAGAAGTCATTCCGCTGGTGCAGCAGATCCAGGCCGAAGCGCAGAGCGGTACCATCGTTCCGGAGGTCCTGGCCGAAGATCTCCATCGCGTCGAACTCTCGCTCCAGGTCACGCGCGGTATTTTCAGCCGGATGATGCGCTTCGCCCGCGGCTCGGCACGCAATCAGGGCCCGAGCGATCTGCCGAGCGCATTTGCTTCGGTTCGCGACGTCCTGCAGGAGAGCCTCAGCCGTCTCGACATTGCCGTGCACGCGGAACTGCCTGATCAACTCGCGCCGGTCCAGTGCAGCCAGAGCGATCTCGAGCGGCTCCTGTTCAACCTGATGACCAACGGCCGTGACGCTCTGCCGAACGGCGGGACGCTCGGCGTCACGGTGCGGATGATCGACTCCTACGTCGAGGTCACGGTGTCCGACGACGGGATCGGCATGACTCCCGAAATACTGGCCGAAATCGAGTCTCCGTTCTTCACGACCAAGGAACACGGCACCGGCCTCGGCCTGCCGACGTGCCGGTCGATTGCCGCCGAGGCTGGCGGCAGTCTCACCATCGAGAGCCGCATCGGCGCAGGCACGTGTGTCACAGCGCGCCTGTCAGCGGCCCGCGGAGATACGGCGAGCGACTGATGCCACGCCCGCGAATCCTCGTGGTCGACGACGAACCCGGAATGCTGAGGACGATCGAACGCATCCTCTCCACCCGCTACGACGTGCGCGCAGTCCGCCTCCCCAGCGCGGCTCTCGATGCCGCGAACGCCGGCAGCTTCGATGTCGCCATTCTCGATGTTCGCATGCCAGAGATGGACGGATTCGCGCTCATGGGCAGGCTGGGCGAGTTGCAGCCGGATCTCGACGTGATCATGATGACGGGTAGCACCGACGAGCGTGACGCTCGGCTCATTCGGGCCATCCGCGAGAAGGCGTTCTTCTTTCTCACGAAGCCATTCGATCGCGAGGTGCTGCTGACGCTGGTGCAACGCTGTCTCGAGGCGCGACGCCTCAACCTCGAAAATCGTGCGCATCTCTCCAGGCTGCAATCCGAACTGCGGGCGGCGCAGGTCTTTCAACAGAGCCTGCTTCCCGACCGAACCGCCTCGCTGAACGGCTTCCAGCTGTCGTTTCTCTATGAGCCCTGCGTCGAACTCGGCGGAGATTTCTGCGACTACATCCTTCGAGACGGTCTCCCCGGCGCCATGCTGGTCTCGGACGTCTCCGGCCACGGTGCGTCCTCGGCGATGATTACAGGGATGGTCAAGCAGGCGTTTCACGCGTCGCTCCAGGACGACCTTGCGCCCGTCGCCGTTCTCGGGCGTATTTCCGCTGCCAGCCGGCTCTTTCCCGACGGCAAGTACGTCACCGCGACCGCCGTGCGTTTCAGGCCGGCCTCAACGGTCGTCGAGTACGCCAATGCCGGGCATCCGCCCGGGCTTCTTTTCCGTGGCGATGGGTCGATTGTGCCGCTCGAATCCTCGGGTCCGATCATTCACCCGGCACTGCCCCAATGGCAGTGTGAGCAGCGGGTCGTGGACATGGAGAGCGGCGATCAGCTCCTGCTCTACACGGATGGACTGACCGAGGCACAGAACGGCGACGGTGATGAGTTCGGCTTCGAGCGCCTTGTCGCGCTCGCGACGCGACCAGCCAACCCCACGGGTCCGAACGCAGCGCCAGGCTCGCACCTGCTCACCGCGCTGCGTCAGGCCCTCACGCAGTTCGCCGGCGGAAGACCGCTGGACGACGACCTGACCCTCGCGCTGATTCGACGTTTGTAGCCGTCAGCGCGGCCGTTCGTTCGCCGCGACATCCGCCGCCGAACGCATTTGCAGCTCAAAGGCACGCCTCCCCCAGTTCATAATGCGGCATGCCTTACCTCCTGAGTCTGGTCTTCTCCCTGAGTCTGTTGGTGCCGCTGGCCGCGCAGTCTGCCTTGCCACCAGCATTCGAGACCTTTCTCGAGTCCCTGGATCGGGCACAGATCCAGCTTCAGAATGGTGAACCAACCGCGTTCAAGGGGCTGTGGTCACAGCGCGACGACGTGACGCTTGCCGGCGGGTTTGGCGGACCGGTCGCGAAGGGCTGGCAACAGGTCAGTGCCCGCCTCGACGCAGCAGGCAGGCAGTTCTCGAACGGCCGGCACCACGCGAGCCGCGTGGTCGCGAATGTCAGCGGCGACGTCGCCTACGTCGTACAGACGGAACACATCGACTACCGCGAGCCGGGGCAGACCACAGACGCCACCCGCGACTACCGGGTGACGATGATCTTCCGCCGTGAAACCGCAGGATGGCGAATCGTTCATCGTCATGCAGATACGCAGGTAACCAATCAGATGACGCGATAGACAGCGCGTCAGCCGTTCGGCGACACGCGAGCTCCCCGCGCCCGACCTTCCGTTTCAGCGCCGGCGACGCCACTCACCCTCCACATCTGCTGCCCTCCACATCTGCCGCGCGCCGTGGCCCATTCGGGCCATATCGATCCGCATTTCAAAAATGACCCGGACAGGTGAAGCCGCGCACTCGGATCGGTTGCTAGATTCCTCCTGTCGCGCATATCGCTCGTCACTGAAGGGATTGCAATGTTCACGTTCCGTCTCGTCGCCCCCTCGTTCGTGCTCGTGTTCGCCATGGCGTGCAGCGGCACGTCTTCTTCGCCACCGTCTTCCACGCCGGTCTCTCCGACTCCGGTGACAAGTCCTCCGCCGTCACCCGTCGCGGCGGCCACGTCGGTCCGCATTCCGGTCAGCGCCGCGCAGCTCGCCGATCGCGCCTACGTCCCCGACCAGATCAGTGTGTCGGTCGGCGACACCGTGACCTGGCTCAATGTGGACACGGTCTCGCACACCTCGACGGCGGACGCCGGCGGCTGGAATTCCGGCACGCTCGCCCCGGGCCAGCAGTTCGAGTTCACGCCCCGTGCACCCGGCACGTTCACCTACCACTGCGGCATACATCCGGGCATGGTCGGCACCATGGTCGTGCGATGACAGTGCGATGACGACCGTTGACGCTGGACAGCGGCCGCGCCTGCACTTCCGCATGCGCATCGCCTGTTCACCATTTGTTGGAGATACTCATATGACCTCGATCCGTCCGTTCGCCGCAGCCCTGACCGTCACCGTCTTGTTCGTCTGTTCCGGACTGCTGCCAACTCCAATCGCGGCCGCGCAGCACGAAGGGCATGACTCCGATATCCGCTCGCCGCTCGTCGCCACTGTTCGCGACGCCACCGAAACATTCCGCGACGTGGGCAACACGAGCGGCGCCGGCTATGGACCGGCGCTCGGCTGCGTGAGCGGTCCGGAGGAGGGGGCAATGGGCGTGCACTACGTCAACCCCGAGCTGCTGCTGGACAACGAGGTGATTCCGACGCGGCCCGAGGCTCTGATCTACGAGTTCAAGGGGAACGTCGCGCGTCTGGTTGGAGTCGAATTCATCGTGTTCGCCGAAGTGTGGCATCAGACGCACGCACTGAACGATCCGCCTATCCTGGCCGGGCAGCTGCTCCACCTGGTGGAGAGCCCGAATCGCTTCGGCCTCCCCGCGCACTACGAGCTTCACGTCTGGGCGTGGCGCGACAATCCCAAGGGTGTCTTTGTGGACTGGAACCCGCGGGTATCGTGCGAAGGCGTGTGAGCGTCGCCCATCGTTGGCCAACCTGAAGGGTTCGCGGCTGCAGAGACACGGCGCGCTGCGGATCAGCCCGCCCCGTCAAGGAAGCGGGACCGGTTTGGCAGGCGTGTGGAAAGGCGGGCGTATCGAGCTCGACACAATCGACCTGACTATCGAGCCGGAGCCGGCAGGCACATTTGCCTACAGGCTGGGAAATCTCTACGAGACGCACGCCAGGTTCGACGGAAAGCCCTACCCGCTCACCGGCACCGGTGTGCTGCCTGGCTCGACGGCCGCTTTTCAGACGACCGGCCCTCGTACGTTCACGCTGGTGATGCTCATCGAGAAGAATCCGAAGGGCACATTCACGTTCGAGCTGGCCCCGGACGGCAAGACACTCACCGAACGCGGCGGCGCCGAGGGGGACATCCAGCGCACGTGGCTGTTCGAGCGGCGATGACTGCTTTCAACGCCCGGGCAGCGTTGCTCGAACCGATACGACGAATCGTCCGGGAGTTGTCGTCAGCCGGAGATCAGTCAGGTAAGGAAAGTAGGCGCCTGCGCCGTAGGTCGTCATCAGCCCGTGCAGGTCGATCCGGATGCTCTGCTCGTCATATCTGATCCAGGGCGGAAGAGCCGCGAAGGCTCGCACCAGCGGCCGCATCAGCGCACCCAGACTCTGACCTGCCGTGTCGATGTGCAAGTAAGGCGACTCAGGAAGCTGTGGCTGTCCAACGATGACGAAGCGGACAGACAATGCCGGGAGGAACGAGGTCGCCTTCAGCTTCACACGAACTCTGAAGCGGTTATCCGGTTCGGCGTGAAGTTCCAGATCGGACACAGGCGCCGATGCGGGCAGACGGCTGCGGATGAACGTGCTCAGCAGCGTATCCGAGACCGGCACGACGACTGACGCTTCCGCACCGCTGACGTCAACAAACCCCGAGCCCTGCTGCTCGCGCAGCAGGGCTCTCCACCAGGGCTCGTTCACTCCGTCTTTCCACCGACGATGCGGCTCGCCGCGTCGGTGACGAGATCGGCCGCAGCGTCCTGCGCGCGCGACGTGGCATCGCGGGCCATCTGCTGCGCCTTGTCGACCATGGAGTCGCGGGTCTCACCGAGCATTTCGTTCTCGCGCTCGGTTTCCGGAATCGACAACCCGACAAGAGCGCCGAGGAGCAAGGCCCCCGCGCCTACCGCCAGCGGGTTCTCCTCGGTCATGCGCTGCAGTTCATTCTGCGCGCGCCGGCCCGTACGCCGGGCACGAGCTGTCGCGTCCTGCGCGTAATCCTGCGCTCGCGCCGTCATCTGCTCGGCGGTGTCCGACACGCTCGACGCCGCATCCGAGACCGTCTCCGACACGCGCGACATCGCCGACTCCCCCGTCTCGCTTTCCGTCCCGTAGCGGTACCCGTACCCGTACCGATCGTTATCGCGGTAGCTTCGGTCGTCGTCGCCGTCATTCTCTGCAAACGCGAGCCAGCCCAGTCCGATGCCCGCAAGAGCCGCAGGCACGGGGTTGCTCATCACCCGGTCGAGAATTCCGGACGTGCGATCCTCCTGCTCACCGTAGTCGGCCCGCGATCGCGAGTAGGTGCCGCGCGAGTAATTGGATTCGAACTCGCGGCCGCGACTCTCCAGGTCTTCAGCGTCCAGTTCGTAAGCGGACCGCCGCGTCGGCCACTCCCGACCGCTCAGCCTGCCGCCGTATCGTTGCGACCGAGCGCCGTACTCGCCACCCGAACCACCGGACCGGCGGCTCATGAACAGCCACGCGGCGCCAATGCCGATGAGCGCGGCCGGCATGGGATTGTCGCGGATGCTCCCGACGATCCCGCCGGAACGATTCTCGCCTCCGTACATCATGCTGCTGGCGGCGTTCCCCGCTGAGTGTGTCATCTGTCGTACCCTTTCCGTGGTCGCGTGTTTGATCGTGTCGGTCGCACTCGAGACGAGATTCGCCGGTCGCAGCTTGTCCTGGATGGCGTCGATCGTCTCCGAGATCTCCTCCCGCGTCTGTTCGATATCGCGCCGGATTTCCGCGGTGTTCGGTTCGCCGTCGTCATGTGGCGCACCCTGCCGATCGTCGTCCGGGCCGAGTCCCCGCATCGACTCGTCTCCCCGGGCCGACAGATCCGCCGACGCACGCCCCGTCATGGCGTCGTCGCTCACGCGCCTTGGCGTGTCGTCCATTTCGCAGTCTCCTTCAACGTATCAATGGTCTGAGTAGGGGCGACGGTCGTCCGCCGCATGCTGGCCATGCCCCTGTTGACGAGCATGTAGCCGACCGCCATGGTGAGCAACGCGACGATGAGCGCGGACAGCCACGGCGTCACGCCAA
Source organism: uncultured Acidobacteriota bacterium (assembly GCA_963697745.1). GTDB lineage: Bacteria > Acidobacteriota > Vicinamibacteria > Vicinamibacterales > CAVVIG01 > CAVVIG01. The sequence continues at coordinate 17,976 of CAVOPD010000011.1, read as the reverse complement.
GCTGTGCGAGGGCGATGACAATGGCTGCCAACAGCACCAGCAGACCCGCGTGCGCGAGCGCGCCGCCGGCGGCGATCATGCCGGCGTCAGCGCCGGCTTTCCTGGCTTTTGCCGTCATCTCGGCCGTTGCCAGTTCCACTTCCTTGCGAACCAGCTGGCCGGTTTCACGAGAGAGCTCGGCGAGCAGGTCGCCGAGTGACCGTTCGTCTGTCCTCTCCGCCATCAAGACCTCTCAGTGTCCGTCGAACTTCGCCGCCCACGCGGGCTGGCTCCGCCCTTCGCCGACCTGACGCTGCCTTCACCGGTCGACGGGGACGAGGCGCTGCCACTCACATCGGTGCCGAACGCAGAACCCGGTGTGCCGACGCGTGACTCGGACGTGTCGTCGAATGCCGCCGCGTTGACGCCGACGCTCGAAACGGCTGGATAGTTGCCGCGCGTTGAACTGGAACTGCCGTACACGCCGCCGCCGTAGTCGAACTGCCGCCCGGCATCTTGCCCGCGTGTCGACGATCGTGTTCCGACGAGCTCTTGAAGAACCGGGCGCCGATCACCCCAAGCGCAAATGCCGAGCCGATGAAGACCGCGGGCCGCCGGCGTGCGAGACGCTGCGCATCGTCGAGCAGCTCGCCGACGTCCTTGTCGCGCAGCTGTCTCGAGAACTTTTCGATCTGATCAGCGGCCTGATCGACATAGCCCGCGATCGTGTCATGACGCTGATCTCGCAGCTGTTGGGTTCCCTGCCGCACCATCGCGGCAACAGAGCCGAGCCCGTCGGTGGCCTTCTCCTTCTGGTTGGAGAGCTGCGCAGCCGCGCGTTCCTTGACGCGATCGATCATCCCGCCCTTGCCCTGCGCCTGGTCGCCGCCTGTCCCACTCGCAGACGTAGTCGTGTCAGTGCTTTCCATTCATGTGCCTCCGTAATTGCGTTCATGCAATGTCGGAGTGCCAGTAGGAATTCCCGTGCCACCGACGCGTTGAGACGCAGCGTCGGCGAGGCGCCGCTCAGCCTTGCGCAGGCGGTGTCGGATCAGGTGATGGATGCGGTGAGTGTCGAGCGGAGAGCCGATGTGATCTGGATGCCGGATTGCGTGAACTCGATGTGGGCAGCGTGAACTCGGTTGAGTGCGTGCTCTCGATTGCTCCGTGCGATGTATGGTCGAGTGAGCGCGGCGTGACCGTCGTCTTTCCGATTACCTCGGCGCAGCGACGGCCGTCCACTGCACTGGCTTGCCGTCAACCACCGCTTGCACGTGCATCCGCATCCCTTCGATGCGCCCGCTGTACGCAATCGAGCCGACGGTAAAGGCGATGTTCTCCCCTCGTACCCGACCGTTCTCGATCGGCTCGTTGCGCAATGTTCCCGAGACGAACTGAAACCGCTGCGTCAGGATGAGATCTCCGCTCGGAGTACGCCAGGTACCGCCGACGGGAGCCGGCACAATCCACAGCATCGCTTTACACCACCGCTCGCACGGCTCGACCGTCGCGGTTTCGTCGGGCTGCCACTCGCCGATCGCAAAGGTGTTGGCCACGATGCGCGTTCCAGGTTTCATGCGCAGGAACGTCGGACGCAGTCGCAGGTTCATGGACGGCAGGAGGAACGTGGTGACGACCGTGGCGTCCGAGAAGCTGGTCTTGAAGATATCGCCTCGCACGAATTTCGTCCGGGAACTGACCCCGGCCGCCTCGGCGTTGCGCTTCGCGAATTCCACCAGTCGTGCGTCGTACTCGATGCCGCGCGCCTGGGCGCCCCGCCTGGCCGCCGCAATCACCAGCACGCCGTCGCCCGATCCGAGGTCAACCACGCGGTCCTTCGTCGTGACGCCGGCCATGTCGAGCATCTTTTCGGCGAGCATCGGGGGTGTGGGGACCCACTGCACGTCTTTGCCTGGCTGGTTCAGCTGCGGCTGATACGGCTGCGCCTCTTGCGCTTCTTGCGCAGTGATGGTGAGCGCAGTGGACGCCATGAGCGCGACCGCCCAGCCGAGCACGGCGCGTTTGAGGCTGAGTGTGTGCTGCATGATGACTATTGTGCCGCGGTGTCGCAACGCGCGTCACCTCCGCGGACGCACCGCGATTGTCGGCCGCCAGTTCGCCGCCGCGTCGGATTGTCTTTGCGGTCGAGAAGTTCGAGCACGCGCACCGGCGGATGATTGATGCTGGCCGGTAAACCACCTCCTGCCAATAGCTGCGAATAGAAGGTGCGCGGCATCTGACGCCCCGGGGGCCTGACTCCGATAACTGGTCTGAATGGCGTCCTCACGATCGCAGTCGCTGCCTGCCTCGCCCGAGGCGAGGCGAACATCCGCGTTGACCTCTCAGTGGCGCGGGGCATGTGTCGCGCTGGGGCTGCTCGGCGTGCTGCGCCTGCCAGGGTTCGCGACAGACCCGTGGCTGCGTGCACAGGACATCGCGGCGATTTCGGGTGAGCCGCGGCGGTTCGAGCGGCCGACGATCCAGACGCAGCCCCGGTCCGTCCTCACGTGGAATATCGAGCAGGGCGCCGGTTTCGACGAGATCCTGACGGCGCTTGGCGGCGTCTCCGCCGACATCCTCCTGCTTCAAGAGGTCGACCGCGGTTGTCGGAGGAGCCGGTTCCGTGATGTCGCCCGCGAGCTCGCTGAACGCCTCGACATGAACTGGGTGAGCGCTGGCGAGTTCCAGGAGATGGGTGGGGGCCGACCAGGTCAGGTTGCTCTCACCGGCCAGGCAATTCTGAGCAGGTTTCCTATCACCGACGCCTCAGCGTTGCGGTTCGACGCGCAGAGCCGGTGGCGATGGTCCATCAATCCTGTGCAGCCGCGGCGCGGCGGGCGTATCGCCTTGCGCGCGCAAACCGGGGGACTGCTCGTCTACAACGCACATCTCGAGAGCGGTTCAAACGAGGCGCTGAAGGCACGACAGATCGCCGAGATCCTCGCCGACGAACGCCGCGAGGGCGTGCCCGGAGTGCCAGTCGTCGTAGCGGGCGACTTCAACAACGGCCCGCTCCCCGGCGGCAGGATGTTCCAGGATTTTGCGTCCGCGGCATTCCTCGATGCGTTGCCGGCCCCGGGAGACCGCGGCCCGACATCGGCGGGCCAGGAGCATCCCATCGACTGGATCTTCGTCAAGGGGCTCACCTCGTCGGACGGTCGTGTCGTGTCGACGCCGGCGGCGGCGTCCGACCACTACCCGCTCATCGCCACCCTGCAGCCGGCTGACCATCAACGCGCGAAGCAATAGATGCGACCGGCGCCGCCGCGTGGCGCCGTGTCCGCGCAACTCTGACTCGTGTGCGCAGCATTCCACGAAGACAGGGTGCCGGCCGTGCTCTGACCCGGTCCCATGCCATCAGAGTGACCCACTTGCGCAGCGATCGCATCGGACGCAGAGGTCCAATCGGCGCAGGTCAACCCTGTTGCCAGCGTGCCGTCGGCATTCGATCCGGTCAGGATGTCGTGCTCGACCGGTGAGGGCGACCCCGTCCATTGTCCGTTAATCCTTCGCCCCATTTCGTCGACGAAGACCGACGCGTCCCCGCTCCGCGTGTGCAGTTCGGTCAGGTTATTTGCGACGACGACGTTGTTGATATTTCGCCACGGGCCATTCCCGATGCGATCGCGCGCGTGCGTCGGCTGATTACCATTTGCCGGATCTCGCTCCACGCTCAGGTATGCGCGCCAGGTCCGCGCGGCCTGCCCCGCGGCGGCGCCCAGGCGTTGGCAGGTCGCATCTGCTCCCGCCAGTCCGCCGAGATTCCCGGAGACGCTCGTGGCGCTCGACACAAAGAACGACATGCCGCTCGTCGACATGCCGCTCGTCGAGCTCGGAGATGTAGCAGAGTCGTTGTCACACCCTGCGGCGAGAATCGAGAAGACCAGAAACCATTTTCTGTTCACGTGATTGTCCCCTTGTGAGAAGCCGTCGCGGCGCCGACCTTCCAGTTCCGCTGCGATTCCGCGGACGGCTCGCAAAGCCGCGGCCACTTCAATGCCCGCGGCGTCTAACCGCTCAGTGCTGCTGCCGATGCCTCACGTCTGGACGGGCGTGGGTTCAGTCAGCTGAACGGCGCTCAGTGGACCTGAGGCGCTCGCGCGGGAACGCGAGTTGCGTCGTCTGGCCACAAAGCCGCCGGGACAAATGTCGCGGCGGATGCGGTAGCCCGCAATGGAGCGCGAGTGGAATCATGAGAAGGACATGGAAACTGGGAAGCGCCCTGCTGACACTTCTGGCGACCGGCGCGCTGGTTCAGGGCAGAGCGCCAGCAGACAAATGACCAGTCCACGATCACAGTGACCGGCTGCCTTCAGTCCGGCGCGTCCGGTCGGGAACCCCTGCTACACTTCTGCGACCGCGCGCTGGTTATGCCCAGAGCGCCAGCAGACAAATGAGCAGTCCACGATCACAGTGACCGGCTGCCTTCAGTCCGGCGCGTCCGGTCGGACCGACTTCATCAACGACACCGCGGCCGCGGTGGGTGCGCAGATAGCGGACGCAATTCACGCGGACACCAGGGAAGTCGACGAACTGCCCGAAGACGACCATCCGCTCCAGTCGCCGACGTTTCTCGCGGTGGGTGACTGATGGCGGAGTGGCGCCTGGGGAGCAGCTGGCCGGCCGCGTTCATCAAGGCGCGACTCGCGCGCGCACGTGTCGCGCTGGCCAACTACCAGTTCTCCGATCCCGCCATAGTGCTTGCCCACTTCGATCCGGCCGAACCGTTGCTCGGACGATGCATGCTCCTCGAGCTTCAGGTGTTCGGGCTGCATTACCTCTGCCCTGCGGTCGTGAATCGCGTTCGTGACGAGCCGGACATATTCGGCTTCCGGTACGACACGCTGCACGGACACCTCGAACGCGGCGTGGAATGGTTTCTCCTGACCAGGAACGATCGCGGCGAGATCCGCTTTCGCATCGAGGCGCGCTGGCAGACAGGACAGTTTCCGAACTGGTGGAGCCGTATCGGATTCGGTGTCCTGTCGGGATACTACCAACGGCAGTGGCATCGCCGCGCACATCATCGCTTATCGCTGCTCGCTCACTATGGTTCCACTCGAAGGCCGAGGCGCGATTCCACAGGGCTCACCCATCAGGGAATCGACGTGACGTTCACCTATCACACCAAACGGGGATGGTTCGCATGACGATTGACACCTGGAAGAAGATCGTGGCGCTCGGGGCGCTGACGGGAATGCGCAGCATGGCGGGGCTGGCCACGCTGGCCAGGACGCATCGCACGGCGCGGTCGGTGATGGCCTTTGCCGCTGTCGGCGAGATGATTGCGGACAAGACACCGTGGATCGCCGATCGCATCGATCCACTGCCGCTCGGCGGGCGGGCCATCATGGGCGCCGCGGTCGGCGCATTCGTCGCAAACGATCAGCGTCAGCATGTGGTGCTCGGCGCGATGATCGGTGCCGCGACCGCAGTCGCCGCTGCTCATCTGGCCTATCGTGTGCGGAAACGACTCCCTTTGCCAGGGATAGCCGCGGGGCTGCTCGAAGATGGCCTGGTCCTGGCCATCGGCTCGCGCTACGCGTAGCAGAAGAAGCGCTCGTTCGTCGCAGGGTCGACGGATGGCCTAGGATTCTACGATGTTGATTGTGCGGCTGATCCTGCTGCTCATGGCGATCTTCGTCGTCTTGATGGTGGTGAAGGTGATTCGCGGCGTTCCGAAGCGGTAGCCATCGCTGGCGCGTGCGCTCACACCAACGCTCCCGACGCTCCATGGGAGTGTCGGTGGTTGAACACACATCGCGACACCTCTTTTCAGACTCACCTTCGCCGCACAGTAATCCATCCAACTCGAGCGTTCACGCTCCCTCTCTCAGGTTGACCTGCCCCGCATCTGCGTCTCCATCCGCGCTCGTTCACACCAGGGAAAGTGGGCTATCAGCCGCGAGGCCAGAAATCTGGCCGCACCATACGGTTGTGGTGTTCGCCGATTGCGCCGAAGCCACGGACCCTACGGGGCGACGGCAGTATCCACCTCGTACGGGAGTGGGACTTGCCATATCGCTGGCATCGACCTGCAGGACAACTCGCGCGGTCAGGCTTCGAGGACCATCATGAACCTGGTTGAATATCTCGTGCTCACAGCTGGCGTACCCGACGGCAAACACGGGGAAAAGCGGTGACATCCCGTGACACGTCAGAGTGTGGCGCGTCGTTCGCCGTTTGAAACGCACGACTGGACAACAGCGCACGCGGCGCCTCGGAACCATGGGTCGTCCGGAGGTACTGCGCTGTTGGTGGACCCTGCGCCGCACAGTGGCTGTGATACCCTTCTCGCGCTGATGTCGGTGCTCGTCGTGGAGGATGATGCTGAACTCCGCGAGATGATGACACTGTGGCTGGACAGCCACGGCATCCGGGCCCGGACAGCCAGGAACGGGTTTGCCGCCCTGACCGAACTGCGCAAGCGTCCACACCCGAAGGTCGTGCTGCTGGATCTGATGATGCCCGTCATGGACGGGTGGGAGTTCAGGCGCCAGCAACTGCGCGACCCGCTCCTCGCACACATCCCCGTCGTCGTGGTCTCCGCTTTGACGGTGACCGATATGAAGGAACTCGCTCCTAGCGCCGTCGTCCCGAAGCCTTGCGACTTCGACCGGCTGCTCGAGGTCGTGAAGCGCTTTCTCTAGCCGCAGCCTTCCCTTCGCGACGCACAGCCGCCAGCAGTTCACTCGAACTGCGGCTCACCACGTGCGAGAGTGTCGGCGGCGAGACGCTGTGCTTTCACGGCCGCGGCCAGTTGCGTCTTCAGTTTTGCGGAGGCGAACCGGCGCTGGATCGTCGGGGCGGTCTCGGTCCGGACCAGCTCGACCTCATGCAGCACCTCCATCAAGCTGTGCAGGGTCTGCAGCAGCTTCACCGCGCACGCGAGGGTATCCGCGCTGACCTGCGACGCATGCTGAACAGCCTGGCGCCGCTCTGCACCCGCTCGTTGCTCCTCGTTGGGTCGGCTCACCATGAATCAGAAGATAGCTCATCTGTAGATAAATGCCGAGCTGAAGTTGCTAGCCCTGCATCAAAAGTTCTGTCCTGCGCTGCGGATGAGGAAGTTGGAAAGGCCCCGGCGCGCTGCAGCCGACCACTGATCTGATTCGTTGTCGTGCGCTATCGGTATACTCCCGGCTTAGCCATTAACGCCGGCTTCGTCGGCTGCCTTCGACTCCCACGAGGAATCATGTTCAGCACTCGCTTGCGAGCAACCGTTCTGTTCGGGTCTATCGTTGTCGTGGTGGCGGCCGCGCCGGTGCGGCCCGCCGCGCAACAGGCGGCGTTGGCGTCCCCGTATCAGTTACTCGCCTCTCCCGAACATGCCCTGGCCCTGGTGGAAGCGGCGAACAACCACCTGCCGTTCGTGCCGGGAGAGGTGTTGGTCAAGTTCAAGGACGGAGTCACGGCAGTCGAGCAGCAGTCCGCGCTGTCGGCGCTGCGCTCCCGTCCCTCGACATCCGCGCTCGAGTGGCTTGGACCCGTCGCGTTGTTGCGCGACCCGACCGAAGCGAACGCGGTGCTGCTATCCGAGAGGCTGTCCCGTCAACCAGAAGTCGAATACGCAGAGCCGAATTACCTGTACCGGCGGCAGACCACTCCCAACGACCCGTCGTTTTCGACTCACCAGTGGAACCTCACGGCAATCGGTGTGGACAGAGCCTGGGACATCAATCCCGGCGCTCGGGACGTCGTGGTCGCCGTGATCGACTACGGGATCACCACCGTCAATCAGTCGTTCACCTTCCCGACGTGGGACGGCGCTGCGATCCGCAACATCGCGGTCCCGTTCCGCACGAACCCGGACCTGTCAGGGGCGCGGCTGCTGTCAGGCCGGGATTTCGCCTTCTGGACTGGACCGGTGCTGGATATGGACGGTCACGGTACTCACGTGTCGTCCACCGTCGCGGAGGACACCAACAACAACCTCGCCGGCGCCGGCATTGCCTATAACGCGACGATCATGCCGCTCAAGGCGTGCATGGGCTATTGGGACGTCCAGTTCACACTGTCGGCGCAGGGGTACCGTGGGTTCGTGCCGCAGGACGTCGGCGGCTGCACCAACAGTGCAATCGCGCAAGCGATCAGGTTCGCCGTTGATAACGGGGCGGCCGTCATCAATATCAGCCTCGGCGGTCCGGGCGCATCAGCCACCGTACGCGATGCGCTGGTGTACGCGACGCAGCACGGGTCGTTTGTCGCGATTGCCATGGGTAATGAGTACGAGGAAGGCAATCCAACTGACTACCCGGCCGCCGATGCCGCGACCATCAACGGCGTCATGTCGGTCGCCGCCGTTGGCCGATCGCTGAAGCGAGCCTACTACTCGAACACCGGCGCTCACACCGAGATCGCCGCGCCAGGCGGTGACATCAACGACGGAGGCGTCGGTGGGCTGATCTGGCAGCCCTCGATGGACCCCGATGATTTCGATTCCGCTACCGTCCTCTTCCCCAGATTCGATCGCTATGTGGAGTTACCGGAACAAGGCACGTCGATGGCCTCACCCCACGTTGCCGGTATCGCCGCATTGCTCTGGTCCCAGGGCGTCCGGAACCCCGCGGCCATCGAAAGGCTGATCGAGGCCACCGCGCTCGACCTGGGCAGCGCCGGCCGCGACCCGGAGTACGGATTCGGTCTGATTCAACCGCGCGCGGCTCTTCGCGGCTTCGGGGTGGCAAGGTAGCGCATGACGAGCCACAGCACACTCCGAGCGGCGCTACTCACTGTCCTGCTCGCACTTTCAGCGGCATCGGCCGCGACCGCCCAGACCAGTGTTCGCGTGACCGCGGAGCACGTGACCGTCTGGAAATCGGGGTTCTCGACGGTCGCCACGGTGGTCAACACCGGCACGGTGCTGGAGGTGGTCGCACGGCAAGGGAACTGGTACGAGGTGGTGATTCCAGGACCGCCATGGCAGCCGCGCCAGACGGGTTTCATCAGTGTGACGCGGGTAGAAGCGGTCGACGGGGGATCCACCGCACCGCAGCGAACCGCCCCGTCGCCGACACCGACACCCACGCGATCCGCGAGCAGCGCGCCTGCGTCGGCTGCGAATCGCCGGGCAACGATACAAGGCTTTGGCGAGTTCGGGTACGGATGGTTCGACGCGAGTCGAAGCTTCGAGGCTGTCCTGGGTCACTCCGGCGGCCCGTGGTTCGGAGGCGGCGTGCGCTACGAGTCCGGGACTGGCTATTTCGTCGAGGGCTCGGTCGAGCGATTTCAAGGGACGGGCGAACGGGTATTCGTCGTCGACGATGAGGTGTTCCCACTCGGGATCGCCAACACCCTCTCGGTTACCCCGCTGATGGCGGCGGGCGGCTTCGCCTTCCGTGCCCGCCGGTTCACGAGTTATGTCGGGGGTGGTGTCGGCGCGTACTTCCTGCGTGAATCGTCAGACTTCGCCGACGATTCAGATAACGTGAGCCAGACCAATGCGGCATACCGGGTCCTGGGCGGCGTCCAGTGGCCGATTGCAAAGCACTACTCCGTCGGTGTGGAGTTGCAATACACCACCGTACCCGACGCGCTGTCGGGTGGCGTGGCCGCGGCGTTCGATGAACGGAACCTTGGTGGACTGCAGCTGAAAGGACGATTCGGCTTCGGCCGCTAGATGGCCGTGGGATACATGCGTGCGACCGCCATCCCGCAGATGTTCAAATCTGCCCTTATCGCCTGGTGGGACGACGATGCACTGCGCCTGGGTGCGTCGCTGGCCTATTACACCCTGTTCGCGATCGCCCCAATCCTGCTCGTCGCTACGGCGATTGCCGGCCTCGCCTTCGGTGCCGAGGCGGTGCGCGGCGAGGTCGTCGGCCAGTTGGATCACCTCATCGGACGGGAGGGCGCGCGCGCCGTCCAGAGCCTGCTCGAAGGCGCAAGCCAGCGGCGCAGCGGCATCCTCGCGACCGTCGTCGGCAGCATTACCTTCGTGGTGGCCGAGCGGCGAATTGGCCAGAATGACCAGTTCCATGTCGCGCGGCAGGAAGTACGCCAGGCTCTGCTCGACCTGATTGCCACCGTTCCCCCAGAGGCCGTTCTTGTTGTAGAGGGTGCCGAGCGGCGTCGGCATCGCTACGTCGATCCCGAAGCCGTTGTCGAGCATGGCCTGCGCCGCGGCGACGCTCATGATGGTGCCCTTGCGACGAAACGTCCCCATGACCTTGAGCATGTCGTCCGGTGACATGTGCCAGCCCGCGCCTCCGCTCATGCTCCGCAGATCCCCGGAGTTCCAGCCGGCGGCCTGCACTGGAAAGCTGTAGGCCAGGGCATCGTCCGCCGGGTGGTCGAGAGTCGGCCCGGACACCCGGCCGGCGTAAACACGTGGTCCTGGACGTACTGCACGTAGGCGTTGATCGTGACCACGTCCCACAGAAGATCGTTCGAGTTCGGAATGAACGGCAGGTTGAAGGTCGCGGCGGGCGCGAGGTTGCCGTTGATCGTGGCGATCAGGATCCGGCACAGACCAAAGTTCATGTTCTGGTACATGTAGGGCGCCGGCGCGGCGACGCCGCCGGCCGCCACACGGCTCTTCATGAACTCGAAGTCGGAGTCAGACTTGCCGGCAACGCCGAGCCCCGAGGTGTGCGTCATCAGGTGCCGGAACGTGATCGTGTTGACGTTCGGCCCTTTGGCCCAGTAGCCGGGCAGGAATCCGGCGATCGGCGTGTCGTACGACAGCTGCTTGTCGTTGAGCAGCTTCGTCATCGCCATGGCCGTAATGAGCTTGCTGCAGCTCGCCACGTGCATGCGCACCTCCGGCGTCCATGGTTCGACCGCCGTCCCAGGGCCGTTTCGCCCAGTTCCACTGCAGCGTGTAGATGGCGCTGCCGTGGTGCCGCAGCTGCAGCACGTATCCGGCCACGGAGTCCTTCAACCTGGCGTGGACGGCTCTGCCAAAACCGTCGACATCGAAGTGGTAGGGAAAGACCGTCGTGGCTGGAAAGGGGGACGCGATGTGCGCTTTGCCCTCTTCGAGGCCTCGGCTCGAGATGACGTCCTGGACGTGCGAGGGTCGAATGACGTGCGCGCGCACCGCCGCTTCGTCCACCTTGATTCCGCGAATGTCCGCGAGCGCCGACGCCAGCGTGTGCTCCATCGTGTTTCCTTTCGACAAAGGTGAGCGCGGGAGAGGTGCGCGCGCTCACTCAGTAACGTCGAAAGGAACGCGCGCGAACAGGATGACCGTGCTCATCGGGGAACCCGCTCGGGTCGGACGAGGACAGCAGTCGATCGCGGTCGACGTCGGGCGTCACTCCCTGAATGTGTCGGCGTAGCGCAGCGGCGCCCCTTCGCGCCAGGGGTGATACGCGTTGCTGAACTCGATGCGCTCCCCAAGCGAGGGGTGGCTGGCGCGCCACAGCGTGAACAGCCGCCCCGGCCACGGATTGCCGAGTGCGTCCTCCTGGAGTTTCACGAAGGCCGTCCCGGCACTGTGATTCGTCTGAGTGATCTCGAGTCCGAATCGATCGGCTTCATGCTCCGCGTGGCGTGTGAAGGCGAGCTGCGCCGGCGTGATGGCCAGGGAGAACACGCTGGTGACGAGCAGCAGCAGCGGCAGCGACGCGACGTCGGCCAGGTCGGAGAAGCCGAACCGGTCTCCCCACCGCGCAACAATGACGCCCATCGTCCTGTACGCCGCGTACAGCAGCACGAGGATCAGCAGCGATGAGAGCGCCACCAGTTGCCAGACGTGCCCGAGGACATAGTGGCCCATCTCGTGGCCCATCACGAACAGCAGCTCGCGGTCGTCCATTCTGGAAATGATCGTGTCCCACAGGACGATCCGCTTGGTCTGCCAGAGGCCCGCGACATACGCATTCAGCGTCTTCGTATCGACGCTCTTGTTGACCTCGAACACGCGCCCGCCTTCGATGCCCGCACGGCTGGCAAGCGCCAGAATCTTCGTCTCCAGCGCCTTGTCGTGCATCGGCTCGAAGGTGTTGAAGAGCGGCGCGATCCAGATCGGCGCGACGAGATTGGCAACAACGATGAACGGAATGGCGGCGGCTGCCGTGTACAGCCACCACCGCCGCGGGCTCTTGCGCAGCAGCAGATAGGGCACCCACAGGAACAGCCCGCCGGCCACACAGCTGACCGCCAGCGACGTGAGCGAATCGGTCCACCATTTCACCAGCGTTTGATTCGACAGGCCATAGGCATGCTGGCGCACGAACTCTTCGTAGTACGTGAGCGGAAGCGTGACGACGAAGCCCACGATGTTCAACAGCGCGAAGTAGACCACCGTCGTCAGGAACCAGTTGCGCCCGATCCGTCGCGCCCAGTTGCGCAGCGTCGCGGAAAAGCCGGTGAACAGCACGACAACCAGCAGTGCGATCGACACCACCTGGTCGAGAACCCACAGCCGATTGCCGCTGGTGTAGTAGCGAAGCGCCGTCGGCGTCGGCGCCGGCACGGCTACAGGCGTGGCTTCGTCGACCGGCGCCGGCGCGGGCCTTGGAGCGGACGTGCCGGCCGGCTGCAGGACCCCGAGCGCCAGCGCAAGTGCAACGGCTGGAAACATGCGCGCTAGTCTCGCATGGATCAGTCAGCACCGCCGACCACTCGTGCCAGTGCGATGATGGCTCATGCCGGAACTGCCAGAGGTCGAGTCCACGCGCCGCCGAATCGCGCCGGCGATGGTCGGCGCCCGCTTCACGCGCGTGCGGCTGAATCGCCCTGACCTGCGCGTTCCCTTTCCGGAGAAGTTCGATACGCGGCTGCGTGGCCAGACGGTCACAGCCCTGCGCCGCCGCGGCAAGTACCTGCTCGCCGAGTTGACGTCCGGCGACACCCTGGTGATGCACCTCGGCATGTCCGGGTCGTTCCGGGTCGAGCCGACATCGCGGCGTCGATCCACCCGCGACGAGGATCTCGACAACCGCCACGATCACGTGCTCTTCGTGATGTCCTCAGGGATGACGGTCACCTTCAACGACCCGCGGCGATTCGGGTTGATGAAGCTGGTGAACGGCGGCGTCGACGAGGCCTCCCCTCACGGCACGCCGCTGCAACTCGGTCCGGAACCACTGACGCGGCAGTTCGACGCCGCGACGCTTGCGGCGCGCTGCGTCGGGCGCAGCACTGCGATCAAGGTGTTGCTGCTGGATCAGCGCGTCGTCGCCGGCCTCGGCAATATCTACGCGAGCGAAGCGCTGCACCTCGCGCGCGTGTCGCCATTCCGGCGGGCGTCCAGCCTCGCCACGTCCGCGGGTCGTCCCCGTCCAGCCGCGGCGCGTCTCGCCAGGGCAATCAAGTCGGTGCTGCGGCGAGCAGTGGGTTTGACCGGACGCGACAGCAGCCGGCGTGAGAGTAACGGGACCGGGAGCTATCGAGGCAACCGCTTTCGCGTGTACGACCGCGAAGGCGAGCCGTGTCCGACTCCGGGCTGCCGCGGCGTCATCAGCCGCGTCACCCAGGCTGGCCGTTCGACGTTCTACTGTCGGGTGTGTCAGCGCTAAGCGGCGCGCAGACGCGCAAAGCGGCCCGCACAGATCGGGCGAGCCGATTTCATTGCAGATTGAGCGCGTGTTGAAACGGACGATGCAGGGGCGGTTCTTCAGATCCGCCCTGAGCCGTCGGGTCCTTAGGTTAGAAAGGCCGATGCTACGCCAGCGTTCGAAAACAGCTTATAGAATTGACCGATGACTGACGGTCCCCAGCCCGCACGCCGAGGGTACCTTGATCCGCAGCGCGTCGTGGGAATCGCCTTCTGGGTGGTGACCACCGCCATCCTCGTCGCCGTTCTCGCCTCGATTCTCGCCATCTGGAAATTCACTGGAACCGACGCGCTGTGGCGGACAGTGGCGACCTGCGTCGTCGTCGGAGCGGGCACGGTGGCATTCGCGTGGCTCAATGCCCTGTTCGGCGGATACAGCGACGAGGTGTCTCGGTCATCCACAGAGAGCCGGAGCGAGACGACCACCGGGAGCCGTTAGTCTCGAGCGCAGCTCCCTACAGGAGCCAACGATACGTCGGTTGCTCGAGCTGGAGCGTGCGGCCCCGCATCAAAGCGCCGCCGGCAGCCACGAAGCTGAGCGTCCCACTCGCTGGTATTTCCGTACACCAGATCGCTACAATCGCGCGCACGGCGGACGGTCCACCGGCAGCGGCTCACCGAACACGCGCCGATTGACGATCTCACGATGGGGAGAACGACGATGAAACGGACGAGCATGGCTCTGTTCTGCGCACTGGTCTTCGCCGGCAGCCTGTCAACCGTCAGTGCCCAGATCTCCACGAGGCAACAGCAGGAGGAACAGGACGCCATCGACGCGAAGACGCCCAAGCTGAATTACAAGGAAGAAGTGCTGCAGTTGCTGGTTCCCGGCTTCACGATGGGAGAGACGGTCGGCGTCGACGTCAATTCCCAGAACCACGTGTTCGTCTACTCGCGCACCAATCCGCAGGGCATCGCTCGCGGCGGGACGGCTGCCATGCTGTGGGAGTTCGATCAGAACGGCAGTTTCGTCAAGGAGTGGGGGCCGCATAACTACGCCGCGTCTTTTGCGCATTCCGTCCGCGTCGACAAGCGCGACAACGTCTGGCAGGTCGACGAGGGCTCGGGGATGATTGTCAAATACAGCCCACAGGCCGTGCCGCTCGAACAGTTCGGCCGCACACCGGAGGCCATCGACTACCTCGAATCCGCAGTGGAGAAGCAGGGCCGCGGCTACGAGAGCGAGGCGCGCCGGCTCGAAAATCCCGTGGACCTGCAGCACCGGCTGCATCCCGACGGAGGCGTCGGCACCTTCAACCGCCCCACTGACGTCGCCTGGGATTCACACGACAACGTGTTCGTCACCGACGGCTACGGGAATTCGCGCGTCGTCAAGATCGCGCCAGGTGGCCACTGGCTGAAGTGGGTCGGCACATGGGGAACCGGGCCGAACCAGTTCAACATCGTGCACAGTATCGCGGTGGACGCGCAGGACAACGTCTACGCCGCCGACCGCAACAATCACCGCATCCAGGTTTACGACGATGACCTGAACTTCAAGAGATCGATCACCGGCATCGGGGCGCCCTGGGGCGTGTGCATTCCCAGGGCGGATGCCAGCGGCAAGCAGTACATCTTCAGCTCGGATGGGACGTCAGGACGCCTCTACAAGATCGACCTGGCCAGCGGAAAAGTCGTCGGCTGGGCGCAGACGAGCCTGGGCCGTGGCGAAGACGATGCGGGGCGGCTGGTTCACGAGATCGGCTGCAAGGATCCGAACATCGTGTACCTGGGCTCAGCGATCCTCTGGAACGTGACAAAGGTCACGATCGCGCCATGATGGACACCGCAGCGGCGTTCAAACGGCCTGGGAACTCGCCAGAGCAACCCTTGTAACGACCGTCAGAACGTCAGCATCACCCCCACGCGCCCGATGCGCGGCGCCAGGATCCCGAACACCTGGTTCGCATTTGCCGCGTTCTGGTTCGCGCGCTGCCCCATCACGGTGTTCGCGTTGAAGATGTTGAACAGGTCGAACGACGCCACCAGCTTCGCGCTTCCCGCAACGGTGAAGGCCCGGTCCACCCGGAAATCCATGGTTGCGAAATCCGGGAAGCGGACATCGCCGACCGGGTCCAGCGGCACGGCCACCGCCGGCGCACGATTGGGGCGGGACGCGATGTTGATCGCCTGCAGAAACGGGTATCCCTGCCGCATATCGGCGGTCGCCGCCACGTTTATCGCCAACGGCAGCCGATACGACCCGTTCAACTTTGCGATCCACTTCGCGTTGATCGCGATTCCAGCGAGGTTGGAACCGCCACCGCCACCGATGCCGCCCGTCGGCGCGTACTGGAATCCGTTCCGTTGGTCGATGCCGGTCGGGTCCTCGTACGCCGCAGGCGAGTTGTAGTCTTCGATGGTGCTGTTGTAGGAATAGCTGCCGGTCATCATCCAGCCCCGCGACGAGCGCTTGCGCACGACCAGTTCGAGCCCGTTATAGGTGTGCACGAAATCCGGCCTGGTCGTCACCGTGTAGGCGCTCGGCAGCGTCACGTTCGGCACGTAGTAGGTCACCGCCTCGCATCTCGCGCCGGCCGGACAGGCGCCCGCCGGCGGCGTAAATACCACCGGCGAGTAGTCTGCCGAGGTGATGCCGTTCGTGTCGTTCCAGATGAAGCGATCGTATCGGCGCCACACGTAGCTGGCGTTGATGCCAAAATCGCCGGGCATTTCCTTGCCGAAGCCCAGGACGAACTCATGGGTGCGCGGCGCCTTGACGTTCGGATCGACGCTGTTGCTGCTGACAAGGAGGGACGGATTCGCCGGATCGAAGCCGGTCACCGACCGGATCACGCTCTGGTTGATCTCGTTGGTCTGCACAACCTGGTCGCCGTTCAGGTCGGTCCAGCCCAGGTCGATCCGCGCCGAACCCGCGGGGTTGAGCGCCCTCGAGAGCTGTCCCCCGAACCGCTGATCGAAATACACCGCGTACGAACCCTTGATGACGTCCGTGGCCTTGCCGGTGAGGTCGTAGGTGAGCCCCACGCGGGGAGCCACGGTGTTCCAGATGGCGCCGCCGCGGACCTCCGGCACGTTGAGCGCGGGAAAGAGATTGAACGGAGTACCGTCGATGGTGGGCTGCCCCTGGAACGCGTGCGCCGCAATGTTGACCGCAGCGACGGAGTCGTCCTGCCGGTCCCAGCGGAGGCCGACGATGGCCGTCACCCGCTTGCGTGAGTACGTGTCCTGCAGGTACAGCGAATGCTGGTCGAAAAAGGCCGGCGTGATGAAGTCGCGGATCACGCGCGCGGTGAAGGGCGTGCTGAAGATCGGCAGCGGCCGTGCACTGTTGAAAACCGCCTGGGCGTGTCCGCTGTAGGTGCGATCGTAGACTTCGCCATAGTGGCCGTATTTATAGCCGGCCTTCAACGAGTGATCGCCTCCCCACTTCCCCGGGAAGAAGTAACTGCTGTTCGCGTCGACGGTGTTGTTCGTGACCAGCATGATTGTCGAATCGGACCAGGATCGTCCCCAGGTACCGGTGGTCAGTTCCAGCATCGGCTGCTGCTGCCGAAGGTCCAGCGTTTGTGGAACGATCGAATTGCACCAGCAGTGATGGCCGAAGGACACGTCGACCATCCAGCGGTCGCTGAACGTGTGCTGATCGCCGATCTTCCAGCTGGGATCCCAGATTTCGGTGTTCCACCACGCGGGTCCAAGGTCGTACGTGCTGTCGCTCTTGACCATGTACGCCATCTTGTTCGTCGTCTCGAACGTCGGATGGAGATCGTCAGCGCTGCGGATGCTCTCGACGCGCTGCCCGAACGAATTGGCGACCGTGAAGAGGTTGCCCGCGACCGGGCGGAGGTTGAACTTGGACCCCAGCGCCGGCACGTCCTGCTTGTTCAGCGTCAGGCAGTCGATGACCTCTGAAAACGGATAGCCCAACGGATTCCCCTGGACCGGGGCGCACTCGGGGGTCTTCTCGTAGACGTTCAGGACACCGAGCCGCACGTTCTGCATGCCGTAGGTGCCCCAGAACCACGCCCGACCTTTCTTGATCGGACCGCCAATCTGTCCGCCGTAATCGTTCGTGTAGACGAGCGGATTGCCGGAGTTGGCGCCCTGTGCGCGCTGTTCATCGGTGACGTTGGTCGAGCCGAGATGACGATCGGTTCGAAGGAACCATGAGGCGCCGTGGAACGCGTCCGATCCGCTCTTGGTCACCACGGCCACGAATACGCCAGGCGTCTGCATGGTGACGTCGGCGCCGCCGGTGGACACCTGCACCTCCTCCACCGAATTGAAGTCGATGACGAAGGGACGGCCGTTCGCGAGATCGTTACGATCGACCCCGTCCACGAACCACCGCCCCTGCCCGCTTCCCGCGCCTCTCGAGAACATGCCGGTCTGCTGGCCGTTATGGGTGCCGCCGACGTTCTGCCGATCGCCGGCGATGCCCGGCGTCTGCGTCAGCACCTGGAACACGTCGCGAGTGGACGGAATCGCCTGGAGCTCCTCGACGTTGAAGCGAGTTCCCTGGGTCGTGC
>CAVOPD010000010.1:0-159089 GCA_963697745.1 uncultured Acidobacteriota bacterium | reverse complement strand
CCACATGGCCGTGCGACTCGTGTCCGTGAGAGCGGTTCGCGACTATTGAGTTGCGGCGGGCACGCGCGTCGGCGGAATCCCGAGCGCGCTGGCGATGGCGCGCAGCGCGCGCTGCACAGTGCGCACGTTGTCGGGCCCCATGCGCAGCAATTGCTTCTGCGCGTCGGTGAGCCCTTCGAGATTGTCGTCCGCGTACACGTACCCGATCCCCTTCGACCCAGCCTCGACCCGCAACGGCCGATCGATGACCGGCGTGCGCAGCAGTTGCACGATCGCCTGCTCGACGGCCTGGTCGACAGAGGTGTCCGGGTGACCGAGGTCGCGATAGGCCTCCTCGATACGCGGCTTGAGGGTGGCGTAGAGACGCGCCGCTCCATCGGCGTCGATCGATGCTGCCGCCGCGGCAAGCGCGTCGTAGCGGTGGTAACTCGCCGGATCGATCACGAGATGGTCGCCCTGGCGCTGGACTGCGAACGCCTGGGCGGGCCGCAAGCGCCGGAGATGACGCTCCGGTGTGCTCCCGTCGGCGAGGTTCGCGATGGACACCGTGAAGTTTCGAATCAAACCGTCCGTCGCAAGCCACGCGACAACGGCTGGGTGGGTGGTCAACTGGCGGACGAGCTCGCGAACCACGTCGTCGCTCTGATCGAGTGGCGGAACAGTGACCGCAGCGGGCGTCCCTCCGAGCGGCGGCAACGGTCGGTCCGCCGCCTGCGCCTGCTGCGTGCTCGGAGACAGGCTGCACGGCCGTTTTCCGCCCGCGCGAGACGACGACCCACGCCAGCGCGGCGCCAATCAACAGGACCAGCGCCACCACCCAGATGCCAGCCGCCTGACGTCGCACCACGACCGCAGGTGGCGGACCCTGATTGGCGTGACCGAGCGGGTAATCCGGCGGCTGGGGATCCTCGGGGACGTCGTTGTACGGGCTAGTCATCGGTCGTCACCTGCTGTGGTGGGCTCGGCGAACAATTCGCCTCTCGATCGATTAGACGCCTGGAGCGACCTGCTGGACATCCTGTCGAGCCGGGAGATTACAAACGGCTGTGATCGGAGAACTCCCAGGCTTCGAAGCACTCGCGCTCACCGCAACTGCAGTCTTGACTGAGCCATTCCCGTTTCGTTCGTCGCGTCGCCCTCCCTCGTTATCAAGTCATGTCCTTTCGGCTCGATAGCACCCAGCGGATGGTTCGCTGGCGTTCTCGAGTCGTAGATGACAGGAGGTCGTCATGAATGCGCGGAGACTCCTAGCGGTCATCGTCGCGACCACCATCAGTTTGCAGGCGAGCGCCCTGCGCGCGTCAGCGCAGACTCCGAACGTCGTCATCCAGTGGAACCAGACGCTACAGACGTTGTTCGTCGGAACCGGGCCGGGCTACCACCTCCGCGCGCTGCCGATGATGCACATCGCCATGTTCGATGCGATCAACTCGATCGAGGACGCTTACACACCGTATCTGGGCGAGCTGAAGGGTTCCCACGGCGCGTCTGCCGAAGTCGCTGCGGCAACCGCGGCGAGAGACGTACTTGCCGCGCTCTACCCGATGCAGGTGGCCGTGTTCGATAACCTGCTCGCTACGCAACTGGCTGGGGTTCCGCGCGGACACGTCCGGCAAGGTGAAGCGATTGGTCATGCCGCCGCGGCGGCTGTGCTGACGTGGCGGCTGAAAGACGGCTGGCCAGCCACACAAATGGAGGCGACCGCTCCGGACCCGACGTACGTGCTGCCCACGTTCCCGGGCCTGTGGCAGCCGACGCCGCCCGCGAACAGCTTTGCGACGTTCACCTTCTTTCCAAACGTCAGACCGTTTGCGATGTTGACCAGCACACAGTTCCTGCCGCCTCCACCGCCCACGCTGACGAGCGCTCACTACGCCGCCGACTTCAACGAGGTCAAGCTGCTCGGATCCGTCAACAGTGCGGCTCGCACCGCCGACGAAACACTGATGACGCAGGTCCACGCAGGCGTGAACACCCAGATTGGGTTCTTCCATGTCTGGAACCGTGTGGCCGCCGACGTGGCGCAACGTCAGGGTCTCTCTCTCGTCGACACCGCACGCACGTTCGTGTTGTTGAGCGTCGCGCTTCACGACGGCCTGCAGACCTCGTACACGAGTAAATTCACGTACGGGTTGTGGCGGCCGGTGACGGCGATCCGTCGTGCCGACGAGGATCAGAACGACGCGACCGAGCCGGATCCAGAATGGTTGCCGCTGCTGCCGACGCCAACGTACCCGTCGTACGCGGGCAATGTTGCCTGCCTTTCGGCGGCGTCAGCTCGCGCACTGCAGATCGCCTTCGGCCGCGATGACATTCCGTTTACCGTCACGTACCCGCGAACCATCGGGCTGGCCACTGAAGTCCGCGAGTACGCGGGCTTCGGAGATCTCGCACGGCAGGAGGCACGGAGCCGCATCCTCGGTGGCATCCACTTCAAGTTCGACAACGATGCCAGTCGGACCTACTGCGCGAAGGTGCCCGAGTTCACGGCGGCCAATCTCATGCGGCCGCGTTGATCCAGCCGGTACTCCGCACGCGAGCGAATACGTCCGCGTGGGGAACGCCGAGACCGCCCTCACGGGCAGCCGGGACTCTAGAGCAGTCGGGCGTCCGGACAGTCGCGCTATTGTGGTGCGCCCTCCAGAGCGAACGTGAGGATCCGCGGCGGCACCGGTGCACCGGTGTCGGGTGGCGCTCCGCCCCGTCCCGCCCCAGGCGCTGCGCCCGGCGCGCCGCCAGGCGGCGTCGGCGGCGGCACGACAACGCCGCGTCCACCGACGAGCGTCACGTACTGCTTGCCGTCCACCATGTAGGTGATCGGCGGCCCCATGCCCACACGCAGCCCCGTGTTGATCTCGTGCAGCTTCTCGCCCTTGTCGGCGCTGTAGACGAGAAGGACGTCCGTCGGGCTTCACCTGGAACACCAGGTTGCTGGCCGTCGTG
Organism: uncultured Acidobacteriota bacterium; assembly: GCA_963697745.1. Classification (GTDB taxonomy): domain Bacteria; phylum Acidobacteriota; class Vicinamibacteria; order Vicinamibacterales; family CAVVIG01; genus CAVVIG01. The sequence continues at coordinate 156,146 of CAVOPD010000010.1, read as the reverse complement.
AACGTGCCGCCGCCAGATGCACCGCCGCCTTCGCGGCGCCACCGCTCCGTCTGCGTCACCGGATCCCACGCGATCAGCTGACCGCCGCGCGCGCCGTCCTTCGGCCCGATCATCGGCGGCACGAACGGTTCGACCGGCGTTGGCGACCGGCGGCGGTCCCGGGATGCGCGTCAGCGCCGGCGCCGGCGTGGGTTCCGGCGCGTTGCCACGACCGATGCCGGTGTTGCGCCCACCCTCGCGGAACACGAACGTTCGCCGGGTTCACCGTGTAGGTGGACGAGTTCACGAACGTCGACGGGATGTAGACCAGGCCGGTCTGCGGATTGAACGACATCGGCGACCAGTTGTGCGCGCCGATCGGCCCCGGGAAGATCGTGATCGGCTCGGTCTGTAGAACGCGCGCGGATGGATGAACGGGCGGCCGGTCTTCTTGTCCATCGCTTCCGACCAGTTGAGCGGCGCGAACGGCGAGGCCGAGATGAACTCGCCGGTGATCCGATCGATCACGTAGAAGTAGCCGTTCTTGTTCGCCTGCATGATCACGCGGCGCTGGCGGCCGCCGATCGCGAGATCGGCGAGCGTCAGTTGCTGCACCGAGTCGTAGTCCCAGGAATCACCGGGCACCGCCTGGTAGTACCACTTCATCTCGCCGTTGTCGGGATTGACGGCGATGATCGAGCAGACGTACAGGTTGTCCTTGCCCTTGCGATCCGCGCAGCACTTCGGGCCACGGACCGCCGTTGCCGGTGCCGAAGTAGACCAGGTTGGCCTGCGGATCGTACGCCATGCCGTCCCACACCGTGGCGCCGCCGCCCATCTTGTACCACTCGCCGCTCCAGGTCGGCGCCGCCTTGCGCATCGCCTCGTTCTCGAACGGCTTCGACGGATCGCCGGGCACCGTGTAGAACCGCCACGCCCGCTGTCCGGTGTTCGCGTCGAAGGCGTCCACGAATCCGCGCACCGGATATTCCGATCCGCTCGCGCCGATGATCACCTTCCCCTTCGCGATCCGCGGCGCCATCGTCAGCGTGTACTGGTTCTGCGGATACTCGACCCGCGCTTCCCAGACCGGCTTGCCGCTGGCCGCGTCGAGCGCCACCAGACGGCCGTCGATGATCGGCGCGATGACCTTGTTCTCGTACAGCGCGACGCCGCGACTGACGACGCCGCAGCAGATCTTCGACTGGACCGCCGGGCGGTTCACTTCGGGATCCCACTTCCAGAGCTGCTTGCCGGTCCGCGCGTCGACCGCGTAGACGACGCTCCAGGTCGTGATGCCGTAGAGCACGCCGTTCGAGGCGAGGAGCGTCGCTTCCTGGTTGCCGCCGCCCGGAGGGGTGGTGTTGCCGCCCGGGATGTCGAACGCCCACACCTGTCCGAGCCTGCGTGACGTTGGTGGCGTCGATCTGCGTCAGCGGGCTGTAGCGCTTCTCGCCCGGATCGAGGCCGTAGGTGATCCAGGCATCGCCGCTCGCTGCCGGCGTTTCGCGCGGCGTCGTCGATGTGCGCCGTCCCGCTGGCTGCTGCGCGCGTGTGGTGGTCTCGAACAACGTCAGGCTCGCCGCAGTAGCGAGTAGTGCCAGCGGCAACAGACGTCCATCGGATCGGCGTCGCTGAAGTCTGAAACATGATCCCTCCGCTACGGCGCGAAGGATTCCGCGCCTGGTCGCTCGAGCGGGCCATACTAGCACCGGCTAGAAATAGACAGTAGCCCCCAGCGTCCACATCGAGCCACGGTGTCCCGGAAGGAGCCTGCCGATGATTCCCTCCTCGTTGTTATCGTCGCCACCGAAGTCGAGGAACGTGTAGCGGTAGTCGCCGTGAATGCCGAAGTGCCTGCTCGGCAGGACTTCGAGGCCGACGCCGGCGTGCCAGCCGAACTCCGTCGTGCTGACGTCAAGATTTCCGTCTCCGTCGAGCGGTCCGACGGTGCGTCGATACCATCCGGGTCCACCCAACAGGAAGGGAGCGATCTTGCCGCCAGCCATCCGCACGAGGATCGACGCCTGCAACGGAGTCTCGGTGATTTTAAGGCCGAGCGCCTCCGACGACTCGGAATGCCGGTCCATCGACAGCTCGACGCCAGTGCGTTTGCCGATCATGCGGATCTGGCCGCCGAAATAGCGCAGCGCATCCACGTCAACCTGGGTGTCAGGATGAACCCAGGCGATGCGCCCGCCTACTCCAAAACCCTGGGCGGACACTGGTGCGAGTGAAAGCAACAAGCCCACTGAGGGTGAGTACCGCGATGAAGGCCGACCGGAGCGAGCGCGCGCACAATGATGGCATGGGTGATCGTGCCTCCGATCGGGACGTCGCGTCGAGACTCATCGATTGAAGAGCGACGTGATTATCGTCCGACACGCGAGTCACACATCTCTGCCCATCCTTGTGCACATGCGCGCGCGCGGAGTGACGAAGGATCGCGATCGGCGATCGGCCCCTTGCTGCCGCGCAGCACGATAGGCAGTTCCTCGACTGGCGGAAGCGATCGAGTCGGGAGTGGACCATTGGTCGAGAGCGCTGCCATCGGCGCACGGCCGTAGCTTCCAGGTCCGCTAGCCGCATCCAGGTCCATCGACGTGAACTCGTGGCACGACCACGCTGAGCCGGCGCGGCAGTAGGTTGCGTACATCTGCGCCAGGTGGCGGCACGCGCCCGGGCGGCCTTCGCCGCAGGCGTCCCGCCAGAAGGGCAGCCACTGGCCGCGGTGAGTGTCGCCGACGCCCTCGCCGGCGTTCATCAGCAGAAACACCACCGCCCACACCGAGACGTACGCCAGATTCCTGCGTCTCCCCGTCACCTCGCGCCATGCCCGGGCCGGATCCATGAGACCGAGCGGCGTCGATCGCACCGCCCAGTCGATCGCCTTGACCGACAGGTTCAACAGCGGCACCTGCAGCAGCTTGTCGTAGAAGGTCGGGAGCCCGGCGGTGCCGAGCCACGCGTACAGGCCGACGGTACTCGAGCCCGTACAGCGCGCCGAAGATGATGCGTCCGCCCTCGGTTCGTGGAGCCGTCGACGGGTCAGTGAAGAGCAGATGCATCCCGAGAAAGACTGCGATCGGAATATACGAATCGAAGAAGTAGTACGTGCCGGTCAGGGCGAAGTATCCGAGCCCGAACGCATAGGTGGTCACCACCGCGGACATCGTCATCGTCGTCACGCCGAAGAGCAGTTGACCCGGCAGGGCGACGAGAAAAAGGAAGGTGTAGATGTGCGGTGGAAAGAACTGCGTCACTGCGATGTCCTGGCCCCAGGTGATGCCGGTGGTGCCCGTGACCAGAAGGGCAGAAGAAAAGACAGTGAGCGTGAACGCCGAGGGGTTGAAGATATGTGTCTCCCGGCCGTCCCTGTTCCAGCGGATCAGCGCTTTGGCGCTGAACCCGACAGCGAGCATCAGGAACTGCAGGAAGAACCACTCCGGCTTGAACCAGAGGAACAGGTTGGTGCTGAAAACAATCGGGAACGGGCCGAATCCCAGCGTGAACCGCTCCCCGCGCGACCAGGTGAGCAGGGCATCGAACGCGTACGCGAACACCAGCTGCGCGACGATGAGATAGGCGTAGTCGTAGACGGGCCTCCAGAACCAGCCCCAGTAGACGAGAATCGACGCGTGCGCGCACGCCTGCACGTAGTGCTGCGGCCGAAGCGCGACCTCGAAGGAGAACCCGCGCCGTGAGGGGGGAAGCGCGAGCAGAACCAACGTCCAGGCAAGCAGGCCTGCGCCCGTGCCGAGGAACGACCAGAGCAGGCGAGGGTTCTGCTGAACAGGCGGGATGGCGGCAAACGCCAGCAGTGTCAGCGCGCAGGCGAGCGGTAGCATGAGAGCGCGTCCCGCTGGGCGAGCGGGACGCGCCGATGTCGAATTACTTGCGTTCGGTATCAACGCCCGGCCGTGCGAGCTCATATGGCGCGCCCGTGCCGGACGATCCCATGAACAGCTTCTTCCCGTCGGAGAACGTCAGGTCCCGGCCATTCGCGCGGCGCGTCCCGTCCTTGGCCTGATAGCCGTCCACTTTCACCTTGGTCCCCGGCATCAACGACTCCTTGGTGAACCCGCGCCGAAAGAGCACGTTTGGCGTGCCCGCCTCGAAGCCCCAGTTCTCCGTCTTGCCGTTGGGCATCTGCACGTCCATGTGCAGCCAGACGTGCGGGTTGATCCACTCGACCTTGGTGACGGTACCGCTGAAGGTGATCGGCTTGTTCGCGTCGAACTCCGCGTTGAACGCGTGGTGTGCGTGCACGGACACGGCGGCGCCGGCCAGGCAGGCGACCATTCCGGCAACTCCGATGGCCAACTTGACGTTCATAGGCCTCATGCCTCCTTCGTTCGAGTCAGGCGGACCTGAAGGTCCGCGGCTACATACCACTCAGCGGCGATACCACTCGTGCAGTTTGTCGCCGGGCGGAATCTTTCGGGTGATGTCCACGATCATCGTCTCGCCCTCCCAGCGCTTCACCAGCGGCTCCTTGCGGAGGTTCCCATACATGAACTCCTCCGCGAACTCGATGCAGTTGTAGTCGAGCACCGTCGCATTCGGCTCGAGCCGGCGGTAGAGCGGCATCGAGATGGTCCACGGACGGCTGAACACCTTCGGGTCCTCGACCGTGACGTCATACCGAATCGCGTCGGCGCTGATCGGGGTGAAACGCTCGGTGAGATGCAGCGCATCACTATGATAGTTGCCCGCGCGGTCGAACCAGTTCTTGCCGTTGAAGTGCGTGACATCCACGACCAGCGTGTCGCCCTCCCATCGGCCGACCGAGTGACCCATGTACGTGTCGTCGGGCGGACCCTCGACCTTGTTCATGTGAATGACGCGGGCGGCATTCGAGAAGGCGAAGGTCATCTGAATCTTGTCGGTGCCCTGGGCGATGGCGAACGGATACGGCATGTACATCGCCCGCGGGATGCCGGGGAGATAGCACTTGAGCTCAGGATCGCGGTCGATCCAGTTGGCCGCATTCTCCTGCTTCACGGCGAGCGCCTCGGCCTTGTAGGGGATCTGGCCATCGCCCTGAACCACGCCGAGCGACCCGGGCACCCCGCCGGCTGCGCCGAGCGCGAGCACCGGCGCCGCTGGAACGCGGGCATATTCGTACTGGTACACGCCAGGCTGGGTCACGATCGCCGGCCGTGCCTCGTGCGCCTGGAGGTCAAAGTGCGCTTCGTTGAGTGCCTGCCAGACGCCGCCGAAGTCCGGCCGGCCATCCGCCGTGCGCGGTCCCGCCGGACGCGTCGCCTGTTCGCCGCCGCGCGCCGCCAACATGGCTGCGCCCGCCCCGAGTGCGGCAGCCACCAGTGCGGTGGCAATCGTTGAACCCTTGATCATGCCCGCCATATCGTCTCCTCGAAGTCGATCAGCTCTCGCGCTCGGCAGGCAACTCGTTCACGCAGGTCGCCGTATCCTGCGATGCCGGGTTCGGACCCTTGCCTTCCCGGAAGGCCTTGTCGTCCAACCGCGCGCCGACGAGCAGTGACGGAAGCCCGTAATTGCCTTCGTGGCATCGCGGCTCGTAGTAAATGCGATTCTGTTCATCGCTTTGAATGGTCAACTCCTGCTTGACCGTCCAGGGCGCCGTCCACACGGTCGGGTCCGTCAGGGTGGCCGAGTACCTCGAGGGTGCGCGCGTCCAGCCGCGTGAAGTGCTCCACGAGCGTCAGGTTCTCTCCCGCGCCGCGATAGGGAAACTTCGGCGAGAAGTTCGTTGTCTCGACCACGAGTGTCTTGCCCTCGAAGTGCCCGCGTGAGTCGCCATGACGAAGATGCACGTCCTTCGGCGGGTGGCTTCCGCTCAGGTAGACGATCCGCTGGTATCCCTGTCCCTGGCCGGTGTCGACGCCGATGGCGATGACGTTCGGTCCCTGGACGATGCGGCGGAATCCGTTGAAGTCCGGCGTCGTTCCCAGCATGCAGCGATCGCCCATGCTCTGATCTTCAGGGCCGTTGTGACGGTTCATCCGCTGCGTGTTGTAGAACGGGGGCTGGTCGTTGAGACGGGGCGAGGGCGGTCCGTACTTGCCGCCGCGGCAGCCGGCCGCCTGGTTCTTGCAGGTCGGCGTGTTCTGCAGCAGCGCGAGGCGGAACTCCTGATCGATACGGTTCCGTTCGATCGCCTCCGGCGTTCGATCAGGAATTCGTCCGTTGGGCGGGTCCACCACCAGAGAGGTGCGGCGACCGGTCGGCTTCGCGGAGGTGAACACCGCGTTGTAGGCGCCGGCGACGTCCTGGGCGCTGCCCCGGTTGGCGCGCTCATTCCGGCCAGCGTCCGCCGTGGCCTGCTCGTCCCGGGCTTTGCGTTCTTCCTCGGTGAAGAACTCCTTGTTGGCGTTCTGCGCTGACCGTTCGAACGGCGTATCGAACTCGTCGAGCCAGATGCCCTGCAGATCGGGATGGCCCCATGGCGTCTGCGAAGCCGGCCCGGCCTTCGCGTCGCCAGGGCTGGGAGCCCCGGCCGCACCGCCGGCTGCGGGCGCCTGGCCCGAGGCGCCGCTCTGCAGAAAGACAGCAAGGGCCGTCATGACGACCGCGAAGCCAAACGCCTTGAACATCCGTCGCGTCATCGTAGTTTCTCCTGCGCGTATCTGGGTGCGGACGCTACGCCAACTGACAGCCGGCGTCAAGGCCGCTGATCGTTAGGGCGGCGCCACCTTGGTGCTGTGAGCGGACACGCACCGCCAGCGGCCATCGGTCATCACCCAGACGTCGCTGTAGCGCAGGTCCACTTTCGCGCGCTGCCCCTGGCGGATGCCGACGAGGTGGAGCGTGAAGGTGACGACGGCCGCGTCGCGGTAGACCCTGACGATGAACTCGTCCTGAACTGCCGACTCCACCTGTTGATTGAAGTCGGCAACAAGCTGCAGCTCCTTCGCCCGGTCGCCGATCTCGCCACTTTCGTCGATTGCGGTGAAGTCGTCGGCGAGAATGCTGTCGATGAACGCGACGTCCTTGCTGTACACCGACTCGTTCCAGCGGCGCTCGAGTCCGATCAGGATCTCCTGATCCGATTGGGCGCGCGTCTGCGCTGGAGAGGCCGGGACCGTGGCTCCCGTGAGCAACACGACCAGAGCACACCAGCCAGAACAGCGCCGCATGGACAAGTCGCCGTGGCTCATTGTTCCTGGTAGAACACCGTCAGCCCGCCGTCAATCACATAGGTCGCACCGGTGACGTAGTCGCTGTCGGCCGATGCCAGGAAGACTGCCAGGCCGGCGACGTCGGCTGGCGTGCCGAGCCGACCCAGCGGGATTTGTCCGAGCAGCGAACGCAGTTTCACGGGATCGTTCAGCAATTGCGTGTTGATCGGCGTCTCGATCGCACCCGGCGCAATATTGTTGATCGTGATGCCGAGTGGGCCGAGCTCGACGGCGAGCGTCCGCGTCAACATGCGCATGGCTCCCTTGCTGGCGCAATACGGCGAGAAATTAGGGAAGGCGAGGTCTTCGTGCACCGAACTGATGTTGATCACCTTGCCTGGCCGGCCGATCGAGCGACAGTGCTGCACGAAGGCCTGCGCGGCGAAGAACACGCCTTTGAGGTCGACGTTGAACACGGCGTCGAAGTCCTGCTCGGTGACCTCCCAGAACGGCGCATGCTTCTCGATGCCCGCATTGTTGACCAGCACGTCGAGCCCGCCCAGCGCCTCGGCGCTCTTCGCCACGACCTCGCGCACCTCTGCGACCGACGCCAGATTGCCCTCGCAGATGGTGCCGCGACGACCACAGGCCTGCACCTCGGCTAACGCCTCTTCGGCACCTTTCGGATCGCTGTGGTAGTTGATGGCGACGTCCGCGCCTTCCTGCGCACACCGGATCGCAATGCCTCGACCGATCCCTTTGCTGCTGCCGGTGACGAGTACCTTTCGGCCCAACAGCCGGTAGCTCGTCGGGGGCGGAGTAGTCGATGTCATCCTGTTCCTATGTATGTTGATGGTTCACGCCATCAATCACCGGCTCGGGCTGGACCGTCCCAGGACCACCGCGCTGGCGGGAGTCCAGCCGGAACGTCATCTGCCGACCGCGGATATGAGGCCATGGTTGTCGTGGCCCATTCGAAATAGGCCTTCAGCGTCGAGCGCAAGCGAGGGTCGTCGGGAAGTCCGGCATCGTCGAGGGCCGCCGCGAAGCAGGCCTGTGCCCGTTCGTTCATCTCCTGGTGTTCGCCGTTCCCGGCGTGCATTCGCACCACACGGGACTCGTCGCCCATCGATTGGCTGTAGTCGGCAGGTCCGCCGAGCGCCTCGGCCCAATACGCAGCCAGGCGCTCGTGTGGTGCGGATGGTAGCCGTGTGAGAAGGCGTGGCTCACCACTGGATCAACCAGACAACGCGCGTGCCACGCATGAGCCAGGTTCAGGAGACCCTGCCGGCCACCGGCCGCGTCGTAGATGGTTTGTGGCATGGCGACCGATTCTCCGATGACTCTCGACGACGCGCAAGTGCACGCGTTGCCCGAAGCCGGTCAGGTGGTCAGTCCGGGTCGCACGGCGACGGCGCCCGACGCACGGCGAAGTGCTGGCCATGACCACCATAGAACGCGTTTCGTTCGTTCACGCTCATCATCGGACCCAGGCGAATCCACCCTGCTCGAAGATGCTGTGCCGTAGCGCCACCACAATCCACTCGTCAGCGGGGACGCACCGATACTGACGATCGGTGAATTGATCGAGCACCGTGTCCACCGCCGATCGACGATCGGCGACGCCTCGACGCACGAGCACGTCGAACAACACATCCATCATCATGTTCAGGTTGTCGATGATTGCAGCCGCACGATCGTGTGTGGCGACCAGGCCCGGTGCAATCGCCGGTGCCAGGGGCAGCTCGGTCGGGAAGGTATCCGGCGGAGTGCCGCCGGAGAGTTTGCGCATGAAACGGTCGGCGACGATGGCAAGCCCGCGATCGCGCTCCAGCGGATCGGAGCCCTCGAGCGATTCCTGCACGGCGAGCTGATACCAGTGCGCCGCCCACACGAAACCAGTCAGCGTCGGATACGCCAGTTCGCGGCGAGGCTCGCTCTCTCCGGGTCGCGGCGGGACAAACGAGGTGTACGGATGATCGTACAGCAGCGTCATGTCCTTCGGCAGGTCCGCCAGAGCCACCTCGGGGCGACTGCGATAGCGCAGCACGGCGTCGTCGAGCGCCTTCCTTCGAGCACCGGGCGGGAGCGTGGCGAAGATCGCCAGCACCTCGTGATGGAAGGCCTGTGTGCGCCGGATGATCTGCGCTCCCCGTGTCCCGAGGGTGGCATATCCGTTGTCCGCATCGGCATCGGGTCGGTCCGCATCGGACCGGTCGGCAACGCGGTGGATCAAGCGCTGATAGATCGCCGCCTCGTCAACGATGCCTTGTCCCGACATCAACGCGCCGAGGAGCACACCCTGTGCCCGCTCCACGCCCAGCAGTCGCGCACTCAGTTCCGGCGCAACCTGTTCCAGCGAGAGCCGGCGGCCGTCGCCGCCGTTTCCCTGCCCCGCCGACAGTGAGGACGAGGGCACGCTCGCACAGGCCAGCAGTGCGAGCGCGCTTGCGCCGATGATCCGGCTAGTTGACCTCACACGCTCCGGTCATGCACCGTTCACCGGTTGCTCATGCACCATTCGGCGGATATAGCGCTATTGCTTGTTTCTCTTCTGTTTCGCCCAGCGCGCCCGCTGCGCCGCCGCAATGCGCGCGCGCGCCTCGGGCGACATGGTCCGCTTCTTCTTCACCGTGCCGGCAGGACGACCCGGTCCGCGCGTCGCCCCAGAACCCGGCGGCCGACCCGGCCTTCGGCCACTGGCTGCCGGTGCCGATGAACCGCCACCTCCGAGCCGCGCAATCAGGCCGTTGGCCGTGTCGCGCAGGCCGGTCAGGTGTTCCAGGATCGCTTTGCGCTGCCCCAGCCAGTCTTCCGCTTTGGCCTGTGCGCTCCCGAGCAGTCGGCCGAGATCTTCCGCGAACTCATCGATCCGGTTCTCTGCGGCTGTCATCGCCAGCACGCCTGCTGGTTGTTCCGCGGACTGCGTTCCTGCCTTACTTGCCTTCTTCGCCATCAATAGTCTCCGATCGGTCAATCCGACTTACCTGTGCGTTCAATCTGACTTAGCAGCGGGGACGACCTGTGTACACCCAGACTGAACCTTCACGCTATTTACTCACTAACAGCATAACTATGTCAGGCGCTGCAAAGCGACCGCCGAACGCGATTTGCGTTTCTAGGTAGAAACCCTTATGCGGTGACTATCGGTCTGTTTATGAGGTCCGTTGATGCCGGGAAGTCTGATGATGACCGCGGAGCCGGAATTCCTGCGAAGCTGACCACCTCCGCGCCACGCAGACACGGAGGTGGCCCTCGAACGATGAGTGGGTGGGTCTATGCGTGCTGGGCGAATCGCTTGAAGAACTCCTGCGAGCGACGGCTCCAGTTCTTCCTGCGAGAGATCTTCCTTGCGGGTGGCGACCGTCCACTGATAGCCGTATGGATCGGTGAACGTGCCGCTGCGATCACCCCAGAACTGGTCAGTCAGTTGTCCCATCGGACCTGGCGCAACCTGCGCACCCGCCGCAACCGCACGATTGAACAGCGCGTCGCAGTCCTCCACGTACACCCAGAATCCAACCGGCGTGCCGCCAAGGGCTTTCGCGCTCTTGCCGCCACCCATCGTGTCGTTCAGCATGATCCGCGACGTGCCGATCTGGAGTTCGGCATGCATGATCTTCCCGTCCGGGCTGAGGGCACGCGACTTTTCCTCCGCGCCGATTGCGCGTTTGTACCAATCGATCGCCTGCGCCGTGTCATCGAAGATGAGGTGCGGCGTCACTGTGTGGAATCCCTCTGGAATCGGACTACGTGCTTTGGCCATCACTCCTCCTTGCTGGTGCAGCGAGAGCGCTCTTTGCAGCGACAGCGCTGTTGCAGCGAGAGCCCGCGTTCGCGCTGAAAGATCCGGGTTTGCACGGAAGATACCGCGTTCGCATGGAAGATCCCGCTGTCGCACCGAAGATCCCGCATTGTGTTGCGGCTGTGCATCAAGGGCAAGCTAATCACTTCGCAAACAGACCAGCTGCCCAGCTGAAGAGCGGCATCGAAAGTGCAACTCAGCCATGAGTTCGTCATTGACGAACCTCGGCGGCGGCCCGACGATGGTCTATACCTCTCATCCGTTGCGACTCACATCACCTGAACCGGTGATGCGTTCATGTGCGGCCCGTGGCTGCACCACGCTCACGGCACCCGGCCGGCGTGCGTCCGTTCATGCGAAAACTCGGCGGAGAAGTGTTCATGCGCACGGCTGTGTCGTTCCTCAGACCCCTCTCACTTGTTGCTGCCCTGGCCTGCGCCGCGGCTCCCGCGTCCGCGCAGGGACGCAAATTGGGTCCTTTGGCCGAACACGCGTCGAGAATGTCATCGGGGTTCTCGGCTGTAGTGATTCAAGCCATCGACGGCGAGTCCGTCGCGCAACTCAAGTCGCTCGTTCAGCGAGAATGGCGGGTCCGCCGGTCACCTGCTCCCGATTATCAACGCACAGGCCGGAGTCCTTCCGAATGCCGCCATCAAGGCGCTATCGGACAATCCCGCTGTCCGCCACGTGTCGCTCGATCGGACAACGACGGCGGCACTGGAGCGAACCGGAGCGACGATCGGTGCAACGGCGGTCCGCCAGCAACTCGGGTACGACGGGACCGGCATCGGCGTCGCGCTGATTGACTCCGGCATCACCTCCTGGCACGACGACCTGTCATCGCCGGCAGGCGGGCAGCGCGTTGCCGCCTTTGTCGACCTGGTGAACGGCCGCTCACAGCCGTATGACGACTACGGCCACGGGACGCACGTGGCCGGGATCGTTGCCGGCAGCGGTTACGACTCCTCGGGTGCCCGTTCTGGCGTTGCACCGGGTGCGTCGCTGGTCGTGCTGAAGGCGCTCGACGCGAACGGAGCGGGTCGCATCAGCCAGGTGATCGCCGCATTCGACTACATCCTGGCCCACAGGGCGGAGTTCAACATCCGCATCGTCAACCTGTCGCTGTCCACCGGTGTGTTCGAGTCCTACAACACCGATCCCCTCACGCTGGCGGCAAAGAAGCTGGTGAACGCCGGCATCGTCGTCGTCGCGGCGGCTGGCAACCAGGGTGTCACCGCGGACGGGCACACGGTTTACGGGGCCATCACCTCACCGGGCAACGCGCCGTGGGTGCTGACGGTCGGAGCCTCGAGCCACATGGGGACTGTGGACCGCGGCGACGACACCATGGCGATCTTCAGCTCGCGCGGGCCCGCAGCGATCGATATCGCGGCGAAGCCGGACGTGGTCGCGCCTGGCGTGGGCCTCGAGTCGCTGAGCGATCCATCAAGCGCGTTCTACTCGAGCAAGGCCGCCTACCTCCTCGACGGTACCGTCGCGCGCGCCGTACAAGCCGTACCTGAGCCTGAGCGGAACCAGCATGGCGACACCGGTCGTGGCCGGAAGCGTCGCCCTGATGCTGCAGGCAAATCCTGCGCTTACGCCGAATGCGGTGAAGGCGATTCTCCAGTACACCTCGCAGGTGAACCGCCACTACAACCGTCTCACGCAGGGGGTCGGCTTTCTCAACGCGAAAGGCGCTGTGGAACTCGCGTCGTACCTGGGCGGCCGATCGACAGTCGCCCCGTCGGCCGACGGGTGGAGCAAGGAACTGCTCTGGGGCAACCACCTCGTTAGCGGCGGCAGTCTCACGAGCACCGCCAACGCATGGTCGACGCGGGTGACGTGGGGCGCAGGGTTCGCGTCCGCCGGTACTCCGATCGGGTGGGGCGTGCTCGCTGGAAGCGGTCAGCCGTGGACCGTTCCGTGCGCTGACGCGGGGTGCAGCGCCATTTCCTGGCAGGGCGGTTCATCGCGCAATGTCGTGTGGGGTGGCACCTGCGGCGGCGCGGATTGCACGACCGCGTGGAGCCCAGGCGCCGGAGGCGCGGCGCTCGCAACGAGCAGCGAAAACGACATCGTCGTCTGGGGCAGTGCCGATTACGACGACGACCAGATCGTCGTCTGGGGCAGCGCCGAAGCCGAGATGGTGGTGTGGGGTAGTGCGGGCGAGTTCGACATCGTCGTGTGGGGATCGGAGTGTTCCGCGTGCGAACCGGTGGTGTGGGGCAGATAACGTGTCCAACACGCTGACGGCCGACACCCTGAGCTCGCCGACCCTCGACCCGCCGACCACCACCGGCGCGCAGTCCGACGCGCCTCGGAACTCGGGGCTCGGTAGCCTCTCGCGCGCGACGCGGGTGTACGTGGCGGGGGTGATCCTCTGTGGCGCGGTTGCTCTCATGCGAGCCGTGGTCGATGTGAACCCGTACCAGCCGATGTTCATCGTCCTGCTGTTGGCGGCGTGTCTGATGTCGGCGTGGAAGATTACGCTGCCGATCTCGGTCTCGAACGGGTCCACGTTGTCGCTGGCGGACGCCGCCAACGTCATGACGATGCTGCTGCTGGGTGCATCGGCGTCGGCGGTAGTGGCGGCGGCCGGCGTGTGGGTGCAGTGCACGCATCGGCCCAGGCAGCCGTATCCGCTGTATCGCACCCTCTTCAGCATGGCCGCCGCTTCACTCACCATGCTCGCCGCCGGCGCGGCATACGCAGCACTGGGCGGCCACGGCGTGCCGGCGGATCTGGTCGGCGTGTTGGCCGAGCCGGTCGTCGGCGCGCTTGCGGCGTATTTCGTCGTGAACACGACGTTGCTGGCCGGCGCGATCGCACTGACGACTGGCCGCGCGTTGGTCGAGACCTGGCAGGACGACTTCCTGTGGAGTGCCTCGAGCTTCATGGTCGCCGGTGCCGCCGGCGTATTCGGTGCGGTGTTCGTCGCGCGCGGCGAGCACTGGAAGATCGCGCTGCTCCTCGCGCCGATCTATCTGACCTATCGCACGTACGTCGCCTTCGTCGGCCGGCTCGATTCCGAGCAGCGCCACACCGAGGAGGTCCGTGAGCTGCATGAGCACGCGATGCAGGCGCTTCGCCAGGCTCGCGAGGCTGAACGGGCACTGGCGGGCGAAAAGGAACGCCTGGCCACAGCGCTTGCGCGCATGACCCGGCTCGAGGAACTCCGCCAGGAACTGCTCGAGCGCGAGCAGACGTCGCGAGCCGCCGCCGAAACGGCCAACCGTGTGAAGGACCAGTTCCTCGCGGTGGTCTCGCACGAACTCCGCACGCCCCTGAGCGCGATTCTCGGCTGGGCCGACTTGCTCTGCCGCGGCAAGCTTGACGAGGCAAAGCGCGAGCGGGCGGCCCTGACGATCCGTCACAGCGCCAAGCGTCAGGCGCAGCTCATTGATGATCTGCTTGATGTCGCGCGCATCACCTCGGGCAAGATGCGGTTGCAACGCACCATCATCGAGCTGAAGGATGTCGTCCTTGACGCCCTGCAGGTAGTGCAGCCGGTCGCCGAAGCGAAGGGCGTCCGCGTGCTCGCGGAATACTCAGCGCAATCCGATCCGCTTTACGGAGATGCCGCGCGGTTGCAGCAGGTCATCTGGAACCTGCTGTCGAATGCAGTCAAGTTCACGCCGCCGGGCGGGACGGTTACGGTGAGCCTCCGTCAGGCTGGCCAGTTCGCGGAAGTGAAGGTCGAGGATACAGGCCACGGGATTGCGCCCGAGTTCCTGCCGGTCATCTTCGAGCCGTTCCGCCAGGCCGACGCCTCGGCGACCCGCGCCCATCCGGGACTCGGCCTCGGACTCGCAATCGTGAAGAGCCTCGTCGAAGCGCACGGCGGACGAATTTCCGCGCACAGCGCTGGCGAAGGCCGCGGGGCCTGCTTCCTTGTGCAGCTTCCGACAGCCGCGCTCGCCGAGGCGTCCACAGCGGCGCCGCGGCGCGCGGCGCCTGGCGACGTGAACGAAGACGGAGTGGAACTGCACGGCATTTCGGTACTGCTGGTCGACGACGAAGTGGACAGCCGCGAGGTGGTCACGGCGCAGTTGGAGGGGTGCGGCGCGGCCGTGAAGACCGCCGAGTCCGCGGCCGCGGGGTTGGAACTGATCCAGCAGGAACAGTTCGACGTGCTGATTGCCGACATCGGCATGCCGGGAGAGGACGGCTACTCGCTGATTCGGCGCGTGCGTGGGTTGCCGCTGTCCACCGCTGCGTCGATACCCGCTGCGGCGTTGACGGCGCTTGCGCACAAGGAGGATCGGCAGCAGGCGCTCAAGGCTGGCTTTCAGCTGCACCTGACCAAGCCGGTTGACTCGCGAACGCTGGTCGCTGCGGTCGCTGCGCTGAACCGGCTGAACGTCGTTTAGACCGCTGCCACCCACTGCAGTCCTTCGGATGCCACGGCCGGCGGCAACTCGTGACGACCGTCGAACTCGCGAAACGTCACGTCATAGCCCATGGTGCGCAGACGCGGGACGATGACCCGACTGCACTGGTCGATGGGAAGAATCTGATCCGATCGGCCGTGCGAGACGAAGAAGCGTGGACGGCCGTGCGCCGGTGCCTGGATGATGAATCCCGGCGAGCACGCCATCACGCGCTGGAACAGCTCGCCGTTGGCGAGGCCGACCGAGAGCGCGTATGACGCACCGTCGGAAAAGCCGCCGAGCGCCACGCGGGCCGGGTCAACGGCGAGGCGATCGAAGACGAACTCGAGCGCGCGATTCAGAAACGTGACGTCTTCTCCGAAGTCGCCGCGGATGGCGTCCCACGACGTGCCGCGAGAGTCGGGAGCCAGAATGGCGACGCCTGCCTGGTCCGCCGCCGGCCCGATTCGGCGCAGCATCGCTGAGCCCGTCTGCGTGGCGCCGTGAAGGAAGATCAGCAGCGGGATATTGCCCTCGCGAGCGGTGGTGGGAATCTGGACAACGCCGTCCCTGCCGGCTGTGCCGAGCCCAAGCGGTCCGCTCACGAGCGTTGTCCTGACACCCCCGTGCGGGCGCGCGCTGAGTCGGGCGTCGGCCGGCGCCGCTGATTGCGAGGAGGCGGTGCACGCCGGGCCGAGCACCGCGCCGACCAGCGCGCTTCCGGCTGTCGAGACGAAGCGGCGGCGTGAGAAGCGGCGATTCAGCACCGTGTCACCTCGGGCGGGTTCAGAACATCGTGTTCGGGTTGGCTGACTGCTCGGGGATGCGCTGCAGGACGTCCCAGTGTTCGACGATCTTGCCGTCGTCATCGAGGCGGAAGACGTCCATGCCAGCCCAATCGGCGTCGTTCGGCCAGTGCTGATAGCAGTGGAGCACGACGAATGGCCCTTCAGCGAGTACGCGCCGGAACTCGACGCGTTTGCCCGGGTACTCGCGGGCCATGCGCTCGAAGTACTCGATGAATGCCTCCTTCCCATCTGCAACCGCGGGATTGTGTTGGGTGTAGGTCGCACCGACGTACCGCCTGACAGCCTCCGCCGGTCGGGACTGATTGAACATCAGGTCGTAGAACGCCGTCACGGTCAGCTTGTTCGCGTCAACGCTCATCAGGCACACCCTCGCCATGCATCTTGCGCCGCAGGAGGCTGTGAATGCCACTGCGTTTATCGCGGACCCGCGTCACGTCGGGCGAGGAGTCATCACGTCGGCCCAGGAGTCAGGGTGCGTCCGGGCCTTCGGCGACTGCCTTGACGGTGACCCGATCGACGATTTCCGCGGCCGCTTGCAGGGCGGTCAGTTCCTCCGGCGAGATCACGTCCCTGTGCGTGGCCTCCTCGGACCACTGCTTCAAGTCGGTGACGAGCCGCGTGGACAGTTCGAGCAGCGCCTGTGTTTTCATGAGCGTGTGATTGTGCCTGGGCGAAGCCGAACTTCGCGAGAACTCTCGCGCGTGGCTTCGACAGTTCGCGTTTACCGTCCTGTCGGTTTGTCCTCGACGTTTTTGATGCCAAAGGTCGGGATGGGACGAGCGTTCGGGTCGCCGTTGTCAGAAACCCCATTGGGCGCACCCGTGGCTTGCGGAAACTTCCCGGCCATCGCCTCGACGCCGCTTTGTGGCTCGGCCAGCCCGGCGAGACCGGCACGAGCGTCCCGGCGCCGATCGGTGTTGGTATTCAGGCGGCTGTCGCGCGATCGCAATAGATCGGCGGGCACCTCACCGTCGTGATTGAAGCTCCACGCGAGATGCGGCGGGCCATAAGGGAGCGGGTCCGCCGTTTCTCCATGGACGCCTGTTTTCCAGAAGTGCCAGGTCTTGCCGTAGCTATTGACCTTATCCTTCAGCGCCTGCTTCTCAACCGGCTCCGGTACCCCCGGCATGATCAGCTGGCCGGAGAGGATTTCGTAGTTGTGGGGATGCCAGTAGAGCTTCTCCTCGGCTGGCAGCTGGCGGTACAGCTTTCCGGAAATGATGTACTCGACCCCGTGCAGGCGCGCATCCTTGCCGCTTCCATCGAACAACGCACACTGGGCGACGTCTTCGTTCATCTGGTTGCAGTAGTGATCCGACTCCATGATCATCGAGGGGTCGTCCTTCGCGGCATGGAACCCGTTGAGATGCATTGAAATCTGCTCAACAGGGACTTTGGACTGGAGCATGTTTGCGCCAGTCTCCAATGCGACCGTCTTTGCGGTGCGGTCGTCGCCAGGAGTGTTTCCACCTTGTGGCGCAGCCGTCTTTCCGCCTCCGCATGCAGCCATCCACAGGATGGCGCCGATTATCATCTGTCGCACGCTGAACCTCGGCGACCACCGATGCAATCGCACGGCCTGCACAACTGACGACGTAGGGGCGGGTCTTCAGACCGGCGCTGGGGTCGGGTCCAACCTACCTGAAGGCCCGACGCGACGCCAGGCGTGAAACCAGCGTTACCGTCGTCGCGTGTCCGGCTGCTCGCGAGATCGCTCAGCCACGATGGTTTCGCCGCGTGCGAGCATGGCGACCAGCGCGGCGATTTTCCGGAGACGCCCTGCCGGTGTTTTCATGTTGTTGGTGCGGAAGGCGAGCGCGAAGAGATTCTGGCGTCCGAGCGTCTGAAAGGTCTTGCGCGCGCGTGGGTTCGCGTCGATCGCGGCTCGGAGGTCATCCGGGATCGACGCTTCGCTGGCGGAGCGCATCGGCGCGTAGGCGGCGTCCCAGCGCCCGTCTGCTTTCGCCGCATCGACCTGCCGCTGTCCGGGCGGCATCATGCGCCCGGCAGCGGTGAGTCGCGCCACATGGTCCCGGTTGATCTGGCTCCAGATGCTCCTGGGGCGTCGCGGCGTGTAGCGTTGGAGGAATGATTCGCGATCGAACGACTTCCGGATGCCGTCGATCCAGCCCCAGCACAGCGCCACCTCGAGCGCCTGTGCGGGGGTAATGGTCGCCCGGCCGGAATCCTTCTTATAGATACGGATCCAGACCTCGGTTTCGCGGTCGTGACGCGTGCGCAGCCACGTCTCGAACGCGGTCTGGGTCCTGAACGTCCTGATCCTGCTCGGGTCCGGAACTACCGGGGCCATCGGTGGATCAGTCTGGCATAACCAGGCTAGTCGTTCGCCGGCTTTTCCTTGTAGAAGTAGTAGTCAGCTTCATAAGGCACGAGCGCCCTCGTGCCGATGTGCTCAGGCGCGCTGCAGCCGGTCGAAGGGGCCTTCCCTTGAACGGTGTTCACACGCTGAATGCGCCGGGTGGGTAGAAGCTTGTCGCCCCCGGTAGGTCCGTCGCCGACGACAACCGCTTCCAGCAACAGCCACGGTATCGCGTCCGGCGCGACGAAGTTCGCATCGGTGGACGGCGTGATCAGGTGGCCCCAGACGATGCTCGAGTCGCGCGAATGCTGCCACGTCGGGTTCAGCTCCTGGCTGTACGGAGTGATGCCGAGGAAATGCGTCAGGACCTGCGCGCCGTCCTGATCGAACAGCGTCGCCTGTGGTCCGAAGGGCATCCACCTGAATGCCGATCCTGCGGCCACGCAGAAGTAGCCCTGCGTGCCGATGGCGTGAGCCGCCAGGAATGGCGTGAAATCCGAAGGCGACAGTGCGATGTCCCCAGGTACGACAGGTGGAACGATACCAGCCCGACGTTCCGCGTGGACGGCTTGCGGGAGTGCGATAGCGCAGACGAGGATCAGAACGCTCACATAGGTCTTCACGGCATGTCCTTTCAGGATGTGGAGTCGACGCACGCTTACTGCCGGTTGTATCTGATGCCCGCTTCCTGCGCCTTCTCGATCGCGATCACCATCGCCGGCACGATCGTCACGCCGGGCAGCAGGTTGGCGCGCAGGTCCTTGTCGATGTCCTGCGCCTTCCCCTTGCCCCTCGCCTCGAGCTCGAGGCACCAGATGCCGAGCGCGTTCGCGCACAGCACGAACTTGGCGCCCATCTTCTGCAGGCTCTCGATGCCCAAGTGCCGGGATCGCGTCCGCCAGCGCCGGGAATCGTCGGGGAGTCGATGGCCTGCATCAGCAGGTGCAGGTCCTTTGGCGTCGGCCGGTTGAACACGTTGCGCGTGTATGGCTTCCCGTCCGCATCCTTCAGGCCGGTGTAGACGCCAAGGTCGTACTTCGTCCAGATCGCGTCATTGAACGCCAGCGAAATGCTGGCCTGGCTGCCCACGCTGTAGAACGTTCCGACGGCGCCGACCTCGGCCGGCTCCGGTCTTGTAGGCGGTCGCGTACGTGTTGAGGTAGTTCAGGATGTGCAGCAGCGGCATGCCGTTCTTGTGCTGCGGGAAATCGAACAGGCAGCGGTGGCTGCCTTTCACCTCCTTGATCCAGTCGTCCGCCCCCGAGTCCTGGCAGCCGCGACACGCGTCCCGGACATCGAGAGGCCCGCGGCGGCGGCCGCACCGAACGAGCTGGCCGACAAACCCGCGACGATGAATCGTTGACTCTGGCTTCATATCCCACTCCTTTTCGCTGATGGCGTTGGTCCCACTGACTGGCGGCCGAACGGCCGTTGATCACGACGCTATTAGGCCTGTCGACGCGGGGCCGGCGTCCTTTAACAACGCTGAATGTTTTGTGGAGAGTTTCTGAAACGGCGCTTCGCAGTAGAATTTCCCCGCAGCAGGCGCACCGGCGCCTCGCTGCACCCGGGACCGCACGAACCTGAGAAGGACCAAGTTGATGACGAAAGGCAAGGCCGTGCGCGCATTCGTCGGCGTCGCCCTGGCCGCCGCCGCAATCCGTGTCGCCGCGCAGGGACCTCAGATCGGGTTGATCGGTCCTCTGCCGCCTGCCGCTCCGGCCGCCACGTTCGATGTGACGGAGAAGAGCATCGTCGATCTGCTCGCGGCGCAGCGCATCGGCACCGTGACGTCGCACGATCTCGTCGAGAAGTACCTGGCGCGTATCCGCGCCTACGATCAGGATGGTCCGCGGCTGAACGCGATGATTGCGCTCAACCCGCGCGCGCTGGAGGAGGCGGACGCGCTCGATGCTGAACGGCGCGCCGGACGTGTCCGCGGCCCGCTGCACGGCATCCCGATCGTCGTGAAGGACAACTACGCGACAGCCGGCATGCCGACGACCGCCGGGTCGCTGGCGCTCGCAGGTTTCCAGACCGGGCGCGACGCGTTCATGGTGAAGAAGCTGAAGGACGCCGGCGCGGTGGTCATCGGCAAGACGAACCTGCACGAACTCGCGTACGGCATCACCTCGATCAGCTCGGCGGGCGGTCAGACGCGCAACCCGTACGATCGTGACGCGCAACCCCGGTGGTTCGAGTGGCGGCACCGCCGCCGCAGTCGCCGCGAGCTTCGCCGCGGCAGGAATGGGCACCGACACCTGCGGCTCGATCCGCAACCCGGCGTCGGAGAACAGCCTGTGGGGCCTGCGCGGCACCGCCGGTTTGTCGAGCCGCGACGGCATCGTCCCGCTCGCGCACACGCAGGACATCGGCGGCCCGCTGGCGCGCACGGTGACGGATCTTCTGCTGATGCTGGACTACACCGTCGGCGTCGATCCGGCCGACGAGACGACCCGCGAGAGCCAGGGCCACATTCCCCGCACCTACAACGGATCGGTGGGCGATGCCGGGCAGGGCGATGTCACCGTCGGCGTCCTCACGCCGCTGTTCGGCACGGCGCCGGAGGACGAGGAAGTGGCGTTGATCGTCCGCGACGCACTCGAAAACGTTCGAGCGCTCGGCGCCGGCATCGTCGAAGTGCCGTTCCCGGGGCTCGACGAGCTGCTGCAGAACACGAGCACGATCAACGCGGAGTTCAAGTTCGATCTGCTCGATTTCCTCGGCCAATACCCGACGGCACCTGTGCACTCGCTGGCCGAGATTCTTTCGAGCGGCAAGTATCATCCGGCGGTCGAGACCGTTCTGAAGCGAGCCGAGGAAGTGACGTCGCGCGAATCGGCCGGTTACCGCGCCGCACTCGCGAAGCGCGAAACCGCGCGACAGGCGGTGCTCGAGCTGATGAGCGCCAAAGGCGTCACGGTCTTCGTTTACCCGACGCTTCGGCGCAAGCCGGCGGCGATCGGTCAGCCACAGGGCGGCTCGAATTGCCAGCTCAGTGCGACGACCGGACTTCCGGCCATCAGCATGCCGGCGGGGTTCACGAAGGACGGCCTGCCCGTGGGCATGGAACTGCTCGGGAAACCCTGGAGCGAGCCGACGCTGTTGAAGGTGGCGTACGCGTACGAGCGGCTCGCTGCACCTCGCCGCGCCCCGAAGACGACGCCGCCACTCGCCATGACGCGCTGAGCATCAGTATTCCTCCGGATCGCCGATGGCCATCGTCCTCGAGCAGCGCAGCGAGCCGGACTCGATCGGAGCGCGCCTTCGCGCGACGCCCGCCGCATGGGGCGCACGGCTCCGGTCGATCGGCGCGGCCTTGCTCGCCGCGCTGATCTTCAGCGGGCTGCTCGTCAGCGCGTATCCCCGGCAGCTGGCGATTCCACTTACACCAGACTCCAGACCGCCGTTAACCACCGAGGGGTTCTATTCGCTCGAGCGCGGGGCGGGGGTCAGCTTCGCGTGGACCGGGCCGCGTGCCGAAATATCTCTGCCTGGTCTCGACCGCAGGGTCGAGTGGCGCTGGGTCGCACACGTGCTGCCATGGCGCCCACCGAATCAACGGGCCACGGTCCGGGTTGCCGTTGACGGCGTCGTCCGGTTTACGCAGACCCTGGGCCCAGGGCCGGGGACAATTGAGGTGCTCCTGCCGTCACGTCCGGGGGCATCCGGCGCGACGCTGACGATCGACACGTCGCCGACGTTCGTGCCCGGTCCTGGCGACCGACGGGAGCTCGGTCTCGCAGTGGAGTCGCCCATCATCGTGCGGACTGACGGCAGACCCTGGCCGCCGCCGACGAGCATCGCCTACGGCGCGGGCTCGATCCTCGTGCTTGGCGTGGCGCTCGCGCTGGTGGACTTCCCGTGGACGTGGACACTCGGTGCGCTGCTCGCGTCAGCGTCGGCGCTGGTGCTGCTGTTCCATCGCGGGTTCGCGGCGCACACCAATTACCCGCTGCGGACAGCGGTGCTGGCAGCCGGCATCGGCGGAGTAATGGTGCTGTCTGTTCGCATTGTCGAGCGGTTGCGCGGGTTACGTGTGAGCGCCAGCGCGTGCGCGGTCGCGGCATGTTCGGCGATCGCCAGCTACCTGAAGCTCCTGATTCTGCTGCACCCGACCGCTCCGTTCGGCGACAGCATCTTCCATGCGCACCGGTTCGAGTACGTGCTGCATGGCCGCTTCTACTTCACGTCGATCGCACCGGGAGACTACTCGTTTCCGTATCCCATTCTTCTGTACCTGGTTGCGGCGCCATTCTCGTGGCTCGCGCACGATACCGTCCAACGAGCGGCGCTCCTGCGGATCATCGTCACGCTCGCCGATGCCGGCGCCGGCACGATGCTCTACTGGATGATCGTGCGCAGTACGGCGAACCGTTCCGCCGGAGTGTGCGCTGTCGTCTGGTATCACCTGATCCCGATGACTGCGTGGATCATGACGTGGGGCAACCTGACGAATGCCTTCGGTCAGACGCTGTTCGTCGCCAGCGTCGCCGCGGTCGTCGGTGTTCCTGTCGATCGCGACAGGCGCTCGATCCTGATCCTGACGGCGCTCGTGACCGCCGCGCTGCTGTCGCATCCCAGCACCTGCGCCATTCTGGCGGTCGTCCTTGGCGTCACCGCCGTGGTCTATGCGTGGCGTGGCGGGAGCCTGCTCGCCGGCAGCGCGGTAGGTGTCGCGACCGCCACAGTCGGAGCGGGTCTTATCGCGGTGGTGGTGTACTACGGGTGGTTTCCAGCGCTCTACGCGAAAGAACTGAGTCGTGTGGTGGCGGAGTCGGGAACGCACCTCGCGAGTGCAGCGCCTGACTCGCCAATCGGCACACGCATCGCGATGATTCCGACGCTCGCAGGCAGCTATCTCGGCTGGCCTGCCCTGCTCGCTGCAGCAGTCGGCGCGTGGCGCGTCAGAGTCGATGTAGAGGATCCCCGGCTGGCCTGGCTTCTCGCCGGCTGGGCGGGCGCCTGTGTGCTGTTCCTGTTCCTTGGGGTCGTCACGCCGGTCCAGATGCGGACGCACTTCGCGCTGTTCCCGGCGCTGGCTGTGAGCGCAGCCTTCAGCTGCGTCTGGGCGTGGAGGGGGCCGCTGCCTCTTCGTGTGGCAGCCGCGATCCTCATGGCAGCGGCCGCCTGGGTGGGCGTGCAGCAATGGATCGCGCTGCTCGATAACTGAGCAGACAGCGTCACGACCGCGAACGCAAAAACGAACGGAACGGGCGGGCGTGCTAACGAGCGCGTGGTCGAGCCCGGCGTGCCGCCCCGCCAGCGATCAGCACCTCCTTCTGAGCGCGCGTCAGCTGCTTGACCGCGTACTCGCGTGCGAGCGCTTTTCCCGCCGATCGGCAGGCTTCCTGATACACCAGCCGCACAGGAGACCGGCCGGAGGTGTACTTCGCACCACGGCCTCGATTGTGCGCGAGCTCGCGGGCGTGCGGATCGCGGGCGTAGCCGGTGTACAGGGTGCCGTCCGCGCAGCGCACGATGTAGACGAAATGCACGCGTCGATTGTAGCGGGTGCGATCGCTTCGCGACTCCCGCGTGCGCTCCGAGAGTCTGTCATCCAGTGTGGCGATCGCGGTGTACGAAGGTATGGCAATGCCGCCCGCGACCGCCGCCCACTCGTCCTTGACGTAGAATCGCTGCCAACCCGAATCGGCGGAGATCGTATGACCGCACAAATGACCCTCGAGAGCGAGAGCGCTTCTGTCCTGGAACTGGTCGCCGACTATGCCCGCGGCCTCGGGTATCACGTTGACCGGCCGACCGACCCGGCCGGCGCCTCCATCCGCGTGCAATTGCCCGATTCGCGTGATCTACTCGATTTGATCTCGCACATCGGCCTGAGCGCCGCCAAGGCTGGCGTGCCGTCCGACGAGCCGCTGTGCAAGGTCTCGTTCCGGCGTGGCAACGCCAAAGCGGAAGTGACGTTAGCGCTGCGTCTCGCTGAATTCGCGATCACGGCGTCGGCGGCCAGCTGACCGCGGTCCTCGTGAGGATGGACCGGCTGTCGTCGGCCGCACCGGTATCGCGCTCCGCCGCCGCCGGGTGTATCCTTCCGGCCTTGTCTGCAGGAGTGACGCAACGATGGCTGATGAAATGGATGGGCCTGACCGCCGCCGCTTCCTCAGCGGCGCCACGCTAGGCGCCGCGGGATTCATCGTCGCTGCGAACGCCAGCGCGAGCACACCGGCGCAGGGCCACTCTCACGATGACGAGCACCAGGTGGTGCCCTCGGATGTGGCGCTGCGCGTCAAGGCGCTCGAATCGCTCCTGATCGAGAAGGGGATGGTCCAGGCGGCAGCCCTCGACGAGATCGTGCAGAACTACGAGCACAACATCGGTCCGCGCAACGGCGCGCGGGTCGTCGCGAAGGCGTGGACCGATCCGGCGTACAAGCGGCGCCTGCTGACCGACGGCTCGGCAGCGATCAAGGAACTCGGATACGCAGGCGCACAGGGCGAGCACATGGTGGTCGTCGAGAACACGCCAGCCGTGCACAACGTCGTCGTGTGCACGCTCTGCTCGTGCTACCCGTGGCCGACGCTCGGATTGCCGCCTGCCTGGTACAAATCCTCTGGCTATCGTTCACGGACAGTGATCGAACCCCGTGTCGTCCTGCGCGAGTTCGGGCTGGAGATCCCGGAAGAGGTCGAGGTGCGTGTCTGGGACAGCACCTCGGATATCCGATACCTGGTGCTGCCGGAGCGCCCGACCGGTACCGAGCGCCTGTCCGAAGAGGAACTCGCCGCAATCGTCACCAGAGACTCGATGATCGGCGTCGCCAAACTTCAGTGGCCGGGAGGCCAGCCATGAACGGCGTCCACGACATGGGTGGCATGCAGGGCATGGGGCCGATTGGTCATGAACCGGACGCCCCCATCTTTCACGAGCCGTGGGAGGGCCGCGTCTGGGCGCTCTTCCGCGCGACGTCGCCCTACGGGCGCGGCATCTGGAAGAACTTCCGGTACGAGCTCGAACTGATTCCGCCGGCGGAGTACCTGCGGATGCCGTACTACGAGCGATGGTTCACGGTCATGGTGAATCGGCTGCTGCGGAGCCGGTACATCACTCCCGAAGAACTCGCCACGGGCCGCGGGACTTCTGCGGCGCCCACGCCTGCGCTGCCACCGCCGCCCGCACCCGTAGCCGGTGCCATTCCCGGGGCGACGCGCCTCGATCTGCCGGTGCGCGCCCGCTATCGCGTCAGCCAGCAGGTGCGCGGCCGCAACATGCATCCGATCGGACACACGCGCCTGCCGCGTTACGTTCGCGGCAAGCGCGGCGTCATCACGCGCGATCACGGCGTGTGGGCGCTGCAGGATACAACCGCCTCAGGAGATCCGGTGGGCGCGCCGCAGCATGTGTACACGGTGCGCTTCGCGGCCCGCGAACTCTGGGGGCCTGCGGCATCGCCGCGCGACACGGTATTCGTCGACGCGTGGGAGGACTACCTTGAGCGGGCGTGATGGTCGAGCCGAGGTCGCGCTGGCCGAACTGCCGTCGCTGCCTCGCGTCGACGGGGAGCCCGTGTTCGCGGAGCCATGGCAGGCGCAGGCGTTTGCGCTCGCCGTGCGTCTGTCCGCTGACGGACACTTCACGTGGGCGGAGTGGACCGCCGCGCTCGGCAACGAACTGGCTGCGGCCGCGGAGGGCGGCGAGCCCGACGATGGATCGCAGTATTACCATCACTGGGTTGCGGCTCTGGAGCGGCTGGTCACCGAGCGTCGTCTTGCCGGCGCCGAAGCGCTCGCTGCGCGGAAGGATGCGTGGGTCGACGCCTACCTCAACACACCACATGGACAGCCGGTGGAACTCAAGCGCGCCGATATGCTGCCGCGTTTCCGCCAGACGGTGGTTCGCGCCGACGGCCGCGTCGTGCACGTCGTTCAGCGTCGGGCGCACCTCTCCTACTGTTACGGAAGCTGTTGCTGCGGAGACGTCGAGCGCGGCTACGCACCGGTGCCGGTGGAGACATTCAAGGCGGAGTGGCTGGGGAGAAAACTCCGGAAGAGCGTGCACCTCACGAAGGGCGGTTGCCTCGGACCGTGCGAACTGGCCAACGTCGTGAGCCTGGTTTTTGATGGCCGCTCCGTGTGGTTCCATTCGGTGAACGCTCCGGATCAGGTGCGGCTGATCTTCGACTACATCGATTCGATGGTCCTGGCGGATCGGTTCCTGACGCCGCCATCCGCGCTCGTGCCGTACGTGTTCAACTTCTACGACTGGGAGCGTCGTCCCCACTCTCGAGCGTAGAGGCGGGTCTTCAGTCAGACCCGCGTTCGACGTCGGTCTAAAGACCCGACGCTACGTAGGGACCCTACGTAGAGACCCTACGTCGCGACGCAACGTCGCGATGCTTTGGACGCCTACTCGGAAGTGGTGTTCGGACGACGTCGTTGTGGCGATCGGGTGATCTCGAACGTGAACCGAAGCGCGGGAATGATGTTGCCGGGGTGATCGTCGGCGTACGTCAGCTGCGGCAGTCGATACAGCTGTTGCGGCTCCGTCGTCGGACCCTGGTAGATGCCCGGATACAGGTCGATCAGGTGCGGCCCCGGCTCTCCCGCGGCAGTGAAGTTGATGACGACGTCGCCCTGACTGTTGAAGCCGCACGCATAACCCATGTAGGCGTTGTCGTACGTCGCCACGTAGATGTTGTCGTACTCGGTCCAGCCAACTCCCCTCAAGTGAATCGTCACAGGTGTGCCCGGAGGGCCCGATTGCGGAATCATCTCGACGATGCTGGTCTCAATAGCGAAGTGGGTGCGCGCAACGACTTCGGTGCCTTTCCGCAAGGCCACGCCGTGGAGGCCGCCGAGATCCATGGGAATGGTCAGTGGCCACTCGATTCGACCGTCCGGGTTGACCTGCAGCTCCCCGAGCTGGTTCTCTTCGGCGGCGAAGCCATTGCCGCTGACACGGCTGCCGACAGCTGTCTCCCATGTGAGGCGCAGGCGGTCGCCAGGCGCAAAGCCTTCGCCTTTGAGGACTGCGCGGGTGCCGACGGGCCCTTGTGTCGGATCGAGCGTCAACCCGGCGCCTGCGACCTGCACCTCTGTTTTCGGGATTGGTTGTGGCGTATAGGGTTCGGCGTATGCCGCATCACCAGCTCCGCCCGGGGTCGTGGTGAACGTGAACTGCGGCCTCGGAAGTTCAGCGACCGGCGACTGCTCGTAGTTCAAGTACGCCTGTCCCTGCCACCCGGTGTACAGCTTCACCACGTGATCGCCCACTGGGCCGGTCGCCCGGAACCGCGCCACGGCCGAACCGCGGGTGCCTGCCGCAGTCACGAAGCCGAGTTCGTTGTTGTCCCAGTTGACGACCCACGTGCTTTCCATCGTGCGCCAGCCGAGTCCCGTGATTCTCAACTCCAGTGGTGTCCCCACTGGTCCGGAATGTGGGCTGAGTGCAAAGGTCTGTGTGACGTTGATGCCGTTCTGCGCCACCGGATGGTTGTCGATGAGCGCGGTCACTTCGTGCACGCCGCCGTAATCTTCGGGAATGGTGAAACGAGCGCTCAGTCGTCCGCTTCCATCCACGACGAACTCTCCGAGCGTCGTCGTCGTCTCCGAATATTTCTTGCCGCGGAAATGATAGTAATCCTCGATGACCCAGCCGCCGGCGACGGTGCCCCACGACAGAGTGACTGTGCTGCCCGGTGGCAATCCGGCTGCACTGGCGTGTACCGCTCCGCCAACCACCGCTGGCTTGTCGAAGTCGAGGCCAAGCAACGAGACATTGGCCGGCGCAGGCACTGACGCTTGACCGGCAGGCATCTGAGAGGTGGAGCGCGGTGTCGGAGAACAGGCCACGCACGCGGCGGCCAGTCCGATGGCGATGCTAATCCGGAGGCGTGGCGAGCACTTCATGAGCCGTGCGGCGCAGCTGTGCCACTTACGGAACGATGGTGATCTGCGAGGCCTGCACCTCGAAGGGTTTGAACTCGCCGGTACGTCCCTGCGAATCTTTGGCCGTGACCGTGTATCGAACAATACCGGTCGGCGCGTCCTCGGGCACCATCCACTTGGCGACCCAGAACTCCCGTTCGGGCTGACTGTCGGACTGGCGGTCGCGCATCGGCACGTCGATCGTTTTCCCGGCGTACGAGAGGTGCACGACCAGTTGTGTTGCCCGATCGCGCTTGCCGGTCGTCGGGTTGACGGCGGTCATGCGGAAGCCAACCGGTTCGCCGCGCTTGAACTGGCTGTTGAGGATGCAGTTGCGCGCGTTCCCGGGCGGGTAGAAGTAGACGACGTCGCCGTAGACGACGAGGTTGCCCGATTGGCCGGATACCGGCGACGCTCCGAGCGCTGCCAACAGCAGCAGAGCGATGCAGCCAAGTGCCTTCCTCACGCGTGGAAAGGTAGCCGAGTCTCGACGCTCTGTCCAGTGTGAATCGCCGCCTTCCCCCGGCCGGATACACACGTGGTCGCGCGGCGTCGGTCAGGAGGTTCTGTCGGCTGGTGCGAACTCGCCTCCGGGCGCGAGCTGGCTCTCGAGGAACGCGAGCTGGTCTGCGACCTTCTCCACCGTCTGCCTCACCATGTCGGCGCCGCCATGACCTGCGTTGCGCTCGATGCGAAGCAGGATAGGCGCCGCAGCCGTCTGGTTCCGCTGAAGCACCGCAGCGAGCTTGCGCGCGTGCAGCGGATCGACACGGTCGTCGTGGTCGGCAGAGTCGAAGAGCACCGCCGGATAGGGCCGAGCGCCGGCATCGACGGCGACGCGGTACGGCGAGTAAGCGTAGATGCGCCTTGAACTGTTCCGCGTCATCAGCCGACCCGTACTCGGGAATCCAGGTCCGGCCTGAGCCGCTCAGGTGATAACGCAACATGTCCAGCAGCGGCACGGCGCAGATCGCGGCCTTGCAGAGATCCGGTCGCTGGGTGATCGTGGCGCCAACGAGGAGTCCGCCGTTCGAGCCACCCGAAATGGCGAGGTGGTCGGCCGACGTCCAGCGCTCGGAGACCAGATACTCGGCCGCGGCGATGAAGTCGTCGAAGACATTCTGCTTGGCGAGGAGCATGCCCGAGCGGTGCCACTCCTCGCCGTACTCGCCGCCGCCGCGCAGGTTCGGTATCGCATAGACGCCGCCGCGCTCGAGCCACACCGCGCGGGACGAGGCGAATGCGGGCGTCATGTTCACGTTGAATCCGCCGTAGCCGTAAAGGATGGTCGGGTTGCTGCCGGTCTTTGTGGTGCCTCGCCGGTACAGCAGGAACATCGATACCCTGGTGCCGTCCTTCGAGCGGAAGAACACCTGCTCGGCCATCATGCTGGACGTATCGATCGGCAGCGTGGTCCGTGCCCACTCGGTCACTGAGCCGGTCGCGATCGACGTCCTGTAGATGATCTGCGGTTCGGTGAACGACGTGTAGGCGAAGTAGGCCGTGTCCTCGTCTGGATTGCCGCCCGAGACCTTGCGAGGTTCCGAGCGGCGGAATGTCCACCCTGCGCACGAACGTGCCATCGAGGGTGTACAGCTCGATCTCGGTGGCAGCATTGCGCAGCCAGGTCGCGCCAAGATGGTGGCCGACGATGCTGATGCTGTCGAGTGTCGCCTCGCCCTCGGGAATGACCTCGCGCCATGCGGAACGATCGAGATCGAACGGGTCGACGACGAAGACGCGGTATCTCGGCGCACCGTCGTTCGTGAGGACGTACAGCCGGTCCTTCCAGACGTCCACGGCGAAGTTGGCGTTGACGCCGCTGACCAGCGTCTGCCACGGCGCGTCCGGCTGCCGCGCGTCCTTGATGAACACGTCGGTCGAGTTCCATCCGTGCTGGATCGAGACGATCAGCCAGTGTCCGTCGCGCGAGATCTCGCCGCCGATGAAGGTTTCCGGATTCCGCGTCGCGTCGTGAATGAGCGGATCGTCGGCGGGGTTCGTGCCGAGGCGGTGGAATCTGATGCTCGGCGAACCCGGGGCGCTCGGCGACCGTCACGGCGCCGCCGACCGGCGGCACCCGCGTGTAGTAGAAGCCCGAACCGTCAGCCGTCCACGATGCGCCGGAGTATTTCGTTCCAACGATGATGTCCGGCAGATCGGTCTCGGCTGCGACGTCGCGAATCCTCGTGACCGTCTCGTCCGAGTTGTTCTCCTTGATCGAGAACGCCACGTAGCGTCCGTCATGGCTGGGCCACCAGCCGCCGAGCCCGGTCGTTCCGTCGATGCTCCAGGTGTTCGGATCGAACAGGACCTCGCTCGACACCCTGCTCGCCCTGGCGCCAGTAGACGATCGTCTTCTCCCTGTCGGCGTGCTTGCGCGTATAGAAGTAGCGTCCCTGCCTGTGCGTGGGGGCGCTGATCGCGTCGTAATAGAACAGCTGTCTTCAGCCGCTCGATCAGCGGCTGCGCGGTCCGGCAGCTGTGCGAGCTCGGCGCGCGTGAAGTCATCCTGCGCCTTCATCCACGCCTGGACCTCGGGGTTGCGCTCGTCTTCGAGCCAGCGACAGGGATCCGCCACCGCCCTGCCGTGGAGCGTCTCAACAAGCGGGTCGGTGCGCGTCGGAGGCCAGGGTGACATCAGGTCACCCAGATTACTGCAGCAGCGCTCTGTGAACCGCGTTCCTGCGACTCTGCATCAGGGCTTCGTCAAGTCGCCGCCGGGAGAGGCGAGGTTGAAAATGCCCTGATTGCGCAACCGGTGTGTCGCATCGGCGAACACGGCGTTCACGATCGACTGGATGCGGCATGTCCATGGCTCCCGCCCTTCCCTGAGGTGCGTATTCGTCGTCACCGAGACTACGACGCCACAGGTCGGATCGCACACCAGTGCGCAGCCGCTCGCGCCGCCGTGGCCGAACGTCTGGAAGGATGAAAGTTCGGAATAGAGTCCTGGCACCGAATCGGTCTGCAGCGCGAACCCGATCGCCCAGGGGACGCGCACGTCAGCCGCATAGCCCTTCATCGACGGGTGACTGCCAGGGACAC
The DNA here is from genome assembly GCA_963697745.1 of uncultured Acidobacteriota bacterium. Taxonomy (GTDB): domain Bacteria; phylum Acidobacteriota; class Vicinamibacteria; order Vicinamibacterales; family CAVVIG01; genus CAVVIG01. The sequence continues at coordinate 124,822 of CAVOPD010000010.1, read as the reverse complement.
CACCTGTCTGGTCGGTGGTCATCGCGCGCACGGCGCCTTCAGAAAGAAAGCGAGGGCCGCCGGGCATGAACATGGAACCGAAGCGAGCGAGGTCCGACGTGGTGGCGCACACCCCGAAGGCAGGGTGGGCGAGGTCGCGTCCGTAGGCGGAGTTGTACATGTCCCCATCGGTTCCTTCGGCCAGGCTGCCTCGAATCAGTGCCATGCGTCCGTACTCGTCATGTGGAGGAGGAAGAAAGGTCTGCGTCAGCCCCGCCGGTTCGAGGACGAGCGTCCGTACGAGTTCGGCATAGGGTCGGCCAGCGGCGACTTCGGCCACGTGTCCCGCAACCAGGTAATTGTAGTCGGCATATCGCAACTCGGTGCCCGGCCTGAAGAGCAGCGGGCTGCGCAGCGCTTCGCCGATCAGCTCCTGCATGTGTGTGTGCGCCTCCAGACGCGCGGCCATTTCCGGCGATTCGTACATGAACCCTGCTGTGTGCGTGAGCAGATGCCGGATCCGCACTTCGTCGCGGCCCTCACCGGTAAAGTCCGGAAGCACCAGGTGAACAGGCGTGTTCAGCGTCAGCACGGCGTCCTCTACGAGGCGCATCATCATGCGCCGCCGTGTAGACTTTCGAAATCGACGCGATCGGCCACAGGACGTCCGGGCCGGCCGCAAGCCGTGGCGCCGCATCGCCGGCATAATGCTCGGCGACGATATCGCCGTCTTTCAGCACGACGAGACCTGCGCCCGCAACGGCACCCTCGCGTACGTGTCGCTCGAGAATGCGCACAGCCGGACTGGCCTTTCCGGACGTGACGTTCATTGCCAGCGAGGTCCGCGACCTCCGGTGATTCTTCTGATCACGCCCAGCTCACCTTCAACGGCAGGTGCTTGATCCCCGAAATGAAATTCGATCGCAGGCGCTCGATAGGGCCGTTCAGGCTGACATCCGCCAGTCGCGGCAGCAGTTCCTCCAGCAGCACACGGATTTCCACGCGCGCCAGGTGCTCGCCGATGCACTTGTGCGGGCTCTTCAGCCCAAACGCAAGATGCTCATTTGGGGCCCGCGTGATGTCGAAGCGGAAGGGATCGGGAAACTGCCGGTCGTCGTAGTCGCCGGAGATGAACCAGAGGAGCACCTTGTCCCCTTTCCTGATCCGGGTGCCCGCCAGCTCGGTCTCCTGCAGCGCAGTGCGGCGAAAGTGCATCGTGACGGTGCCCCAGCGCAGGATCTCCTCGGTGGCGCTGGCGATGAGGGATGGGTTCTCGCGCAGCTGCGCCATCTGCCCGGGGTGATCGATGAGCGCGAGCATACCCGCCGCCATCGTGTAGCGCGTGGTGTCGTTGCCGGCGGCGACCAGCAGCGTGAAGAAGTTCTTGAATTCCTCCTCGGAGAGCGGCGCGCCATCCCGCTTCGGCTTCAGCAGCATCGAAATCACATCGTCGCCGGGGCGGTCACGCCGTACGCGCGCCTGCTCTTCGGCATATGCGAAGAGCGTGCTGCTCACAGGACTTCGAAACGGCATCAGCCTGTAAGGATCGGTATCGACGAGGCCGACCGGATGGGTCGTGAACTCGGGGTCGGTGTTCCCGATGAGCGCGTCGCCCTGTCTCGCCAGCCAGGGGCCGTCGCTATCCGGGATGCCGAGCATCTTGCCGAGCATCCCCATCGGAAGTTTGCGCGCAATCGCGTCAACGAAGTCGAAGGACGCCGTTCCGCGGACCTCCTCGACGACCGACCGCGCGAGAAGCCGGATGCCGGACTCCGCGGCGCTCACCTCCGTATGCGTGAACGGCGGCTGAACGATGCGCCGATAGGTGGTGTGCTCCGGCGGGTCCATTTCCATCAGCGTTCGTCGGGCCCGGAGTTCCTCCTCGGTCATCTCCTCGAGGCGAATGCCGCGGGTGGTGGAGAAGGTCTTCCAGTTGTGACTGGCGCTGACGATGTCGTCGTAACGGGTGACAGCCCAGAAGCCGGGGCCATCGTCCTCGTCCCACCAGCTGACAGGCTCGGCGTCGCGAAGGCGCTTGAACGTCAGATGGGGCACGCCGCGCACGTAGACATCAGGGTCCGCGATGTTGGCCTGCGAATCGCTGTTGTCCAGGCTGTGCTCGTCGCTCACCAACCATCTCCTTCAGTCGCCGCTTTCCGGACACCGGGGCCGGCGGGTACAGGTACACACGGGATGAACAGAAGTCCTCACAAGAACGGCAGGTAGTAGTTCAACTCCCAATCGGTCACGGCCGCAGTGAACTTGTCCCATTCCGCACGCTTGATGCACAGGAACAGTGCCGACAACTCCTTCCCAACCGCATCCACCAGCGGCTGATCGGCTTCGAAGGCGTCCAGGGCGCTGCCAAGATCGCCGGGGACGTGCTGGTCCGTGCTCTGATGCTCGAGGCAATCCTGCTCCTCGGGCGCGGGCGCCGGGAGGCCGTGCTCGACTCCGAGGCGGGCTGCCTGCAGCACCGCGGCCGTCGCCAGATAGGGATTCGCGGCGCCGTCACTCATGCGGTGTTCGAGGCGGGCGCCGTCGCCGCGGCCCTCCGGGACGCGCACCGTGGCCCCGCGATGGTCGTATCCCCAGTTGGCCCAGTAGCCCGCCAGCTGGCCCGGCCGCAGACGTTTGTAGCCGTTGACGGTCGGGACGCACAACGCCGCCATGGCGGCATGATGTGCGATCAGTCCGGCGATGCACTGCCTGGCCAGGCACGACAGACCATCTGTGGCCTGCGGGTCAGCGATGCGATTGCCGCCGTCTGCATCCAGGAACGAGAAGTTCACGTGCAGGCCGCTGCCGCTCCGACCGGCGATCGGCTTGCCCATGAAGGTCAGCAGCAGATCGTGCTTCGCCGCCACCTCGCGCGCCATTACTTTGAACAGAAAAATGTTATCCACGGACCGTAGCGCGTCGTCGCAGACGAGCGTCAGTTCGAATTGCGGCGCGTCGTATTCGGAGTTGATCGACTCGATCGGAAGCCCGCAGCGCTCGGCCGTCTCCATGATCTCGTCGAATAGACCAACCGGATCGACGGTTGGCCCGGTCCCGTAGACAAACGCCCCAGGTGTGTTCCAGGGTTGCCAGCCGCCCCTGCCGTCGGGCTGCATCACGTACGCTTCCAGCTCGATGCCGACGCGTGGCCTGCAGCCCCGCGCTTCCCAGTCGGCCACCGCACGGCGCAGGACATGGCGGGGGGCAATGGCCAGCGGTTCGCCGCGGAACTCGAGATCGGCCACCACCACCCCGGTGCCGGGTTCCCAGCCGGGACGAACGTTCTCCGGCGAAAAGCGCGCCGTGCAGTCCGGGAGCCCTTCCAGCATCTTCGACCCGGGTGCCGGAGTCATCGTGCGGTCGAAGTTCAGCGCGAAGGTGCCGATGCAGTGGTTCACATGATCGCCGCCGTGGGCTGCGGGAATGTATTTGCCGCGCGCCAGGCCGAGGTGATCTGGAAAGAGCACACGGATTCGCTTGTAGTCGCTCATCTCGCTCATGCCATCGCTCCTCACGACAGGCTCCCATGAATGGCGTCCTCCAGAATGCGCAGGCCGCGAGCAATCTCGTCGTCCGAGGCGGTGAGGGGCGGAAGGAGCCGCACCACGTTCTTGAATGGCCCGGCCTTCAGCAGAAGCAGCCCTCGTTCTCGCGCACTCTGGATGATGCGATCCGCGAGCGCAGCGTTCGGCTCCCGCGTCGTGCGATCGACGATCAATTCGAGGGCCAGCATGCATCCAAGCCCGCGGACATCGCCGATTGCCGGAACGTTCGACTGGATGTGCAGAAGGCCCTCACGAAGCGCGGCGCCCATCTCGGCCGCGCGCTCGACGATGGGGTGTTCCTCGAAGATGTCGAGGACGGCCAGTGCCGCAGCGCATGCGACGGGATTCCCCGCATACGTGCCGCCGAGCCCCCCGGGCGAAGGCGCGTCCATCATCTCGGCCCTGCCGACGATCGCGGCGAGCGGCATGCCGCCGCCGAGACTCTTCGCCAGCGTAATCAGATCCGGCTGGATGCCCGCATGCTGGTACGCGAACATGCGCCCGGTGCGCCCGAAGCCGGTCTGCACTTCATCGACGATCAGCACGATGCCGTGCTCCTCGGTGAAGGCGCGGAGTTGCTGGAGGAAATCGAACGGAGCGGGAATGAATCCTCCCTCGCCGAGTTGCGGCTCCACGATGACGGCGGCGATGCGGTCCGGCGCAACCTGCGTGGCGAGCAGATGGCGGAGCGCCTCGAATGCACGCGCAGTCGTCCATCCGCGGTAGACGTCGGGAAACGGCACGTGGTGGACGTCGGCTGGAAGGGGACCGAAGTCCTGGCGATACGCGGCATTCGATGCGGTCATGGCCAGTGCCAGGAACGTTCGGCCGTGAAACGCACCATCGAAGGCGATTACGGCCGACCGCTTCGTGAAGGCTCTGGCAATCTTGATGGCATTCTCGGTGGCTTCGGCTCCAGTGGTGAGGAGCATGGCCTTGCGAGGACCTCCGCTCGGATCGCCTGTGAGGCTGCACAGCCGTTCGCACAGCTCGACGTACCCGCTGTAGGTGGCGACCTGAAAGCAGGTATGCATCAGGCGATCGAGTTGCTGGTGCACCGCCTCCACCACACGAGGGTGGCGATGACCGGTGTTGAGGGCGCCGATGCCGCTCGCAAAATCCAGGTACTCGCGGCCGTTCTCGTCCCACACGCGGCTGCCTTCGGCGCGCGCCAGCGATATCGGATGCGTGATCGCCACGCCGCGTGGCACCGCCCGCTCCCGCCTCAACGCCCACGACCCACTCGCATGCTCGACGGTCATGGCTCTCCACCTCGGTTCCGCGACACGGCAGTCAATTCGCCGTCTCCAGCCGTCCGTACACGTACGACTGCTCGTCCTCCGCTGCGATGGCCGCACGATCGAATCGGAAATAGGTCCGCGGCGGCAGGATTCCCCAGGTGTTGGACGAATGCGGGTCGTCCGGAAAGGAGCGGACGACGTGATCGGCGGAGAGCTGTTCGAGATCGCAGAACAGCTCGACGAACAGCTCCTCTTCGACCATCCGAAAGTAGCTGAACAGGTTCCGCGCCATGCCATGCCGGCCAGGGCCCCATACGATGTGGCGGCGGTTCTGCGCCAGGTGATCCAGCCCGACACGCATCTCGCCCCAGTCCACCAGCTCGAACGCGACGTGGTGGATGTGGGCGAGATCCTTCTGCAGGAACGCCAGGACGTGGTGATCGGCGTTGACGTGCAGCCAGACCCCCTCGGTGCCGATCCAGTCAGTCACTCGGAACCCGAGCATTTCCGTATACCACCGCACCTGACGCTGCACATCCCGGGTGAGGAAGTTGACGTGGCCAAGCTTGCGCGGATGCCACCCCGGGATGCGGCTTGAATGGCGGACCTCGCTGGGGCGCCGATCCTCGGGTGCGATGCGAGGCGTGAGGACCACCGTGTGGCCGTCCGGATCGCGCACGGCGAGGCCCTCGCGCTGTCGAGGAAGGACAATAGACGAGAAGGACGCGCCGCCAGCGGTGAGACGGTCTGCCGCGGCATCGAGCGATACGCCAGACGCGAGCTCGTAACACACATAGTCGAGCGACGGCGGGTCAGGGCTGGGGCGAAGGACCAGCGCGTAGTCCTCGTACGTGCACCGGAGGATTGCGTGCCCGTCGGTCAGCATCTCGCCGTGCAGGCCGAGCAGATGACTCCACCGCTCCATGGCCTCGCCGACGTCGGCGACCTTGAGACCCACGTGGTGCACCGCTCCGACAAACGCTTCGGCTGTCACTCGCGTCTCCTTCGATGGCGCACCTGAAGGTGCGCGGCTACAGAGCTGGTTTCGAAAAGGCGTAGCGTCGGGTCTTCAGACCCGACGACTCAGGGCATGTCTGAAGACCCGCCCCTACCTCTCTTGTGAACGTACTGCTACGTGCCCCCTCCTCCGAACACACGCGCCCGCGCCTCCTCCTCCGGGATCGCCAGCGCGACGTGCAAGGTCTGGTCGGTGACCTTCGGCTGATCCCCGACAGGCACCAGTTCTCGATCGAGCTCGACGATCACGTTCTCGAGACGACCGACGCCGCTCACCTCGACGCCGACCACGTCGCCGATCTCGACCGGGCGGCTGTGGGCCGGCGTCCCGGTGAGCAGGACGTCGTTCTCCTCGAGTGTGACGAGCCTCGAGATGTCCGCGATCTGGTAGGCGATGCTGAAGATCATGTCGTCGCCCGTGCGGGCCTCCTGCACCAGACGCCCGTTCACGAAGGTGCGAAGCCAGAGGTCGTCAGCATCGACGTCAGCAGCATCCACCAGGACAGGTCCGAGCGGGCAGAAGCCGTCCTGGCCTTTCACGCGAAACATTGCGTTGCGATCCGCGTGCCTGAAGTCGTGCACTCCGAAATCGTTGGCCGCGGTGTAGCCCTTCACGTACTCGAGCGCCCGTGCGACCGTGACGTTGCAGCACGTTCGGCCGATCACGACAGCGACCTCTCCTTCGTAGTTGAGGAAGCGGCAGCCGCGCGGCCGCGCCACGCTGGCGCCGTGGTGCGACACCGCGCCGAGCGGTTTCATGAAGTACGACGGATACTCCGGGATCGACGACATCCGGTACTCGACGCACCGGCTCCGGTAGGTGAGATGCGTGGCGATGATCTGCCGCGGCGCGATCGGCGCAAGGTATGCGGCGGTGTCCGCCGGAATCGACCCGCCGGTTTCGAGCGCGATGCTGTTGCCGTTGACCACACCGCGAGTGGGACGCGAATTGTGCAGCACACGCGCGTGTTTCATGCGTCGCCCCCCACCGAAGCCGTGCGCCGGTTTGTCGTGCTGCAGCAGCACCTCACCTCCGTCAACGGTGTAACCGAAGCTGAATCGATACCCCTGCAGGATTTCTCTGGGCCGTATCGAGTCCAGCGGCTCAACGGTGTGCGAGCCGAGCGTCAGCTCCGCGTCTCCCTCCCAGATCTCCGAGATCACACGATCGCGGCCGCCGGCACGAACGAGCTCGAAGACATCCGGGACCAGGCCGCTGTACGCCGGGAACAGCCTCGTGTTGTGCATCGGCGGATCGTTGACGGTCGGGCCTGTTTTCGACACGCGGCGCAAGGTCACCTGGGCACGCGCAATCTCGCGGCTCCCGGCGGTGCACGTCGCGCCGAATCTCGCACCGGGCTCGATGCGCGGCGTGGCGCGTCCGACCGGGAAGACGCGCGTCATGTGAATGGCGCCCAGCTTCTTGGGAAAGCCCTGAATCCACCCGCGCATCATCGCGAAGTCTTTGTCCACCCAGATGAACACGCAGCGACTGGCAGGGGCGCCCTTGAACGTGCAGCCGACGACGAGAAAGAACTCCCTGTACTGCCCCTGCACCGGATCGAGCAGCTCGTGGCCATCGTCGGAGCAGACCTGCCAGTCCGCAAAGATCGCGGCCACGGCACCGGCGTCGGCGGCCGGCTCGAGTTCCCTGGGCAGGAGTGCAATCACCGCATTCGGGTCGGCGCGGTACTCGACGATGAGGAAGTCGGCGCTGTAATGCCATGGCGGTGCGAGCACCAGCCCGGCGCGGCCGTCTGGCGACAGGGGAGCCGTGTATCCGCTGGGGAACTGCTGCCGCGGCGTTCCAGAACCGGTCATCCGTTTGTCTCGGCTACTCTCCATCGCCATCGCAGCTTGCTCGGCTGAGATCCTCCGCCACCACGGAGGGCGCAAGAGGACTCAGACGGAACCCTACTTTCAACACGCGCCAGGCTCGAACGTGCCGTTGCGGTGGACGATCGTCTTGACGTCGCAGTAGAAGTCGAAGCTCCACTGGCCACCCTCGCGGCCGATTCCCGACTGACGTGCGCCGCCGAACGGGGCGGCCAGATCGCGCACGAAGAAACAGTTGACCCAGACCGTGCCGGCGACCAGGAGGCGTGCGAGGCGGTCTGCCCGCGCGGCATCCCGGGTGAACAGCGTCGCGGCCAGGCCATAGGCTGTGTCGTTGGCCAGGCGGATTGCTTCCGCATCGGTGGCAAACGGCTGGATGGTGAGCACCGGACCAAAGACCTCGCGCTGCAGGATTTCGGCGCGTGCCGGAATATCCGCGAACAGCGTCGGCTCGAAATACAGGCCGCCAAGGTCGGGCGAGACACGGCCGCCGCACAGCAGCCGCGCGCCGTCCGATACCGCGCGTTCCACGAAGCCGGCCACCCGCGTCAGGTGCTGACGCGTGATCAGCGGCCCAATCTGTGTGTCAGGCTCGCGAGGGTCTCCCAGCCGCAGTTGCCCGATCGCCGCGACGAGCCGCGCGAGGAATGTGTCGTAGACCGACGCCTCCACGAGCAGGCGGGAACCTGCGAGGCAGACCTGGCCGGCATTGTCGTACTGCCCGACCGCTGTCGCGAGCGCCTGATCGAGGTCCGCGTCCGCGCAGACGATGAGCGGAGACTTGCCTCCGAGTTCGAAGCTCACCGGCGTGAGCCGATCTGCAGCAGCCGCGCCGATCAGCCGCGCCGTCTCGGGGGAGCCGGTGAACGAGATGCGGCGCACAGACGGATGAGAGACGAGCGCCGCGCCGGCACGTTCGCCGATCCCCTGCACCACGTTCAGCACACCGGCCGGGAGGCCCGCTTCGACGGCGAGGTCGGCGAGCATCGATGCCGTCAGCGGCGTCCACTCCGCCGGCTTGAGCACGACGGTGTTTCCCGCGGCCAGCGCCGGCCCGATCTTCCAGGTGGCGAGCATGAGCGGGGCGTTCCACGGCGTGATCAATGCGGTCACGCCCGCCGGATCGAAGACGACGCGGTTGTGGGCGTTCGCTGGTTCGGTGTCCCACTCGGGGACGCGCAGCCGCTCGGCAAGGTCAGCGAAGAACCGGATATTCAAGGCCGCACGCTTCATCACGCGCAGACGGCCGGCTTCGAGCAGCGATCCGTTGTTGATGGTTTCGACCAGCGCCAGTCGCTCGACGTCGCGCTCGATCAGGTTTGCGAGCCGGCGGAGGATGGGGCCGCGTCGTGCCGGCCCGAGCGCTGCCCAGCCGGGGAATGCATCGGTCGCCGCCTGTACCGCGCGATCAACCTCGTCCGGCCCAGCGGCTGACACGGCACCGAGTCGCGCATTGTCGATCGGACTGTATACGTCGAACGTGTCTGCGGAAGACACGCGTCTGCCCGCGATGAAGTGGTCGCCGGAAACGACAAGGTCCCCGCAATGCACGTCAGACATCGTTCTGTTTCCGGACGTTGCCACCACAGCGTCTTCGCCTCGTCAGGTGCCCGTCGACGTTTGGCGGGAACCGCAGAGCCGTGGATGCAGCAACGGTGCCGAAAAGCGGACGAGGCGGTCAGCGCGTTCGCACAATACTGACCAGGTAGTGCGCGAGGTACTGGACCAGCCCCGGCCCCGGGTGGGGAAATTCTTCAGTTCACACCGGAAGGCCGCCTGCGTGGTGGTCTGATGGCGGTCTGACGCCTATTGCGTCGCCGCGGCCGCGCGGCACTGCGATTCCCAACGGGCCTTCATCGCCGGCCGATCGACCTGACGCCCGCGCAAGTAGACCTGCGCGATCTTGCGGGTGTTGCGGATGTCGTCCAGGGGGTTGGCGTCCAGCACGATGAAGTCGGCCCCCTTTCCTGGTGCCAGTGTGCCGAGGCGGTTGTCGACGCCGATGAACTTTGCGGCGACGCTGGTGGCCGAGGCAATCGCCTGATTCGGCGTCATGCCGATCCAGTTGACGAACGCTTCCATCTCCATGTGGCTGCCCCAGCCAATCACGCGAGGTCCGCCGGCGTCGTGGCTGCCCATGATGATCGTGGCGCCTGCCTTGCGGATCTGCACGGTGTTCTGCGACCACAGACCTCCGTCGCGCGGTGCCACTTGCTGTTTTTCGAAGGCGCGTCCCCAGTTGTCCAGAAACGCAGGACACTTCAGGGCCGTGAGCAGCGGATCCTTCAGCCACTCGGGCCGCTGGCCCGGCGCGCGCGGCGCACTCCCTCCCTGCATCGCCGACGTCAGCGCCGAGATGTTCGGGAAGCCCGGTCTCGCCTTGATCAATGCCAGCAGTTCGGCGTCCACGGGTGCATCCTCCACGGTGTGCGTGGTGGCATCGACACCGGCACGAATCAACCCTTTCCAGTCCTTCACGGTCTTGGTATGAGCGATCGTGCGCAGGCCGAGGCGGTGCGCTTCCTCGATCGCCGCTGTATAGCTGTCGGGGGTGAAGTAGGCCGGGTCCTTGCTTTTGGGATCGGTGAACCCCCATCGATCTTCGACCCACAATTTGACCAGCGTCACCTTCTGCGCCGCGAGTTCTCGAACGGCGTTTCTCGCCAGCCAGGCACTGACGACAGGATAGAACGTCGTGCTGCGCGGGTTGCCGGTCCCCGGCCAGGCGAGGCCGCGGCCGACCGTGAAATAGCGCGCGCCGACGAACGTGTCCTGATCCGACTCGTCACGCAGATCGACGAAGGCTTTCGGATTCTCGCTGTAGCGCGCGTCGATCAGGTCCGGTGCGTCGCTGCCCAGACTGTAGGTCAGCGCGTGCCCCGTGTAGGCAAAGCGCTGCAGGTGATCGAGCACCCGCTCGCGCGAGAAGTTGTCGGGCATTTCCTTGTTGGCGACCTCGTCGAAGTACCCGAGATGACTGTGCGTATCGACGATCGCCGGCATCACGGTCTTGCCGGCCAGGTCCACTCTCGTGGCGCCTGCGGGCGCCTGAATCTCGCCCGCCCTGCCGACGCTGACGATCCTGTTTCCCTGAACCACGAAGGCCGAGCGCTCGATCGGCGCGCTGTTGTCGCCGACGATCAGCCGTGCGCCCTCGAACAGGGTTGCGCCCGCACCCGATGGCGCCTGCGCGCCAGGCGACGAGTGCAGCGCGATCAGGGCGATCGTGCATGCCGCCAACGAATGCCACGCGATCCTCACCGAACGCATACAGCCTCCTCATGTCAGGTCGAGAGCGCTCACGACGCCGGCGCGCGCTGAGAGATTTAGCCATTCGAACTGCCCGGGCACATCCCTGAATGCAGGTAAGGCGGCCACCTGACGTTCGCGTCACCGCCCCGGCCGTTTTGTTCCAGGACAGAGCCATTGGTCTGCGGACCGGACGAGATCGTCTAGGATGCCGTGTACTGTGTCACCAGCACGAGGGTTGGTCCGAGAGTCCGCGAAACTGGCGTGGCCTGGTGCGGTGATCTGCGTCCTGCTCGGTAGTCAGCCCGTCACTGCCCAGGAGGCCGCCCCGGGTCCGGAGGTCCTGAAGGCGGATCCTCCCGGATATGTGCTGCTGATGCGTGACGGGCAACTCAAGTCGCATCGTCTTGAAGTGTTCGTCACCGCTGATGTCCGACGCGATCAGAATCCCCGCCTGCGCCTGTTCCGCAGCCACGCGGTCACCGAACGCAAGGCCGGCGAAGAGGATCCGCTGGCGCCAGTGTTCGTGGCGCCGGGACAGGAGTGGCGCGGGCAGGTGGACGGGGCCGACCTGCGCCGGACAGGGACGGTACTGCTCTTCGACCTGAATGACATCGACTTCGGGTACAAGGCCATGGTGCGTGTGCGGCCGGCGCTCACCTGGACAGACGGAGGTGTTGAGCGCATCGCGCTCGGCACCAGCGACGTGAACGTGGGCGACATCACCGCAACGATGCTCTGGACCGCGGCGATGGTTGCCATCGCGTTGTCCGTGGTGCTCGTCCTCGCACGGCTGCGGAAGGATCATCCTGCGCTGTTCCTGACTGGCGTCGATGGGCACCTCTCCCTGGCGCAGACGCAGGTGGCATGCTGGACCGTGATCGTCGGTGCGGTGGTGCTCGGCTTCGGGATGATTCGACTCGAGATCCCGACAATCCCGGAGTCGGTGCTGGTGTTGATGGGGGCGTCGCTGCTCACGGGCGGGCTTGCGTACTTCCAGGATGCGAAGAAGGAGAAGGCGGCAGCCAGCCTGGGGAACTCGGTCGCCCACCAATGGGCCGTGAGCGATCTGATCCGCGTGTTCACCCCGGGTTCACCCGGCGCGGAACTCTCGCTGGCCAAGGCCCAGATGCTGTTCTGGACAATGCTGCTGCTGGCATTGTTTCTGTCCAAAACAATTCTCGAAGGACAGATCTGGGAGGTGCCATGGCCGCTCGTCGCGCTCATGGGTTTCAGCCAGGCGGGCTACCTCGCCCCGAAGATCGCCCCCGCATAGCAGAGCGCATCCGCACAGCAGATCGAACCGCATAGCGTCATCTCGCACCTGCCTGGGTCCGCGGCGTGCGGAGCACTTCCATCCGGAGCGATTTGCACACTGGTGTAAACGCCGATCTCGGCCACGTCACCAATGTGCAACTCGCCCTACGAGACGAACCTCACAGCGGGACGCTTACGTCGTCGTGTTGCCGGCCCCCTTGCGCGCCTGCACTTTGAACGCGGGCGTGGTCTTCGTGACGACTACCGGGCCGCCACCCCGCACATCGACCATCCCGATCTCACGAACCGCTTCCGACGAGTTGCCCATGTCGAAGACTGTGACCGTCATTCGCGTGCCCTGGTCGTCGTGCATCGTCGGACGGAAGCCGTACTCGTGCCCGCCCGCCGTGACGACCGCCAGTCCGCTCTCGTGGGTCGTCAGTTCTTTGACCTGGCCGTCCGGCAGCGTGACGGACATGGTGACAACGGGACTGCCAGCCGGAGCCGAGGAGGATTGAGCTGGTGTTGAGGAGGATTGAGCGGGATTCGGGGATGAGTGGTCCTGGGCTGCTGCGGCGGAGACGCAGATGACAAGCCCCGCCAGCAGCGCAGCGATGTTCAAACCGCGCATACGAGACTCCTTTCGTTAATGGGCGCGCGCAACCCCAGCCGCGGTAGCCGGGGCGGCGCCGCAGGTTCGCCGCCTGGCGAACATCTCCGATCGATTTTGACGTCGGAACGGCGCGAAAGTTTCCAGCCGGGCGACTGTGCGGAAATCAAAAAGCTCGGCGGATTTTATTTCGACTTTTCTTGTGCCGGCCGGCGCTATATTGGAGTCATCAGCTGACAGGAGGACGCGATATGCAGGCACCACGCGTTCGTCTCCGCGAAGACATCATCGACCGCGTACGAGGGGAATTTCTGGAGATGCCAGGCCTCCGCTTGACTGAGCCGCAGGCTCGGCGGTTGTGGGCGCTGGAACCCTCGCTGTGCAGTGCTGTCCTGACCGAACTCGTCGACAATGGCTTCCTGCTGCGCACGCGCGACGGTGCGTTCGTGCGGGTGGATGTCGCCAGTCCGCTCAAGGCCGGCAGGCACGGCTCGTCCCATCGCAAGTCCTCCGCGGCGTAAGCGGCACATCCCTGGGTGTAGACAGTTCGGCAGCTACACCATCTTCCCTGATGCCATCGTTGCGAGGCCGAAGGTCCGTTCGACGGCATCGCAGGCGGCGCTGACGCCATTCTCGGCCCGAACGTCAGCCGCGACCCGTGATGCGGCGGAGGCATACCGCTGGTCCTGCAGCAGCTTCCGCAGTGCCGACGCGACGCGCCATGCGCGATACCGGGCCGGATAGATCGTCCGCGACATGCCAAGCTTTCGCGCACGCCATGCATTGTCGGGTTGATCGTGCGAGTACGGCACCGCCAGCATCGGCCGTCCACTGCGGAGGCTCTGCGCCAGCGTCCCGACCCCGCACTGCTGTACGACGATGGACGCACGGGGAAAGAGCAGCGAGTGCGGCGCCCGTTCGACCGCCATGATGTCGGACGCGCCGGTGGCAGCACGGAGCGTTGACCGTAGTGAGGGCGACGGGTCAGGTCCGACCAGCAGAACGGCGCGCGCGCCGAGCTGTCGCGCCGCCGCGATGCTCTCCTGCCAGAAATCGTTTCGCAATGAGCACCACCGACGAACCCAGGGTGAACACGATCGGCGGCGGGCCGGCCTGGAGAAACGCCTCGAGTTCAGGAGCCAGCGAGGTGCCGTGCGGCGCGTCGTGGAAAATGGGGCCGGTGACGACGGCGTTCGGCGGCCAGTCGGGCTGAGGCTCGCCGAGCACCCGTGAAAAGAGCGCCAGCACGAGGCGTGGGGAGTGCTGTCCTTCGAGAATCGGGTTGGCGCCGCGAGGGAGGCCGAGCCGTTGGCGCAGGCGATATACCGGCTCAGGCCACGTGGCAGTCGCTCGTCGCACTATCCGCATGACCAACGCGCCGGGCCAGTGTCCCAGCCGCTCCAGCGACTTCACCCACGGGGCCGGCGGGATGGCGGGCATGTCGTAGCTGGAGAACATCGAGGTCGGGGCGAGCACGGCGCTCGCCCACGGAAGGCGGCGATGCTCGGCGACGATCGGCGTCGCGAACGTAATCGGATGACTGATCAGCAGGTCGGCACCCTCGGCCGCCGCGCTGATGTCGTCGAACATCGCCTCGACACCCGGAAACAGGATTTCGGTCAGCAGGAACTCGCTGCCGCGCGAGCGATGCATGATGCGCTCGATGAGATGTGTGTCGAGCGGATCGATAGCAGGCCTGATCGCGCCGAACGCGAGTCCTGACGCTTCAACCAGGGATCGGTAGTACTCGAGCGTGGCGATCGTGACGTGATGACCTCGCCGATGGAGGCCCAGTCCGAGCCCGAGGAACGGGTCGATGTCGCCGTGCGATCCCCAGCAGGTGAGGACGATGCGCGCCATGTCAGCCGGTGGAGAGCGCGCCTCGCGTGGTGTCCAGGGAAGGCGCCGCCGGCCGGCTCACTTGTCGGTCCAGAGTCGATAGCCGCCGCGAAACGCCTGCACGTTCGCGCCCGCGCGAACGCCGTCAGGCCACTTCTCGACCAGTTTCGCGTTCCCGCCGCCAATCACGACATCCTCGGCCTCGAGCGCCGCCTTGAGCCGGGTGATGACGTCGAAGACGTGCTTGCGCCACTTCTTCGTGCCCAGGCGTTTGAGGCCGCGCTGCCCCAGGTAGTCCTCGTAAGTCCGGCCCTTCTTGTACGGCAGGTGGCCAAGCTCCATCGGTTCCAGATTGCCGTCGATGATGACGGCGGACCCGAGGCCGGTGCCGAGCCCGAGAAAGAGCATTCGTCCGCCCTGGTAGCTGCCCAGCGCCTGCATCGCCGCGTCGTTGATGACCTTCACCGGCTTGCCGAAGGCGCGGTGGAAGTTGAAGCCGACCCAGCCGCGTCCGAGATTGTGTGGTTCGCTCGCGACGCGTCCGTGCACGACAAGACCAGGGTACCCGATGGACACGGCGTCATAATGCCAGTCGCTGGCGGCCGCTTTCACGCTCTTCACCATCTCGGTGGGTGTAAGGTCTGGGCCGGAGGGGAGTCGGACCGGGGTGCGTCGGCCGGTCGCAAGAATCTTGACGTGTGTGCCACCGATGTCCACGACGAGGATGCGCATCGCGAATCAGTGTAGCAGCGAGCGCCGGCAATCCGGCAGGTGGCCACCGCGAGAGCGGCGGGCGGCGCGACTCCGGAAAAATCAGGCGCATTTCGACGGCGCTCACCAACAGCAGGGAACTTGCACGAGGTGATACGGAGGTCGGTATGTTGGCGGTCACCCACATCCTCTGTCCAATTGACTTCTCCGAGGCCTCTCAGCACGCGCTCGATCATGCGGTGATGATCGCGGGCTGGTATCGTGCACGCATTACGGCTCTCCACGTCCGCCACCCGGCTCTTGTGGTGGAGCCGCCGATCCTCTTCGCGGAACTGGCCAGAGCGCCCATCGAGACGCTCGAAGACGCCGAAGCGCGACTTCGCCAGTGGCTGGTGCCGGTGCGGGCGTTGGGGGTCGACTGCGATGTGCTGGCCGTGGAAGGGAACAGCCCGGCCGCCCATATCGTCGACGTCGCAGGCCGTATCGGCGGCCGATTTCATCGTGCTGGGTACACACGGCCGAAGCGGGTTCGAGCGGTTGATGCTCGGTTCGGTCACCGAGAAGGTGGTGCGCACGGCGCCGTGTCCGGTCATCACCGTCCCCCCGCCGATGGTGGCGACCTCGCGGTTGCCCTTCAAGCAGGTACTCTGCGGGATCGATTTCTCCGAGCCGTCGATGATCGCGCTTCGATTCGCGATGTCGATGGCGATCGAGTCGAACTCGACGCTGACCCTGCTGCACGTCCTGGAGTTCCCGCCGGACGGCGGCGACGCGCTCGAGACCCTGCCGTTCGACATGGCCTCGTATCGCGCGGCGGTGCGAGCGGACGCCACGAACCGGCTGATGGAACTCATCACCGACGAGGCGCGCCAGGGGTGCCAGCCGGTCGACGAAGTTGGTGCACGGACGAGCCGTACGAGCAGATCCTGACGACCGCTGCCGACGCGCACTCCGATTTGATCGTGCTCGGCGTGCACGGACGCAACACGCTCGACATCCTGCTGTTTGGTTCGACGACCAACCAGGTGATTCGCCGGGCGACCTGCCCCGTGCTGACCTTGAATCGCTAGCACGTTCACGCGCGGTCCGGTAACCCGGCGTACCGGCAGCTGCGAGTTGGTGATCCGGCATCTTCGGCAGCCGAGGCTGGACCCGCGGTCGAGCACAGCAGGAGGTGGTCATGGCAGTCACAGAACTGGTGCAGGAATACCTCAGACAGGCCAATGTGCCGTACAGCGTGTTTCCTCACACGCCGGCCTACACCGCGCAGGAGGAAGCCGCGATCACGCACATCTCCGGACGGGACTGGGCGAAGCCGGTGGTGTTCTTCGCGGACGGAGACGCCGATCCAGGCCGTCGTGCCGGCGGACCTCGTGATCGATCTCGATCAGCTGCTGCTGGTGACGGGCGCGGATCGGATTCGGCTCGCGACCGAAGACGAACTCGCGGCACTGTATCCGGACTGCGAACCCGGCGCGATGCCGCCGCTTGGGCCCGCTCTATCACCAGCCGGTGTTCGTCGACGTGGCGCTCGCAGCCGAGCCGCAGATCGTGTTCAACGGCGGCACGCACGGTGACGCCGTGTGCATGCGCTACGACGACTTCGCGGCGCTGGCGCGGCCGGTGGTCGGAAGCTTCGCGATGCGGCCGGCGTGCTGACGGGCGGAATGCAGGTCGCTCTGACGTAGCGTCGGGTCTGTCAGACGTCGAAATCCGAGCGACCGTGCTGGTCCGTTCATTCTGCGTTCTCTTCGGGTAGTACACCGCGTCCACCGGCAGCGGGTCTACCCGGTAATCCTGATCCTTGAACGGGTAGGACGGTCGCGGCTTCGACGTTGATGAACGCCGCGAGTTGCTGCGCGTCCTCGTCGGTCATGTTGCCGGGATCGAGGTACGGCATCGTGTAGCGAATGATCCCCGCCAGCGTGTAGACGCGCGCCGCTCCGGCGCCATCGTTCCACGAGTTCGGGACCCCAGAGCGGACCCGGCCGCTTGTCGCCGACGAACACGCCCTGCCCCTCGGCGCCGTGGCACGAGACGCAGCGCTCCTTGTAGATGGCCTCGCCCTTCTGCGGATCGAGCTTGTCGACCGGGATCAGCGACGCCTGCGCAATCGTGTTCTGGCCCCGCCAGGCCGGGCTCTTGCCGATCTCGTTACCCCGCGAGAGCCAGTTCAGGTAGGCCGCGAGCGCCAGCACCTCGCGCGAGGTCGGGTTCGGCATCGCGTCTGCGGCGGCGTCGACAACCTTTCCGCTCTCGTCGCGTGGCAGCTTTCCCGGCCGCATTCTCGCTTCTCAGAAAGCAATCCACGATGCGATCGTTGCAGACTGATCAGACGCCCGGCGCGGCGGTTGTACTCGGGAAACACGCCAGAGATCGCCACGAGCGGCATCGCCCGTTCACGTTGTCCGGCATTCAAGTGGCAGTTATTGCAGGAGACCTCGCCGGGCACGAACCGTTCGGCTTCGGCCGGCGTGTTCGTGAACAATCGATAGCCCCACTGGATCTCCTTTGAGAGCTTCGACTGGTCGAGCGTCGAGTCGGTGAGCGGGTTCTGCGGAAAGTCCCAGGCCGTCACCATCGTCATCTGCGCGGGAATGAGCGGACCCTTGAGCTTGTAGCGCAGTTGCGGCGTGCCTTGTCCGGCAGGTTTCGAGCACGCGGATCGCCGCGCAGAGGGCGAGCAGGCAGGTGAACGTACGCAGGTGACTATGCATGGACGAGATGACCGGTGGACGGGGTAGTGTAACGGTACTTTCGGCGAGTTCGTGAGCAAAGCGAGGACATGCAGATGAAGCAGGACAGAGGACAGAGACCGCTGGCGCGTCGCTCGTTCCTTTCGCGGATTGTGGCTGGCGCGGGCGCGTTCGGTGCAACCTTCGGCGGCGGTCACGTCGGTGCAGGCACAGTCGGCGCCGGCACCCGCAGGCGCGATTCCAGGCGGTCCGCCATCGCGGAGGACGACTGGCTCGACGCAGCCCGCAGCGAAGCATCGGTTCTTCTACGACACCACCAGCGCCGACGGATACGGGCAGGCGCTGTTCTTCGCGCGCAACTACTTCGTCGCCAGTGCGAGCGGCTACAAGCTCACCGACGCCGATGTCGCGCAGGTCATCTGCATGCGTCACGAGTCCACCTCCTTTGCCTTCACCGACGCGATGTGGGCGAAGTACGGAGCCGGCACTGTCCGAGCGCGCCGGCCACTTCGTCGATCCGAAGAGCAAGCAGGTGCCGACCGCAAACATCTACCTGGCGACCGGCTACGGCGACACGCTGAAGAACGGCAACGTCACGATCGACCAGCTGGCCAAGCGCGGCGTGCGCTTCGCCGTGTGCGCGATGGCCACGCGCGCCGCCGCGCACGCTCATCGCGCAGAAGACCGGCGGCAACGTCGACGCCATCTTCAAGGAACTCACCGAAAACCTCGTGTCCGAACGGTCACATGGTTCCGGCCGGCATCGTCGCCGTCAATCGCGCACAGGAGCGCGGCTATTCGTTCGTGTACGTAGTGTAGGAAACGGAGAAGAATATGCGGAAGCAGCATGTGAGCGCGGCGATCGTCGCCGCGATGCTCGTCGCGGCCAGCGCCTTCGCGCAGGTGACCAAGCCGACCGTCGCCGGCGTCACCAACTTCGCGAAGCTCGAGTCGACCATCGCCTGTGCCGGTGCGACGACACCGGCGGGCGTCGGTCGAAGTGAAGAAGCTCGGCTACAAATCGATCATCAACCTCCGTCAGGCGAGCGAGGCTGGCGCCGATGTCGACGCCGAGGCCGCTGCTGCGAAAGAGGCCGGGCGTGAAGTATTTCCACCTGCCCGTGAACGGAGCCTCGCCGGATCCGGCGATCGTCGATCAGTTCATCGCAGCCGTAGGCGAGCCGGACAACCAGCCGGTGTTCGTGCACTGCGCGAGCGGCAACCGGGCGGCGGCCTTATGGATGATCAAGCGGCTGGTCGTCGACGGCTGGGACGCTGACCGCGCGTCGACGGAAGCGACCGCGCTCGGCTTGACGAGTCCGGCGCTCAAGACATTTGCCATGGACTACGCCGCCTCCCACAAGAAGTAATCAGGCAGCAGGCTGACGGCCGCACGCAACGCGAGCCGGAACGCGTGTTGGCGCGTCCGGCCCGCGTGTCTCGTGCAGCGCTCTCCAACGACTCCGATATTGGCCGCAGCTCAGGCTGGAGGGAACGCCTTAGGCCATCGAGGCTTCTGAACCGCCGGAGTGCACGTACGCTTCCTCGCCGTGCATCGCGACATCGATCCCGATTGACTGCTCCTCGTCGGAGGCCCGCAGCGGGAAGACCGCCCCGACAACCTTCAGCAGGACGAAGCTCATGACGCCGCTGTAGAGCAGCGCCGCGAGCACGGCGATCGCCTGGATCCCGAGCTGCGCCGGGATTGCCGAACAGGAGTCCGTCGGCGACGCCGTTCAGCGCTTTCTGGGCGAAGACGCCGGTGAGCAGCGCGCCGCAGGTGCCGCCGAGCCCATGCGCCGCGACGACGTCGAGGGAATCGTCAAGGTTGGTCTTCGCGCGCCACAGTATGCCGAAGTAGCTCGGGAAGGCGGCCAACGCGCCGAGCGCGATGGCGCTCATCGGTCCGACGAAGCCGGCCGCCGGCGTGACGGCGACCAGGCCGACGACGATCGCCGTGGCGGCACCGACTGCGGTGGTGCGCTGCGTGCGCACCATGTCGAGGAGCGCCCACACCACCAGGGTCCCGGCCGGGGCGAACATGGTCGTCGTGAAGGCGAGGGCGGCGATGTTGTTGGCGGCCAGCGCGCTGCCGGCGTTGAAACCGAACCACCCGAACCACAGCAGCCCGGTGCCGAGCAGCGTGAACGGCACGTTGTGCGGGGCGAGTGCGACCTTCTTGTAGTCGCGCCGGGGACCGATGACGAGCGCCGCGACCAGCGCCGCAGCCGCCGCATTCACGTGCACGACGGTGCCGCCGGCGAAATCGAGCGCGCCCATCTTGGCGAGGAATCCGCCGCCCCACACCCAGTGCGCCACCGGCGCATAGACGACGAGTGACCAGAGGCTGATGAACGCGACGTAGGCGGGGAAGCGCATGCGCTCGACGATCGCGCCGGAGATCAGCGCCGCCGTGATGATGCAGAAGGTCCCCTGATACGACATGAAGAGCAGGTGGGGGATGGTCCCCTGCGCCTCGAGGCCGACGCCGCGCAGGAACAGCCGCGAGGCGTCACCAATCCAGTCGTTGCCCGGCGCGAACGCCAGCGAGTAGCCGATCACCGCCCACAGCACGCCGACGAAGCCGAGGGAGATGAAACTCATCATCATCGTGTTCAGCGCGTTCTTCGAGCGCACCAGCCCGCCGTAGAAGAACGCCAGGGCCGGCGTCATCAACAGCACCAGCGCGGTCGCAATCAGCATCCAGCTCGTATCCGCAGCGTTCATCGCATCACCTCGCGGCGGAGTGTCTGCCTCCGCACCGTCGTTGTCCGGTCCGCCCGACGCGGCCCGCATCCGGGACGGAAGGGAGCAAGCCGGGGGCCACTGTTGACGAGGTAGCATGCGCTCCTAAGTCGTTGTTTGTGAACGACTTAGATATCGGTCAAGTCGTTCGCTCGATTCAGACAAATATGTCTGGATTAACCAGTAGACCTGACACTCTTGTAGCTTTGCGGAGCTTTGCGCTCGGCTGTTACGCCGCGTCGCCGAGGCATTCGCCGTGGTCGCCGGACGACGGAGGGCCGCAGCCTCTGTCGGCGAGTGGGCTTCGACACGATTGTCTGAAGCGTCGCAATCTCCAGACAAATCTGTCGGTCCTCGCTTCGTCGCCCCGCGCGGAGGCCGGGATGCCGGCGCAGGCCGCTGGCCACAAAATTGTTGAAGGATTGTGTTATGCAGACATTTGTGTCGCTCGGCCGAGAGTGGGCGTCCGGGCGAGGGGAGACCGCAATCACGCCAGATTCCCGAAGTAAATCTCACGCCTGCGCGGCGCCCGCCAGGCCAGCTGGTGTGGCGTCACGCTTGCACTCTGCCGTGGCCGGAAGCACTTCCTTCAAATAGCTGCGAGGTATGTTGATGAAGATCATGACTGGTTCGTCGGTGGTACGAGGAGCGGTTGCGGGTGCGGCCCTGATGATGATGGCGCTGCCGGGTGTGGCGCGCGCGCAGGCCAGCGATCCCAACCCCGGTGCGGTGACCTTCACCGGCGGCCTCGACTTTCCATCGGTGTACGTGTTCCGCGGCATCGTCCAGGAGTCCGACCCGAAGTTGACGATGTTTCCGTACGCCGACCTCGGCTTCGCGCTTGAAGTCGGGTGAGGGCAGCGTCAAGAGCGTTGGCGTCAACGTCGGCGTGTGGAACAGCCTGCAGACCGGATCGTCCGGGTCCGACGGATTTTCCGGACACATGCACTACGAGGAGGACTTCTACACCACGCTGTCGCTCGGCTTCGCCAAGGGCATCACGTTCGGCACCACGTACACCGCGTATACCAGCCCGAACCTGATGTTCAACACCGTGAACGAACTGAGCTTCAAGTTCGCGCAGGCCGGCCGGTTCAGCCCGTACGCCATCCTGGCATTCGAACTCGGTGAGTTCGGCGCGGACGGCGGCGAGAACAAGGGCACCTACCTGGAACTCGGCGCCGGTCCGTCGTTCCCGCTGGGCAGCAAGGCCACACTCACCGTCCCGGTGAAGTTCGGATTCAGCTTGAACAACTACTACGAACTCGAGGGCGTGGACAACAAGTTCGGCTACTTCGATATCGGCGGGCTCGTGACGGTGCCGATTTCCGGCAGTTCGAATCCACTCGGCGCATGGAACATTCACGGCGGCGTCGATGTGCTCGCCTTCGGTGACACGACCAAGGCGTTCAACAGCGGCGACAGCAGCAAGGTGGTCGCCCTGATCGGGATCGGCGTGAGCTACTGACGCGCATCTCGCATCGGCGCGCAGCGCGGAGTCTCCCCGTGCGTGCGCCGGTGTGGGCTTGAGAGCAAGGGGAGGGCGACGGCACGATGCCGTCGCCTTTTTTATGTACGCGCGTTTTATCTACGCGCGACTGGTCATGTTCGCGCGACGTTGTTCATGTTCGTGCCGCCTTCGGTGCCACCGCGCGACGCAGGCGCACGATGCAGGGCGGAAGGCGCAGCGGTCTGGGGCAGGGGTCAGGGTTCGGCCTCAGTCCGTCGCGGCAAATGGTCCTACGAATATGTTTGACGTACACGCGTAGCAGACACTTGTGTCAGATAAGTAAGTCGTGAGCGCCGCTGGGCCGCGACTGTTTTTCCTCGGAAATCCGCGAATCGCCGCGACCGGATTGCGGACCCGCTCCGGTTCTGCTTTTGCTCTGCATACCGGCATCTTGAACTTTCACCCAGGAAGGATTCGCCATGAGTAGAGCTGCAGTTGTCAGGAGGTTGCTCTTTGGGGCAATTATCGCGTTCACCCTCACCGCGGCGTTTCCGCGCGTCGTTCTCTTCGCGCAGGCAGCGGCCGCTTCAGCACCCGTAGGCGACCCGACCGGTGCGTTGACCGGAACCGCCAAGGACGTCGTCGTCAAGGACCCGGCGAACCCGACGCTCTCCGAAGTGATGGACACCGTCGGTCACAACAAGGTCGCCATCAACATGGTGTGGATGCTGATCTGCGGCTTCCTCGTCATGTTCATGCAGGCGGGATTTGCGGCCGTCGAGACTGGCTTCACGCGCGCCAAGAACGTCGCGCACACGATGACGATGAACTTCATGATCTATCCGATCGGCATGATCGGCTACTGGATCTGCGGTTACGCGCTGCAGATGGGCGGCGTCGGCGGAGTGGCCGCGCTCGGTGGCAACCCCATTCTGACGAGCGAGGTCAGCGTCACGCTGTTCGGCAAGACGATGGGGCTGTTTGGCACAAAGGGCTTCTTCCTCTCCGGCGAGTCGTACGACGTCGGCGGTCTTCGGCCTGTTCCTCTTCCAGATGGTGTTCATGGACACCGCCGGCACCATCCCGACCGGCGCCATGGCGGAACGCTGGAAGTGGTCGTCGTTCTGCATCTTCGGCTTCTTCATGTCGATGTTCGTCTACCCGATCTACGGCAACTGGGTCTGGGGCGGCGGCTGGCTGGCGCAGCTGGGCACCAACTTCGGTCTGGGGCACGGTCACGTGGACTTTGCCGGTTCGTCGGTGGTGCACATGGTGGGCGGGGTCGCAGCACTGGCCGGTGCCATCATCATCGGGCCGCGTATCGGCAAGTTCGGCAAGGACGGGACGCCGAACGCCATTCCCGGTCATCACCTGCCGATGGCCATTGTCGGCACGTTCATCCTGGCCTTCGGCTGGTTCGGCTTCAACGCGGGCTCGATCGCTCGCGGGCGGCGACTTCCGCATCACGGTCATCGCGGTGAATACGATGCTCGCCGGATCCGCCGGCGCGATCGTCGCGATGGCGTATGTCTGGGCGCGTTTCGGCAAGCCGGATCCATCGATGCTGGCCAACGGTCTGCTCGCCGGCCTGGTCGCCATCACGGCGCCGTGCGCGTTCGTCAACAGCGTCTCTGCTGTGATCATCGGCTCCGTCTCCGGCGTCCTCGTGGTGTGGGCGGTGCTGTTCATCGAACGCACGCTCAAGATTGACGACCCGGTCGGTGCGATCGGCGTTCACTGCGTCAACGGTATGTGGGGCATCCTCTGCGTCGGCCTCTTCTCTGACGGCACGTACGGCGACGGCTTGAACGGCGTGGCCGGCGGCGTGCGCGGCCTGTTCTACGGTGATGCCGGTCAGCTCGCGGCCTCGGTCATCGGCATCGTCGCCTGCTGGGTGTGGGTGTTCCCGCTGTTCTACGCCTTCTTCAAGGTGGTTGACGCGCTGGTGGGCAATCGCGTGTCGGCCGAGGCCGAGATCGAAGGTCTCGACATGCCGGAAATGGGCGCGATGGGCTACCCCGACTTCGTGATGACGCCCGGCCCCGAGGGGCACGGTTTGCCGCGTTCTGGAAGCGGCGGCAGCAGCGCACCGGTGCTGCAGCCGGTTCGCACCAACAACTGACGACTGCGTTACGATACGAACGGCCCGCGCCATAAGCGGGCCGTTCACCTGACACACTTACACAGACCGCTGATGTCACCCGAACCCAATCTCGCCCAGAACGATCCGCGCCTCGACGCGCGGGTCGCGCGTGCCGCCCGGCTCGATGCCGCTCGCGGCGAACTGGCGGATGCCTCCGGTCGGGGTGAAGGCGGACGCCATGCGATGCGCCAGTACTCGCATCGCATGGACGCGCTCATTCAGCAGCTCTATGCCGATGCCGGGTCGCTGACGCAGTCGGTCGCGGTGTTCGCGCTCGGCGGATACGGCCGGCGAGAGCTCTGCCTGCATTCGGATATCGACCTGCTCATCCTCTTTGCCGGCATCATCGGCCGCGACGACGAGCGGTTCCTCCACGCGTTCCTCAATCCGCTCTGGGATCTGGGCCTGACCATCGGGCACCACGTCCGCGAAGTCTCGGAAGGCGGCGGGCTGGAAGCGGACAATCCGGAGTTCCTGCTCGCGCTGACCGACGCCCGGCCGGTCGTCGGCGACGCGACCCTGCTCGACCAGTTCCTCGAGGCCTCGGATGTGGCGCGCACGAATACGCGCACGCTCGAGGCGCTCAAGGCGCTGATTGCCGAACGGCACGCGAAGTTCAACGACACCCTCTATCAGCTCGAACCCGATGTGAAGGAAGCGCCGGGCGGCTTGCGGGATCTGTTCGGCGCGCAGACGATTGCCAAGCTCACCGATCCGCTGCTGCTGGCGCAGGGCGGCTCGGGCGCTCGCGCCCTCGAGGATGCCGAGGAGTTCCTTCTGCGTGTGCGCTCCGTGCTGCACCTCGAGGCGGGACGCCATCACAACGTTCTCGGCCACGAAGTACAGGAGCGCGCCGCGGAGCGGCTCGGCTACGCCGGCAGCACGCCGAGCCAGCGGGTCGAACGCTTCATGGGCGACTATTTCCGCCATGCGCGCGCGATCGACCGCTCGCTCCGCTTTGCCCTGAAGACCGCGCCTACACCGATTGGCAGGAACCTGGTTCGATCGGCCGACGGCATTCGCTTCATCGACACGCGCGAAGCGGCCGAGCGCCCGGAAACCTGGCTGGCGTTGTTCCAGGCCGCCCTCGATGGCGGTTGCGGGGTGTCTGACGAAGCGCTCACGTGCGTCGGCCAGAACGCCGGGAGGTTTGCGGCGCAGGCCTTCTTCCCCACCCGGGCACACCGGGAGGCGCTGCTGCGCTTTCTCAAGCCGCGCCAGGGGCTCTATGCGCGGCTGTCCGAAATGCACGACAGCGGGCTGCTCGGCCAGATGTTCCCGGAGTTCAAGGCGATCAACTGCCGGGTGGTGCGCGACTTCTACCACAAGTACACCGTGGACGAGCACACCCTGCTCACCATCCGCAACCTCGAACGGCTCACGGACAAACCGTCGCGCGATCGCGAGCGGTTCGGGCGGCTGCTCGCCGAACTGCAGGCTCCCGAACTGCTGGTGCTGTCGCTGCTGTATCACGACGTCGGCAAGTGGACCGACGAGGATCACGCCGCCGAGAGCGCCAGAATGGCGCACCAGATGTTCGACCGGCTGGAACTCGACGAAGAGGCGCGCGCCGAGGTCGACTTCCTGGTCCGCGAGCACATCAAGATGTCGCTCATCGCGTTCAGGCGCGACACCGAAGATCCGGAGATCGTCCGTCAGTTCGCGCAGTTCGTCGGCGTCGAAGAGCGCCTGAAAATGCTCTGCCTGATGACACTGGCCGACGTCGAGGCGGTCAGCCGTGAGACGCTGACGCCATGGAAGGAAGAGCTGTTGTGGCGGCTCTACGTGGACACCTACAACCACCTCACGCTGACCTACGGCGATGAAGTGATCGACCGCGAGCAGTCGCTGCACTCGGCGCTGCTCGATCACCGGCCCTCGGATGTGTCGGCCGACGAGGTCGCGGCGTTTCTCGAAGGACTGCCGCGACGCTACCTGCAGCTGTTCTCCCAGGACGCGGTGTACCAGCACGTTCGGCTCTCGCGCGAACTCGCACCGGACACGATCAAGGCGTGGCTCGATCGGGTCGACTCGGGCTGGGAACTCACGGTGCTCACGCAGGACCGGCCCTTCCTCTTCTCCAATATCGCCGGTGTGCTGTCGTCCTTCGGCATGGACATCCTGCGCGGCTTCGCCTTCACCAAGCCAACCGGCCTCATCGTCGACCTGTTCCACTTTACCGACGATGAACAGTTCCTCGAACTCAATGCGGAGGGGGAAGGAGAACTGCTGAAGCTGCTTGAAAGCGTCGTGCTCGGACGCTCCGACATCGCGACGCGGCTGCGCGGGCGCGAGCAGGGCGCGTTCCGGCGCCGGCTCCCCGGGTTCAGCCCCGTGGTGCACTGCGACAACGAGTCATCGCGACGCTATACGATCGTCGAAATCGTGGCGGAAGACGCGCTCGGGCTGCTGTTCAGGGTCAGTCGCGCCATGTCCGAATCGGGGTGCGACGTGGACCTGGTGCTGATCGGCACCGAAGGTCGGCGCGCCATCGACGTGTTCCACCTCACACGTGGCGGCGCCAAGCTGACGCCGGACCAGCAACTGGAAGTCACAGGTAACCTGCAACGCGTTCTGGAGGGACGCTCATGAAATTGATCAAAGCCATCGTTCGACCCAACAAAGTGGATGAAGTGAAGGCAGCGCTCGAGAAGCTGCAGATTTCGGGCATGACCGTCACGGAGGTGCGTGGCCATGGAAAGCAGAAAGGCCATACCGCCATCTATCGCGGGCAGGAGTACAACGTGAGCCTGCTGCCGAAGATGGAGGTCGAAGTGGTGGTGCCCGACTCGATGGCCGACGATGCCATCAAGGCCATCATCTCGGCGGCCCGCACCGGCGAAATCGGCGACGGCCGGGTGTTCGTGCTCCCGGTGCTGGAGAGCTACAAGATCAGGACAGGCGAGCGGGAAAGCTGAAAGGGTGCTGCGACGCCAGCATCGTGCTGGCCGCGGTCAGTGTGCGGCCGGCGGCTTGAGGTCCTTCACGATGAAGAGCTTCTCGCCGGGCCGCATCAGCCCGAGTTCCTCGCGCGCCAGTTCCTCGATCGCCGCAGGGTCGTCGGTCAGCCGGTCGGCCGTTTCGCGGAGCCTGACGTTCTCGGCGCGCTGCTGTTCGAGCGAGGCCGTCTCCGCCTCGAGCTGTTCGCGGGCGCGCAGCATGGCGAGCAATCCCCGCTCGCCGACGACGGCATCGACGAGCACCGCCACGGCAAACAACACCACGGCCCACCGGGCAATCTGTTTGCCTCGTGCAGTTCGCTTTCCTGGCAAGCGCCGGCGCTTGGATGACGTGGTGTCGGGAGTCGGCACGCGTTAAACACACTACAACAACTGCGTATGATGTACAACGCGGAAACGATCGTATCCACCAGCTTTCCTGCATGTCCGACGCAGTCGTCGTTCTGACCACCGTGCCGTCGCCGGAACTCGGCGAGGAGATCGGGCGCGCGCTGATCGACGCCGGGCTCGCCGCCTGCGTGAACGTGCTCCCGCCGATGGTGTCCATCTATCGCTGGAAGGGAGTCGTCCAGCGCGACAGCGAATGCCAACTGGTCGTCAAGACGATTCGCGCGCGGGTGGACGCGGTGCACACGAAAATCGGTGAACTGCACCCCTACGATCTCCCCGAGATCCTCGTTCTGCCTGTCGAGGGTGGCGATCCCGCCTACCTCGCCTGGGTGGCGGCACAGTCGTCCGAGCCGGGCGCCTGACACACGGCCCTATGACACCGACCCACGGCAGGCTGCGCGCCTGCGGGCCAGCAGGCGGTGTGACACAATATCTTCTTCATGCCGAACGTCGTCGATTTCATCCTGCATAGCGACCGTCACCTGCTCGAGTTCGTCGGCACCTACGGTGTCTGGGTCTACGGGCTGCTGTTCCTGATTGTGTTCGCGGAGACCGGGTTCGTGGTCACGCCCTTCCTTCCGGGCGACTCGCTGCTGTTTGCGGCGGGCGCCCTGTGCGCGGCGGGCGCGATGAGCGCGGCGATCTGCTTCGCGCTGCTGGCGTTTGCCGCGTTCGCCGGCAACGCGATCAACTACGCCGTCGGCCGGTTCGTCGGTCCTCGCATTTTCACCGCCACCGACCACAGCGGCTTCTGGCATAACCTGCTCAACCGCGAGTACCTCAATCGCGGGCACGCATTTTTCGAGCAGTACGGCGGGAAGGCGGTCATCCTCGGGCGCTTCGTGCCGATTGTCCGCACCTTCGTTCCGTTCGTGGCCGGTGCGGCGCAGATGACGCCGGCATCATTCGGGTTCTATAACCTGATTGGCGCCGTCACCTGGGTCGGTCTTTGTCTGGGCGCCGGGCTGGTGTTCGGGAACGTGCCGATCGTGAAGGAGAACTTCTCGCTGGTGACGATTGGCATCGTCGGTGTGTCGCTGTTACCGGCGGTGTTCGAGCTGATTCGGCACCGGCAGTCGGGGCGGACGGCTTAACAGAACACCGTACGCGCGAACGCACGCACGGAAAGGCAAAGGCAAAAGGCAAGAAGCGAGCACGAAGTGCGTTGTATCTATGGCGAGCGTTCGTGAGCGAGCCGCCGCGTCAGACCCCTTCGAGCGCCTGCGTCAGGTCTTCCTTCAGATCGTCCAGATCTTCCAGGCCCACCGAAATCCGCACCAGGCCGTCGGTGATCCCGAGCGCATTGCGATGCTCCACAGGCACGGAGGCATGCGTCATCGTCGCGGGATGCGAAATCAGCGATTCGACGCCGCCGAGACTCTCGGCCAGAGCCAGCAGGCGGACGCTCTTCAGCAGGCGGCGCGCCGACTCGAGTGAACCGAGCTGGAACGCGAGCATCCCGCCGAACCCGCGCATCTGCTGGGACGCGAGTGCATGCTGAGGATGCGACGGCAGCCCGGGGTAGTAGACGCGCGCCACCTTCGGATGCGCTTCCAGGAACTGCGCCAGCGCCAGACCGGTGGCTGAGTGTTGCGCCATGCGCAGCGGCAGCGTCTTGGTCCCGCGGAGCACCAGCCATGAATCGAACGGGCTGAGAATGGCGCCGGCGGCATTCTGCACGAAGGCCAGCCACTCGATGTCTTCCTCCCGCACTGCGACCACGACGCCCCCGACGCTGTCGCTATGACCGTTCAGATATTTTGTCGTGCTGTGCGTGACCAGGTCCGCGCCGAAGGCGATCGGTCGCTGTAAGACCGGGCTGGCGAACGTGTTATCGACCACGAGCCTGGCGCCACGACGATGGGCCAGATCGGCGGCCTGCTTCAGGTCGGTAATCCGCATCACCGGGTTACTCGGCGTCTCGACGAAGAGCATCTTCGTTGCAGGGGTGAAGGCCCTTTCGGTGGCCTCGAGGTCGCCGGTGTCGACGTAGCTGAACGAGAGCTGGTACCGGCTCAGCACCTTGTCGAACAGCCGGAACGTTCCGCCGTAGACGTTGTCGGAGACGATGACGTGATCGCCGCTCCTGAGCATCGTCGCAATCGCGTTGATGGCCGCCATGCCGGACGCAAAGGCAAACGCCGCCGCTCCGCCTTCGATCGCGGCGAGATTTCCCTCGAGCGCCGCCCGGGTCGGGTTCTGCGTGCGTGCGTACTCGTAACCCTTGTGCTTTCCGAGTTCTTCCTGGACGTACGTGGACGTTTGATAGATGGGGACGATGATGGCGCCTGTCGTCGGATCGGGCTCCTGGCCCGCGTGCAGACAGACGGTTGAGAACCTGGCGTTTTTGGGGAGTTTCACGACCATTCCACCTTACATGGTCTAATATCGCCAAGTCCACGCCCCTATGAAGCACGCGCTGCTCCGCACTCTGCCCGGCCGCGCGATCGTGATCGGCGCCGCGGTCAAGCTGATCGTGTTCGTGCTCACGCTGTCGACCCAGCCGCCGGCATTCGTGCGTCTTCTGGACACGGCGGCATCGGTTGCTCTCGTCGCGGGTGGCGCCTACTTCATCGCGCGTGGTTTGACGCTGGCACAGCGCCGGCTGCTCTGGCGCGTGCGCCGCAAACTCATCATTTCGTACATCTTCATCGGCTTCGTCCCCGCCATCCTGATCGTCGCGTTCTTCCTGCTGGGCGGTTTGTTGCTGTTTTCGAACTTCAGCTCCTACCTGCTGCAGACGCGGCTGCAGTCGCTGAGCGCGCAGGCACAGGCGATTGCTTCCACGACAGCCGTGGAGATCCAGCGGGCGGGTGGACGAGGCGTGTCATCGATCGCGGTACGACGGCAGTCTGCTGTCGCGAAGGAATTCCCGGGTGCCTCGATCGTGGTGCTGCCGATGGAGCGGCCCTGCGAGAACAGTGACGCTGCGGCAGTGGATTCGGCGGCACCAGCTGAAACCCGTGCGCCGGTGGTGGCGGGCCCATGGTCGCACGTGGAGCCGCCGCGGCAGTTGCCGGCGTGGGTGAACTGCGGAGGGTTCCAGGGCCTGCTCGCCTACGGCAACCTGGACGAGCCCATACCGAACCGTTCAGGCACGCTGGCGGTGAACGGTCAGCCGGACGGTCGCGACGTCGATCTGGTCGCACGCGCGGTCGCGATGCCGGATAGTCGCGGCGCCGACCTACGCCGTGATCGTCGATCTGCTGGTGAACGGGCCGGTGCGCGACGAGCTTCGCTCGGAGACCGGAGTCGAGTTGACCTCGGTCCGCACGATCAGCGGCAGCGCCCCCATCTTGCCCGCGCGACGCGAAGTGAGTGGGCCGAAGAACGACAACTCGATCGCGTCGCTGCCCGGGGTGTCTGCCAGCTTCCCGGAAATCGTCAACTGGGCCACCGGCGAGACGCTCGTCGGATCGGTGGTCGCGTCCATGCAACTCAGCATCGCCGAGATGTACGGCCGCATGGCGTCGGCCAAGGGGTCCATCGGCCAGGGGCTGCTGCTCGTGCTGCTGGCGATCGGCGTGCTGTTTCTGATCATCGAGGCGATCGCGCTGGTCGCGGGCCTGGCGCTTGCGCGGTCGATCACCGGATCGGTGCATGAACTGTTCGCCGGCACGGAGCGCGTGCGGCTGGGCGATTTCACGCACAAAATCGCCATCCGGGCGCGCGATCAGCTTGGAGAACTGGCGCAGTCCTTCAACTCGATGACCGCGAGCATCGAGGATCTGCTGCGCATCCAGGCCGAGAAGAAGCGGCTGGAGGAGGAACTCCGCATCGCCCACGAGATTCAGATGTCGCTGCTGCCGCAGGGTCCGCTCGGGTTCCCCGGGGTGTCTGTCACCAGCGTCTGCGTGCCGGCGCGCGAAGTCGGCGGCGACTACTTCGACATCCTGCCGCTGGACGACCACCGGGTCGGCGTGCTCATCGCCGACGTCTCGGGGAAGGGGACATCGGCGGCGCTGTACATGGCCGAGATGAAGGGGCTGATGCTGTCGCTCAGCCGCAATCACTCGTCGCCGCGCGAACTGCTGGTCGACGGCGAACCAGATCATCGCCGAGCACCTGAACTCGCGCAGCTTCATCACGATGATCTACGCGATCATCGACCTGCGTGCCCGCACGCTCACGTACGCCCGCGCCGGTCACACGCCATTGCTCTGCCTCCCGGGACCGAAGTCGCCCGACCGCGGGACTGCGATTCCTGGCGCCGGACGGCATGGTGCTCGGGCTGAACCTGGACAACGGCGAGATGTTCGAGCGGCTCCTCCAGGAAGAGACGCTGCCGATCCACGAAGGCGACATCTTTCTCCTGTTCACCGACGGCATCAGCGAAGCGATGAACGCGGCGGACGACTTCTTTGGTGAAGAGCGGCTCGGTCAGATCGTCCAGGAACACGCCCACCTGCCGTCGGACGAACTGCGCGAACGCATCCTGCGCGAGATCGCCGCCTTCGTCGGCGACGCTCCGCAGCACGATGACATGACGATGATCCTCCTCCGCATCGACGCGATGGCGGGGCAGCCCAGCGAGGCTGCGATGCTCGCCGAACTGGCGCCGCTGTGAGCGAGTTCGTGACCGTCTTCAGCACACGCTCGCCAATCGAGGCGGACGTCGTGCGCGGTCTGCTCGAGGCCAACGGCGTCAGGCCGTTCATGTCGTCGGCGACGTCGCGCTCGCTGTTTCCGTTCACGGTGAGTGAACTGGGAGAAGTGCAGATTGCCGTGCACTCCGACGAGGCCGAGGAAGCGAGGCGCATCATCGACGGTCATCGAACCGAGCTGACGACGGGGCAGGTGGTCCGGCTACGCGACGAGTTCGAAGGGCTGCAGCGCGCCATCGACTACCGGTTTCGCGACCGCGGGCTCCTGGAGCATGCGATGACGCATACCTCGCGCGCCAACGAGGACATCAGCGGCGGCGTGGTCGACAACGAGTCGCTCGAGTTCCTCGGCGACGCGGTGCTCGGCTTCGTCATCGCCGACATGCTGTTCCGCGAGTTCCCGACATCCAACGAAGGGCAGAAGTCCAAGATCAAGGCGTCGCTCGTCTCCACCGCGACGCTGGCGCGGCGCGCCGAGCGGCTGTCGCTCGGCGATCACCTGCTGCTCGGGCGCGGCGAGGAAAAGACCGGCGGCCGGCGCAAGCAGGCGCTGCTGGCTGACGGCTACGAGGCGCTGATCGCGGCGATCTATCTCGATGGCGGCATCGAGCAGGCGCGCGGATTCATCGAGCGCGAGTTTGCTCCGCTGATCGCCGACGTGGCGATGGGCGGACTCTCGGCGCAGGACTTCAAGTCGGCCCTGCAGGAGCACCTGCAGGCCTCCGATCGATCGCTTCCCGAGTACCGGCTCACCGGGACGATGGGGCCCGATCATCGGAAGCAGTTCCAGGTGGCGGTGTTCGTCGGCGGGGAAGCCGCTTGCCGAGGCGATCGGGCCGAGCAAGAAGGAAGCGGAGCAGGAGGCGGCGCGGCTGGCCCTGGAGAAATTGGCGAATTCGTGAACGTCGTCTCAGCATGCTCAAGCGTACAGGACTGAGATGCAGTCCGGGGATCGATTCACGAACTCACCAATCGTCACTAACTCACCAACTCACCAACTCACCAACTCACCAACTTCTTTTTCAGTCTATCTCGATGATTCCCCACGCCTTGCGATCGTCGTCGCTGGGCACGGCGCCCGCTGACGCCATTACCAGCGCGGGCTCGGTCGGCTGCGGCAGGCGCGGCAGCGCGTAGCGGTGCACTTCGCGCGCGAGTTCATCATCGGTTGGCTGCGACGGGCGGCAGTGCAGCCGCACCCACACGCGCAGCAGGGGATCGACGTAGCTGTATCGCTTCTGCCGTGACAGGACCAGATCCACGTCCTCGAGCCACGAGAGATAGTCCTTGGTCGAGCCTGGCGTGCGCTGCAGCTGTTGCGAAATCTCGGTCAGCGTGAGCCCTTCCTCGTCGGCCAGGATCTCCAGGATCGCCTTCAGCGCGCCGTAACCGCGCGCGCGATGCAGGCGCAGTTCGTAGCAGAAATTGCAGTGGTTCGCGATACGGCCGCCGATGCCCATGAGGGCTGCCAGCGCGCTCACCGCGTCGTCGCCGCCAGGCCCGCCGGCATCGCGCATGTGGCGCAGCTCGCCGGAGAGCGACTGCACGTATGACGGCCGGCCGTCGGCGAGCGCGTGGACGGTTCGCGCCGTGAATTCTGCATCCGCACCGGCGCTGTCGCCGAGGTCCAGCATGTCGAGCGTGTCTTCGACCGTCAGTGACGGCACGTGAATCACTTCGAAGCGTGCCGACCGCTCGCGCAGCAGCCGCAGGGTGCGCGCGGTGTACCGGCTCGAGAGGACGAAACGGTTCGCGCTGCCGACGACGCCGTCGGCGAAGTCGTACAGCACGCGCCGCAGTCCGGGAAAACTTTCGAAAGTGCGGAGCTCGAGAAATTCGTCCAGCAGGAACGTGACCGGCTCGTTCCCTGCCGCGCGTGTCCTGGTGAAGAAATCGAGCGCCGCATCGAATGCGGCACGCGCCCCAAGCGGTCCTGCTGCAGACGCGAACGGCGACGCCGAGGATATCGCCTTGAGAAACCGCTCCGGAGTCGTGGCGGTGCGTTCGACGTCGATGTACTGCGACGTCGAACGGCCGATGCGTTCGCGCAGTTGTTGCAGCAGCGTCGTCCGCCCCGATCCGCATCCGCCGAGCAGAACCGGTATCCGCGAAGGAGTGGCGTCGAGGGCGGCGGCTATCCGGCGCGTGAGCGTGGTGCGGGGCGTCAACATTCGCGTCTTTCTGATCTCCGAAAGACTAGAACCTTAAAAAGCGCAGCGAGTGTTGTCAATCGAAATTCGGCGAGCGTTTTTTCTTGACGTCACTGCGTGGAAACCTTTCACGCAGATCGGCGATCCGTGTCGGCGGGTTTCGTTGCGCGCGATCGGTGGATCGTGCCGTGGCGCGAATCGTTTGAGGGTAAAATCCTATCCCTGACTATGAATCTCGCTGTGCTTGGCGCTCAATGGGGTGACGAAGGCAAGGGCAAAATCGTCGACCTGCTCACTCCCGGTTTCGATATCGTTGCGC
Organism: uncultured Acidobacteriota bacterium; assembly: GCA_963697745.1. GTDB lineage: Bacteria > Acidobacteriota > Vicinamibacteria > Vicinamibacterales > CAVVIG01 > CAVVIG01. The sequence goes on along the minus strand of CAVOPD010000010.1, from coordinate 90,081 downwards.
GGTACCAGGGTGGTCACAACGCAGGACACACCGTCTACGTCAACGGTACGAAGTTCGTTCTTCGCCTGATTCCGTCCGGCATCCTGCACCCTGATGTGGCGTGCGTCATCGGTAACGGTGTGGTGGTCGATCCGGTCGCGCTGTTTGCCGAGGTCGATGAACTCGTGCGCAACGGCATCAACGTGGACGGCCGGCTGTTCGTCAGCGACAAGGCGCACCTCATCCTGCCCTATCACCGCGACCTCGATCTGCTGTCCGAGGCACGGCGCGGCGAGCGCAAGATCGGCACGACCTCGCGCGGGATAGGTCCAGCCTACGAGGACAAGATTGCGCGCCGCGGCATTCGCGTTGGCGACCTCGCCGATCCGCAAGGGCTCGAGCAGAGCATCCGCGACAACGTGAGCGCGCGCAACCGTCTCGTGCACGACTCGACGATGGAATGGGAGCCGGTGCTGGCGCAGGTGCAGGAGATCGGCGCGCGGCTCACGCCGATGGTGCGCGACGTGTCGCTGCTGCTGGCGCAGGCATTCGCGGCCGGCAAGTCGGTCCTCTTCGAGGGCGCGCAGGGCACGCTGCTCGATATCGATCACGGCACCTACCCGTACGTGACCTCGTCGAACGCCTCGATCGGCGGCGTGTGCACCGGGCTTGGCGTCGGGCCTCGCGCGATCGGCGCGGTCATGGGCGTGGTGAAGGCCTACACCACACGTGTGGGCGAAGGGCCGCTTCCGACCGAACTGCACGACGCGATGGGGCAGCGGCTGCGCGAGAACGGCAACGAGTTCGGCGCCGTCACCGGACGGCCGCGACGCTGCGGCTGGTACGATGCCGTGGCGGTACGGTACGGCGTGCGCGTGAACGGTCTCGACGCGCTCGCGCTCACGAAGATGGACGTGCTCGACGGCCTCGAACAGATTCAAATCTGCACGGCCTACCGGTGTGGCGACCGTACGCTCACCGAGTTCCCGTCGGACATCGGCCAGCTCGCATCGTGCGTGCCCGTCTACGAATCGATGCCGGGGTGGACGCAGCCCACCAGGGGCGTGCGGCGCTTCGAGGATCTGCCTGAGAACGCCAGGCGCTACGTCGCTCGTCTCGAAGAAGTGACTGGCGTGCCGGCGGCGCTCGTGTCGACTGGCTCCGAGCGGCACGACACCATCCTTCGCAACGACGTCATCGCTGCGCGCCTCCCGGGCTTCACGCTCGAAATCTGAACGAGGGCGCGCCTCGGCTCTCCGCCGATGTCGCCGCAGACCTCCAGGTGAGCGAGCAAGCCTTCACCACGGAGCGCACGGAGGACCACAGAGGGCACCGGTATTTCGATCGAGAACCGTGTTTCTCAGTGGAACTCCGTGTCCTCAGTGGTGATGCATCCGGGGGCGACGCTCAGTCCTGCTTGTGGCGGCGGATGAACCCGTCGAGCGCCGCGCCGTCCGGGTCGATGAATTCCAGACCGACTCGATATCGCGGGCTGGTGCCTTTCGGGATCTCATACTTGGCCCACACGACGCTGGCGATGCACCGAACCGTACCCGCGTCGTCCGTGAGCGATACCCGAACTCGCTGATTCGGCTTCAGAACCGAGGAGGTGAGCAGCTGGCCGCCGGCGCGGGACAAGTTCACCAGGCTGCCTCGATTGCCATCCACGAGAATGTCCGTTGGATCGCTGATGAGGAATCTCGTCGTGCGGCGGGTACCCTGGTAATCGAGTTGCGGCGGCGGCTGTATCGGCTGCGGTACCCGCGCCAGGGGGGCTTCGGCGACCGGCACGGGGTCCGCGACCAGCGGTTCGGGCGTGATGCCGTTGTCATTGGCGACGACGCGGATTTGCGTGCTGGCGAGCGCCGGGTCTGCCTTGATCCGGTTGATCAGGGCCGCACCGCGCGGGGTGGCGGCGAAGCTCCGCTCCAGCAACACGGTCGAGGGGCGCCTCGCCGTGATCGCCTCGAGAGCGCGCAGCGCTTCGACATCGCTGAAGACGAGCAGGTCGCGCGTCTCCGCACCGAGGCGCGCCTTCAGCGGCGGCAGCAACTCGGCGGCTGCAATCAGAACAGCGTGGTCCGTCACATGCGGGTCAGAAGATGCGAGCGTCCTGCAGCGGCCACCAGCGCACTTTCACCTTGCCGACGATGTACTTCTTCGGCACCTGGCCCCAGTGGCGGCTGTCCGAGCTGTTGTTGCGGTGATCCCCCATCACGAAGTAGTAGCCCTGCTGAATCACGGTCGGGCCCCAGTCGTCGTGGCTGCGGAACTCCTCGGGAACGTAGTCGTCATGGAGCGGGATGTCGTTGACGTATACGCGGCCGTCAACGATGCGCACGACGTCTCCCTCGCTGGCGATGACCCGCTTCACGAACATCTTGTCGGGATTGAGCGGGTAGTAGAGCATCACGATGTCGCCGGGCCGGGGATTGCCGATCTCATAGACCAGCTTATTGACGATCAGCCGATCGTGATCCTCCAGCGTCGGCGCCATGCTCAGGCCGTCGACGCGGGCGACCTGAAACCCGAACGTGACAATCAGCGTGGCGTACACGGCCGCCGAAAAGAGCGTCTGCACGCCGGCGGTGAGTTCCGCCACAATCCGACGCCAGGCACTGACGCGGACGGGTGGCTCGGGCCTCGGGAAGGACGGCGTGGCGAGCGTGTCGGACGCTGGCAAGGCATCGGCAGCGACGCCACTGACGCCTTCGCCGACGACGGCGCTGTCGGCGAACGGCATGCCGTTGGAGGCGACGACCGGCGCGCCGGGTTCGTCGTATGCGGGTTCGGTCACCGGAGGCGGTTCAATGCCGTAGGCGGCCGCGTCAGCGGACTCATAGGGCGCCAGCGCCAGGTTCGCGTCGCCGCTGGCTCGAGACTCGTCCGGGTCGGGGCGCCGAGGGAAGTCGTCCATGGCTGTCGCCTCAGAATATCACTAGCATGCCGGTGGCGGTGCACACATCAGCTGGTCGGTTCGTGTTGATGCGGCACCCGGTCAGGACCACGCCGTGAACGAAAGGGATTCGTAATGATTGCCTATTCTGACCGGTCCGGCGGCCTCAGGTCGTCCTCACGCGTGGCCTGCACGATGAACCGCTGCGGCGCGCGACCGACGAACGTGAACGGGTAACAGGTCACGAGCGTCAGCGTCGGCGTGTCAGTCGGATCGAGCACCTGCACGTCCCCGGGGTTCACAATCACGCGTGCGGACGATGCGGTAATCGAAGACGCCCCGGGTAGTCGTGAGCCGAAGGCGGTCGCCGACCTGCAGATGGCGCACCGCGCGGAACGTGGTGTCACGATGTCCCGCGATCCCGACGTTTCCAGGTTCTCCAGGAAAGGCGGCGTCCTCGATGTGCCCGGCCGCTTTCGCGAGCATGTCATCGGTGCTGCCCTCGATCACCGTGGCGATAAGACCAACCGACGGCGCCTCCAGCCTGGCCACCCACTCCCCAGGGGTGATGGAACGCCGGCGCGATCGGGAATCTGGACGTTCGAGGCCAGCGGTCCCGAGCGACACAGTGCCTGGCCGTTCACCGTCGCCAGGCAGTTCCAGGGCATGAGCGGAGTACGACGGCACCGGAAGCGATGCGTAGAGCCGCGCCTGCGCTGCAGAGATCAGTCACCACAGGCCGCAGACGAGCCCCACGGCATACCGCACGCCTGAGATCTCCCCTCTGAAAGATGTCCAAGCGATTCACGTCACACGCACTCCGTTCTCGCGCACGCGTCGGAAATTTGCACGTTGTGTGCCCATCCTCGCGACAGCGCATGAGGCGTCGGAGTGCTCCGCCGGCATTTGGCGATGAGGCGAGTGCGCACGAGTCTTGCTAGGCCAGAGGCGTCGCGAATCAATCACACGAATCAACGGAGGCACCGATTTATGGCCGGCATCAACTCGCTCGACTCGCTCTTCGAGGACGAACTGAAGGACATCTACGACGCAGAGAAGCAGATCACCAAAGCGCTGCCGAAGATGATCAAGAAGGCGGGCGCTGAAGAACTGCGGTCGGCGTTCGAAGAGCATCTGCAGCAGACCGAACAGCAGATCGAGCGGCTCGAACAGGTATTCGAACTGCTGGAGTTGCCTGCGCGCGGCAAGAAATGTATCGGCATGCAGAACCTGATCAAGGAAGGCCAGGAGATGATGGCCGAGGCGGACGACGAGGACACGCGCGATGCGTTGATGATCGCCGCGGCTCAGAAGGTCGAGCACTACGAGATCGCGTCGTACGGCACATTGCGGGTCTGGGCCAACCTGCTCGGCCACACCGAAGCGGCAGGGCTCTTCGAGCAGACGCTGGATGAAGAGAAGGAAACCGATCAGCGCCTGACGGCTATCGCCGAGAGCTTCGTGAATCAGGAAGCCGCTGACGACGAGGGCGAGGAGGACGAGGAAGAAGACGCGCAGCCACAGCGTGGACGCGCCGGAGCACGGAAGCAGATGCCGGCTCGAGCCGCTGCGGGTGGTGGGCGGCAGCAGGCCGCCGACCGGGGGGCCTCGTCGGGTCGCGGCCGCGGCCGCAGCCGATAGCCGCCGCGGTCAACTCGAGCGCTGGAACAGCACGGGCAGGAAGGGACCTGATCTCTTCTTGCCCTGCTGCCCGGCGCACCCGCACTTACCGCGCCAGTGCCTCGACGAACGGCCGGGCGATGCCGGGCAGCTGAACACGTCCCTCGCGCAGGATTGACTTCGCGCTGATGCCCTTCCCATAGAGATCCGCATTGTCATCCGCGTCGTCCTGCACCACGCCACCGGACAGGTTCACTCCGGCGAACACGCCCTGCGTCCGCGAGTAGGACAGAATCTCCGCCTTCATCTGGGCGTCGGTCGCAGCCCGCGCGTCGCGTCCGACCGGGCCGGCAGCTACTGACGCTTCGACGCCGAGTGACACCTTGTTCCTCAGGAGCTTCTCCACGCCTGTGTCGTTCATGACGAGCAGCACGAGGTCGATCTCCTGTGCGCCAATCTGCAGCCCCCAGCTTCCCTTGCCGATGCGCATGAACACCGGCGGACTCCACGCGCCGTCGTGCCGGCAACTCATCAGACCCTTACCGTACTCGCCGCCGACGATGAAGGCGGCCTTCTTCAAGGAAGGCACGACCATCACGCAGGAGGCTTTTTCCCAAAGGTCGATCGGGACATCCTGATCCGGCGCCGCGTGCAGCTCTCGCAGGACGGTGGCTGCATCCTCGATCCGTCTGGTTTCGCTGGTGGACAGCGCCGCGGATGCCGAAGCGGCGGTGAGCGTTCCAAGCAGAGCGGTCACAATGATTTTGCGCATGACGTCAGCCCTCCCGGGCACATCGCACGACAGCTGAATTCTGTTGAAAAGCCTAGCACGCCGCAACGGCGGACCTGTTCGCGCATCTCAGCGGAACGTCGGTTGCACGGTCTACACACTGGTATGGCTCCTCAAGGAGGGTGACATGGCGAAGTACGGCAAGAAGGCACAGGAGAAGGTCGAGAAGGTGATGCACGAGCGTAAGCACGGGACGCTGCGTTCGGGTTCGGGGCAGAAGGTCACCAGCCGCAAGCAGGCAATCGCGATCGGACTGAGCGAAGCCAGGCGATCTGGCGGCAAGGTGCCGACCAGGAAGAAGACGTCGAGGAAGCGCGCTGCCACGAGCAAAGCTGCGACCAGGAAAAGCACCACGAGAAAAACCGCCGCCAGGAAGACGACCCCTGGAAAGACCTCGACAAAGCGGAAGACCGCGACGAAGAGGACAGCGAAGAAGCGATAGCCGTTCACGCAGGCTTACGTGCGCTCCTCCCAGACTTGCGCCAGGTGCACGATGACCTCGACGGCTTTCTCCATGTCCTGAACCGACACCCATTCCAGGCGCGAGTGGAAGTTGTGCTCGCCGGCGAAGATGTTCGGTGTCGGCAAGCCCATGAAGGACAGCCGCGATCCGTCGGTGCCGCCACGGATCGAGCGCCGCCGCACCTCCAGTCCGGCGCGCCTGACCGCCTCGCATGCATGCTCGGCAATTTCGGGCATCGTGTCGAGCACGACCTTCATGTTGCGGTACGACTCCTCCACGAGCGACTCTACGCGCGAGCCGGGATGCCGCCCGACCGCCCTGTGCGCCAGCGCTTCGACCACCCGCTCCTTTTCCTGCAGACCGAACGTATCGAAGTCGCGGATGAGCAGCCGTACGCTCGTCTGGTCCACCGAGGCCTGTCACCACGTACGGGTGGACGAAGCCTTCCATGCCTTCGGTGGTCTCGGGAGACATCGTGTGCTGCGGCAGGCTGTCGATGAAGGTGGCCGCCACCTTGATGGCATTCACCATCCGCCCCTTGGCGTACCCGGGATGGGTGTTGCAGCCGTGAAAGGTGAGCGTCATCGCATCGGCCGAGAAGCTTTCGGTCTCCACCTCGCCGCGGAGGCCGCCGTCCATCGTATAGGCGCACATCGCGCCGAACTTCGCCACGTCGAAGTGCTGCGTGCCGCGGCCGACCTCTTCGTCAGGCGTGAACGCGATCCTGATCGCACCGTGCGGGATCTCCGGGTGCTGGACCAGATACTCGGCCGCCGTCACGATTTCGGCGACCCCCGCCTTGTTGTCGGCCCCGAGCAGCGTCAGGCCGGACGCGGTGACGATGTCGTGGCCCACTTGCTCGATCAATGCCGGTATCTCAGTCTTCCGGAGAACGGCGTCTGCGACGTCCGGCAGGACGATGTCGCGCCCGTCCCAGCGGCGATGCACAATCGGCTTGACTCCCGCGCCGCTCATCTCCGGGGAGGTGTCCACGTGGGCGATGAAGCCGATCACCGGCACGTTCGGCTTCCGCGTCGTCGCAGGGATGGTGGCCGTGACGTAGCCGTATTCATCGATTCCCGCGTCAGCCAGACCGAGGGCTTGCAGCTCGTCAACCAGCAACCGCAGCAGCACGAGTTGCTTGTCCGTGCTCGGATAGGTGGTCGAGCTTTCGTCGGATTGCGTGTCGATCTGCACGTAGCGAAGGAAGCGGTCGAGGACAGACATAGGAAATTGGTGAGTTGGTGAGTTGGTGAGTTGGTGAGTTGAGAATGGTGAACCCGACTGTCACGGCACGGGCTCGGCGGGGATGAACTGCTGATGCAGCGCGCGAGTGGCATCGTCCACCTTCGTCCTGTCGAGAAGCCAGGTGATTCTGAACGACGACGTGGCGACGCCGCGCCCGGCGATACCCTGCGCGCCGAGTGCGCTGGTGCCTTTCCTCAGCGTGGCGAACGTCGCGTTGATGCCGGTCCCGACGACGCTGACAGCGCCCAGCGTGTCGACCAGCTGCACCGCGGCGCCGAATAGCCGGGAAAGCGTCTCGCGCACCCGCGGTTCCTCGTGCAGGTTCTCGCGCGACACGATCAGCATCGTCTCGTCGTCGAAGGTGTGGAGTTGCTTGCCAGCGACGCCGAGCGTGTCCAGCGCCTCGAACAGCGGATCGGCGGCGCCCCGCGCCGTGAGCACCAGCAGGTGGCCCTCGCTGGCGACACCTACCACCGTTCCAGGCATGCGAGGAGGATGGCGGCGGACGACGGTGCCGTCGGCAGACGGATCGTCGCCCGGCAACGCCGACGCCGTGGCGCGTGCGTAGATGGCGATCCCCTTGTCCTTGGCGAATTCCACTGCCTGTGCGTTCAGCACTCTGGCGCCGGCTTCGGCCATCTCCTGCGTCTCTTCGTAGGAGAGCGTGCCGATGCGCGTCGCGTCGGCGACCACGCGTGGGTCGGCCGTGTAGACGCCATCGACATCCGAGCAGATTTCGCAGTACGCCGCACCGAGCGCCGCAGCCATCGCGACGGCCGTGGTATCGCTGCCACCGCGGCCGAGCGTCGTCACCTCGCGCCGGTACGAGACGCCCTGGTACCCTGCGATGACGACGATGCGCCCGCGCGCAAGTTCGTCCTGTACTCGAAAGGGGCGCACTTCGACGATGCGGGCGTCCACGTGGCGATCGTTGGTGATGATGCCCGACTGGCTGCCGGTGAAGCTGATGGCATCGCCCCCCAGCTCGCGGATGGCCATCGACAGGAGCGCCATCGACACCCGCTCGCCGGTGGTGAGCAGCATGTCCAGTTCGCGCCGCTCGGGATTGGGCGACACCCGTCTGGCCAGCGCGAGCAGTTCGTCGGTGGTATCGCCCATGGCCGACACCACCACGACCACATCGTGGCCGCTGCGTTTCGTTCGCATGACCCGCTCGGCGACGCGCCGGATCTTCTCGACGTCCGCGACACTCGACCCGCCGTACTTCTGGACGACGATGGGCACGCGTTTATGTTGCCACAATCACGCAGCGGTTCCTGCACATCGGCGAGTTGGCGAGTTGGCGAGTTGGCGAGTTGGTGAGTTGGCGAGTTAACACTGGTGCGAAGTGGCGTAGCGCCTCTACGCCGTCCGATCCGATGCTGGCCGATCCGGGGCTGGTTGCCGTGACCGGTCGCTTGCACCGTAGCGACGTTGCTATCCAAAGGTCGCAACGACGGGAGCGTGGTCGCTGGTGCCGACGTCGCGTTGGACAGGACAGGCTGTCGCACGGCTCGCGAGCGACTCGCTGGCCAGCACGTAATCGAGACGCCAGCCGATGTTGCGCTGCCGCATGTTGCGCCACGGCGCCCACCAGGTGAACAGGCCATCGTTGTCGGGATCGAGCTCCCTGCCGACATCGACCAGGCCCCGGCTGATCACCCGCTCGAGCATCGCGCGCTCTTCCGGCAGCTGTCCTATCGCTCGCGGCTTGCGCTCCTTCGGATGGACGTCGCGCTCGGTCCTGGCGATGTTCAGATCGCCGCACAGGACCACCGTTCGGCCTGCCGACTGCAATGCGGCGGCGTGAGCGTCCATGGCTTCGAGAAAGCGGACCTTCGCTGGAAAGTCCTTGCCGCCGTTCGGGACATAGATGGACGCCACCGTGACCCCGGGGAGCTCGGCCTCGACGATGCGGTTCTCGAAATCGAAAGCCGGATGGGAAATCGTCGGTCGATCGGGCGCGAACGTCTTGCTGATGTGCAGGCCGACGCCGGAGTAGCCCTTGCCCCCGTGCCAGTAGCACCAGTAACCCTCCATCTCGCAGAGTGCCGCCGGAATCTGATCCGACGAGGCCTTGATCTCCTGCAGGCAGATGACGTCTGGCCGCTCCCGCTCGGCCCATTCCTGAAGCTGCGCCTGCCGGGCGCGGATGCCGTTGACGTTCCAGGTGGCGATTTTCACGGGAAGGCGATGATGTTCAGGTTACGAAGTCGGCGCAGACCGTCACGTCGAGGGCTAATCGGTGACGGCTGCGAACTGAGACGCAGACTGGCAAGCAGGCCCTGCCAGTCTGCGATCGGGGGTCTGCGGTGTCGACGCGCAAAACCTGCAGCCCTGGGGGCTAGAACTTCGCGTGCGCGGCCTGGCGCTCGGCCGCCGGGATCGCCATCAGGCCGGCATGGGTCTCGACGTGGTGTTTGACCAGTGCTTCAGCCTTCTCGACTGATGCCGCGTCGCCGACCCGGTAGATGGCGTTGGCCTCGATCAGGTCCTTCTGGTGCGACGGTGTGGAATCGATGCTCTCGTAAATCGCGGCGACGGGACACGCGGGCACGCAGGCGCCGCAGTCGATGCACTCTTCCGGATGGATGTAGAGCATCGCGGCCGCGGCGAATTCCGGCTCGTCCTTCCGCGGATGAATACAGTCAACAGGGCACACGTCCACGCAGGCGGTGTCCTTGGTTTCGATACAGGGGTCGGTGATGATGAAGGGCATGCTCGCGAAATCTCCGTCGTGGGTAACCGGTGTCTGGCCACAGGCCGGTGGCCCGCAGCGGGGCCAGAACCGGTGAATTATACCCCGCGGTCAGTCCAGCGACAAAAACATCATCGGGCTCGGCGTCACGTGGTAACCCATCGCCTCGTAGAGCGGCTGGCCAAAGGTGCTGGCATTGAGCGCGATGGAGCGAATCCCTTCACTGCGGCAGAAGGCGTGAATTGCATCCATGATGCGGCGGGCGAGACCGCGGCCGCGGTGGTCGGGCTCGGTGTAGACGTTGTAGACGAACGCGAGGCGTGTGCCTGGATAGCGCGGACCCGGAGGCCACGGGATGAGAGTCGCCCCTCCGCCGCTGACGATTGCGGTCGTGCCGTCGTCGAGCCGGTCTTCGACGACCCACGCGACGTACGAATCGACGGGCATCACGTCGGCCAGCCACTGTCGATAGGCAGTGGTGAGCCGTTCGGGATCCGCGTCGGGAGCCGACATCACGCCCATGTCCTCGAACATGCGCAGACGGTGGCGGACGAGCATGTCGGTGTCGGCCAGTGTGGCGCGCCGCACGGAGTAGTTGGGCATGTGAATCGCGGATTATACTCGGCGCTATGGCTGATTCTCCCGCATCCCCCGAACGTCGCCGCGGACCAGAGCCTCCGGACCTGGCCGAACGGGGCGGCAACAGGAATGGCGAGCCGCAGCGTTCGAACGACCGGCTCTTCATGCAACTGCTGGCGTTCGGCGACTGCCACGATGCGAAGCCGCTCGCCGCTGCGCTGGAGAGCGCCGGGATCGCGGGGGTACTCTACGAGGACGTCAACGATCCGCGTGGCGTGGCGCTGCTGACGATGACGCAGGACCCGAACGACTTCGTCGAGCCGGTGCGGCGGATCCTCAACGTCGAGCCGTTTGCCTCCCTCACCCAGAAGCCTGAGTACACGATGCTCGGCCGCACCTACTCGCTCGGCTACGAGCCCGATCTCAACGACGTGCTGCTGAATCGGCCACGGCGGACGGTGCTCAATCGGGACTGGCGGTGGGCCGTGTGGTATCCGCTGCGCAGGAGCGGCAAGTTCTCGAATCTGCCGATCGAGGAACAGCGCGTCATCCTGGCCGAGCACGGGACGATCGGCATGTCGTTCGGCGTTGGCGACCTGGCGCATGACGTCCGCCTGGCGTGCCACGGACTGGACACGAACGACAACGACTTCATCGTCGGGTTGATCGGCAAGGACCTGTTTCCGCTGTCGGCCATCGTGCAGACGATGAGGAAGACGCAGCAGACATCGCTGTACCTCGAGCGGCTTGGCCCGTTCTTCGTGGGCCGGGCGGTCTGGCAAAGCGCGCCGTAGATCGCCGCTGCGCCGTCAGTCGGTCAGCGGGGCCGTGCGCGCGAATGTCGGCGGTCGCCGGTGGTGGGTCGCCTGCTCGTATGCGTACGCGAGCTTGATGAGCGTTGCCTCGCTCCAGGCACGGCCGAAGAACGACACGCCAAGAGGAAGCCCGTGCTCGAATCCCATCGGCACGGTGACATGCGGGTAGCCGGCGACGGAGGTCACGGTCGAGGGGCCGGGCACTGACGCCGTTCCGCCGTCACCATTGACGAGATCGATCAGCCACGCAGGTCCGCCGGTGGGGGCAACCAGCGCATCGAGCCGATATTTCGTCATCACCGCGTCGATGCCTTCGCTGCCCGCGAGCCGGCGGTTCTTCGCCAGAGCCGCCTTGTAGGTTGCGCCGGTCAGCGGCCCCTTCGCATCCGCCTGCAGCATGATCTCCTGTCCGAAGTAGCGAAGTTCCTCGGCCGCATGCGCGTTGTTGAACGTGATGATGTCGCGAACCGACCGTAACGGCGCCCCGGGACCCCACCACTCGAAAAAACGGGGCACGTCCGCCTTGAATTCGTAGAGCAAGACCTCGAACTCGCTGTCGTCGAACTGTCCGAGCGTGGCGATGTTGGCAGGATCCACGATGACCGCGCCGTTCTGCTTCATCGTCTCAATCGCCGCATTCGCGAGCGTGTCGGCCGCCGCGTTGGCGCCGAAAAGCCGATCGCGTACCACACCGATGCGCGCCCCTCGGAGGCCATTCGGATCCAGCGCACGGCTGTAGTCGCTTTGTCGTCGTGCACGGGCGGCAGTCGGTGGGTCGGCCGGGTCGACTGCTGCGAGCACGCCGAGCAGGGTCGCCGCGTCAGCAACGGTTCGCGCCATCGGTCCGGCCGTGTCCTGGCTGTGCGCGATCGGAACGATGCCGGTGCGGCTGATCAGGCCCAGGGTGGGCTTGATGCCGACGAGGCCGTTGACGTTGGACGGCGACACGATCGATCCGTCGGTTTCCGTCCCCACGCCAACGGCCGCGAAGTTCGACGCCACGGCGGCGGCGGTGCCTGAACTGGAGCCCGACGGGTTGCGGTCCAGCGCGTAGGGGTTGCGGGTCTGCCCTCCACGCGCGCTCCACCCGCTGGATGAGTGCGTCGACCGGAAGTTTGCCCACTCGCTCAGGTTGGTCTTAGCCAGCAGCACGGCGCCGGCGTCGCGCAGACGTTGCACGATGAACGCATCGCGCGGCGCAGGTGCAGTGGCCAACGCGCGAGAGCCGGCAGTCGTGAGCATCCGATCCCCGCTGGCGATGTTGTCCTTGATGACGACCGGAATCCCGTGCAGCGGTCCTCGAATGCGTCCAGCCTTCCGTTCGGCGTCCAGACGGTCGGCAATCCCCAGCGCCTCGGGATTGAGTTCGATGATGCTTTTCACTTCCGGACCTTGCCGATCGAGAGCATCGATTCGCGCCAGGTACTGTTCAACGATGGCCCGGGATGAGGTCGCGCCGCTCGACATTCGCAGCTGCAGGTCGGCGATAGTCGCTTCCTCGAGTGGAAAGGACGATGCGGATAGGCGCGAGGTCGGCGATTGTTGCGAATGCAGCTGCGACGGCGCGCCTGCGACTATGACCACGGCGAGCACCGCCGCGAGCGTGGAGAGCCGACGTGAAACACCCGCTCGTCGGGAACTCGCCAACATCATGCCTCTGCCTTTATCTCTATCTCTGTCTCTGTCTGTCTCTGTCTCTGTCTCTGCCTCTCCAAGCCACGCCATCAGTTTGTCCCGATCGGCGAGGTGGACGAGCAGCCAGTCCGAAGCGCGGATAGCTTCGAGCAGGGTGGTGGAATCGAGGGCGTGATGCGCGCGCGCAGACGCCCTGACGCACTCGACGCGAAGCACCGCGGCAGTCATGAACAATTCCGCGATCTGCGTACGGACTCCGCGCGATTGGTACGCAGTCCACGACGCGAATGCCTTCGTCGCGAGATAACGCAGCACGTGCCTGGCATGACTGTTCCACGCCGGTGCAACCCACCGCTCGTCGCGTTCCGCGAGTCGGTGCGGCAACACTGGTGGTATGAGGCCGTCCGGCACGGTTGCACATGCGCGGAGATAGGCATCAGAACCCAGGAAGCGTTCGTACATGGCTCCCGCGGTCTCCAGATCGACGAATGGCCCTCGAGCCTGCTGGTCTTTGCCGATCGGTTCCACGCTGTGTCCGCCGGAGTGGTCGGCAGTCAGGACGCGGCTTGTCCACTCGACCATTGGTGCATCTTCCGCCGTCCAGGGCCGGAGACGGTGGCCCGTTGCCGCGATCCGCCTCAGCGTCGTGGTCACGTCGGCCTCCGAGGAGCCGAGGGTCGCCACGAGGTAGCGTTCCCACAAGTCGAAGCTCTCGTAATCGAAGAGCACAGTCGGTCGAAGCAGGGGATGCCATTCGCTGGTCGCATCGAGCCCCTCGTACGCACGTGTCCTGGGAAATCCTGGCGGGTCGGCGACGATCTCGAGCGGGCCTTCATGTTCGAGGAGCAGTGACGCGGCGGTGGGACAGAAGTGGGAGAGCGTGACAAATGTGCCGCGCGGGTCCACCAGCGCGCGGCGCGGGAAGTGATGGCAGGACTCGGGGAGCATCCGCTCGCCATGATCGCGGTGCACGCGGCACAACCCCGACGGGCGATCGAACTGCGGGCAGCCGCCATCCGAGTCAGGTATGAGCCAGGTCGTGCCGAGCAGCGTCCGCGCATGTGCTTCGACCGGGATGCTCCAGCCGGCAGTGCAGCAGGCACCTGAATGCCGGCACGCGTACGACGCGTGCACGTTCAGCGAGTACACACCAGTCGCATCCACATCGGGATCATAGCGCGGCACATCGGTTGCTCGCGGTGCAGGCGGAGGCAACTGGATGAAACCGGAACTGTGCGCGCCGAATGTCCATCGACTGCTGACGATGATGGTCAACGTGTATTTCGTCTCGGACGAGGCGGGCGGGTGGACGCTCGTCGATGCCGGACTGCCGGGCTACACTGGCGCGATCCGATCGGCCGCCGAGGCGATCTTCGGAGACACTCCCCCGTCAGCGATCATCTTGACGCACGGTCACTTCGATCACGTGGGAGCGCTGCCGGATCTGGCTCTGGAATGGGGCGTTCCCGTCTACGCACACCCGCTGGAAATGCCCTACCTCACGGGCCGCTCCAGCTACGCGCCGCCCGACCCTGCGGTGGGCGGCGGTCTGTGGCCATGGCTGTCACCGCTGTTTCCGCGCGGACCGATCAACCTGGGCTCCAGGGTTCAGATGCTGCCGGCCGACGGCGGAGTGCCCACACTGCCCGGATGGCGGTGGATCCATACACCCGGACACACGGCCGGGCACGTATCGCTGTTTCACGAGGGCGATCGCACGCTGATCGCGGGGGACGCGTTCGTGACCACGCGGCAGGAATCGATCTCGAACGTCCTGATGCAGCGGGAGCTCGTCTGGCGCCCACCGGCGTACTACACCCCGGATTGGCGGGCAGCCCGTCAATCCGTCGAAGCGCTCGCCGCTCTCGAGCCGGAAGTGGCGGCGACTGGCCACGGACATCCGCTTCGCGGCGCAGAGATGCGTCACGCGCTGCATCACCTCGCCCGGTGCTTCGACGACGTGGTGCCGCGGCGAGGTCGATATGTGCACCAGCCGGCTGTCGCCGACGAGCACGGGCTTGCGTACGTCCCGCCGCCGGTTGGGCCGAGTCGCGCCGCAATCGGTGTCGGCCTGGCCGCGCTGGTCGGAATCGGGCTGTTCGCGGCGCGGCGGTCCGCCGACCGCTTCTGAGGCGCATGCCGTCGCGACGTACGTCGGCGTTGCGCGCCAATCACCACGCCGCGAGCTGGCTCGAGCTGGTCGAACTGCTGTTCGCGGACGCGTGGAACGACTCGATTGGTCGCTTCAGGTCGCCGTTCGCGTTTCGAGGTCAGTGCGGGCCGAGCGACGATCTGTCGAGCGGGCTGGTGCGGCTCGCTGCCGGCCGCGACGTCGCCGCCCTCGAGCAGCACCTGCTCCGCAACTTCCGCAAGTACGCCCACAGCGAGGTTGGCGAGCGCAGCATCTGGCACTGGCTTGCGCTCGCCCAGCATCGCGGGTTGCCCACACGTCTGCTCGACTGGACCTATTCACCGTTTGTCGCGCTTCATTTCGCAACCGCTAACCTCGACCGCATGGCGGAGGACTCGTCGGTCTGGGCAGTGAACTTCGTCCAGGCGAATCGGACGCTGCCGCCGAAACTACGCCGCCTCCTTCAGCGGGAGGGGTCGGACACGGCCACTGTGGAGATGCTGGGTGCGTTCCGCAGCCTGTCGGATTTCGATCGCCAGGCGCGACGGCCGTTCGTGCTGTTCATGGAGCCGCCCTCATTGGACCCGCGCATCACGAATCAGTTCGCGCTGTTTTCGCTGATGCCGGATCCGTCCGCGCGGATCGATCACTGGCTGAAGAGCGCGCCCAACCTCGCGCGCCGAATCATCATCCCGTCGTCGCTCAAATGGGAGGTGCGCGACAAGCTCGATCAGTTGAACATCAACGAGCGGGTGCTGTTTCCAGGGCTGGATGGGTTGAGCCGCTGGCTGACGCGGGTACTACTGGCCGCGGCCCAACGCCATGCGCCGCCGTGACGCTGACCGGCTCGAACGCTCTCGACGCTGACAGGCTCGAACGCTCTGACGCTGACAGCTCGAACGCTCACCGGCTGGCCTGCGCAATGAACGCCTCGATGTCGGCCGCCGGTCGTGCACCCGCCGTGCGTGTCACTTCGCGTCCACCTGAAAAGATCGCGAGCGTCGGAATGGACCGGATCGCGTGGCGCGCCCCGAGGTCAGTGAGCGCGTCGGTATTCACCTTGACGACGATGAACTTGCCGTCGGAGCGGCGAGACACCTTCTCGAGTTCCGGCGCAACCATTCGGCACGGGCCGCACCAGGGTGCCCAGTAGTCCACCACCACGGGTACCGCGGAATGGGCCACCAGCTGGTCGAAGTCGGCAGTGCTGCTGACCTCGAGCGGTGCCTCGCCTGCCTGTATCGGTTCCTTGCAATGTCCGCAACGGGAGGTCTGTCCCAGCTTTTCGAAGGCGATGCGGTTCTTCTGTCCGCAATGCGGGCACGTCGTGATCAGGCCCCGATCGTCGAGTTGCAGCGATGCCATCTGTCGATTTTATTCCAGCGCTTCTGAACCGCCAGTGAGCAGTTTCCGCGTACGGTCGGTGGGGGCTGACCCCGGGGTAGACCCACGCAATCGTCACGCCAGCATCAGGGCACCGCTACCCCTTCGGTGGCCATTTACTGCGATCGTCAGCGGTGCGCGGCTGGCGGTTTTGGCGGGTGCGGCTTCGTCCGAGACTTTGCTGGCGCCGTGGTGCTCGGTGGGGCAGCGAGCCGGTCGCCGAGCAACGCGACGCTCAGCGCATAGGCATGCGCGCAGTTGTACTGGAGCAGGGCGTCGTAGTTTTCGTATACGAGAAAGTGCCGCGTGCTGCCCGACACCAGGGCACCGGACACGGTCGCGTTCGGCAGCGTGCCGCCGCCGAGAGCGCGGACGCCGAGCCGCTGCCATTCAGCCAGCGGAAGCGCGACGGTCATGTCTCGCGTCGCCTGGCAGGTGCCAGTGCGTCGGGCTACCTGTCCCGCGATGCGCGTCGCCGCTGCCGGTGAGACGCTGACCTCACGTCCCCACGTCTGGCCCGGCTGCCAGCCATGCCCCTTCAGGTAATTGGCGATGGACGCGAACACATCGCCGGGAGTCGTCCAGATATCACGCCTGCCGTCGCCATCGAAGTCCTCCGCGAACTCCAGGTAGCTGGAAGGCATGAACTGCGGCTGCCCCATGGCGCCCGCCCACGAGCCTTTCAGGCGAGGCAGCTCGATGTCGCCGCGGTTGAGGATCTCCAGCGCGTTGAACAGCTCGCGTCGGAAGTAGGGGCCGCGCCGCGGATCCCAGGCGAGCGTCGCCAGAGCGGCAATCGTCGGGCGCACGCCGCTGAAGCTCCCGAAGTTCGATTCCATGCCCCAGATGCCGCCAATGATGCGCGTGGGGACGCCGTACGTCGCGGCCACCGTGTCCAGCGTGGCCTTGTGCCGGGCCATCATCTCGCGGCCTGTGCGAATTCTCCGCGATGTGATCTGCCGGTTCAGATAGGTTTCGATCGAAAGGACCGTCTCCGCCTGGGTTCGATCGCGCTCGATCACGACGGGCAGCGGCTCGTCGATGTTCGCGAGCGCCTGATCCGCGACCTCCTTCCGGATCCCGCGAGCCACAGCCTCGGCGCGAACGCCCTCGAGCCACTCGGCAAACGACGGCCGGCTGTCCAGGGTTGATGGAAGCGGCTCTCCAGGTGCCGGTGTTGCGGTCGCAGGTGCAGGGGAGGAAGGTGACGCAGCGGTAGCTTGTGCATGCACCGCAACTGAGCGTTCGGCGATCATGGCGATGCCGCTCGACACCGCCAACGCACTGGCAATCAGCTGGTGTGCGAGGCGTTTCGAGGGCGGGCGCAGCTGCCGGCCTTCAGGTCGACCCGGCTCAGGGGTCCGCGCCGGCGTGCCGTCACAAGGACCCTTTCTGCGAACGCCTTCACAGGTCTGCGCTTCGGGGGTCCCGTTCACAACTTTCACGCTCGCAGTTTACATCCGTTCCAACGCGGTCACGGCCGCACGCGGCAGGTGTTGCGTGACGCTCCAGTACTCCCGCCACGGGTCGGCGGCGAGGCGTGCCAGCCGTGTCGAAACCGTTTTCACGGTGTGCCTCTCTGGGGGTCGTGAGGCCGACAGTTCGGACCACGCCAGGGGCACCGACACCGGCGCTCCGGCCCGCGCGCGCGTCGAGTACGCAGCCACCGAGGTGTTCGTTCGGTTGTTACGCAAGTAGTCCACGAGCAACTGGTGTTCCCGTCCGGCCTTCGCGAAGTTGGTCGTGAAGCGCGATGGATCGCGCCGCACCAGCACGTCGCCCAGCGCACGCGCAAAGGCCAGGCACTCGCTCCAGTCTTCGCGCGGGACGATCGGTACGACGATGTGCAGGCCTCGACCTCCGGTCGTCTTCACGAAGCATCGCAACTCCATGATGGCGAGCAGATCGCGGACCAGCCGCGCCGCCTCGATCACGGCTGGCCAGCCGACGCCCGCTCCGGGGTCGAGATCGATGACGATGCGGTCCGGCTGCTCGAGTCGAGCGCAGGTTGCATTCCAGGTGTGAATCTCGAGCACGCCCATCTGCACGAGGCTGACGAGCGCGGCCGCTGAATCGGCGACGAGGTACTCGCCGATCTTGGTCTTCTCGCGAATGCGGACGCGGCGCAGCGCCGGAGGCGCCCACAGCTTGCTGTGCTTCATGTAGAAGCATCCGCCCTCCGACGCCGGGTCGGCGGGAGCGCCGTCGGGGCAGCGCACCGAGCGTGAGCGGCCGGCCGGCCACGTGCGGCAACATCCACCCGGCGATCCGTTCGTAGTACCGCGCGAGGTCCAGCTTGGTGAACGCCAGAGCCGGATACACCTGTCGATCAGGGTGAGAGATGCCGACGCCCGACACCAGCGGCCGCTCAACGACATCGGCACGACCCATGCGTCACCAGGCTGCAGCGCACATGCCACAGCCCGACGCGCAATCGGTCGTCGTCGAATTGCCGTGGCGAACCCTCTTCAAGGTTCTCGCTGCCGCCGCGCTGGTCTGGGTGTGGCTGCGGACGTCGCAACTGTTCCTGCTGCTCACGCTGGCCGTGCTGATTGCGGTCGCGCTCGACCCGGTCGTGCGCCGCGTCGAACGTCGCGGTCTGCCGCGGTGGGGCGCTGCAACCCTCGTCGCCTTCAGCCTGCTCGCGTCCGTCACGCTGTTCCTGTTCTTCGCCGCGGAGTCGCTCCCCTCGCAGGGACGGCTCGTGGCGACGCGGATGGTGGCCGCAGAGCAGGGGCTGGCGCAACACGTTCCCGCCTTCGTCCGTGACGCGGTGGGCGCGGAGGATCCCGCAGACCTGGCGCAGTCCTATATCGGACCACTGACGCTACGGGTGACGAGGGCCGCCGGCAGCGCGGTGCTCGTCTTTGCGCTGGCCTTCATCCTGATGCTGTATCTGCTCATCGAAGGCCGGAAGACCTACCACTGGCTGCTCGCCTTCGTTCCGCGATCGCGGCGCGCAAAAGTGGCGCAGACCGCCGTCGAATCGCAGCGCGTCATCTTCGGCTACGTCGCCGGCAATGTCGCCACCTCGGTCTTTGCCACCGTGTTCGCGCTGATCTCGTTGACGCTGCTCCACGTTCCTGCGGCGCTGCTGCTGGCCCTGCTGGCCGGGCTCGGCGACTTCGTACCGGTCGTCGGATTCATCTCCTCCGCGGTGCCCGCCGTCGTCCTTGCGTTCGCGGTGTCCCCGGCGGTGGCGGCCATCGTCGGCCTGTTGTACGTGGCCTATCACACGATCGAGAACTACCTGATCGCGCCATGGGTCTACGGCGATCGTCTCAAGCTCTCGAATGTCGCGGTGGTGCTCGCGTTCGCCGTCGGGGCCGAGCTGGCCGGCGTGGTCGGTGCCCTGATCGCGCTACCGATCGCCGCCGCGTATCCCGCGGTTGAACGCATCTGGCTGAGAGAGCGCCTCGGCGAACAGGTCGTGCAGGAGCACGCCGCTATCGAACAACGGGAGGGGTGAGGACGCGGCGCCCGCGGCACGGCGCCTTTCGCCTCAGTGCGCCGCGGCGGCGCCTCCGCGACCCGCCCGCGGCCGCTTCATCAGCAGCACCAGCGGGATCACCGTGATGAAGACGATTCCCGAGCAGCTGAAACAGCCCGACGAAGGAGACGATCGACGCCTGCCGCTGCACCATGCCGAACAGCGCGGCATAGGCGCGGTCGGTCGCGGTGACGATGTCCGAACCAGCGGCCATGAAGGCCCCACGCATCTGCAGGAACAGCGACTGCGTCGTTGCGTCCATGGCCGTGACGTTGGCGCCGTACAACGACGTGGTCTGCTGCGTGTGACGCGACAGCATCGTGCTGGTCACGGCAATGCCGATGCTCCCGCCGATGTTGCGCATCAGGCTGAAGAGGCTGGTTGCGTAGCCCATCTTCTCGCGCGGAATCGCGTCCATCGCGATGGTGGTCAATGGCACGAACAGCATTGACATCGCCATGCCCTGGATGACCTGCGGCCAGAAGAAGTCCCAGTAGCCCGCGCTCAGGTTCAGGCGCGACAGCCAGATCATTGTCAGGCCGCCCACGAACAGGCCCGATGGTGAGCAGCTTACGGGCGTCGAATCGACCCACCATCATGCCCGTCAACGGCATCATGATGAACGACCCGAGGCCGCGTGGCGCCAGCGCAATGCCGGCCTGCAGCGGCGGATAGCCGAGCAGCGTCTGCATCATGATCGGGCAGCAGGACCATGCTGCCGTACATCACGAAGCCGACGATCGTCATCAGGAACACGCCGACCGCGTAACTGCGCACCTTGAACACGCGAAGATCGACGATCGGCTCATCGGCGGTCAGCTCATGCACGATCAGCGCGATCGAGGCAGACCGCGCTGATGATCCCGAGCACGACGATGATGTTCGACTCGAACCAGTCGTCCTGCTGTCCCTTGTCCAGCACGTACTGGAGTGCGCCGATGCCGACCGCCAGCATGCCGATGCCCCAGTAATCGATCGAGCGACCGCTGCTGGCGCGAAGGTACGGCGGATCGAAGATGTAGAGCTGCGTCATGACCAGCGAGGCGATCCCGACCGGGATGTTGATGTAGAACACCCAGCGCCAGCTGTAGGTATCCGTCAGCCAGCCGCCGAGCACCGGGCCGAGAATCGGCGCGACGACGATGCCCAGACCCCAGAAGCCCATCGCCTTGCCGCGATCCTTCGGGCGGAAACGCCTCGAGCAGCACTGCCTGGGAGAGCGGCTGCATCACGCCGCCGGTCGCGCCCTGGATAATGCGGAACACGATCAGCGACGCGAGGTTCGGCGCGAGCCCGCACAGGAACGACGCGCTGGTGAATCCGATCACCGCCGCCATGATCAGCCGCTTGCGTCCAAAGGTGCTCGCCAGCCAGCCGGTCATCGGCAGGATGATGGCGTTGGCGACCAGGTACGAGGTCAGCGCCCACGTCGCCTCGTCGATCGACGCCGACAGGCTCCCGGCGATGTGCGGCAGCGACACGTTCACGACGGTCGTGTCGAGCACCTCCATGAAGGTGGCGAACATCACCGAAACGGCGATCAGCCAGGGATTTATCTGACGTTCAGCCATGATCGCTATCCTCGAAGCACCGCCCCGTCAGCGCGTGTAGACCGTCGGCGTCACCGACATGCCCGGACGAAGCAGGTGTTCGGGATCCTGACCCGGCTCGAGCACGATCTTCACCGGGACGCGCTGCACCACCTTCACGAAGTTTCCGGTCGCGTTCTCGGGTGGCAGCAGGCTGAACCTGGCGCCCGTCGCCGCAGCAATGCTGTCCACCTTGCCCTGGAATTCCCTGCCTCCGTACGCGTCCACCTCGATGACCACGCGCTGGCCGGGGCGGATGTCGGTCAGCTGCGTCTCCTTGAAGTTCGCGGTAATCCAGACATCGTCGATGTGCACGAGCGACAGCAGCGACTGCCCGGCCTGCACGACCTGGCCGGGATTCACGTTCTTCTTCGAGACGATGCCGCGCGCCGGCGCCTTGATGACCGCGTACTGCAGATTCAGCTCGGCCTGGGCAAGCGTCGCCTTGGCCTGCTCGACGCGAGCCTGCGCGGACGACGCTCGTGCGCGCATCGCCGTGACCTGCTCCGGACCGGTCTGCGCGTTGCGCAGCGCCGCCCGCGCCTGCTGTTCGCCCGCCTGCGCCTGCACCTGGCGGCTTTCGGCCATGCGGATGGCGGCCTCGGCCTCGGCGATCTGCGCCCGCGCCGTGTCGGTGGCGGCCGCCTGCGCATCGGCCGCGGCTACGGCGGTGTCGTACTGCTGCTGCGACACCTCGTCCTGGGCGAGCAGACCCTTCAACCGCTCGACGTCGCGGCGGCTGCGCGTCGCATTGGCCTCGGCTTCGCGCAGGCGTGACTGCGCCGCGGTCAGCCTCGCACGAGCCACCTCTATTTCCTTGCCGGCGCCTTCGATGACGCTCTGCGCCTGTTCCACGCTGCTCTGGGCCGTGCTGACGCCGCTCTGGGTGGCCGTCGAGGTGATCGGCACATTGCTCTGAGCGGCGACGGCGGTGGCTTCGGCATCGGCCAGCTCGGCCTTCGCTTTGTCCACCGCGACCTGGTAGTCGCGCGGATCCATCTCGACCAGCACGGTGCCGGCGTCCACGACCTGGTTGTCGTCCACGGCGACGCGCAGGACGGTTCCACCGATACGCGGCGCAATCTGCGTCAACCGCGCATCGACCTGGGCATCGTCGGTCGATTCATGTCCCTGGCTCATCACCCACCAGATGGCGGCCGCAATGATGAGCAGAACGGCGACGCCGAGGATGGCGCGAAAGCGCCCGGAACTGGTGAACGATGGTGTCTGGATCGCATCGGCCATTAACGAACGCCTCCGAGAAACTGGCGGGCAAGTTCCTCGGCAACGCCAAGGTCGCGGGCCAGAAGCGCCTTCGCGACGTTGTAGCTGTAGAGGGCCCCGATGTACTGCTCGCTGGATGCGGCGACCGCTTCCTGCGCCTGCACGATCTCGATGTTGCTGGCCACGCCTGCCGCAAAGCGATCGCGAGCCTGGGTGAGCTGCTGCCCTGCCAGATCCCGTGACCTGGTCGCCACCTGGAGCTGCTCGCTGCTGGCCTTGAGATCGAAGAACGCGGACCGCACGTCGAAGTCGATGCCGGACTTGAGATCTTCGACTTCCGACCGTCGCATCCGCAGATCCGCTTCGGCCTGAATGATCCGGCCTTTGGTCCGGCCGCCGTTGAAGATGGGGATGTTGACCGTGCCGCCGAGCGAGTAGGTGGCTTCCGAGTCGGCCGGGGCGAGCCCGATCCGGCCGTAATCCGCCGTGACGCGCACCGACGGGAGCCATTCGCCGGAGGCCGCGCTGCGGTCGGACTCGGCGGCCTTCAGACGCTCCTGCGCCGCGAGGTAATCGGGGCGCGAGGCGTAAGCGCGGGCAAGCGCCTCCTCGAGCGTCATCTCGGGAAACGGCACGAACGGGAGTTCATCGCTGAGCGTGAACGCCTGCCCCGCGGGAAGGCCGATGACACGTGCCAGCTGCAGCTTGGATTTCTCGAACTCGTTCTGCGCCGCCGTGTAGCGCTGCCGATCGGAGCCGAGCTGGACCTCGGCGCGCAGCACCTCGATCCCGGCGACCATCCCGCTCTCCTTCAAGTGCGTCGCCTGCTCGAAAATCGTCTGCGCGGTCTGCAGTTGCGCCTGCGCGGACTCGACGCGTGACTGCCGCGGCGAGCGACTGCAGGTAGAGATTCGCGGCGACGAGCACCACGAGGTCGCGCGCGCTCTTGACGTTGAGCTTCGCCGCGGCGATGTTGTGGTCTTCCGCGCGGGCGGCATTGATGGCGCGCAGGTCGAAGATCGGCTGCGAGAGATACACGCGGGCGTCGAACACGTTGAATGGGCCGACCAGCGTGGGCACGCCCGGCGGTAGTGGAAAGCCGAACGCCGCAAGGTTCACCTTCTGCCGATTCTCGGCAACGCGCCCACTGACGTTGGGCAGCAGATCGGCCAGTGCAATCCAGCGAGAGCCCTCTGCGCGACCGAGGCTCTCCTGCGCATTCAGCAGTCCGAGATTGTGCTCGAGGGCGCGGGCGATGGCGTCGAGCACGGTCAGCGGGATCGCCTGGGCGGTCGCAGTGCCGGTGGGAACGCCACCGAGGAAAGGCGACATCGGCTGCAGGCTCGACGATCCGCGCGACGAGCTGCCAGAACGTGACGAGCTGCCGGAAGGCGCGGGCTCCTGAGCGCGGGCTGGTACCACCGCCACCGAGGCCAGCAGCAGCAATGCTGCCGGCAGAGCGAATTTCACCTCGAATCCTTTCTGGCCCGACGTGAAGCTCGACGAGTGAGGCGCGGGTGAGTGCTGCCGGTCGAGAAGGGGGCGTCAGGCGTCGCGATTGGCGTCAATCGCATCTTCCAAGCGTACTACGGGCCTGTGGATCAGTCACCGTTCTCTTGTCGAAGAATTGCAATAAGCGGGGCAACGGAATTGTCGGTCGCTCCGCCTCGATGCCACCCGCGTGGATGCGCGTTGTCAGCCCAACGGGCACCCGAATATGACGCAGTGATCGACGACGATGGTTCAGGCGAGGGTTCGTCGCACGTTCCGGAGTGGGCCTAACCTGTTCGTACTATTGGCGCATCGGCTGGCGGCCCGTACGATCGCTCGGCGCTGGCGTCGTGCTGACGCTGAACCGTTCCGGACTATTTCATGAGACTCAAGACCGTCACTGCGGTCTCGCTGCTGCTGTTGGTGCTGAACGCCGGCTATATCTGGGCGTTCGCCTCGCCGACCATCTTCTACATGGGCAACGTGCTCGCCCATCTGGTGATCGGCCTGATGTTCTGCGTCACAGGGCTCGCGCTGCCTGGCGCGCGACGCCGACCTGCGCCAGCGTCTGCCGATCCGTCTCGCAGCGCTCGCGCTGGCCGTCGCTCTTGGCCTGGGCGCCTACCTGACGGTCAAGGGCAACGTGATGGAGCTGCGCTGGGCGCTGCAGGCGCACATCGCGGCGTCGATCCTTGGCGTCCTGGCAATCGTCGCGTTCGCCTGGCGACAACGCCTCCGCGGCGGCGTCGCAGCATGGCGATTCTCCGCCGCGCTTCAGGCGGCTGCGGTGTTTCTGGTGGTCCTGCCGGTGTCCGCAGCGCTCTGGACACGTTCGCACCCCAACCCGCACGACCGCATCGTGAACCCGTCGGTCCCGCCGCTGACCGCAGCCCACGAAGGCGGTGGACCCTCGTCGCCATTCTTTCCCTCGTCTGCGAAGACCAACGTCGGTGGGATCATTCCCGCCAACTTCTTCACCGACTCGGAGGTGTGCGGCGAGTGCCACAAGGATGTCTACGAGCAGTGGAAGAGCTCGATGCACCACTTCGCGTCGTTCAACAATCAGTTCTACCGGAAATCGATCGAGTACATGCAGATCGGTGGGAGGCACGCAGCCAAGCAAGTGGTGCGCCGGGTGCCACGATCACGCGGTGTTCTTCAACGGCCGGTTCGAGAAGCCGATCAAGGACCAGATCGACACCCCGGAAGCGCAGGCGGGCCTGGCCTGCACCTCGTGTCACTCGATCACCCACGTCGAAGGAACGATGGGGAATGGCGGTTTCACGATCGAGTATCCGCCGCTCCATGAACTGGCGACCAGCAAGAACCCGTACATGCGCCAGCTCGATCGATTCCTCACCTATCTGAACCCGGAGCCGCATCGCCGCTCGTTCATGAAGCCGTTCATGCGCCAGGACCAGTCGGCCTACTGCTCGTCGTGCCACAAGGTGCATCTCGACGTGCCGGTGAACGACTACCGCTGGTTCCGCGGTTTCAACGACTACGACAACTGGCAGGCAAGCGGATTCGGCGAAGGCGCGCGATCGTTCTACTACCCGCCCAAGGGTCAGACCTGCGTCGACTGCCATATGACGCCGACCAAATCGAGCGGACCCGGGGCGTCACGCGGACGGGACCGTTCACTCGCACCGCTTCGCCGCGGCGAACACCGCCGTGCCGTTCGTCAATCGCGACCAGGACGCAGCTGGCCGAGACGGAGAAGTTCCTGAAGTCCGGCTTCATCAGCGTGGACATCTTCTCGGTATCGCCGATCGACGAGAAGACCGAGGGCACGCGCATGGTGCGACGCGTCGGTGAGGCGCCGCAGGCGATGTCGGGATTTGCCGTCGGCGAAGAGGCCGAGCAGCAACAGCAGGTGACGATCCGCGATGTCGGGTCAGGTGGCCGCGCCGATCGACAAGGCGCAGCCGACGCTGCGTGCCCGGCTCCACCGCGCGCGTCGATGTTGTCGTGCGCACGCGTCGCATCGGGCACTTCTTCCCGGGCGGCACCGTCGACGCGTTCGACATCTGGCTGGAACTGGAAGGGCGCGACGCCGACGGCAAGGTCGTCTACTGGAGCGGACAGGTGGCCGATGAGGGGCGCGGACCTGTGGAGGCAGGCGCCCACTTCTACAAGTCGTATCAGCTGGACGCCAACGGGAATCCGATCAACAAGCGGAACGCGTGGCAGGCGCGCAGCGTGCTGTACGTCCGCCTCATTCCGCCTGGTGCCGCCGACGTGGCGCATTATCGCGTGAAGATCCCGAGCGACGCACGCGGCCCCATCACCTTCACCGCGAAGCTGAATTACCGGAAGTTCGCGCACTACTACACGCAGTTCGCCTATGCAGGCGAGCCCGAGCCCGGGCAGGATCCCTCGGCCATCGGGAAGGCGCACAACGACCTGAAGTACTCGTTCGATGCGGCGAACATTCCACGGAACGTGTCAGGACAGATCAAGGACCGGATTCCGGACCTGCCGATCATCGTCCTCGCCCAGGCCAGGGCAGATCGTGCCACTGGCGGACGCCGGGCAAGCGACAGCGTGGCTGCCGGTCGTGCAGAAAGCGGACCGCGAACGCTGGAACGACTGGGGCATTGGTCTGCTGCTCCAGGGCGACATCAAAGCGGCGGAGTATGCGTTCAAGCAGGTGACTGTGGCGGAGCCCGAGTACGCCGACGGCTGGCTGAACGTTGCGCGGGCGCTCATTCAGGAGGGTGAAACCGAGGCGGCCAAACCGTACATTGCCGAGGCGCTGAAACGCGACGCGTCGCTCGGGCGCATCTATTTTTTCCGGGCGATGATCGAGAAGGCGGACGGCGATTACACTGCCGCGCTCGCATCGTTGAAGGTGGCGTCGGAGAAGTATCCACGTGACCGCGTCGTGCTGAACCAGATCGCGCGCATCCTGTTCCTCGAGCGGCAGTATGCGGAGGCTCTGGCCTACCTCGAACGCGTGGCGCTGGTCGATCCCGAAGACCTGCAGATGCACTACACGGCGATGCTGTGTTACCGCGGCCTGGGGAACGACGAACTGGCATCGCGGGAAGAGCAGCTGTTCGTGCGGTTCAAGGCGGAGGAGGCGTCGCAGGCCATCACCGGCACCAGACGCATGATCAGCCCGGAAGACAACAACGAGCGCCAGCAGATTCACGAGCACGAAGGGGTGATTCTCGGCGCCGCCCGTGCGAACAACTGAATCGCGTTCCGCATGTCCGCCGCGATAAACGCTGGTTCGAAGGCCGGCGTCGCCTCGGGCCTTTGGACTGACTTGAGACCCGTCGTCACTTTCGAAACGCATCTAAGCTCCGGAATCGCCATGAACCGTTCGACTGTCACAACCGGCACAACCGTCACTGCCACCGCCACGTTTATCGCGCTTGCCGTCGCGGGCGTCGCCATCGTCGCGCAACCACCGCGCGGCGTGACGTTCACCGACGTCACCACCGCCGCGGGCATCAGGTTCACGCACAACAGCGGGCGCGCCGGCAAGAAGTACCTTCCGGAAACGCTCGGCTCTGGTGCGGCTTTCTTCGACGCCGACGGCGATGGCTGGCCCGATCTCTTCCTGGTGAACAGCAAGGATTGGACCCCCCGCGGCAAACGGTCGCTCAGCGCGTTGTATCGCAACACCGGTACGGGCGCGTTCACGGACATCACCGCTGCAAGCGGGCTCGATGTCGAGATGTACGGCATCGGCGCGGCGGCGGGCGACTACGACAATGACGGCCGCCAGGATCTGTATGTCACAGCCCTCGAAGGCGACCGTCTGTTCCACAACGAGGGAAACGGCAAATTCCGGGATGTGACGAAATCGTCGGGCATCGCCAACGCCAGCTTTGGAACGAGCGCGGCCTGGCTCGACTACGACAAGGACGGCAAGCTCGATCTGTTCGTGGCCAACTACGTCCAGTGGACGGCGAGGACTGACCTCTGGTGTTCGCTGGACGGCGTCAGCAAGTCGTACTGCACACCGGAGTCCTACAAGGGCACCGCGTCGCGGCTGTTCCACAACCTCGGTGCAGGCAGATTCGAAGACGTCGGCAAGAAGGCCGGCATCGACGACCCGACCAGCAAGTCGCTTGGCGTGACGGTGTTCGATTACAACATGGACGGATGGCCGGATCTCTTCGTGGCCAACGACACGCAGCCCAACAAGCTGTATCGCAACAACAAGAACGGTACGTTTGCCGAAGCGGGCATGGGTGCGGGCGTTGCGTTCAGTGAGGACGGTGTTGCGCGCGGCGCGATGGGCGCCGATTCCGCCGACTACGACAGGTCCGGCCGGCCGCATTTGCTCGTCGGCAACTTCTCGAACCAGATGCTCGGCCTGTACCACAACGAAGGAACCGGGCTGTTCGTGGACGAAGCGCCCAAGTCCACGGTGGGCCGCGCCAGCCTGCTGTCACTGGCCTTCGGCGTCTTCTTCTTCGACTACGACCTCGACGGCCTGCCCGACATCCTGGCCGCGAACGGACACATCGAAGAAGAGATCGGTCGCGTCCAGCCGCGCATCCAGTACAAGGAATCCCCCCTGCTCTTTCGCAATGCCGGGCAGAAGCGGTTCGAGAACGCCACGCCCGCCGTGGGTAGTGCCTTCGTTCGGCCCATCGTCGCGCGAGGCGCCGCGTACGCGGACTACGATCACGACGGCGACCTCGACGTACTCCTGACGACCAATCATGGTCCCGCATACCTGTTCCGCAATGACGGCGGCAACGCCAACAGCTGGATTGCTGTTCGCACGCGAGGCGTGAAATCCAACCGCGACGGCATCGGTGCGGTAGTGCGAGTGACGAGTGCGTCGGGCAAGCAGTGGAGCATGGTCCGCAGCGGCTCGAGCTACGCGTCGCAGAGCGACCTGGTGCAGACCTTCGGGGTCGGCAAGGATCCGGTCATCTCCAGCATCGACGTGGAGTGGCCAGGCGGTACGAAGGACCACCTCGCCAACGTCCCCGTGAAGCAACTGGTGACCATCGAGGAAGGCAAAGGGCTCGTAAGATAGCGCTCCATGTCGAGCGCTGATGTCGTCCTGAGGCTGCTGCTGCAGATAGCAGTCATCCTCGCGGCCTGCCGTCTGGTCGGCTGGCTGGTGAGCTGGCTCGGTCAGACACAGGCGGTCGGCGACATGCTGACGGGCATCCTGCTCGGACCATCGCTCTTCGGCACCCTGCTTCCGTCGGTCCAGGCGGCCCTCTTTCCGGAACATGCCGCAGTCACCGTCGGCGTGATGACGGCGACCATCACGCATCCGTCGATGCAGGTGTTATACGCACTGAGCCAGCTGGGGCTGGTGCTGTACATGTTCACCGTCGGCCTCGACCTCGACCTCGCGCTCGTGCGTCAGCGGTGGCGCCCGGTGGCGGTGACTGTCGTCAGCTGGAATCGCGGTACCGTTCGCGCTCGGCGCGCTGGCGGCGATCCCCTACTCAGGCAATCGCCAGTTCTTCTCGGCTGGCATCGCCTGGTGGCAGGCCGCGCTGTTTGCCGGCGTGTCCATTTCCATCACGGCGTTTCCGATGCTCGCCCGGATCATCGAGGAGAAGGGCATCTCCGGCACGCGCGTCGGGACGATGGCGCTGGCGGCTGGGGCGTCGAACGATTTGATAGCGTGGGGCATCCTCGCGGTGCTGCTCGCAAGCCTGCGTGCCACGCCCGAAACCGCCGCGATCGCGCTGGGTGGCGGTCTCGTGTTCGTCCTCGGGATGCTCTTGATCGCGCGTCCGGCGCTGGCCACCCTGGTGCGGCTCGCCCCACGGTACGTCGGCGGAGAGTCGGGGCTGCTGCTTCTCGCGATCCTGATCGCGCTGGCGTGCGCGTGGTTCACGGAAGTCATCGGCATCCATGCCGTGGCCGGGGCGTTTGCTGCGGGAGCCGTGACGCCGCGCGGGCAGATTGCGTCGAACATTCGTGCGCGCATCGAACCGCTGGCCACGACGATGCTCCTGCCGTTGTTCTTCGTCTATTCGGGTCTCAATACGCGAGTGCTCCTCGTCAACACGGGCTGGCTGTGGGCGGTCACCGGCACGGTGATCGCACTGGCCACAGCAGGAAAGGCCGGCGCCTGTACGCTGGCGGCCCGGTTCTCTGGCGAAAGCTGGCGCGAGGCAGCGGCGATTGGCTCGCTCATGAATGCGCGCGGCCTGATCGAGTTGATCATCCTGAACATCGCGCTCAGCGCCGGGCTGATCACGCCGACGCTCTTCACGATTCTGGTGCTGATGGCAGTCGTGACGACGATGATGGCGTCGCCGCTCTTCCACCTGGTCTACGGGCGACACCTGGCACGGCGGCGTGTTCCAGGCGCGGCGTCTGTGGCAATTGCCGCCGACTGAGGCCGCGGTGGCAGAATGAGTAGATGCCGCACCTCTTCGATCCCTCGACCTCCGCGGGCTGACGCTCCGTAATCGCATCGTCGTCTCGCCGATGTGCCAGTACTCGTGCAACGACGGTTTCGCCAACGACTGGCACTTCGTGCATCTGGCAAGCCGGGCAGTCGGCGGCGCGGCGCTCGTGTTCACCGAAGCAGCGGCGGTCACGGCCGACGGACGCATCAGCCCTGAGGATCTTGGTATCTGGGACGATGCGCATGCCGGCCCGTTCGAGCGGATTGCGCGATTCGTCAAGGGGGAGGGCGCCGCCTTCGGCATGCAACTCGCCCATGCCGGTCGCAAGGCGAGCACGAAACGTCCGTGGGACGGCGCCGGAGCCGTGCCGCCGGAGGAGGGCGGCTGGGAACCGTCCGGGCCGACCGATCGCGCCGTTCGCCGACAACTACCCAGTGCCGCGGATGATGTCGCACGACGACATCGCGCAGACGGTTGACGCATTCCGTCGCGCTGCGTTCCGTGCCCGCCGCGCGGGCTTCGACGTCGTTGAAGTGCATGCGGCGCACGGCTACCTGATTCACGAGTTTCTCTCGCCGCTGAGCAACACCCGGACCGACGAGTACGGCGGGTCGTTCGACAACCGCATCCGTCTGTGCCTGGAGGTCGTGCAGGCGGTTCGTCAGGTCTGGCCGGAGGACCTGCCGCTCTTCGTGCGGCTGTCGGCCTCGGACTGGACCGAAGGTGGATGGGATGTCGAGCAGTCGGTCGAACTGTCGCGCCGGCTCGGCCGGTCTGGGCGTCGACCTGATCGACTGCTCATCGGGCGGGAACGTGTCACACGCGAAGATTCCGGTCGGGCCCGGCTACCAGGTGCCATTCGCCGAGCGGATCAAGCGCGACGCGTCGATCGCGACGGGAGCGGTCGGGCTCATCACCAATCCTGCTGAAGCCGATGCAATCGTGCGTGGCGGGCAGGCAGACGTGGTGCTGCTCGCGCGCGAGATGCTGCGCGATCCGTATTGGCCGCTGCGTGCCGCACGTGAGCTTGGCCACGAGATGTCGTGGCCGGCCCAGTACCTGCGTGCTGCGCCGCCGCATTCACCAGCGCGGTAGATGCACGCCCTCATCATCGAGGACGATCGCGCGATTGCCGACTTCATCGCCCGCGGGCTGCGCGAAGCGGGCTTTGCCGTGGATGTGGCGATCAACGGCGAGGAAGGACTCGAGGCAGCGCTCACCCAGGAGCCCGACATCGCCATCGTCGATCTGATGCTGCCGGGGCGCGATGGGCTGAGCCTCATCGACGAACTGCGGCGCCAGGGCCGGTCCACGCCGGTGCTGATCCTGAGCGCCCGCCGGTCAGTGGACGATCGTGTCCGCGGATTGCAGGCGGGGGGCGACGACTACCTGACGAAACCGTTCGCGTTCGCCGAACTGCTCGCGCGCGTACAGGCGCTCGTGCGGCGTGCGACGCGAACACCGGAGGCGACGACCCTTTCGGTTGGCGATCTGACCCTCGATTTGCTGTCGCGAAAGGTGACGCGTGCCGGTCAGCCGATTGAACTGCGTCCACGCGAGTTCGCCCTGCTCGAATACCTGATGCGCAATGCCGGCAAGGTCGTCTCGAAGACGATGATCCTGTCGCACGTGTGGGAGTACAACTTCGACCCGCAGACAAATATCGTCGACGTGCTGGTCAGCCGGCTTCGCGACAAGATCGACCGTCCGTTCGACGTCAAGCTGCTGCAGACCGTCAGGGGCGTCGGCTATGTCATCCGCTGACGAATCGGCGCTGTCATCGCCTGCCGGATCGAACCATCGGGAGGCGGACACGTTCGCGCGAGACTCCTCAGGCCGCTTCGGGCTTCGCCTCGCGATGTGGTACGCATCGCTGTTCATCGGCAGTTCGTTCGCCATCGTGCTCATCACCTACCTGCTGACGTCGTCGTCACTCGCCCAGCGAGACCACGAAATCATCCAGTCGAAGCTTGGGGAGTACGCCACCGTCTACGCGCGGGGCGGATTGCGGGCGCTGGCGGGGACCGTCGATGCGGAACAGCGCACGTCGCGCGAGCGGATCTTCGTGCGGGTGCTCGACGGCGGCTCCGAGGCGGTGCTGTTGAGCAATGCCGAAGGGTGGGATCCGGCGACTCTGGAGGTGGGGACGGCGTCGCTGCGGGACGGCACCGTGGTGCAGGTCGGGAAGAGCACGGAGGCGCGCAACGACATCCTCGCGCGGTTCCGCGCGACGCTGGGGCTGGTGACGCTGGCGATCATCGCGGTGGCGCTGACCGGCGGGTGGGTGGCCACACAGTCGGCGGTGCGGCCGATTCGCAGGCTCACGACGGTGGTCCGCCGCATCATCGACACAGGGCGTACCGACGAGCGGGTGCCGGTCGGCACGGAAGACGACGCGATCAACGAACTCACGCTGCTGTTCAACGCGATGCTCGACCGCATCGAGGGGCTCGTGCGTGGAATGCGCGGCGCGCTCGACAACGTGTCGCACGACCTGCGCACGCCGCTGACCCACCTCAGGGGAACGGCGGAACTGGCGCTCGCCTCCGAGCCTGACCTCGATCGTTTCCGGGAAGCGCTGGCCGATTGCGTCGAGGAATCTGACCGCGTGCTGGTGATGCTCAACACGTTGATGGACATCTCGGAGGCTGAGAGCGGCGCGATGCCGTTACGGCGCGAAGCGTTCGACCTGCGCGATGCGGCGACCCGCGCGGTGGAGCTGTATCACGACGTCGCCGACGCGAAGGACATCACGCTGGAGGTCAGCGCTCCGTCAGCCTGTTTCGGTATCTGGCCGACGCCGTGCGGCTCGAGCAGGTGGCGGCGAACCTGATCGACAACGCGGTCAAGTACACGCCGGCTGGCGGGCGCGTCACCGTGGATGTGCACGCGGTGAACGGCCGCGCGGTGCTTCGCGTGCGCGACACCGGCATGGGGATCGCGCCGGCCGAACTGCCGCGGATCTGGGACAGGCTGTTTCGCGGCGATCGCAGCCGCACCGAGCGGGGCCTCGGCCTCGGTCTCAGCCTGGTCAAGGCGATCGTCGAAGCGCACGGCGGCTCGGTGGAGGTCGCGAGCGAGCCTGGCCACGGGGCGACGTTCACGGTCAGCCTGCCGGGGCAGTAGGGCGCGCTGCGCTTGCAGAATGCTGCAGCAAATCGTTAGATCGTCAAATCGTCCAATCGTCAAATGTTCCTTTCACCGATGTAATGTTCCGGCCACGTCCATGTCAGGCCTCATGCCGTCTAATCGGTATGTGAGCGGAGTTGCTCCGCAGCCCTCGACGGTGCTCAGGCGGGCCTGAGCATTCGGCCGAAGGTCACTATTCGAGAGGACAAGAAGCCATGGACACCAACAACTTGCAACAGCGAACCGTCAGGGGTGCCGCGGCGCTCGGGGCTGCCGCCCTCCTGATTGCCGGAGCCACGTGGCACGGCCTCGCCGCAGCCGCCAACGGTCCCGAGTTCAACCCCGGCCGTTATCAGCCAGGCCCAGCAGACGCCGGCCGTTTCACGCGCCTCGATTGCGGGTGGACGGGATTCGTACGCAGACATCGTGAAGACCGTCGCGCCCGCGGTCGTGACCGTTCAGGTCGAAGGCAAGGCACGCGTCGCGCCGACGCAATTCAACGGTGACGACGAAGACATGCTGCGCCGCTTCTTCGGCGATCGATTCGGCCAGGGCCGCAGGGCCGTGGCCAGATGCCGCGAGCGCCGAAGCAGAGAGGTCTCGGCTCTGGGGTCGTCGTGACGTCCGACGGATACATCCTGACCAACAACCACGTCATTGATTCGGCAGACGACATCCGGATCGAATTCAATGACGGACGCAGCTTCAAGGCCAAGCTGATCGGCGCCGACAAGCCGAGCGATCTCGCGCTGCTCAAGATCGATCAGACCGGACTGGCCACGCTGCCGCTCGGCAACTCCGATTCCGTCGAGGTCGGTGACGTCGTGCTCGCCGTCGGCAACCCGCTGGGTATCGGGCAGACCGTAACGATGGGCATCGTCAGCGCCAAAGGCCGGTCCACCGGCAGCGGTGACGGCAGCTACGAGGACTTCCTGCAGACCGACGCGCCGATCAACCACGGTAACTCGGGCGGCGCGCTCGTGAGCACCAGGGGCGAACTGATCGGCATCAACTCGCAGATCGTCTCGCCGGGCGACGGCAACATCGGCATCGGCTTCGCGATTCCAGCGAACATGGCTCGTCACGTGATGGATTCGCTGAGAACCGACGGGCGCGTGCGCCGGTCGCAGCTCGGTGTCACGGTGCAGCCGGTCACGTCCGAGATGGCGGAAAGCCTTGGCCTGAAGGAAGTGGGCGGCGCGATCGTCTCGTCGGTCGCCTCCGGAAGCGCCGCTGAGCGGGCGGGTGTGAAGCGGGGAGACGTGATCAAGTCGTTCAACGGCCAGCCGATTCACGACTTCAACGCGTTGCGCAACCGCGTGGCCGACTCCACGCCCGGTTCGAACGCGGCAGTGGTGGTGGTGCGCGACGGCGCGGAGAAGACGCTGACCGTGAAGCTGGACGAGGCCGCGGTGTCGCGCGAGGCGCGTGAACGGTCCGAAGGCGGCGCGGACGACAAGGCGGCACTCGGCGTCGCAGTCGCGCCGCTCTCACCTGAAGTGGCGTCGCGCGCCGGGCTCGGCAAGGACGCGAAGGGTGTCGCTCGTTCAGCAGGTGAACCCTGACGGTCGTGCCGCTGACGCGGGAATCGAAGCTGGCGACATCATCCTGGAGGTCAACCGCCAGCCAGTGCAGTCGGTAGAGGATCTGCGCTCGGCCGTCAAGGCGGCCGCCGAGAAGCCGGCCCTGTTGCTGGTTCGCCGGTCGGCCGGTGACGAGGCGCGAGACGTCTTTGTGACGGTCAGACCCCAGTAGTCAGCAAGGCAGCCAGTCGGGAAGTCGGGAAGTCAGGCAAGACGTAGCAGTCCGCAAGACGTCAGTCAGCACGTCGCACGTCAGGCCGCAGGGGGCGTGAGTCCTCCTGCGGCCCTTCTTGTTGTGACTTTGCGACTTGCGACTTCCGACTCGCGACATCATCATCTCCCCCATGACCCATTCCGATCTGACAACGCTGCTGGACTTTCATTACTGGGCGCGGAATCGCGTGCTCGATGCCGCCGAGCAACTCACGCCCGAGCAGTTCACCCGCGATCTCGGCGGCAGCTTCGCATCCGTGCGGGACACGCTGGTGCACCTGTATTCAGCCGAGTGGGCCTGGTATCAGCGCTGGCACGGCACATCGCCGACGGCGATGCTCTCGCCAGCCGAGTACCCGGACGTGGCGACGCTGCGCGCCGCATGGGTCGCTCACGAGGCGACGATGCGTGCGTTCCTCGGATCTGTGGGAGCTGAGGGCATCACGCGCGTGATTGAATACCGCACGTTAGCGGGTCAGCCCTCCTCGTCTGCACTCTGGGAGATGCTGCATCACGTCGTCAACCATGGCACCTATCATCGCGGCCAGGTCACCACGATGCTGCGCCAGCTTGGCGCTGCGCCGGCCAGGAGCGTCGAACTGATCGCGTTCTATCGCGAGCGGAACGCCGCGCCGCAAGGCGCGGCGACCTGACAGTGCTGCGACGCTTCAGCTCGCAGCCTCTCGTTTGACCTGAGTGAGCCGAATGCGCTGCGTTCCCCAGTTCTCAAGGACGACAGTCTTGTTCTTCGCGTCGGGAATCACCTTGGTCGCGAACGACAGCGTGCCTTCTCCGCGATCGCCCTCAAGCGCCGCGCAGAACTGATGCGCGACCTTGCAGAGGTTGCAGCGCCCGTGATTTTGGCGCGTCAACTCTCCTGGTTCCGGTGTGTCGGCTCTCTCAGTCCAGGCAGTCCAACTCAGGCATCGGCCGCGCGCGCGTGGGGTCCGATCGCGGGATTTGTGGCAGAGCTATGCAACGCCATTCGAGAGGCAACGACGCCGTTGTATAGTGGTTTCTGTCCAGTCTCTGGACACGTGGTCCGACACGAGCGAGCGGACACGACGGGAAGGAGTCTCGGATGGCGAGCGGTACGATTAAGCGTATTCAGCGTGACAAGGGCTTCGGGTTTATTCGCGACACCAGCGGCCAGGAATATTTCTTCCACCGCAGTGCGGTTCAGGGGAGCTTCGACTCGCTGTCCGAAGGGCAGCGCGTCAGCTTCGACGAGGAACAGTCGCCAAAGGGACCCCGCGCTGGCAACGTAAGACCCGAGTAGGCATACGGACTTGGCAGCCGCCGGTGGACCCGCCTTCGCGTTCGTGAAGACCGGATCCGTCGGCGGCTCTCGAGCCGCTACTTGCGCGCTCCCGGCGTCAGCGTCGTCTCCCGCCGCTGCCCGTTTCGCTGATACACGACCTTGACCGGTTCGCCGATCTTCAGCACTTCGAGCGCGTACGTATAGTCGTAGATGTTGGCGATCGTCTGTCCCGCAATTTCGACGATCACGTCACCCTTCTGCAAACCGGCCTGCTCGGCGGGCCCTCCACCGATCACTCCGCTCAGCAGAAGTCCCTTCACTTCAGTCGAGTAGTCCGGAATGGTTCCGGTGAACAGCCGCACGCCCGCGCGGCTGCCGGCGTTGGAACTCTGCTCGACCTTCGTGAACTGGGGCGCGTCCGGCGTGTCGCCGAGCCGTCGTGACGATGGCGGCAGCGAAGTCGACGATCCGGTCCAGGTCGTCGAAGTCGATCTTGTCGGCCGTATCCGACGGCTTGTGATAGTCGGCGTGAGTGCCGGTGAACAGGTTCAGCACCGGAACGCTCGCCTGGTTGAAGCTGGCGACATCGGTCGGCTGATACGGATCCTGTTGCACCTGAAGGTCGAATCCCGCGGCGATGTTGGCCTGTTCCACCAGCCGCCCCCACACCGGGCTGCTGCCGGTCGCCTGGACGCTCAACTTGTTGTCCTGCATCCGGCCGACCATGTCGAAGTTGACGTACGCGGCGAGCTGATCGAGCGGGACCGCCGGCGCATTCACGAACGCGCTCGAGCCAATCAGGCCCAGCTCCTCGCCCGACCACAGTTGAAGAATCACGTTGCGCGTGCGCGGCTGCGACGCGAGCTTCTCGCCGACGGCGAGCACCGCCGCAGTCCCTGACGCGTTATCGTCCGCGCCGTGATGGATCTTGCCGACGTCGGACTTCTCCGCGAGGGAGTTGCCGTTCTCACCGTGACCGAGGTGGTCGTAATGCGCGCCAATCGCGACCCAGGGCTTCTGTACGCCGGCGACGCTGCGGGTCGCCGGCAGGTAGGCGATGACGTTGTTCCCGGTCCGCTTCTCACGGACCACGTCGGTGTGAATCGACACGGTGACGTCCGGCATGGCGAACCCCGCAGCATGCGGGTTCGCATCATCGAGCGACTTCTGCGCCGCGTCGAGCGTCTTCGCCGGATCGTTGAGCGTCTTGAACATGGACTCCGCCACCGCACTGCTGATGCTGGCGGCGACGATGCCCGAACCAGCCAGCGCCGTGTCGAACGACATCGGGATGGTCTCGCCGGCATTCGGCGAGTGCGGGCCGGTGACGACCAGAATGGCCTTCGCGCCGCGCTGCCGGGCCGCCATCGCCTTGTAACGCAGATCGGCGTAACGGGAGAGGATGGCTTTTGTCTTCGTCTCGGCGTCCTCGGGGAAGTAGCGAAGCACGACGACGACCTTGTCCTTGACGTCCAGCGTCGCGTAACTGTCGTACGCAAAGTTCTGGCTGTCCGGCACCACGATGCCGTAGCCCGCGAACACGACGGGCGTGTCGTTCACATCGGCGTTGTCGGAAAACGACAGCGCCTGCACGTCCTTCCGCTGTTCGAACCGGGTGGTCGCCGCGCTGCCGACGCGGACCCACGAACCGCCGTCGCGTGTGCCCGCCGTGAACTCGAACGGCAGCTTGTAGCCGGTCTGGCCGGGCAGCGGTTTCGCGCCGATGCGCTGCAACTCCGACACGATGTAGTCGCTCGCCCGCTGTTCACCGGCCGAGCCCGAGAGCCGTCCTTCCATCTGGTCGGACGACAGGGTCGTGACGTGCTGCCGGGTGCGGGCGGTTGTAGCGGTGGCGACGGCCGGTGCCTGCGCGCTGAGCGAGGCGGCCAGCGCCACGGTGCCGACGACGACGAGAAGGGCGCGCTTCATCACCTTGTGTTCAGCTTTCTTGGCGGGGCGTTCTTCAGTGCCTCCATCGCCTTGTCATGGTTCCACTGGGCCAGGAAGATCTGGCCCTCGCTGCCGCCGGCCCGCGTCGAGGTCCAGGAGAGCTGCGTGCCATCCGGCGAGAACACCGGCAGGCTGTCGAACCCGTCGGTGTAGGTGACGCGCACCGGCTCCTTCCTGCCGGCCGTGTCGACGATGAACAGCTCGAAGTTCTCGAATCCGAGCTTGTTCGACGAGAAGACGAAGTACTCACCGGACGGATGCTGGTACGGCGACCAGCTCATCGATCCGAACGTAGGTGACCTGCCGCATGTCCTTGCCGTCCAGGTTCATCGTCCAGATGTCCGCAAGCAGACCGGATTCATCGAAGTGCCGCCAGACGATGCGCTGACTGTCCTGCGTGAAGAACGGGCCGCCGTCGTAGCCGAATTCCGTGGTGAGCCGTCGCTGGCCGCTGCCGTCGGCCTTCATGATGTAGATGTCCGCGAACAGGCTCGGGTCCTTCTCGAGCGCCGCCTTCTCGGTCGGATTCAGCGGCCGGTTGTACGCCGTCGCGCATCGACGTGAACACGATCCACTGACCGTCGGGCGAGTAGGCCGACTCGGCGTCGTAGCCCTTTGCGGTGGTCAGGCGCGTCAGCGCGCCGGTCTTCTCGTTGAGCGAGAAGATGTCCATCTCCGGGTCGTAGTCCCACGAGTAGCGTCGCTGCTTGCCCGAGGCGCGGAACGCCAGTTCCTCGTCCTGGTACTGCTTCGACCTGGGATCGAGGTGGGTGGAGGAGAAGAGCACCTCGTCGCTGTTCGGCCGGAAGAATGCGCAGGTGGTCTTCCCGATCCCCGGGGAGATCCGTTTGACGTCGCCTGTCGTCAGATCGAGCGTGAAGATCTGGTACCAGGGGTTGGCCGGGTCGCGTTCGCTCTGAAAGACCATGCGCTTGCCATCCGGCGAGAAATACCCTTCGCCGGAGCGTCGGCCCTCCACGGTGAGCCGGCGGATCCGCGAGAGGAAATCGCGCTCCTGGTATCCAGGCGGCGGCGGCTCTGTTGAACTGCGACGACGCCGAGCTGGGCCGTGGCCACCAACGCCACGGCTGTCACCAGCCGATGCAAAGATCTCATCGGCGTATTATCGCCGTGATATTCTCGTCCCTCAACCTGCAGGGAGTTTTTTCTATGAAGTATGTGATTGGCGTTGTGGCGGCGATGGCAGCCCTGGCGATGAGCCCCGTGTCTGCCGTGGCGCAGACGGGCCCTGCCGGCGACTGGGAAATCACCATGAATACGCCCCAGGGTGCGAACACCGTGGGCCTCTCCCTGACGCTCACCGGCGACAAGGTGGGCGGCGAAATGTCCAGCCCGATGGGCGCGGTGCCGGTCACCGGAACCGCCGCAGGCAACGGCGTGAAGTTGACCGCGGACATCAACATCCAGGGCATGGCGCTCCAGTTCGGCATCGATGGAAACGTGGACGGCGACAACATCGCCGGGACCGTCAAGGTCGGCGACTTCGGTGAGTTCCCGTTCACCGGCAAGCGCGTCGCAGGCAAGCCTGCCGCGGCCGCCGCGCCCGCTGCTGCCGCTGCGTCGCCTGCCGCTGCGTCGCCTGCCGCTGCGGCATCGACCGTAGCAAGCGGCGCCGGCATCACCGACCTGAACGGCAAGTGGGACATCGTCCTGACCATCGCCGGCATGGGCGAGGTTCCGGCGACCGCCGTCATCAAGCAGGACGGCGACAAGCTGACCGGCACCATCAGCAGCCCCGCCGGTGAGGTGGCGATCGCCGGTACGGTCACCGGGCGTTCGGTGAAGTTCGACTTCGAGGCCGAAACCCCGCAGGGCAAGCTGCCGATCACGATGACCGGCGACATGGGTGCCAGCAGCGTGACCGGGAAGGCGAGCATCGCCGGCATGGGCGAAGCGGACTGGACCGCAACGCGCGCGGCCGTTCAATAGTCACGAGCCTGACCGTGTCCTGGCGTGCCCGACTGATTCTGGTCGCGTTGGCGGCGCTCGCGTTCTCGCGGGTGCCGCTGGCGCAGTCCGCGGCCCTGAAGCTTGCGACGGTTGTCCCCGACGGCTCGGTGTGGGACAAGAGTCTCAAGCAGATGGGCGCCGACTGGAAGACGGCGACAGGCGACCGTGTGTCGCTCACCGTCTTCAGCGGCGGTTCGCAGGGTGACGAGTCGACCGTGCTCCGCAAGATGCGGCTCAACGCCCTCCAGGGCGCGTCGCTCACGGTTGTCGGCCTCGCCAGCATCGACTGGTCGTTCAACGTCTTCAACATCCCGTTCTTCTTCCAGTCCTACGACGAGCTCAATGCCGTCATCGAGAAGCTGACGCCCCTTCTCAAACAGCGGGTGGAAGCCAAGGGCTTCGTGCTGGTGCACTGGGGCCACGGCGGCTGGCTGCAGATCTTCTCGAAGCAGCCTGTGCAGACCGTTGCCGACTTGAAGCGGGCGAAGCTGTACACGTCCGCCGGCGACGACCGGATGACGCAGTGGTACAAGGCGAACGGCTTCCAGCCGAGGGCCATGGCGATGACCGACATCCTCACCGGGCTCACCACCGGCATGCTCGACGCGCTGCCAACCACCCCGCTCGCATCGATGTCGTTCCAGTGGTTCAAGCAGACGCCGTACATGCTCGATCTGGGCATCAGCCCGATCGTTGGCGCCACAGTCATCGAGAAGAAGACCTGGGACCGCATCTCTCCGGCGGACCGCGCGAAGATGAGCGAGATCTCGCTGAAGGTCGAAAAACAGCTCCAGGCGGATGTCCCGAAGCAGGACTCGCTGGCGACGTTGCTCATGCAGAATCAGGGCCTCAAGGTCACGAAGGGGACCGGCCCCGAGTGGCAGGAACTTGCCGATTCGCTCGCCAAAACCATGCGCGGCGAGATGGTTCCGCCTGACGTGTTCGACCTTGCCGTCAAGGAACGCGACGCGTTCCGCCAGAGCAAGGCAGCGGCGCAGCCCAAGGCACCCACGCCGCCCAAGTGAGCCGACTCGCCGCACGCATCGAGGACGCGTTCTCCGCGATCGCGCTGACGGCGATGGCGGTGATCCCGATTCTCGAGATCGTCCTGCGCCGCGCGTTCGGAGTCGGCATTCCCGGCGCCGGTCCGATCGTCCAGCACCTCGTGCTCTGGGTCGGCTTCCTCGGCGCCGCGATCGCGGCGCGCGACGGGCAAGCTGCTCGCGCTGGCGAGCGGCACGTTCTTCCCTGAGGGCCGCGTGGCGCCGTGGCGCGGACATCTTCTCGGCGGCTGTGGCGTCGTGCATGGCGGCGCTGCTTGCCCGCGGCGGTGTCGAGCTGTTCCTGACCGAGCGCGAGGCTGGCTCGTCGATCGCCGCCGGCATTCCGACCTGGGTGGCGCAGCTCGGGCTGCCGATCGGGTTCGCGCTGATCGCGATCCGGCTCGTGTGGCGGTCCAGCCCGCGATGGCCCGGTCGGCGCGCTCGCGGCGTCGGGGCTGGTGGTCGCTGCGCTGCTGATGCGTACGCCCTCACTGCTCGAAGGACAGGTGGCGTGGCCCTTCCTGCTGGTGATCGTTGCCGCGGCGATTCTCGGAGCTCCCATCTTCTCGATTCTCGGCGGCGCAGCCGTCGTGCTGTTCATGATCGACGGAGTTCCGCCGGCGGCCGTGCTCATCGAGACTTATGCGCTCAGCACCTCGGCGACGTTGCCGGCGATTCCGATGTTCACGCTCGCAGGCTTCCTGCTCGCCGAAGGCGGCGCCTCGGCGCGGCTGCTGCGCGTCTTCCGCGCGCTGGTTCGGGTGGATTCCGGGCGGCACCGCCGTTGTCTGCGCGGTGCTCTGTTCGTTTTTCACCGTCTTCACCGGCGGGTCCGGCGTCACGATCCTCGCGCTCGGCGGGCTGCTGTTTCCCGCTCTGGTGAAGGATGGCTATCGTGAGCGCTTTTCGCTCGGCCTGCTGACTGCCTCCGGCTCGCTCGGCCTGCTCCTGCCTCCGGCGCTTCCGCTCATCCTCTACGGCATCGTCGCGCAGCTGCCGATGGAGGACCTGTTCATCGCCGGCATTCTGCCTGGCATTCTGCTGACGACGATGATCGCGGCGTGGGGTGTGCGGGAGGGGATCGTCACCGGCGCGGGACGGCAGCGGTTCGCGTGGGGCGAAGCGGGCGCGGCCATCTGGGGTGCGAAGTGGGAGCTCGCCATGCCCTTCATCGTGCTCGGCGTGCTGTTCAGCGGCATCGCGACGGCCGTCGAGGCTTCCGCAGTCACCGCGCTGTACGCCCTGGCAGTGCAGACGATCATCCACCGCGACATCTCGCTGAAACACGATCTGCTGCGTGTGTTTGCGGAGTGCGTGGCGGTGGTCGGTGGCGTGCTGGTGATTCTCGGCGTCGCCGTGGGACTGACCAGCTACCTGGTGAGCGCGCAGGTGCCGATGCGGCTGCTGGAGTGGACGCAGGGCCACATCGACTCGCGGTTGACGTTCCTGCTCGGCCTGAATCTGTTTCTACTCGTGGTCGGATGCCTGATGGACATCTTCTCGGCCATCGTCGTGGTCGTACCGCTGATCGTGCCGCTCGGCGCGGCGTTCGGCGTGAACCCGATTCACCTCGGGATCATCTTCATCGCGAATCTCGAGCTCGGGTACCTGACGCCGCCCGTCGGACTGAACCTGTTCCTCGCCTCGTACCGCTTCAAGCGTCCGATGATGGAGGTCACCCGCGCCGCGCTGCCGATGCTGGTCATTCTCGGGATTGGCGTGCTGATCATTACCTACGTGCCCTGGCTGACGCTGAGCATCCTGCGGACGCTGGGAAGACTGTAGGGAGGCTTGCAGGCTCCACGCTCATGGGCGATGGGCGATGGGCGATGGGCGATGGGCGAGCGGAAGTGCGACAATGAACTAACGCGACCGGACACTGTTCCAATAACGACGCGCGTGTTCTCGTCTGGCGTTTCTGCGTTCTTTGCCTTCTTGCATTTCCGCGTTCTTGCATTCTTGCATTTCCGATAGGCCCTGCATCCCTTGCCTCTACTCACTCTCGATCACATCTCCCACGCCTTCGGCCACCTGCCGCTGCTCGACGACGTGTCGATGCAGCTCGACTCACGCGAACGGGTGTCGATCATCGGCCGTAATGGCGCCGGCAAATCGACCCTGCTGCAGATCCTCAGCGGCGAAGTGCCCCCCGACGAAGGGAGCGTCTGGCATCAGCCTGCACTGCGCGTGGCGCGACTCGTCCAGGATGTTCCGCTGACATCCGAGAGGTCGGTATCCGAAGTGGTGGCCGAGGGGCTCACCGGCCTCGAGGGGCACGACGCCGAAGACTGGCGCCGCGAGCACAAGGTGGACCTCGTGCTGTCGCGGCTCGACCTGGACGGCAGCGCTCGCGTCGATACGCTGTCCGGAGGATGGCGCCGGCGCGTGCTGCTCGCCCGTGCGCTGGTGGCCGAGCCCGACGTGCTCCTGCTCGATGAGCCGACCAACCACCTGGACATCGATGCCATCTCCTGGCTCGAGAACTTCCTGGCCGACTACCGCGGGGCCGTGGTGTTCGTGACCCACGATCGCGCGTTCCTCCAGCGGCTCGCCACGCGCATCGTCGAACTCGATCGCGGCAGGCTCACCTC
Organism: uncultured Acidobacteriota bacterium; assembly: GCA_963697745.1. GTDB lineage: Bacteria > Acidobacteriota > Vicinamibacteria > Vicinamibacterales > CAVVIG01 > CAVVIG01. The sequence continues at coordinate 45,959 of CAVOPD010000010.1, read as the reverse complement.
GTGGCCCGGCGACTATGCCACCTTCCTGCAGAAGAAGGAGGAGTGGCTCTCCAACGAGGCGGTGCAGCAGGACAAGTTCGACAAACGGCTCGCGCAGGAGGAAGTGTGGCTGCGCCAGGGCGTGAAAGCGCGTCGCACCCGTGACGAAGGGCGCGTCAAGGCGCTGATGGCGATGCGCGCCGAGCGCGCCGAACGCCGCGATGTCCAGGGGAACGTCACGCTGCGCATCGACCGGGCCGACTCGTCGGGTCGCATGGTGTTCGAGGCCGAGTCGCTCTACAAGGCGTACGGAGACCGGGTTGTCGTCCGCGATTTCTCGACCCGCATCATGCGCGGAGACCGTCTCGGTCTGATCGGCCCGAACGGCGCCGGGAAGACCACGCTGCTCAAGCTGCTGCTCGAGGATCTGCAACCCGACGCCGGAACCGTGCGTCACGGCGCCAACGTGCAGATCGCGTACTACGATCAGCAGCGCGAGCAGCTCGATCCGGAGCGCACGGTCTTCGAAACAGTCGGCGACGGCAACGATACGGTCACCATCAACGGCCAGCCGAAGCACGTCCACGGCTATCTGCGTGACTTCCTGTTCGGCGCGGAACGAGCGCGCTCGCCGGTGAAGGCGCTGTCGGGTGGAGAACGCAATCGACTGCTGCTGGCGAGGCTTTTCACCCGACCCGCCAACGTGCTCGTGATGGACGAGCCGACCAACGATCTCGATCTCGAGACGCTCGAACTGCTCGAGGCGCAACTGGTCGAGTGGCCCGGAACGTTGCTCCTGGTGAGCCACGACCGGGTGTTCCTCGACAACGTCGTGACGAGCACGGTCGTCTTCGAAGGCGACGGGCGGATCAGCGAGTACGTCGGCGGCTACGCCGACTGGCTGCGCCAGCGGCGGCGCGGATCGTCAGGTAGCGGCGGGGCGGCGCGTGAGAAGAATGGCGAGGCGGCGAATGGCCGCGCAGTCGCCCCGGTAGCCACTGCACTGAAGAAACTGACGTTCAAGGAGCAGCGGGAGCTCGCGGCGCTGCCGCAGCGGATCGAGGCGCTCGAGTCCGAGCAGGCCCAGCTGCAGGCGTCGATGGCAGCCGCGGACTTCTATCTGCAGGGCGCCGACGCAATCGCGAGGACCATGTCGCGCGTTCAGCAGGTGGAGCAGGAGCTGCTCACGCTGTATGCCCGGTGGGACGAACTCGACTCGAGAACCTGAATCGCGACCCGGCTCACGCGACGCGAGGCTGATCCGGATCCGGATCGACGGGTGCGGGCTGCCACCCTTCCGATTCGCGTCGCCCTCGTTTGTCGCGTGCCCAGTCGAGTGCCTCGTCGTCTGTCGCGAAGACTCGCGTCAGCACGACGGCGCCGTCATTGAGCATGTCCACTTCGATGCCGTAGGGGGCGAGTCGCACCCGGCATGCGAGCTCTTCCGCATCTCGGCGCAGTTTCCACAACGTGACCGGCTGATCGTCCACCATCCGATTCTAGCGCGGGTAGTCGGTCCCAATCGCAGCTGATGGGACCCACACCGGCTGAGTGTGCACAGCGTCGCACCGATCGTCGCCGAGCCACTCCCACTGCGCATCGAGCACGCGCACGCGCATCATCTCGCCGCGGGTTTCGAGCGGTGCGCTGACCGGCGTCCCGGTGGGCAGCACACTCGATGCGCCGCACGCGGGTGTCGCCTTGTCGGCGTCGAGAAACGCCTGGTGACCGCCGTCGGTGACGATCGGTCCGTAGAACCCCGCGTCGGGCTCGATGGCCTCATAGAACGCGGTGGCGTACTCGCGGGCAAGCTCCTTCCCACGCGCGTCGGCAGGAGAGCGTTCGATGGCGTCCATCACCGCCGTCCTGGCTCGCAGGAAGTGCGCACGCGTTTCGTCAAGGAGTGCCCGGTCGAACAGCGATCGGGTTCGCTGCACCTGCGCCAGCACCTCGACCCTGGCGTTTGAAGGCGGCTGCACGTATGTCGCGTCGAACACCTGTTTGAACCAGACATGACGTCCGACCACCGGTCCCGCGAGGTCGAAGTCGTAAATGAGCGGCAGGGCGTGTCCTTCTGACCTGGTCAGCGCCAGCACGTTCCAGAGCGGATGTCGCTCGTCGCACCGGTAGATGTCGCCCCGGAACATGCGCAGGCACCAGTCGAAGTTGCCGATCATCGCCTCCCCGAACGCCAGCCGTGCCGTGTCGCGGGGCTCGAACTGTTCACGTGCCGAGCCAAACGCGTCCTCCTTGATCTCGCCGGTTCCGCCCACGCGCGCGCGCGCCTCGTGGTCGTCTTCGAGAAGCATGGCCAGTCGCGTGAGCGGTTCGCGCCCGGACCATCGGAGAACACGTACGTGACGCGGGCAACCCTGGCGAGCAGGGTGTGCACACCGGCGGCCTCGAGCATCCGGTAGACCATCGCCTCCCGTTGCGGGGCGCGCTCGTTTGCCAGCCGACCGTACTTGGGCGTGAGCTCGTTGTCCGGGCGATCGCCACAGTGGGTGCCGAGCTTCACCGCGTCGATGCCCTCGAACGGGGTGTCTGAGCGCGCGGTCCCGGACAGATCGACCTTGAGCTTGGGGAAGTCGCATTCCGACGCGCGCCGGCTCGTGTGTCCGCGTGTGGACACCGACACGCCCTCGAGTACCACAGTGCGCCCTGATGAGCCGTCGCGATACGTGAGACGCCCCTTGACCTCGAACTCGGGATCCGCCTCCGATCGGGCAAATAGTTCGTCGAACGGCGCGTCGAGGCCGACCTCCACGACCGAGTCTCCGGCGAAGATGTCTGCCCTGGCAGCCCCGTAGGCCAGGCCGGTTGTGAGGATGAGGCTGGTCGCGGCGGCGAGCATGGCGGTGCGCATCGCCACCTGCTCTTGCGAGCCGTCTGCCAACTGGGTGTCTGGCGGGGGTGGGACTATGACGTGCCGCCCAAACCGCCATATAATTCCGACTCATCTTTTTTGATCGGAAGGACTGACATGAACATCTCGCAGCGGACAGTGCAGGGCGTGTGTGTGCTCGACATCGACGGTCCGATCACGCTTGGCGCGGACGGGTCCGAGAAGCTTGGCGACAAGGTGCGGAGCGTGCTGCAGGGCGGAGAGAAGCGAGTGCTGCTCAACGTCGGCGCCGTGGCGTACATCGACAGCGCCGGTCTCGGGGAGCTGGTCAATGCCTTCACGACGGTGAAGAAGCAGGGCGGGGCTCTGAAACTTGTGGGCGTGACCAAAAAGCTGAAGGATCTGCTGGTCATCACCAAGCTCGCCACGGTGTTCGACTCGTATGATACGGAGGCGGAGGCGCTCGAAAGCTACGGAGCGTAGGTATGTTGAATCTCGTTGTCGTTGACGCGGCCGGCCGGCGCTCGGTCTCGGTGCCGTCAGGTCCATTCACGGTGGGCCGCAGTTCAGATACACAGCTGCAACTGAACGACGCGCACGTGTCCCGCAAGCATGCCGAGCTGTTCCAGGACGGAACGGCGTGGCGGGTGCGCGACCTCAAGTCGCGCGGCGGCACGTTCGTCAACGACACCAAGATCGACGAGGCGCCGATCAAGCCCGGCGACCGCATCCGCATCGGCGACACGGAACTGCGCATCGAAACCGGAGAGACGAGCGCGCTCACGTCCGGTCACTTCGACTTCCGGCAGGTGAACGCACTGCTCGCCGGACTCCGCGCCCTTGGCTCGGGCCAGGTCCTCGACGAAGTGCTGGCCATCGTGCTGGACAGCACCCTCGAACTCACCGGCGCGGAGCGCGGCTTCATTCTCCTGGCGGAACCCGGCGGGCAACTGGTGCAGCGCCTCGCGCGGGGGCGCGGTGGCATCACACTCACCTCGGCGCAGACCAGCAAGCGCATCCCTGACGAAGTGTTCAGTACGGGCGTCGATCGGATCGTGAGCGATCTGCTCGACGACGCCAACGCGTCACGCCACGGCGGGACGCTCGCCCTGGGCATCCGTCACGTGCTCTGCACGCCGTTGAAGATGGCGCAGTACGGAGCCGAGCAACCGGCCGAAGCTGGTGAACGCCGCATTGGCGTGCTGTACCTCGACAGCCGCGAGAAAGGCTATCTTCAGACCGCCGGTGTGCTGCACGCACTCGCGGCCGAAGCGGCCGTGGTGATTGAAAACGCTCGCCTCTATCAGGAGGCGATTCAGTCGGAACGCGCCGCGCAGGAACTGCGCATCGCCTCCGAAATTCAGCGCGCCCTGCTGCCACCGGACAGTTTCGAGTCGACGACGGTCGAACTCGCGGCCAGCACGACCCCGTGCCGGTCCGTCGGCGGCGACCTGTTCGACTACGTGCCCCGCGAGGAGGGAGCGTTGTCGTTTACGGTGGCCGACGTCGCCGGAAAGGGAACCTCTGCGGCCCTGCTCACTGCTGTGGTTCAGGGCCTGCTCGCCGGCGAGTCCGAGTCCATCACCACTCCCGCGCAGGTGTGCGGGCGGCTGAACAGGGCCCTCTGCCGTCGCGCTGTGGCGTCGCGGTTCGTGACGGTGTTCCACGGCCAACTCGCGGCCGACGGCACCCTGAAGTACTGCAACGCCGGCCACAACGCACCATTCCTGGTCACCAGCACTGAGCTCGTCAGGCTCGAAACCGGCGGCACCGTGGTCGGCCTGTTCGACTTCAGCGAGTACGAGACCGGGGAAACGACCGTCAGTCCAGGGGATCTGCTCGTGGTCTTCAGCGACGGTGTCACCGAAGCGGTGAACGCATCGGGGGACGAGTATGAAGACGAGCGGCTCGCCGCATGCCTCATGACCGTGCGCGGCAAGTCGGCGGCGGAAGCGCTCGCCGCGATTCAGACGTCGGTCGGCGCGTTCACGGGCGTGGAACCGGCCCGCGACGACATGACGGTCATGGTGATTCGCTTCCTGTAAGCACCGCGCGCTACGACCGTGGCGTCGCCGTTTCGTACTCGCGCACGAGCCGCTCGATCGCCCGGTACTCGCGATAGTGCCGATGCGCGACCTGGAGCACACCCACGGTCGGTACGGCGAGGCAGACCCCGACAATACCACCCAGCATGGCGCCGAGCCAGATGGCCACGACGACGGCAACCGGATGCAGGTGCATGGCGTGGCGAATGAGCCTCGGGTAGACGACGTAGTCCTGCAGGACGCGGAGCGAACCCAGGAACGCCAGCACTAACAGCAGTTTGGACGTCGGGCGCGACTGCCGTCGCGGAGATCGCCACAGCGAGGGGACCCGCGATAGGAATGGTCTCGAGCAGTCCGGCGACGATGCCCAGCATCGCGGCGTTCGGCAGCTTCAACAACGCGAAACCCAGACCCGAGATGACACCGACAATAAGTGCCGACAGTGCCTGCGCACGGGTGTACGCGGCGAGGACCATGTTCACCTGGCGCAGGAACTGGTCCGTGCGCCACTTCAAGTGCGGGGTCGGAAACGCCCGTGCCGCGGAGCGGTGGAACGCCGGCCACTGGGCCACCAGCAGCAGCGCGATCAAAGGCACCCAGGCGAGCCAGGGCACTACCAGCCGCGCTCGCACGATTTCGGCGCCCACTGCCGAGACCTCTTCCTGAATGCGTCCCGAGAGGCGGTGGGTGGTCGAGCGGATAATCGCCCGGGTCTCGCGCTCGAAGGTGAACTGCTCGTGCCACTGCTCGCTCGCCCGAACCTGCGAGGCGAACCGTGACACGTGCCGTGGCACGTCGCGGGCGACGTCGGGCACCTGCGACACGATGCGTCCACCCCAGATGGCCCACACCGGCGTCACCACTGCCGCGACGCTGGCGTAGATGATGAGCACCGCAAGGATCCGCGATGGACGCCAGCCGCCCATCTTCGCCGGCGCTTTCTGCCGCATGATCCGCACGATCGGCAGCAGGAGGTAGGCGAGCGCGATCGACAGGAATCCGACGATGAACACGCCTTTGAACGCCACCCAGTCGAAGGCGATGGCCAGGGTGACGAGGACGACGAACAGCGCGGCGGCGCCGAGGTTGAGCGCCACGGTGCGGTCCGGCGGCGGGAACGCCGCCGCATCGTCGATCGACTGGGCCGAAAAGACCGAGGGCATCGCAGACAACCTGGAACGTAGGACGGGCGACTCAGGGTTCGGGATTCAAGTGCAGGCGCGAATCAGCACCGGGACATTCAACGCGCCGGCTGTCGAAAGGGAACGCAGCAATTCTAGTAGCGCGGAACACATCGGTCCATCGTCATCGCGCACGCGTCGATTCCGACGACCACGTTGTGCACCCTCGTGAACTCATGCTTCCATCATCGCAGGATGGAGGCGCAGTGGGGCGCCACCGTTGGCAGCCTCGTCGATGAAGGTGCCGAGCAATCCATCGCGCTGGATGTGCGACCGAGCCACGGTCGGAGCGCCCGCGGCTTCGATCCGCGCAGGGCTTCCGTCTTCGCGGATCGATGAGCAGCGAGGCGCCTCCGATGCCCGCTTCGTCGATGATGGTGCCCAGCAATCCATCCCGCTGGATGTGGAACCGAGCCTGAGTCAGATCGCCCGCCGGGGCTCTGACGACGGTTGTCACGGCCGAAGACTCAGCAGCCGGGGCGTCCGGGGCCATCAACACCCGCCCTTATGGTGTCGTGCCAAGCAGTGCGAGCGCGGACAGTGGATCCACTCGCGCTGTTCCGACGCGCAGCGCCCAGTGCAGATGCGGACCGGTCACACGGCCCGTAGCGCCCACCAGGCCGACTTCCTCGCCTTCCTTCACGACCTGACCTTCGCGCACTTCGAGCTTCGACATGTGCGCCAGCATCGAGAACACATGCAGGCCGTGGTCGATCACCACCGTATTGCCCGTAAAGAACAGATCGCGTGCGCACACGATCCGTCCGCCGGCGGGCGCGAGAATTGGCGTGCCTGTGCCGCTGAGGAAGTCCGTGCCGGCGTGCGGGCTTCGTGGCTGTGCCGTTGAAGACGCTCCGCGTGCCGAAGCTGCTGTTCGCCTGACCCGGGACCGGGCGCGTGAATCCGATGCGCCACTCGGGCTCGGATCCCGATTGCTCGTACACCGTTCGCATGAACTCGGCCTCGCTGCTGATGCGCGCCAGCAGTTCAGGCGGCGGGTTCACGTAATCAGGTGCGACAGAGAGCGTGCGCGTTCGGAAGTGACGTGGCAGAACGGTGAGCATGCGCGGTGCGCTGGTGCTCTTGACGCCGGCCGTCCGGGCAGACAGTGTGTAGGAACCGGGGTGCTGCTCCAGGTCGATGCCGACCAGGGCCCGCCAGCTGGTCTCGTCAATCCTGTACGCAGGCCACTGCGTGCCAAGTGCGAGGACCGACACTGCATCGGCGCCGCGCGGGTGCCGTAACGGTGACGACGACCACTTCTCCTGGCTGGACTGCGCGGCTGCGGACGCTGATCGAGAGTGCCTGGGCGGCGGCGGTGCTCGTGGCGCACGCGACGAGCACCGCCACCAGCACGCCACTGGCGGCGCGCTTACCGGCGGCCGCGCGCGTCGGACACAATCGGCACCTTGATATCCAGCGGTCGACCATTGCGCAGCAGCCTGACAGTCGCAGTCGAGCCGATCTTCGCGTCGGCGACAAGCCGATAGAGCTGCGACGGGATCGTCCACGCGCGTGCCGTTGAATCCGACAATCACATCTCCAGGGCCGGACACCCGCATCGTAGGCTTCCGAACCGCGGACCATGCGGATCACGAGCGCGCCGGAGGTACTCGGCGCGCCGACCTCCTGCGCGATTTGCGGCGTCAGCTTGTCGATCGTGACGATGCCGCCGATCGTGCCGCGCTGCACCTGGCCGAATTCCCGCAGTTCATTGACCACGTGCTGGACGAGATTGCTCGGCACCGCGAAGCCGATGCCCTGGTAGCCGCCACTCTGGCTGAAGATGCCGGTGTTGATCCCGACCAGTTCGCCGCGGGTGTTGACCAGCGCGCCTCCCGAGTTGCCCGGGTTGATCGCCGCGTCGGTCTGGATGAAGTCTTCGTATTCCGCGAAGCCGACATTCGCGCGGCCTGTGGCGCTGATGATGCCGGCGGTCACGGTGCGGCTCAGCTGAAACGGGCTGCCGATCGCGAGCACCCACTCGCCAATCTGCAGCTTGCTCGAATCGCCCCACGCCACGACGGGCAACCCTCTCAGATCCACCTTCAGCAGCGCTATGTCCGTCGCCGGGTCGGTGCCGATGACCTTGCCCTTCACCTCACGGTTGTCGCTGAACGAGACGGTAATCTCGCGCACGTTCTCGCCGACCACGTGGTTGTTGGTGACGATGTAGCCGTCCTGCGAAATGATGACGCCGGAACCGAGACTCATCGAGCGGCGATCGCGCGAGCCGTAACTGTCCTGATCGCCAAAGAAGTACTGGAAGAACGGGTCGTTCTCGAACGGCGAGTTCTGGCGACGAACAACCTGCAGCGACGAAATGTTCGCAACGCCCTTCACGGCCTGGCCGGCGATCTTCGTGAAGTCCGGTCCGCCTGCGAGTGGCGCCGGAGCGGCCGGTGGGGCGGGTAACGTCTGGGTCGTGGTCGCGCCGCGCTGCGGTTCCGCGGCCGGAGCCGGGGAGATTGCCGTGCTGGCAGCCGAGTCGGTTGCGGTGCGCATGCGGCCGGTAACCACGAGGCCGGCGGCAAAACCCGCGATGACGAGCGCGAAGGTCAGTAGGAGTCTGCGCACCATGCGAACCATGCAGCGCTGATGTCAGGTCCTGTCACGAGACGCTGATGCGCCTGGTTCCGCGTCCGCCCGCCTTCGGAATCGTGACGGTGAGCAATCCGTCACTGAGATCGGCCGTGACGTTGTCGACCTCGATCGGTTCCGGCAGCACGAACGCGCGGGAGAAGCGGCCGTGCCCTCGTTCGACGCGGTGGTACTGCTCGCACGGGACCTGCCCGCCGGCGCGCTCGCCGCGGATGACGATGCGACTTTCCTCGGCGTGAATTTCGATCTCTTCGCGCGCCAGGCCCGGCACTTCGGCGGTCAGGATGAAGGCACCGGCAGTTTCGTAGAGGTCGACGGGAGGCGTCCAGCCAGGCGCGTCACTGCCAACCAGTTGACCGATCTGCTCGTGCAGCGCCAGCAGATCACGGAAGGGATCCCAGCGGGAAAAGGCCACGGCCGTGATCGTAGCATGTTTCACGCGGGCTCGGCCATATGTGCTACGATTGCAAGGATATACGGACACACTATGGCTCAGACTGTTCAAGCAAAACGGCTCCGCAAGGGCCAGCTGATCAAGATCGGGAACGACCTGTTCCGGATCATCGAACTCCATCACCTCACGCCTGGAAATCTGCGCGCCGCCGTGCAGTGCAAGATGCGCAATATCCGCACGCTGGCATTGGCCGACACGAAGTGGCGATCTGAAGAAGACATCGAGCGCGCGATGCTCGATGAAAAGGAGATGCAATATCTCTACAAGGACGGCGACTCGTTCTGCTTCATGGATACGTCGACCTACGACCAGATCCACATGTCGGCGGAAGTGCTCGGAGACGCCATGGGCTATCTGGTCAACGATGCGCTGATCAAGGTGGAGTTCTACGGCGACGAACCCGTCGGCATCGAACTGCCCGCGACGGTGGACCTGCTGGTGAAGGAAACCGTGCCGGGCATCAAGGGCGCGACCGCGAGTAACCAGGTCAAGCCGGCGGTGCTCGAAACCGGTCTGGTCGTGCAGGTGCCGCCCTTCATCAACGAAGGCGACCGCGTCCGCGTCAATACGGAAACAGGCGAATATCAGTCACGGGCGTAGGGCAGCAGTGCTGAGTGCCGAATGCTGATTGCTGATTGCTGATTGGAAATGCGTGGCTCATTGCGGACTGGAAATGCCTGCAGCGGCGATCGGCTCCGCCTGGCAGCGACGCGCCATTCAAATCAGCAATCAGCAATTCGCAATTAGCAATTCCGATCGGGTGCGTCTATGGATGTGCGCAAGAAACCGGAGCATGGCTGGATCGAGGTCATTACCGGCAGCATGTTCAGCGGCAAGAGTGAGGAGCTGATTCGGCGCATCCGGCGCGCGCAGATTGCGCGGCAGAAGGTCCAGGTCTTCAAGCCGGTGATCGATGACCGGTTCAGCCACGACCACATCGTGTCGCACAGCGACATGCGGATTGCCTCCACCAATGTCCGCTCGTCGGACGAAATCATCAGCCAGGTCGCACCCGACACCGAGGTGGTGGGCATCGACGAGGGACAGTTCTTCGATCTCGAACCTGCCCGCCGCCTGTAACACGCTGGCCGATCGCGGCAAACGGGTGATCGTCGCCGGCCTGGATCAGGACTATCTGGGACGTCCGTTCGAGCCGATGCCGCAACTGCTGGCCATCGCCGAGTACATCACCAAGACCCTGGCGATCTGCATGGTGTGCGGCGACCCGGCGAACCACACGCAGCGCCTCGTTGCCAGCAGCGACCGCGTGCTGGTGGGCGCGACCGGCCTCTACGAAGCGCGATGCCGGCACTGCTTCGACCCTACGCTGGCCAACGTCGAAAAAGTCTAACAAGTTTCGTAAGATCCGGCCGTGGACCTTGTCACGGGCACACTCGTCCTGCTCGGCGCCGGCTTCCTCGTGGCGAACGCCCGGCTGGCTGTCGAGTACCTTCGCTACCTCAAGCGGAAACGTGAGGCGGTGCTGACGTGGACCAGCCCCGCGCCGCCCCTGTTTCCGCTCTCGGTTGGCCTCGGGGTGGCGACCGGCATCCTCGTGGTGGTCAAGTTGCTCATCGTGCATCGCCAGGCCTTCGGCGAGCTGATGATGTTCGTCTACTTCGGCTATCTCGTCCCGCTGAGCCGGCGGATCGGTCGCGGTTTCTACCAGGACGGCATCTGGGCCGATTCGACCTTCATTCCGTACAGCGAGGTGGGAGGGATCAGCTGGCGTGAGGGCGAGCACTCGGTGTCGCTCATTGTCATCTCGCGCCTGCGGCACCTCGCCCGGAAACTGGCGGTGCCGCTGGAGCACTACGGGGCGGCACGGCGCGTGCTGCGGGACAAAATCGGCGAGCACGAGATTCACTTCTTCGGCACGGGTCTCGATCTGGGCGCTCACGACGAGCGGGATGAGGCTTAACAGGTCGCAAGTCGCACGTCGCACGTCGCGGGAATTCGGAAGTCCGCCGGACCTGTTCCAGTCTGCCGGCCGGGCCGATATACACCATTGCGCAGTTTGAGTGGGCGTTACGCATCAGGTCGGCGTGTTGGGGTGACTGTCCCGTAAGAGGGAGACCGGAGGAGAGCGTGGCTGCGAGAGCGACGTGGAAAGGCTTCCTGAAGATCAGCCTGGTCAACATCCCGATCAAGGTGTTCCCGGCGACTGAATCGGGTGGATCGCTGTCCTTCAACCAGCTCCACGGAGAATGCCAGACGCGCATCCAGCAGAAGCGGTGGTGCCCGCACTGCAACCGGGAAGTGCCGAACTCCGAGATCGTCAAGGGCTACGAGTTCGAGAAGGGGCGCTACGTCGTGCTCACCGAGGAGGACTTCGACAAGGTGCGTCCCGAATCGACACGCGTCATCGATCTGGTCCAGTTCGCCGACGAGGCCGCGATCGATCCGATGTTCGTCGATCGCGCCTACTACCTCGCGCCTGATGGCGGCATGGCCTCAGACGCGTTTGCGGTGATGCGCGACGGGATGGCCGGGAAAGTCGGTGTCGGCAAGCTCGCGTTGTACGGCCGCGAGTATCTGGTGGCGGTGAAGCCGCAGGGACGCGGGATCGTGATGTACACGCTGCATCACGCCGCCGAGATCAGGAACATCGATCAGGTCGACGAACTGAACTCCGTTCCAGCCAGCGTGAAGCCGGAAGAAAAGAAGCTGGCCGAGCAGGTGATCGCCACCTTCGAGGGACCGCTGGATCTGGCCAGCTACACCGACGAGTACCGCGTCGGCCTGCAGCGCATCATCGACGCGAAGGTCGCCGGGCAGGAGGTCGTTGCGCCGACCGAGGAGGCGCCACCGAAGGTCGTGAACCTGATGGATGCCCTGCGCAAGAGCCTGGATAGCGTCAGTGCCGCGAAGAAGAAGCCGGCGAAGGCCGTCGGCGACGACGCGCCGGCGGCCAAGCGAAGCGAGCAGTGCGGAAGCGCAAGCGAGGCATAGCCGGGACGCATAACGCGGAACGCACGAACACGCCGCAGTTGTTGGCGCCGTAGACCGCGTTCTGGCGTTTATGCGTTGGGGCGTTCGTGCGTTACAGGTATCCGTCTAGAGCCAGCGCGCGATGATGCCGAACAGTCCCGGGCCGGTTGCGGTCGGATCGCGAAGCCAATCCGGCGGCACCAGCCAGACGAACGCGAGGATGGAGATCACCCACAGGTCGTAGGGCAGCGTGGTGCGCTCGTCGGTCCAGAAGAACGCGCGATTGAAGGCGCCGCGAACGCCCGACTTCGACGGCATCGGCAGCTCGTTGAGCGCCAGGTACGTGTAATAGATCCGGTTCGCGACGGTCAGGACCGACAGCACCAGAATCACCCACAGAATCCCCGCCATGCGGTTCGTGAACGCGCCGATCATGAACAGCACGATCCGCTCGGGACGTTCCATGAAGCCGACCTTGCATCGCGTCACCAGCGACTCGGCACGCGCACGCGCGTAGCTGGTCATGATCGAGAAAATCAAGGTCAGCGACGCCCACATCACGTAGTCCGTGCGGCCGAGCGACGAATACAGGTAGATGAGGCCGGTGAGCAGCGCCAGGTCGGAGAAGCGGTCGAGCGTCGAGTCCCAGAAGGCACCGAACTGCGACTGCAGCTGGAGTTCGTGCGCCACCTTGCCGTCGATGAAGTCGAAGATGTTCGCCGCAATCATCACGAACCCGGCGAGCACGAACCGGTGGAATCCCAGGGCCCACGCCGCGCCGACGTTGATGATCACGCCGATCAGCGTCAGCACATTGGGATGAATGCGGAGCGCGACGCACAGCGCAATGATGGCGCGCAGGGGCAGCCAGCAGATCGCCCCGATGAGCCCGGTAAAGGTCATCCGTGGCTTCGGCGCCCGTTCCGGCTGACCGGCGCGTTTCGACTCTGAGGCAACGACTTCGGTGTTCGATGGCACTGGTATAATGGAGGGTTCAGACACGCGCAGGAAACGCAGCATAGTAACGTATGGCCATCCGCGAACTCAAGGATCAGATCGCCCGGTTGCCCGAGCAGCCCGGTGTGTATCTGTACTTCAACGCGGCGGGCGACACGATTTACGTAGGCAAGGCGCGCGCCCTGCGGGACCGTGTCCGCAATTACCTGGGCGCGTACGGGTCCAGCCCGAAGACCGATGCGCTGCTCGACGACATCGCTCGCCTCGAGTTCATCGTCACCGATTCGGTGGTGGAGGCGCTGGCGCTCGAGAACAATCTGATCAAGCAGCGCAGCCCCAAGTACAACATCCTGCTGCGCGACGACAAGAACTACCCGTACCTGCAGCTGACGGTGACCGAGGATTTCCCGCGCGTCCTCGTCGCGCGAGGGGTGGAGCGCGACGGCAACTTCTACGCGGGACCGTTCATGCCCGCGCGCTTCGCCCGCAAGACGATGGCGCTGAGCCATCAACTGTTCGGCATCCGGTCGTGCAACGAGGTGATCACCGGCCAGCGGAACCGGCCGTGTCTCGAATACGACATCAAGCGCTGTATCGCCCCGTGCGTGGAAGCGATCTGTGGCCCCGCCGAGTACGCTCGCGCCGTCGAGCACACGCGGCTGTTCCTCGAGGGCCGCAACGACGAGCTGACGAGAGACTTGCGCGCGCAGATGCTCGAGGCGTCCGAGGGAGAGCGCTACGAGGAAGCCGCGCAACTCCGCGACGCGATCCGAACGATCCAGACGCTGGAAGACCGTCAGCAGAAGATGGCCACGGTCGACCTGAACAACCGCGACGTCTTCGGCATGAAGGTGGGACCGGCGGGCGCGGCGTTCCTGGTCTTTCAGGTGCGCGGCGGGCGAGTGGTGGAACGCGTCGAGCTCGGCACCGACGAGGCGATCGTCGGACGCGACGAGGCGGAGGTCCTGGCCGCCGCCATTCAGCAGTTCTACGAACTGCGAACGGCGCCCTCGGAAGTGCATCTCCCCGCAATTCCTGAAGAGTGCGACGCGCTGGAGACCTGGCTGTCCGAACGTGAAGGGCACAAGGTTCGTCTCGTGGTGCCGCAGCGCGGCGACAAGCGCGGACTGGTCGATCTCGCCAACCGTAACGCCGGCATCGCCTACCAGACGCGGTTCAACACGGAGACAGCCGCGCAGTACGACGCGCTGGAAACGCTCCAGCACGTGCTCGCCCTGCCTGCGTTGCCGCGCCGAATCGAGTGCTTTGACATCTCGACGTTCCAGGGGAGCGAGACGGTGGCGTCGATGGTCGTCTGCGAAGACGGCCGCATGAAGCGCAGCGACTATCGCAAGTTCAGAATCCGCGGCAGCGTTCGTGACGGTGGACGCGGTGGGTCCGCAGATGACGCCGCTGGCCGATCGACTATCCACGGCGCCAGACAGCGCCGCGGCCGTGGCGCACATCGCAGTGCCTCAGGACGGTTCCGCCGCGCGGATTCAGGACGACTTCGCCTCGATGCACGAGGTTGTGCGGCGACGCTATCGCAAGCTGCTCGAGCAGGGCGGACCCTTTCCTGATCTTGTGCTGATTGATGGCGGAAAGGGACAGTTGTCGGCCGCCTACGCCGCGCTCGAGGAACTGGGCCTCGCAAACCTGGTGGCCGTCGGCATCGCGAAGAAGGAAGAGTTGTTGTTCACGCGCGATCATGACGATCCGATCGCACTCAAGCCGAATGCCCCGGCGCTCCTGCTGATTCAGCGCATTCGTGACGAAGCACACCGATTCGCCGTCACCTTCCATCGCAAAGCGCGGACGATGCGCGATCTCGGGTCGGAGCTGGATCGCATTCCCGGCGTCGGACCGCGCCGTCGGCGGCAACTGCTCACCACCTTTGGCAGCCTGGTCGGTGTCCGGCGCGCCACGCGCGAGGAATTGGCCGCGGTGATCGGACGCAAACTGGCCGATGCGGTTCTTGCGTTTTTCGCAGGGCAGCCGTAACCTGTACCGCCTTGCCGGCTATAGATTACGCACAGGTTTTCCTCGTTTTCATCGTTCTGCTGTTTTCCCTGACGGTGCACGAGACGGCGCATGCATGGACGGCGGATCGCCTGGGCGATCCGACCGCGCGATTGCTTGGCCGTGTATCGCTCAACCCCGTGGTGCATGCCGACCCGATCGGCACCGTGGTGTTCCCGTTGCTCGGCATGCTGAGCGGCATGCCGCTGATCGGCTGGGCGAAGCCGGTGCCGGTCAACATCGCGCGTTTGCGGCGGCACCATGCGGACTATGTGCTGGTGGCCGCGGCAGGTCCGGCGAGCAATCTGCTGATCGCGATCGTCGCGTCGGTGGCGCTGACCGTGATGCCGGTCGAGCCGATCGTGCTCGGCGGCTCTGACGTGTCGTCGCCGATTCTGGTGCTGCTCACGCGAGCGCTCTGGATGAATGTGCTGCTGGCGGTGTTCAACATGCTGCCGATCCCGCCGCTCGACGGCGGCAACGTGCTCGGCGGCCTGCTGCCCCGTCCCCTGGCGGTCCGCTACGACGCGCTCGTCCGTCCGTATGGCTTCATCATTCTCTACGCGCTGATGTTCACGGGTGGGTTCAATTACCTGGTGGCGACACCGGCGCGCATGATTCTGTCGTGGCTGCAATGACCGCTTCGTCGTCTTCCGGAAAAGCCCGCGTCGTCTCGGGGATGCGCCCCACCGGCCAGCTGCATCTCGGACATCTCGTCGGCGCGCTGGGCAACTGGGTGCCGCTGCAGGAGCAGTACGACTGCTACTACTTCGTTGCCGACTGGCACGCGCTCACCAGCGATTACGCCAACACGTCGCAGCTGACGTCGTTCGCCTACGAGAACGCCGCCGACTGGATTGCCGCGGGGCTGGACCCCGCGAAGAGCACGCTGTTCATCCAGTCGCTGGTGCCGGAGCACGCCGAGTTGTACCTGCTGCTGTCGATGGTCGTGCCGGTCCCATGGCTGGAGCGGGTGCCGACCTACAAGGAGCAGCAGGAGAACCTGAAGGACAAGGACCTGTCGTCAATCGGCTTCCTTGGCTATCCGCTGCTCCAGACCGCGGACGTCGCCATCTACGACGCGCGGTTCGTGCCGGTCGGAGAAGATCAGGTCGCGCATCTGGAGCTGGCGCGGGAGTCGGTGCGGCGCTTCAACAACTTCTTCGGCGAGGTGCTCGTGGAACCACAGCCGCTGCTGACGAAGTTCGGACGCCTCCCCGGCCTCGACGGCGACAAGAAGATGAGCAAGAGCCTCGGAAATACGATTCACCTGTCGGATTCGGCCGAGGACGTGAAGAAGAAAGTGCGGCAGATGTACACGGACCCGAAGCGCGTGCGGGCGGACATCCCGGGTACCGTCGAAGGGAATCCGGTGTTCATCTATCACGACGCCTTCAACCCGAACGTCGAGGAAGTCGACGACCTCAAGGCGCGCTATCGTGCCGGCAAGGTCGGCGACGTCGAGGTGAAAACGAAGCTGGCCAACGCGCTGAACGCGCACCTCGATCCGATCCGCGAACGGCGCGCAGACCTGCTCGCCAGGCCGGGTGCGATTCGTGACATCCTCTTCGAGGGATCCAGACGCGCGCGTGTCGTCGCCGTCGAGACGATCGGCCGCGTGCGCGACGCCATGAAGATTTCATACCGGTAACATGACGCAGCCAGAGGAATTCGAATCCGCGCCAGAAGCGCTGCCCATCCGGCTCGATAACTTCGAGGGACCGCTCGATCTGCTGCTTCACCTCATCAAGCGCAACGAGGTGAGTATCTACGACATCCCGATCGCGCTCATCACCAAGCAGTATCTCGATACCATCACGCTGATGCAGGAGCTCGATCTCGACATCGCCGGGGAATTCCTGGTGATGGCGGCGACGCTGATCCACATCAAGTCGAAGATGCTGCTGCCGCGGCCCGAGACGTCGTCCAGAGTGGAGGGCGAAGAGGAAGACCCGCGCGACGTGCTGGTGCGCCGGCTCCTCGAACACCAGAAGTTCAAGGCGGCTGCCGAACTCCTGCACGAGCGCGAGCAACTGCGTGCGGCGCAGTGGCAGCGGCCCGACGAACGGGTCGCGAACATCGCGGGTGATGATTACGAACCGGAACTCGAAGTCGATCTGTTCAGCCTGCTGAGTGCCTTCCAGGCGGTCGTCCAGCGCACCCGACAGCGGCCCAGGATGCTGCTGCCGGCCGAGGAAGTGCCGGTCGAGCTCCGGATCGAGCAACTGCTCGCGCGGCTGTCCGAAACCGAGGCCTGCGGGTTCGAGGACCTGTTCGGCGACGTGCACGACAAAGGAGGCCTGATCGTCACCTTCCTTGCCCTGCTCGAGATGATCCGTTTGAAGCTGGTGAGGGTGTTCCAGTCGGGAAGCTTCGGCCCCATTCGCGTGTACAAGCGTTCACGGCCCGCCGACGCCCCACATCCGATTGGAGACCCGGAGGCGCATCGTGGCTGATTCAGCAGAGAAGGACGGGCAGGAACATCCGGTCGACTCGGGAGGACGCGGAACGCCGCAACGATCCGCTCGCCGAGAACGATCCGCTCGCCGAATCAGGGTCGAATGCGCCAGCGTCCGACGAGGCCGCCGTCGAAGAGGCTGCATCGCAGGCAGGTGGACGCGGAATCTGACCCTGGCGGAAACGATCCCTCAGCCGATCCTGCTCCGGCGACTCCGTCGTCGGATCCTCTGGGCGAGATCGTCGCCGCACTCGATGCCGCGGAGGTTGAAGAGGAATTCACGCGCAGTTCAGCCGAACTGAAGGCGATCGTCGAGGCGCTGATCTTCGCATCGCCCGATCCGCTCACGCCGAAGGCGCTGCTGAAACTGCTCGACAACGAGCCGAAGGAAGACGTGCTCGCGGCGGTCGAGGAACTGAAGCAGGACTACGAGCGACCCGGCGGCCTGCAACTGGTGGAGGTGGCCGGGCGGCTACCAGATCGTCACGCGTCCGGATCTGCACGAGTGGGTGCGCCGGTTGTTCCACGAGCGCAGCACGCAGAAGCTGTCGGTGCAGGCGCTGGAGACGCTGGCGGTCATCGCGTATCGGCAGCCGATCACCGCGATCGAAATCACGGAGATCCGCGGCGTGAACACGTCTGGCGTGCTCAACACGCTGCTCGAGCGCCACCTGGTGAAGATCGTCGGACGCAAGCAGGTGGTCGGGCGGCCGTTCATGTACGCGACGACAAAGGAATTCCTGATCCGCTTCGGCCTGAAGGACATCGGCGACCTCCCCAAGGTCGAGGAAATGGCCGAATCGCTCGGGATCGAGAGCAGTCTGCTCATCGAGCAGACGCCGCCCGAGGAACAACTGCCGCTCAGCGAGCCGGACACGGACAGCAGCGACGAGGCGAGCGCTCGGATCGTCGGACCCGCTCGTTGACGAGGACGATGAGGCGGACGACCCGGGGCCGTCAGTCCACTGACGGTGAGCCAGCGCGTTCGCTTGCGAGATTCGCGCGGCGAACGTGTCGAACCCGCCGAACGAGTGGCCCGAGGCCGGCGCGCGCCGGCGGCGGGTTGCTCACCCCTGGACGTTGCCGCCGTTGGAGTGGACCGGGCCTTGCCGGATGGCGGCCGCTGAACCGCCTTCTTGAGAGCGGCGACTTCGGCGTCGCTCAGGTCGCGCCAGTAGCCCTGCTTCAGGCGTGGATCCTTGAGCGGGCCAATCGAGATGCGCCGCAGGTAATCGACGGGATGACCGATCGCGTCGAACATCTTCCGCACCTGGCGGTTGCGACCTTCGGAAATCGCGATGCGCAGCGTCGAGTGCGTGTCGTGGCGCCCTGGCAGGAGCTGCACGTGGGCCGGGTCGGTCCGGCGCCCGTCGATCGATACGCCTTTCGCGAGCCTGGCGATATCGTGCGCGTCGGGGATGCCGAGCACCCGCACCTCGTACACCCGTTCGATTTCGTGCCTGGGGTGCGTGAGTCGTGCGGCCAGTTCGCCGTCGTTGGTCAGCAGCAGCAGGCCTTCGCTCTCGAAGTCGAGGCGTCCGACCGGGTAGATGTACTCCCGCACCGCCGTGAGCAGCTGCATCACGGTCGGGCGCTGCTGCGGGTCGGATTTGGTGGTGACATAGCCTCTGGGCTTGTTCAGGAGCACGTAGCGATGGCGCTCGGTGAGCTTGATGCGGCGCCCGTCCACCCGAATGTCGTCCTCCGAGGCCTCCGCTTTCGTACCGAGCTCACGCACGGTGGTGCCGTTCACCGTGACGCGGCCCTCGAGCATCAGCTGCTCGGATGCGCGTCTGGAGGCGACCCCCGCCTGCGATAGAATTTTCTGGAGACGTTCCACGTCGATCAGTTTCCTTTCCGCGTTCCCGTCATCCTACTATCCTGCATCCATGCGAAAGCTGATCATCGCTATCGACGGCCCTTCGGGCGCCGGCAAGGGCACCGTGGCACGAGCCGTCGCGGCTGAACTCGGATACCGCCACGTCGACAGCGGTGCGATGTACCGGGCGGTCGGCTGGAAGGCGCTGAAACTCGGCATGCCCGTTCGACCGCGAGGACGACATCGTCGGCGTCGCGGAGGAGTCGATCATCGACGTGTCGGCGGACGCGGTGTCGATCGACGGCACCGACGTGACACGCGCCATTCGAACGCCCGAGATCGATCGTGCCGCGGCCTCCGTCGCTCGTCTGCCGAAGGTGCGCGCGGTGCTGGTCGACCGCCAGCGTGCGCTCGGGCTCGACGGCGGCATCGTCATGGAAGGGCGGGATATCGGCACCGTCGTGTTTCCGCGATGCCGATGTGAAGGTCTACCTCGACGCTGCCGCCGAGGAGCGCGCCCGTCGCCGCGCGACCGATCCGGCGCACACCGGCGTGCCCGCGGCGATCGCCGACGTCGCCACGCTCCTCAGCGAACGCGATCGCAGCGACTCCACCCGCGCCGCGTCGCCGCTCTACGCGGCCGATGATGCGACCGTCATCGACACGACCGGCAGGCCCATCGCCGATGTGGTCGCTGAGGTGTTGAAGATGGCCGAGAAGAACTCGCAAATGACGATGGAATTTGACGATTTGACGAACTGGACGATTTAACGATTTGCTGCCGGACGATTACTGAGCGATTTGTCCGGCGCTCGCCCGAGCGCCGCGCGATTAGGGAAAGCGTCGGCGCCCGGTCAAGTGGTCAGACATCGTCAGCCCCGCTGGTGGGTGGCGAGCCGACTACCGCCGACGATCCGCGCGAATCTCTGCAAATCGTGAGTTCGTCCCATCTTCAAATCGTCAGATCGTCCCGCCGTGACAAATCGTTTCGTCCCGCCTCAAATCGTTCGTCCGCATCAAATCGTTAGATCGTCCAATCTTCAAATCGTCAAATGTGAAGTCATTTTCTGTCCCGGTAATCCTCGGCCGATGCCGGATCCAGCTCCCACCGATGCTTGTCGCGATCGGCGACCTTGTCGCTCGCGCGCAGTTCCTCGTTGTCCTGATACTCGACCCCCAGTGCCTTGCCGATGTCGTCGACGATGTCCTGATCGGGCGTCGGGTTGTCGCCGCCAGGCGCCTCGTCACCGGTGAAGTAGGCGTCTTCGACGCTGGCGTCCACGTCGCCGCCGGTGATGTTCGGTGTCATGCTCGCGTGGTCGGCCTGGGCCTCGGCCAGTTCGGCGCGCCCGGTGCGCACCGCAGAGCCGCGCCGGTTCATGTCGAGCGACGACGGGGGAGAGGGGACCATCTCCTCGGGCTCGCGTCGACGCGAGTCAACGCTCGTTTCGAGCGGGTTCTCGTCTGTCGGCTCTGCCGTCTTCTTACGCCCGAAGCCGATGGCGTCGACGAGGCGCTCGTCCGCGTGGTGAGCGGACGCCTCTTCGCGATGCTCGCCTTCTTTGACTGCTTCGACTCGTAGACGCGGTCCGGACTCGCTGACGCACGGCGGGCCGAGGGTTTCGTCGCCTGGTCGTCTTCTTCAACGATGCGCGTTGATGACGCCGCTGTCTTCTTCGCGCTCGCAGCCGGCTTTCTAGCGCTGCGACTGGCGGCCCTGGAGGAGGTGCTGCCGCTGGTCCTGGAGGTGCTCCTGGCCTTGGTTCGGGCTGCTGCTTTGCCGGCCGGGCTGGACTTCTTCCGTGACGAGGCCGCTTTCGACGTGCTGCTGGCCTTGCGCTTGGCCATGATGCAATCCTTTCGGAACCTTGACAGTGTTGCGATAAGTGTCGTACTCTCTGATGCTTATCGGAAATCAGATGGGGGCTGCAGAGCGCCTGCTGACCGAAATTGCGGGCCGCCGGACCCCGCTACAAGAACGCCGGCACTCGTACGGGTGAGTCACGGGTTTCCCGGACCAGTCGTGCGACGACAAGAGGAGTGCGCAAGGCATGGCAAACGTTGAAGACGAGCAGACTCCAGGTCCGGTCACGGGCGCTGCGGGAACGCTCGACCGCGCAGAGCGCGGTGGTCGCGGCGGGCTGAAGGCCCTTCCGCGCGAAGACGACGATCAGGTCGACCCCGAAGAATACGCCCGACTGCTTGATTCCTACGATAGCAGCTTCCGGAACATCGCGGAAGGCGAGGTCGTCAAGGGCACGGTGCTCAAGGTGACCGCGTCGGAAGTCATCGTGGACGTCGGCTACAAGTCGGAAGGCATCATCGCGGTCGATGAGTTCATCGACGAAAACGGCCAGGTCACCGTCGAGGCGGGTGACATCGTCGACGTGCTGCTGGAGCGGACGGAAGACCGCGACGGTTACGTCGTTCTCTCGCGCGAAAAAGCCGAGAAGATGAAGATCTGGGACGAGGTCGAAAAGGCCTACGTCGAACGCAAGGTCGTCATCGGCCGCGTGATCGAACGCATCAAGGGCGGGTTGGCGGTCGACATCGGCGTGCGGGCGTTCCTGCCCGGCTCGCAGATCGACGTGCGCCCCGTGCGCAACCTCGACGCGCTGCGCGGACAGGAACTCCGCATGCGCGTCATCAAGGTCAACAAGAAGCGCGGCAACATCGTGCTGTCCCGCAAGGCGCTCCTCGAAGAGGAGAACGCCGAAAAGAAGAAGCACACGCTCGAAACGCTGGCCGAAGGGAAAGTCCTGCGCGGTGTGGTCAAGAACATCACCGACTACGGCGCCTTCATCGACCTCGGCGGCATCGACGGCCTGCTCCATATCACCGACATGTCGTGGGGCCGCGTGGGCCATCCATCCGAGCTCTTCAAGGTCAACGACGAGATCGATGTCGTCGTCCTGAAGTACGACGCGGCGACGGAGCGGGTCTCCCTCGGCCACAAGCAGCTCATCACCGACCCCTGGGCGAACGTGATGGACCGCTACCCGGTGGGTGCCCGCATGAGCGGCAAGGTGGTCAGCCTCACCGATTACGGCGCCTTCGTGGAGCTGGAGTCCGGTGTCGAAGGCCTGATTCACGTGTCCGAGATGTCCTGGAGCAAGCGGGTCAAGCACCCGTCGAAGATCCTGAACGTCGGCGACACGGTGGACGCCATGGTTCTGGGCGTCGACCCGACGGCTCGCCGCATCTCGCTCGGCCTCAAGCAGGTCGAGACCAATCCCTGGCACGACCTGGCCGAGAAGTACCCGGTCGGCTCGAAGATTCAGGGCAAGGTCCGCAACCTCACCGAGTTCGGCGCGTTCGTCGAAGTCGAGGAGGACATCGACGGCCTGATTCACATCTCCGACATGTCGTGGAGCAAGCGGATCAAGCATCCGTCGGAGGTCCTGAAGAAGGGCGACGTGGTGGACGCCATGGTGCTCAACATCGACGCCGAGAATCAGCGGTTGTCGCTCGGCCTGAAGCAACTCGCCACAGACATCTGGGACGATTTCTTCACGCGGCATCATGTCGGCAGCACGATCGAGGGCAAGGTCGTGCGCATGACCAACTTCGGCGCGTTTGTCGAGCTCGACGAAGGCATCGAAGGCCTGATCCACGTGTCCGAGTTCGACGACTCGAGGCACACGGGTAAGGACGACGAGAAGATCGAACTGAAGGTGGGCGAGTCCTACCAGATGAAGATCATCAAGCTCGCACCGGAAGAACGGAAGATCGGATCTGTCCATTCGCGCGCTGAAGTCCGACGAGTTCCGCGCCGACTGGGAAACCTACCAGGAGTCAACCGGCGACGGGTCGGCCACCCTGGGCGATCACTTCCGGAACACTCGATAGGGCTGCAGGCGTTGGGCTCGGTCGGCGCATGGGGTCTAGCCGACTCGGGAACGCAACGGCGCTCGTGTCGGCTTCAGCCCTGAAGCCTGGAGCCTGATCGCCAAAGCCTTCAAGGATCAGCTATGACAGGCGGCAGCATGACGAAGGCCGAACTCGTCGAGGAAGTCTCACGGGTGTCGGACCTCACGAAGAAGCACTCCGAAGTCATCGTCGATACGGTGTTCAAGAGCATCATCGACGCGCTGCATCGCGGGGAGAAAATCGAACTCCGCGGCTTCGGCAGCTTCCGCCTCCGCAAGCGCGAACCCCGCAAGGGCCGGAACCCCAAGACCGGCGACAAGGTGGACGTGCCGCCCAAGAAGGTCCCGTACTTCAAGCCGGGCAAGGAACTGAAGGATCTCATCAACCGCGAGGCTGATGAAGTCACCGCCGCTCCCGCGGGTCCGATCCCACCCGACGCACTCGCCGTCTGACAGTGCGACGCGCAGTTGCACAGTCGGGCAGTCCGCCGAGTCGACAGCCGGAAGCGCAGCTCGCGCTAGACTTGTCACGTCGCAGTCGACGGTCCCAGGTCGCTAGCGCACTTGTCACGGGTCTTCCCGCAATCTGCGACCGACTGCGGCCTGCGACTGTCGACTTGCGACGACTTGCGACTTGCGACGATGTGACTCAATGGAGCACCTCTGGTCCCCCTGGAGAATGGCGTACGTGACCGGCACCTCGCACGAACCCGCCGGTTGCATCTTTTGTGACGTGTCCGCTCCCGCCGGCGCCTCCGCCGACGGCTCGCGCGATGAACTCGTCGTCGCGCACGGGCGCGACTGCTACGTCATCCTCAACCTCTATCCCTACAACAACGGCCACCTGATGGTCGTGCCGCGCCGCCACATCGGGTCGCTTGCGTCCGCGACCGGTGACGAGCTGGTGGAACTGATGCACTTCACGCGCGACGCCGAGGTCGCGCTGACCGAAGCGTACCGGCCGCAGGGCATCAACGTCGGGATCAACCTTGGCCGTCCGGCCGGCGCCGGCATCGTCGATCATGTGCACGTGCACCTGGTGCCGCGCTGGACGGGTGACACCAACTTCATGTCCGTTGTTGGCAACACGCGTGTGCTGCCCGAAGATATGAAGGAGACTGCGGCCCGTCTTCGTCCGCTCTTCGAACGACTGCTTCGGGCCCGCTCGTAGCAACCCGCTGCGCGCCGCAGACGCCTGGACGTTGCGAACCGCGCAGGCCGTGACGTGCGCGCAAGCCGAATAGCGAGGACCAATGCTCAACGGCAGGGTGCTTTGAAATGGTGCTCGAACTCAGCGACAGCCAGAAGGCGTTCCGCGCCGACGTCACCGAATTCGCCGAACGGGTGGTGGCACCCAGAGCCGCCGCCATCGACGAATCGGGCGAGTTTCCGCTCGACGTCATTCGCGCCGCCGCGGAACGTGGCCTGCTCGGCATCACCATTCCGAAGAACTGGGGCGGGCTCGGGGTCGATTATGTGGGCTACGCCGCCGCGATAGAGGCGATCGCCCGCGCCAGCGCCACCGTGGCTGTGTCGCTGGTGGTCCATCACTCGCTGGTCGCGGAGTTGCTGGCGCATGCCGGCCGCGCGCGCCAGAAGGACGAGTGGCTTCGGCGCCTGGCGTCTGGTGCCGCGGTTGGCGCCTTCGCATTGTCAGAGGCCGATGCCGGCACTGACGCGGCGAACCAGTTGACGCGAGCCGAGCGCATCGCCGGCGGCTACCGGATCGCCGGCCGAAAGGTCTGGGTGGCAAACGCCGACGTCGCCGCGGTGGTGATCGTGTTCGCATGCACGCGTCCCGGCCTGCGCGGCCAGGGTGTCACCGCGTTCCTCGTGCCGATGGACGCGGTCGGCATCACGCGGACCGCTCGCGCCGACTCTCTGGGCGTGCGGGGGCTCGGGTGCATGGACCTCGAGTTCGACGTCGAGGTCAGCGACGATCACGTGCTGGGCGCGGTCGATCAGGGATTCCGACTGGCGATGTGGGCGCTTCAGGGGGGACGCGTAGGGGTCGCTGCACAGGCACTCGGGATTGGCGAGGCGGCGATTGCCGAAGCCATCTCGTTCGCGAAGACGCGGCAGACCTTCGGCCAGCCGATTTCCAGCTATGGCGCCATCCAGTGGATGCTGGCCGATGTGGCAACCGAACTCGAAGCGGCTCGGATGCTGACGTGGAAAGCCGCGGACGCGAAGGACCGACAGGAGCGCCTGCGCCTGGAGTCGTCGATGGCCAAGCTTGCGGCGTCAGAAGCCGCGCACAAAGCCGCGGACAAGGCGATGCAGATCATGGCGTCGGCCGGCTATCGGCGCGGATCCGTCATCGAACGGCTCTTTCGGGACGTGCGCGCCACCGAGATCTACCAGGGCACTTCCGAGGCGCAGCGGATCATCATCGCTCAACATTTAACGATTTGACGATCTTGCGATTTGACGAATTTGCTTACGATTGACTGTTTTCCGACTTACCCGACTTACCCGACTTACCCGACCGGCCCGACCTGGCGACCTTGCCAGGCTTGCCCGACCCGCCCGACCAATTGTGGGAGCACGTCATGCACGCGACCTATCTGACGGATATCGGCCGAACCTATCGCAATTACCGGAAGCTGGCAGAGGCGGCAATCGCGCAGGTCAGCGACGAGCAGTTGACGACGGCGCTCGATGCGGAGGACAACAGCATCGCCGTCATCATGCAGCATGTTGCCGGTAACCTCCGGTCGCGCTTCCGCGACTTCCTCACCACCGACGGGGAGAAGCCCGACCGTGATCGCGACGCGGAGTTCGAACCGCGTCCGGCTGGATCGCGCGTCACTGATGGCCGAGTGGAACGACGCGTGGGCGATTGTGCTCGCGCAACTCGAGGCGTTGACGCCCGCCGACCTCGAGCGAACGGTGCACATCCGTCACGAGCCGTTCATCGTCGTGGAGGCGCTGAGTCGGTCGGTCGCGCATACGGCCTACCATGTTGGCCAGGTCGTCTTTCTGGCGAAGCACCTCGCTGGCACGAGTTGGAAGTCGCTCAGCATTCCGAAGGGACGGTCGCGGGAGTACGACACCGGCGCATTCAAGCAGGGCATCGTGCCGACCACGGGGACAGGATATCGTTAGTCGCACAGTCGCAAGTCGCAAGTCGCAAGTCGCAAGTCGGCAAGTCGGAGTCAAATCGTCAAATCGCTAGATCGTCAAATCGTCAAATGTTTGGCGATTGTCTGCAGCTGCAGATTCGACGTGCCTTCATAGATCTGGCCGATCTTCGCGTCGCGATACAGCTTCTCGACCGGGTAGTCCTTGACGAATCCGTACCCGCCGAACAGGTTGACCGCCAGCGACGTGACGCGCTCCGCGACTTCCGACGAGACCAGCTTGCACATCGCTGCCTCGGTGAGGAACGGCTCGCGCAGATCGCGCAGTCGAGCCGCCTCGTACACCATCAGTCGCGCGCCGTGGACCTCGGTCGCCGCTCGCGCGAGCTGGTGCTGCACCGCCTGAAATTCGCCGATCGCCTTGCCGAACTGCCTGCGCTCGCTGGTGTAGCGGATTGCGTGATCCAGAGCACCCTGCGCGAGTCCGACCATCTGCGCGCCGATGCCGATGCGGCCTTCGTTGAGTGTCTCGATGGCAGTGCGGTATCCCTTGCCGACCTCTCCGAGGACATTGGCCGCCGGTACGCGGCACGCCTCGAACAGCAGCTCGCAGGTGCTGCTCGCGCGGATACCGAGCTTGTCCTCCTTCTTGCCGACCGTGAACCCGTCCGCGCCGCGCTCGACGAGGAACGCCGTGATCCCCCGGTGACCGGCGTCCGGATTCGCGTTCGCGAACACGATGAAGATGTCGGCCTCGTTGCCGTTCGTTATCCAGAGCTTGCGCCCCGTGAGAATCCAGTCGTCGCCCGATTTCACGGCGCGCGTGGCGAGCGCGAACGCGTCGCTGCCAGAGCCCGCCTCTGATAGCGCGTAGGCTCCGATGCTGCGCGATGCCAGCCTCGGCAGGTAGCGCTCCTTCTGTGCGTCCGTCGCCCAGCGCAGCAGCGCATTGATCACGAGCGTGTTCTGCACGTCGACCACCACGGCGACTGACGGGTCCACCCGCGAAATCGCCTCGACGGCAAGGACGGCATGAAAGAACGTTCCCGCCGGAGCCGCCATGCGCTTCGGGAATCTCGATGCCCATCACACCGAGGTCGAAGAGCTGCTGCAGCAGCGTGCCCGGAATCTTTGCGTGCTCATCCATCTCGCGGGCGAGCGGACGAATTTCCCGGTCCGCGAACTCGTAGACGCTGTCCCGCAGCAGCCGCTCGTCCTCCGCCAATCTGGTCAGCGGCCAGCGAATCAGGTCTGTGGTCGGGGTGGTCACAGCGCGTGATGTTAGCAGGCGCGGGGGATAAGATAGAAGCATGGCGAAGTTGTTCCGTGTCACCGCCGTAGCGGCCCTGCTGACCGCACTGGTCACCACGATTCCCGGGCATGCGCAGCAGCCGCAAGCCGGGCAGACGCAGGACCAGGCGCAGCCTCAGACACCGCCTCCTCCCACCTCGGCGGACGGTCAGCCGATCTTCCGCACCGGGATTAATTTCGTCCGCGTCGACGTGATCGTCACCGATAAGAATGGCAATCCCGTCGGCGACCTGAAACCGGAAGACTTCGAAGTCGTGGAGCAGGGCAAGCCGCAGACGATCGAAAGCTTCAAGCTCGTGTCGCTCGACGGCGGGCTGATGGACAGTGCGAAGCAGCCGCCCCGCGCCATCCGCACGGACGACGACGAGGAGTCTGAAGCGTCACGCGATGACGTGCGCCTGTTCGCGTTCTTCCTCGACGACTATCACGTCCGTCTCGAAACCAGCATGCAGGCGCGTGAGCAGCTCGCGCGGTTCGTCGAGACGCAGCTCGGCCCGAGCGACATGGTCGGCATGATGGCGCCGCTGCAGGCGACCGCCTCGGTGCGGATGACGCGGAACCACGACGCGATCATGCGCGGATTGCAGCAGTTTCGCGGCCGCAAGTACGACTACACCCCCCGCAATGAGTTCGAGGAACGCTACGCGTACTATCCCGCCGAGACGGTCGAACGCATCCGCAACCAGGTGTCGATGTCGGCGATGAAATCGCTGATCACCCACATGGGCGGGTTGAAGGAGGGGCGGAAGGCGCTCATCCTCGTCAGCGAGGGCTACAGCAACATGCTGCCGCCGCAGTTGCGCGATCCGGTGGCCGCGATGCCGGGCATGAACAATCCGAACGCGGGCAATCCTCTCGCCGGAACCAACAGCCTGGTCGAGGATCGCGCCTCGTTTTCCGCCAGCATGGACCTCGAGTCGGACCTTCGCGATCTGTACGACACGGCGAACAAGAACAATGTCGCCATCTACGCGGTCGATCCCCGCGGGCTCTCCGCCGGTGAGTTCGGCATCGACCAGAACATCGGCCAGAGCGTCGACCGCCAGTATCTGAACTCGACGATGGAAACGCTGCGGACCCTGGCGATCAACACGGATGGCCGCGCCATCGTCAATCGCAACGATCTCGCGATGGGCATGAAGCAGATCGTCCGCGACACGAGCGCGTATTACCTGCTCGGGTACAACTCGACGTTTACCGCGACCGACGGGAAGTTCCACGAGATCAAGGTTCGCGTCAAACGCCCTGGCATCCAGGTGCGTGCGCGCAAGGGCTACTGGGCCTTTTCAGTGGACGACGCCAAGCGGGCCCTCGCGCCGCCGAAACCCGAGCAACCCAAGGCCGTGGAAAACGCGATTGCCGCAATCGCGACACCCTCCCGGTCGCGACTCGTGCGGACCTGGATCGGCACGGAGCGTGGCACGGCCGGAAAGACGAAGGTGACGTTCGTCTGGGAGCCGGTGCCGCACGCAGCGGGCGATGCGGCCCGAGCCGGTGAGGCGCCGGCAAGCGTGTCGCTGACGGCGATTGCTCCGGATGGCGCGCCATACTATCGCGGCAAGCTGCCCGATGCGGCGTCGACACCCGGTGGTAATTCCCCCGCCGGTGCCTCGGTAAGCTTCGAGGCGCCGCCCGGCAAGCTTCAGCTCAGGGTCGCCGTCGAGAGTTCCGGATCCGAGGTGCTCGACAGCGAAGTGCGCGAGGTCGCCGTTCCAGACCTGACGTCAGCCGATGTGGCGATTGCAACGCCCGAGGTGTTCCGTGCCAGGACTGTTCGCGAATTTCAGCAGCTCAAGTCCGACCCGACGGCGCGGCCAACGGCTGCGCGTGAGTTCAGCCGCTCAGAGCGCGTGTTCGTGCGCATCTCGGCGTATGGCTCGGGCGCGGCGATGCCCGCTCTGACCGCTCGACTGCTCAATCGGTCGGGACAGCCGGTCGCCGACCTGCCGATCGTGCCTGCGTCCAGCGGAAACGAGAGCGCTCGGGACATCGACCTCGCGCTGACCGCACTCCCGCCAGGAGAGTACCTGGTGGAGCTGAGCGTCGCCGGAGCGACCGCGCCCATCAAAGAACTGGTCGGCTTCAGAGTCACGAGCTGACCCATGCGCCTGGCGCTGGCCGTCGTGTTCGTCCTCGCGGGAGCCGTCTTGCGCGCGCAGGACACAACTTCACCGATTACCCTCGACGTCGTCGTCGATGAAAGCCTGCAGCGTCCCCAGACCCTGACCGGAACCGACTTCTCGGTCACGGAGGCAGGCCAACCGCTCTCCGTAGTCTCGGCGCGTCTCGTTCAGGTGACTCCCGAGAGTGCGCCACTCCCTCCGATCACGACGGCGGATGACGAAGTCGCCGCGGCAACGGTCGCGGGCCGCCTCGTTGGTATCTACATCGACGAATACCACCTGAGCGCCGGTGACGAGTTCACGGCGGCACGGGCGGCAGTCGCCTCGTTCATCCGCACGCAGCTGGGTCCGCGCGACCTGGTTGTCGTGCTGAAGCCGCTCGACTCACTCCTGTCAATCCGGCTGACCACGGATCGCGAGCGCGCGGCGCAGATGGTGGAGACCGCGACGGCGCGGCAAGGCGACTACACGCCACGGACGGCTTTCGAGCAGGAATTCATCGCCGGCGCACCCGCACGCATCGACGCGGCACGCAACCAGATCGCTCTATCGTCCGTAAGCGCGCTGGCGGCTCACCTCGGCCGGTTTCAGGCCGGTCGAAAGACGCTTGTCGTCGTCAGCAACGGCGTGACTGGCCGCGCGTCCGGTCGCGGAGGCGAAGCGCTTCCAGGGCTCGAGTCGATCGTCCGCGCTGCGAATCGAGCCCGAATCGCCATCTACGCCGTCCGTCCAACCGCCGAAGCCGGAGCGACCGCACGGACCGCGTCGGATTCGCCGGCGCCACCGGATCTGCTCGTCGCGATGGCAGAGCAGACGACCGGACTCGCGGTCGATGGCAGCGGCAACGTCGCCGCGGGCCTCGAGCGGATCCTGCGCGATGCGAGCCGCTATTACCTGCTCGCGGTATCTCCGGCGGCAGGTCCGACCGACGGGCGTTTTCACTCTGTCCAGGTCGCGGTTCGTCGCACTGGCGTGAAGGTGCGCGCCCGGTCCGGATACGCCGTGCCTCGCAGCGAACCGCCGGCGTCAACGCGCAGTCTCACGTCCACGCCGGCAGGATTGCTGATTCCACGGCGAACGACCACGCTGATTCGGCCCTGGTTCGGTCAGTCGACCTCTGGCGACGGTCGCACCCGCGTGGAGTTCGTCTGGGAGGCCGCGCCCCGCGTGCCGGGTGAGCGGGTCGTCGCGGCGGCGCCTGCGAGTGTCTCGATGAAGGTGATGAAGATGGACGGGACGCCGGTGTTCGAGGGTGCATCGGGACCTGCGGGCCGCGAGGCGGTGGTGGTGAGCGCCGGGGCGTCGCAGCTGACGTTCGACGCAGCGCCCGGGGTCCTGCTCGTGCAGATGGACGTGCTGGATGCCGCCGGTCGCAGACTCGATCACGACGTCCGCGACCTTGTGGTTGGCGGCTTCCCTGGACCGCTCACATTCGGGACGCCGGCTGTGTACCGCGCCCGCACCGCGGTCGAACTCCGCGCCATCATCAGCGGCGGAGTCGACGTGGCGCCGGTGTCGTCGCGACAGTTCAGCCGTGCCGAACACCTCGTGCTGCGGATCCCGGTGTCGGCCCGAACGGGAGGGAGCGCCGCGGTGACGGTGCGGCTCTTGAGCCGTTTCGGAGTGCTGCTGCGTGAGCTTCCGACGACCACCCTCGGCGCGAACAACGACGTGGTGCAGGCCGACCTGTCGTTGGCGGCTCTCGCATCGGGCGGCTACGCGATTGAGTTCGCGGCACACAGCGCCGGAGGGTCCGCCCTCGACCGTGTGGAGTTCTCCGTCACGCCCTGAGATTCCACATTTTTGTAGCGGTGTTCTGCCGTACGGCCAAATTTGGCCGTTGGCAGCCGGCGGACGGGTGACCGGACCCTGCGCGGACCGCGGACGCGGTGCGGTCCGCGGACGGCCGGTCATTTCACGTCAGACAATTATGTGCAGTACTCGGCCTCATTATTACAATTACGTCTGATCCTGTGAACTGTTGTCCTGAACACGATCGGCGATATTCCGCCTGATTTCGACGAATTGTCCAGCGTGCGGGCGGCGACCCCATGGACCCCGGCTTGCTCCAGGGAAGTGAAGGTATCGATCGACTTTCCCCGGGGTGACAGATCTATGGCATCGCAGAGCACGGTCGCACAGTGGATGGAGCCGGATGAAGCGCACGCGAGCGAGGTTCGAAAGCTCTCCACACTTCTCGAGGCGAGCCAGGCCCTCTCCGCGACGCTCGATCTCGACACGGGGCTGACCCGCGTGCTCGAGATCCTGGTGCGCCATCACGGCGCGGTTCGCGGCGCGGTGGTGCTGCAGAACGAACACACCGGAGAAGTGGAACTGGAGGCGGCTGCCGGGGCGGTCGCGCCCGGCAAGCGGGTCCGCTTCGCGGCGGGCGAGGGGGTCATCGGCAGGGTCGTCCAGACAGGAAAGCCGATGGTCGTGCCGCGGGTGTCGCGCGAGCCGCTGTTCGTCAATCGCCTGTCGGATCGGCCGGAGCTCCCGCACCAGGAACTCAGCTACGTCGCGGCGCCGATCACCCTCGAGCGGAAGACCGTCGGCGCGATCAGCATCGACCTGCGCTTCAAGGCCGATCGCGACTATAACCGGACGGCCAAGTTCCTCGGCGTGGTCGGCTCGATCATCGCGCAGGCGGTGCGCGTGCATCGGCTGATCGTGGCGGACAAGCAGCGCCTGGTCGACGAGAACGCGCACCTGCGTCAGGAACTCAAGGAACGGTACGACTTCTCGAACATCATCGGCACCAGCGGGCCGATGCGACAGGTGTACGAGCAGATCGCGCAGGTTGCCCGCACCAACACCACCGTGCTGCTGCGCGGGGAGTCGGGGACGGGCAAGGAACTGATTGCGCACGCGCTGCACTACAACTCTGCGCGTGCCAAGAAGCCGTTCATCAAGGTGAGCTGCGCGGCGCTGCCGCAGGACCTGATCGAGTCCGAACTGTTTGGCTACGACAAGGGGGCGTTCACCGGCGCCCACGCCACCAAGAAAGGGCGGTTCGAAGTTGCGGAGGGCGGGACCCTGTTCCTTGATGAAATCGGGGAGCTGAACCTGGCCACGCAGGTGAAGCTGCTGCGCGTGCTGCAGGAGAGGGAATTCGAACGCCTTGGCGGCACCGAGACGATCCGCACCAACATCCGCCTGATCGCCGCCACGAACAAGGATCTCGAACAGGCGATCGCGGCAGGTGAGTTCCGGGAGGACCTGTATTACCGGCTCAATGTGTTCTCGATCTTCGTGCCGCCGCTGCGCGAGCGCAAGCCGGACGTGCTGTTGCTGGCGGACTACTTCCTGGAGAAGTTCTCGCGCGAGCACAGCAAGTCGGTGAAGCGGATTGCCACTCCCGCCATCGACATGCTGAGCAGCTATCACTGGCCGGGCAACGTGCGCGAACTGGCCAACGTGATCGAGCGGGCGGTGGTGGTCTGCGACGCGCAGGTCGTGCATGCGCACCATCTGCCGCCGACGCTGCAGACGGCGGAAGCCTCAGGCACGGTGCAGACATCGACGCTGCGCGATTCGATGGAGGCGTTCGAGAAGGACGCATTACTCGACGCACTGAAGAGCGCCAGGGGCAACCGCGCGAAGGCGGCGCGTCTGCTGGCCACGACCGAGCGCATCTTCAATTACCGCGTGCGCAAATACGGCATCGACTGGCGGCGCTTCAAGGCATAGGAGCTCATTTGACGATGTGACGATCTAACGATTTGAAGATTTTGCAGCGGCGAGGGGGTGACGAGTGGACGAGAACGACCCGGCTGATCCGCGTGTGAATGGGTGAATCGATAGCGACTTCACCCAACTGGACTCGCCTGGGCGCCAGCCAATTGGCAACGTGTCAACTCGTTGCGCGGCTCGTGAGGTCCAATCGTCAGCTCGCGAGGTCCAATCGTCAGATCGTCAACTCGTCCAATCGTCAAATGAATTGTCACGCATACATGCCGCGCAGGCGCGTCACCGTCGCCACCCGGTTGATGGCGACGATGTAGGCGGCCGTGCGCAGGTCGACGCGGTACTTCAGTGACGTCTGGAGGACGGCGGTGAACGCCTCGCACATCTTGGCCTCGAGCCGCTCGTTCACTTCCTTCTCGGTCCAGAAGTAGCCGTACCGATCCTGCACCCACTCGAAGTACGACGTGGTGACGCCGCCGCTGTTGGCCAGGATGTCCGGCACCACGAACACGCCCCGTTCGTGCAGGTGGCGATGCGCGTCCGGCGTGGTCGGCCCGTTGGCGCCTTCGACGACCACCCTGGCCTTGATGCCCGGCGCGTTCTCCATCGTGATCTGGTTCTCGAGTGCCGCCGGAATCAGGACGTCGACGTCCAGCGCGAAGAGTTCGTCGTTCGACAGCGGCGCCGCGCCGGTGAAGCCGGCCACGGTCTTGTGCTGCTTCACGTAGTCGGTGAGCTGCGCGAGGTCCAGCCCCTTCTCGTTGTACACCCCGCCCTTCCAGTCGGTGATTGCGACGATGCGTGCCCCGATCCTGGCGAGGAGTTCCGCCGAGATCGAGCCGACGTTGCCGAAGCCCTGAACCGCTACGGTTGTGCCGTTGATGTCGAACCCGAGATGTTTCGCCGATTCGCGGGTGGAGATCATCACGCCCCGCCCGGTCGCCTCCCGCCGGCCAAGCGACCCGCCCATTTCGAGCGGCTTGCCGGTGACGACCGCGGTTTCCGTGTGGCCGACGTGCATGCTGTAGGTGTCCATCACCCACGCCATCACCTGATCGTTGGTGTTCACGTCCGGGGCCGGAACATCCTTCTCCGGGCCGATCGCGTCGATGATCTCCGCGACATAGCGGCGGGTGAGCGCCTCCAGTTCGCGGCGCGACATGCGCGTCGGGTCGCAGATGATGCCGCCCTTGCCGCCGCCGAACGGGATGTGCGCGACCGCGCATTTCCAGGTCATCCAGGCGGCGAGCGCCGTGACCTCGTCGAGGCTGACACCGGGGTGATAGCGGATGCCGCCCTTCGCGGGACCGAGCGTGATGTTGTACTGGACCCGATAGCCGGTGAACACTTCGATCTCGCCGTTATCCATCTGGACCGGACACGAGACGGTGATCTGGCGCTTGGGATGGGTCAGGATTTTCCAGATGCCCGGCTCCAGGTTCAGGATGCGAGCCGCGCCGTCGAACTCCTGGAGCATCGCGCCGAAGATCGAACCGTTTGTCGACATGATGTCCCTAATATAATGAAAGATTGATGAGCACGACGGTCGGGACGGAAAAACAGCGCTGGCAGCGCGACACGCTCGAGCCCGCCCTGAAGAAAGCGCCGGAGCGTGCCACGGCGTTCACCACCATCTCCGGTCATCCCATCGACGGCCTCTACACCGCCGACGATGTCGCGGCCATCGACTACGCGCGCGACATCAACGAGCCCGGCCAGTTTCCGTACACGCGCGGCATTCACGCCACCGGCTACGCGGGCAAGCTGTGGACCATGCGGCAGTTCGCCGGGTTCGGCACGCCGGAGGAGACCAACGCGCGCTACAAGGCGCTGCTGAAGGCGGGCGGCACCGGACTCAGCGTCGCCTTCGACCTGCCCACGCTGATGGGGCGCGACCCGGACCACGAGCTGTCGCTCGGCGAAGTGGGCAAGTGCGGTGTCAGCATCGCGTCGCTCGCCGACATGGAGACGCTGTTCGAGGGCATCAACGTCGCCGACATCACCACGTCGATGACGATCAACTCGCCGGCCGCGATGATCTTCGCCATGTACCTGGTCGTCGCCGAGCGGCAGGGGGCACGCTGGCAGCAGCTCGCCGGCACGATTCAGAACGACATTCTCAAGGAATTCATCGCGCAGAAGGAGTTCATCTACCCGCCGCGCCCTTCGATGCGGCTGATCACCGACATCTTCGCGTTCTGCGCGGCTGAAGTGCCCAGGTGGAACACCATCTCGGTGAGTGGGTACCACATTCGCGAAGCGGGATCGACCGCCCTGCAGGAACTCGCCTTCACGCTGCGAGATGGCATCGAGTACGTGCAGTGGGGCGTCGACGCCGGGCTCGACGTCGACGACTTCGTCCCGCGGATGTCCTTTTTTTTCAATGCGCACTCGCGACTTCTTCGAGGAAATTGCCAAGTACCGCGCCGCCCGCAACCTCTGGGCCCATGTCATGCGCGACCGCTTCGGCGCGAAGAGCGAGCGCTCCTGGAAGCTGCGTTTTCACACGCAGACCGCGGGCGTGTCGCTGACCGGCCAGCAGCCCTATAACAACGTCGTGCGCACGGCGCTGCAGGCGCTGTCAGGCGTCCTGGGCGGCACCAATTCCCTGCATACCAACTCGCTCGACGAAGCGCTGGCGCTGCCCACCGAGGAGGCCGCCACGCTGGCCCTGCGCACGCAGCAGGTGATTGCCCACGAAAGCGGCGTCACGGCCGAACCGGATCCGTTCGGTGGCTCCTATTTCGTCGAGAGGCTGACTCGCGAGATGGAAGAGGGCGCGCTGGCCTACTTCGAGCAGATCGATCGCATGGGCGGCATGGTCGCGGCAATCGAGCGCGGGTTCCCGCAGCAGGAGATCGCGGAGAGTTCGTATCGGTTTCAGCAGGCGGTAGAACGGCGCGAAAAGGTGATTGTCGGCGTCAACGACTTCATCCAGCACGGAGACCCGCCCATCGAGATCCTCTATATCGACGAAGGCGCTGGCGACACCCAACTGGCCCGACTCGAGACGGTGCGACGGACGCCGCGACGCGGCGCGTGTGCGGGAGACGTTGGACAACCTGAGATCCGCCGCCGCCGGCACCGAGAACCTGATGCCGCGCATCCTCGACGCGGTCCGCGCGTACGCGACGGTCGGTGAGATGTGCGACGCGCTCCGCGACGTCTGGGGCGAGTACGTGGAGACGCCTGTTGTCTGAAGCCCGAACATTGATGATTGCCAATTGCCAATCGATGATTGGAATACACTTTTGGCGAAGATCAGCCGACGTTCGGACGCCTGGTCGGCGGATTTCCAATCAGCAATCAGCAATCAGCAACTAGCAATGAGAAAGCTCCGCGTCGTGATTGCCAAGCCCGGACTCGACGGGCACGACAGAGGCGCGAAGGTCATCGCTCGCGCGCTGCGCGATGCCGGCATGGAGGTGATCTACACCGGACTCCGCCAGACTTCCGAGCAGATCGTCTCCGCCGCCCTGCAGGAGGATGCCGACGTCATCGGCCTGTCGATCCTGTCAGGCGCGCACAATCACATCGCGCCGAAGCTGATGTCGCTGCTGCACGCCCAGGGACTGGACGATGTCCTGGTGCTGGTGGGCGGGATCATCCCCGACGTTGACGTGCCACGGCTTCACGCCCTTGGCGTAAAAGGCGTGTTCTTGCCCGGCACGCCGATGCAGGACATCATCACATTCATCAATGACAACGTCCGGGCCCGCGCCTGAGCTGCGGGCGAGTCACGCATCGACCGATACCATCAAGGTGCCAAAGACTGTTCTGCTTGCCGACGGAAGCGTCACGATCCAGCGGGTCGTCGAGCTGACGTTCGCCACCGAGGACGTCAAGGTCATCGCCGTTGGCGACGGCAATCGCGCGATCGAGGTCATCGACAGATCGCGGCCGGATGTCGTCCTCGCGGACATCGGCATGCCTCGGGGCAACGGGTACGAGTTGGCCGACTACATGCGCCGGCAGCCGCGGCTGGCCGCCGTGCCCATCCTGCTGCTGCACGGTG
The DNA here is from genome assembly GCA_963697745.1 of uncultured Acidobacteriota bacterium. Taxonomy (GTDB): domain Bacteria; phylum Acidobacteriota; class Vicinamibacteria; order Vicinamibacterales; family CAVVIG01; genus CAVVIG01. Next base: position 8,582 of record CAVOPD010000010.1, on the reverse strand, counting down.
CGTTCGAGGCAGTGGATCTGGCCCGGGTGCAGGCGGTGGGTGCGGACGGTGTCCTGACCAAGCCGTTCGATCCGGCAGTGCTCGATCGGGCGGGTGAACGAACTTCTGGCCTTCGGGCGGAGTGGGCACCCTGTCGCGCAGGGGGACGCTTCGGCCACGATGCGATCGGAAGAAGTCGGCCGGCCCTCGACGCCGGATCTCGCCCTCGCCGGTGACCGTGATCGACAGGCGGCGGCCGACATGCGGCGTGAAGCGCTCGGCGCTACGTCGGACGATCTGGCACTCGGGACCTCGTCGTCAACCCCGCCTGCCAGGGACGCCGACGTGTACTTCGATGAGATCGACAAGGCGTTCGCGGCATTGTCGAGGGCGCCCCGGGCTCCGTTGCCGGTGACGGATGTGCACCTCGGCGCGGACGTCGATGCCGACGACGAACACAGGGAAGTGGCTGACGAGCGTGAAGTCCTGGAATCTGATGGGGCGATCGAGACGCAGGTCGCAGCACTGAAGCCGGCAGAGATGGCAGCGGCAACCGCGCCTTCGGACATTGAGCAGTCAATTGCCGCACCGGTTTCGTCACCACTGGTTTCGTCACCACCGCTCGTGTCAGTGCCAGCACCGCCTATCGCCCTGAGCGACGCGTTCGCGGCGCTGCTCGAGGCCGAAGGTTCCGACGACGCCTCCCGGCTTCGCGTGTCTTCTGGCGTGTCCAGCGCTGCGCCCGCGGTAGACCCGTCGGCATTGGCGGACCAGGTCACCCGCCGTGTACTGGAGCAGCTGACAGACCGCGTCGTCCGGGCCACGGTGGCGGAGATCGTCGCCGCGACGGCCGAGCGGCTGGTGCGCGAAGAGATCGAACGGATCAAGCGCGATATCAAATAAGATCAGCGGATGCCCGGTCCGCAGAATTCGCTGACACGCCTAGACCCCGCGCGCCTGAATCTCCCCGAAAAGCCGGTGCTCGAGGGGCTCGAAGACAAATGGGCGCCGCGGTGGGAAGCCGATCGCGTGTACGCATTCGACCGCGCGCACTCCCGGGATCAGGTGTTCTCGATCGACACGCCGCCCCCGACGGTCAGCGGTTCGCTCCATCTCGGGCACGTCTTTTCCTACACGCATACGGATGTGATCGCGCGCTTCCAGCGAATGCGCGGCAAGGCCGTCTTCTATCCCATGGGGTGGGACGATAACGGGCTGCCCACCGAGCGTCGCGTGCAGAACTACTACGGTGTGCGGTGCGATCCGTCGCTGCCGTACGATCCGGCGTTCGAGCCGCCGCCGACGCCCGGCAAACAGCCGATCTCGGTGTCGCGTCCGAACTTCATCGAACTCTGCAATCGGCTGACGGCGGAAGACGAGAAGGCATTCGAGCATCTGTGGAAGCACCTCGGGACGTCCGTGGACTGGTCGATGACCTACGCCACGATCGGCAAACGGGCGCAGCGCGTGTCCCAGGTGGCGTTCCTGCGAATGCTGCAGCGCGGCCAGGCCTACCAGGTGGAAGCACCGACGCTGTGGGACGTGGACTTCCGGACCGCAGTCGCCCAGGCCGAGCTCGAGGACCGCGAGCTGCCAGGCGCGTATCACCGCGTCGCGTTCGCACGGCCGGACGGCGGCGCACCAGTTGAAATCGAAACCACCCGTCCAGAGCTGATTCCCGCGTGCGTCGCGCTTGTGGCTCACCCCGACGATGAGCGATACAAGCCGCTGTTTGGCCAGGACGTGATGACGCCGCTGTTCGGCGTCCGCGTGCCGGTTCGTGCCCACACGCTGGCTGACCCCGACAAGGGCAGCGGCATCGCCATGATCTGCACGTTTGGCGACACCACCGACGTGACCTGGTGGCGGGAGCTCAGCCTCCCGGTTCGTGCAGTGATCCAGACCGACGGCACGCTGCGGCCGATCCAGTGGGGCACGCCCGGGTGGGAATCCGGAGACGCGGAGCGGGCGCAGCGCCACTACGATGAGCTCGCGAAGCTGTCCGCGGCAAAGGCCCGCGTCCGCATCGCCGAGCAGCTGAAAGCGTCAGGCGATCTCATTGGCGAACCGCGGCCAATTACGCACTCCGTCAAGTTCTTCGAGAAGGGCGATCGTCCGCTCGAAATCGTGACGAGCCGCCAGTGGTTCTTCAAGACGATCGAGTTCCGCGACGCCCTGCTCGCGCGTGGCCGCGACCTGCGATGGCATCCGGCCTACATGCAGGCGCGTTTCGAGAACTGGACCAATGGCCTGAACGGCGACTGGTGCGTGAGCCGTCAGCGGTTCTTCGGCGTGCCGTTCCCGATCTGGTATCCGCTCGATGCGGACGGACATATACAGCACGATCGTCCGATCGCCCCCAATGAAGCGCAGTTGCCGGTGGACCCGTCTACCGACGTGCCCGCCGGATATACGGCGGCGCAGCGGGGGCAGCCCGGCGGCTTCGTTGGCGACCCCGACGTGATGGATACGTGGGCCACGTCGTCGCTGACGCCCCAGCTGTGCTGCGGGTGGCCGGACGACATGGATCTGTTTGCGCGCACGTTTCCGATGAATCTGCGTCCGCAGGCGCACGACATCATCCGGACATGGCTGTTTTCTACGGTGCTGCGCGCGCAGCTCGAGCACGGCTCGCTGCCGTGGACCGACGCGGCGATCTCCGGCTGGGTGCTGGATCCCGATCGCAAGAAGATGTCGAAGTCCAAGGGCAACGTCATCACGCCGATGGCGCTGCTCGACGAGCATGGCTCGGATGGCGTGCGCTACTGGGCCGCGAGCGGACGGCCGGGCACCGACACTGCTGTTGACGCCGCGCAGATGAAGGTGGGCCGCAGGCTCGCCATGAAGCTGCTCAACGCGTCGCGCTTCACGCTCGGATCGGCCACGCCGCAGGGGCCCATCACCTATCCGGTGGACTGCGCGATGCTGCGCAACCTCGCCGCGCTGGTGGACGACGCCACGAAGCACCTGGACGAATACGACTACGCGCGGGTGCTCCAGCGCACCGAGGAGTTCTTCTGGCGTTTCTGTGACGACTATCTCGAGCTCGTCAAGGGCCGCCGCTACGGCGAACAGGGGGACGCCGCAGCCGCATCGGCGAATTCAGCGCTCCTCGCCGCACTGTCGATCATGCTGCGACTGTTCGCGCCCTACCTGCCTTTTGTCACCGAGGAAGTCTGGTCCTGGTGGCAGGAAGGATCAATCCACCGGGCAGCGTGGCCGACGCGTAGCGAAATCGAGGCGCTGGTGCCCGACAATTCCGAGGCGCGCCGGCAGTCGGACCAGCAGATTTACGACTGGGCGACCGACGTGCTCTTCGAAGTGCGGAAGCAGCGATCCGAGGCAAAGCAGCCGCTGAAGGTACCCATAACCAAGGTGACCGTCACCGCGGATGCCTGCAGCGTGGAGTTGATGCCACAGGTGGAAGCCGACCTCAAGGCGGCGCTCCGGGTGCAGCAGTTCGAGTGCATAGCGGGCGAGCCGAAGCAGTTCGTCGTTGCCGGGTACGATGCAGCCCCTTCCGCCTGAGGCCTATCGCGACATCGTCCGCCGGGCGCTGGCTGAGGACGTTGGCGGGGGTGACGTCACCACCGAAGCCACGGTGCCGGCGACACAACGGGCTCGCGGCGTATTTCTGGTGAAGTCGCCATGCGTCCTTGCGGGTGTCGACGTCGCGATCGAGACGTTCCAGCAGCTGGAGGCCGGCGTCGGCGCCCGATTCAGCCGCGGTGACGGCGATGCGTGTCGAGCCGGAGAGGAGATCGGCGAGGTTGTCGGCCTCGCGCGGACGCTGCTCGTGGCCGAGCGGACGGCGCTCAATTTTCTGCAGCGCCTCTCCGGGATCGCGACGAAGGCCCGCGCCTTCGTGGACGCGTCGGGCGGGCGGATCACCATCCTGGATACGCGGAAGACGACGCCGACGTTGCGTGTGCTCGAGAAGCACGCTGTGGCGGCGGGTGGCGCCACCAATCATCGTTTCGGCCTGTTCGACGCGATCCTGATCAAGGACAACCACGTGCGCTTGGCAGGCGGAATTGCCGCGGCCGTCCTGCGCTGTCGCGAAAGCCGTCCGGACCTGCGGCTCGAGATCGAGGCGCAGTCCCTCGACGAATGCGAACAGGCGGTGGCGGCGGGCGCGGACATCGTGCTCGTTGACAACATGACACTCGCCGACGTGCGCGAGGCGGTGCGTCGGGCCGCGGGTCGCGCGCGGATTGAGATTTCCGGAGGCGTGACGCTGGAGCGCATTCCGGAACTGGCCTCCACCGGTGCCGATTTCGTATCAGCCGGCGCTCTGACCCATTCGGCGCCAGCGGTGGACATCAGCTTCGAGATCGAACCGCTCTGAGCGCCGCCTTCAGTGACTGAGCATCCACAGACGCTGCCCTCCGATTTCGCGGAGGCCCTGGCGGAACGTCGCGACCGTCTTGGTGCGCTCGCGGGGCCGGTCCTGTTTTTCGAGACCATCGGATCGACTAACGACGTGGCTGCGACGCTCGTGTCGAACGGGGCCGGAGAGGGCGCCGTCGTCATCGCCGACGCGCAAACCGCCGGGCGTGGCCGACGCGGGCGGAGCTGGTTCTCACCTCCAGCCGCTGGTCTCTATGTCTCGGTGGTGCTCTCGCCGGGACGTGCCCGCGTGTCGCCGGAGCGCGCCACCGCGCTGGTGACGCTGTCCGCGGGCGTGGCGCTGTCGGAAGCGATCGAGCGCGTGACAGGGCTGGCCCCTGGCATCAAGTGGCCAAACGACCTGCTCGTGGGCCCGCGCAAGCTCGCTGGAATCCTCGCCGAGGGGATGGCTGCGCCAACCGCGGTCGGCCTGCAGGCGGTGGTGCTCGGTTTCGGCATCAACGTCAGCGCGGCGTCCTACCCGCCCGAATTGTCAGCGCGGGTGACTGCGCTCGAAACCGAGTTGGGCAGACCGATCGATCGCGCCGCACTGTGCGCCGAGGCATTGTGCGCTGTCGCGGCTCGCTACCACGACCTGCTCGAGGGCGCCTTCGATGCTATTCTCGACGCCTGGCGCCTGCGCTCGGTCGGCGCCAGCGGCGCGAGGGTCGAGTGGGACTCGCCTTCAGGCGTCAGGGCCGGCATCACGGAAGGTATCGACGACACGGGAGCGCTGCTCGTACGAACGGGCGGTGACGCTCGAACGCATCGTCGCCGGGGAAGTGCGCTGGGGATTCCATGCTGCTAGCGATTGACGTCGGTAACACCAACATCGTGCTTGGCGTGTTCGAGGGCAGCGAGCTGATCCGCAGCTGGCGGCTTCAGACCATGCGCGATCGCACGGCAGACGAACTCGGACTGGCCGTCGACGGCCTGTTCGTGCACGGCCGCATCGATCGCAGCCGCATTTCTGGCGTCGTCCTGGGGTCGGTGGTGCCTCCGCTGACGACGACGGTGGTCGGCATGTTATGGAAATACTTTGAACGCAAACCGCTTGTGGTCGATCCAGCCGGGAACTCCGGCATGCCGATCCGCTACAGCAATCCATCCGAGGTCGGAGCAGACCGCATCGTCAACGCGATCGCCGCGTTCGAGCAGTACGGCGGCAACGGGCGGCCGCTGATCGTCTGTGACTTCGGAACGGCGACCACGCTCGACGCCGTGAGCGGGGCGGGAGAGTACCTGGGCGGCGCGATCTGTCCCGGCGTGACGATCTCCGCCGACGCGCTGTTCCAGCGGGCGGCGCGTCTTCCGCGGATCGAAGTGCGTAAGCCGGAGACGGTGATCGGCCGGACGACGGTTGGTGCGATGGAGTCGGGGCTGTTCTTCGGGTACGTCGGGATGGTCGAAGGGCTGGTGCGGCGGATGGACGTCGAGCTCGGCGGCAACGCGGTGTGCGTGGCCACCGGCGGCCTGGCAGTCGTGATTGCACCGGAGACGAAGCTGTTCGACCATGTGGACGTCGAGTTGACGCTCACCGGCCTGCGCCTGGTCTGGGAACGGAACCAGGGACAGCATTGAATGCACGAATGCACGAATGCACGGAATGCGCGAAGGCACGAAGGCACGAAGGCACGAAGGCACGAAGGCACGAAGGCAGCACGCAGACGCCAGTCGTGAAATCGCAAAATCTTGAAATCGTCAACTGTTGTGGATGTGCCTGAATACTGCCGCGAGATCGAAACCTACCTCTGTCGAAAGAACGACGGACATCTGATCCGGATCGTGGGACCGTCGTTCGAAATCGTGTCGCGCTGGGCCACGGACGGCGTGCCACTGAAAGTGGCGCTTGGCGGGATCGATCGCTATTTCGAGCGTTACTACCGCAAGGGTCCACGAAGACGGCCCGTGAAGATCGACTTCTGCGAGGCGGATGTGCTCGACGTGTTCGACGAGTGGCGCCGAGCCACCGGCCTCACGGTCGGGGCTGCTGCTGGAGCGGAGGCGGACGGCGTGCAGACTCAAGCCAGGAAGAAGGGGCCGTCGCTCCCCGAACATCTGGAACGTGTCCTGGCGCGGTTGAGCAGCCTGCGTGCGACCGGTGTGCTGGGCGAGGCCGCCGATCCTCTGGTAGATGTCGTCTCGTCGGAACTCGACGCGGCGCGCGGCAAAAGCGCCGGACTGCGCGGGGAGGAGCGGCGTGCATTGCTCGCCCGGCTCGCTGCACTCGACTCCGAACTGATGGCGCTCGTCAGAGCGACGGCCAGCCCGGCGATGGTCATCGCCGCCCGCCAGGAGGCGTCCGAGGAACTCGGAACGTTCCGGAGCACGATGGCACCTGAGGCGTTCGACCGTGCGCTGGACCTGGCAGCCACCCGCATCCTTCGCGAACGACTCGGCCTGCCGGTGGTGACGTTTTCCTGATCGGACGATGTTGAACGCAGGTCTCGTTGTCACGCTCACCATCGAGAAGCCGGCCGCCGGCGGACGCATGATTGCGCGCGCCGAGGGTCAGGTCGTGCTCGTCGCGGGCGCCATTCCCGGCGAGCAGGTCACCGCCCGCATCGAACGTGTCGGTCGCGGGGTGGCGTATGCGGAGGTTGTTGCAGTGCAGCAACCCTCACCCGACAGGCAGGCCGTCAACGGGGATCCGCTATGCGGCGGATGCCTCTATTCGCACATCGGCTACAGGCGCCAGCTCGAGATCAAGGCGCTCGTGATCGAGGACGCGTTCGCGCGCATCGGCCACATCACGCTGCCGGTGCCCGTGTCGGTGACAGGTTCTCCGGAAGACGGCTATCGCATGCGGGCGCGCCTCCACGTGCGAGGCGGGCAACTCGGGTTCTTCCGGGAAGGCACGCACGACCTCTGCGAGGCGAGGGGCACGCGCCAGTTGCGGTCAGATACGTGCGACACGCTCGACCGGCTCTCGGCCGGGCTGCGTTCGCTCGGCATGGCCGGCGTTCGTGAACTCGAGGTGTCGGAAAACATGGATGCCTCGCACCGGGTCGTCCACCTCGAGACGCAGACGACGATGAGCCCGCGCATGCTACGCGGGCTCGGCATGTCCGAAGGGCTCACCGGCCTCACCGTCTCGGAGACACAGGGACGCGCGATGAGGGCCGCGGTCGTATCGGGCGATCCGCACGTGGTTGACGTGCTTCGCCTCGAGGCACATGACGTTCGCCTGCGGCGGCACGTGCTGGCGTTCTTTCAGGGCAACCGGTTCCTGCTTCCGGCTTTGGTGTCACACGTCATCGGCCACATCGACTCAGGGCGATCGTGTCGTCGATCTGTATGCGGGCACAGGCCTGTTCTCGATCACGGCCGGAGTGGCGCGCGGCGCGCAGGTGCTGGCGGTGGAGGGCGACAGGGCGGGCGCCGCCGATCTGGCCGCAAACGCCGAGCACACCAGCGGCGCGGTCAAGGCGGTCCATGAGGCGGTGGAGGCGTTCGTCGCCCGCCAGCACAATGTTCCGGCTGTCCTTGTCGTCGATCCGCCTCGCACCGGGATGTCGAAAGAAGCGCTGCAGGGCGCGATCGACCTCAAAGCGCCAACGGTCGTTTACGTATCGTGTGATGTGGCGACACTCGCGCGCGACGCGCGGAAGCTGGTTGACGCCGGCTATGCGCTCGAGGGCGTGCTTGGATTCGACCTGTTCCCGAACACTCCGCACGTCGAGTCGGTCGTTACCTTCCGCAAGTCCTGATCCTGCGACGGCCGGCGTCAAGGTCCCTGCGAGGCCGACCTGAAGGTCGTCGGCTACATCACCAGGGGTGGCCAACCAGGCTGCGGTTCGGCACCTGACGCGACGCCATGTAGCTGCGGGCCTTCAGGCGTCCTACGACCGGAGTGCCACAGTCTCGGCAGCGGCTTCGAGGAACCCCTCGAAAATCGGTCTGAATTCCCCCGTCCGCCAGAAGTTCTCCGGATGCCACTGCACGCCCAGGCAGAACCGCGCGGCCGGATCCTCGATCGCTTCGATGATGCCGTCCGGCGCCGTCGCCACGGAGCGGAGCCCTGGCGCGAGTTGCTTGATCGCCTGATGATGGCGGCTGTTCACGGCACATGAGTCCGACCCGTTCAGGCGCTCCGCCATCAGCCTGGCCAGCAGTGAGTTGTCTTCCACCCAGATGTCATGCGCGTACTCGAACGACGTATGCGGCGGCACCTTGAAGGCGTGGTCCAGCGCATTCTCCACCTGCGATGGGAT
>CAVOPD010000009.1:0-226352 GCA_963697745.1 uncultured Acidobacteriota bacterium | reverse complement strand
ATCGCCAGGTTCCCCACGTCGGGGCTCATTGGCCGGCCCTCGGCATCGAGCCCTTGAAGCAGGGCCATCAGTTGTCCGGCGTCGGCCTTGTACCACAGCGTTTGCCGCATCGGCGGCGGCCCCGGATTGAAGGTCGATTTCGCCAGGTTGAGTTGCCATACGCCCACGTGAGGGTCGTCCTGCGCGAGAGCAACCGGAGCCGAGGCGGCGAGCATGCATAGCGCAATCAGGACGGGCATAACGGACGTCGTGGCCTTCATGAAAGCTCCCGTGGGCAGCACATCGCGCCGCCGCCTGCTGCGAACCTGACGCCAGGTTGCTGAAACGATTCCCTGTCTCGAATTAGACGGGATCCGAAGCTTCTACGTCAACGGCTTACACGCACGCGCGGGACGAGCGCCGACTTGTCAGGCCCGACGGGTGCTATCCGAAGTTGCGCCGATGCGGCCGCCCGCCGGATTTAGGGACGCTGCGAGGCGGCTTCGGCCAGCAATTGAGGCAACGGGACGAGGTCGCGTCGGTTGCGATGGCTGGCTCGACTGCCTCAAACCTCCGATCGACAGGCGCGCCCTTCAGCTGATTCAGGGGCGCCCAGAATCACGCCGTCGCCATCGGCCTGGATGACCCACTGTTCCAGATCGGCCACGTGCACGCGCAGCGCCAGCATGTCGGACTCGGTGCCAAGCGGCAATCTGCTTTGAACTGCATGTTTGCAGTGCACGAGAATGTACGGGCAGCCGAAGCACTGAACCGCTGAGGTGCGCTGGTGGTGCGCAGACCCGCTGTACCTCCCGCAACCGAATGGCACTCGCCTCGGCGCCTAACGAGATCACCAGCCCGAGATCAGCGCAGGCGGCATTGAGCCAGCCCTTCACGCCTGGTTCGCTAGTGCCGGCCTTGTTCTCAAGTCCGAGACGGCCGTTGTTCTCAGGTCATAGACCGCCGCACCGCCTCGCGACCTGCCTGGTGATCGCCTCGCTGCTGGGTGGGGTCTCGCCCAAGCCGAGCGCGTGCAGGATTTCGAGAATCAGCAGGAGCTGGTCGTGCTTACCAACGTGACGCCCGAAGTGCGCGGACAGGGCAACAACGTTGTTGCGCGAGATGGGTGACACTCCAACTCCTCTCTGGGGCCGCGCCTGGTACCATCTGCTGTGCTCGGAGATCGCGGAGGCGGCCCGCTGGTACGAGAAGATGATCGACGCGCGAGAGATCTTCGCGCCTGTCTACGCCACATCCCTGTACACGATGGAACTGCCGTGCGAGCCCCTATTGGGCCAAGTTGGCGCGCATGATGAACCTGCCGGAGTCGCCGGTCTGAGGGGAATGCGTTCTGCGATGTCGTAAGCAGCGCGGAGCACCGAGCGGGCTCGTCTCGTAGAACGAGGTCCCCGGCCGAAGGTTCGGCGCGGCGGCAAACCGGTTCTGAGGCTCGCGAAACCGAAGACGTGGCACCTCGCGACGGGCGACAGAGTTCATCGCGGCCCCTTCCTGGACGCTCTGACTACGATGGCGCTGGGCCGGTCAGGGGACCATCGGATTGTCTCTATTCCCAACTTTTCAGGAGCGGCTAGAATGGCGCCTGGTTCGGATGAAATATTCCCTCGGCGATCGGGTTGGACCTTACACGATCATCGCCAAGCTCGGCGAAGGCGGCATGGGTGAAGTGTTTCGCGCCCACGACAGTACGCTTGATCGCGATGTCGCATTGAAGATGCTGTCGGAACGGTTCGTCGGCGACTCCGTTCGCCTGCAGCGCCTGGAGCGCGAAGCGCGGATCATGGCCGCGCTGAACCACCCCAACATCGCCGCCATCCACGGCCTCGCCGACTCGCCATCCGGCACAGCGCTGGTCCTCGAACTCATCGACGGACCGACGCTCGCGGACCAGCTCTGCCGCGGTCCGCTGCCGCTCGACGAAGCGCTGCGCATCGCCAGGCAAATCACTGAGGCGATCGAAGCCGCGCACGAACAGGGCGTCGTTCATCGCGATCTGAAACCGGCCAATGTGAAGATCCGGGCCGACGGCACCGTCAAGGTGCTCGACTTCGGCATCGCCAAGGTGCTCGAGGCTGCCGACCCATCGAGCGTCGACGACGTGACCGCCACTGCCGCTGCCGCGGTCGTGGGTACGCCCGCCTACATGAGTCCCGAACAGGCGCGCGGTGGCAACGTCACACGGCGCTCAGACGTGTGGGCGTTCGGCGCGATCCTGTTCGAGATGTTGAGTGGCACGCGTGCCTTCGGTGGCGCGACCAGGTCCGACGTCATGGCGGCAATCCTTCGCGGTGCGCCGGACTGGGCCGCGCTGCCGCCAACCACGCCTCCAACGTTGGTCCGGTTGGTGCGTCGGTGTCTCGATCGCGACCCGAAGGCCCGGCTGCATGACATCGGCGACGCGCGACTGGAACTCGAGGATGCCGAGCGCGCGCTGCGCGACGATCATGTCAACTCGCGCCCAGCTTTCTGGTCGCGCCGCCGCGGTGTCATGGCGGCGGCGATCGCCGGCATCGCGGTGCTGGTGTCAGCCGCGTATCTGTACGTGCCTAGCGGCGACGCAGGTCGACAGGAGATCCGTTTGCAGCTGCCGCCGCCGCCCGGGATGCGGTTCGTCTCGGTGCCGGCAATCTCACCGGATGGTCGGCAGATTGTTTTCGGCGCCGCCCCGGAAGCGGGTGGTCCCGCGCGACTCTGGCTGCGGCCGTTGTCGGCCACGGCAACGGAGATCCCCGGCACGACCGGAGCCGCGTTTCCCTTCTGGTCGGCCGATGGCCGATCGGTGGCGTTCTTCGCCGGTGAAAAATTGAAACGCGTCTCGATCGCGGGAGGCAATCCGGTGGTCATCTGCGATGCGCCTGCTGGGCGCGGCGGGCTGTGGCTCGACGATGAGTCGATCGTGTTTGCGCCGACGACAACGTCGCCGCTCATGCGAGTCGCCGCTGCCGGCGGCGCGCCGACGCCGTTGACCGCGCTGACCGCAGACGAGGCCGGTCATCGTTTTCCGCAGCGCTTACCCGGCAACCAGCTGCTCTATTACGCTGTCAATCGAATTCCGGAAAAAAACGGGGTCCGGCTGATCGCCATCACCGACGCACTGCGCGAGCTCGCGTTCATCCCATCGTGGGGCGCGGCCGAATACGTGAAGGGATTCCTCGTCTTCAACGGCGCGCCGGAACCGGATTCGACCTATCCGCTACTCGCGCAGCGCCTGTCGCTGCCGCGCGGGCAACTGACGGGCGAGCCCATCGAAATCGGTCGAGCGCGTGTCTCCGAGACGCTGGGCCGCAGCGTCATGGCCACTTCCGCCAACGGAGTCGTCGCGACGCTCGGTCGCGGCGAGGGCATCGGCCAATTCGCCTGGATCAGCCGCGATGGGCGCCTGCTCGAATCGATCGGCGAGCCCGTGGCGCAGCTCGGTGTCGAACTCTCGCCGGATCGGCAGCAGATGGTGACCTTTCGGTCGCGGGAGATCTGGACATTGAGCCTCGAGCGGCCGGTTCCGACGCGACTGTTGCGCGGCGTTTACCGCCACCCGATCTGGTCGCCGGACGGGCGCAGCCTGTTTTTGCTGTCACAGGTGGGAGGCGTCAACGTCTTCGATCTCGTGACCGCGCCGGTGGCGAGCGGCGACGTGCAGAAGCTGTATGCAGCAGGCGGAATCGCAAAGCCCGTCGGCTCGTTGCCTGATGGACGGCTGGTTTGGCTCGACATGCAGTCGTCGATCATGACGATGACGGCAGGCGGCAAGCCGGCGGAGTTCTTTCGCGATCGCAGCCGGATTCTGGAGGCGCGCGTGTCGCCCGACGGACGCTGGATCGCGTATGCCACCGACCGTTCGGGGCGATTCGAAATCGAAGTGCAGAGCTTTGCGCAGCCCGGACAACGCCACCAGGTGTCGACCACCGGCGGCGGCTACCCGCGGTGGCGTGCTGACGGGCGTGAGCTGTATTTCGTATCCGCGGATCAGCACGTGATGGCGGCGCGGTTCACGCCTGGCGAACCGCCGGCGATTTCAATACCGGCCGCGCTCTTCGCCGTGCAGTTGAACGCGCACCCGGACCGCGTCAGTTTCGCCGAATATGAATATGACGTCAGCGCGGACGGCTCACGATTCCTCGTCAACCGGATGATTGCTCCGGCCGAGACCAGCTTGTCGGTGATCGTCGATTGGAACCCGCCGCGCTGATTCGGAACGTTCCGTCTCTGTTGTCGCCATCACGTCAATCACGCGAAACACAAAGTGCTGCGGGCCGATCTGGATCGAATCGCCGTCGGTCAACACGGTTGGCAGACCGAGCGGAGAATCGTTCAGCAGCGTACGATTCTTGCTGCCAAGATCCTCGAGCGTCGCGGTCCCGTCGGCGATCGTGATGCGCGCGTGCCGGCGTGACGCGTGTGGAGAATCAAGCCTGACCGCTGCCTGCGGATCGCGCCCGATGTCATTCGCTCCCGTTGCGAGCAGCAGCCGCAGAGTACCCGAAACGAGCGAGAAGCGCGCCGGTGCGTCAACGGGATGATCGGTCGCCTGAACGGCGCCCGTGAACGCGTAGCCGACGCCGTGCGCCGTCCGCACGAACGGCTCGCCAGAGGCGTCGACGCCGAGCACGCGACGCAGTTCTTTGACGACACCCGCGACCGTGGCGTCGGTGACGAACGTGTCCGGCCAGAGCTTCCGATGCAGTTCGTCTTTCGACACCACGCGCGGCGCGTGCGCGATCAGGAGGATGAGCAGGTCGAACGCTTTGCGGGTCAGGTGCAGGGGCCGGCCGTCGCGGGAGAGGATCCGCTGCCCTTCGTCGAGAACGAATCCGTCAAACCGCAGCACACCGGACTGGGGCACGACGAGGATTATATCGGCGATATTTGCGGGCCTCTTCCGTCCTCCGAAAATCCCCCAATCATCCCAAGACTGATCGCGGCTGCGATCCGCATGCTGTCTATCGATCTGGCGCGAGAAGGGCGATCGAACACTCGAGGAGGAGACCGCACATGACCACACGACGTCGTTTCTGCGCCGCAGCGGGATTGGCTCTCATGTCGGCATCCGCCAGTGCGTCGGCCTCGCATGACGACTGGTGGGCATGGAGCGTCGCGACACCGGTTGTAGAGGTGAACAGCCCGATGAGCGACGGTTGCCCCATTGAGTCCCGTGACGGGTTGAGCCTGTACATCGCATCTACGCGCATCCCCGGCGTGGGCAACGACATCTTCGCGGCGGATCGCGCCGGCAAGGACGAGCAATTCGGTGAGCCCAGACATCTCGACGCACCGGTCAACACGACCGCCAACGACTTCTGCCCGACTCCCATTTACGGCAGCTATCTGCTGTTCGTCTCGGAGCGGCCGGGACCGGAGACGTGCAACGCCGGGCCGGGAAGCGGCGACATGTACATCGTTCGCCGCAACGCCGCGTCCGGGTGGGGAGACCCTCGGCATCTCGGGTGTATCGAAACCGGCACCGGGCCGAACAGCGCAGGCGCCGAATTCAGCCCGTCGCTGGTGACGACGGCGGAAGGCACCTTTCTCTACTTTTCGAGCACCCTTACCGGCAATCACGACATTTATCAGAGTCGGATGAGAAACGATGGCACGTTCGCCCCGCCAGAGCCGGTCGAGGAGGTCAACACCGAGTTCGACGACCGCATGCCGAACGTGCGATCAGATGGCCTCGAGATGGTCTTCAGCTCGTTGCGCCCGGCCGACGCCAACGGAACGCCATCCATCGGCAGCTTCGACGTCTACGTCTCGCGGCGGTCGAGCACCCGAAAGCGGTGGTCGCCTCCGGTCAATGTTGGCCAGGCCGTGAACAGCCCCGGCAGCGAGACACGCCCCACCATTTCGTGGGATGGTCGCCGACTCTACTTCGGTCGCGACGGCGATATCTACTCGAGCACGCGGCGACACGCTCCGTATTGGCAGTAGTTGCATCCCGATCCGAGATTGCAATGGAAGAATCCGAGTCACCACGCTCTGTGCGGTAAGGATTCCAAGGAGGACACATGCTCGGCAAAAGCTTCGACGCTTGCCCTGTGCGAGGACAGCACGTCCTGTCGATGGCTGTCTTGACGATGACGCTTATGTCACCGTTAGACAACGCGTACGTTGTCTCCGCCGCGCAGGGTTCCACGATCTCCGTGAGTAACGTGGAAGAGCTCTATGCGGTGCTGAATGACGCGGCGAACCAGGGCGCTGAAGTCGCTCTCGCTCCGGGCGTGTACACGTTATCGGCGACCGATCCGGGCGGAACACCGCGGCCGAACCGCGGCCGTCTCGAACTGAAGGCCGACATGTCGCTGTACGGCGCGGCGGGCGATCGCGCCGCCGTAGTCATCGACGCCTCATTGCTGCCCGATTCGTCGTTCACCGTCCCGTTTGGCCGCACCGGTATCATCCGGGCTGGGCTCGGCAGCAACGCAATCGAATGGCTCACGATTGCCGGACAGCCATTCGCAGCTGCGGCAATAGAGACGGATCTGGTCCAGACGGATCCGCAGGGTGTCCCCACGAGGACGGCGATCAGGGTCGCCCATGTAGTGGCGGGCGGTCGCCTGCTGCCGGACGGTGCCGGGTCCCGAGTGGATATCAGCGGCGCGAGCGCGCGCGGAGTCGACATCAGAAATGTCGGAACAGCGGGGATGGCTGGTCGCCGGATCGATGCGGAAATCGTGGACAGCGAAGTCTTCGGCGGCGTCGAAGGCATCCGCGTCATCAATTTCAACGGCGCTCATTTCGGCGAGATCACTGTCGCGATGCAGGGAAACCGCTCGTACGCGAACAGACTCGGTTGCATCATCGAGAACAACCGCTCGAATTCCGCGAAGATCTTCGTCCGGTCGAGTGGCGATCGGTTCGAGGACAACGGCCTGGGCTGTGAAATCGGCGGAGCGCTGGTGGCGGCAGCGGGTGTTGCGACCTCGAATACCACGACGTTCGAGGCACATGGGACGCACTTCACTGACAACACGCGCACTGTGTTCTTCAACGAGACCGGCCCGTCTTTCACCGACCTGGGCGGCCTTCTGGTCGTGGGCGCCGAAGTGGCGTTGGCCGGTGCGCCGAATACGACCTCCGGCAACACCGTCGTCGTCAGGTTGTGGGGGTCGAAAATTGCCGAGAATCAACAGTTCGATCTTGAGGCGTTTGGCGCACGCTCGTCGGCACCTGGCCTCGCGGGGTCGGACAACCATGCCGTGATTGAACTGCACGGGGTCAGCAAGTTGGTCCAATTGCTGGCGGTTGACAGCGAGCCTGTGGATCCGGGGGCGACGAACACAGCCACCGTCATCGGCAGACGGTAAGCCAAACTGCCGTCAGCCCAACGACTCCTGGGCGGCGTGCTGCTCGTCATGTCAACTGGTGGCCGCCGTGCCGGCTGGCGAGCGGCACGAGTCTCTCCGGTGATACCGCTGAGATCGGAATCTAACTGGCGCGCAAGGTGCATTCTCTGTCCGGGTGAACGGGCTGGTCCAGGTCCGCGGCGCTCGCGAGCACAACCTCAAGAACATCGACCTCGACATCCCCCGCGACGCGCTGGTCGTGTTCACCGGCATTTCCGGGTCGGGCAAATCGTCGCTCGCATTCGGGACCCTCTACGCCGAAGCGCAGCGCCGCTACCTCGAGTCGGTGTCGCCCTACGCGAGACGGCTGTTCCATCAGATGGCCGTTCCCGAGGTCGACGCCATCGACGGGCTGCCACCGGCCGTCGCGCTTCAGCAGCAGCGCGGCACGCCGACACCGCGCTCGTCCGTCGGCAGCGTGACCACACTGTCCAACCTGCTGCGGATGCTCTACTCGCGTGCCGGCGACTATCCGCGAGGGCAGCCGATCATCTACGCCGAGGCGATTCTCGCCGAACACCCCTGAGGGGGCGTGCCCGGCCTGCCACGGCCTTGGCCGCGTCTACGAAGTGACGGAGCGGTCGATGGTGCCGGACGATTCGCTGACCATCCGCGAGCGCGCGGTCGCGGCGTGGCCGACGGCGTGGCAGGGTCAGAATTTGCGCGACATCCTGGTCACGCTCGGCTACGACGTCGATCGTCCGTGGCGTGCGTTGCCGAAAACAGATCGCGACTGGATCCTCTTCACCGACGAGCAGCCGACCGTACCGGTGTACGCCGGGTTGACGCCGGCGGAAGCGCGGCGTGCGCTGAAGCGCAAGGAGGAGCCGAGCTACATGGGCACCTTCACCAGCGCACGACGCTACGTGCTGCACACGTTCGCGAACAGCGACAGCGCGCTGATGAAGCGCCGCGTCGCGCAGTACATGCTCAGCACGGAGTGCGCGGTGTGCCACGGCAAGCGCCTGCGCCGAGAAGCGCTATCGGTGACGTTTGCGGGCTACGACATCGCCGATCTGTCGCGGCTGCCGCTGAAGCGTCTGCGCGAGGTGCTGCGTCCGGTGGCGGAGGACCAAGGCGAGCCGAGCGCGACCGCGATCGTGGCGCAGCGAATCGCCGACGATCTGGTCGCGCGCCTCGGCGCGCTGCTCGATCTCGGCCTCGGCTACCTGACCGTCGAGCGAAGCACGCCGACATTGTCGCCCGGCGAGTTGCAGCGACTGCGCCTCGCCACGCAGGTGCGTTCGAATCTGTTCGGCGTCGTCTACGTGCTCGACGAGCCGTCCGCCGGACTGCATCCGGCGGACACCGAGGCGCTGCTCGCCGCGCTCGATCGCCTGAAGGCGTCCGGCAACTCGCTGTTCGTCGTCGAACACGATCTCGACGTGATTCGCCACGCCGACTGGATCGTCGACGTGGGTCCGGCCGCCGGCGAGCAGGGCGGCGATATTCTCTACAGCGGACCGCCGGCAGGGCTCGCGGCCGTCGAGCTGTCCGAGACGCGCCGCCACCTGTTCGGACACGCGCCGGAGCTTCGCCGGACGCCGCGAACGCCGGTGGGGTGGCTGCGCCTCGACGGGGGTGACGCGCAACAACCTGCGCGATCTCGACGTCGCCTTTCCGCTCGGCGTGTTTACCAGCGTCACCGGCGTGTCGGGGTCCGGCAAGTCGAGCCTGGTGAGTCAGGTGCTCGTCGAGCTGGTTGCCGAGGCGCTGGGCGACGACCTCGCCGTCAGACGAGCGAGGGCGACCCGCTGGAGCGCACCCGGATCGACACGCTCGGCGGGCGGATCGTCAGCGGCATGGACGGTGTGTCGAGCGCTGGTGCGCGTCGATCAGAAGCCGATCGGCCGCACGCCGCGATCGAACCTGGCGACCTACACCGGGCTGTTCGACCACGTGCGGAAGCTGTTCGCGTCGACCAAGGCGGCGCGGGCGCGGCGCTACGACGCGGGGCGCTTCTCGTTCAACGTCGCGCAAGGGCCGGTGCGAGAACTGTGCGAGGCGAAGGTTTCGTCATGGTCGAACTGCTGTTCCTGGCCGAGCGTCTATGCGCCGTGCCCGGTGTGCCACGGATCGCGGTACAACGCGAAGACGCTCGAGATTCACTACCGCGGCAAGTCGATCGCCGATGTGCTCGGGCTGACGGTCGATGCGGCGTCGGACTTCTTCGCCGACGAGCCGCGCGGTCGCACGCGCGCTCGAGCGTTCTGCGCGAGGTCGGGCTCGGTACCTGCGGCTCGGGCAGCCGGCGACGGAGCTGTCCGGCGGCGAGGCGCAGCGGATCAAGCTGGCGACCGAGCTGCAGCGCGCGCAGCGCGGCGGCACGCTATACGTCCTCGACGAGCCGACGACCGGTCTGCACCCGTCGGACGTCGAGAAGCTGCTGCGTCAGCTCGACGGCCTGGTCGACGCCGGCAATACGGTGATCGTCGTCGAGCACGAGATGCGGGTCGTCGCCAGCGAGCGACTGGGTGATCGACATCGGTCCCGGCGCCGGCGACGAAGGCGGGTGCGTCGTGGCGGCTGGCACGCCTGGCGACGTCGCGTCGAACGCGACGAGCCGGACCGCGCCGTACCTGTCGCGCGTGCTCCACGTCGGCCTGACGCCGGCGCGACGCGCTATGTGATCAGGGGCGCGGCGGGTGCGCCGAGACCGACTTCCCGCCACCGCGCCCAGGCCGTCTTCTGACTTCTGGATCCCACGTTCGATGCGCATCCTCACAAACGACCGCGACCCTCCATGTCTGCGGGGTTTTGTCTTCCTGCGCAATACTCGCGCGGCCCAGCGCCCATCGTCCTCTTGAACGCGGCGCTGAACGCACTTTCCGATTCGTAGCCGACTGATTCGGCAACCACCGCAATCGATTCCTGCGTGTACATCAACCGGTCTGCGGCCAGCAGCATCCGGCACCGCGTCAAATACGCAATAGGCGACGCTCCCATGATCCGGCGGAATCGCTCTGCGAACGTAGTCCTCGACATGCCCGCCCTCTGGGCGAGTGCCTGAACCGTCCAGTTATCTGCGGGGTGTTCGTGCATGCTGACAATCGCACCAGCGATTTGACCGTCGGCCAACGCCGACAGCCAGCCGACGTCGCTGCCCTGGGCTTCAGCCAGGTAGGAGCGCAGCACCAGCACCAGCAGCGTATAGGCATTCTGCTGTGCCAGAAGGAGACCGCCCGGCTCGGATGTGCGCATCTCAGCCAGCATTCTCTCGACAGCCTCCCGCAGAGACGCCCTGTCCGACTCCCTCCTGGCATGAACGAACGGCGGCAGGACTTTCAGGAGCCGATCTCCGTTTTCGTCGAGCGCGAAGTGGCCGCCGAGAAGAAAGAAGTCGTCGCCAGGCGAGCAGGTGACGACGCCGTTGTAGGGCCTGCCTGACATGAGCGTGCGCGCGTCGAGGGCGGGTGTGACGAGATCGCTGCCCAGTCGGAACGCGCGTCCGTGCGGGAGGACCAGACAGTCCCCCATCACCAGCCGCACTGGGTCGCGCACGCCATCAATGGTGACCCAGCATTCGCCTCTGACCAGGGCGTAGCACTTGACCCCGTCGTAGGCGGGAAAGTCGAAGGCCCAATTGCCGCCGCCGACCAGCGCCCCTGCCCCGTACCGGCGTGGCTTGACCAGCGAGAGAATGTCCGAGAGCGGATCCATGAGGCTCCGTATGATCGCGACGAAAATACGAACGCGTCAGCATAGCCGGGATGAACCCCGCCTGTTAAGTTGGCCTCATGTCAACTGCGCACTCCTCGACACCCGTCAGGACGCTTCGGTTTCACAACTACGGCGAGCCCATCGACGTGCTGCGTCTTGAACGAACCGACATGCCGGACCCCGGCGCCGGTCGGATTCGCATTGCCGTTTATGCCTGCGGTCTCACCCCGGCTGACTGGGCCTTGTGTCGAGGTCTGTTCCCGGGTGTTCTGCCTCGCGGCATCGGCCTCGAGGCCTCCGGCGTCGTGGACGCGGTGGGCGCGCGGCGTCAGCGGTGTCGCTGTCGGCGATCGCGTACTCGGCGTGCCGGACTTTGCGGGCGCACCGGTAGCAGGCGCGTCGGACTTCGCCATCCTGAACCATTGGGCGGCCATGCCGGCGAACCTCGAGTTCGCACCGGCCGCCGCGCTGCCGATGGCGGTGGAAACCGCGTGCCGCAGCCTTGACCGCCTCCGCTTGACGGCGGGTCAAACGGTCCTGATTCACGGCGCAGGAACAACGGTCGGGTTCGCGGCCGTGCAGATGGCCCTCCGGCGCGGTGCAACGGTGCTCGCCACGGCTGGAGACACGTATGCTGAACGGCTGCGTGCGCTGGGGGTCAGGGTGACGGCGTACGGCGACGGGATGGTGGAACGCGTGCGGCAGCTGGCGGAAGGGCCCGTGGAGCTGGCGCTCGACCTCGCGCCGGTGAACGTTTCAAGCACGGTGCGAGGCGCCCTGCCCGACCTTGTTCGAATTGTCGGCGGCGATCCACGCCGGGTACTCACCGTCGTCGACTTCGCCGGTGCTGCCGCACTCGGCGTGCGCAGCATTTTCGATCAGGACGAGTCCACGGCGGAGGACATGGCGCACGCGATGCGGTACGACGTGCTCGGCGAGTTCGCGCAGCTCGCCGCAGAGGGACAGTTCACTATTCCAATCGCGCGCACGCTCGCCCTCGAAGACTGGCGTACAGCACTCGACATAAGCCAGAGTGGACATGCACGCGGAAAGCTCGTGCTGCTTCCTGTAGGCGGGATGTAGTCCAGGGGCCGGCTGACGAATGGTCAGGCGGGCCCGCATGCGGACATGACCTCGATCGATTCCCTCAGCGGACAGACAGCAGCTGAACCGCGGCGCGTGACCGGCCAACGCCATTTCTCTACGAGACGACCTGACCGCCGACCGTTATCATGGCGGCACAGGGAGGACGAATGGCAGTCAAACCGATTCCCGACGGTTACCATACGGTCACGCCGTACATCGTTTCGCCGGACGCATCCGCAACGATCGAGTTCGCGAAGCACGCATTCGGCGCTCGCGAGCACCACGTCATGCGAGGTCCGGAGGGAACGGTGATGCATGCCGACGTGGTGATCGGCAGTTCGCACGTGATGATCGGACAGGCGGGAGGTCCCAACAAGGCGTTTCCGGCGATGCTGTATCTGTATGTGCCGGACGTCGATGCGGCCTTCCAACAAGCGGTCGCCGCGGGCGGGACCGCGCTGCATCCGGTGTCGACGCAGTTCTATGGCGATCGGCACGGAGCAATTGCGGACGCCGCCGGCAACCAGTGGTGGATCGCGACGCACGTCGAGGACGTGCCCGACGAGGAACTGGGACGACGCGCGGAGGAGGCGATGCGGCAGCGCGCCGCGACGACCTAATCCATTACTCCGTCGTTCGCACGTCGTCCTCCTGGAGGCGATTGCCGACATCAGGACGTATGCGGAAGCGGGCGAGGGCGCGTTCTGATCGGATCGCATGCGGCAGGTCGCTGCCGCGGAGACCACCTGCCGGCCGGGCGGGCATTGCCATCGCGCAAGTCACGAATGAGATTGGCTCGCCGGACCGGCATCCGAAGGACCTGGACTCGTTGGGTGATACAAGGCATCTGTCCGACGAAATCGAACGGGCCCCGAAAGCCCGGGAGCGTCCTGCATTGGGCGGCCGGAGGTCGCGAGCGATTCCATTTCGTTTACGGCCAGGTCTTGTTGCGTATCGCCAGTGATGATCGCGGCCATGCGCCGTGCCTGCTCGCGGAAACGCGGCTCGGCGAGTAACCGCCGCACGGCACTTGATATGGCCGATGGCGGGGCGGAAGACGGCAGCGTCAGCCCTGCGCCGGCGGCGACAACCCGCGCGGCGTTGTCCTTCTGATCGCGTCCGAACGGCATCACGAGTAAAGGAACGCCATGCGAGAGCGCTTTCAGCACCGTGTTGAGCCCTCCGTGACATACGGCCACTGATGCCTGTGGCAGGACCGTCGCGTGTGGCGCGCTGGCGGTGACCCACACGTGGCGCGGCGGTGTCGTTCGCGGCGGCTCCAGGGTGCCATATGTGGCCAGTCCGCGAACCTGCAATCGGCCAAGCGCCTCGACGATTGCGGCGAACGTCTTTTCCTGTCGCTGGTACGTTGAACCGAGCGAGGCCACCACCAGCGGCGCGTTCGCACCGTCAGGCCACGGATTCGACCACGCACCCACCCATACCGGATCGTCGAGTTGAGCGCCGACGTAGTGGACGGACGTGGACAGGTGCTTCGGCGCGAAATCGAACTCGCGCGGGGCCAGCACGAGCGTCCCCTGCAGCCGCTGAAACTGCTCGAATACGTCCGCCAACGCGCATGCAGCGCGTGCGCCAGCCGCCTGGACTCCGCATAGACGCCGGGCTGAACTGCCCGCGCGCCGCGAGCCGGCGCGCAATGGACATCTGCGAGGAGACGTTGCCTCCAGCGTCGACGATCACGAACAGGAACGTCTTCATCGTGACCTCCGGAAGTCCGCCAGGTGCGCGCGGACGATGTCGAGCATGAGAGTGGTAGTGGCGACCCTTCCCAGTTCGAGATCACGCCGGAACAGCTTCCAGATGTAGAAATCGGTGGCCGCGAACAGTAACAGCACACGCCGCTCACGCTCGGCCCCGCGCGCGTGTTCGATCACGTTCGCGAACGCCGATTCCACCCATGCCCGGTGGCGCGCACGCGCCGTGTCGAACACGCGCTTCACCAGGGGGAACTGCTCTTCCTGCTGGACGCCGCGCCAGTTGAGATCCCCCATCTGTTCGTAGCTGGCGACAATCGATTCGACAATGGAGGCGGGATCGCCTGGGAGTGGCACCTCACGTCCGTCGAAGATCGCCTGGGTGCGGCTCTTCGCCGCCTGAGTGAACAGGTTCTCCTTCGAGCCGTACCGGCGCAGAACGGTCTGTAACGTGACGCCCGCTGTCTCGGCGATCGCCTGCAACGTGACCTCCGGGAACGGACGAGAGCAGAACAAATCCAGGGCGGCGTCCTGGATGCGGACCAGCGTCTGCTCGGCGGCCTCGGCGCGGGCGCTCATTCGGTAGGGACGTTTGCGTCTCGCTACGGTCCGGCGGAGTCTGACGTTCTCCATATTGAAAGTAGTGACACTAATGTCAATATGGACGGCGTGTCAAGTGTGGGTCGACTCGGAACGCGTCTCCGTCTTTATCGACGAGTGGCGAATCGCTCAGGCGGCTCGATGATTGACTGGTGCAGGTGAAACAGGACACAGTCAGGCTCCGCTACGGAGGACACCATGTTCGGACGACGGCAATTCCTGCTGGGGCTCGGAGGCGGCCTGGTTGCGGACGCGGCGGGTGCAGGGGGCATCGGTCAGCTGCGTGCACGCGCGCAGGGTGCCGTGGGCGGCGCGGGCTCACCACACACGATCGATCCCAACACCATCCGTCGTCGCGGTGTGGGCTTCCGCGGCTACGATGCTTCGCGGGCCTCGCCGGGCTTCACGCTGTTCGCACCCGCGACCGGTCCTGGTGCCGTCTACTTGATCGACATCCAGGGCACGGTCGTCCACACGTGGAACATGCCGTACCCGCCCGGTCTCCATGGCTATCTCACAAACAGGGGGACACTCTTCTACAACGGTCAGATCAAGAACGACTCCTTCATCGGCCAGACGCCCTTCATGGGCGGCGCCGTGATGGAAGCAGACTGGAACGGCAAGGTTCTCTGGGAACTGAAGCAGCCGGACCATCATCACGACGGCCTGTTGCTGCGCAACGGTAACGTGCTGTTGCTGTGCTCAGCACCGCTGCCTGTCAGTCACGCCCGGCGTGTTCGTGGCGGACTGGCCGACAGCGAACAGGCCGGCGGCGTGATCAATAGCGACTATCTGCTGGAACGCACGACGGACGGTCGGGTGGTGTGGGAATGGCGGGCGTGGGAACACATGGGGCCGGAGGATTATCCACTCACCTCGCCGAGCGACCCGCGCACTGAATGGACGCACGGCAACGGCATCGCGGAGCTGCCGGATGGTGACATTCTCCTGAGCTTTCGCAACATCTCGACCCTCGTGCGCATCAACCGCCGAACCGGGAACATCGACTGGAAGCTTGGTGCCCCGCCTTTGTCGGGTCAGCATGCGCCGGCGCCGCTGCCCAACGGCAACATTCTGTTGTTCGACAACGGACCATTCCGCGTCGACACGGGCGCACAGCCATTCTCGCGCGCTCTCGAGATCGATCCGTCGACCAACGATGTTGTCTGGACCTACCAGGACGGGACCACCGCCGGCAGTCGGCACTTCTTCTTCAGCAGTCGGATCTCGAATGCGCAGCGGTTGCCGAACGGCAATACGCTGATCAACGAAGGTCTGTACGGCCGCTTTTTCGAGGTGACCGCCGCCGGCGATGTGGTCTGGGAGTACGTGAATCCGCACTTCGGTCCGCCGGCTATGGCGGCCAAGGGTCAGACGAATAACGTGTTCCGGGCCTATCGGTACACTCCGGACGAGATTGCTGCGGCCCAGCGAGCCTGAACCCGGGCCAGGAGTATCTCGATCAGGCGGTGTCGATCATCGACGCGCGCTCGGCAAGGGTCGCGTCGTGCTGTTCGGCGACGAGTTCAACTGGCGCGCCCGGCCGCACGGGACGTTCAAGCTACTGTTCAATGGCATCTACTACGGCGCGGCGTCCAAGGGCGCCGCGATGCGGCCAACCTGGGCTGAGTAGCGGGCTCTCAGAGTGGCTGACGTGTTCGCCGAACAGAAATAAGCTGCCGCGCCGCGACGCTCGGCGTGTGCACGAACGCTGACGCGAAGCGTGCCGCGGCCGCGTACTATACGACCGGCGCGGGCTGTCACAGTGCCGACCTGGCTGGGTGATGGCAACGCAACGTCCCTCATACGAGGATTCGTGAGAGAGGTGCCATGAGAACGAGTGCGATCCCGGCTGTCTTTGTGTCGATGGCGGCCGGGGCCATTCTGGCCGCGCAGGTTCCCGACCCCCACCCGGCCGAGGTGCGGAATTTCAGGCCGGTGACGGAAGAAATGCTGCGCAATCCGCCGGCCGCCGACTGGCCCAATTGGCGCCGCACCGACGACGCCTGGGGTTACAGTCCGCTCACAGGCATCGACACCAGCAACGTCAAGGGGTTGACCCTCGCGTGGTCGTGGTCGATGACTGGCGGCGCCAACGAGGCGACACCCCTTGTCTCGAACGGCATCATGTACCTGCCCAACCCCGGCGGTGTCGTGCAGGCGCTGGACGCAGCGACAGGCGATCTCATCTGGGAATTCCGTCCCGAGCCCGTCGCCGGCGCACGCTCCGGCTGGCAGGGGATGGGGGAGGCGTACAGCGCAACATTGCGATCTTCGCCGACAAGGTGTTCAGCGCGACGAACGAGGCGCACCTGATCGCGCTCGATGCGCGCACCGGCAAGGTGGCGTGGGACGTCACCGTCGCCGACAAGCGGCTCGGGTATCAATACACCGCCGGCCCCATCGTCGTCCGCGGCACAGTGATCACAGGCATCACCGGCTGCTCGCGCTACAAGGACGACGTCTGCTTCATCACCGGGCACGACGCTGCGACCGGTAAGGAGATCTGGCGCACGTCGAGCATCGCGCGCCCGGGCGAACCCGGCGGTGACACCTGGGGCGATCTGCCGCTGCAGTTCCGCGCCGGCGGCGACATGTGGATCACCGGCAGCTACGATCCGGTCACGAACCTTGTCTACTGGGGCACGGCCCAGGCCAAGCCGTGGGCGCGCGAGGCGCGAGGCACCGAAGGCGCCGCGCTCTACACGAGCTCGACGCTCGCGCTCGATCCCGACACCGGAAAGATGAAGTGGTACTACCAGCACATTCCGGCGCGAAACGCAGGACATGGACGAGGCGTTCGAGCGCATTCTCGTCGACGTGGATGGACGCAAGTCGATGTTCACCATGGGCAAGCTTGGTCTGTCTGTGGCAGCTGGATCGCGTGACCGGAGCGTTCATCAGTGCGCGCGACATCGGGTATCAGAACATCCTCGACGTCGATCCCCGAAACGGAAAGGTCACCTACCGTCCTGACAGGATTCCGCGCCTCAACGTGCCGATGGACATGTGTCCGAGCACCTCGGGGTTCAAGAGCTGGCGAGCGATGGCGTACAGCCCGCAGACCAACGCGATGTACATCCCGCTGAACCTGAACTGCGAGAAGGCCGTGTTCGGCGCACCCGCTGAACCGGTGGTCGGCCGGCCCGCCGGTAATCCGGTCCGTCGGACGAACCTCGTCCATCCGGAGTCGAACGGCTACCTTGGCGAGTTCCGCGGCATGGACGTTCGTAGCGGCAAGGCGACGTGGCAGGTGCGCACGGCCTCCCCGATGAACACCGCGGCGCTGACGACGGCAGGCGGCCTGGTGTTCGGCGGTGATTGGGATCGCAACTTCTATGCGTACGACGCGCGCACCGGCAAGGTCCTGTGGAAGACGCGGCTGCCCACAAGCGCGCAGGGCTATCCGATCTCCGTATGCCGTGAACGGCAGACAGTATGTCGCGGTGCCAGCGGGTACCGGCGGTGCGAGCTGGTCGACCCAGATTGCCCCCGAACTGCGTCCCGATATCCGCCGACCTGCGGGCGGCAACTCGCTGCTGGTGTTTGCGCTGCCGGAGTGACGGGCGGCGTTCAGCGCCAACGCCTCACGGCGTTCAACCTTACGGCCGCGATCACGAATGTCTGGGGGACCGAGAGCGGTCGATGAGAGCGCGGCGGAACATCCGCTGAGTTGTTCGGGATTTCCTTATCAACAGGTGGCGCAGCTCCAAATGGCGCTGCCGCACGCGCCCGAGTGATGATGGCGGAGGTCTCGACGGCGATGTGCCGCCATCCTCGTTAGAGCGTTTTCATGGGCCCTCAGCTCTCCCGCACCGTCGCCGTGTTCAAGCAAGCGCCGACACAATCGAGATGCTGACCACGATGCTGACGCAGCGCGGCTATCGTGCGGTATCAGGCGCGGTGGACCGGGTGAAGTCTGGCGAGCTGGACCTGATCGCGTTCATCGAGGGCGAGCAGCCGGACGCGATCATCTGGGACATCGCGCCGCCCTACGACCGGAACTGGTCGTTGTTCCGGCTGGTGCGGGCGGCCGTGTCGTGCCCCATCGTTGTGACGACGACCAACCAGGCGCGGCTCGCGGAGATCATCGGTCACGACAACAACGCCATCGAACTCGTCGGCAAGCCGTATGACCTCGAACTGATCGTGGAGCGCACCGAACGTCTTCTCACTCAACGCGAGCCGCCGCACCAACTCCGGGCGGTGGCTCCGCACCCACCGAAGCCAACCACCGCGTAAGAGCAACCACTCAGGCGTATACTCGGCGGCACAACAGTCCAAGGAGGCCGCGATGAGTCAAGACAACGTGCAGATCGTGCAGCGCGCGTACGAGTTGTTCGGGCGGGGCGATATCGACGGGTTGCTCGCCATGCTCGACCCTGAGATCGTCTGGAAGTCGTCCGGTCCTCCCGAGTTGCCGACCGCGGGCACGCGCCGCGGCCGTGAGGGCGCGCGAGGCTTCTTCCAGGCCGTCAACGATTTATATGAGTTCGAGCGGTTCGAGCCAGGGACGTTCGTGTCCGAGGGCGAGCGGGTGGTCGTGCTCGGGATGGACGTGGTCAAGGTGAAAGCCACCGGCGTCGTGCTCACCGAAGAATGGGCGCACGTGTTCACGATCCGTGCTGGCCGGATTGCCGAGTTCCAGGAATATATCGATACCGCCGCGGTTGTGGCGGCGCTGCGGAGCGAGCAGTCGCGCGCGTGACACGAGCGGTGCGGACCGTCACAAAGGTCGGGCGCGCGGAGCGCCCGGTCCGACGGCCGCTACTGACGCGACGTGCCGCTACTGACGCGACGTGCTGCTACTGACGCGACGTGCTGCGCGTCGCGCCTGGCCCGGCGAGCACCTGGCTGTCCACGGTGTACTCCGTGAAGGCCTGATACATCTCGTCCCAGCTTTGCTCGGACCAGTACACCGGCAGGTGTGGCGCCGGGTTCCAGCGATTCTTCACCGAGTTGTCGTACACGCCCAGACCCAGGATCTTGCTGCCGGCGGGGATGTGGAGCGGCTCCTTCAACTCGTAGTTGAACTGCCAGTTGAAGTCGAAGTTCGGCACGTCGAGGATCGTCTGCTCGCGACCATCGGGATACACGATGATCCAGCGCAGGCTCTTCCCGCGCAGGTGCATGTGTGGCGACATCGCATACAGCGTGATCGGCTCGGTTACCGGCGTGATGCCGATGATCGACCAGTTCTCGGCATACGGCGGAATGTTCGGCGTCGTGCGGCTGCGGCGGGTGCTGCCAGGGTCGGCCTTGTACTCCACTTCCTTGCCTTCGACCCGATACAGCGACAGGCCATCCTTGTCGGTGGCGAGTGGATCGCCGGCCTGGCGAATCAGCAGTTCGTGGGTGACCGGCACCTTGTTGAACCAGATGCCCAGGCGTGAGCGATCCTTCTCCGGCTTGCCGGTCGGGTTGTAGTGCATCTGCCAGTTCAGGTACTTGCCCGCGGGAATCCGCTTGCCGACATCGGCGCGGTGAATGTCGACGCCGCGGCCCGGCACCCACGACAGCAGCTTCGACGCTCCGGACAACACTCCGGTCTCGGTCTTCGGCAGTCCGGACTCCGTGCGCTCCATGAACGGCTTGCCGTTCGGGCCGACCAGGCGTCCATCGACGATCTGTGCGCCTTCCGGGATGTCGACGACGAAGACGCCGGAGTGGTGGACGACCGCGCGATTGCTCGGGCGCAGTTCCAGCACTTCTGCGAACTTGTCCTCGGTGAATGGGATCTTCGAGAAGAAGGTCTGCACACCGAGTTCGCCCTCGGCAGGGATGTCGAACTCGACCGGCATCTCGAGCACCACGTCGGGTTCCTTGCCGTACGACCACCCTTCGGCAAAGGCCGGGGCAGGCGGCATGTCGGCATCATTGCCGCGCGGGGCGCCGGCATCCGCCCACGCGGCGAGCGTCTGAATCTCCTTATCGGAGAGGCTCACGTCGTTGCGCATCGGCAGGCTGAGCTGCGGATTCGCGCCCCATGGCGGCATCTCGCGGTTGGTGGTCTTGGTCTTGATGGCTTTCGCCCAGGGCCGCGCATCCTGGTACGACAGCAGCGACATCGGTGCGACCTCGCCGGGCCGATGACACTTCGCGCATTTGGCGAAGACGATCGGCGCCACGTCTTTCGCAAACGTGGGTGCGGCGGATGTCTGAGGCGCCGGGGATTGCGCCGTCATCGAACCGGCAAGCAGCAGACTTCCCGACAGCGCGGACAACAGGCGACGCATCATCAACATCTCCTTCAAACGGCCGGACCGCTCACCGTTAGCGGGTCAGTGTAGCGCGGTTCGCCGACGACCGGCCGCCATTACTTCGCGGCGGCACAGGTGGGTGCAACACCGACGATCGACGTGACATTGAGGCGGCTGATCGGTGTCGCAGGGACCAGCACCCCTTTGAGCACAACCGTCTGATCCTTGTAGCGGGGGAGGTCGAAGACAGACACGCCAATCAGCTGGAACTGTTTGGTTCCAACGACTGGTGGGGTCGGCAACTCGCTGGCGGGCGGCGCAACGGCATTGCTTGGCTTGGGCTCGGTAGCGTTCACCACACGCCACCCCTTGTCAGGCTGTTCGCGTATGCAGCCTGCCACCATCACGATGGTGGCCTTTGCTGGTGGTGCCTGAGCCGTGAGGACCGCTCCTGCCGCAACACACAGGACGGTCAGGACGCCGAACCGGATTCGCATCATCGCCTCGTTGAGCACGCCGCACCCGAGCCTCAGCCAGCGGCAGATGGCAGCGTATGATACCCGCGATGGCTGCGCGCCGGAACATCAGATGGTGCCGCGCGCCGCTGACCGCGCTCTTCGCGCTGGCCGCGCTGGCACTCCCTCACGCGCACGACCTCGAGCGCACCACCGTCCACCTGCAGGTCTCTGCCGACGGCAGCTTCACGCTGCGCCTCGCCCACGATCCGTCGTGGCTGCTGCTGCGCATGGAATCCTTTGCCGGTGGCGCGGCTACCACCAGCACCTCCGATGCCGTCGCGCGCGACGCACGACTGCGCGAACTGGCGCCGCAGATCATCGAGCGCATCGTCCTCTTCGTCGACGGTCATGAAGTGCGGCCTGTATCGGCGGAGTATCTCCCCGCCGCCCCCCGTTGTCCCGGCAGGCGAATTCGCGCTGGCCGCCTACACGCTGCGAGGGCAACTGCCGGCGTCGGCGCGAACCGTGCGCTGGTACTACGGCATGGTTGCCGATCCGTATCCGCTGACGATTGCCCTGGCAGACGGCGCGTCGGCGACAGAATGGGTGAAGGGAGACGCGTGGAGCACGGCGCTGCCGCTCGGCGGTCCATTTGCGTCACCCACCGCCGCAACACGCCTCCGCCAGTATCTGGCTCTGGGCTTCACGCACATCCTGCCCAGAGGGCTCGATCACATCCTGTTCGTGATCGGGCTGTTCCTGCTGCGCGCGCGGATGGGCCCCGTCCTCGCGCAGGTCACCACGTTCACCGTGGCGCACTCCATGACGCTCGCTCTTTCGCTCTACGGCGTCGTCTCGCTTCCAGGGCGCATTGTCGAACCGCTCATCGCGCTGTCGATCGCTTATGTGGCGGTGGAGAACATCCGCACGCAGACGCTGACCCCCTGGCGGATCGCGATGGTCTTCATGTTCGGCCTGCTGCATGGGATGGGATTCGCCGGCGTCCTGACAAACCTTCATCTCGAGCGAACCGACTTCGCCGTGGCGCTGCTCGGGTTCAATCTGGGCGTCGAGGGGGGCCAGCTCACGGTGATTGCAGGCGCCGCGCTCCTGGTGGGGTGGTGGCGCGGCCGCCTGTGGTATCGGTCACGGGTGGTCGTGCCCGTGTCGCTGGCCATTGCCGCCGTCGGCGTTTATTGGACGGTGACGCGCATCATCGGTTCGTGACGAGCGCGTCCACGACGCCCTCTCGACGTGTGTCCAACACTAGTGGACCCGAGCACGATCGCGAGACCGCCTGCGGCGATGTGAATCGGTAGCAACACCATGCGCCGATCATTTGCCCGTGGCTGACACGGCGGCCGTGGGCTCGCGCCCCAGGCAGCCGCAGGTCGGCGAATTCGCGGAACTCTGCTCGACAAACCCGGCGAAGCCGTCAAGGTTCGACCGGCTCCAGTTTGAGGACGGCGCCGTCTGGCATATCAGTCGTGACGTAAATAAACCCATCGGGCCCCTGACGAACATCCCGCATCCGTTGCCGCAGCTCGGTCAGCATCGCCTCGCGACCCGCTTCCAGCCCCTGCTGGTTGAACCGAATCCGGGTGAGCTGCATGCCCGCCAGGGCGCCTGCAATCAAGTGTCCCTGCCACATCGGGAATTTGTCGCCAGTGTAGAAGATAAGACCCGCGATGGCGATGGAGGGTTTGTAGTAGGTGACCGGTTCCACCATTCCTTCCATCGCGGTGGGAGGTTGCACGCTGGGTGGTGCCAGACCCGACTTCATCCCGTCCGGATCGGTGGTGTATGCGCGCCCGTAGGTGACGACAGGCCAACCGTAGTTCAGGCCACGACGGATGATGTTCACCTCGTCTCCGCCTTGCGGACCGTTCTCGGTCTCCCAGATCTCGCCGGTCTGCGGATGCACGGTCAGCCCGATGGCGTTGCGAATGCCGGACGCGAAGATCTCGGGTTTGTAACCTGCGCGGCCCGCGAACGGGTTGTCCATCGGCACGGTCCCATCGTCGTTGAGCCGGAGGATCTTACCGAGATATGAGCCGGGATCCTGCGCCGCTGCGGCGGTGCCCGCGCGCTGGTTGAACCCCGGCGCGCCGATAGCCATGTAGAGCTTGCCGTCGCTGCCGAACACCAGCCGTGCCGCGGAGGGACCGTCCGTAAAGGACGTCGCCTCGAAGATCGCCTTGACATCCTGCAGCGCCGAGCCGCCGTCGTACCGCGCGCGCAACAGCACGGCCGTCCTGAGGTCGGGGTCACCTGCCTTCGGCTTCCAGTACGCAACGTAGACGAAGTGGTTGTCGGCGAACTTCGGGTGAGCCAGAATTTCGACACCTGCCGTGTCGCGGCGCGTGCTCGTGATGCCTTCGGGCAATCCCGTGATCACGGTGGGGTCGAGCGTGAGGTGCGAGATTCGCCGCAGCGTGTTCTTCCCCTGCTCGGTCACCAGCATGTCGCCGTCTGGCAGGAACGTCAGCGCCCAGGGATACACGAGCCCCCGGACGGCGGAGACCTTGACCATTACCGCCGTCGTCCGGACGGTCACCGGCTGTTGCGGCATGCCAGCGTTGGGGAACTGCGACTGGGCGCCGGTTGTGGCAACCGTCAGCATGAGCGCGCCGACCATGACGAGGACCCACGTCGCTCTCATTTCATCTCTCCTCGACATGCACGCTCCGACACAGCACGGCAAGAACCACAGAGGCAGTCAGAAAGGAGGCACACCTGCGCATACATGGGTTCTTTGTCATGGCTCGGTGTCATCTGGAAGCCCCTTTTGCCACTGCTAAAGGGAAACGTGCGCTTCCATCAGAACGTGCCGGCGGCGGGAACGAACTTCTGGATCCGCTGACCATAGGTGTCGGCGGCATAGACCGCGCCCTTCGAATCGACAACGATGCCGTGCACCCAGTCGAACTGGTTCGGACCCGTGCCCTGGGATCCCCAGGTCGCCAGCAGCTTGCCGTCCTTCAGCGAGAACTTGTGCACGCGCTCCAGCATGTGATCGGCGATGAAACCCACACCGTCGGTGCCCTTGCGTGAGATGTTCACGTCCCACGGATTCCACTCGTTCCTGATCTCGCGGATGTAATTCAGGTTCTTGTCGAACACCTGCAGGCGATGACCCTCGCGATCGATGATGTAGAGGTTCTCCTGCGCGTCAACGGCAAGCTTGTGCGGCAGGTTCCATTCCCCGGGACCAGTGCCCTTGTCCTCGGGTCCACCCGTCCCCTTGCCAACCTGCTTGATGAACTTCCCGTTCTTGTCGAACAGAATCACGCGATTGTTTCCATAGCCGTCGGTGACGACGATGTTGCCGCTATGAAGGATCGCGATGCCGGATGGCAGGTTGAGATGCGTGGCGTCATTGCCTTTCTGCATCGTCGTGCCGATCTGCATCAGGAACGTGTCCATCTTCGGATTGAGCTTGACGATGCGATGCGCGTCGCGCTCGATGATGTAGACATTGCCGTCCCAGTCGACGCCGCCTGAATGCTCCCAGTCAGGGTTGATCTTCTTGCCGTTGTATTCCCCGTCGGCTCCGGCCATCAGGAGCGTGCCGGCCGGGTCGAATACCATGACGGGCTTGGGCCCACGATTGAACACGAAGATTCTGTCGTGCTGATCGATAGCCAGTCCGGAGATGCCGGGCTGGTTGGTGGGCAAGCCCCCGCCGCCTGGCGTACCGCCCCGCGCCCGGCGCGCCGCAGCCTGTGCCTCACGCTCGGCCGGAGGCGGAGGCGCCTCCTTCAGACCGAACCACATGCCTGCCGGCAGCGTCGGCCAGTTTGGGACCAGCCGGTAGGTTTCGCCCTGCGCGCGTACTCCCGAAGAACCCGCCACCGACAGCATCGCTGCCACTGCCGCAGCCATCATCAAACGTCGCATCGTGTTCTCCACGTGTGTGCCGGCCGCCGGCAGATTGATCGAATCGCTATTTGAGCCAGCTTGATCGGTCACGTTCTGGTGACGCGGTCGATTCCAGTGACGGAGTCGATCAGCGCGGCGCGGCCCCGTCGGCGCCCTGCTTGCGCCACCACGGGGTTCCGTAGTTCGTAAACGGGCCATCGTCGACCGACACGGACGTGGCCACGCGGTAGGCGAGCGGCGCATTCAGGCGCATCGTATGCCGCATGCGGACCGTGTGGCCGCCGGCCTTGAACGGCGCGCTCTCGAAGAGGATGTTGTAGAAGCCGCCGAGGTCGGCGCCGACGCGTCGCGATCTCGTCGAAGGCCAGGCCGCGGCTGTCGGTGACATGTCGCGAGATCACCTTGCTGTCCTTCTGGTAGCCGATCACTTCTGTCACCGTGAACGCCCCGTCTGGTCCCTCGGCTTTGGTCGTGGCCTCGTAGTATCGACCACCAAGCGCTTTGTAGGTGGTGGTGCCGGTGATGCGCCCGGCGGCGCCGAGTGGACCTTCTGGCACGTCCCATTCGAACGCCCAGGGGGCGCCGAGGAAGTAGGTGTCGAAGTCGAGCAGCGGCTGCTCATCATCGTGTTTGGTGGGGCGTCCCCGGTCTGGAGCCTGTCCTTTGATCTGCCCTGCCGAGGGATCGGGTGCCTGCGCGCCGGCGACCGGTCCGCTGGCGAGCAGCGCTGCAACGACCAACACGACACTGGCGTTCATGACCCGCTGTTGTATACCGGTGTGCTGCCGGCGTCAACGCGGACCACGAGGTCGCTCCGGTCCGGGGCCGCTGAAGCGCCGACCGCCCTGGCCATCAAGCGTCCGTGAGCGGCAAGCGGACGACGGTCTCGCTGGCGACAGTGTGGTGCATCGCCGTGCCTGGCCGTTCCAGCGACAGCGCAACCATTGCGGTGCAGCGCAAGTTCATCCATAAAAACAATGCGGACCTTTGATTGGATCGTGACCGCATACGCGCCTAGACTGCTGGCCGTCCAGGGTGTCTTCTGACAGGAGGAGAATATGCGACGCTGGAAGAAGTTCGCGTGGGCCATCCCGTTCAGTGCGGTGCTGTCGATTGCGTGGACTGTCACCGAACACACACCTGCGGCTGCGACCTCGTGCGCCAGTCTCGTCGGTCTTCCGATCATCGAAGGCACGATCACCTCCGCGGCCGACATCACGTCGCCGTTCACGACGACCGCGAGCAGCGGCGCGGCGACCATCGTCGTGTCGGCGCCGTTCCCGTTCTGCAAGGTCACCGCGGACCTGACACCGACCTCGGACTCGCACGTCGCCATGGAACTGTGGATGCCTGACGCCGCCCACTGGAACGGGAAGTTTCTCGGCGTCGGCAACGGCGCCCTGACCGGTGCGATCTGGCACACGTCGATGGTTCGGCCGCTCCAGGCCGGCTACGCGGTCGCGAATTCCAATCTTGGTCACTTCGAGCCTGCGGCCAACTGGGCGCTGGGTCATCCTGAAAAACTCGCCGACTATGCCTACCGCGGCGATCACGTGACCGCCGTCGCGAGCAAGGCGATTGTCGACGAGTTCTACGGCAACGCGCCACAGCACTCGTATTTCCATGGATGTTCGAACGGCGGGCATCAGGCATTGATGGAAGCGCAGCGCTACCCGGACGACTACGAGGCGATCATCGCGGGGGCGCCGTGGAATCAGTGGACCCACCAGACGATCGAATTCATGTCCCGCGCGATTGCGCTGGAACACCTCGATCCGGCGAAGCGCAACATGATCACGGCGGCTGTCGTCGCGCAGTGCGGCGGTCGTGATGGAGGTCTCGCGTCGGATGGCTACCTGAACGAACCGCAAAGTTGTAACTTCAAGCCGAAGTCGCTCCTCTGCTCAGGGGCGGACGGGCCCAACTGCCTTACCGCTGAAGAAGTGCAGGCGGTAGAAGAGGTCTACGCGGGCCCCAGCAATCCAAGAACGGGTCAAAACCTGTTTCCCGGGTTCGAGCGCGGCAGCGAATTCGCCTGGGCCGGGTTCGGCGCGTTCGTGAACAACCTGTACCAGAATTTCCCGCCCGCCGATCCGGCCTTCGACTTCCACAACTTCGACTTCGATCAGGACGTGGCGCTGCTCGATACGTCGCTCAGCGGTCTGATCAACTCCAACAGCCCTGACCTGAGCGCCTTCAGGGCACGCGGTGGAAAGCTGCTGATGTGGCAGGGCTGGACCGACACCACCCTCGAGCCGCGCACGGCCGTCAACTACTACAACAGCGTTGTCGCGGTCACCGGCGCGGGCCTCCATTT
Source organism: uncultured Acidobacteriota bacterium (assembly GCA_963697745.1). Classification (GTDB taxonomy): domain Bacteria; phylum Acidobacteriota; class Vicinamibacteria; order Vicinamibacterales; family CAVVIG01; genus CAVVIG01. The sequence goes on along the minus strand of CAVOPD010000009.1, from coordinate 199,100 downwards.
GCCAGGCTTGACCGATGATCCGGGCGAGAACGGCCGGCTCCACGCGCATCGGCGTCAGTATCTCGAGGAGACCCAGGATTTCGCCCGGCTGTTCATGGCACCCGGTGTCAACCACTGCGGAGGAGGACTGGGGCCGAACTCGAGCTTCGCGTATACGCTGGCCAATGCGGTGGGTCCGCTTGACGCGGACCACGACATTCTTGCGGCGCTCGATCGATGGGCGATCGATGGAGTGGCACCCGATCAGTTGATCGCGTCGCACTTCACGGGAGCCGTGGCCGACAAGACGCGACCGGTCTGCGCGTATCCCCAAATCGCGCGCTACGCAGGAAAGGGCGATCCGAATCTTCCAACGTCGTGGTCGTGCCAGAACAACTGGGATCGTTTCAACACAGACTACACGCAGGAACTGAAGAACATCGTCACAGACGTGAAGACAGGGACTCTGGACAACCTGCCGAATTGACGCGATCAGCGGCGCCTGTTGCCTCCAGCGATCGGCGGAACAACCCGCCTGACACATCTTGTGAAGCCGATGTCAGACAGCGGTTGTTCCGTCTATCGCTCCGTCGCTGCAAGGCTCACGTCGTCGATGACGACGTATCCGGGTGTAGACGGCGAATACATCCACACGCGTATGGTGTCGCCAGCCTGCGCGGCAAAGGTCATGACGTACGCGTCGCCGTAGTTGCGCCAGCCGCGAGGCGCGACAGTGGAGGTTGCCGCCAGAACCTGGTTGACGTTTGCTCCCACCAGGCCACCTTCGCGGTCGGCCGTGGCGTAGACGGTGAGAGTGTAGGTGGCCGTGCGCGGCGCGCGCACGTCGGTGTACAGGCCGCAGTCGAGCGTTGACGTCGTCCAGCAGGCCGCATTGTTATTGCCGCTGCGCGGCTGGAACGACTCGGCGTAGGCCGCCGTCTGTCGAGAGTCGTCCGACTGCCAGGGCGAAAGCGTCGGCGTGATCGACTGCTCGAAGTCGCCGTTGACCAGAAGATTCTGTGACGATGACTCAATCGAAACATCGTCGAACACCGCGGTGTTGAGTTCCTGTCCGCTGGTATCCCAGTTACTGACCGCGAGGGATGCCAGAAGCGTCGCCGGCATCGACAACTGCACGGAACCCACCGGCGACCATGCTTCGCCGTCCGCCGAGATGTAGCCCGAGAAGACGTCGCCGCGCCGCGTGATCTGCAGCCACGGGTCCGTCATGAGCGCATCGCCGCCGGCGAGGAACTGCGTAGGCTCGACAAGGGCCGGCCGCATCATGAACTCGATCTGGCCGTCTGGCTTCACGTCGAGGATCACATACGGTGACGGCGGAAACGAACTTGCCCGCAGCATGATGCCGGCTTTTGCGAACGGACGGCTGCTCGACTGCCCACGAACGTGCGCGATGACGGTGGTGTCGCCCGTGACCTGCCGATACACGTAATGGCCACCGTCGAATTGCCCCCAGAAGTCGCCCGTTCCGCTGACGACGAAGGTGTCACCGGACACCACGTCGAAGGGAGGGCAGTAGACTGGGCCGATCGGAGGATCGACCGGATTTTCGCAGGCGGCCGCCCACGGTTCCGGCAGTGCCCGGTCGAAGTTGTAGTCGACGCGAGCGAGCACCCAGCCATCAGCAGTCGGGTTCCGATTGAGGTATACCGTGGCGGTCCCGGCGCCTCCGAGCGTCAGGGTGGCGGCGTCCGTCGTAAACGTACCGGACAGTGTGAACGGCGCAGTGACGGAGTGAACCTCGCCCGAAGCGGGCAGCACGACAGAACCGGACAGATCGACAGAGAGAGTGTCAGCGTCGCCGACATGCGGATGCAGCGCCGCGTCGAGCGTCGCCTGCCCGCGTATGCTGCCGGACCAGCGCACGCCAAGGTCCACCACTGTCCCCGATGGACAACCTGACGCGCCAGAGCAGGCCAGCACACCGAACGTGTCGAGGAGAGGCCGCTCGCGATCGAGATGAAACGTGAATCCGCGTGTGCCGCCGATCGTCAGACCGAGCAGCCCTGGATTGGGGCCGTACATCCAGACATAGCCGCGAGTGACGGTGATGTCCTGTGCTGACGCGCGATCACTCGCCGCCAGCAACCACACGCCGCCGAGGATCAGCAGCGTGACTCGGCACCGATGGGATCGCGTCATCATCTCCTCCTCTGGCGAGGAGATTGTCCCATGTTGTCCGATCGCTTCACCTCAACCGCTGCGATTCTCTCAACCTGATCCGCACCGATGGCTGCAGGGGGTCATCAGACGTCCAGTAGCCCGCGCGTCACCGGACGGCGAGGACGAGGTGGTCGACCGAGCGTTCGAAGGGACGCACCGCTGGCAGCAGGATCTGTTCTGCGGTGAGCCTCTCCGCCATGAACGCGATCAGGTCGCTCGTGAACCGGAACGGATCCTCCCAGTGCAGGCCGTGACCAAAGCCCTCGTACACCGCAAGCCGCGCATCGGGAATGAGATCGACCAGTCGATCCTGCGCCGCCCGTTCGGCGAACACGTCGCGGTCGCCCCACAGGAGCAGCGTGGGCACGCCCACGTCGCGCAGCCGGGCGGAAAAATCCGGCGTCTCCAGCAGTCCGCTGAACGCCGCCTTCCACACTCGCGCGGGCACCTTCAGCGTCTCCGAGACGACGACCTCGAAGTGGTCGGCGGGCATGCTCCGCGCCAGCGTTCCGAGTTGCCAGCTCCGAACGAACAACCGATCGATCGGATCAGTGAGACCCGCAATCACGGACGTGTAGAAATCCGTGAGCCCCGGGTCGCGGTACAGGCTGGCAAACGCGCCGACGAGGACCAGCGCGGAGACGCGCGCCTTGTGATCGACGGCGAACCGCTGGGCCACACTGGCACCCATCGAGTGTCCGACCACCACCGCCCGCTCGATGCCGACAGCGTCGAGGAACGCGTCGAGATCGTCGGACATGTCCGAAAGCAGGTAGCCACTCTGCGGGCGAGTGGATTCGCCGTGCCCGCGCTGCGAGACGGCAAACGCGTGAACCGACGATGGGAGCAGCGGCAGCACCCGTTCGAACGATCGCCAGGAGTCGGTGAGGCCGTGCAGAAAGACGATCGGAGTACCGTCAGCCTCTCCATATTCCGCGTATTCCAGGCGAACTCCGGTCCGGAGCGTGGGCGACGTCTTCATAAGCCCTCCGACTATGAACGCGACATCCGCTGATCAAACCCGCAGACGGCAGCGCCCGAGACGTGCTGAAGAGCTGCAACCAGCACGACCAGCTGTGACAAACTGCCGCGGATGACGTCAACGGCTCTCGCGCATCGGTCCCGGGCAGTTCGAGCCCTCGTCCTTCTCCACGACGAACACGTCCGCCGCTTTCTCATCGTCTGGAAGCAGGCACGGGCGTCATCGGTGGTGCTGCCAGCGAGTGACGATCCGGCGTACGCCTCGCTCGAGACACTGCTGCGCCATGTCCTCAGCGCAGCGCGCGGGTACATGATCTGGATGTGTGAAGTCCTCGAGCTGCCGGATCCGCAGATCCGCATGGCGCCCGCCGCGACCGATCTCGCCGGCGACGCCGACAGCTACATGGAGCACGTGCTGGCCCAGTGGCGCACGCCACTGCTGGATCTCGGCGACGATCGGCTCGAGAGGCCGGAGTATCCGTCGCGATGGCAGACCCGGTACTGCATCGACGCGATGCTCGAGCACGCGGTCATGCATCCGATTCGGCATGCGTTCCAGCTCGAAGAGCTGATGCGCCCGCACCAGTAGACCGGTTGCAATCAGTCCGTCACTCCGCTCTCGACGATGGCGAACGTTCCCGCCTCGCAGTTCACCTCCGCCAGGACGCCGTACGGCAGGACGATCATCGGGTCGGTGTGGCCGAAGTCCATTCTCGTCACGATTGCCAGGTTGTCGAGCCCTTGCTCCTCTCGAACGACCGTGAGGATGGCCTCGTCGTACGACGCCGAATCGTTCGGGTGCGATGCGGCCGCCTGGGCGTCCGAACAGGATGGCGGACAATCGCGACAGCAGTCCCATCGCCGCATACGTTCGGAGCTCACGAGCGACCGTTCTCGGCGGCACACCCTCTTCGGAGGTTTCCAGGAAGAGCATCGCGCCGTCAAAGGCGCTGTCGTCCGGCCACAACGACGTGCCGCGCAGCCACTGCAGCACCTCCAGACACCCGCCGATGAGCCTGCCGTGCACGATGCCACGACCCTGCAGCACGCGCCACGGCATCGGCGGCTGGAGCGATCGCTTGCGCCGCTGGTTGCTGGGATCTTCCCAATCCAGGAACTCGTCGGTCCAGCCGGCGGCGTTCGCCTGAATGCGGCCGACGGGCGCAGCAGAGAACAGCGTTCGTCGCACCGCGTCTGCCGAGTAGGGAAGGATTCCGGTGTTCTCGGCAAACCCCTTCATCATCGACGGACCGTAAAAGGAAGTGACCCCGGCGCGTGCGCACATCAGGTGCGTCACCGTGCTGTCCGAGAACCCCAGGAAGATCTTCGGGTGCTCGCGTATCACACTCAGGTCAACGAAGGGCAGCAGCCGGATCGAGTCGTCACCGCCGATCGTGGACACAATCCCGGCGACAGACGGGTCCGCGAACGCGCGCATCAAGTCGTCTGCGCGCGCGCCCGGGTTCCGCGCCAGCCACGCCGCGTCGCTGAGCGCGTGCGGCGATTCCGTGACGCGAATGCCGAACTCGGCTTCGAGCTGGCGTTTCCCAGCCTCATAGCGGTGGGGGATTGCGGCCGGACCACCCCAGGACAGGCTGACCGCCATCACCGTGTCGCCGGCCCTGAGCGCCCGCGGCTTCACCATCGACATCGATGGCGGATGTTAGCAACATCTTTCAATGCCTCGTGCTGCCCGCCGCGCCTGGCAGGGGCTGTCAGCGCCCGCTCGGCCGCGACCGACCCGGGAGCGCAAGAGGGCCGCCTTCCAGCACCTTGCTCCACACCCGCCGCCCGATCCTGTCGGCCTCGGCGATCACCCGGTCCTCGTCCACGGTCAGGATCCTGTGGTCGCGCATCACGAACTGGCCGTCGATCATGACCGACTCGATGTCGGATGGTTGACCGTTGTGGACCCACGCCGAGACGATACGTCCCGCCGGCACCAGATGAATCTTGCGCGTGTTGACGACGAGGATGTCGGCCTTGTTGCCGACCGCGAGCGCGCCGACGCCCGGTTGTCGTGTCGCGCGCGACCCGCCGAGCGTCGCGTCTTCGAGAATGTCCTCGGGCTGCGGCCTCGTGCCGGGGAACGCGTCGTTGCGGCGGATGCGCTCGGTCATCAGCGCCACGCGCATGACCTCGTACAGATCGTTGGTGTTGTTGTCGGTGCCGAGGGCGATGGGGCAGCCGGCGGCCCGCAGCGCCGGAATGGGCGGGATGACGCCGCGATTGGCCGCCATTGCGGCCTGGTGCGACACGATCGTCCGCGATCGACCAAGCACGGCGATCTCGGCGTCGTCGACATAGCGGCAATGTGCGGCGAACAGCCGCGGACCGAGGAAGTCCGCCTGATCCAGGAACACCGATGGGCGAACGCCGTGGTACCGCATCATGAAGTCGGCCTCGGCGACGCTCTGGGTCAAGTGCACGGTGTAGCCGACGTCGTGTTGCTCGGCGAAGGCGCGCACTGCCCGCAGCAGTTCGGGCGAGGCATCCTCGGCGAGCGTCACGGCCGGAAAGACGCGGATACGGCCGTTGTTCTTCCCGTGCCAGCTGCTGAACAGATCGTCGATGCGTCGCAGGCCCTGGTCGCGCAGCCTGGCAGAGTAGGTGGGCGCCTCACTGCCAGCCAGCTTCTCGGGCGACATCGGACCCGAGCCATTCTCGCGGTCGCGAATCGACTCCGCGAACACCACGCGCAGCCCGGTCTGTGCCAGGGCGGACGCGGAGCCAGCAATGTTCGAGGCGCTTTGCACGATCGTCGTCGATCCGGAACGGAGGCCTTCCAGCGCGCCGACGGTGACCATCAGCGTCTGTTCCTCGTCCGAGAGCAGGCTCGACGGCTGCAGCGGCAGTTTCGCTGAATTGGGAAACCCGAAGTCCTCGTTGAACCCGCGCTCGATGGTCGCCGCCAGATGCGCGTGACAGTTGATCAGGCCCGGAAAGAGCGCCTTTCCTCTCCCGTCGTAGACCTGCGCGGCGGGATACCGCTGAAGAATCGGATCGGTCGGCCCAATCGCCACGATGGTGTCGCCCTCCACGGCGAGCGCCACATCGTCCTGCACGGCATCGACGGTCACGACCGTGGTATGAGAGAACACCACCGTCGCACTCGGCGGCGCCTGCGCATGCAGGCCGCGACCCGCGAGGATCAGAGCGGCGGCGCCGCTGCCCGCTCCAGCAAGCAACTGCCGGCGGCTGATGGTTGGAATCTGGCCCGTGGTGGTCTGCGATGAATCTGACGAGGTCGGCAATGTCGGCATGTCTACTCTCCAAACAGGCCGCAGCTGTGTGCTACTACGGCAGGTCCGCCGCGGACCGGGGTACCATCATCTGTCGATCACGATCATCATTCAGGAGTTCACGTTGACACCATCTCCCATGTTCCAGGCAGTCGCCATCCTGATCGCGCTCATTTCACCCGCGACGCTTTTCGCCCAGCCCGCCTCGCCATCGTATCCAGTCGGCAATCGGCTCGGCTTGCCGATCACGCCTGGCGGCGACGCCCCGTTCGAGCCGATGTCCACCAACGTGAAGGTGTTCGGGTCGATCTATTCGGCCGAGAGCTGCTCCTATGACCCCGGCCGCGGCGTCATCGTCGTGCCCAACCGAGGCGTGCCGCAGAACGTGCAGACCAACAACGGATGGGTCTCGTTCATCAACCATGACGGTTCCGTCCACACCGCCCGGTGGGTCGGCATTCAGGCGCCCGACCAGCGTGCCAGCCTCACGCCTCCGCTCGTGCTGAACGAACCGTCCGGCAGCGACATCGCAAACGGCATGTTCTACGTGTCGGATCGCGACGGGGGGACGACCGCAAACGACAAGCTCGTCGCGGTGATCCGCCGTTTCAACATGCAGACCGGTGCGCCGTCGGGAGAGGTTCGCGTCGAGAAGTCGACCGGCTTCAACGACATCGAAGTGGCAGACGACGGGACCATCTACGCGACGCAGACCGGGGTCGGCGCGCCCACTCCCGATCCCGCGACGTGGCAGGTGTGGAAGATCACGCCGAGCGGCGACGCGTCCATCCTCATACAGGGCGCTCCCTTGCGGCAGCCCAACGGCATCGCCTTCGACGCGCAGGGCAACATCGTCGTGGTGAACATCGGGAACACCGAGGTGCTGACGTTCTCGCCGGCAGGGCAGCTGTTGCGCACCGAGAACGCGGCGCAGCCCGGCAACGACGGGCTCGTGGTGATGCCTGACGGAACGAAGTACGTCAGCAGCGTGCAGAACGGCGGGGTGTCGCGAATCCGCCCGGCCAGCCCGCGGAACTGATTGCCCGGAACATCCCGAATCCGGCGTCGATGTGTTACGACGCGGGCGCCAACCAGCTGGTGATCCCGATGAACGCGAACAACGGGCTGGCTTTCATCCCGTTGAGTCGATGACCGGCGACGCGCTGCCGATGTCCACGTCGCCAGAAGCGGCTGGCGATCTGAATCAGCTGCTTCGAGACATCCTGACGAGCCGCGTCTACGACGTCGCGCGCGAGACGCCGCTCGACGAGGCGCCGCGGCTGTCGAAGCGGCTCGGGCACGAGGTGCTGTTCAAGCGCGAGGATCTGCAGCCGGTCTTTTCCTTCAAGCTGCGCGGCGCCTACAACCGCATTGCCCACCTGACCGGGGCCGAGCGCGAGCGCGGCGTGATCACCGCCAGTGCGGGCAACCACGCGCAGGGCGTTGCGTACTCCGCTCTGCGGATGCACGTGCCGGCCACGATCGTCATGCCGGAGACCACCCCGCACATCAAGGTCGACGCCGTGCGAGCCATGAACGCGCAGGTGGTGCTGTTCGGCGACAGCTACAACGATGCGAAGGAGCACTGCGATCAGCTGGTGGCGGAAACAGGGATGACGTTCATCCATCCGTTCGACGATCCGCTGGTCATCGCCGGACAGGGCACGATCGGCGCGGAGATTCTGCGCCACTCGCAGGATCGACTGACGGCCGTGTTCGTTCCGGTCGGTGGTGGCGGGCTGATCGCCGGGATTGCCGGCTATATCAAGGCGCTGCGGCCGGCCGTGCGCGTGGTGGGCGTGGAGCCGACTGACGCGGACGCCATGTATCAATCGCTTGCGGCTGGTCGGCGGGTGAAGCTGGATACCGTGGGCCTGTTCGTGGACGGTGTGGCGGTGCGGGAGGTGGGCGAGCACGCCTTCCGCATCGCGCAGCACACGGTCGATGAAGTGGTGCGGGTCTCGAATGACGAAGTGTGCGCGGCGATCAAGGACGTCTTCGACGATACCCGGGCGATCGTCGAACCGGCGGGTGCGCTGGCCACCGCCGGGCTGAAGCTGTGGGCCGCGCGGCAGGAGGGCGCCCGGCAGACGCTCGTGTCGGTGCTCAGCGGCGCCAACATGAATTTCGATCGACTACGGTTCGTGGCCGAGCGGGCCGAGCTGGGCGAAGCGCGCGAGACCCTCTTTGCCGTGACGATCCCCGAGCAGCCTGGCGCGTTTCGCGAGTTCTGCCGCGTCCTCGGGCGTCGTACCGTGACCGAGTTCAACTACCGCCTGAGTTCGCGCGAGCGCGCGCATATCTTCGTCGGGGTGGCGACGCGGTCGCGTCAGGACGGCGAGCAGCTCGCCGACAGCCTGAATGCCGCCGGTTATCACACCGTGAACCTCACCGACAACGAGATGGCGAAGCTGCACGTCCGGCACATGGTGGGTGGCCGCGCAGCGTCCGTTCGTCACGAGCGCCTGTGCCGGTTCGAATTCCCCGAACGCCCTGGCGCGCTGATGCAGTTCCTCGATCAGCTGGGCGGCCGCTGGAACATCAGCCTGTTCCACTACCGCAACCACGGCGCCGACTCGGGACGCGTGCTTGCCGGCGTTCGAGGTGGACCCGGTGGATCTTCCAGCGTTCGAGCAGTTCCTGAAGGCGCTCGCCTACCCGTATGCCACCGAGCCGCACAACGTGGCGTACGAGTTCTTTCTTCAATGAGGCCTGGCGCACTCATCGGCGGCGTTTCACCCGCAGCCTCGATCGCGGCCATTATCCACGCCGAATCGGGTGCGTAAGGATCTCGGCGTTTCGATGTCAGGAGAATTCGCGCCGGTATCGATCGTTTTCCGCCTTCATCTCGGCCAGAAACTGGACGAATTCGGGCGCGCGTCGGATGCGATTCAGATAAGCATCACGCACGTAGCGAGGGTAGAGGTGGAAACCGGCGGCGGCAGACTCTCTTAACCATTTGACGGATTCAGCGCTCTTCCCTTCGAGCGCGTAGACACAGGCGATGTCGTAGGCGGCGTGATGATAAAAAGGATCTTTGAGGGGATGCTTGCCGAGAATGATCGGAATCTCCGCCTCCGCCGCCAGAGAATCTCCTTTGAGGGCAAAGAGCACAGCCTTCATCGGTGGCAAATCGATATGTGTCGGCTGCTTCGCGGACCATTCGTCGATCGCCGTTTGCGCTTCCTCTAGTCGACCCTTGCCCATGAAATACCAGACTTCGCTCCGGCCGACACGCCGGACACTCTGATTTGCGGCGTATTCATCATATTTGGACTGCACTTCGTACAGGGTGAGAGTCGAGGACTTGAGCGCATCGCTGGTCGGATCAATTTCGTACGCGCGCGCGAGTTCACGCACGGCGAGGTCTTCGAGTCCGAGATGGGTGTACAGATAAGTCAACTCTGCGTGACCGACACTCGGATTGAGCTGATTCGCCAACTTCACCTCACGAACGGCCGCTTCGCCCTGATAACCTTCAAATTCACTGTACAGGAGCTGAAAACGTACGAGGTGCGTTTCCGCAAGCTGCGGGTCGAGTTCTTGCGCGCGGTTGATCTCCTCCTTCGCGCGCTCTACCCACGCCGGCTCTGTTGGCTCCTGAAACACCGCCATTCTGGCGTAGCAGTACGCAAGTCGGGCGTGTGCCAGCGCGAAGTTCGGGTCGGCGTCGATCGCGCGCTTGAATAAATCGATTGCCGTCCTTAACTGCTGCGCCGCGTCATTCGCTGTCGTGCGCTGGTCATAGGTGTAAGCGCCTCTCAGATAAAACTCGTAAGCAATCGGATTCGACGTGTACCGCTTCGTCAGTTGCGCTTGTTGCGACGTGTCCAGTTGCAGCCGCAACCGAGAAGCCACCTGCTGCGCGACCGTATCCTGAATCGTGAAGATGTCGGACATCCGTAAATCGAAACTGTCCGTCCACAACGACGCGCCGTCTCGAGTTCGCAGGAGATTGACGCTGACTCGCAGCCGGTCATCCGCGCGCTGAATCGAACCTTCGAGCACCGAGTCGACACCCAACTGTTTCGCTGCAGCGAGCGCATCGGTCTCCTCATCGAGATACCGGCGGACCGCACTCATCGGACGCACAACGAGCAGGCCCGTTCGACTGACTCTGCCGATAGCCGCATCCGCGATTCCCAACCCCAGGTAATTGTCGCCGGCGTCGAGTGACTTCAGCGGCAACACCGCGAGTGATTTGATCTCCGGTTGACGGATGAAAGCGTGCTCCTGTCGCCACCACGCGAAGACGATCGCAATGCCAGCCAGCACCAGCATGCCGAAGGCTCCCAGCAGTCGCTTCCGGCCGGGCTGGAGCCCGCCGACCGCCAACGTCCTCACAGTGGCGATGGCTGCACCAAGGAACTTCCAGTGACCGGCTGCGGGCGAGCCGTGCTCGGCTGTGACGCTCACCGTTTCACGCGCGACGTCGACCTTTGTTTTGAGGCGTTCGAGCTCGCTTCGAATCTGAGACGCGTGCTGATAGCGGAGCGCCACGTCGGTCGCGAGGCATTTCGAGATAATGCCCGCCAGTTCTGGCGACGTCTCGACGCGGAGCCCGACGCCAGCCACCGGACGCGTGCCGGTCGCCATTTCATAGAGCACCAGACCCAACGCCCAGATGTCAGCGCGGTGATCGACCGTGTCACCACGCGCCTGTTCCGGCGCCATGTAGGCCGCGGTTCCCAGGATTACGCCTCCGCGGGTGGCATCGAACGTGAGCGTCGGTGAATCGCCGTCGGACCCGATCGGGGCTCCCATCTTGGCGAGCCCGAAGTCCAGAATCTTGGCGTGGCCGCGTGGGCTGATGAAGATGTTGGCCGGCTTGATATCTCTGTGAATGATGCCGGCGCCATGCGCCGCGTCCAGTGCGTCGGCGATCTCGATGCCGAGCGTCAGCACGGCATCTATCTGAAGACCGCGCCGTTCCGTGATTCGCTCCTTGAGGGTCGAACCCTCCAGATACTCCATCGCGATGAACGAGCGGCCGTCCTGTTCACCCACGTCATAGATGGCGCAGATGTGGGGATGACTCAAGGCGGACGCGGTGCGCGCCTCCCGCTTGAAGCGGCTCAACGCTTCCCGGTCGCCAGCCAGATCGTCGGTCAGGAACTTGAGCGCGACGAAGCGACGGAGCCGGGTGTCTTCCGCTTTGTACACGACGCCCATGCCGCCGCCGCCGAGCTTCTCGACGATACGGTAGTGGGAGAGCGTCTGGCCAATCAGCGAATCGACGTGCGCCGACACGTGGTCAGGGCCTGCTGCAGCGTCGTTGTGTAGCCATGGTGGCCGGATTGTAGCCTGCCGCCTTACCGAGCACCCGACAATCGCATCGGCCTCCTTCCGTCGCTCACGCGTCGTGGGTGGATGTCGTGTGTGGATATGGATGACTCGAGCGCACCTCGCTGTCAACGACGTTGTCGTGGGTGAAGCGCGCCCGGCGCCGACTGTCCACAGCCTGCGGGGTGTCCGGCGAACGTTGCACGGCCGCAGAGGGCGTCGCGCCGAATGGGGTCCGGCCAATCGGAAAACCGGCAGCAACGGTGATGGCGACGAACACGAGCGAGGAAAGTCTGACTGTCGTCATGTGTGTTCCTCCACTGGGCGGGCTTCGACAGATTCGGAAGGAGGCTCGCGTGTCGCGGACGCGACATCTCCCAGATGAACGTGCGTCGATCGTCTTGCAGAGAACAGTTGTGGGTTGGCGCCTGCCGAACAGCAATCGGCACGCCAGACAGTGACCGAGACGAATCGCTAACTTATTCGAGTGACGTGGTGGCGGCGTCCCGCAATCAATCGTGAATCGAGTAAGTGCGACGTTCACGCATCGGACGCATCCGAGACTTGGGGCCTGTCATCGAGGCGCCCGTCATGTTCGGGATGTCTACGAGTGTTGGCGCGGTTGACGTATCTGGCTGGCGACCGCAGGTACGATCGATGGTGAGACTGACGTGACCTCATGAGCTGAGGCTTCGTGCAGGAACTGGAGGGTTCACAGGACGCTCATCTGTTCGACTGGTGTCGGCCGCCGGGGCGTGGTTGCGGCTCACGCTTCTGCCCACGCTCATGTCTCTCGCGTTCCCGTGTGGCGTGTGCGACACCGCTCGGGACCGCGTAGGCGTCGGCGCACCCACTCCTCGCTACGCGTGTCGCGTCAGCGCACCCACGCCTCGCTGCGCGTCCATAGTTCGGCCGCGAGTCGCGGGTTCTGCGCGGCGGGGCCAGGCACTTTGACGCGGCACTTGTCATAGTACAGACCCGTCTCGTTTGCCACGGCCGGCGAGGTGGCGCAGTGGAGCGTCGTCAGCGCGCCCTCCTCGGTTGAGATCATCGCCAGCTTCATGAGCGATCGCAGTGGCCACGGCACCGCTCGCCATACGTCCGATGCCACGACTCCCGGGTGCAGGGAGTATGTGGTGACGCCGGTGCCCTGCAGACGGCGGCCCAGTTCAGCGGAAAACAGCACGTTGGCCAGCTTGGACACGCCGTATTCAGGAAGTCCCGTGGCGCTCCGGGTCCGCTGGCGAACGTGGTCCCAGTCAATGCCACTGGCGCGATAGTGCGCGCGGCTGGCCACGGTGACGATGCGGGCGGGGGCTGACGCGAGGATGCGGTCCAGCAGCAGCTGCGTGAGCAGAAAGTGTCCGACGTGGTTGACGCCGAACGCGAGTTCAAACCCCGACGCTGTCAGGCCGCGGCTGCCCGCGAGACCGGCGTTGTTGATCAGCAGGTGAAGCGGCAGGTTGCGCGAAAGAAATGCCTCGGCACAGCGACGAATGGACTCGAAGTCGCCGAGGTCGAGCGGCAGGAATTCGACCAACCCGTTGGCCGCGACCGCGCGGATCTCATCGATTGCGGACTGTGCACGTTCCGCGGACCGGGAGGCGATGATGACGTGCGCGCCGCGCCGGGCGAGCTCGCGGGCGGTGACACGACCGATGCCGGTGTTGGCGCCGGTGACGATCGCAACCTGGCGGTCGGTTGTCATGTCACTGCTCGCGTCGACGACGTTGCTGCTGGCGTCCTGGTTGGCACTGTCACCTCACCGTGGTCCAATCCTCTCATACGCACGCTCGAGTCGCCGGGACAGCCGGCGTGTTCGCGGATCATCACTCCGAAACGAAGGAGCGGTTCCGTAATTCCCTGGCAGTCGAGCTGAAGAAATGGCGCCCGGAGCGCCCGGCGTCCATATAATCACCGGTCTTGTCTGAAAGGATGACCGATGTCGAATAAACAGGTGATGCGGCGGTGGTTCGAGGAAGTCTGGAACGAGCGGCAGGTCAGCGCCATCGACAGGTTGATGTCCAAGGACCACGCCGGACATGGTCTCGGTCCGAATGGCGGCGACATCGTCGGTCCGGACGCCTTCAAGCCGTATCACAAGGCATTCGTCGATGCGATGCCGGACCTGCGATTCACCATCGAGGATCTCATCGAAGAAGACGATCGAGTGGTGGCGCGGTGGACAGCGACCGGCACATTGACTGGCAATGGTCTGGGACTGCCCCCGACCGGGAAGCTGATGACGCTGACAGGCATGAGCATCGCGCGGATCGCGGGAGGCCACATCACTGAATCGTGGAATACCTTCGATCAGATGCACATGCACCAGCAGCTCGGCACGCTCGCACATGTTGCCGCGCTCTGATCAGCATGTTGCCGCGCTCTGATCAGAGGAAGCTTCCGAACGTTTGACCGCGGTGGTGATGGACGCGCTAACGAGGCTGACGAGTCAGGCGGCGAGACACGGTCAGAGCGGGCCAGCACCCCCTGGATGCTGGTGAGCGCTGCAGCGTGTCACGTGCGTCGGCATGCCGTCGATCGCGTGCGTGCATCCGCCGCGTATGCGGACCGCATGCCGGCTGGCTCGGCGCGCACCCGCCGAATGAGGTCGAAGCCGTCCGACTCCGGCATGCCGATGTCGGCGACGATCAAATCCAGCGCGCGGAGGTCATCTGCTGGAGCGCCGTCGCCACCGAGTCGCACGGCAGGGTCGTGGCGCCGCGGCTTCCGAGCAGCGAGCGCAGCATGTCCCGTGAATCCGGCTGGTCGTCGACGACCACGATCGTCAGGCCATCCAGACGCAGGTTGGCCACTTCGCTGATGGTGGGCGTCGCCGGAATGCTGGCCGCGACCGGCGGCGCTGCAGGCAGCCGGATGGCGATCGTCGTCCCGAGCCCCGGACCGACCGCTCTCGGCTCCGACACAGGCGAGAGCCCTCGATGCCGGCGGACATCAGCACTTGTCCCGAACGCGCGTCCATCATGCAACCGATGCAGGATTTTGCTACACCGCAGTCGCGCACACGGTTCCGGCTCTGCCGTGCCGGCGCTACTTTCGGCCTGGCTGGCGCGTTCTTGAACCAGCGGCGCGAGCGGCCTTGCGTGGCTTCGCTGCCTGCTTCTTCGCCCGCAGACCTCCGGACGGGTCTGCGTAGGCGTACACCTCCAGCATCCAGTCGGTCAGCGGCGCCTCTACTTCGTCGCGGTGGGTCACGCGTACCAGGTTGGCGAACTTGGTTGTCGAGGCGGGCATCACCCGGCGCACCTGCGGCGCGCGCAGGGGGCGTCCCAGGAAGATGCAGATCTCGAGGCAGGTGCGTTTGGGGCGCACGAAGAAGTAGCACGTGCGCCGCGCGAACATAATCGAATGGTGAGACGCGTAGATGCGCTGGTCGCCGAACGCCGCTGCCGTTTCCCGCAGCCGCTCCCAGGCGTCGCGCAGATCCTCGCTGAGATCGACGGTCAGTGCGTGCTCGGTGGTCGACCAGCAGTCGTGCGCCTCCCCGTCCTCGAGCCACGCCTTGCAGTGGTGGCACTGGCGTCCAGCCATGTGCCGATTGTCGCCCAGGTCGGACGCTGGCAACACGACAGCGGGGGACCGGACCCGTGTGTTCGCGGCGGAAGCGCGACGTGCGATGGCTCAGGCGTCGAGCGTGTTGTCAACGCGGTCCGCACCGGCGCCTGGCGGTTCGCCGAGGAACTCCACCCACGCTCGTTTCATACATGGGTAGTGCTTCGCTGCCTCCGCCAGCGAGAGGAACGCGAGCAAGGTCTTTTCGAATCGGGCGCGCAGCGCCACGTCGGCGAGGTCGCCATCGGCGAACGCCTTGTGGGCCATCGACAGGGAGAACATGTCCGGGTAGATGCGTGCGCCAAGGTGCTCGAACGGCACGCGCAGGGCCCACAGGCCGCGATTGCCGCCGACCAGCGACGGTGACGCAGAAAGCAGCAGCCCGTGACGTCCGTCGAACGGCTGCGGGCGGAAGCGCGAGGTCCAGTCGATGAGGTTCTTGAGCACGCCCGGCATCGAGGCGTTGAACTCCGGCGACGCGATGATGAAGGCATCGCTGCGCGTCAATCGCTTGTGCAGTTCCATCGCGCCTGGCGGAATGCCCTCGGCCACCTCGCGGTCGCCGTCGTACGGCGGGACGTCGAAGTCATGCATCCGTGCGAAGTCGACGTGTGCGCCACTGCCGGTCACGATGCGCGCGGCGAGCGTCGCCAGCGTGTGGTTCAACGACTCAGCGCGGAGCGAGGCGGCAAAGACGAGCACGTTCATCGGCGTCGATGGTAGCGTGGACATGCATCGATCCTACAGCGCCCTCGTCTCCGCGGTTGCATCGACAGCGCCCTTCCTGACCACTCGCCCTCTCCTGCCTGAGTTATAGTTTGCTCCACGGCGCAGTTCGGATACCGCCGCCCTTCCTGCCTCCGACGGAGTCGACGATGAAGAGTGCGATCGAGCTGAGCGCAAAGAACTACCTGCATGTCACCATCGACGTGCCCACCACCCGGGTCGCGGACTTCTCGAAGCTGATGAAGCGGCTGATACCGAAGTTCACCTCGCCCTACAATTCAGACGCCGAGGATGTCTCGTTCGGGTGGACGCTGGTGGCCGCGTTCCGGACGAAGCAGGGGCGCAGCACGCGCATCACGCACCTCTGGCAACTGAACCCTGCGCAACCCAGCATGACCATCGTGATGGGGGAGTGCGGCTGCGGATCCGGATTACGGCAAGCTGGACATGCTGGTCGACCGCGAAGTGCAGGATTACATGTTCACCGGGCCATATCTCGAGGCAGGGGCGACGTGGCCGACGCGCCTGCCAGCCACGTGCGCGGTGGAAACGCTGCAGGTGACCCGGAATCCAGACGACCTCCTGTTCTTCGAGAACGGCCATCTCCAGATCGGCAAGGGCATGAGCGAGCTTGCCGATCGCGCTGAGCAGGAGCACGGATGGACCTTGCTGCTGCCGCTCACCCCTGAGACGGGACTGCTTCGACAGTTCGTCCACGTCTGGGCGATTCAGAAGGGCGGTACGCAAAGCGTGGCCGTGCTGCGCCGTTGGCTGACGAAACAGCCTGAGTACCAAGCCGGCGTCCTGTCCACGGAGATCATCGCTGCTGAACCGATCGCGTACGGGCATCCTGCGCATCGCGGACGGAGTTGATGGGGGAGTTTGCAGATATCGGGCCGTACGCGATTACTGGCGTGCTCGGCCAGGGAGGCATGGGTGTCGTGTATGCCGGGACACGACGCGACACCGGCGTGCGGGCGGCGGTCAAGACCGTCAGCACCATCAAGGCCGAGAAGATTTCACAGATTCGGCGCGAGATCGAAACGCTCGCGCGGCTGCGTCACCCGGGCGTGGTTCGCATCCTCGACTACAGCACGACGAGCACGCTGCCGTGGTACGCGATGGAGCGGCTGGAAGGGCTCACCCTCGAGCAGGTGTGTGCGCAGTTCTGGGCGGGGCCGGCACCGCAGATCGACGAATACGAGGCGACCCTGACACTGTCCAGGGAGGCAGAGACCGGGAGCGCCGCCGCCATCCGCGCCGCGGCCGCCGTGCCGCCGACCGCCGCCGACGATCGGCCTCGCTGTGACAGACCGTCCGCGGATCGCCAACGGTCACCTGCCGCAGGCCCTCGGACTGCTGCAGCGCCTCTGTGACATCCTCGCCTACGTGCACGGCGAGGGGGTCGTGCATCGCGATCTGAAACCGAGCAACGTGTTCGTCACGCCCGACGGGCTGCCGGTTCTCGTCGACTTCGGCCTTGTCGCCATCGTGGGCGTCGCCACCGGGCGCGAGGTCCTCGATGAAACCCGCATCGCCGGTTCGGTGAAGTACATGGCGCCCGAGCAGATTGACGGCGAACTGCTCGATCCGCGCACCGACCTCTATGCGCTCGGCTGCGTCGCCTACGAACTCCTGACCGGGCGCGCGCCCTTTGTTGGCGACATCTCGGACGTGGTGAACCAGCACCACCGTTCGGCGCCCGCTCCCCTGAGCAAGCTGGTCACCGGCGTGCCCGAGGAACTCGAGCAGATCGTGATGCGCATGCTCGAGAAGACTCCGCGCGATCGGCTCGCCTACGCCGCCGATCTCGCTGCGCGCGCCGCGCGACTTGGCGCGCAGGCGCCGCGCTGGGCCGGCGAATTGCCGCGCACCCGGAGCTACCTGTGCCGCCCGCCGCTCGTGGGACGCGGCGAGGTGCTGCGCGACATCGAGGCGATCGTGCGCCGCATCGAACAGCGCAAGGGCGGAATGGTGTTCGTGTCGGGCGAGAGCGGGGTGGGCAAGACGCGGCTGGCGCTCGAAGTCGCCTGGCGCGCCACCGCGCGCGGCGGCACCGTCATGACGGGCGGCTGCCTCCCGGTGCTGCGCGACGCCGCTTCTGGAGCGAGCCTCCAGGGCGCGCCGCTCCACCCGATCACGGCCTTCCTCCAGTTGATTGCCGACCGCTGTACCGAGGCCGGCCTTCAGGAATCCGAACGGGTGATCGGCGAAAGGGGGCCGGTGCTGGCGGCCTACGAGCCCGCATTCGCCGCCGCGCCAGGACAGGCGACGCGCCCGCCGGTTGCACCGTTGCCGCTCGCCGCCGCACGAGACCGACTGTTTCGCAGCCTGACCGACACCATCGGCGCGCACGTCGCGAAGGCGCCCACGCTGCTGCTGCTCGACGATCTGCACTGGGCCGACGAACTCACCCTGGCCTTCCTCGACCACCTCGCGCATGGGCCGGTCGCCGACATGCCGCTGCTCGTGCTGGGCACCTACCGGGCAGAGGAGAAGAATGCCGCGCTCGCCGCGCTGATCGAGACCGGCACACCGCTGGCGGTGTCATTGAGCAGGCTGTCGCCGGCCTACGTCGGCGACATGGTGGCGGGCATGCTCGCGATCCGCAGACCGCCTCGCGAGTTCGTGTCGTTTCTGGCCACCCGCAGTGAAGGCAACCCGTTCTTCGTGATGGAGTACCTGCGCGTCGCCGTGGCCGAACAGGTCGTCGTGCGGACGGCCGCGGGCGAGTGGACCTTCTCCGAAACGACCGATCCGACCGAGGTCCTCTGCGAATCGCTGCCGCTTCCGCGGTCACTGCGTGACGTGATCAACCGCCGCCTCGCGAGCGTGTCGCCGGCCGCGCGGGCGGCGGTCAGCTGCGCAACGCTGATCGGGCGGGAATTCGACGCCCGCACATTGCAATTGGCGCTGGGCGTCGGCGATGCGGACATCGTGGCCGTCATGGCCGAACTGGTCGATCGCCACGTGGTCGAGGAAGCAGACGGGGCCGACACCTACCGGTTCGCGCACGACAAACTGCGCGAGATACCCGCGGCCGAACTGAACGCCGCCGAGCGCGCCCGACTGCACCGTCAGATTGCGCTCGCCCTCGAGAGCCGCCCGGACCTCGAACGGCACGAGGCGAGTCTCGGCCATCACTGGTCGGCTGCCGGGGATCCGGCCCGCGCCGTCCCGCACCTGCACCGCGCCGGCGATCGTGCCCAGGCCCTTCACGCGCTGAAGGATGCCGCAGACCTGTACCGCGCCGCGCTGCACGACCTCGCGCGCCTGCCGGCCGGGTCGGCGCGGACCGAGCAGGACGCGCTGCTTCGGGAGAAGCTGGCCGATACCCTTGCCCTGTCCGGCGCTCACGAGGACGCGCGCGCTGAATTCGAGCGCGCCATCCAGTCGCTCGGACCGCAGCGGTCAGTTGACGCCGCGCGGCTCCACCGCAAGATCGGCAAGATTCTCGAGACGATGCACGATCACGCGCAGGCGCTCGACGCCTACGCCCGTGCCGAATCGCTCCTCGTGTCTGCAGTCGAGACCGCACGGGATTCAGCGTGGCGTGCGGAGTCCATTCAGGTGCGCCTGAACCGCATCTGGGTGTATTACTGGCAGGCGCGAATCGCGGAGATGGATGCCGAATTGGCGGACGTCGCGCCGGTGATCGAGGCGCATGGCCTCCCACTCCAGCGATCCATCTACTTCCAGGCCATCGTCACGAGGAACTTCCGGCAGGAGCGCTACATCATCTCGGCAGAGACCGTCGAGTACTCCCGACAGTCGCTGGCGTTCGCGCTCGAGGCGCACGCGCGGGCCGAAGCGGCGTTCGCGCGGTTCGTTCTCGGCTTCGCGCTGCTGTTTCGCGGCGATCTCGCCGAGGCAGAGGCGCAGCTGTACGAGGCGCTGCAGGAGACGCGTCGCCTCGGCGACGTCACGAGCCAGGTGCGCTGCCTTGCGTACCTGGTCATCGCCAGCCGACGCGCCGGGCGCGTCGCCGACACCCGCACGCTCGCCAGCGAAACGCTGGCGCTCGCCGCGACGGTCAAGATGCACGACTACATCGGCGTCGCCCAGGCGGCGCTCGGCTGGGTGGCGTGGAAAGACGACGACCTCGATGAGGCACGGAAGCAGTGTCAACTGGCGTTCGACTCGTGGGCGCAGCCGTCGTACGTGTACCCGGTCCAGTGGACCGGCGCTCTGACGATGCTCGCAGTCCAGGCGTCACGCGCGCTGCTCCGGCAACTCGTGGCGCTCGCCGAAGGGATGCTCGACGTGCACCAGGTGCGGCTGCCTGATCCGATCAACTCGGCGCTTGAATCGTCCGTCGCCGCATACCGCGCCGAGGAACCAGACGATGCGCGCGAAGCGTTACTGCGCGCTGTCCGTGAAGCAGAGCGGCTCGGATACCTGTGATGCGAACCGTTTTAATGTCGCCGCGAACCTTCAGGGTCGCCGATTGGGCCCGCCGCGGGCTGTGAGAATCTACGGGAGGGCAGAAGCATGAGCACGACGCTGGTCATTGGCGCGACAGGCATTCTGGGTGGCGAGATTGTGCGTCGTTTGAGGGCCCAGGGAGATTCGGTGCGGGCACTGGTGCGGGGGAGTTCGGCTCCCACGGCAGTCCAGGGCCTCAGGGACGCCGGCGCCGAAATCGTCGAAGCGGACCTGAAGCGGCCGGGCTCGATCGCTGACGCTCTTCGAGGCGCCACTCACGTGATCTCGACCGCTTCGTCAACACTGTCGCGTTCGGAAGGCGACAGCATCGAGACAGTGGACCGCGACGGCACGCTGGCGGCCGTGGCGGCATCGGCGGCCGCCGGCATCGAGCAGTTCGTGTTCGTCTCGTTCCCCCCGTCATCAATTCCGTTCCCGCTCCAGGACGCGAAGCGCACCGTCGAGAGCGCGCTGCAGGCCAGCGGCACCGCGTACACGATCGTGCAGCCGACCCATTTCTGGGAAGTGTGGTGCAGCCCGGTGCTCGGGTTCGACGCCCAGGCACGCAAGGCGCGAATCTTTGGTGACGGTACGGCGCGCATGAACTGGATCTCGTTCAAGGATGTTGCGACCGCCGCGGTCCGGGCGCAGGGCAACCCGCGAGCGCTCAACCAGACGTTCCAGGTCGGCGGGCCGGATCCGCTCTCGCAACTCGATCTGGTTCGCCTGTTCGAGGACGCCGGGGGCCGGCCGTTCGAGCGCGAGCACGTCCCGCTGGAAGCGATCCGCGCGCAGCACGAGGCGGCGACCGACTCGCTCGAGAAATCGTTTGCCGCGCTGATGCTGATCATCATGTCGGGCGAATGGGTGTTCGACAGCGCCGCTGCGCGCGAGGCGCTGGGCATGGAGATGATGCCGTTCCGCGCCTTCGCGAAGCAGGTCTACGCCGCGTCGGCGTGATCAGAATTGCGTAGCGTAGAAATCGTGTAGCGTAGCGTCGGGTCTTCAGACCCGACGACGCGGGCCGGTCTGAAGACGTCATCTCATTCCCGATTGCCAATTGCCAATTGCCGATTGCCGATTGCCAATTGCCGATCGCCTATTGCCGATCGCCTATCGCCTATCGCCCATCGCCCATCGCCAAGTCAGGCATCTCGCAACGTGACGTAGTAGTACTCGCGAAGCACCGCCTGCACGAAGGCGGCGCGTCCTTTGTATCCGACGGCGTACGCGTGCAGATCAAGGCGGGCGGGAACCGGCTCGCCCTGTTGTTCGCTGAAGAACCAGTGCATCAGGGACTCCTCATCTAGCGGCGCATCAGCAATCGACGGGTTCTCAACGCCATGTGCGGACAGCACGCGCTGCTTGTCGCGTGCGCGGGCGGCAACAGCGCCGAATCGACCGCTGACGCGCAGCCAATCGGGCAGTTGTCGCGCCGCCTCCGGCGCATACATCGTCTGCACCCAGCCGATACGCGCTTCGCGCTCGAGCAAATCGCCGAGGGCCGCCGCGTCCAGGTCCTGTTCCGCCATCCAGCGGTGAAGGGCGTCGGCCTCGACCAGCGCATGTCGTCGCCGCAGTGCCGTAATCGCGTCGTCAAGCGCGACGCCGGCAATGTCGATCTGATGCCGCTCCGCCTCGGCGAGCGCAAGCGCGCGCGCGAGTGCGCCACCCGTAGCGCGCTCGTATTCATCGCGTCGCAGGCGTAGTTCGTCGATCACCCATTCGTGCGGCAGGTCGTCGCGTTGCGCCGCGGCGAATTGCCGTCCGCTGCGATTGGCCACCTGCTCCCAGACGTCGGTGTGCTCGAAATGGTAGTCGACGACAAACGGCGCTTCGTCCCGATCGCGCCACGCCTTCATGGCTCCGAGCATCGCCAGCGCATCGTCGCGCTTCTGCGACACCTGCCCCGACGGGAGCCAGGCCTCGAGTGCATCGAGCTCGCTCGCCGCCACTGTCGCCGCGCCAGCGCGAGCGCGAGCCAGCAGATTCGGGTATGTGCGGTCGGGATAGAAGATTGCTTTGCCGATAGCAACCAGTGCATCGAGGGTGGTGGCGCCGATCACGCCAGCCTCTTCCGCTGAGACCAGCGTGGCGCGGATGTCGACCATGGCTACCGATGCGGCAGGGTAGCCCGCATCCGCGTCGCCATGAACCAGGGTGACTTCATCGTCATCTTCGAGCAGGCCGTCGCGATAGGCCTCGAAGATCGCGCCGACGCCGCTCATGCCGAACGCGGAGAGTTCGGCGGCGCGCAGCGCACCCATACTCGATGCGCCGAACACCCGGATGCCGCGCGACATCGCCCACAGGATCTCCTTGTGCCACACGGCGGGAACGCGCTCGAAGAAGCCGTCGATGATGCCGATCGCGCGGGGACCCTCTCGTGCCACTCGGTAGACGTCACCCTGGGATACAGGAGGCAGGTACGTCGCATCCAGTACCTCGCGGCAGGCCGCGGCGGAAATGGTGGGTCCGACGAACACTACCATCGTCACGACGTACGCTTCGCCGCTGACGCGCGCGCTCGCGGCCCGGCGACGTAGCCGGGGGCGTCGTAGAGACCTTCCAGTCCAGGGACAATCACGCGGACCACCGGAATGCCGACGTCAGCCTTGGTGAGGTCGACGACGATCACCTCGTTGATACCGGCCGCTGCGAGCCGCTCGCACGCGAGCGCCACATCGTCTGCGCAATCGGCGGTGAGCGACGTCGGCACGCTGCCGAACTGCAGCCGTCCCCGCTCCTGCTCCACTTCCTGCCGGACGCGCGACACCGCGTCCGGATTTCGCACGTGCTCGAAAAACGAGCGGTCGCCATCGTCACGGGTTCCCGAGATGAAGGTGAGACGGCACTGTGCGGCCTCGGTCAGCGCACGGAGAAGCGCAATCTCCCGCGCCGGATGGCATCCGCTGCCGTCCACCGCGTAGAGCTGACGGAATATGTTCGGGTGTCGATCGACGACGACGCATCGGAAGGACGCGAGGCCGACATCCGTGGTCGTGTTCCAGACGCCGACGGCGATTCCAGCTGTGTCGAAGCGCTCCAGGATTGCCGCGCAGTCCGGGTCGTCCACGGATGTGAGGTCCAGCCGTGTCGCCGCGCGAGCCTCGTCCCCTGACGCGAACCACAGGGCGTTGCCGTCGCGCTCCACCACCTCGCAGATGCCGTGAAGCGTGGCCTCCATGACGTGATTCCCGGAGGCGAGGCCATTCGAGCTCATTACGAACGAGCCGCTGCCGGTGGGAAGCGGTAGCGAGAAATTGGTGTGCACCATCTCGAACGGCACCCATGCTGGCGCTCCGCTCCCGATGTCGCGGCCCTCACACCAGAGGATCGGCTTGTGGGGATGGAATGTGCTGACCGACAGACGGGGCAACCGGGTTACGTCGACGACCGGCCGTGCGTCCATCAGGTCGGCCCAGCTCGAAAGTACGAGCGGGAGCATCACCGTTTCGGCGTGCCACGACTCGATGGCTTCCATGATCCCGGAGGCGCGAGCGGCAGGAAGATCGAGCCCCTTGCCCTGCGACACGGCGAGCGAACGCGCGTTCGGCCGGTAGACGGTGACGACGGGGATGCCGATGTGATCGAGGCCGGTGATCACGCCGACCCGGGTAATGCCCGCGCGGGACATTACCGGGGCGACGCGCTCGAGGGTTGCAGCAGGAGAGACGACTCGATGGGTTCCGCGCGTGCAGCTCTTCTCGGAACCGCCGCGGTCGGGTTCCGCGGAGGGCATACGTGCTGCGGGTTACTTGGCGACCCTGCGCCGGACCGTCTTTGCCGCGGGGGCGGGCGCCGCCTCGATGCTGCCGACGTTGATGCTCGCCAGGTTGATCAGATAGCACGCAGCGCCGATTCCGCCGCTGGAACTCTCCGGCACCGCGGCGAGGACGCCACCAGCGCTGACGACGTCGTTGATGTGCTCGGCGAGGGGACCCTTGACGACCTTCGAGGCACTGCGCCACTTGCTTTCGGGAATCTGATAGAGGGTCGGCTTGTTGGTCTTCGGATCGACGGCGGCGATGATCAGGTCACGCTTGAACAACGGCATTCGGCACCACGCATTTCGGCTGCTGGAAAAGGTTGGTAGACGGCGGCGAAGGTACCATGCAGGCGGTAGTGAGTCAACAGCGATCGCGCTGGTTGAACGCCGACGGCAGCTCGCAGAACGCCCTCCGCCCAAAGGTGCACGGGAGCGGCGACGTGTGCTGCGGCGTCCTTGACGAAGGCCCGGCACACGCGGCGCCCCCGGTGATCTGCACGCAGGGAAGTCGCAGCCTAACGACGCTTGCGGGCCCGCTGAGGATTGCGCCCGGGGGCTTTCGAGCCGCTCGGCCCATGGCCCTCGTCGAGCCGCGTGATCCTGTCGACCAGATCCTCGTGCAGCGTGCGCATCTGGCTCAGCACGCGTTCATCTCCGTCGTGTATGGCCCCGGTGAGTTCGGTGCGCATCGCAGCCATCTCTGCACGCAACGCGTCACGCATCGTGCCCATCTCGCCGCGCAATGCAGTTATTTGATCACCCAGCTCCTGGCGAAGTAGAAGAAACTGCGACGAGAGTGCCTTCATCTGACCTGGAAGTTCGTTCAGTTCCGCCACGGCTGACTCCAGAATATCGACGCGAATCCTGAGGCTTTTCTGCATGTTGTCGTCTCTCCGTCGGAGTCGCGACCGATCGGGCCGCGACTGTCCGGAGATGACAAGTGCGAGCGACGTGCCGAGCTACACATCGTCCCTCTGCGCCCGACGACGCTAGCATCGTCAAGCCGGTGACGACAAGCTCACGACCGACGGCCTCGTCCCGGAACTGATCCGCGCAAAAGCCGGAAGTGGGATGCACCAGGCGCCTGCTCTATGTGGCGTTTGGCGCCACAGCGGCTGCCTGGTCGCGCCGGGCAGGAGGAGGCTGGCGCGAGCGCGTCGCTGCTGGTCTGTTGCCGCTGGCACTTCACGTGGCCCTGGTACTTCCGGCCATTGTCATGAGTGGCTTGTCGGAGAGCGTGCAGCATCCGGATCACGCCGTGAACTTCCAACCCGGCGTCGTCTTCGTATTGATCGTGGTGCCGGGGATCGCGCTGATGCTCGGCGCCGCTCCATTCCTTCGCCGCGACATCGATCGACGGGTGTCGTCTTCCTGAACCTCCACCTCGGGACCTCCAGGTCGGCTCATGGCGGTGTTCGTTTCAGAGACGCCCATATGCCGCCTCCGACCAGCGCCCAGCAGACCACCATCGCGGTGATGGCAGGTGCGCGGTACGCGAAGTAAAAGCCGGCGCCACCGATCGCCAGCAACAGAAACAACCACACGGGCAGAAACAGAAACATCCACCGACGCACGTGGATGCCGAAGCACGTCGCATACCGGCCGGCGGACACGCCCCAGCTAACCGGTTCGCTGACGGTCACCCGATCCGCGGACTGCGCGACATTTATCAGGGGATGGCCACCCGATATGCCAGAGTTGCGCATGCTCAAGCACTGGACCGCCGGGATCATGGTGCTGTTGCTCGTCTGCAGCGCACTCGTCGAAGCCCAACCCGCGCGCGGCTACGCGTGGCGGGTGCGACTGACGGGGAAGCTTCAGTACGAAATTCTTGAACCGATTGTTCCGCTGGCTCGACCGAGCAACACGCACAGCTCATGACGACCCGTCCGGCTCATGAATGTACGGGGGCGTATGGCCCCGCCGGCCAAGGTGTTTTGCAGTGCCGATGCCCACGGCACCTGATATCTTTTTTGCGAGATCACATCGGCGTCCGGCCTCCGACGAAGTTCAACACAGGGAGGAACGACCATGACGAAACCGTGCGTGATTGCCCTCGCAGCCTGTCTCGTTTTCCCGCTGATTGCGATCCCCACTCCCGCGCCAGCCCAGAACGTCGTCGAATCCAATACGTCAACGCGCCCCCGCGATGTCATCTTCGTCCCCACGCGCGAGCCGATCGCTGAAGCGATGATGCGCCTGGCCAACGTCACCAAAGACGATGTGGTGTACGACCTGGGCTGCGGCGATGGTGCCCTGGTGATTGCGGCGGCGAAGCGCGGGGCGCGCGCCGTCGGCGTGGACATCGACCCCGACCGGATCAAGGAGGCCACCGAGAAGGTGCGTGCCGCCGGCGTGCAGGATCGGGTGACCCTTATCCGCGGCGACATCTTCGACCCGAAGATCACCATCGGCGATGCCACGGTGGTGACGTTGTACCTGCTCCAGAGCTTGAACGAGAAGCTCGCACCACGCCTCCGCAGCGAACTCAAGAAGGGATCGCGCATCGTGTCGCACGCGTTCTCGATGGGCGACGCCTGGCCGCCGGAAAAGACCGAGCAGGTTGAGGGCACCGTCGTGTACGGCTGGACGGTTCAGTAGCAGCCCGTGACGCCGGCCTTTCGTCAGTCGCAGTGTCGCCAGCCACAATGTGGCCGGCCGTAGCGCGTCATGGCCAGCGGACCGGACATTCTCATCGTCGGTGCCGGACACAATGGACTCGTAGCCGCTCTCGTCCTTGCACGAAGCGGTCTGTCGGTCACCGTGCTCGAAGCAGATGCCGCAATTGGTGGTGCCGCGCGGACGGAGTTTCCGTTCGCGAAGGCTCCCGGGCTGGGCGTGTCGTCCGGCGCGACGCTCCTGGGCGTCATGCCGCCCGAGCTGATGCAGTCGCTCGGTCTGACCCTCCCACTTATTCGACGCGATCCCCACTACTTCCTCCCGACCACCGATCGACGATTCCTCCTCTTTGGATCCGACTGCGAGTCCACGCGACGCCAGTGCGAGCAGTTCTTCACCGTACAGGACTGGATGGCTGCGGAGGCGCTCGGCCGCGAGATTGCCGAGATCCGCGACGACCTCGCTCCGAGCTGGCTGCGCGAGCCGCTCTCGGCTGGCGAAACGGCGGAGCGCTTCATACGACCGGCGTTGCGCCGCGCGTTCCTCGATCTTGTCGAAGGGCCGGTCGAGGAATACCTCGCCCGTTTTGGATTTCAGAGCGAGTTGATCGTGGCGATGTACGCCGTCACCGACGGCTTCTCAGGCGTCAACGCGTCGTTTGGCAGCCGCGGTACCGGGATGAACTTCCTGGTTCACAACATGTGCCGCCTGCCGGGGTCGGCGGGCACCTGGATGGTCGTTGCAGGCGGGATGGGTCGCGTGACCAGCGAACTTGCGCGCCTCGCGGTCGAGGCCGGCGCAACCATCCTTACGCAGACACCGGTTGATAAAGTCCTCGTTCGGAACGGGTGCGCCGCCGGTGTTGCTCTCACGGATGGTCGTGAACTGGCCGCGCCGGTCGTCCTGAGCAACGCCGATCCGTTCCGGCTGCGAACGCTCGTTGGCGCCGAGCATTTCCCGCAGGCGTTCAACGACAGACTCGACGGGTTCCGGCGCATGGGCACCACGCTCAAGGTCAACATGGCGCTGGATCGACTGCCGGTGTTTCGCTGCTTGCCGGAGGATCGCGGCCAGCATCGCGCCACGATTCATCTCCTTCCCCAGGAGGCTGACGTGATCGGCGCGCTGCGCCGCGGATTCGATCGAGCGCAGGCTGGCGAATTGCCGGACGTGGCAGCGATCGAGTGGTACACGCACACCGCGGTTGATCCCTCCCTGCGGGACGACCGCGGCCGGCATACGGCGGGGTTCTTCGTGCAGTGGGTCCCGTACGAGTTGAAACACGGAAGCTGGGATGACGAGGAGTCGCGCTACGTGCAACGTCTCATCGATTTTGCCGAGACCTTCGCACCCGGCCTGTCCGCAAGCATCGTCGATCTGCTCATCCTGACCCCCAGGACGATCGAGCGACGCTTCGGCATGAGCTACGGACACATTCACCACGTGGACAACACGTTCGGCTTCGACCAACGCATGCCGTACGCGACGCCGGTGGAGGGCCTCTATGCCTGCAGCGCGGGCTGTCACCCGGCTGGTTCGGTCATTGGCGCTGCGGGATACGTGGCGGCGCAACGCATTCTTCAGGATCTGGACGCGGGGCAGCACTCGCGACGCCGGACTGGACCGGAGGTGAAAAGCTGAGACACGTACGGTTGCACGCAGCGCCAGTCAGCCCGCTGGGGTGTTTCACGACGCCTTCGGATCGGACTTGTGCTGCTTCTTCAGTTCGTCGTCTTTGTGCTTCTTGATTTGCTGTTGCTTGCTCTTTTCCTTGTCCTTCTTGCCGCCCTTGTCGCCCATGTCCTCTCCATTCAGTCGCGCGTGAAACGGTGCGAGTTTCAGCTGGAGCAATGGCATCATCTCCCGACATGCCGCTGCTCAATCAGGTTCGCTAACGTTCTCTATCTGGGTCCGCGAGCCGCCAGCTCGGCATGGACGCATTTTGCCAGAGATCGGAACCGTGAAATAGGCCGGAGGGTGGGCGGTGGCGCCCGCCCCCCGGTCAGGCGTTTGCGCTGATTGCAGGCCTGCTATTTAGTCGCGCCCCGTGACGCGCTCCCATGCGTCGCGAACCGCGTGCTTCACCTGGTCCCACGTGCTGCGTCCCCGATGCTCATAGCTGTTCCATCCCGAGCTCAGGTCCTGTTCGACCTCATTCCACGTTCGGCCGCGATGCCGCTGTGATGCCTCGTATCCGTACCGATAGGCCGGCTGCCAGGTCGAGTAATCAGCCGCGCCCGCATATGGCCGCCGAGCGAAGTTGTCCCGCCAATACTGATCCTCAGAGGTCCAGTCGAGCGTAGCGCTTCTGCTTGCCTTATCCATTGTCGGCACCTCCACCCGTTGCACTTGCAAACCCGCGTTCCTCAGCAGGCCGCAGCAGGCTCGGCTGAATGTCACCTGAAGGTGGTTTTGCGGCTCAGCGCAGCAGCGTGATCACCAGCGCGGTCAGCGATACGAGCAGCGCAGTACCGGCCACAATCGTTGGAAGCGCCGGAGCCCGGTGAAGGGCCGTCATTGTTCCAGCGTCGAACAGGGACTGTTGCATCACACGCTTGCCAGCGAGCACGTCGCGGACGGCAGTGTCCAGATGACGCTGATGGATCGACTTCGACTGATCGCTGCCGGGTTCACTCGCTGCCGCCATCGCGGCCTTCAGCACTGCATTCCTGATCTCACCCCCGCTGGTCTGGTAGGTTTCGGCAAGCGTGCGGAAATCCACGTCGGCCGCGAGCGGCGTGCGAGTGGGGTGCATCTGGACGCGCCAGATCTGCTCGCGCTCGTCCACGCCCGGCATCTCGAACAGCACGTGCGTCCGGATGCGACGCTCGAACGCGGGGTCGAAGTTCGCTGCCAGGTTCGTCGCGAAAATCACCACGCCGTTGAACGTCTCCAGTTCCTTGAGCAGCACGTTGACCACGGCGTTGGCCTCGCGAACGAATCCCTGCTCGGGAGAAACGGAACGCCTCGAGGCGATGGCGTCCGCCTCGTCGAACAGGAGCACGGCGTTCTGCTCGGCGGCGCGTCGGAATACTTCCGCGACGTTCTTCGGTGTGGCTCCCATCCACATCGATTCCACTTCGGCGTAGCGCACGATCAGCAGCCGGCGCCCCAGCGCATGCGCGATGGCCTCCGCGCAAATCGTCTTTCCCGTTCCAGGCGGGCCGGCGAAATTGAAGGCAAGACCAAGGCCGGTGGGATGACGCTCTCCGAGGCCCCACCGATTGAAGATCAGGTCGTGGCTCGTCACCTGCGCCAGAGCCTGGTCGAGCGTACGCCGTGTGGCGGCCGGCAGGATCACATCCTCGAAGCTGCGCGTCGGCACGATCGCATCGACAACGCGCCGCGACTCACCGAACCCGCTCAGCGCCCGAAACAGAGGATTCGACATCGCTCTTGATGCTACATCGCTCGGGAGTGTCCGCCCGCGAGCGGGAACGTGGTACGGATGAGGTCTGCGCTGCGACATTTCTCGCGCCGGCGCGATGCTCTGTGCGAGAGTGACACACAGACTAAAACCGCCGGCTCTGCTGCGTCGCTATCGGGGCTCAGACAGCTGGCGATAAGAATTGAAGGGGTCTGGTACGAATGCGTCTGACGGTTCTGCTGAGTGCGCTCCTCACCGTGTCGGCATGCGCCACGCCGCCTCCGCTGGCGCCGTCGCCCGGCCCCTGGCGGCTGTCCGGAACCGTATCGGCGATGGACAACGGGCGCGTTGGTGGTCCCATCGCAGGAGCTCAGTTGTCGGTGATGAGCAGCACCACCGAGGTCGAGAGAGTCAGGAGCGATACCGCAGGACGGTTCGTGTTTGCCAGCCTCGCGAGCGGTGGCTTTACGCTCACGATTACCGCCCCAGGCTACGTGGGCGTCGCTCCGGCAATCGAGCTCTACAAAGACATGGAGGTGAATTTCGCCCTCGCGCCGCGCTGACACACAGCGGCGTCATCGCTCGAACTGCGCGGTGCTCATCGTCCAGATTCCCCACTCCCCGTCGCGTCTGCTGTGAAAGGCCACCCGCTGTCCGTCGGGCGACCAGGCGAACTCTTCAGCCGTGCCATCCTCCAGCATCCGCTGCATGGATCCCGTCTGCAAGTCGAGCAGCCACACACCGTTTCGATAGACCTGAAAGACCACATGGTCCCCCTGCGGTGAGACCGCCGGCGTTCTCACGATGTGGCCCTTGACCGGCGTGGAGTACGCCCGTGTCGCCCCGGTCTGAACGTCGAGGACGACGAGCTTGTCCTCATGGGAGTAGCAGATGCGCGTGCCGTCTGCGAACCAGGACGCGCCCCACGTTTGGCCGACGCGATAATCGGTAAGGCGACGCGTCTCGCCGCTGTCGAGCGACACCATCCACAGGTTCCACACGTTGGGTCGCCCCGGTTCGGGTCGAACGAACGTCAATCGGTCGCTGTCCGGCGCCCACGTCGGCACCGCCGCGTGTTCTGCCCCGGCGACGCGGTGCACGTTGCGGCCGTCGATGTCCGCCAGATAGACACCGCGATCACCATCTCGATCCGAGTCGAAGGCAATGTGCCGACCATCGGGCGATGGCTGAACGTGGTAGTTCTTCGCGCCGTCGTCCACGATTGCCCTGGGCGCGACCCGCGCACTCCCCGCCGGGGTCAACATCAGCGCGCTGTGCGCGTCCGTGCTGCGCCCGGTGTGGAAGAACAGCATGCTGCCGTCCGGGGCGAACGCAGGCGAGAACTGCGGTCCGCGCACCGAGACGGCGCGTCTCAACAGTGGCTCGCGGTCGTCGGTGTCGTCGATGGAACTCGACTGCCGGGCCTGCTCGGAGGTCGCCGGCGCGGGTTCGGCCCGTACGACGGGCCGTTGTTCACTGTCACCGCCGTCAGTCGCGTCAGCAGGCGGTGGTGGCTGAACTGCTACCTCGGTTGCCGTCACGGCGCTGTCGCCACCCGGGGAAGGCGTGCGGCTTTCGCGCAGCAGGACTCCGGCGTAGCCGGCAAGGAAGCAGAGCAGAACGGCCATGGCATAGACGGCAGCCCGCCGCATTCGTGGCGCAGCGGCATGGCCAGTGGATTGCGCCGCAGGTGCTTGCCGCTGGGTGGTGTGTGGCCTCGCATCGTGAGTTGGAGAGCGCCTCGAGAGCGCCAGGTCCGCTGCGACCTCCTCTCGAGAAATCGGAGTGGCCTTCAGCGCGGCGGCTCGGGCCTGCTGCTCGAACAGCAGCGCATCGGCTTCGCGGAGTTGTCGCCGCAATTCGAAAGCGCTGACGGGAGCGCGGCGACGTTCCGTGGCGGCTACGTAGCCTGGCGTAGCGGGCGCGACCGGTGC
The DNA here is from genome assembly GCA_963697745.1 of uncultured Acidobacteriota bacterium. Taxonomy (GTDB): domain Bacteria; phylum Acidobacteriota; class Vicinamibacteria; order Vicinamibacterales; family CAVVIG01; genus CAVVIG01. Next base: position 167,018 of record CAVOPD010000009.1, on the reverse strand, counting down.
CGTGACCGGCCTGACTGGTTCGACAGCGTGGTCCGACACCGGTCTCGCGGAGTCCGGCACAACGCGTTCGGCCTGGACTGACCGGGGATGCGCTGCGGAACCCTCGACGTCGAGCCGGTCAGTCGATCGGGCAATCAGTTGGCGGACCGCTTCGCGCCGGTCACCTCGCTCGAACCGCTCCAGGGCTGCTGACAATTGCTCCAGCGATCCAAACGATGGAGCGTCTACGAAGAAGGCGCAAGCCCGCGCGATCACCAGGCGGAGCGCGCCCGGGACACGCACACCGGTACCGCCCGGCAGCATCGCCTCCAGAAGTGCACCCATCGCGGCCACGGTCGGCACCTCAGCGCACGGATGCCACAGCACCTTCCCGGTACCCGAGATGAGCACGTCCTCTGGTGAAACCGAGCCCGGCGATTGCCGGCGAGTCTGGCGACTCTGTTGGCGATGGCGATTGCGCGGATGCTGAAGCGCAATGGTGCGATTGAAGCAGCTGCTGGACAATTGCGACAGCCTCGTGAGGTGTGATGATCGCGCCGTCGTCGATCAGCTCGCGCAGGGACAGTGTGTTCGCCATCGGGTGCATGCAGTGCGAGAGCCGCGCCAGATCGCGCGCGGGCGAATTTCGCCGGGACATGTGTCATGTGGCCGTCGAGATGTATCCCGCTGTATCGCCCCGGGAGGACAGTAACTGCCCGTCGGCCAGAGCGTTCTAGACGTTGGTCGGGTGTAGACGCGAACCTCTCAGGTTCGCCAGACGAAACCGACCTGAACCGTCGGCCGCTGCGGCTCGTCGAGATCATCGCCGGTCAAGGAAGAGCTGTGAGCGTCCCCTGCACGCACACCATCAGCGAACTGCTCTCGGTCGACTCCGACTCGAACGCGGAACGGATAGTTGGAACACCAACGTCACCGTGAAACGCTGGTGCGTCCGATCAGGCGTGGGGTGCCGCGTTCGGTAGCGCGCGGCACGATTGCCCTGCAGTCCTCTCCAGGTCGTGCTCGACCTCGGCACGGGCTCGAGTATCGCGCGCGCAGTCGACTGGGGGCGGTGCCCTGTCGTAATTCGAAAGGGCTGGCTGCCGAGTCGAGGTACCATCCACTCATGCGGGTCCCACTGATCGCATTGTGGTGGACGGTGTCGATGTTCGATGGGAGCCCAGCCGCCCTCGCTCAATCGGCTGATCAACCAACGTGCCGAGCGCGAGGTCCGCGAACAGGCGAGCTCGGTTGTTGGATCATCGTCGACGAGCCAGTCGGCGCACTGCCGTCAGACGGGGTGTTCTGGCACCTGGACACCTATCCGACCCGCGCGGCGGCGGAAGCCGCAAAGGCCCGCGGCGGCACAGTCGTAGAGTCATTGGGCAAATTCTGGCTGTTCACCGTCGGCGGGCGCGACTCGCGCCCCACCTCTGGCGACCATGTCGCCGATGTCGGTCCGCTGCCAGTTCGGAACGGCATCGCGTATTCGGCGACGTATATGGAGGCAATCTTTACTCCAGGGATGACGTCAAGCACACATACACACTCGGGACCGGAGGCCTGGTACACCCTGGCGGGCGAGACATGCCTCGAGACGCCAGACGGAATCACGGTAGGGCGGGCAGGCGGCCCTCCGGTCATTGTCCCCGCTGGCCCTCCGATGCAGTTGACGGCCACGGGCACCGTCGAACGTCGGGCCATTGTCCTGATTCTTCATGACGCGTCCCAACCAGCGACGACGGTGACGCACACCTGGACGCCAAAAGGGTTGTGCAACACTCCATCCCCGCCCTGAGGTGTCGTGGTTTGCACTCTATGATTGACGCCTTCTGCCACATTCTCCCGCCGAAGTACGAAGAGACACGCTGGGCGCGCGCCGGTTCAACGGATTTTGCCGCCGCCAGTCCCGCGCATCTCCAGGTACGTGACGAACGGGACGCAAGGCACCCAACTACGAAGTGCTGACGAGCCTCGAGGCCCGCTTTCGCATGATGGACGAGTTCGAGGGCTACCGTCAGGTGATCAGCCTGGCGAGCCCGCCGCCGGAGCATGTTGCTCCGATGTCGAGCGTGGAGCTGTCTACGATCGCCAATGACGAACTCGCGGAGCTGGTTGCCAGGTACCCGACGCGGTTCGCCGGTGCGGCAGGCGCCGTGCCGATGAACGAGCCGGATGCGGCGTGCCGCGAGATCGAGCGCATCGTCGACCAGCTGCGCCTGTGCGCCGTCCAGATCTTCACCAACGTCAATGGCCGGCCGCTCGACGCGCCTGAGTTCCGGCCGGTGTGGAAGACGCTTGCCGACAAGCGGGTGCCCGTGTTGCTGCATCCCGCGCGCAGCAGCACTCACGCGGACTATGCCGCGGAGCAGGACTCGAAATACCTGATCTGGCAGGTGTTCGGCTGGCCGTATGAGAGCACGGCCGCGGTGGCGCGGCTGGTCTTCAGCGGCATCATGCAGACGCATCCCGGGTTGACGATCCTCGTTCACCACACTGCCGCGATGATCCCGTTCTTCCACGGCCGCATCAAGTCGATGTTCGACCAGTTCAGCGACGACCTGGCGCTCCTCACGGAGGGGCGCTTGACGCTGCATCCCATCGAATACTTCCGCCGGTTTTATGGCGACATGGCGGCGTTCTCGCCGGGTGCGGTGAATGTCGCCAGGGATTTTCTAGGCGCCGACCACCTGCTGTTCGGTACCGACGCGCCGTTCGACGCCACCGGCGGCCGGTCCTCGATTCGGGAGAGCATCGCCGCCGTGAACAATTCCGCCTGCACCGAGGCGGAAAAGCTGGATATCTTCACGACGAACGTGGAGCGGTTCTTCCGCCTCACACCGCTCTCATGACCGTTGCTGCGGCCGCGCCCCGGCTGAAGAATCCATGGTGGGTGGTGGCGGGATCCACGGTGGGATTGATTGTCGGCAACGGCCCCATCGTGTTCTTCACCTTCGGATTGTTCCTGGGGCCGGTGACACGGGAATTCGGATGGGATCGGACGACGTTCTCCTCGTCGCTGCTCGTGGGCCACGGATGTGCCGCGGCGGCGTATCCCTTTCTCGGCCGTGCCATCGATCGTTATGGGATTCGCCGTGTCTCGCTGACGTCCATCGTGCTGTTCGCGCTGTCGCTGGCCTCGCTGTCGTTGACCCCGCATGTGCCAGCCGTGTTTATCGCGATGTGCGCCCTGGTTGGATTGTGCAGCGCGGGACAGGCGCCGTTGCCGTACGCCAAGGCTGTGTCGTCGTGGTTCGACGAGCGTCGCGGCCTCGCGCTTGGCATCGCGATGACCGGCATCGGGATTGGCGCCACCGCGGTGCCGCAGTTCGCCCGCGTCGTCATTGACCTTTATGGGTGGCGTGCCGGCTACGTGGCACTTGCCGCGCTGATGTTCATCGTCGCCTTTCCAATCGTCGCGATGTTCATCCGGGAGCCAGACAGTGACGTCCGGACGATCACCTATGGCGACAGCGTCCCTCCGGGTTCGACCGTCGGCGAGGCGATCCGCTCCGCCAGTTTCTGGCTCCTGGCGATTCCGGTATTCCTCGTGGTCACGGCGATCAACGGTATCGTCGCTCACCTTGTGCCGTTGCTGACCGACGGGGGCCTCGCGCTCGGGCAGGCGACGGCAACGCTGTCGTCGGTGGGCCTCGCAACCATCGCGGGACGGCTGTTTTCCGGCTACCTGCTCGATCGGTTCTTCGCGCCGTACGTCGCCGCAGCGCTCTTCCTCTTGCCGCTGGCGGGCGTCGGTATTCTTGCCGCTGGTCCCGCCGGTCCGGCGCTGCTGCTCGCGGCGATTGCGCTCGGCTTCGGGCTCGGTGCGGAAGTGGACGTGATTGGGTTCATGGTCAGCCGGTACTTCGGGCTGCGCTCCTATGGCCAGATCTACGGATGCATGTTCGGCATCTTCACCGTTGGGACCGGGTTGGGTCCCGTGCTGATGGGACTCAGTTTTGACGTGACGCGATCCTACACGGTGGCGCTCGAGGTGTTCGGTGTTGCGCTCGTGTGTGCGAGTGCTCTCGTGTCGAGGCTCGGCCGATACAACTTCCCGGCGCGGCGTCCGGTGTAAGCGAAGCCGCAGGCTCGCGGCGAGCGTTTCACTCCATCAGTCTCCCTTGCGTGACGGAGCGCCTCGGGCGCTCATGACGCGGCCGGGTTCGCGGCACCAGCGGCCGAAATCACGGCACGTCAAAGTCTTCATGGGCGCCGACCGTGTGCGACACGCACAATTGTGCGCCCCCAGCTCTGGCAGAAGATGTGCTCGAAAGGAGGTGTCCCATCATTTGATCTGCCAACCGACACGGCCAGTCGCATCGGCGGAAGGAGTGGTGCCATGCCTGTCGGGTCACTGGAAAGCGTTCTCGTCCACGGACACGTGAGCCCTGGCTTCGAGGCGGTACGCGAGGCGTTTGCCGATAACTTCGTCCAACGCCGAGAACTGGGCGGCGCCTGCTGTGCGTATCACCACGGGCAGAAGGTCGTCGACCTCTGGGGGGGTGCGCGGCACAAGCTGACCGGCGAGCCGTGGGAGCAGGACACGATGGTCATCGTCCATTCCGCGACCAAGGGGCTCGCGGCGATGACCCTGGCGCTGGCCCACTCTCGCGGGTGGCTCGATTACGACGAGCCCGTCGCGACGTACTGGCCCGAGTTCGCGCAGCAGGGCAAGGGGACGATCACCGTCCGCCAGCTGCTTGCTCATCAAGCGGGCCTGTTCGCCTTCAACGAGCCGGTGGATCGGAGCGTGATTGCGGACCTCGATCGGCTGGCAGTGGTGCTTGCCCGGCAGAAACCCACGTGGGAACCAGGCGCGCGACAGGCGTATCACGCGCTGACGCTGGGGTTCTACGAAGGCGAACTGCTGCGGCGGTTGGACCCACGTCGTCGCAGCCTCGGACAGTTCTTCCACGATGAGATCGCCACGACGCTCGGCGAGGAGTTCTATATCGGGCTGCCCGAGTCGATTCCGAATTCCCGCCTGGCCACCCTTGCGCCGCCGCGGTCGATCGACATGTTGTTCGGGTTTCCCATTCGATTGATGCTCGATTCGATGAATCACCACTCGAACATCTACCGGGCGCTCATGACGAACCCTGGCGCCGGCGTGTACCTTGATGACGATCGCGTCTACGCGCGTCATCTGGAAGTGCCGTCCGGCAACGGCGTCGGCACAGCGCGCGCGATTGCGCACGCCTACGGAGTGTTCGCGGCCGGCGGAGAGAAGCTCGCGCTGCGTCAAGAGACGCTGGACTTGCTCGCCGCGCCAGCGATCCCTCCGACGCACGGCTTCTTCGACGAATGCATGAAAGGGGAGTCGCGGTTCTCGCTGGGCTTCATGAAGCCATGCGCCACGCTGCCGTTCGGCAGCGCCAGCTCATTCGGATCGCCGGGAGCCGGCGGTGCGATGGGGTTTGCGGATCCGACGACGGGCATTGGCTATGGCTACGTGACCAGCCAGATGGGAACAACATTGACCGGCGACCCGCGCGACCTGGCGCTCAGGCACGCGCTCTACGCGGCGATTGGCATCAGGGGCCCTGCTACGCGGCGATCGGCGGGTCCCGATGCCCCAGGCATCACGAGTTGATGTGAACCGTTCACGCCATGAGCGCCGGTGCGGAGCTCACGCGATAATCAGATGCGAATCCCCGAATTCGTGCCACAGGTACTGATGGTCCAGCGCTTCCGCATACGCCCGCTCCAATTCGGAAACGCCGGCGGCGTCGCTGGATCCTCGCCCTGTTCGTGAGTTCGTCGGCCGCGCAGCCGCGACGACCTGTTCGAGCATCATCAGATGGCTCGCATGCGGCTCGTGCAGCCCGGTGATCAATCCGTTGACCGACCGCACGGGCCGCGCCGGCGACACCACCAGGCTTGTCCAGCCCTCACCGGGGAAGGTCGTGTCGCGTTCGTCGGTCACCGTTTCGAGCGCACGCACGACAGTCGTCCCGACTGCGATGATGCGGTGGCCTGCCCGCCGCGCCGCGTTGACGCGTTCCGCGGTATCGCGCGGCACACGGAAGTACTCCTCATACGGCGGCTCGTGGTCCTCGAGGCTGGACACACCGGTATGGAGCACGAGCGGTGCGACCTGCACGCCGCGTGACACCAGTGCGGTGACCAGTTCCGGCGTGAAGGGCCGCCCCGCGGACGGCATTTCCGCGCTGCCAGGCTCGGTCGCGAACACCGTCTGATACATCGACGCGGGCCACGATTGCGTCACGTACCTGTAGCGGATCGGAAACCCGAACGTCTCCAGATACGCGGGCACGGCGTCCGGCAGGCGCAGTGCGGCGATCCACAATCGTGAGGCGGCGCCAGTGGCGCCCGAGAATGGGTACGGTGCGAGCAGCGTCGCCTCTCCACCCGAAGGCAGGCTGAAGATCGCGCCAGCCTTCGAATGACGGTAGGGAAGCGACGCGCCATGACCGGCCCGGCGCAATTCCACCGTCCAGAAGTCCCCTGGCAGATGCGTGGAGAGATGCAGTTCGAACGGATCACCGTGCGCATCGTTCACCCGGATCGCGGCATTCAGCGTTCCGCTCGTGTTGACGACGAGAACGTCGCCCGGCGCCAGCCAGCGTGGCAAGTCCCGGAAGCGCCCGTGAGCGATTGAGCCGCTGCCGACCTCCGAGACGAGCAGCCGCACCGCGTCGCGCCTCAGTCCCCGCGCCTCCGGCGGCGCGCTGGCTTCGAGATGCGCCGGCAGCACGAAGTCCGCGATTACTCCGGCTGCAGCCATCGGGGGTCCTGCTGCTGCGCGCCCAGCCGCTGGCCGCGCACATCCTCGGGGTTCTGCTCGAACAGCCACGTCCAGAATGGCACGGTCACGTCTGGAAGCGGACGATCGGAGATGTCCTCGCCCGGAAACGCCTCCTGGTGCATCTGCGTGCGCATGTCGCCAGGGTCGACCACGACGGCTGACACGCCCTGATCGCGCAGTTCGACGGCGAGCGTACGGGTCAGCAGTTCGAGTGCCGCCTTGCTCGCGCCGTACGGCCCCCACCCCGGGTACGCACCGATCGCAGCGTCGCTGGTGATGTTCACGATCAGCCCGTGGCGCTGCGCGAGTAACGGGACGGCGAGCTGCATCAGCGCCAGAGGGGCGCCGGCGTTCACCGGGAAGACGCGCCCCAGCCGCGTCACGTCCAGCTGCAGGAGCGGGCCCATCGGACCGAGCTCGGAGGCGTTGTTGACAAGAATGTCCAGGCCGCCAAGTTCGCGCGCCGCCGCCACCATCCGTCCGCGGACCGCTGCGTCAGTGACATCACCGTCCACCGCGACGATCGCCGCGCCGTTGGCCGAGAGTTCGTCGGCCGCGCGGGACAGCGCTGCGACGTCACGTCCCCCAATCACGACGGAGTCGCCACGCGCGGCGAGAACCGCTGCGATCACCCTGCCCAGTCCGCGGCTCGCGCCAGTAACAATTGCTACCCTCTTCGATCCACTCACCGTGTCACCTCCGGACATCTGCCTCACGTCAACAGCATCGAACTTCAAGTGCACTTGAAGTCAAGCACGAAGTGCGAGACACTGGCGGCATGACTCGCAATGGCCAGCCGGTTACGGGCGGCGGCGCCATGACCATCGGGCAGATTGCCGCCCGCAGCGGTGTCGCGACTTCCGCGCTCCGCTTCTACGAGGACGCGGGGCTGATCCACTCGGAGCGCACCTCAGCAGGGCATCGTCGCTACTCCCGTCCGGTGCTGCGCGTGGTCGCGTTTATCGTCTTTGCGCAGAAGGTCGGACTGTCGCTCGAGGAGGTGCGGTCGGAACTGGCGCGGCTCCCCAGAAACCGGGTGCCCGAGCGCTCCGACTGGGCGAAGCTGTCGGCCAACTGGAAGCAGCGTATCCGCGAGCGGATCGCCGAGCTCGAGCGGCTCGAGGCCGGCCTCACTGCATGCATTGGATGCGGATGCCTCTCGCTCGACACCTGTCAGCTCACGAACCCCGGCGACCGACTGGCGAGGCGCGGTCCAGGCCCGCGGCTCTGGCTCGGCAGCAGCGGTGGCAGCGGCAGCAAGGAGGGACGATGAAATGGCTGGGATCGCCGGCGCCGATCCATGGTGCGTATCATGGGTGGAGGAGGGAATGCCCATGCGCCGCGTCCAATCGGTCGTTCTCGTCGCCGCGATCGCCCTGCTCGCCCCCCTCGGGGCCACACTCCTCGCTCACCACGGGTGGGGGGAGTACGACAGCCGCAAACCGCTGACGCTCACCGGTACGATCAAGGCGTCTGGATACGAGAACCCGCACGCGTACGTGGATCTGGACGTTGATGGAAAGTTGTGGCATGCCGTGCTCGCGCCGCCCTCACGAATGCAGGCGCGGGGCGTCACCCGCGAATTGCTGCAACCAGGAGCCAGGGTCACGGTCGCCGGGTTCCCGCATAAGACCCGGTCAACGGAGATGAAGACCGAGCAGATCACGATTGGCGAACAGACGACCAATATCAGGTGAGCGTGTTGACGGGCGCACGTGAAGGTGCGCGGCTACACCACACCTGAGGATCCGCCTCTCGCGGTCGCCCATCGCAGCCAGCCCGGACCGCCCCTGGACGTGCCTCACGCGAAGTGGCCCGGGTCGTGCTACTCCGTGCCTGAGATGTCGGTCATTCGATCATGAAAACATTCCAGTGCACGTGCGCCCAGCCGCTTTTTTTTCACAACACGAAGTGCCTCGCCTGCGGGTTGGAGGTGGCCTACGACCCCACCCTGCCCGATCTGAGGGCGTTGACGGCTGTTGGCGATGGCACCTGGGCGCTTGCCGGCGATACCCGCGAGCCGGCGCCAGCGTTTCGATTCTGCGAGCATCGTACCGACGCCGTTCTCTGCAACTGGCTGGTGCCCGCGGACGAGGATGCGACCAAGTGTCTGTCCTGCCGCTTGACCCGTACAATCCCCGACTTGTCGCGTGCGGGAAACCCTAAGCGTCTTGCGGCGCTCGAGTCGGCGAAACGCGAATTGCTCTATTCGCTGCTGACATACGGGCTGCCCATCGACGAAAAGGTCGACGGGCAATCAGGCGGACTCGCCTTCGATTTCCTGGAGTCCATCCCCGGCGAGGCGGCGGTCCTCACCGGGCATAGCGACGGTCTCATCACGATCAACGTCGCCGAGGCGGACGGCGATTACCGGGAACAGCATCGGGAGGCGATGCACGAGCCCTATCGCACACTGCTCGGGCACTTCCGCCACGAGGTCGGTCATCACTACTGGGACGTGATGATTCGCGACACCGAATGGCTGCCACGGTTCCGCGAACTGTTTGGTGATGAACGCGCTGATTACGGTGAGGCGCTGGCGCGCCACTATGCGGGAGTTCCTGCGGACTGGCAGGAGCGGTTCATCAGCAGCTACGCATCGTCCCATCCCTGGGAAGACTGGGCGGAGAGCTGGGCGCACTACATGCACATGCGTTCGACTCTGGAAACGGCCGCCAGTTATGGCATCGACATCTCGCGGGTTCGTCTGCTCATCACCCCCTTCGAACGCGACGTGCTGTGCTCGTGGGAATCCGACAAGGCAGGGCGGACGTTCCTCGAGTGGGTGAATGCCTGGGTGATTCTGACCGCGGTGCTGAACGACACCGCTCAAAGCATGGGCCAGCCTCCGCTCTATCCGTTCGTGCTGAACAAGGCCGCCGTCACGAAACTGCATTTCATCCAGTGCGTGATGGACGAGGGCGCCGCGCGCGGGCGTGTGCCGCCGCTGAAGAGGGCGCACCGCGTCCTCGCGCCAACGGCTCGCGTCACCCCGATCCCCCGCACCGCGCGGTGACCCTGCGTCGGCCGCGTATACTGTCGGGCACATCATGCCTGACGTGATTCCGATCCCCGGGCTGCTGCTCGCAACGATAGGGGTGGTTCTTCTGTCGTTGGAGACGGGTTTCTTCCTGGGGCGTCGCAGACAGCGCGCCGACAAGGTCGCCGTGTCCGGCGCAATCGCCGGAACGACCCTGGGGCTGCTTGCCTTCATGCTGGCGTTCACCTTCAATAGCGCCGAGGCACGGCATCAGACCAGGAAGGCCATGGTTGTCGACGAGGCGAACGCGATCCAGACGACCTGGCTACGCGCCGGATTCATGGCCGAACCCGCTCGCGGAAAGATGCGCGAACTTCTTCGGGACTACGTCAACGTGCGGGTGAAAGCGGTGACCGGCGCCCTGGAATTGAACGAGGCGCTGAGGCAGTCCGACGGATTGCACGATCGCATGTGGCAGGGAGCCGAAGAGGCCAGCCGAGCAGAGCCCAGCTCCATTGCCATCGGCCTCTTCGTGCAGTCGCTGAACGAGGTGCTCGATCTTCATGTCAAACGGCTGACCGTTGGCGTGCGCAACCGCGTTCCGGGCACGATCTGGCTCACGCTCTACCTGCTGATGGTCCTTGCCATGAGCATGATGGGCATACAGATCGGGCACAGCGGCGCACGGCGCGTGGGCCTCGAAATCGCACTGGCGCTCTCATTTGCGATCGTTCTGTCCGTGATCGCCGATCTCGATCGGCCGCAGGAGGGTCGGGTCATCGTCAGTCAACAGGCCATGCTGGATCTGCAGGCCAGGCTGAACGCGCACTGAGCGCGCTGTTCTCGTGATCGAGAGTCACCGTGCGGCGCAGGTGGACGCGATCATCCGCACCGACGCGACCAGAATCCGCGGGCTCTGGTTCTTTCCACCTGGACGATCCGACCGCATTCCCGTACCGCTGGCACCGGGTGCGGCCGCTGCCAGCGTGCCGGTGACTTCCACCTGCTGGCCAACGTAGCGGGTGAGTTCGGACCCAAGGCCTTCGAGCAGGTAGCTCGATTCGCTCGTCCCGGTGCTGCCGCTGCCCGCACGTCCTTGACCGGCGTTGCCGGCTGGCGATTGCGGATCGCTACCGGCGGTTGCGGTTGCGGATGCAGGATCCCCGGGGCCGATGCGAGCGACGCGTGCATTCGTCAGCACGAACGAACCGCTGCCCGCCGCCTGCCCGCCCGACGCCGCGCCTGCGTTGCCGCTTCGGGAGGTGGCTGTGGCCGTCTGTCCAGCGGCGGGGTCCCTGCCGGTGCTCCCCTGCAGGCAGCCGATCATCTCGACGGAACGACCGCTGCTGGCAGCGGTTGCGGCCGCCTGGCTCTTCGAGCCGTCTCGCTGCGCCGAGATCGTCGGCTGCGCAGCTCAGCGCGATGACGAGTGCTGCTCCGGTCCACGTCTGAGTCATAACGCCCCCAATGACGATGGGCTCGCGACCTGCAACGATGCAGCCACCGCCGCCGAGGCGTTCCTCACCAACCGGCGAACAGCACGAGAACCGTCCAGCCTGCGCGGGTTTCGGAGCGCCCGGCTCGCATGCCGCAGCGCCGATACGCCTGGTCCACTTCCCGGGCAACGGACGAAGGGATGCCGGACAGCACGAGCCGTCCCGCTGGTCCAACGCGCCGCACCAGCGCCGGAGCCATTTCGATGAGTGGTGCCGCAACGAGATTGGCCATGACAATCGGCCACACGCCGTCCACGGATTCGGGACCACCGTTGACCAGGCGCAGCCGTCCCTCGAGCCCGTTCAGTCGCGCGTTTTCCTCCGCCGCCTGCAGCGCATCCGGATCGATGTCGAGGCCTACGGCCTCCGGTACGCCGCGGAGCAGCGCCGCGAGCGCAAGCACGCCGGACCCGGTGCCCACGTCCAGCAATCGCGGCGGAATGCCGGCCTCGAGCGCTTCTTCCAGGGCGTCGAGGCACAGCGCCGTCGTGGCGTGCAGCCCCGTCCCGAACGCCGGTCCGTCGTGGAGCCTGAGCGCGTCAGCCGGTGCGGGCAGGTGCGCAGGGACGATCAACACCCCACCGGCTCGTACGGGCTGAGGGCTCAGGACCCATGTGGATCCATCGTCGCGTCCGAGCGCTGGCGATACGGTGATTGCGGTCGGGCCGATCGCGCCGGTCAGGTCCGCGGCGGAGACGCTGTCGGGCAGGAGCGCCGCAAGTCCGCTGGGCAGGAGCTCGACGTCGAGCGCGCCGAGCGCCACGAGCCGATCGAACGCGGCCTCAGGTGGGTTGGACAGATCGACGCGATAAGGCACCTCGCAGCGTAGCGCGCCCGTGCGCCTGCCGCAACTCGCCTAGTGGCGTGTCCACGCTGAAGCACCACCGCTTGCCGGGCGGGGCATCCCGCCTCGCGGCGTTGCTCATCGCTCACTTGTGCCCAACAAGCTCGCTCTTCGCGCCTTGCGATCCGGGCGCCGCGCCCGGCACCCGGTACTGCTTCAGCGTGGACACGCCACTAGCGCCAGAGGGGGTTACCGTAATCACGCGTCGGCGCCAAGCTGGCGTGCGATATACGCGAGCTTGTCCGGGTTCCTGACGACGCGGATGCCGGTGATGATCTCGCCTTCGACGGCGAGGACAAACACGGATTCGACACGGCCATCGACACGCACCACCACCGCGGCCTCCGCATTGACTTCGGCAATCGACAGCGATGCGCGTGCGGCGAGTCCTTGCGCGACAGCAGAACGGCGGAATCCGGCGAGGACGTTCGCCACCTGGTCGCCGCCGCTGATCGGCCGTCTGGCGGCGGACACCTTGCCGCCGCCATCGCTCACGAAACCGACATCGGCCGCGAGGAGGGAACGCAGGCCGTCCACGTCACCGTTCTGAAACGCCAGCGCAAATCGTTCGGCAGTCGAACGATCGGGCGCAACCCCATGCCGCGGTCCGCGCCTGATCTTCGACTTCGCGCGATGAAACAACTGGCGCGAGTTCGCGGCGGTCGTCCCCAGCATGTCGGCAATCTGCAGGTGCTCGTACTCGAACACCTCCTTCAACAGGAACACGGCTCGCTCTTCTGGCGAGAGCGTCTCGAGCAGCACGAGAAAGGCGAGTGTTACCGATTCGGAACGCTCTGCCAGCACGTCAGGCGCAGCGTCAGATGTCAGCACGGGCTCGGGCAGCCAGGGGCCGACGTACGTTTCACGCCGGGCGCGGGCCGACTTCAGGCGGTCGAGACACAGGCGGGTCACGACCGTTGTCGAGAACGCCTCGCGCGAGTGGATGTCAGCGGAGTCGGCACCTGCAAGGCGAAGCCACGCGTCCTGCAGCACGTCCTCCGCCTCGGTTGCGCTGCCCAGCATGCGGTACGCGATCGAAAAAAGCCTCTGGCGCTGCGACTGGAAGGCGGTGAGATCAGGCATGGTGTTATGCGGTGCGGCGCAGTGTCTGCCGCAGTCTTTCCTCTATTCGCATCGCGCAGGCCGCGGCAAGGACAGAGCCGAATGCCTCGAGCGCCGCGAGGCCTACGGCGCTGGCGGCAAATACCGTGCGCCATGCACCGTTGACATGATCCACCCGGTCCGGGCCGTTGAGTCCAAAATGGTTGATCGCACCGAACACGAACGAGCAGGCGAGCGCAGCCGATATCAGCCACGCTCCGGCCCTGGGGAGCCACAGGCGCATGGCCAGGCCGAGCAGTGGCGCGGCGAGCACCACGGTCACGACGAACAGCAGCGCGGGAGCGGCGAGCTCGACTTCGGCTGCGGTGTGAGCCCGGCCATGCAGGACGCTGAGGCCGAGGTGAAGCAGGACCGTCGCTGCGAGCAGCCCGTCCAGCCGGGTCGTGCGCATCCTCATGCCCCTATGACGACACAGGTCACCTCGGTGTGACAGCGCTCGGTGTCGCCCGCGCGCGGCGGTAGACGTCGGCAGACAGGCTGCCACATACCGGTGGCCGTGGGTGCGTCCTTCCATCAACAGCCGGTTGACACCAGGCAACCACATATCGGGCTGCATGCGCCCTGGAAGCTCCCGAGGGGCTCCCGCGTGTTGACGCCCTCCGGCGCGTGTGCAACCCTTGCCGCGCATCGATGCCCGTTCTGCACCGACCAGGGATCCCCGGCCATCCCGTAATGCTCCGTCTCCTCGTAGCCGTGTCTGTGGTCGTCGCGATTGTCGCGGTGCTGGCGCTGCGCAGCGTCGGTCTGAGGGGGACCTACTTCGGCGATGCGGAGTGGCGCGAACAGATGTACACGCGACTGGATCGCCAGGTCAGCACCGAGACACTGACCGCGAACGCCGCAGTGCCGCTTGACCAGCCGTTCTCTGTTCGATGGACCGGGTACCTCCAGATTCCCGGCAGCGGCATCTACGACTTCCAGGTGACGGCGGACGGCGAGGCGACATTGTTCCTCGACCGCACCGGAACCGGTGGTCCGTCGCAGGTGAGACCGGTGGCCGGCCCGGTGCCTCTCGAGCAAGGCCCGCACGCCATTGCGATCACCTACGCTCACCGCCGCGGCCGCTATGGCATCGCATGGACCATGGCGCGTGACGGCAATCCGCCCGAGCCGGTGAGCTTCCTCGCCTTGTCCCCGACCTATCGGTCGCCTGGCGCATCGCGACTCGTGTTTCTGGCCGTGGCCGCAGGTGCTGCGGCGGCCGTTGGCTGGAGCGTGGCTGCACTGGTCTGGCTGTTTCGGCGAACACCCGTTCCGACGTCTCTCGCGATTGCTGCGACGACCGCCTGGCTCGCGCCAGCAGTCGCATGGGACCGTCCGGGCTGGATTCGTGGCCCGGCGCCGTATCCCGACGAGTGGCAGTGGGAGTATCGCGGCGGTGCCACGCTGGTGCGCCTCGGTCCAGCGGTCCTGTCGGCGATGCTGCTCCTGGCCATCCTCAGCGTTCTCACCAGGGGCGAGCTGTCAGGTGGTGCGTCTTCAGTCGATCAGCGGCGGCGCGCGCGCATCGGCCTGCTCGCAGCCATGTGTGCCGGACTGCTGCTTCAAGTGTCAGTCCTGCACCTGCAACCCGGCGGCGCGATGGCGACTCTGGCGGAGCAGACGCGCAGCGAGCGCTACACCGGGTATTTCTCGGTTGCCGCCGGCCCGGACAGTGTCGGATCGATTCTGACCGATCATGCGGCGCATCTGTCCGACCTCCCGCTCCACGCGCGCACGCACCCGCCGGGACCGATTCTCTATTACCGCGCGATCATCGCCGGCGTTGCCGCGGTGCCTTCGGTCTCCACGGCATTCGTCGATCTGCTCACGACACTGCAGGTCCCCGTCCGGCGTGTCGGTGCCATCCGTTCCTTCACCGCGCCGGTGCTTCCGTCGGCCGCGCTGCTCGCGGGACTTGGCGTCGCGCTGTGCGCCCTGCTCACGTGCTGGCCGATCGCCCGTATCGCGCAAGCGGCCGGGGCGAGTCCGGCGGCAGCGTCGGCGGCGGCAGTCCTGTGGGTCGCCTCGCCGGCGCCGCTGTTCTTCGCGCCGACGTTCGATGCCGTGTGCACGTTTCTCGTCGCCTGCGCTACGGCATCCGGCGGTGCGTCCGTCCTCGCCTCGCGCCGCCGCACGGCCATCGCCCACGCCGCCGTCGCTGGAGTCGCCGCAGGACTGGCGCTGTTCTGTTCGTTCGGCGCCGCACCCATGCTGGTCGGCTGGCGGTCTGGTAGTCGTGCTGGTGGCAACCCGCCGCGCCTGGTCGTGGACGCGGCTCGCGCACCGTACTCGCGGTGGCGCTGCTGTGTACGGGAACGGTGTTTCTGGCGGCAGCCGCCGGAGGCTTCGACATGCGTGCAACGGCCAGCGGGATCATGCAGATCCATCGAGACCACTACACGGCGCCGCGGGATCGAAACCTGTGGCTGCGATTCAACCTGCTGGACTTCTCGATTTTCGTCGGATGGCCGGTGCTCGCCTGGGTCGGCGCGCTGTCGATGCGGCGCGCCGCGCTCGACACGGCCGATCGCGCGCGTGAGTCGCTGCAACTCCTGGTCGTCGTCGGAGCGGTGATCCTGGCCATCGACCTCGCCGATCTGACACGGGCGGAAGTCGGCCGCGTGTGGATGCCGCTGATGCCGATGGTGTTTGCGGGTCTGGGCGTCGCGGCGTCGCAGCGTGGGGCGAGCAGGGCCGAATGGTTGCTGTGCGCCTCGATGCTGGTCGTGCTGTCGATGACGATCGCGGTGTTCTGGGGGATGTAGCGGTCCGCCGCTTCGTCACCAACGCGAAGGGCGAGCGAACGTCGCCACTGATGACACGAACCACGCTTCACCACGGAGGACGTCGAGCACGCGAGGCATCCTTCTTCAGGGCCCGTTCAGCAGTTCCCGCGATTGTGCGTCCAGAAAGTCAGCGCGTCTTCAGAAGACGCATCGGCTGATAGCTGTTCTCGACCGGCGCGTCGGATGACGCCGGCGTTGTCCCGGTGATAACCAGCAGCGCGCAGAGCCCCGCAAGGAAGAACGGAAAAACCGCGACAAGGATCATCGCCAATGCTGAAGCAACCATGTCCGCCTCTCGATATGGACGGCCGGAACGTCACGAACGCTGTCAGTAGGAGCGGTCGCGGCAATTCGATCCGTCGTGAATGGACAGGTGGACAGCAACCGCCATTCCACAGCACGTTTCGCGCGATTTGCTCGCAATTTGCCATGGTGCCGGGTTCTCGGCACCGTCGCGGCGAGGGAATTTACCGCGTGCCGCGAAAAAGTCAGCGGTCGCCAGGCGGGACGCAGGCAGCGTCGGTGCGTCCAGGGCGGCGATCGCGTTTCGGAAGTCCTGCGCTCAGAATCCGATGCGCACGCGCACGACCGGCGCCGCCTGCCGGGTCAGGAGCACGTCGACTACCATCCCCGCGCCGACGCCGATTCCCGCGCCCAGGCGGCGATTCCCAGCACCTGCGGGAAGCAGGCCGGATCCCCCGTGTCATCCAGCGCATGGCAGAGGAAGAGTCCGAAGCCGCCGAGCGCGGCCGCTCCCACCACCGCCCCTATCAACGCGCCGTTCGTCAACGAATCTCTGGAGCCGCGCGGCGTGGGCGATGGCTGGTTCTGGTCGATCGGCAGCGACGACGTCCGCAGCCAGGCGGGAAGGTTGGTGGGCGCGACCAGACTGCGAGATGGTGGCACCTGCTCGGCGCGGCCGTGACGTCTCATCGGCATGGAGAGTCGCGGGCAGCTTCGCCAGCTCAAGCGAAGCTCGAGCGCGAACTCCGCCAGTTCTGCTGGGACGCGGGGAAAAGAATGTGCACCCAGGCCCGGGCGGCTTCCGGCGCGCGCCCATAACGTCTTATGCTTGGGACTTCCAAGGGACCTCGACCGTGAAAAAGCCGGACAGCCGCCGCGGCCACAGTGGGCGCACCAAGCCGACCGCCAAATCACCCGGCGGACTGGATGCCGGTCGTGCGGCGCTCGCGCGAGGCGACTGGCAATTCGCTCGCGAAGCATTCGAGGCGGCACTCCAGATTGAAGACGAGGCCGAGGCACTCGAAGGCCTGGCGCTCGCCGCCTGGTGGCTCGACGTGGCCGACGTCGTGTTCGACGCGCGTGAACGCGCCTATCGCCTCTATCTCGAGCACGAGGATCGCCAGGGAGCGGCGCGGATGGCCGTGTGGCTCGCCTGGGACACATCCGCATTTCGCGGCGAACAGGCGATTGCCCAGGGGTGGCTGCAGCGCGCCCACCGCCTGCTCGCGGACCTGCCCGAGTCAACCGCACATGCGTGGTTCGCGCTGCGCAGCGGCATCTTCGCCCTGCTCGAAGACGGCAACCCGGACGAAGCGGCGCGGCTCGCGTCCGACGCGGTGCGCATCGGTCAGGCGCTCGGAGCGGTGGACTACGAGATGGTCGGCCGCGCGATTCACGGCTTCGCGCGGGTCACCGCAGGCCATGTCGTCGACGGGCTGCGTGAACTCGATGAAGTCAACGCCGCGGTGCTGGCCGGCGAGATGAGCGACCGCGTCCTGATCGGCCTCGCCTGCTGCTACATGATCGCCGCCTGCGAGCGCATCCACGATTACGAACGTGCCGTGCAATGGTGCGATCGGCTCAAGGCGTTCTGCGCGAAGTGGCAGTTGCGCCCGCTGTCCGCCGTCTGCCGGACCCAGTACGCGTCGGTGTGCCTGTGGCGCGGTGCCTGGGCGGAAGCCGAAGAGGAACTGACGACCGCGACCGACGACCTGGCCGCATCACGGCCGGCGATGGTCGGTGAGGGAACCGTACGGCTCGGTGAACTGCGCCGACGTCAGGGACGGCTCGATGAGGCGATGGCGCTGTTCGAGGGCGGCGGCTCCCATCCGCTCGCGTCGCTCGGGCGCGCCAGCGTCACATTCGATCGCGGCGATTTCAATGCGGCAGCGGACCTCGCCGAGCGGCATCTGCGGCGTCTTCCGCGACCAATAGAACCGAGAGGGCAGCCGCGCTCGAATTGATGGTCCGTGCGTGTCTGGAACAGGGACGGATCGACGAGGCGATGGGAGCGTTGGCGGAACTCCGGACCATCGCGACCGCTGCCGGGACGGCGCCGCTGCGAGCGCTGGCCAGCCTTGCGGCGGGCCTGGTGGCGGCGCGCTCGGGCGAGACGAAAGCTGCGCGAGAGCAGCTCGAAGATGCCGTCGATCTGTTCAAGGAGAGCGGCTCTCCGTTCGAGACCGGTCGGGCGCGCATCGAGCTTGCCGGTGTGATCGCCGCGCTTGGCCGTCCGGATGCGGCCGCAGAAGAAGCCACACGCGCGATTGCCGACCTGACCCCGCTCGGCGCGAGCCACGAGATCGCTCGCGCTCGACGCGTCCGTCGACACCATGGCGGCCAGCCCCGCTGCCGCGTCACGGTCGACCGGCAGGCGCCGGGCCGCTCACGACCCGCGAGGTGGAGGTTCTCAGGCTGATCGCCAACGGACTGAACAACCAGGCAATCGCCGACCGGCTCTTCATCAGCGAACACACGGTGCACCGCCATGTCGCGAACATCCTCGGAAAGCTCAACGCCGCATCCCGATCGGCGGCCGTCGCGCAGGCCAGCCGTCTCTCACTGCTGTGGACGACTCGCCGGTCTGACGCCGCATGGCCCATTCGGGCCATTCGGGTGCCCGCCGCAAAATGACCGGTTCCGGCGAAGCGAGACCGCCGGGCCGTTGATACATTCCTCCGTGAACGATATGACCATGTCCCCCACGGTCCCCGCGTCTGAACTTCGACTCATGTGTGTGCTGGCGCATCCCGACGACGAGTCGCTGGGCACCGGCGGGACGCTTGCCAGATACGCGGCCGAGGGCGTGGCCACTTATCCTGGTGACCGCGACGCGAGGCGAGCGCGGCCGCTATCACGACGGTCATCCGCCGCCGGGCCCGGAGATCGTGGGCAGGACGCGCGAGGCAGAGTTGCTGGACGCCGCCCGTGAACTCGGCCTCAGAGAAGTTCGCGTTTCTCGACTACCCTGACGGCGCGCTCGACTCGGTCGACAGCGGCGAGGCGATCGCCAGGATCGCCGGGCACATCCGCAGGGTGAAGCCGCACGTCGTCATCACCTTCGGCCCGGACGGCGCGTACGGTCATCCGGACCATGTCGCGATCAGCCAGATGACCACGGCCGCGATCGTGTCCGCGGCGCATCCCTCGGCGGTCGTCAGCACCCATGCGGGCGAGCCTCACCGGGTGGCGAAGCTGTATTTCATCGCGTGGAGCTCGAAGAAGTGGGCCGCCTACCAGGCAGCCTTGCGCAAGCTCGTGTTCAACGTTGACGGCGTGGAGCGGCAGGCGGTGCCGTGGCCGGACTGGGCGATCACCACCGTCATCGACACGAGCGCGGTGTGGCCCGCGGTGTGGCGAGCCGTGACGTCCCACAAGACGCAGATGTCCATCTACAGAGGCCTGGCGGATCTCTCCGAAGAGCACCAGCGGTTTCTGTGGGGCACACAGGAGTTCTATCGCGTGTTCAGCGGCGTCAACGGCGGCCGCGCGCAAGAGACGGATCTGTTCGAGGGATTGCGATGACCAATGGGCCAGAGATCGAAGCCTTGCGACAGCGACAGGCGCCACTCGACATGTCGCCGCGCTGAGTTCCGTGAGATAGGACACGCCCTCGTGGATCAGATCGCCGACCGGCTGACCAGGCTGCCAGCCGGTCCCGTCCTGCGGGACGAATCACCGGCGGACGTGCGGCGCGCGCTCGGGACGGAGCAGACACTGCCGCTCGCCGGCAGCAGCGCGGCGCAGCTCGTCGAGCGAGACGGCCGGACTGCTGTTCGACCACTCGGTGTTCAACGGCCACCCGCGCTTCTTCGGGTACATCACGGCGAGTCCGGCGCCCATCGGCATGTTCGGCGACTTCCTGGCGGCGGCGTTGAACCAGAACGTCGGGGCGTGGCAGCTGTCGCCGCTTGCCACCGAGATCGAACGGCAGACCGTTCAATGGATTGCCGAGCTGATCGGCTTCCCCGCAGATTGTGGCGGGCTGCTGGTCAGCGGCGGCAACATGGCCAACTTCATCTGCCTGATCGCGGCGCGAGCCGACAAGGCCGCAGGAGATGTGCGCAAGGCGGGCCTTGCGCTCGAGGGTCGGCGCCTGATCGTGTATGCGTCAGCGGAGGCGCATACGTGGCTGCAGAAAGCCGCTGACGTCGCCGGGCTCGGCACCGATGCGATCCGGTGGATTGCGACCGATGCCGACCAGCGGATGGACACCGGTGCTCTTCGCCGTGAAATCGAGCAGGATCTCCGCCT
Organism: uncultured Acidobacteriota bacterium; assembly: GCA_963697745.1. Taxonomy (GTDB): domain Bacteria; phylum Acidobacteriota; class Vicinamibacteria; order Vicinamibacterales; family CAVVIG01; genus CAVVIG01. The sequence goes on along the minus strand of CAVOPD010000009.1, from coordinate 146,560 downwards.
CGGCCACCAGCCGTTTCTGGTCGTCGGCACGGCCGGGACCGTCAGCACCGGTGCCGTCGATCCGCTCGCGGACATTGCAGCGATCTGCCGCGAACACCAGCTGTGGTTTCACGTCGACGGCGCGTATGGCGCCCCCGCGGCGCAGGCGCCCGGCGCGCCGGCAAGCCTTCGCGCGACTGGACGTGGCCGATTCGGTGGCGGTCGATCCGCACAAGTGGCTCTACGCTCCGCTGGAAGCCGGCTGCGTGCTCGTGCGCGATGCCGCCAGGCTGCGGCACGCGTTTTCGTATCACCCGCCCTACTACCAGTTCGACCACGAGGCCGTGAACTACTTCGACTACGGCCTTCAGAATTCGCGCGGCTTCCGGGCGCTGAAGGTCTGGCTTGCGCTACGGCAGGTGGGGCGCGCGGGCTATCTCAAGATGATCGGCGACGATATCCTGCTCGCCCGTCATCTCCACCAGTTGCTGGCTGCACATCCGGACTTCGAGGCGCGAAGTCAGAGCCTCAGCATCACCACCTTCCGCTATGTGCCGCGCGATCTGGCGTCGATGCGCGATAGCGAACAGGTCGACGCGTATCTCAACCAGCTCAATCAGCAGCTGCTGACGGCTGTCGACAAGTCCGGCGTGGCGTTCCTGTCGAACGCGATCCTCGGCGGCACGTTCGTGTTCCGGGCGTGCATCGTCAACTTCCACACGTCCCTGGAGGACGTCGAGGCCCTCCCCGCGATCGTGGCGCGGTTGGGGGCAGACATCGACCACGCACTCAGACCGATGATGAAAGGATCAGCTCATGAAGAGTCAACGTTCTAACCTGCTCGCCGAGCGCCTCGAACAGGGCGCGCAGGCACTGGCCACGCTCGCCAGCGGCCTCTCCGACGCGGAGTGGCAGACGCGTCTCCCCAGGGACGGTCGGAAGATTGGCGTGGTCATGCACCACGTCGCCAGCGTCTATCCGGTGGAGATTCACCTGGCCGAGACGCTCGGCGAGGGGAAGCCGGTGACCGGCGTCGTGATGGACAACATCCACGAGATGAACGCCGGACACGCGCGGGACAACGACGGCGTCACGAAAGAGGAGACCGTCGCATCTGCTTCGCCGCAACAGCGCGGCAGCGGCCGCGGCAATCCGCGCGCTCGGCGACGAGCAGCTCGATCGTGCAGCATTGGCATCGTTGTATGCGGATGCGCCGATCACGTGCCAGTTCATGCTCGAGGATCACGCCGTGCGCCACAGCTATCACCACCTGGCCGGGATCCGTGCGGCGTTGAACAAGTAGCGCTGGCTGCAGGTAGTCTGTAGTGAGGGGTCGTCAGACCCGCCCCGGCGGACGTCTGCCTGGAGGCGCCGGACCGCGCCCGTCGTCGGGTCTCAAGACGCGGCGCTACGACCTGGAGAGCGACGTACGACCCGAGAGCGTCGAGTACCAGGGCCTTCAACTTCTCGACCGACGTGACATCCTCGAGCGCCGTCACGTCGGAGCCGACCTCGCCACTGGAGACGATCTCCTTGAGCAGGCGGCGCATGATCTTCCCGCTCGGCGTCTTGGGCATCACGTCGGTGAAGATCACGTGCTCGGGCACAGCGATCTTGCTGATCGCGTCGGAGACACGCAGCCGGATCATCTGTTTCATCTCCGCGCTGGCCGATTCGCCAGCCCTCAGCGTGACAAAGGCCGCGGGCACCGTTCCCTTGATCGCGTCCGGCATGCCGACCACCGCGACCTCGGCAACACCGCCACCCTCCATGATCGCGCTCTCCATCTCCATCGTGCTCAGCCGGTGGCCGGCGACGTTGATGATGTCGTCCACGCGACCGGTCACCCAGAAATGGCCGTCCTCGTCACGGATCGCAGCGTCGTTGGTGAAATAGCAGCCCAGGCACCTGGGAGAAGTAGCTCTGTACGTAGCGCTCCGGTTCCTTCCACAGGGTGCGCAGCATCATCGGGAACGGCCGGCGGATGATCAGGTTGCCGGCGGTGTTCACGCCGACCGGCTTTCCCTGGTCGTCGACGATGTCGAGTTCCGCTCCGAAGAACGGCGAGCCGCACGATCCTGGCTTCATCGGCGTCAGCCACGCCGCTCCGGAGAGCGGACATCCCGACAACTCCGTCTGACCCCACGTGTTGTTCACGTAGATGCGGCTGCGTCCGAGCTTCTCATATGTCCAGTGCCAGGCCTCCGGGTTGAGCGGTTCACCGACGACCGCGACCACGTCGAGCGATGACAGATCGTAGGGAGCCATCAGCTCGTCACCGTAGCGCATCAGCATCCGCACCGCCGTCGGCGCGGTGAAGATCTTGTTCACCTGGTAACGCTCGACGATCTGGTAGAACCGGTCGCGGGTCGGAAAGTCGAGTGCCCCTTCGAACACCACGGTGGTCACGCCGTTGGCCAGCGCACCGACAATGCCCCAGATGTGCAGGGTGAGCCAGCCGATATCCGCGGTGCACCAGAGCACATCATCCGGATGGTGATCGAGGTGGTACTTCGCGTAGATGTAGTTGTTGACGACGAAGGCCACGCCCGAGTGAACGATGCCCTTTGGCTTGCCGGTCGTCCCGCTCGTGTAGAAGACGATGCCGGGATCGTTGGCTTCCATCGGCTCGGGATCGCACAGCGCTGACGCACCCTGCATCAGATCGTGCCACCAGTGATCCCGACCCGTCGCGGAAGTCCACCGACGTTCCGGTTCGACGAATCACCACCATCGCCTCGACGCCCGGCAGGTCGGCGATCGCGGCATCCGCAATGTCCTTCAGCGGGACGATCTTTCCGCGCCGGAACGCACCATCGGCAGTGACGACCACTTTCGGCTGGTAGGATTCGAGACGGTCGCGCAGCGAGTGGGCGGAGAAGCCGGAGAATACCGTGTTGAACAGCGCGCCGATGCGGAAGCAGGCGAGCACCGCGATCACGGCTTCGCTCAGATTCGGGGTGAAGATCGCGACCGCGTCGCCCTTGCCGACCCCGAGTCTCCTGAGCACGTTGGCGCACCGGTTCACGTCGGCCAGCAGCATCCGGTAGGTGAAGAAGCGGGCTTGCCCATCTTCGCCCTCCCAGATGAGGGCCACCCGATTGCCGTTGCCCTGCGCGACATGCCGGTCGAGCAGGTTCAGCGTGGGATTGGTGATCCCGCCGACGAAGTACTTCACGTGAGGGAAGTCTCCCTCGCGAACGGTATCCCAGCGCCGCGTCCACTCCAGTTCGCCGGCGACGTCGGCCCAGAATGCATCGGGGTCGTCGTGCGATCGTGCCAGCAGTGCCTGGAACGCCTCGATGCTGCCGCAGTTGGTCCGCGCGGCGCGTGCGGGATCAGGCAGATACAGGCGGCTGTTCTCGATCATGACAGCCTGCGCTACTGTCCGGGCGTCGGAGCCTTTGGCGCAGGCGTCGGCTGGTCGCCCTTCTTGCGGACTCCTGTTTTCAGGAACTCGTTCCTCGACGTGATGCCGTTTTCGTTCCCCATGTAATCGTCGCGGCCAACCTCTTCCATCCAGTAGGTCGTGGTCACGCCAATCGAGGTCTGGAAGAAGTGCGCCGAGGCATCAGGCGCCGCACCGTGCCAGTGTTCGACACCCGGGCCCGCGTACTCCGTGTCGCCTTTATGCAGCGTGCGGATGCGTTCGCCGCGCTTCTGCACGCGTCCGACGCCGTCGAACACCATCATCACCTGGCCGCCGGCATGACAGTGCCAATACGAGCGCATGCCCGGTTGCCAGATCGCACCGGGTCCCGGCTGGCCGTTGATGACGATCTCGGGAACCGGCTTGGGCTGATAGACACCTGTCGCCTGAACCGGCATCGGTTCGCCCGGGCACGGGGCAGGGCCGCTGGGGGCGGCCTGCGCAGCCGGGGCTGCCTGCGCCTGCGCATCGCGCTGACCGTAACCGGTGGACAACGAGACCACGAACAGAACCAGCAGGAAAAAGATCGGTAACAGCAGCCGGCCTGTCTTCGCGCTCAGCGTCATGTGACACCTCTCGAAAGAGTTCGGAACCGCTCGGGATTCTACTCTACAGCCCGATCCGGATGCGGCACGGGGCCCGGCCTCGTGTTGGCCTGGAAACTGCGAGCGGGACTCATGGGGAGAACCGATGGCTGAACCGCGCCTGTCCGTTGCCGAAGGCTCGCTGCTTCGCTGGACGCAGCTGATCTACGCGCTGCACGCGTTCAGCCTGCTCACGGGCATCATCGGGGCCGCGACGGTCATCGGCGCCTTTCTCACCGGCTGGCCCTCGATCATCGCCGTCGATCCTCAACTACGTGAAGCGGCCGCGACGTTCGAGGCACCTGGCTCGAGTCGCACTTCCGCTGGCAGATTCGGACGTTCTGGTTCGGCCTGCTGTGGGTGTCGCTGTGCCTGGGGTTCGTGGTGATCACGCTCGGCATCGGCCTGCTCGTCGCCTGGCTGCCGATGCTGCTGGTCGGTCTCTGGTTCATCTACCGGATCGTCCGCGGCTGGCTGGCGCTGAACGACAGCCGGCCGATGTATCGATGAACGTAGCGTCGGGTCTTGAGACCCGACGACTCGGCGGCCAGGCGCTCAGCTCACGTCTTCCGGCTTGAATCGCCACGACCGCAGGATGTCGGCCTGATCGGCTTCACTGGTCGCCTTCTTGAAGAGCGCGCCGGACCGACCCTTGACCCGCTGTTCGCACTCCGCCCATGTCGCATGCCGCATCGGTTTGCCGTCCACGACGCTGAGGTAGGAGTAGGGCACACCCTTCTTCGCGCCAGTCGAGGAAGGCTTGCGCGCAGGAACGCTGGTGTCGTCCGGCAGATCGCCAAGCGGAATCGGATAACCGGAAAGTGGCCCGTCGTACAGCTCGACTGGTCGCTGCGTCGCGAACGCGTCGGCAATCTCGTCGCAGCGCTCGTTTCCCGGGAGTGCCGACGTGCCCGCGCACGTAGTGCCACTCGATGGCGCGCGGCCCGCGGCCCGTCGTGAGGCTCGTGGAGCTCTTCCCACAGCTCGCGATTCATCACCTCGCTGCCGGTTGCCGTCTTCCAGCCGCGGCGGCGCCAGTTCGGAACCCACTCGCGGATGCCCTTGATCACGTAGGTCGAGTCGGTGTAAATGGCCACGGGGCCGCTGCGTCTCCAGCAGCGGCGTGAGCGCCTGGATGGCCCCGGTGAGTTCCATCTTGTTGTTGGTCGTGATCGCCGCGCCACCACCGAGTTCGGTGACGTGGCCTTCCGGCGTGGCGACGATCGCGCCCCAGCCGCCCGGTCCGGGATTGCCCTTCGAGGCGCCGTCGGTGAACACGACGATCGGTTGCACTGGCATCGTGTTCGCGGCCAGCCTATCGCGGGCGTTCTTCGAGGTAGGTGTAGCCGTTGAGGCCCGCTTCGTAGAAGCGCAGCAGCCTGCCCGGACGCCTCGTAGTCCAGGCGGCCGCTTCGCACCGCCGCTTCGACGTCGAGGCGCAGCTTTGCCGCGAGGGCTTCGCCGTCGAATTCGACGTAGTCCAGCACCTCGCGAACCGTGTCGCCCTTGATGACGGCGTCGAGCACGACCGAGTCGTCGTCTCCGAGGCTGACGTGCACCGCGTGGGTGTCGCCGAGCAGGTTGTGCAGGTCGCCGAGGATTTCCTGGTACGCGCCGACGAGAAACACGCCCAGGTAGTACGGGCGAGCCGTTGAACAGGTGCAGCGGCAGCGTCCGCTTGACGTCACGTCGATCGATGAACTGGTCGACCTTGCCGTCCGAGTCGCACGTGATGTCGCCGAGCACCGCATGGCGCGTCGGCCGCTCGTTGAGCCGGTGAATCGGCATGATCGGGAACAGCTGCTTGATCGCCCAGCTGTCGGGAATGGACTGGAAGAGCGAGAAGTTGCAGAAGTAGGTGTCGGAGAGCGACTCGTCGAGGTTCTGCAGATCTTCCGGAACCTCGTCCATCGTCTTCACCAGCTTCTGGAGCTTCAGGCAGATCGCCCAGTAGAGATTCTCGGCGAGCGACCGCTGCTCGAGCGGCAGGTATCCCGCGGAGAACAGGTTCATCGCGGTGTCGAGAGCCTGCTGCGCGTCGTGGTAGGACTCGGTGGCGTTGCGCGATGTGAGGCTCTCGTAGCTTTCGATCAGATCGACGAGCGGCTGCTCCAGTTCCGGCGTCGGCGTCTTCGGCAGCCCCTGCACGCCCTCGCCGAACCCGGAGACGCCGAGCACGTTGAACACCAGCAGGCTGTGGTGGGCCACCACGGCGCGTCCGCTCTCCGAGACGATCGTCGGATGCGGCACGCTCGCCTCGTCGCACACCGTCTGCAGGTGGTAGACCACGTCGCTGGCGTACTCCTCCAGCGTGTAGTTCAGGCTCGATTCGAAGTTGGTCTGCGATCCGTCGTAGTCCACGCCGAGTCCGCCGCCGACGTCCATGTACTTCAGGCCCGCGCCGGCCTTGTGCAGCTCGACGTAGACGCGCGCGGCTTCGGTGAGCGCACCCTTGATGATGCGGATGTTCGGGATCTGGCTGCCCAGGTGGAAGTGGAGCAGCTTGAAGCAGTCCTCCATGCCGCGCTTCTTCAGCTCCTCGAGCCCGCGAAGAATCTCACCGACCGTGAGGCCGAACTTCGACCGGTAGCCGCCCGACGACTGCCACCGGCCGCCGCCGCGCGCGGCGAGCTTCACGCGCATGCCGATCTGCGGCCGCACGCCGACCTTCTCGCGCGTAGTCGAGGATGAGCTCCAGCTCCGTGTATTTCTCGACGACCGGGATGATGTTGCGGCCGATTTTCTGGGCCAGCATCGCCATCTCGATGAACTCGGCGTCCTTGAAGCCGTTGCAGATGATCGGCGTGTTGTTGTCGGCGAGCGCCGCCACGGCCATCAGCTCGGGCTTCGATCCGGCCTCGAGGCCGAAGTTGAACGGGCGTCCGAACTCGAACACCTCTTCGACGACGTGACGCTGCTGGTTGACCTTGATCGGGTAGACGCAGACGTACTTGCCCTTGTATTCGTTCTGGGCGATCGCCGTCTGGAAGGCCTCGTGGATGTCCTTCAGCCGGTGCTGGAGGATGTCGCTGAACCGGATGAGCGCCGGCAGGTTCATGCCGCGGCGCTGCAGGTCGTCGACCAGTTGCTTGAGGTCGATCGACCGTTTCGGGTCCTTGGTGGGATGCACCTTGACCTGGCCGTTGTCGCCGATGGAGAAGTAGCCCTTGCCCCAGCGGGCGATCTCGTACAGCTCTGTGGCATCGGCGGTCGTCCAGCCCTCGCCCACGTCGTGCGCGGAGCGCGCGCGTCCCATCGTAATTTCCATTACGCGATGATACAGAAGATACGACCCCGTCGCGCGGTGTGCTACCAGATCTTTACGCGCTCGGACGGCGGTCGATACAGCTTGTCGCCCGGTTTGAGATCGAACGCCGCGTAGAACGCGTCGATGTTGGTCAGCGGCACGAAGGCGCGGAACATGCCCGGCGAGTGCGCGTCGGTGAGCAGCTGATTGCGAAGCGCCTCGTCACGCGACTTGAAGCGCCAGATCTGCGCGAAGCGCGAGGAAGAACCGCTGGTCGCCCGAGAAGCCACCGACGACCGGCGCCGTCTTCCCGTTGAGCGAGATCCTGTACGCGCGATAGGCCACCGCCAGTCCGCTCAGGTCGCCGATGTTCTCGCCCATGGTCTGGCGCGCCGTTGATCTTCATGCCGGGCAGCGGCGCGTACGACTCGATACTGCGCGCCGAGCCTCGTGGCGCGCTCCTCGAACTGCTGCGCATCCGTCGGCCGTCCACCAGTCGCGGAGGTTGCCGTCGCCGTCGGACTTGCGTCCCTGGTCGTCGAACCCGTGGCTGATTTCGTGGCCGATCACCGCGCCGATCGCACCGTAGTTGATCGCATCGTCGGCGTCGACGTCGAAGAACGGCGGCTGAAGGATGCCGGCCGGGAAGGTGATCTCGTTGTTGGCCGCGCTGTATGACGCGTTGACCGTCTGCGGCGTGAAGCCCCAGCGCCAGCGCTCGACAGGCTTGCCGAGGCGCGACCACGTGTCCGCCTGCTGGAACTGCGCGGAAGCGCAGCTCGTTGCCGACGAGATCGTCGGCCTTCACCTCGAGCGCCGAGTAGTCGCGCCACCGATCGGGGTAGCCGATCTTCAGCGAGTACTTCGCGAGCTTGGCCTGCGCCTGCAGCTTCGTTTCCGGCGACATCCACTCGAGTTCGTCGATGCCGACCTTGAATGCGGCGAGCAGGTTCCTGATGAGCGCGTCCATCCGGGCCTTCGCGTCGGCCTTGAAGTAGCGGTCGACGTACAGCCTGCCCACCGGCTCGCCGAGCGTCGACTCCGACTGTCGCGACGCCGCGCTTCCACCGTGGCGGCATCTGCTGCCGACCGGCGATGATCTTCCCGTTGAACTCGAACTGCGCCTCGGCGAATGCGGCGGGCAGATCGTCGGCGAAGCTGCTCAGCAGGCCGAAGGTCAGATACTCCTTCCAGGTCGAGAGTGGCGTGGCGGCGAGCGACGGCGTCAGCCGCTCGCAGGTAATCAGGCTGACGGACGATGACCTCCTTGACCTGTTCCACTGCGAGCCGTTGATGCCGGAGAAGTACGCCTGCCAGTTGAAATTCGGCGTGGCCGCCTGGAGCTGCGCGGCGTCATCTTGTTGTAGGCCGCGTCGCGGTCGCGGTTGCGGGCGCGATCCCACTGGGCCTGCGCCAGCAAGGTCTCGAGCGCGACGATGCGTGAGGCCGCGCCCTCCGGCTCCGGCTGTTTCGCGAGCGCGAACAGCCTGGCGATGTAGCTCGTGTAAGCGGTTCGGATGGCCACGAATCGTTCGTCGGTTCGCAGGTAGTAATCGCGATCGGGCATGCCGAGACCCGATTGCGAGACGAGCACGGCATATACGTCGGACTGCGCGGGTCCTGCTGGACACCAACCGCGAAGGGCAGCCGTACGCCGATGCGCGCGGCGCGGGCGAATGCCGCCGGCAGGTCGCCGATCGTCGGTGATGCGATCGATCGCCGCGAGCTCGCCGGCAAGGGGCTGGATGCCGAGCGACTCGATGCGCGCCTCGTCGATGAAGCTCTTGTAGAAATCCGCCGACCTTCTGCCCGATCGATCCCGGAGCGGCGGGCTTGATGCGCTTCAGCCTCGAGGATGCCGCGCACTTCCTCCTGCGCGCGATCGCGCAGGATCGCAAACGTCCCATACGCGGACAGGTCGGCCGGAATCGGCGTCTTGTCCACCCACGTGCCGTTCACGTACCGGAAGAAGTCGTCCTGTGGACGAACCGACAGGTCCATGCCGGCGGTGTCGATTCCGGGTATGCGCGGCGGAGTGCGGTTTTGAGCGGACGTCGTGACGAGAGTGGCAGCGGCCAGTGAGGCGAGAACGAAGGCTCCGATGCGCGTCATGGCTCCGGCATTTTAGCCGAACGCCGCCAGGCTCACGCTGCGCTAGTCGTCCTCTTCGGGGGGACGCGGGCGCCAGAGGACGACGATCTTCCCGACGCTCTGCACCTTTGCGGCATCCGTGCGCTGGCAGAGCGCCTCGATGAGCGCGGCGCGCTCGATGCGGTCCGCTCCGCCGATTCTCACCTTGATCAGCTCGTGCGCGGTCAGCGCGTTGTCCGTCTCGGTAACCACGGCATCCGTCAGGCCCGCATGGCCGACCTGCACGATGGGCTCGAGGGCGTGCGCGCGTCCCTTGAGGCTGACCCGCTCGCGCGGTGTGAGTGGCACTGGCATCGGACAAGTGTAGCGTTGCCAGCTGGAGAGATGAAACCTGACAAGGTGAATTCGTGAATTGGTGAATTGGTGAATTGGCAAGTAATATCCGACCTCAACCCCATTTCAATATCAGGACGCAATCGCATGCAGATGCCAAAGACCGTCAGGGCTCTTGCCGCAGCCGCCATCGCGGTAATCGCACTGGCGACGCTCCGGGCCGCAACCGGACAGAACTTCTTCACCAACGAGAAAGCGAACAAGCAGGCGGAAGGCGAAGAAGGCGCGGAGGCCCTCGTCTCGGCTGAAGAGTATGCCGAGGCGCGAACAAGTCCCGGCATCGTGTTGCCCGGCGCATACGGCGCCGCCTATACCGCACTCTCGGCCCTCCCGGTTGCCTCCACCACATGGACCGAAGTCACGAACCGGCCGTACGATGCGGACGACCCACGGTAACCGCGATCCCTCCTTTTCGAACTCGAGCGGTGGCGCCGGAGTGGTGACCGGCCGTGTGACCGGACTCGCCGCGAACGGCGGGGTCCTCTATGCCGGCGGCGCGGACGGTGGTGTCTTTCGATCGACGAACGGCGGTGCAACGTGGACCCCGATAGCCGATTCATTGCCAACCCTGTCGGTCGGCGACCTGAGACTCGCGCCGGACGGGGCACTCTGGCTTGCCACCGGTGAGGGCAACACCGGCGCGACGTCATACGTCGGGTCTGGCGTCTACCGGCTCGCCGGCCCCGCGTCGGGCGTCTTCACTCCGGGCAACCGCGTCGGTGGTGCGGAACTCGAAAGCACGTTCGTTCATCGGCTCCGTTTCGACGATGCCGGCGGGGTCTATGCGGCGACGTCGCGAGGTGTGTGGAAGCACGCGGCCGGAACCGGGAGCGGCACCTGGCGGCGCGTGCTCTATCCAGTGCCAGACCCGGTCGTCAACGGCCAGACACACCCTGAACTCCAGTCACCCTACGACAACATCTGCAATGACGTCGCGATTCAGCCCAATACGGGTGGTGCCACCGTCATCGCGAACTGTGCGTGGCGCGGCGGGGCCAGTTACAACGGCTTCTATGTCTCGACTGACGGCGGCGGCCAGTTTTCGCGTGTGAATCTGCTTGGCGCCCTTAACCCAAACGACATCGGGCGTTCGCAACTGGCGTACTCCGCTGATGGTGCGCGGCTTTACGCCACGGTCGAGTCGATCACCCGCTACACCCATACGAGCAACACGGCATTGTCGGGTGTGGACAAGTCGCCGAGCGGCGCGGTCGCCGGCCCGTGGAACAAGATTGCCGATTCCCAGAAGCTCGCCTCGTCCGGGTCGGCGCTGAAGTTGTACTCGGGTTACCGCCCTGGCATACAGGCCTGGTACAACCAGTATGTGGCGGTCGATCCCGGCGATTCGAACCACGTGTACGTCGGGCTCGAAGAGATCTATGAGACCCGCGACGGCGGCGTCAGCTGGCAAACGACCGGGCCCTACTGGAACTTCTCTTTTGCCTGCTGGTCGATCTTCGACGCGCAGAATACCTGCTCACCGACCGTGCATGCCGACCAGCACTCGATCGCCTTCGACGGTGCCAACGTGTATGTCGGCAACGACGGTGGCGTCTACACCCGGCCGATCAATGGGCAAGTCGACCGCGCCGGCCACGCGACCGACTGGCGCAGTCTGAACGGCAATCTCCGCACGCTCCAGTACTACTCAGTCGGCGTCGGCAAGGTGGCTGGTGGCTACGCAGTCGCGGGAGGCCTGCAGGACAACGGCGGCTCGCTGCTGCTTCCGGAGGATCGCACAGGCAGCGGCAAGATGGGATCGCCGTTTGGCGGCGACGGCGGCGACATCATCGTCGACCCGGATGACGGCTGCAGGATTCTCGATCAGTACACCTTCCTCGAGTTGTGGTTGACGACGAACTGCGGGCGCAGCGACGGTACGACGCAGGCCATTCGCGACGTGTCGGTCCCCGATCCCAGTCCGCGATTCACCGCGCCGTTCCGGGCTGACAGCGCGAACAAGAACCTCTGGATCGCCGGCGGCCGCTACCTCTGGAAGAACGAGAACGGATTCAACATCCAGACCGGCAGCGAGTGGCAGCAGATCTTCGACAACGGCTCCGGCCATTCGACAACGGCGATTGCGGTCCGGAACGGGGTCGTCTACTCGGCCTGGTGCGGCCCCTGCAACAACGACGGGTTCGCGCGCGGGGCTTCGACGAACGCGGGCGGAGCATTTCACAGCCTGACGCTGCCCGGCGACTTTCCCAACCGCTATGTCTCAGCGATTGCGATAGACCCCGCAGATGCGAGCGGCCTCACTGCCTACGCCGGCATCAATGGCTTCTCGCGCCGTTGGACCGAAGGGCCGGGAGTGGGCCTGGGGCACCTCTGGAAGACCACAGACGGCGGCGCCACCTGGACGAATGTCACTGGCACGATGCCGGACGTGCCGGTCAATGACATTGTCATTCGCGGTGGCAAGCTGGTCGTCGGCACCGACCTGGGGGTGGTCATCTCGTCGAACGGAGGTGCGTCCTGGTCACGGCTTGGCAGGAACCTGCCCCTGACCACGGTGATGGATCTGCACCTCGGGCCAGACGGCCTGCTGTACGCGGCCACGCACGGCCGCGGCATCTGGTCGGCGCCGCAGCCCTGAGCACGCTCGGCGTGAGGCGGGCGCGACGGTCCGCCTCACCGACTAACAGTCGGCGTGAATGCGAAGCTGAGCAGATAGCGGCAACGCCAGCACGCTTTACCGGTTCCCGCGCAGGCCCGCTATGGCCGACAGTGTTTTCGCAGGCACATGGTGACGCGCCCGTGATACATAATCACGCGCCCGGTGATTGACGCCCGGTGCGCGGCTGTGTTCCCCTGATCCTGCTGATCGTGCCAGTCACTCCAACCCGCTACCGACTTCATCTGTCGAGGATTCCATGAAGATGTCCGTTCTCGTCCGCTCCGCCATCGCGCTTTCCGCCGTTGTCGTCACTGCCGCATGCTCCGGCACGGTGTCGACCGGCCCGAGCCCCGCCCTGACGTCGTCGGTCAGCGCGTCGTCTGCCGCAACCGATGCCCAGGGTGGATCGTTGACCGGCACGGCCAGTCTCAACTTCGTGGATACCGGTGGCGGCGTGTTCGGATTCGTCGCCGGCACCCTGGATGGCCAGACCGGCCGCGTGGTCCAGCTCACGGGCGACATCGAGGGCACCAACTTCGAGCCGGGCGTGTGTCACGACGGGGTCGACACGAGCCTCGGCTTCCCGACGTACTGCGTGGTCTTCGGTGACGGCCCCGGCCAGTTCACGCGCGAAGCGCCGGGCGGTGTGGCGTTCACCACATGTGAGTGCACGGTGGGCGGCGTCGGCAGTCCCGGAGATCAGGTGATCCTGAAGATCAGCTATCCACCGGCTGTGAACCAGCGCTATCCGGGCGGCTTCACCAAGTTCACGTTCCAGGCGGGAACCGGCGCGCTCGCTCGGCTGAGCGGCCAGGGCACGCTGGATTTTGCGATGAACCCACAGGCCTCGTTCACCTACCGCTTCGCCGGCCGCTAGTTCTCCGGTCACTGCAGTTCGCGAGCGGCCTGCTCGCGGGCTGCAGTGTTTCGTCAGGCTGTTCGAATCCCATTCTCCGGATACCACCACATACCCGCGTCATTTTCCGTGCAACGTGCGTAATGACGTCCGCGGGCCTCGGCTACAGTGATCGCATGTCCCAGACGAATGTGCTGACGCAGCCGTGGTCTGGTCCGTATGGTGGCGTGCCGCCGTGGGACCGTGTGTCGGTGGCGGATTTTCCTGCGGCGTTCGACGAGGCACTCGACGACGAGCGCGCGGCGGTGGAGCAGATCGTCCGCAGTGCCGCGCCGCCTGATTTCGAGAACACCGTGGCCGCACTCGAGCGATCGGGCCACATGAAACTCCGCGTGCTGCGCCTCTTCAACGTGATGCGGCTGAACGTGAGCACTCCTGAATACCGCGCGCTCGATCGCGAGTGGCAGCCGCGTCTGGCCGCTGCCAGCGACGCGATCACGTTCTTCCCGGGGCTGTTCGAACGGATCGACGCCGTGTACCGTTCGCTGTCCGCTGCCGGATTGACCGACGAGCAGAAGCGCCTGGTGACGGTACTGCGTGACGCGTTCGTGCGCTCAGGTGCGAAGCTGGGCCCGGCCGACCGCGAACGCCTGTCCGCAGTCAATCAGGAACTGGCACTCCTCTATGCGGAGTTTCGCGCGAAGGTCCTCGCCGACGAAAACACCTGGACGCTGCTGACTGCGCCAGACGATCTGGCAGGCCTGCCCGCGGGCCTGGTGTCCGCGGCGGCAGAGGCGGCGCGCGAACGCGGGCTCCAGGGCTGGGCGATTCTGAACACGCGATCGAGCGTCGATCCGTTCCTGACCTTCTCGGCGCGTCGCGCGCACCGCGAAACGGTGTGGAAGCGCTTCAAGTCGCGCGGCGACAACGGCGACTCCAACGACACGAATGGCCATCATCGTTCGCATCGTGCGCCTGCGCGCCGAGCGTGCGGCGCTCATCGGCTATCCGTCCCACGCGCACTGGCAGATGGCCGACTCGATGGCGGGAACGCCAGAGCGCGCCGGTGCGCTGCTGATGCAGGTCTGGCCGGCGGCGGTGGCGCGCGTGCGCGACGAAGTGGCGCAGATGCAGGCATTCGCGTCCAGAGAAAGGGGCGGACTGCGCATCGAGCCCTGGGACTACCTGTATTACGCCGAGCTGGTGCGGCAGGATCGATACGACATCGACATCGCACTGCTCAGTCCGTACTTCGAGCTCGGACGCATGCTCGACGCCGCCATCTGGTCGGCCGAACAGCGCTATGGCCTCCACTTCAGGGAAATTACCGGCACCGTGCCGGTGTTCCATCCCGACGTGCGCGTATGGGAGGTCCGCGACGTGCCGTCTGGCGCGCACCGCGGCCTGTTCTACCTCGATACCTTCGCGCGCAGCGGCAAGCGGTCGGGCGCCTGGGCGTCCAGCTATCGCGAACAGTACCGGATGGACGGCGGATCGACGACGATTGCCTCCAACAACAACAACTTCCTGAAAGGTGCGCCGGGCGAGCCGATGCTCGTCTCGCTCGATGACGTGCGGACGCTGTTCCACGAGTTCGGCCACTCGCTGCACGCGCTGTTGCAGGACGTCACGTATCCGACGCTCGGGGAGACGCCCCGCGACTTCGTCGAGCTGCCGTCGCAGATCAACGAGCAATGGGTGTTCACGCGCGAACTGCTGGACCGCTTTGCCCGGCATCACCGCACGAACGAGCCGCTGCCGGAGGCGCTGATCACCAAGGTGCAGGAAGCGGAAACGTTCAGCCAGGGATACAAGACGGTGGAGATGGTGTCGGCGGCGATTCTCGATCTCGAACTGCACACCCGTGCCGACGGTGTCTTCGAGCCGGCGGCCTTCGAACGCGAGATGCTCGCACGAATCGGAATGCCCGCGGAGATCGCGCTGCGGCATCGGCTGCCGCACTTCGACCACCTGTTCGGCAGCGACGCCTACTCGGGGCTCTACTACTGCTATCTCTGGGCCGATGTGATGTCGGCCGATGGCTGGCAGGCGTTTCGCGAAGCGGGTGGGCCGTGGGATGTGGAGATGGCGCGGCGTTTCCGGACGCACATCCTGTCGGACGGCAACATTGTCGATCGCGCCGAGGCATACCGGCGGTTCCGCGGCCGCGACCCGGACGTGTCTGCGTTGCTGAACGAGCGCGGCCTCACGTAAAGCTCTCCGGCAGCACGTTGCCGCCCACGCGTTTCAATGCGACGCTGCCGGCCAGTGCGATCGCCGCACTCGCGATCATCAGATACGCCGGCGCTGCGGCGTTGCCGGTGGCGCGGATCACGGTTGTGGCGGCCAGCGGGCTCATCCCGCTGAAGATCGTGAACGCCACGTTGAAGACCAGCGCCACGCCGGTGAAGCGGATGCGCGTCGGGAAGAGGTCGGTCAGCAGCACGGCGAACGACCCGTTGGTGAATCCCGCGCACACGCCGGCGAGCACGAGCGCAAGCGTCAGGTCGATGCTGCGGCTCTCGAGCGCGCGATAGAACGGATACGCGCCAATCATCAGCAGTCCCACTCCCACACGCAGCAGATGGCGCGGCGGCACCCGCGACGCCAGCCAGCCGGCCGCGAGGATCGCGGCGGCGGCCGCGATCACCCCTGCGGTCTGGGCGAGTACCGCCTCGCGCGGCTGGTAGCGGAGCACGGTGGACAGATACGCGGGCAGGTGCGAGAAGAACAGCCCGTTGAAGCAGGCGGTGCCAGCGAGCAGACCGATCCCGACCACGACCTGCGACCGGTGGGTCCTGAGCAGTTCGCCCAGCGGCCGGCGCACCGCGAACTGCTTCACGCGCGCAAACTCCGGAGATTCGTGCAGCGAGCGGCGCAGCACCACGCTGAGCACGCCCCCGAGCCCACCGATGATGAAGGCGATGCGCCAGCCGTAAGCCGCGACCATCGGAGGATCGAGGATGCTGCGCACCGACAAGCTGACCGCCGTAGCCAGGGCGACCCCCATCGTGACGCACGAAAAGACGACACCGCAAACGAAGGGAGCCGCGCCAGGCGCCGTTTCCACCACGTAGGTGAGGGCGCCGGGCAGCTCGCCCCCCAGGCTCAGCCCCTGCACCACGCGCAGAACGACCATCGTCAGGCTGGCGGCGGTACCCCACGTGGCGAACGACGGCACCAGGCCCATGCCGAGTGTCGCCGCGGACATGACGAACAGCGACCACAGAAACACCGCGCGGCGCCCATGACGGTCACCGAAATGACTGAGGAGGACGCCGCCGATGGGGCGTGCAAGGTATCCGGCGGCGAACGCGGCAAACGACGCCATCAGTGACGCGAGCGGTGACGTCGACGGGAACACCGCGTCGGCGATGTCCCTGGCGAACACCCCGAAGACCACGAAGTCGTAGAACTCGAGGGCCCCGCCGAGGCTGGCGAGGATCACGATGCGCCAGCCGGCTGCGCTGATGCGGCCGGCATCGGTCTGCAAGGAAGGGCTCAGAACAGTCCGGGAGAGGATCAGAGCACCTTCGCCGCGCGCATGACCGCTTCCGCCTTCGGCTTGATCTCGCGGGCGACTTCGAACGGATCGGCAGCGGAGTACTTGGGCGCGAGCAGCTCGACGGACAGCGGTCCCGCATAGCCTTTCGCCTCGAGCTTCTGCAGGATGGCGACGAGCGGTGTGACCCCGTCGCCGGGGATGACGCGGGTGGTCGTGTCGAGCAGCTCGCGCGGCATGTCGGGCACATCCTGGAAGTGCACGTGCTTGATCTCGCCCGGCTTCACCGTGTCGAGGTCTTCGAGCTTGTTCAGCCCCGACCAGAAGTGATAGCAGTCGAACAGCGGACCGACGTGCGACTGCCCGGCCTGGCGCGTGATCGACAGCAGGGTGGTCAGGGTCGAGGCGAACGTCGACGTGCGCACGAACTCGAACATCGCGGTGAGCTGGAACTGCTGCGCGATGTCGCCGAACTCGCGCACGTTGTCCACGGCCGCCTTGTAGTCGTCCGCCGTCGGCTTGATGGTCGTTGCCGTCGTCGAATAGATCTTCGGGATGCCGAGCTCGGCCCACTGTTCCGAACGTTTCCTGAAGCTGTCGAGTGCCGCGGCCCGTTCCGGGTTCGGCTCGATCAAGCCGTTCACGCCGCACGCGCCGGAGACCGGTGTCAGGTTCAGGTCCGCGAGCAGGCGCTTTGCCGCCGCCAGCGAGTCGGTCTTCACGAACTGATCGAGCAGGGTGCTGGTGATCTCCACCTGCGTGATGCCGGCCTTCGCCCAACCCTCGAGCGATGCGCGGAAGCCGGCGCGCGAGGAGGTGTTCTGGTGCATCGCCAGCGACATGCGGCCGCTGGCTGCCTCCGCACCTGATTGGCTGGCGCGCAGTGCCAGCAGCGCGGCCGGCGTCAGGATCAACTCTCGTCTGGACAGCATGGCAGCCTCGTCGAAAAGGTGTCCGAGTGTAGCGCAGGTACGGAGCCGCGCCGGGCGGATGATCTTTTGCCCTTTGCAATGTTCCCGTGTGCCGGTATCGTTACCGGCCGGAGGCTCCATGAAGAGATTGTTCCTGACTGTTGCGCTGCTGCTGGCCGTGGCCGGTCCGGCGCGTGCACAGCTCTCGCCGATGAACGCCGCGGGCATCACCTACGGGCACGTGCACCTGAACGTCGCCGACGTCGAGGTGCACAAGAAGCTCTGGGTGGACATGTTCGGCGGCGTGTACGTCCAGAAGGGACCGCTGATGACGGTCAAGTTCCCGAACATGCTGGTCGCCCTCACGCAGAAGGCGCCGACCGGGCCGTCGCAGGGAACGGTGATGGATCACTTCGGCTTCAAGGTGCGCAGCATGCCCGAGATGCTCGCGGCCGTCCGTGCTGCCGGCTATACGGTGCAGAGCGAGTTCACCGGCGCGGAAGGCTTTCCCAACGCCTACTTCCTTGGCCCTGACGGTCTGCGCGTCGAGATGCAGGAGGACAAGACGCTCACGGCCAAGGCCCTGCCGAACCATATCCATTTCGTCACGCCCGAATTCGAGAAGCTGCTCGACTGGTACATCGATACGTTCTCGCTGACGAAGCGCACCCGCGGGACGATCAAGACGACTGCCGACGCGGGGACCGTGAATCTGTCGTTTCAGACCAGCCCGACCCCGACCGCCCCGACCAAGGGCCGCGCCATCGATCACATCGGATTCGAGGTCAAGGACCTCGCCGCCTTCGTCAAGCAGCTCGAGGCCAAGGGCATCAAGTTCGACGTGCCGTTCCGCGAGATTCCGGCCATCGGTCTGAAGATCGCCTACATCACCGATCCGACCGGTGTGTATATCGAGCTGACCGAAGGCTACGTCAGTTACTAACCGGCCTCTGCCGCGTCGTCGTCGATGTCGCGCGCGCCGGTCGGAGCGGGGGCCGCGGCCGGATCGATCGCGGCATCAGTGAGCAGCGCGTCGGCGAGAAATGCGTGCGCCGGCGCGTCGGACCGCGCGAGCAGCGCTTCGAGCGCCGAACGTGTGGTCCACGATTCGCGCTGCTGCATCACCGGAAGGCTGCCGTCGGCGCGCGGCGGCGCGTACCGGCACCAGAACCCCAGGTGCCACAGCAGGAACTCGCGAATGCGGCCGACGCCATGTTCGTCGTCTCCCCAGTGCCCCTTCGCCAGGGCGACATAGCGACGGTACACGCCGACCCGTTCGTCAGCCGTCAGGTCGAGAGGTCCTTCCGTCACTTCCCGGAACAGCCACGGCTTGATCAGCGTTCCGCGCGCCGACATCACGGCGGTGCAGCCCGACGACTGCAGTGCGGCAGCAACCTGGTTGCCGAACAGCAGGTCGCCATTGCCGATCACCGGCACCGGGATGGTTGCCGCGACTTCCGCGATCGCCGTCCAGTCCGCGGACATCTTGTAGCGTGCGGCGCGCGTGCGTCCGTGGACAGTGATCGCGTCCGCTCCGCCCTCGACCGCCGCTCGTGCGACGTCGAGGAAATTGCGGTGTTCCTCATTCCATCCCAGGCGGATCTTCACCGTGACCGGCACCTGCACCGCCTTTTTCATCGCCTCGACGATGCGGCGGACGCGGTTGGGCTCGCGTGCGAGGGCCGCACCCAGTCCCTTGCTGGTGAAATAGTCGATCGGACAGCCCAGGTTCACGTCCACCAGGTCGGCCCCTCTCGCGGCGACCAGTTCGGCCGCCCAGGCCATCTCCTCGGGTTTGTTGCCCGCGAGCTGCACGCCGAAGAAGTGCTCGCCAGGGGCGCGACGGATCAGTGCGAACTCGCTCCGGCGCTTCTGTTTCAGCCGCCTCGCCACCGTCATCTCGCTCATCGTGATGCGCGCGCCAAGCTCCTGACAGAGCTGGCGGTACGGAAGGTTCGAACCTTTCGTCATCGGCGCGAGGACGAGTGCCCCCTGAAGTGTGTCGCGAAGTGCAGTCATGCGATCCGGGCAGGTTGGCGAGAGGGCATCAGCGATTGTATGCTGCACACTCACCAGTCAGTCCGATCCTGATGCAGATGTTCTCCGGGCGCACCGCGCCGCCTACGGGCGAGTCGCCGCTCGACGCACGCTTGTGCGCCGAGATCGGGGCGGAGCTTGCGCGGATACGACTGTCGCGCACTCTCAGCCTCGCGCAGGTCAGCGATCGGCTGCTGCTCTCGATTCGCCAGGTGAAAGCCCTCGAACAGGTCGATGTCGCCGCCTTCCACAATCCGGCCTACTACGTGAAGGCGCTGACGAAATACGCGAAGTTCGCCGGTCTCGATCCTTCCGTCGTCTTGCCGCTGGCGTCGGCAATTGCCGGCCCGCCGTCGCGCGAAGACGGTGAAGCGATCGCCGCGCAGACCGAAGGGCCGGGACGCCGCACGGTGCTGGTGGTGCTGGCTGTGCTGACGATTGGAGTTGTGGCAGGCAGTGGATACCTGCTGCGGGGGCGGTCGACGCAGGCCGCACGCTCCACTTCAGGCGGAACACCACGCGCGGCCGTGCCCGCGCGCGCGCCTGAACTGCCGGATGGCGCTGGGCCGCCACAGGTGGCACCGATGACGGGGAGCGTGCCTGCCGCCACACCCGCAGCAATGATCGACGATCCAACGTCGCATGCATCGGCCGCCTTCGGCTCGGTGCGGGTCCAGCATCCCACCTGGATCTTCGTGCGCGATGCAGACAGCAACGTCACCGAGCGGTGGCTTGCCGCCGGCGAGGCGTTCGAGCTCGAATCGCAGCCGACGTATCTGGCTGTCGGGATCACGGACATCGACGTGACGATCGGCGCGCAGCGCCTCGATCTCTCCAGCTTCGTCGCCAGTGGTGAGGTTCGCATCCGCGCCGGCGACTTCGACGCGCTCGTACAGGGCGCCTCGCCGATTCCCGCGCCGACAGCGGTGGTCGTCCGCTGATCCGCTGAGCGGATCCGCGGAGCGTCCGCTGAGCTCGCGCGATCGCCGCGTGCAGGGGAGGCCCCGCGTCGTTGGGTGCGCTGCTCTACAATGATGGAGATCGCAATACGAACGAGGAGTACAGCCCGGTGATACCCGAACAGCGGTCGAGAACATCCACGGCGGACCTGACGGTCCGCGCCTACACATTTCACTCGTCCCGCGGTTACGTCTGCGGCTCGACCGGCGGCAATGGACAGGCGGCTCGCAGTTCCGGATCGGCGCGTCGCGGTTACGGATGGATGGCGCGCGGCTGCATGCTCGCGTCGGCGCTCACCGTGGTGTCGCTGAGCCTCGCCTGCGCGCACGACGACCAGCGGTGGGAGCGTGGACCCGGCGGTTCCAGGCGCTCGGGCCATCGAGCGGCAGATCCAGGGCAGCCCGGGGGCCAGCGCTCCAAAGTTGAACCACCTGATTCCAGCACGGGATTCGCAGGGCAGCCTGCCGTCGCATTTCGAGTGGACTGCAGTCCCGGGTGCCGACTCGTACAGCGTCGGCATCTGGAATGAAGTGGACATGCTCATCTGGCGCATGGACCACATCACCACGAATTCGTTCGAGCGGCCCGACACGCTGCGGCTCGAGCCTGGCACGTACTTCTGGACGATCTCGGCGCTGCGGCAGGGGGAGGAGATCACGACCTCCGGACTGTCGGCCTTCGTCGTTCGACCGGCAACTCCCTGACCCGGCGTGCGGACCTGCCAGCAGCCTGATGTGTGACACGCCATTGCGTCGCAGGATGTGAGCGTGCCTGACACGCTGCGCCGGACCGCGGCGGACCTGTTCGGCGACCTGCGGTTGCTGCGTCTCGCCGACCTCCAGTTCTGGCATCGCAGCGACGCCCGGCTCCTGCTGGTGTCGCTGGCCGTCGTCGCCGGACTGATCCTGATCGCGCGCCTGGCCCTGCCGCGAGGGCGGGGCAGGCACTCGGTGACCGTTCCAGCCGTGCTCACGTCGATTCCACGGCTGGTGTCAGCGAACCTGACGCACCTCCCCCTGCTCATCGCGCTGCTGGGTGTGCCCTTTCTCGCCGTGGCGCTCGCCGATCCCTACGTGTCGCTGGTGCGCAGCGAGGCGACCTACCCCGGACGCCGCATCTGCCTCATGATCGATGCGTCGAACAGCATGAGCAGCCCGTTCAAGACGGAAAAGCTGCCGCAGCGCGCCGACATCGAGTCCAACGCGTTCGTCACGACGGTGGCCGCGGCCGAGCGCTTCGTGCAGATGCGGATGAGCGGCCCCTATCGCGATCTGCTGGCGCTCGTGGAATTCGGCGCCGACGCCTACGTCGTCACCCCATTCACCAACGACTACGACAACCTCCTGGTCAGCCTGTCGCTCATCGGCGAGCCGCGCGAGTTCGCCTCGTTCCCCGATCAGCGCACGCTCATCGCCAAGGGAATCGAAGAGGCGGTGGCGCTCTTCAAGGCATTCAAGTTCCTCGACGCGTCCGGCAATCTGCTGCTGATCTTCTCCGACGGCGAGGACACGAACGCCACCATCGAGGGACGTCCACTCGAGGAGATCATCAATGGCGCAATCGAGGCTGGTGTGCCGGTCTACTTCATCCGCACCAACTACAACAAGGCCGAGGGCGACCCTGCCGTGCCGGACCGGCTGTGGAGCGACGCGGTTCGCAAGACCGGTGGGAAGTTCTTCGCCGCGAGCGACGAGCGGACGCTTCTGGCGGCGATCAACGAGATCGACAAGGTTGCCGCAGGCACCATTCAGCTCACCGAGTACGGTACCCAGCGCCCGCGCTTCACCGCGTTTGCCGCGGTGGCCGCGCTCTGTTTCGCGCTGGGCGCCCTGTCGCGGCTGACGGTGCCGTACTTTCAGCGCTTCCCGTAAACGGCGTTGGTCATCTGGAAACGCACTCTCAGGTCAGGAGCAGCGATGAAGCCACTGAGGTCGAGAGCGGGGATGTTGGCGCTGGCGGCGCAGTCCATGCTGGTCGTGCTATCCCTGACACCCGCCTTCGCGCAGGCACCCGCCCTCGCGCAGGCGCCCAGGCCTGCCGAATCCATGGTCGCCGAGCGCAACCGCGCGGTACTGTCCGAATTGCCGTTCGCCGATCGGCAGGACTTCGACGATGCCATGCGTGGCTTCGTGGCTACCGTGCCGGACTCGAGGAATCCGCAGCAGTATGAATTTCTGCAGGCAGACGCGCCGCCCTCGGTCAACCCGAGCCTCTGGCGGCTCGCACAGTTGAACGCGATCAACGGACTGTTCACGGTCGTGGACGGGATGTACCAGGTGCGCGGCTTCTCGCTCGCCAACATGACAATCGTGGAAGGCCGGACGGGCATCATCGTCATCGACCCGTTGTCCACGGTCGCATCAGCGAAGGAGGGGATGGACCTCTACTTCGCGCATCGTCCCCGGAAACCGGTCGTCGCCATCATTTACACCCACAGCCATAGCGACCATTACGGCGGCGTCAAGGGTGTCGTCAGCGATGCCGATGTCACGGCGAAGAGAACACGTGTGTTCGCTCCGGCGGGCTTTCTCGAGGCGGCCGTGTCGGAGTCGGTGATCGCGGGCAACGCCATGGGACGCCGCGCCCAGTTCCAGTTCGGTGCACCGCTGCCGCGGGGCGAGCGCGGCAGCGTGGATGCGGGGCTCGGCAAAATCGACTCGCGGGGCCAGGGCGGACGCTCCATCATCGCGCCGACCGACTCGATTGTGGAGGCGGTTGACACGCGCAGCATCGACGGCGTCACCATCGTGTTCCATCTCGCGCCCGCCTCAGAAGCGCCGGCGGAGATGCACCTCTACTTTCCGCAACTGCACGTCCTCGACACCGCGGAGAACGCGACCCATACCCTGCACAACCTGTTGCCGCTGCGGGGCACGGAGGTGCGCGATGCAAAAGGGTGGGCGAAGTACCTCGGCGACGCGCTCGACCGGTTCGGCGCTGACGCGCAGGTCGTGATCGCGCAGCATCACTGGCCGGTGTGGGGACACGACAACGTCGTCCGTCACCTGGAGCAGCAACGCGATCTCTACAAGTACGTGCACGATCAGAGCGTCCGGATGATGAATCAAGGAATGGCGCCGACGGAGATCGCCGAGGCGCTGCGGTTGCCGAAGGGCCTGGAGGGGGTTTGGGCGGCGCGTGGCTACTACGGGACGCTGTCGCACGATTCCAAGGCCGTCTATCAGAAGTATCTCGGCTGGTATGACGGCAACCCTGCCGTGCTGAACGCGCTTCCGCCGGAAGAGAGCGCGAAGAAAGCCGTCGAGTACATGGGCGGCGCGGCGGCCATCATCGCCCGCGCCCGGGACGATTTTCGACAGGGGAACTATCGCTGGGTGGCGCAGGTGATGGACCAGGTCGTGTACGCTGAGCCCGCGAACACGGAGGCGCGCGCGCTCGCCGCGGATGCGTTCGAGCAGCTTGGCTATCTCGCCGAGTCGGCGACGTGGCGCAACGCCTACCTGCTCGGCTCGCAGGAACTTCGCAATGGAGTTCCCGCAGGGCGGCGGCGACAGGCGATCGACGCGGAGTTCATCGGCGCGATGTCCGCCTCGCTCGTGTTCGACTACCTGGGGACGACGTTGAACGGTCCCCGCGCGGAGAACGCGAAGATGGTGCTCAACTGGCGCTTCACCGACACGCAGGAGTCGCTGGTCTCGACGCTCGATCACGCGGCACTGACGTACATCCCCGGCAAGACCGCTGCAAGCGCCGACGCCAGCGTGACGACGACGCGACGCGTGTTCAACACGATTGTGCTGCGACAGCGAACGTTCGACGACGCGCAGCAGAAGGGGGAGCTCGCGGTGAGCGGCAATGCGGCGCGCCTGAGCGAGTTGCTGTCGTACTTCGACGATTTCGACCCCGCGTTCAACATTGTCGAACCGCGGGGACGCTGACTGGGGTGTCGTCGTCTGAACTGGTTCTAAAATCTGGCGGAGCGTCCGGTCTTTCGAAGCCTCAGAGATGGTTACAAAACTCTCCACCACGGAGGACACGGATAAGGCGGAGAAGCCATTGTCCGAAGAAAGCTCCGCGACCTCCGCGCACTCCGCGGTGGCGCTTTCAGTTCGAAACGCACTCTTACGACTGGGAGGTTGCATGCAGAAGAGGCACATGACGCGCTGGTCTGCTGTGGTGGCGCTGCTGGTGATGACAGCAATCGTGCCGATCGACCGGGCGCGTGCCCAGGCGCCGGCCGGCCAGACTCGCGCGCCGGAAATCCCGTTCGAGTCCGTTGCGAACTTCTTCAAGCTCCCTGCCGGCACGAACTTCGGCGAAGTGGCGGGGGTGGCGGTCGATTCCAAAGGCCGTGTGTACGTGTTCTCGCGATCGGGCAGTGCATCCGGCCCGGCGTTCGGGACGACGGCCGCCCAGTTGCTGGAGTTCGGACCGAAAGGCGAATTCATTCGCGAGATCGGCAAGGACCTGTACGGGTGGGCCTTCGCGCACTCGGTGCGCCTCGACAAGGACGACAACATCTGGGCCATCGACAAGGGCTCGGACATGATCGTTCGCCTGAACCAGGAGGGCCGTGTCATCTGGGTGTTCGGACGGCGGCAGGAATCAGCCGACGGCGCCGAGCCGTGGGAGCACACCAACCCTCCGGCACCGCCGGTCGATGGGCGGTTTCGGCAGCCGACGGACATTGCCTGGGATTCGCAGGGGAACAGCTATATCACCGACGGGTACGTCAACTCGCGGGTCGCGAAGTACAACCGCAACGGCGACTGGGTGATGTCGTGGGGGGAACCCGGCGCCGGACCCGGTCAGTTCCACCTGCCGCACGCGATCGTCATCGACAAGGATGACAACGTCTACGTTGGCGACCGCACCAATCAGCGCGTCCAGGTGTTCACGACCGAAGGCAAATACCTTCGTGAGTGGAAGGTCGTGATTCCGCCAGACTTCGCCACGCGCGCCGTCAATGGACCGACACCGAAACCAGGTGACATGCAGGGGGTCGGCGCCCCCAACTCGCTGTGCATCACGCCGGGACCGAAACAGGTGATCTTCCTCGGCGAGAGCACCTGGCCCGGACGCGTCTTCAAGGTCGGGCTCGACGGCACCGTACTCGGCGTCATCGGCAAGTCCGGGCGCAACCTCAAGCAGTTTTCCGGCGTCCACGCGATTGCGTGTCCCTCCGAGAACGAAATCTACGTGGCCGAAACCTCCAACTGGCGCGTCCAGAAGCTGCTGCTGCGTCCGGCGGCTGCGTCAGAATAGACAGATGACCGAGTGGCTGGCCGGACTTCGACGCGAGCACACCACAGGTGCGCTGGCCGACGCCGATGCGCATCCCGATCCGTTCGAGCAGTTCCGCACCTGGCTTGGGGAAGCGCACGCCGCCGGCATCCTGCAGCCGAACGCGATGACCCTCAGCACCGTGGACGCAGACGGCGCGCCTGACGCGCGAGTGGTGCTCCTCAAGGGCCTTGACGATCGCGGGCTCGTCTTCTACACCCATCGCACCAGCCGGAAGGGCCGCCAGCTTGCCGCGCACCCCGAGGCCGCGTTGACGTTCTTCTGGGATGTCCTCGAGCGGCAGGTACGTGTCCTGGGCGGCGTGGAGTGGACCACGGACGCCGAGTCTGACGAGTACTTCCACAGCCGGCCCCGCAGCAGCCAACTCGGCGCCATCGTCTCGAACCAGAGTGCCGTCATCCCGGGACGTGACTCCATGGAGGAGGCGCTTGCCGAACTGGCCGCGCGCACCGCTGACGAGCCGCTCGAGCGCCCGGCGACCTGGGGCGGCTACCGCGTCCTGCCCACGGAATGGGAATTCTGGCAGGGACGGCCGAGCAGGCTGCACGATCGCATCCGCTACCGGACGGATGCGCACGGCAACTGGACGCGCGAACGGCTCGCGCCGTAGCTCTGCCTGGAGTAGCATCGACGCCCATGGACACGATTGAGATCAGCGAGATCGCACGCGACGGCTGGCACGTCGTCGGGGTCAAGGGACGTGTTGACGGCCTGACCGCCGATCTCCTCGAACGAGCGCTGGTCACCGCCGTCGGCGCGCACCCGAAGGTGGCGGTCGACTGCTCCGCCATCGACTACATCTCCAGCGCCGGCCTGCGGTCCCTTCTCGAGGGCGCACGCGCCGCGCAGATCGCGGGACAGACCTTCATCGTGTGCTCGCCCAGCCACCGCGCGAAGCAGGTCTTCGACATCAGCCGCATGCACCTGGTGATGAAGATCCAGGAGGCGCTTCCATGCTGACGCTGCTCGAAGAAGTGGTCCTTCTCACGATCGATCCCCGCACCGGGCAGTTGCGCGGCGATCGCCAGTACTCGGTCCCCTACGGCCTCGCCGGAGCGCTGCTGTTCGACCTCGCCCTGGCCGGCCGCATCGACACCGATGTCGATGCGGTCACCGTCATCGACGACACACCGACCGGCAATTCCATCCAGGATGAACTGCTGGCAGAACTCTCGAGCGACTCGGCACCGCGCAGCGTGCGTGGGCTGGTGGAGCAGACGTTTCGTCTGCGCAAGGACCTCGAAG
Source organism: uncultured Acidobacteriota bacterium (assembly GCA_963697745.1). Classification (GTDB taxonomy): domain Bacteria; phylum Acidobacteriota; class Vicinamibacteria; order Vicinamibacterales; family CAVVIG01; genus CAVVIG01. The sequence continues at coordinate 119,440 of CAVOPD010000009.1, read as the reverse complement.
GCCGAGCTCTGGCGCAACTCATCGAACGCCGTCTGATCACCCACGAGACGACCAAACGCCTGTGGGTCATCGACGTGCAGCGATTTCCGATGGTCGACGGCAAGCCGCAGCAACTGGTGAACGAGCGGCTCGCCGCGGCGATTCTCGGCGACGCCATCCCGCCCGTGCGGGACATCATGCTGGTCAGCCTTGCCAACGCCTGCGGACTGCTCACCTGGGTCGCCTCCGACGCGCAGCGCGAGGCTCGCGCGCATCGGATCGACACGCTGTCGCACCTGGAAACGATCGCCCGCAACGTGAGCAGCGCCATCGCCGGGCTGTACACGGACATGTCGCGCGGACTGACCGGCGCCGTGTAACGCCATGCGTCGAGCGCGCTCGAGCCGGTTTCGTCAGGTGGTCGCGGCGATCGCCGTGCTCTGCCTGCCGGCTGCGCTGTCCGGCGGCGGCCTCGTCCGCGAGTCGAAGTCCTCATCGGTCACGATCTCCATCATCGGTACGAGCGATCTGCACGGCTATTTCATGCAGCGCGGCGGGCGCGGCGGCATTGGCGTCTTCGCTGGATATGTCAACAACCTGCGCGCGGCCCGGGTCGCCGATCAGGGTGCCGTGCTGCTGCTCGACGCGGGCGACACGTTCCAGGGCGGCGTCGAGTCGAACTTGAGCGAAGGCGCGGTCGTCGTTGACGCGTACAACGCACTGGGCTACACCGCGCTGGCGGTTGGCAATCACGAGTTCGATTTCGGCGCAGCCGATCGCTCCGGCGCCCGCCAGGATCCTGTCGCCGACCCGAGGGGTGCGCTGAAGGCGCGCGCCGCCCAGGCGAACTTCCCGTTCCTCGCCGCAAATCTCCTCGACGAAGAGACCGGCCGCAGGGTGGAGTGGCCGAATGTCCAACCGTCGACGCTGGTGGACGCGGCCGGCATCAAGGTCGGCATCGTCGGCGTGATGACCTACACGGCTTTGCGGGCGACGCTTCCGCTGAATGTCCGCGGGCTGCGGATGGCTCCGCTCGCCGAAACGGTGACGGCGGAAGCAACGCGCCTGCGAGCGGCCGGTGCGCAGGTGGTGGTCGTCAGTGCGCACGCGGGCGGCGGTTGCGAGAACTTCGCGGACCCGAAGGATCTGTCGTCCTGCGATCCGAACGCGGAGATCTTCGACCTCGCGCGCGATCTGCCACGCGGGCTGGTCGATGCCATCATCGCCGGACACACGCACGCCGGACTCGCGCATGAAGTGGCCGGCATGCCGATCGTGCAGTCGTACTGGGGTGGGCGTGCGTTTGGTCGGATCGACCTCGTCGTGGAGCGCGCGACGGGCAGGGTCACTGCGGCGACGCCGTTCGCGCCGCGCGACATCTGCGCCATGCAGGACCCCGTCACCCTTGCATGTGCGCTGCCGGAGGCCGGGACGTCGCTGCCAGCCGCCGAGTACGAGGGGCGACCCGTCGTCGAGGACAGGACGATCCTGAATGCGATGGGCCCCGCGCTGGCGCGGGTTCGCGAGTTGCAGTCGACACCCCTCGGTCTGGCGCTCGACACGCCGCTCGCGCGCATCGGGGACCACGAGTCGCCGCTCGGTAACCTGTTCGCGGACGCCCTGCGCGAACAGGAGGACGCGGACGTTGCGTTGAACAACAACAGTCTGGGCGGCCTCCGCGCGGATCTGCCCGCGGGCCCCGTCACCTTCGGGCGGCTCTACGACACATTCCCGTTCGACAACCGCCTCGTGCGGTTGCACCTGAACGCCGGTGCTTTGGAGCAGGGGATTGCCAACGCGCTGCGGCGCGGGCGTCTCGGCGCATTCGGCATTTCCGGTGCGCGTGTTCGCGTGAGCTGCTCGGCCGACGGTCCGCACGTCGACTTGTTCAGGCCGTCGGGGACACCGATTGGCGCGAGCGAATCGCTCGTCGTCGTCGGGATGGATTCACTGCTGGGCGGTCAGTTATTCGCCGCGGTGGTGCCCCCGGGCACCGTGCGGATCACACCCGAGATGCCAATCGTCCGCGAAGTCGTCGAGGACTGGCTGCGGCAGCGTGGCGGACACCTGCGTGCCGAGCAGTACCTCGGCGCGGATCATCGCCGACTGGAGTTCGCCGACTCCGCGGCCCCGTGCCTCGCGCAATAGCGCAATAGGCGGTTGCACACTGGGCGTAGCTGCCGAAGTTCATTTCGGCGCCGTCGGGCGACCCCCCAAGGTTCGCGGCTACACGCCCTGGAATTGTTCCCGTGCATCTTCGGCCCAGGCGTAGGCTTCGGTGCCATTCGAGAAGAGATGGCTTGCGACCAGGGCGTCGCCCTGGGTGATTGCTACCTCCACGCCCCCTGCGGCAAACCGCATGACGCAACGGTACAGTCGGCCGTCGCCAGTCTCCGCGGTCCACAGTTCGGTATCTTTTTCCTGTGTCATTTCTCGTCCCGGCGAGCGTCTCGCGGATGAGCGTAGCTGCCGACGTTTGTATCTTAATGTGACGCGCACGGTAGCCCTGTACGACCTCAGGGCCGCGAGCCGCACCTGAGTTCGGGCGCCGTCGTTCGCGGCTGCACCACATGAACTGCAAACGGGTCTAGAGTGTGTGGAGTCTTGCCGCCTGAGTGGAGGGACCATGACTCGAGGAACCGCTCGTCAGTCGGTCACTGCCGCGTCGCTTCTCCAGGCCGTCGCCGCGCTGCTTATCGTACTCGTCTGGGTGCCCGCTGTCCGGGCCGCCGACGATGAGGCGACGCAGTCCGGAGTGGCGCAGTCCGGAGTGCGCAAGCCGGTCGCGCAAGCCGGAGTGACGCGGTCCGATGCGCCAGTTCCGCCGCGCTCCCCCGACTTCATGTTCGGCGCGCCGCGCGCCTGGCTGGGCGTGCGCGGCACGCTGCTGATTCCACGGGCTGGTGGGGACCTGTTCACCTTCGTGACGGACCAGCTCACGGTGGACCGCTCGAACCTCCGTGCGGGCGGGTTCGCGGTGGACCTTGGCATCGTGCTCATGCCGAAATTCGATGTCGTTGGCGGATTCGACATGAGCCGCAACGAAAGCGGCTCCGAGTATCGCCGATACATCGCGTCCAACTCGCAGCCCATCACGCAGGTGACGCGACTGAACCAGTTCGCGTTCTCGGGAGGCGTTCGCTTTTCGCCCGTCGGTCGCGGACGGCGCATCAGCCGCTATGCGTTCATTCCGCAGCGCTTCACTCCATATGCAGGGGCTGGCGCGAGCATCGCGTACTACAGCCTGGCGCAGCACGGGCAGTTCGTCGACTTCGTAGACCTGTCGGTCTTCACCGACTGGTTCGCCTCGAACGGGTGGAGTGTCGGGCCATTCGTCAACGGAGGAGTGGACGTTCAGGTCTGGAAGCGGCTCTCCGTCACGTTCGATGGTCGATATTCCTGGCTGCACTCCAGCCTCGATCGCGACTTCCTCGGCTTCGACGGGATAGACCTGGCCGGGTTTCGTGGAAGCACAGGCATCAGCATCGTCTTCTGAGGAGTGCACTCATGATCCGAACCCACGTCCCGATCGCGGCCGCGCTCCTCGCTATCGCCGCGTCGCTTGCACATGCTCAGCCGACATCGGCGACTGCTCCACGGTTGACGACCGGCGAGCAACAGCGGATGGGCGTGGATCCCCGCTGGTCGCCCTGGCTTGGATGCTGGACTCCCGCCGCCCGGTCTGGTGCGAGCCCCGGGACTCAGCTCTGCATCGTCCCGTCGGATGACGGCACGGGCGTGCGGATGATCACCTTCGACAACGATCGCGAAATACTCGGCGAGGTGGTCATCGCCGACGGCACGCCACAGCCCATGGCCGACAAGGGCTGCTCCGGCCAGCGCACCACGCGATGGTCCACCTCCGGGCTGCGCCTGTTCTCCGCGTCGTCTCAGAAGTGTGCGGATGAACCCGAGATCAAAACCACGGGACTGTCGGCGCTGGTCACGGCGGATCAGTGGATTGACGTGCAGGTTGCAGACGCGCACGAGCGCGAGCAGGTTCGAGTACGCCGATTCTGGCGTTCGAGCGCGCCAGCGCCGGCGCCAGTGTCAGAGACAGTTCGTCAGTTGCAAGTCGCGCATGCAGCCCTGACGCCGATCGGCGCCGCTGATGTGATCGAGGCCAGCGCGGCGATGCCGACCAGCGGCGTGGAAGCGTGGCTGGCCGACAGCGGCGCCCGTGTCGTCGTGGATCGGCGGGCGCTGCTGCGCCTGTCTGAGGCGCGCATCTCCGTACGCGTGATCGATTTGATGGTGGCCCTTGCATATCCCACGCGATTCGAAGTGCACCGGGCCACGATGGCCGGCAGTTCGGGCGTCTGGAGCGGCGTGATGTTGCAGCCGCTCCATGGCGGAGACGACCTGGCCGACCTCTATGGCTTCGGGTTCGGCGCGCTGGGCATGCCGTTCTTTTTCGACACCACCTGGTACAACGACCCGGGCTGGATCTACGACGTGCCTGGGTCGGGTGGGGGCGAAGCGGTGGAGGCACAGCCACACGGACGGGTGGTCAACGGCCAGGGTTATACGCAGGTGGAGCCCCGCGAGCCGTACCGCGCCGGGGGCGCGCGTCCAGGATCATCGCAGGCCGCGACGAGCGGTGGTGACGGGGCAGGCGGCAGCAGTTCGAGCGGCGATTCGGGGTCGAGCAGCGCATCGCCCGCCGGCTATTCGGGCGGAGGCGGAACGAGCACGGGTCTCACCGCCGTCCCGCGCTGACGCGCCGTTTCGATCTGGTAGGCTGTCTGCCTCATGGCCGACCGCCTCCATTCCGCAAGCGTCGTCAACATCGACGATCTGCGAAGGCTCGCCGAACGACGCCTGCCGCGCGTGGTGTTCGACTACATCGACGGCGGCGCCGAAGCCGAGCGGACGCTTCGCGAAAACTGCCGGGTGTTCGACGACGTCACCTTCAGGCCAAGGGGCGCCGTTGCCTCTCCATTGGTCGATCTGCGGACCACCATTCTCGGTCACACCTTCGACCTGCCGTTTCTGCTGGCGCCAATCGGCAGCAGCCGGATGTTCTACCCGCGCGCCGAGGTCCATGCGGCGGCCGCCGCCGGCGCGGCAGGCACGGGCTACATCCTGTCGACGTTATCGGGCTGCGCGCTCGAGGAGGTGAAGGCCGCCACGAACCGACCGGCGTGGTATCAGGTGTACCTGGTGGGCGGGCCGCGAAGTCGCCGAGGGCGCCATTGCACGCGCAAAGGCCGCGGGCTTCTCCGCGCTCGTCGTGACGGTCGATACGCCGCTGGCCGGCATGCGCGAACGGGACATCCGCAACGGCACAACGTCGCTGCTCAGCGGCAATCCGCTCGCGATGGCTCCGCACCTCTGCTCAGGTGCTCTCGCGTCCGCGGTGGCTCGCCGGATTTCTTCGCGACGGCGGCCTGATGCAGTTTCCGAATGTCGTCCTCCCGGGTGCTGGTCCGATGAAGTACGAGACCGTCGGTCCCGCGCTGGCGCAGTCGGTGGTGACGTGGGCAGACCTCGCCTGGATTCGCGACCTGTGGGGCGGGCCGATCGTCGTCAAGGGCATTCTCACCGGCGACGATGCGCGGCGCGCGGCCGATCACGGCGTCGACGCGGTGATCGTCTCGAACCACGGCGGCCGGCAGCTGGACGGTGTTGCGGCAGGACTGCGCGCATTGCCGGAAGTCGTGGCCGCGGCGGGCAGCACGGATCGAAGTGCTGATGGACGGCGGCATCCGACGCGGCAGCGACATCGTGAAGGCGCTGTGCCTCGGCGCGAGAGGCGGTGCTGGTCGGTCGCGCGTACGCCTACGGTATGGCTGCGGCCGGCGAGCCGGGGGTGACGAGGGCGATCGAGATCCTCCGTGCCGATCTTGCCCGGACGCTCACGCTGCTGGGCGTGTCAGGCGTCGGTGCGCGCTCGATCGCTCGCTCGTGGACGCGCCGCGTGAATGGTTCTGGTAGCTAGGCGATAGGCAGTAGGCGATCGGCGATTGGCCGACGTGGCCATCCTTTCCTCACCCGGCCGTTTACGGCCGACGACCAACCGAGTTCGCGCCTACGCGCCCATCGCCCCGCGTCCCGCCTATCGCCCCGCAATCGCCTATCGCCCTACGCCGGGTTCTGCACGAGATGGTCGAACAGCTCCGGCGTCAGCACGCGATGCCCGACGTGCTGGCCCAGTCGCCTGTAGCTCTCCCACTGCGCTTCATCGAAGAACTGATCGAGCGTCGTCTCCTGCGGGAAGTCGGGATGGCCGCGATGATAGTGGCAGACGTCCTCCGGCTCGTCGCCCATCAGCGTGGCCTTCACGTACACCAGCCACGACCGCGGCGCATCGGGATCGTCCGCGTCGCCATAGACGACGCGCGCCAGCGCCGCGTGCGCCTTCGATGGACGCGTGCGCTGCGCTGCGAGCGTGATAGCGACGGTCGGGCGCGCCGTGCACGTTGGTCATCTTCTCGGTCGTCCAGATGCCTCGCCGCAGCGCGTCGAGATCGCCGAAGTAGCGGCGCACGCCGGCCGGCAGCGGCGGCGCCGCTGTCGATGGCCTGGCGCCATCCGGCGTCAGGCCATCGAGTTCGAACACGTTCAGGAAGACGATCTCGGCCTTGAAGTCGAGGCGTGCCTTGCGTACGAGGTCCGACAGCCCCTGGAACGTGTAGTCGGGGTCGGCCTCGGCATCGACGATGACGATCACCGGCAGGCGGCGCCGAATCAGCTCGTAGCCGCCCATGTTCTCGAAGTGCCCGCCATCCGAGATGTTCCAGAGCTGTCCGGACGTGCCGTGCGTGCGCGCGAACATCTCGGCGAAGAATGCCGACTGCACGGGCAGGAGCCGTTCGATCCAGCGGCCGCCGAAGCCGGTTCCCGGAATTCCACCAGTAGCCGAGGCGGACGTTGAACATGCCGCAGAGAATCGCGAGCGGGCACGGTCGTATTGGCGCCGGCGGCGGCGGAGAAGGCCGCGCCGGAAATGCTCATCCAGCGGCCGAGCGACAGCGGTTCCGGGGGCGATCTGTGCTGTCCGCCTTGAACACATGGTGCGAGTCCTCGTCGAGCGGGAAACACCGTCCAGCCGCTTCGCGCCGGTCACGAGGTGATGGCGAATGCCGAGGCTGAGTGCCGACGGTCCGATCGCCAGGCCGATCCCTTTGCGATCCGGTTCTGCATGCCGCTCGCTGCCGTCGACCGTTTCGTTCACCGTCGTGTTGACGAGGTGAAGCGGGCCGCCCTTCTCCCACGGTGCGCGGCTTCAGGAGCGTCCGGCAGCACCTTCCGGCGCCGGCTTGTGTCCGGGCGGTGTGCGGCCAGTTCCAGTACGCGTGCGCCGCCGCAGTCGTCGCCCTTCCAGTACGGTGTCGGACACGGCGCGATGACTTCTGCGCGTCGAGGCGCCCTTCGTTCGACGCGCCGAGAAAGGTCCGCGTCAGCCTGGCCGTGTAGAAGCCGTGAACCGACGAGAGGTTCGCAAACCTGCCGGTCTGGCCGAAGATCAGCGTGAACAGGCCGAGCACTGCGGTCGAAGCCAGCAGAAAAGGGGCGACGATCGGGCCACGCGACCGGTGGTTCCTGGCACGCGGGCCGGACGTATTCATGCGCGCGGTGATCGTCGCGCTGCTCACCGGTTCCGGCGATCACGAGAGCGTCGGCGCCGAGGATAGGCGTGACCGGCGGCTCGCCGCAGGCCGGCCGGCGGGTTCGCCGCCTGCTCCGAACTGCCCACCGGAGCGCGTGCGACGCGACGTCGATCGACGTGAGCCACACGGCCATCACCACCATCGCCGCGATCCACGACAGGTCATCGAAAATCGACATTCGCGGGCGCGTCGATCCGTGCGTCGGTGCGAGCAGCAGCGAAGAGCGGACGCGCGAATGCGCCGATCGCGCCGAACGCGCCGGCGACGCCGACGCCCCAGCGGGTCAAGCTGGCCCGATTCGCTCACGGCGTAGAACGTGCCGCCATGCCGTGTCGATGAGTGCCGCCGCCGAGAGCACGCCGCACGCGACGCAGCCCGGTCTTCAGCCGCCTGGTCAGCGCCGCGCGCAGCCTGTTGCCCGACTCGGCGAGCGACGCGCCAGTGCTGCGGCCTGATCCATCGGACCCATGCTTCTCCGACCACGTAGAACAGCCAGCGCCATCAGTCGCCACGGCCGCCGACGATCGAGGCATGCGGCCAGGCGCTGCGGGATGAACGCTGGCGGTCGGTCCGTAGTGAGGATTCCGGCGCCGGAGCAGCACGAGCGTCGAGCACGGCGCCGACCGTCGCGGGATTCCGCGAATGCCGTCGGCGTCGCGAGAAACGAGCCAGTAGGCCCAGCCCGCCGGCGCCGCCATCAGCAGCGAACGGCACGAGCGGTGTCACAATCAACGGGCTCCACCAGAGCAGCCAGTTCCCGAGCGGCATCGAGCAGACGAGCCAGGTCGTCGCGTCGAAGGTCGAGGCGAACGACACCAGCAGGCGCTCCAGCATGACGCGGACGATCTGCAGCGACCGCAAAGGCCGTCAGTGCCGTGACGATGAGGACCAGCCTGCACGGCCACCCAGTTGCGCAGCAGGATCGCGCCGAGCAGCAGCACGATCGCCGGAGCCGCGCGGCGCGAGATAGCGGCCGTTGTCGCGCAGCCAGCGGAACACCTTGGCCGCCCACGCGGCGGCGACCGGGTGTCGCTGGCCGGCGGTGGTTCCTGCGCGAGCAGCACCTGCTCGCACGTCGTTCACATCGGTGATCCACTCGCGGGTGAAGAGCCGCCCGAGGAACGATCCGAAGTACCCGCCGCCCGACACGGTCGAGAGAAAGTCGACGCGGTCGAGGCATTCTCCACGTGCGAGCGCCTGGAAGACGCCGAGTGAAAACGTTGCGCTTCGCACGCCGCCTCCCGAGAGGCCGATGCCGACCGTGTCGTCGGGCAGCTGATTGGCTGCGCCGGTTGGTGGAGGGCAGGCCGGCCTTCCTGCGTCGAATGCCGACGAGCTGTCGGCCTCGGCCTGTTCAAGTGCATCGGGATAGGCGAGTGCGTCGATCGGGCGTTTGGGTACGGCGTTCCGCTTCATCGTGTTCCCCTGGCAGACGTGACCGCGCGGCGTCACGCGTGCGCGCATCTTATCGAATTGGCCCGCTCATGCCGTGCTGCGATTCCGTCCGATAATGAGGCCAGATGCGCCTCGCGTTCGCTGCCATTACGGTCATGCTGACCGCCGCCTGTCAGCATGGCGGCCAGGCCGCGCTCGATCGTCTGCATCCCTGCCAGATTGCCGAAGGTCCGCCCGACGCGTATTGCGGCACGTACCGCGTCTTCGAGAACCGCGCGGCGGCCTCGGGTCGGACGATCGACCTGAAGATCGTCGTCGCGCCGGCGCTGCGGCGCGATCCGAAGCCCGATCCGCTCTTCGTCTTCGAAGGTGGTCCGGGCGGCGGCGCCGCGACGCTCGCCTCGCAGCGCATCCCGATGTTCCGGCGCTTCCAGACCGATCGCGACATCGTGCTGATCGATCAGCGCGGCACCGGCGAGTCGAACCCGCTCGACTGCGCCGCGGACGACCGACGACGACGACCTCAGCAGCGTCGACGACTATCCGGTCGCAGCGGTTCCGGACGTGCCTCGAGAAACTGCAGGCCGACGCGTCGCTTCTACACCACGTCGATCGCCATGGACGACATCGACGACGTGCGGCAGTTCCTCGGCTACGACGCAGATCAACCTGTGGGGCGGCTCGTACGGCACGCGCGCCGCGCTCGTGTATCTGAAGCAGCACGAGGCGTCGGTCCGCAGCGTGGTCCTCGACGGCGTCGCGCCGCCCGACATGCGGCTGCCGCTCTTCATGGCGCGCGACGGCCAGCGCGCGCTCGACCGGCTGCTCGACGACTGCGAACAGGACGCGGCCGGCTGCGCGACGGCCTATCCGGACCTGCGCCAGACCGTTGCGACGCTCTGGACTCAGCTCGCCGCGAAGCCGCGCGTCACCTTCACGCACCCGCGCACCGGCAAGCCGCTGTCGCTCACCGTCTCGCAGCGGCTGATCGCGACGATCGTGTTCCAGTCGCTCTACTACGCCGGAGATCACGGCACTCCTGCCGCAGCTGCTGACCGACGCGTCTCACGGCAACTTCCAGGGCATGCTCGCGCTGGCGTTCTCCGCCGATCTGCCCAAGGGCGCCATGAGCGAAGGGATGTTCCTGTCGGTGGTGTGCGCGGAGGACATGCCGCGCATCTCGCACCGCCGACATCGAGCGCGAGAGCGCCGGACGGTTCATCGGCAGCGCGATGTTCGACACGCGCATGAAGCCGTGCGAGTTCTGGCCGAAGGGAGCGGTGGCCGACGACTACTACGCCCCGGTCACGTCGACCAGGCCGGTGCTGATCTTCTCCGGCGAGGACGATCCGGTCACGCCGCCGTCGTGGGGCGAGCACGTCGCGCAGTCGCTGCCGAACAGCCGTCACATCGTCGTCCCGGGCGCCGGACACATCACCCTGATGCGCGGGATGCGTGCGCGACCTCGTCGGCGACGTTTCTCGATCGTGGCCAGCGTCGAGGGTCTCGATGCCGCGTGCGTGACGACACTCACACGGCCGCCATTCTTCACGAGCTACACAGGTCCGGAGCAGCGGCGGTGATCGCGATCCGTGGGCTGCGGAAGCACTTCGGACACGTCGAGGCGGTGCGCGACGTGACGTTCGGCGCGGCCGACGGCACGGTGACCGGGCTCCTCGGGCCGAACGGCGCGGGCAAGACGACCACCTTGCGAATGCTGTCGGGCCTGATGCGCCCGGACGTCGGGAAGCATCCACGTCGACGGCGCTGGATGTGGTGGCCGACCCGATCGGTGCGCAGCGTTCGATGGGCCTGCTGCCCGATTCGCGCGGGCTCTATCCGCGGCTGACGCCGCGCGAGCACATCCGCTACTTCGGCGAACTCCACGGCCTCGGCAGCTTCGCAGATCCGCGAGCGATCGAACGTGCTGCTGAACCGGCTGGGGCTCGACGCGATTGCCGACCGGCGTGTCGCCGGATTCTCGCAGGGCGAGCGCACGAAGGTGGCGCTGGCGCGCGCGCTGGTGCACGGGCCGCGCAATGTGATCCTCGACGAGCCCACCAACGGCCTCGACGTGATGAGCACGCGCGCGATGCGGACGCTGATCCGCGGCCTGCGGCAGGAGGGCTGCTGCGTGGTGTTCTCGAGCCACATCATGCAGGAGGTGTCGGCGCTCTGCGATCGCATCGTGGTGATCGCGCAGGGCACCGTGGTGGCCGAGGGGACGCCGGACGACCTGCGACGGCAGACGGGCAAGAGCGATCTCGAGGACGCGTTCGTGGCGCTCGCCGGGCTCGAATCGGAGGTCGTGGAGTGATGCGCGGACTGTCGCCGGTCTGGGCGGTCTTCAGGAAGGAACTCCTCGACGGGTCGCGCGATCGGCGGTCGATTACCTCGCTGGTCTTCTCGGCGATGATTGCGCCGATCCTGTTCGGGGTGATGTTCACCGTGACGGCCGAGCGGCGGAAGAGCGCCGACGAGATCACGCTGCCGGTCGAGGGCGTGGAGTATGCGCCGGCGCTTCGTGGACGTGGCTGAAGCAGCAGAGCGGCGTCACGATCGTGCCCGCTCCCGGCCGATGCCGAACAGGCCGTGAGCAGCCGCGACGAAGACGTCGTCCTGATCATCGACAAGGACTTCGCCGAAGGACTGGCGCGGGCCGTGCCGGCGCCCGTGAAGCTGGTCAGCGACGTGACGCGCGACAGCGCGCGGCCGAAGGTGGCGCGCGTCCGCAACCTCGTTGCCGCCTATTCGAGCCAGACCGGCGGCCTGCGGCTGATCGCGCGCGGCGTCGCGCCGTCAGTGGCGAGCGCCGTGCGGATCGAGGAGGTGGAGGTGTCGAGCTCGCAGCAGCGGCTGGCCACGCAGCTCAGCATCCTGCCGCTGCTGCTCGTCATCGCCGCGCTGACCGGCGGCATGCAGCTCGCCATCGACTCGACGGCCGGCGAGCGCGAGCGCGGCTCGCTCGAACCGCTGCTGCTGAATCCGGTGCGGCGCGAGGCCCTCGCGGCGGGGAAGTGGCTGGCGTCGTCGCTCTTCGGCTGCGGCGCCGTGCTGTTCTCGATGCTGCTCACCGTCAACGTCATGCGACGTGTTCCGTGGCACGACCTCGGGATCCGCTTTCGCGTGACGCGACGGAGAGCTGATGAGCCTGCTCGTGCTGATCCTGCCGCTGGCCCTCTTTCTCAGCGCGATCGTGATGTTCGCCTCGACCTTCGCGCGGTCGTTCAAGGAAGCGCAGAGCTACCTCGGCATGCTGATGCTGCTGCCGATGCTGCCGGGGCTGGTGTCGACGATGTATCCGCTGGTCGGGCGGCCGTGGCTGGCGCCGGTTCCGGTGCTGGGGCAATACGCGCTCGCGGCCGACGTGCTTGGAGGCAAGCCGCCGGGCGCGGCCTTCTATGCGCTTGCCGGCGTGTCGGTGATCGCCTGCGCGCTGCTGCTGGTGGCGCTCACCGCGCGCCTGCTCAATCGCGAAGCGATCGTGTTCGGACGCTGAAATCGTTGTTCGCCATCGGCGCCTTTGCGGCGTTAACGCGGTATCGGGTCCGAGGGCGCAATCGGCAGCCACAACGTGAACGCCGAGCCGACTCCCGTCTCGCTTTCGGCGGTCAGATCGCCGCCCATCAGGTGCGCCAGTTGTCGGCTGATCGAGAGTCCCAGCCCCGTGCCGTGCTCCCGATCGCTGAACTCCGACTGGTGGAACGGCTCGAAGATGACCGGCAGGCGCTCGGGCGGAATTCCACGGCCGCTGTCCTCGACGCGAACGTAGAGCCACGGTCCGGCGCCGGGAAGAGCCGCACCGGGAACGCTCTCTCCCGTACCGCCGCTGATCGTGACACGACCACCGGGCCCGGTGAACTTGATCGCGTTGGTGAGCAGGTTCACGAGTATCTGGCGGACCCGCCCTTCGTCGCCCCAGTAGGGCAGATCTGCGGCGGCACCGGAGATGGCACTCGTCAGCGTCAATCCCGCCGAGATCGCCTGCGTCTCCACGTCAGCGAGCGCTTCTTCCACCGCCGCGCCCAGTCGCCGGAGATCCGGTGAGAACGGCAGCTCGCCGGCCTCCGCGCGGAATACCTGCAAGGCATCGTTCACCATGGACAGCAGGTGTCGGCTGTTGCGCTGAAGCCGCTCGAGATGCGGTCGCTGCTCCTCCGTCACCTGGCCCTTCGCGAGCAGCGAGATCGAGCCCACAATCGCGTTCAGGGGCGTGCGCAGTTCGTGACTGAGATGGGTCATCACCCCCTTCAGCCGATTCGCCTCGTCCAGTGCATCCTGTGCTGCGGGCGCGAGCTGCCGCTGCCGTTTCATGGCGTTCTCCACCGCGCGCCTCGCGGTGAAGTCCCTGGTCACCTTGGTGAAGCCGACCAGCTGACCCCGCTCGTTGCGAAGGGCGGTGAGCGTGACGTACGCCCAGAACGTCGATCCGTCGCTGCGGACCCTGTGTCCCTCTCCCGTGTATTCGCCCGTTTCCGCCGCGTGCACCAGGTGTTCTTCCGCCGTGCCGTCCTCCGAGCCACCGTCGGGGTAGAGCAGCCGCAGGTGAGCGCCCTCTGCCTCCTGCTTCGACCAGCGTTTCATCAGCCGAGCGCTTTCGCCCCAGCACCTGATGATGCCGTCGACGTCGATCAGGAAAATGGCGTACTCGCGTACGTTCTCGGCGACCAGTGTGTACAAGAGTTCTGGTGCGAGATCCGGCAGGTCTGGGGCGCACCGGCCGGTCGTGGCGGGGCGCGAATCGCGTCGTTGACGGGCTGCCTGGCGTTCCGCTTCCTCCCTGCTGAGAGTGCGCTCGCCACCCTCGAGCCCCGATCCGATCGCGCCAGCGGCGTTGGGTGTCTCAGGCGACCCGGCCGACGACATGCTGCGACCGGAAGCAGGATTGACGCCAGCTACCCGGATCAGCTGGCAGCCGCGCTGCTGTAGACTGTCGCGCGGAGGGCTCGATGCGCGTTCGTATTGCCGTGCTGTTTGCCGTAATTATCGCCGCGTGGCTCTGGCGCGATGCCCGCGCGCAGACCTCCGGCCCCATCGTCAGCGGCGCGCACCGGTTCGAGAAGATCGCCGACGGGATCTACTACGCCACTGCTTCGGGGACGATGCAGGTGGGCGCGAACTCGCCCGTGTTCGTGACCGATACCGAGGCGCTGGTCATCGACTCCGGCACGTCCCCGGCAGCCGGGCGCGCGCTCGTTCAGGATGTGAAGGCGCTCACCGACAAGCCGGTGAAGTACGTCATCGACTCGCATTTCCACTACGACCACCTGTTCGGAAACCAGGTGTTCGGACCGGATGTGCAGATCATCGGGCACGACCACACGCGCACGCGGCTCGAGGCGAACACGCTGGAGCAGTACACGTTCCTGACCAGCGTGCGTCCGGTGCCGGAGCGCGTCGCGGCGCTGCGCCAGCGCATCGCCCAGGAGACCGATCCGCAACAGAAGGCGACCCTCGAGCGTCAGGTGCAGAATTCCCTGGCGTACGTCGAGCAGGTCAAGGAAGTGAAGCAGACGCCGCCGAACGTCACCTTCGACAACACGATGACGCTGCACAGGGGCGGTCGCGAACTCCGCCTCATGTATCTCGGGCGTGGTCACACCGACACCGACGTGGTCACGTTCCTGCCCCGAGAGCGGATCGTCGCCACCGGCGACCTCATGGAGTCGGTGCTCTCCTATATGGGCGATTCGTATCCTGAAGAGTGGATTGCGACGCTGGAGAAACTGAAGGCGCTGGACTTCGATACCGTGCTGCCCGGGCATGGTGTGCCATTCAAGGGCAAGGAGCGGATCACCGCCTTCCAGGACTATCTGCGAGACCTGATCGCGCAGACCAACGCGCTGAAGCGGCAGGGGCTTTCGGCCGACGATGCCGCAAAGAAGGTCGACTTGATGAAACACGCGGCCATGTTCCCGCAGATTCGTGCCGTCGGGGTGGATGCGGCCGTGACCAGACGCATCTACAGGGTCGCTCAGGAGCCGAACGCCGGCCCCACCCCCTAGCAGCAGACGTCACGGCAGCAGACGGCGCGAGCACCAGACTTCACAACAGCAGACGCGCGCGTGGTTGCCGCCCTCGGCACCCGGCTACGGCCACGTATCGATGAGATCCGCGGCATACCGATGACCTGAGTTCGGGGCGGACGACAGTTAACATCCGACGTCGGGTGCTGACGGTCGTCAGCCCGCTCAGTCATCAAGCCCAACGAGGTCCTGTGCCCATCCCCCGTGTTCTCCGTGTCGTCGTCGGTCTGCTCGCAGTTGCCTGCGCGTGGCTGTTCGGCGCAAGCAGTTTGTCCGTTCACGCCGCCATTCCACCGACCGCTTCGACACCTCTTTCGGGCACACCCTGGGCCATACCCGGCCGTATAGAGGCTGCGGACTTCGACATCGGAGGGCCCGGGGTTGCGTATCTCGATACGAGCAGCGGCAACGCCGGTGGCGCCTATCGGCCGGAAGACGATGTCGATCTCGAGTGGTCGTCGCTGGGCGGAGTGGACGTGGGCTGGATCGCGCCAGGCGAGTGGCTTCGCTACTCCGTTGACGTGCAACGATCCGGCACCTATCGAGTGCAGTTCACCGTCGCGTGCCCGGTGCAGGGCGGCACGTTCCACCTCGAAATGAACAGCGTCGATGTGACGGGGCCGCTGACGGTCCCGAACACCGGCGGCTGGCAGTCATGGCAGACGGTGTCGGCGATCGTGTCGCTGCAACAGGGCACGCAGAGCGCCACGCTGGTTGTCGATGCCTACGGTGCGAATGCGTTCGGTAACTTTGGCCCCATCGAGTTCCTGCCTTCGGATGGAGTCGGGCCGTACTACGGAACGCCTGCGGCGATCCCCGGCGTCATCGAAGCGGTCAACTTCGACAATGGCCCTTCGGGGACCTCCTACGGCGACACGACGCCTGGCAACGCCGGGGGCGCGTACCGCCCATCGTCGGATGTCGACATCGAAGGTTCGTTGGGCGGTGGATACAACGTCGGCTGGACGGACACCGGCGAGTGGCTGAACTACACCGTGAACGTGACCGCATCCGGCACGTACGTGATGCAGTTGCGTATCGCGGCGCCGCAGTCTGGCCCTTCACTGCATGTCGGCTTCAACGGCGCCGAGCCCCCTCTGGATGCAGCTGTTCCCGCCGGCCACCGGCGGCTGGCAGGACTGGACCACGGTCGAAGTGCCGGTCACGCTGGCCGCTGGCGTCCAGCAGCTCACGGTGTATTTCGACACCGGCGGCATCAACCTCGGAGCGATGTCGATCTCGACTGAGTCGGCGCCACCACCACCACCACCGCCACCACCTCCACCGCCGCCACCGCCGCCGCCACCACCGCCGCCGCCTCCGCCGCCGCCGCCACCCGTGACCGGAACGCCGACCACGTCCGGCGTGTGGGTAACCGACCGCAATGCAACGAAGCTCATGGCGCAGCAGCCGTCCGCCTCGTTCGTCGCCGGCAGCGGAGATCCGTCCCTGCCGACCATCGACGTGAACGACTCCGTGCGCTATCAGCAGATCGAAGGATTCGGCGGATCGTTGACCGACTCCAGCGCGTGGGTGCTGTCGCGCGCCAGCGCGTCGCAGCAGTGCATCCATCCTGAGCGACCTCTTCTCACCGGCAGAGCGGCATCGGGATCTCGTTCCTGCGACAGCCGATCGGCTCCTCCGACTTCTCGCGCGATCACGTTCACGTATGACGACATCGACCCGTGGGGCACCGACTACAGCCTCTCGAGCTTCTCGATCGCGCACGACCGGGCGTACATCCTTCCGCTGCTGCGCGCCGCCCGGGCGCATCAACCCGGCGCTCAAGGTGATGGCGTCACCGTGGACGCCGCCGGCATGGATGAAGACCGAAGGGTCGCTGCTGGCCGGCAGCCTGCGACCGACCGCGTACGAGGCGTACGCCGCGTACCTGGTGAAGTTCATCCAGGCCTATCAGTCCGAGGGCGTGCCGATCGACAGCATCACCGTGCAGAACGAGCCGCTGACGACGCCGCCGTATCCGAGCATGTACATGCTCGCCCCGGACCAGACGACCTTCATCGGCCAGAACCTCGGGCCGGCGCTCGCGCGCGCCGGGCTCGCGGACGCGGATCTTCGCGTGGGATCACAACTAGGACACGGCCTACCCGTTCACGGTGCTGTCGAACCCCGCGGCGGCCCAGTACGTGTCGGGTGTGTCGTTCCACTGCTACGGCGGGCAGCAGAGCGCGATGTCCGAACAGCACAACGCCTATCCGAACATCGACGTGGCCATGACCGAGTGCGGCGACAGTTCGCGCGCCACCTTCGGTGACAAGCTCACCTACGACATACGCGTGACGGTCATCGGGTCGCTGCGGAACTGGGCTCGCAGCGTCGCGAAATGGAATCTGGTGCTCGACGAGAACGGCGGCCCGAAGCTCTACTCCGGTGCGTGCCTGAACTGCAGGGGCATGGTGACGATCAACTCGTCGACCGGCGCGGTCTCGTACAACGAGGACTACTACGCCATCGGCCATGCGAGCCGCTTCATCCAGCCCGGCGCGTACCGGGTCGATTCGACCGCGTTCGGATTCGGCGGCATCGAGAACGTGGCCGCGGTCAATCCCGGACGGCTCGCTCGTCGTCATCGCGATGAATTCGAGCTACCTGCCGACGACGTTCCAGATCCGCTCACGCGGCGCGACGTTGCAGTACACCCTGGAATCGGACAGCGTCGCCACCTTCGTGTGGTCACCGCAGTAGACCGAGGACCATGCGGATGGCACGACGGGTCGCATCACTGCTCGCGCTCGCGGCAACTGTCGCTCGTGACTGGCGGCGGTCACCTTGTGCGCACCGTGGCTGCGCAGGGCACGCCGGTCGCGCGTCTGGATCACCAGCGGCGATCGGACCTGCCTCCTGGCGCGCCAGCCCGATACCGCGTTTGCCGCGCCGGGCAGCGCCGGTCCGCTGACGATTTCGGTGGCCGACGACGAGGTCGTTCCAGCGGATTGTCGGGTTCGGCGCGTCGCTCACCGAGTCGTCGGCGTGGCTGCTGTACAACCGCCTCGACGCCGGCACCCGTGCCACGGTGGATGACGCAGTTGTTCAGCCCCACTGACGGCATCGGTCTGTCGTTCCTGCGACAGCCGATCGGCGCGTCCGATTTCAGCCTCTCGCACTACTCGTACGACGACGTGCCGTTCGGGGAGGCGGACGAGAGTCTGTCGAGGTTTTCGACGGCGCGTGACGAAGCCTACGTGTTCCCGCGCGTTGCGGGAAGCACGACGCCTGAATCCGCACCTCTCGATCCTGGCGAGCCCGTGGAGCCCGCCGGGCTGGATGAAGACCAGCGGCACGCTGGTCGGTGGGGCGCTGCGGCCTGAGGCGTACAATGCCTTCGCTTCCTATCTCGTGAAGACCGTCCAGGCGTACGCAGCGCAGGGGATTCCCGTCGCGGCGATCACGCTGCAGAACGAGCCGCACTTCGTGCCGCTGGACTACCCGGGCAGTTATCTCGATGCACCGGAGCAGGCCGCGCTGATCGGTCGCTACGTCGGTCCGGCGTTCGCGGCGGCCGGACTCGGCACGCGCATTCTGGCGTGGGATCACAACTGGAACGAACCCGACTATCCGGTGAGCATCATGCAGGACCCGGCCGCCGCGCGTTACACGAGCGGCGCGGCGTATCACTGCTATGCGGGCGACCTCGACGTGATGACCCGCTTCCACGAGGCGTTCCCATTCAGCAGCGCCTGGGTCACCGAGTGCAGCACTGGCGCCTGGGACCTGACCCCGTTCAACGAGGCGCTGTACGAGAACATGCGCCTGCTGATCCGCTCGACCCGCAACTGGGCCGAGGCGGTCGCGAAATGGAACATCGCGCTGGACGACGTAGGAGGACCGCACACCGGCGGATGCACGTCGTGTGTGGGCGCTGCTGACGGTCGATCGCGCGACCGGCGCGGTGACCCCCAATGCAGATTTCTACGCGCTCGGGCATTTCAGCAAGTTCGTTGTCCCGGGCGCGCGACGAATCGGATCGACCACAGTCGAATCGCAAGGTGTCGAGAGCGTCGCGTTCGTGAACCCGGATGGCTCGCACGTGCTGGTCGTGTGGAACGGCTGGGGCACCCGCCGCCTGCGGATTGCCTGGAACGGCAGCGCGTTCGACATCGAGTTGCCCGGTGACGCCCTGACGACATTCGTGTGGGGAGGTGGAGGCGCTGCGCCGGCGCCTGTCGATCCGCCTCCACCCTCGCCACCGACTCCGCCGCCTGCGCCTGCACCGGTTCCCTCCAGCGCATACGCCGTCCCGGGTCTGGTCGAAGCTGAAGATTTCGCAGATGGCAGCGGCATCGGCTACAGCGACACGTCCGCGGGCAACAGCGGCGGCGAATACCGGCACGACGGACGTGGACATCGAGCGCTCCACCGACGCAGGCGGCGGCTTCAACGTCGGGTGGATCAGCCCGGGCGAGTGGCTGTCGTATCCGATCGACGTCGGCGCCTCGGGTTCCTATCGGCTCGATGCACGGGTGGCGGCGAACGGGCCTGGTGGCGGGTTCCACTTCGAGATCGATGGCGCACCGGCGAGCGGCGTGCTCACCATTCCTGACACCGGAGGGTGGCAGAACTGGGTGACCGTTTCCGCATCTGTGGCGCTGACGGCCGGTCCGCACACCGTGCGCGTCGCGTTCGACGCGGCGGGCCCGACCGGGCGTCGTCGGCAACCTGAATTACCTGCGTTTCTCCGTGGGCGGAGATGCGACCTCGCCCACCGCATATGGAGGAACGCCTTCGATGGTGCCCGGACGCGTGGATGCGGAACTGTTCGACGAAGGGCCAGAAGGCGTCGGCGTATCACGACGTCGACGAGCGCCAATCTGGGTGGACAACTGCGACCGACGGGAGTGGACCTCGAGCGGACCTCGGACGCCGGAGGCGGTTTCAATGTCGGGTGGATGGCGCCTGGTGAGTGGCTGGAGTACAGCGTGAACGTGGTTACGGCTGGCGCCTACACGCTCGATGCCCGGGTGGCGTCATGGGGACGCAGGCGGCACATTCCACGTCGAAGTGGACCGCGTGAACGTCACCGGTCCGCTGGTCATTCCCGATACTGGCGGGTGGCAGAACTGGACGACCATCACGCGGGGCACGGCGGTGCTGCCAGCGGGGCTGCATCGTCTGCGCATTGTCGTGGACAGTGCCAGCAGCGATGGCATCGTCGGCAATCTGAACTGGTTCGAATTGTCATCGCGGTAACGGGCGTGGCGTCGGGTCTTCAGACCCGACGGGCTGGGCGACGTCGGCAGCTTTCAGTACCAGCGGCGCGACCACACCATCTGCACGGCAACCCGCTGATCCGTTGCCGCCGCGATGTACCAGCGTTGCGCTGTGACGCTTGCACGCAGAGTGAGGTCGGGAGTTGCGCGGTACCCCAGCGATCCTTCCGTGGTGGTGAAGGACAACCGCGGCCCGGTGCGAGCAGATCCGGGGACAGGAGGCGCATTGATACCCTCGTGCCGGCCTGAAGCGAACCAGCGGGGGGACAGCGTCTGCATCGCCTGTACGAACCAGGTGGATGCGCTGTCCCGAATCGCGCCGTGCTGGAACTGTTCGCGCGTGAACTCCGCGGCGAACTTCGTGTAGGCGAAGGCGTACTCGCCTTCAACCGTCCACATCAGAAGGTCGCGAGCGACGCCAGCAGAGTCGGATACCTCACCGGGAGTGGCATAGCGGCCGGACGCGAGCGATGTACCGACGCGCAGGCCGACCACAGGCGTGACTCCGCCGCCCGCGATCAGCACCGGCGTGGACTGTGGGTTGGGTCGTTCGGCGTTGAGCGCGTACCGTCGGGTCGGAGCCGCATTGACCAGCGCCGCGCGCGCGTCCCAGCGTCGTGAGGACAACGTGCCGTTCGCACCCAGCGGATACGATGCGGTGATCGGACCAACGGTCGGGGCCGTCCGATCGAATGGCAGCAGCGGGACGAAATAACTGAGGTGCGGCTGGATCGTCGGGTTCATGTCTGCCCGCATGTCGAGCATCCCCAATCCGATTGGGGATGCGATGTAGCCGGCGTCGAGCCGGAACGATGTGTGGCCAGGACGTTCGTACCTCAGCGCCGCCTGATAGATCTCCTTGCTCCATTCGGAGTGATCCGCGGACGACTTGAAGAACCACGGACGCACGTGGGCCGACCATCCGTGTCCGATCCGGAAGACGCTGCTGATGTCCACGCTCGCACCAGGCCTGCCGGTCGTGCCGTCGCCACGGAACAGGTCGACGCTGCTCACGCTGTCGAGGCTTACGCGCGACAGCGACTGGGCCAGAGCGGGTCGCGGCTGCGCGCCGATGACGATGACCCACGTCAACGCGAGCGCGAGGCGCCGCGGGGCGGTCGCCTTACGCACTGAGGCACTCCGCCGGCAATTCGCGCTCGATCGTCGACAGGTGCGGCAGCGCTGCGGAAAGGGCCGCAACGATGTCAGCGTGATACTCGGTGCCGGAGCAGCGTCGTAATTCGTGCAGCGCTTCAGCCCGTGACCGCCCCTGTCGGTAGGCGCGCGCGCTGGTGATGGCGTCGTAGGCATCCGCGACATGAACGATCCTCGCAAGGAGCGGGATGTCCTCGCCGCCCAGCCCTTTCGGATAGCCGCGACCGTCTGGCCGCTCGTGGTGCAGTTCGACGATGTCAACATGCGGCAACAGGAACGGAATCGTGCGCAGGATTCTCGCGCCGACGACTGTATGCTCCTTGATGGTCTCGAACTCCTCCGCGGTGAGCGGGCCCGGTTTTCGCAGGATACCGTCCGGGATGCCGATCTTGCCGATATCGTGCAGCAGCGCTCCGAGGCGAAGCACTTCGAGTTCGGCGTCAGCCACGGCGAGCACGCGACCCATGGCCACCGAGATGACGCTCACGCGCTCGGAGTGCCCCGCCGTATACGGATCGCGCGCATCCAGCGCGGCCGCCAGCGCCCGGATTGCGCCCGCATACGCGGCTTCGGTGCGCGACTCGGCCTCTGTCACCGACGCCATCAGCTGATTGAAATTTGTGGTGAGCAGGTCGACCTCGCGGCTGGATCCGGTCGGGGGCAGCGGCCGGGAGAGATCGCGCGCGGCGGCCATCTGATCGATCGCCGCCGATAACTGCTGGACGGGACGGCTCAAGAGCTGCGCCAGCCAGATGCTCCCCAGCAGGGCCAGCGCAAAGGCGCCGAGCGCGAGGCCGGCGAGCACGGCGTTGATGCGCGCGAGCGCCGCGGCTGCCGCATCATCCACGGAGCTGAGCGCGTAGATGTGCACCGTGCTGACGTGTGCAATCTCGCGATAGGCGTAAGATGCGCCCGCGAGCTGGGTGCCGCCGAGGGGCAGCGCCGCGTTTCGGACCACCTGCTGAAAATCCAGGGCTTGCTCTGCCGTCAGGGTTGTCGCGACAATTGCGCCGGCGTGGACGATGGCGGTGCGAGCGAGAGACACGCCGTCGAGCGACTCGGCGTAGCGTGCGTCCAGCGCGCCGGCCGAGATCGAGCCACCCGATTGTCGCCCCGTCGTCGAACGTGAGCGGCACGCGCACCACCCGGAACAGGGTCTGGTCCGCTTCGATGAGCGTCTCGCCGGTGGATTGGCCCATTGTGTTCACGTCGCCCTGCAGAAGCCGCGCGTCGGCGCCGGCGTCCAGCCACTGCGTGCCCAGCCGCCCGCGGTGGCAAGCGTTCGACCTTCGAAATCGGCCAGCGCCACCGCATCCGTTTCGACGCGCATCGCAAGCTTGTCGAGTTCGCGCTGAATGGTCGTCAGCAACTGCGCGCGGCCGTCGCCACCAGCGCTCGACGTTTCGGCCGCATAGGTGTCCATCGCCGCTTTCAGCGTCGGGATTTTCGGCAAGTGTCTCGGCCTGCGCTCGCAGCTCGTGCAGCCGCCTGTCCTCGAGCGCGGCGAGCATCCGCTGGCTCAATTCGAGGTTCTGCGCGACCGTGCGCCGCACCTGTTCGCGGACGCTCATGCGCACCACGATGAACACCAGCACCAGCAGCATGGCGACGGTGCCGAAGGTGACGACGAGCGCCTTCACCAGCAGGCGCGGCGGTCGCCGGGCGCGCATCACCGCGTCTCGTCGAGCGGCAGCGATACGTCAGCCACCGTCGTGCGCGCGGGCAGCACCGACACGCGGCTTTCCTGCTCGCCGACGCGCTCGTGCCACCCGATCAGCGTGTAGTCGCCCGGCGGAACGCCGCCGATGGTGAACTGTCCGTCCGCGTCCGGCGTCGCGAAATATGGATGGTCGAGCACCAGAATAGTCGCGCTCATCTGCGAATGGATATGGCAGTACACCTTGACGATTCCCGCTCTGCCGAACTGCCGCGATCGTGACTGTCCGTCCGGATACCGACCGAGGTCGAACGTAGCGGCGCCCGACAGCGAAAACACGTTGTGGAAATACGGATCGAAGTTCGGGAAATCGATCGTCGATCCGCGTGTCACCGCGACGACGCGCGGAGAGAACGACTCGTTCTGCTGGCGGATCTGCGTTCGCACGATCGGGAAAGCGCCTGTCGGCGTTGCGCCCTTCACATAGACCACCACGCTTCGCATCTCCGGCGACGCCGGCGGCGTCTGATGGGTGACGCCGCGGGGCGCGTAGGCGTTGGTGCCTATCGGAACGCCGCGCATCCGGGTGGTGAGCGTGACCCTGCCGGCAATCGTCCCGGCAGCGGCCGTCTCGCCGCGCATGACCGGCGCCAGCAGTGTCGATGCGACGACCGCCACCGCGGCGATCATCGGCCACCACATTGATCGGTGTTGGTGTTGCGTTGCTGCACGATGATGCACCGTGGCTGATCCTCCTGTGCAGTATCGGCATGAGGAAAGCGCGGTCGGAGGGGTGTGCCGCCGAAAGTGTGCCGCCGCGGGACGGTGCGTGCGCCACGACATCGCCGCACACCTTCAGCGTGCGTGTGCTGACCCGGCGCGCGTGGCGGGTTGCCGGCCCGGCGTGCCAGAGCGTGACGGAATATGGAATATTAGCCTCCATGTCACACGAACGTTTCGTCGACCTGAAGTCGCGCCTGGCAGAAATCCACGACCTCGGCAAGGTCGTCTCTCTCCTCAACTGGGACCAGGTGGTGACGATGCCGCCAGGCGGGGCGGCGGCCAGGGCCGAGCAACTGGCCACAGTGGGGCGGATCGCGCACGAGCTCTTCATCAGCCCCGAAGTCGGGCGCCTGCTCGACGACCTGCAACCATATGAGGAGTCACTCGAGTACGAGTCGGACGAGGCGAGCCTGATTCGCGTCACGCGGCTCGACTACGAGAAGGCCAGGCAGGTGCCGACCGATCTGCGCACCGAGATGACGCGGGTCGCGTCGCTGTCGAGAACCGCGTGGGCCGGCGCCAGGGCGAACTCCGACTTCAAGGCATTTCAGCCATTCCTGCAGCAGACGATCGATCTGAAGAAACGCTACGTGGACTGCTTCGCGCCGGCCGGCGATCCCTATGACGTCGTGCTCGACGACTTCGAGCGTGGGATGCCGACCTCCGAGGTGCGGAGCATCTTCACGTCGCTGAAGGCCGCCATCGTCCCGCTGATCGCCGCGGTTGCCGATCGCGCGGACGCCGTAGACGACGCCTGCCTGCGCGGCGATTTCCCGATCGAGCAGCAGCGCGCGTTCTGCCTGTCGATCCTGCGGCGCTTCGGTTATACGGACAAGGAGTGGCGCTTCGATCCGACCGCGCATCCGTTCGCCACGAACACCTCGCTGGGCGACATCCGGCTCACCACCCGCTACTATGCGGACAACGTCGCGCCCTCGCTGTTCGGCAGCATCCACGAATGCGGCCACGGACTCTACGAGCAGGGCGTCAGCCCGACGCTCGAGCGGACTCCGTTGTGCCGTGGCACATCGCTGGGCATGCACGAATCCCAGAGTCGCCTGTGGGAGAACCTGGTGGGCCGCAGCCGCGCGGCGTGGAGCTGCTTTTTTCCGGAACTGAAGCAGACCTACCCGCGGCAATTCGAGGGCGTGGACGTCGAGACCTTCTATCGTGCGATCAACAAGGTGCAACCGGGGTTGATCCGTGTCGAAGCCGACGAGTTGACCTACGGGCTGCACGTCGTGCTCCGCTTCGAACTCGAAGAGGAGTTGCTGTCCGGTGCGCTGCGCGTCGAGGACCTGCCGAAGGCATGGGACGAGCGGATGCAGGCGTATCTCGGCGTTGCCGTGCCGGACGTGGCTGACGGTGTGCTGCAGGACGTGCACTGGTCGCTCGGCTACGTCGGATACTTTCCGACATACGTCATCGGCAGCATTGTCTCTGCGCAGATCTGGGAGAAAGCGCTCGCGGCGATGCCGGATCTGCCCGCGCAATTCGAGCGCGGAGAGTTCCTGGCGCTACGCGAGTGGCTGCGTGAGAACCTGCATCGCCACGGTCGCAAGTTCACGCCGAAGGAGACGCTGCAGAAGGTGGCGGGAACCGATCGGGTGGACGTTGGCCCCTATGTGAATTACCTGCGGGCGAAGTTCAACGACATATACGCAATCGCGTAGCCGACACGATCGCTACACGTTGAACTTGAACAGCAGCACGTCGCCATCCTTGACGACGTAGTCCTTGCCCTCCATCCGGTAGAGACCTTTCTCGCGCGCCTGCGCGACCGAGCCGCAGGCCACGAGATCGTCGTAGGCAACCGTCTCGGCCTTGATGAAACCGCGCTCGAAATCAGAGTGGATGACGCCGGCCGCTCTGGGTGCCGTGTCGCCGACGTGAATCGTCCACGCCCGCACTTCTTTCTCGCCGGCGGTGAAGTAGGTTCTCAGGCCGAGCAGGTGGTAGGTGGAGCGGATGAGGGCGCCGGTGCCGCTCTCGGA
The DNA here is from genome assembly GCA_963697745.1 of uncultured Acidobacteriota bacterium. Taxonomy (GTDB): domain Bacteria; phylum Acidobacteriota; class Vicinamibacteria; order Vicinamibacterales; family CAVVIG01; genus CAVVIG01. The sequence continues at coordinate 93,610 of CAVOPD010000009.1, read as the reverse complement.
GACACCGAGGTCCTTCAGGAATTCAGCGGCTTCCTCGGGTGACAGGTCGATGAGGTCGCTTTCGATCTGCGCGCTGATCACGACCGCTTCGCAGGCGAGGTGCGTCTTCACGTAGTCGCGAACCTGCTTCACGTAGGGGTTGTCGTCCGCCGTCGCCAGATCGGAGTCTTTGACGTTGCACGCGAAGATCGTCGGCTTGGACGTGAGGAGGAACAGCGGCGTGACGAAGGTCCGCTCCTCCGGCGTGAGCGTCACCATCAACGCCGGCTTGCCCGAATCGAGCACCTCTTCGACACGGGCCAGCACCGGCTCTTCGGCGATGGCGGCCTTCTCGCCGCGCTTGGCGTCCTTCGTGACGCGCTCCCGGCGCTTGCGTACGGTCTCCAGGTCCGAAAGGATCAGTTCGGTGTTGATCACTTCGATGTCGCGGACCGGATCGACACGGCCGGACACGTGGTGCACGTCCGGATCGTCGAAGCAGCGGACCACCTGGATGATGGCGTCCACTTCGCGGATGTGCGTCAGGAACTTGTTCCCGAGCCCTTCACCCTGGCTCGCGCCCTGGACCAGCCCGGCGATGTCCACGAATTCGATGACCGCAGGGATGACCACGTTGGTCTTCGCGATCTTCTGGAGGACGGCCAGGCGTGCGTCCGGAACGGTCACCATCCCGGAGTTCGGGTCGATGGTGCAGAACGGATAATTCGCGGCCTCCGCCTTGCGGGTGCGCGTGACGGCATTGAACAGAGTGGACTTGCCCACGTTGGGCAGCCCGACGATTCCGGCTCTCAGCATGATGACTCAATGAGGAAACAGGCGCGATATAGCAACCCTCAATCATAATGCTTACTTCACATTTACCGATTTAACGATTTGGCGATTTGGCGATTTGGCGATTTGGCGATTCTAACGATGGCGATGTCGCGATTTCGACGCGTTCGCCGCTTCGCTCAAAACTCAAAGACTCGAGAACTCGGAACCCGAATTCGTCAAGTCGTCAAATTCTCGAATTCGTTAATTCGTTAAATCGTAAAATCGTCAAATGAAGACGATTTTGATCACCGGCGCAACAGGCAAGCAGGGCGGTGCCACGCTGCACAATCTGCTCGGCAAGGGCTTCAACCTCCGTGCCTTGACGCGAAAACCGGACAGCGACGCCGCAAAGGCACTCGTCACGGCCGGCGTCGAGGTCGTGCAGGGCGATCTGAATGACGCGGGGTCGCTGACCAGGGCGCTTGCCGGCGCATGGGGCGTCTACGCGGTGCAGAACACATGGGAAGCGGGCGTCGAGGGCGAGGAGGAACAGGGCAAGCGCCTTGCCCAGGTTGCGCGCGAGGCCGGCGTCGAACACTTCGTCTACGCCTCGGTCGGCTCCGCCCATCGGAACACCGGCATTCCCCACTTCGAGAACAAGGCGCGCGTGGAAGCCACCATCAAGTCGCTTGGGTTCCCCTCGACCGTGATCATCCGCCCGGTGTTCTTCATGGAGAATTTGCTGTCACCCTGGTTCCTGAACGGGGACAAGCTGGTTGCGGCGATGAAGCCGGACACCAGGCTCCAGATGATTGCGGTGGAGGACATCGGCGTGTTCGGTGCAATGGCGTTCACCCATGCATCGGCGTTGAACGGCCGGGAGCTCGATATCGCTGGTGACGCGAGGACCATCCCCGAGGCGGCCGCGATCATCGGCCGCGCGCTCGGCAAGCCGCTGGAGTTCCTGCAGATTCCCATTGCCGAGGTGCGCAAGAACAGCGAGGATTTCGCGCTGATGCTGGAGTGGTTCGACCGCGTCGGGTACAACGCGGACATCACCGGGCTGGAGCGCGAGTTCGGCGTGAGGCTGCTGTCGCTCGAGGCCTGGGCGCGGAAGCAGGTGTAAGCCCGAGTACGTCAGCGGCGGGTCTTCAGACCCGCCGTCCCTCCGCCGGTGTAGGATAGCCTCCACACACGCGGACGCGGGCAGGTCCCGGTCATCGTGGCGGAGGTGACTCATGCGCGGACCACGTCTTCTGCTGCTCTCGGCGATTCTCGCGCTGCTGCCCGTCGCGGTATCGGCTCAGGCGCTCGTGAAGGACGTGCGCGCGGCGATTGCGAACAACGACCTGCCGGCTGCCGACGCGCTCGTCGCGCAGTACCGCACACAGTCGGGCACGACATCCGAGGCGCTGGCCGCGATGTCGTGGCTCGGACGCGGCGCCCTGGCTGCGGGGCAGTACGATAAGGCCGACCGGTACGCGCGCGACACCGAGAAGCTCACGCTCGAAAAGCTGAAAACCCAGTCCCTCTCCGACCCGAACCTGGCCACGGCGCTCGGGGCGTCGCTCGAAGTGCAGGCAAAGGTGCTGGCCGAAACCGGCCAGCGGGCAAGCAGCGTCAAGTTCCTGCAGGATCAGATCGTCAAGTACCGCAGCACGCCGATCCACATGCGGCTCACCAAGAACCTCAATCTGATCAGCCTCGAAGGACAGCCGGCGCCAAAGCTGACAGCGAAGCAATTCCTTGGACCGCCGATGCCCGACATGAAAGGGCACGCGGTTGTCCTGTTCTTCTGGGCTCACTGGTGCCCCGACTGCAAGGCGCAGGCGCCGATCCTCGCCGAACTCGAGCGCGACTATCGTGGCAGCGGTCTGCTGGTGGTTGGCCCCACCCGGCACTATGGGTACGTCGCTGGCGGCGCTCCGGCGACGCCGGCTCAGGAACTCGCGCATATCGATCAGATCCGCCAGCAGGTCCTACGCCATGCTGCCGAACATGGCCGTCCCGGTGAGTGACGAAGACGCGGTGGACTACGGCATGGACGCGACACCCACCATCGTCCTGATCGATCGCGGTGGCATCGTCCGCCTGTTCCACCCGGGGCAGATGACCCGAGCCGAACTCGAGCCGCGCATCCGCGCCCTGGTCGCACAGCCGCCCAGCCGCTGACGCCGTGTGTCGGGACGCGAGCCTGCTGGAGCCGCGAGCATGCCGATGCACGAAGACCTGGGTGCGCGGGGATGTCGTTGGGGCGGAGACGCTCCTCCGTTCAGGTTCGTAAACACACCCCGAAATGCCGCCCGACGTGTTCATCGGGCCCGCAGTGCCGCCGCTCCAGCAACCCCCCGCTTGGCGCGCAACCTCTCGCGAGTGGAGGTCGGGTCGCCCCTCAGCTCCGGTCGATCGTGACCGACTCGATCGCGATCGGGGTCACCGGGCGATCGTTGCGCGTTTTGGTCGTGCCGATCTTGTTGATGACGTCCATCCCCTCGACCACTTCGCCGAACACGGTATGCCGGTTGTCGAGCCACGGCGTCGGGACCAGCGTGATGAAGAACTGGCTGCCGTTGGTATTGGGTCCGGAGTTCGCCATCGAGAGAATGCCTGGCCTGGCGTGCTTGAGCGTGGGATGGAATTCGTCCGCGAAGCGATAGCCCGGGCCGCCGGTACCCGTTCCCAGCGGATCGCCGCCCTGAATCATGAAGTCCGCAATCACCCGGTGAAAGATCAGGCCGTTGTAAAAGGGTCGCTTGCTCTTCTGGCCGGTGCCGGGTCCACGAACTCCTTCGTTCCCTCGGCCAGGCCCACGAAATTCGCGACGGTGTCAGGTGCTTCCGCCTCGAACAACCGCACTTTGAAGCTGCCTTCCGTCGTCGTGAAATGCGCATGCAACATTGATATGCTCTCCAGTTCGTAGGGTCGAATGCCGCGATCATACCGGTATCTGCACCTCGACGTCTTCACCGACCGACGCTTCGGAGGCAACCAGCTCGCCGTGTTCCTGGACGGCCGCGGGCTCACCTCCGGCGAGATGCAGACGATCGCCAAAGAGATGAACTTCTCCGAGTCCACGTTCGTGCTGCAGCCGGAAGCGTCCGGCACCGACGTGCGTGTGCGCATCTTCACGCCAGGCGCGGAACTGCCCATGGCTGGGCATCCGACGATCGGCACCGCGTTCGCGCTGGCGCGCGCCGGCGTGATCGGACCGTCGGACTCGCGCGTGGTGTTCGGCCTTGGAATCGGACCGACCCCTGTCGATCTCACATGGACTGGCGACGAACTGTCGTTCGCATGGATGACCCAGCTGGCGCCGACCTTCGGTCCCAGGCTCGATGCCTCGGACCGGGCAGCAATCGCGCTGAGGTTGCCGACCGAGGCGATCAGCCGGACGGGACTGCCGGTGCAGCTTGTCTCGTGCGGCGTGCCGTACCTGATTGTTCCGCTTGCGACCCGCGCTTTCGTGGATGCGGCCGTGTTCGATGCCCGCGCCTATGCGGACGTGCTCGGGACGGCGAATCTCGACGCGGTCCCCGTATATCTGTTCTCCACCGAATCCGGCGCCGACCAGGCGACCGTGTACAGCCGCATGTTCGCGCCCGGCATCGGCATCACCGAAGATCCAGCGACCGGAAGCGCGGCCGGTCCGCTCGGCTGTTACCTCGTGGCGCACGGTGTGATCGACCCGGCAAACGCGGATACCATAAGGAACGTGCAGGGTGTCCGGATGGGACGCCGCAGCGTGATCCACATCGCAATCGCCAGCGATGGCGGAACCATCAACCGCGTTCGGGTTGGGGGCGAAGCGGTGCTGGCAGGTGAAGGAACGTTGTACGCTTAACAGGAGGCATATGAAACTTCACGCGAGTGCTTTATGGCGCCGCCAGCCTGATGCTTGCATCGGCGGTGGTCGTTGCCGGTCAGGCCGACGTGGCCAAGATCACCAAGTTGCGCAATCCTGATGCGCTCACCGAACAGGCGCCGGCCACGTTCAAGGTCAACTTCGACACGAGCAAGGGCTGATCGTCATCGACGTCCACCGCGACTGGGCGCCCAACGGCGCCGATCGCTTCTACAACCTCGTCAAGAACGGCTTCTACGACGACGTGCGGTTCTTCCGCGTGATCCCGGCTTCATGGTGCAGTTCGGCATCCACGGCAATCCCGCGGTGCAGACGGCGTGGCGCGCGCGCGCAGATCAAGGACGATCCGGTCAAGCAGAGCAACAAGCGCGGCTTCGTCGACGTTCGCCACGCCGGCCCCAACACGCGCACCACGCAGCTCTTCATCAATTTCGGCGACAACGCCGGCCTCGACAAGCAGGGCTTCGCGCCGTTCGGCGAGGTCGTCGCAAGGGCATGGACGTGGTCGACAAGATCTACGACGGGTACGGCGAAGGCGCGCCGCGCGGCAAGGGCCCGGATCAGGGTCGTCTCCAGACCGAAGGCAACGCCTACCTGACGAAGGAATTTCCCGAAGCTCGACTACATCAAGACCGCGACGATCGCGCCAGTAACGCGCCATGTCGCCGGCCGATCCATGGGACAGGGTGGCACGTTCCTGCTCTGTCCCTTTTCTTTCCCGGTCGACGTGCGGCCGTGCCTTGCTGCGTTATGGCTCGTGCCTCGTTGCATTCGGCATTCTTGCCCTCGTGCACCCTTGCATTGGTGCATCGGTGCATTCATGCTTACTAAGCTTACCGGTCCTGCTCCATGCCTGACGCCGCTCTCGACCCGGGCTCACCGCGCTCGCCAACGGGCAGCACCCGATCCGTTTCGCTGCTCGGACCACTCACCGGCAGCGGCAGTGTCGTCATTCGAGCCATGCGGCCGGATGCCGCCAGGATCGACCTGCGCATCGTGACGACCGGCCGGTCGAGCCGATGCGGCGGCTGAGCGCCGAGGGGCTGTTCGAGGTGCGATCAGCTGCCGACGGACCGGACATTCCCGACTATCGCCTGCGGATCACGCCTACGGCCGGCCGCCGTTCGAAGATGGACGATCCGTATCGCTACGGCCGCGTGCTGACCGACTTCGACCTGCACCTGTTCGGCGAGGGGACGCATCATCGCGCCTTCGAGAAGCTTGGTGCGCACCGCCTGACCATCGGCATCGACCACCGGCGTGCACTTCGCGGTCTGGGCGCCGACGCGCAGCGCGTCAGCGTGGTCGGCGACTTCAACGAGTGGGACGGCCGCACGCACCCGATGCGGCTGTTCACGCTGTCGGGCGTCTGGGAGCTGTTCATTCCGGATCTGGCCGGACGGCGAAAAATACAAGTTCGAGATCCGCACCAGCGCCGGTCATCTGCTGAAGAAGAGCGATCCGTTCGGCTGTGGCATTCGAGCTTCCGCCGCAGACGGCCTCCATCGTCCGCGACGTGTCGCAGTACACCTGGCGCGACGATGCGACGTGGATGGCGACGCGCGCCGCGCACAGCGGTCTGGCTCGACCGGCCGATGTCGGTCTACGAAGTCCACCTCGGATCGTGGGCGCGCGTGCCCGAAGAGGGCAACCGCTCGCTGACCTATCGCGAGCTGGCGGACCGGCTGGTGGCATACGTGAAGGAGATGGGCTTCACGCACATCGAGCTGCTGCCGGTGATGGAGCATCCGTTCACCGGGTCGTGGGGCTATCAGGTGATCGGGTTCTTCGCGCCGACCAGCCGTTACGGGCCGCCGGAGGATTTCAAGTACTTCGTGGATGCCTGTCACCAGGCCGGGATCGGCGTGATTCTCGACTGGGTGCCCGGACACTTTCCGAAGGACGCGCACGGCCTCGCGCGCTTCGACGGCACGGCGCTGTACGAGCACGCCGATCCGCGCCAGGGCGAGCAGCCGGACTGGGGCACGCTGGTGTTCAACTACGGGCGCAACGAGGTCCGGAACTTCCTGCTGTCCAACGCGCTGTTCTGGCTCGAGGAGTACCACATCGACGGACTGCGCGTGGATGCCGTCGCGTCGATGCTGTACCTCGACTACTCGCGCAAGGCCGGCGAGTGGGTGCCGAACCAGTTCGGTGGCCGTGAGAACCTCGAGGCCATCGATTTTCTGCGCCGGCTGCAACGCGCTGACGCACGGCGAACATCCGGGCACCATCACGGCCGCCGAGGAGTCGACCTCCTTTCCCGGGCGTGAGCCGTCCGGTGCATCTCGGCGGGCTCGGGTTTCACCTACAAGTGGAACATGGGGTGGATGCACGACCTGCTCGAATACGCGCACATCGATCCGGTGTACCGCCGCTGGTGGCACACGCTGCTGACCTTCTCGATGCTCTACAACTACTCCGAGAACTTCATCCTGCCGTTCTCGCACGACGAGGTGGTCCACGGCAAAGGGCCGATGCTCGACAAGATGCCGGGCGACGCGTGGCAGAAGCACGCCACGCTGCGGGTCCTGTACGGCTTCATGCTCGGGCACCCCGGCAAGAAGCTGCTGTTCATGGGCAACGAGTTCGGTCAGACACGCGAGTGGCATCACGATCGCAGCCTCGACTGGCACCTGCTCGACCAGCCGGCGCACGCCGGCATGCGCCGCTACGTTCAGCAGATCAACAGCTTGCTGCGCACCGAGCCGGCACTCCACGAGACGGACTTCGACGGGCGCGGGCTTCCGGTGGATCGACTGCAGCGACAACGAGAACAGCGTTGTCTCGCTGATGCGCACCGCACGCGATCCACACGACTTCGTCGTGATGGCCTTCAATTTCACGCCGGTGCCTCGCTACGACTATCGCATCGGCGTGCCGTCGCCCGGCGACTACGCGGAACTCATGAACAGCGATGCCGCCATGTTCGGCGGCTGCGACGTCGGCAACGGCGGCGGTGTCGTCAGCGAACCGATCGGTGCCCATGGGTTCGCGCACTCGCTGCGACTCACGCTGCCGCCGCTGGGCTGTCTCCTGCTCAAGGCGCGTTGACCCGGTGGCCCCGGTGACCCTCCGCGCGTCGTCGCACGACAGCGGCGGTCCTCGTCACGGTGGCTGCCTTCTCCGACATCCTCGCGTACTCGATCGCCGTGCCGGTGCTCCCCGATCTGAGCCGCCGCGCCGGGGCGTCGCCGACGATGGTCGGCTTCCTGTTCGCGGCCTTCGGCGTCAGCGTCCTTGCGACAGCCGTGCCGATGGGCGCGGTATCCGATCGCATCGGCCGCCGCGGCCTGCTCATCGCGGGCGCCATCGGGCTGGCGCTCTCCACCGTGCTGTTCGCAGTGGCCAACACCCTGCCGTTGCTGTTCGCGGCGCGCCTCGCGCAGGGCGCCGCCGACGCGGTGACGTGGGTGGTCGGGTTCGCCTTGATCGCCGATCTCTACACCGCCGAGGAACGCGGTCGTGTCATGGGGCTCGTGATGTCGGGCACGACGATCGGTTTCATGATCGGTCCGACACTCGGCGGATGGATGTACGAATCGGGCGGCCCTCGGATGCCGTACCTGTTCGTGGCCGCGCTGTCGGCGGCCTGCGCAGTCGGCTTCGCATGGATGGCCACGCCCCCGCACGTGGTGGTCCGTGAGCGCGTCAGCCTGGGTGACCTGCTGCGTGTGCGCGCGGTCGTGGTCTGCATTGCCGCCGTGGTGCTTGGCGCCGGCACGCTTGCGATGCTCGAGCCGACACTGGCCCTGTTTCTCGCCGAGCAGGTCGGTCTCGGTCCGGCGCGCATCGGCCTGGTGTTTGGCGCCGGATCGATCGTGTCTGCAGTGCTGCATCCCGCCTTCGGGCGCATTGCCGATCGGACCGGCGGCCGGCGGCTGGTGCTGATTGGCCTGGTCGGCATGGCGTGCACGCTGCCGGTGCTCGCACGCATCGACAGCTTCGAGAGCGCGCTGCTCATCAACGCGCTCTTCACGGTGACGGTGGCGACCATGATCACCCCGTCGCTGTCGTACATGGCCGACGCGACCTCCGCCGCCGGCGTGCAGTCCTTCGGCGTCGCCTATGGCGCGTACAACGTCGCATGGGCGCTCGGCCTGCTGGTCGGCCCCTCGATCGGGGGTGCCGCGTACGAACGAGTGGGGTTCATCACGCTGACACTGACCTGGGCGCCAGTGCTGTTGCTCTTCACTCTGGTGATTGCCCGCATCAGAGATAGTCGTGCGCCCGCCGCACAGGTGTAGAATTTCGACCGGAGGTTGTCATGTTTCGTTCCCGCACAGCCCTTGTGCTCGTGGCGTCTTGCGCGCTGCTTTACACCCAGACACTGAGGGCCGACGTTCGTTCCGACCAGAAAACGAAATTCCAGCTCGCCGGGGCGCTCGGCAAGGTGGTGAATTTTTTCGGCGGCAAGGCCGCGCGTGAAGGCGTCACCTCGACGGTCGCCGTGAAGGGCAACCGCAAGATGACGATGACCGACACCACCGGTCAGATCGTCGATCTCTCCGAGGAGAAGATCTACGACCTCGATATCAAGAAGAAGTCCTACACGGTGACGACCTTCGCCGACGTGCGCCGCCAGATGGAAGAAGCGCGCAAGAGAGCGCAGGAGGAAGCGGCGAAGGAAACGCCGTCCGAGAAGAAGGCCGAACCGGCGAAGCAGGATCCTGACGCCACCCAGTACGAAATCGACTTCGACGTGAAGAACACCGGGGAGAAGAAGGACATCAACGGCTTCAGCACCAGCCAGGCGATCATGACCATCACGGTCCGTGAAAAGGGCAAGACGCTGCAGCAGAGTGGCGGCATGGTCGTCACCAGCGACATGTGGCTGACACCGTCGATTCCGGCCATGAAGGAAGTGGTCGACTTCGACATCCGCTACGCCAAGGCGCTCTACGGGCCGATGATTTCCGGCGCCTCGCCTCAGGACATGGCATCGGCCATGGCGATGTATCCGATGATGAAGCCGGCGATCGAGAAGATGGCCGCCGAAGGCAGCAAGCTCCAGGGCACCCCCGTCCTTACCGTGACGACGATGGACGCGGTGAAGTCGGCCGAGCAGATCGCGGCCGAGCAGAACTCCGCGGGCGAGACCAAATCGGCCAGCAGCCCGCCTCCGACCAGCGTGAGCGGACTGATCGGCGGCTTCGGGAAGCGCATGGCGCAGAAGAAAGCGAACGATGATGCCGCCGCGGCAGGCCCGAAGGACCGGGTCACGGTCATGACCACCACGACTGAAACGCTGAAGGTTGCCACCACGGTCAGCGCAGAGGAAGTGGCAGTCCCGCCAGGCTTCAAGGAAAGCAAGTAGGTACGGCTGCACGTTCGAGCGGGAAGGGTCTCTCGTGCGCGAGGCTCTTCCCGCCACCGCATCGCTCCCGCGCGACTCTCGCCGGCCCGCGCCATGGACGCTCCGGACATCTCCTCGCTGCGCCTCACCGACCGTGTGCATGCTGGCGTACGCGTCCTGCTCGTCGGGATCAATCCGGCGTCCGCTCTGCCCTGACCAACCATCATTTCGCCGGTCCCTCGAACAGGTTCTGGAAGTTGCTGTTCGACTCGGGCCTCGTGCCCGAACGGATCACCTATGTCGACGACCACAGGCTTCCTGAGTGGGGCTTGGGGGTCACCAACCTCATCCCGCGACCGACCCCAGGAATCGACACGCTCAGGCGTGACGAGTACGAGGACGGCCTCGCTCAACTTCGCATGAAGGTGCGCCGCTGGAAACCCACGGTCGTGGCATTTGTCGGGGTCACGTTGTACCGGTTCGTGTTCCAGAAACGACAGGCGATGCCCGTGTCCCTCGGCCTTCAGCAGGAGCTGTTCGAGGGATCGATGGTGTTCGTCCTGCCGAATCCGAGTGGACGCAACGCGAATTTCAGCTATGAGCAGATGCGTATGGCGTTCACGGCACTGGTGCCGTGGTTGAGCCGTTGACAACGGCTCGGCGATTGCTAGCTCAATCGCACTATGGGAGCTCTGGTGATTCCTGCCTTGATTCTGGCCGTAGTGCTCATCGGCGGTTTTATCGCCTGGGAGCTCTACTTCTCGAAGGCTGGCCAGCGAGCGATGGTCGAGCAGCACCACGCCGAAGGGAAAGACGAGCCACCGAAGAACTTCTAAGAATTCAAGGCGTCGTCGCCTTCACCTCGGTCACGGTGCCATTTCCGAGTCCCGTTTCCCGCCTCTTCTGCCAGGGAGGGACCGACCATGGCGGGGACCTGGGCGGCAGTGGCGTGCGCAATTGCGGTTGCCGGCGGCACCTCGACAGCTCTGGCGGCCGAACCGTTGACGGTAGCCACAGTGGTCTTACACGTCAGGGACTACCAGAAGGTGAGCCCCAGACGACTCATCCAGGCGGAGTCGCTCGCCGCTCGAGTCTACGCACGAATCGGTGTTCGCCTCCTGTGGACCGATGGCAACGCGAGGGAAGCTCGCGCTGACGGCAACTTCCACCTGGATGTGGTGATCCTCACGGAGGCCATGACCGCGGTGGGACTCGCTGATCCGCTCGCGTTTGGCAAGGCGAGCCGTATCACGAGACGGGCGTCGATTTTCTATGCGCGCATTGTCGAGCACGCGAGGCATACCAAGAGCGACCCGGACAGGGCGCTCGCGCTGGTGCTGGCCCATGAGATCGGGCACATGTTGCTTCCCGAAGACAGCCACACGGATTCGGGACTGATGCAGGCGCGCTGGACCCGACGTATCGTCACCATCCCGGCCTTTCTGCCGGCCCAGGCGATCGCCATCCGCGCGAAGCTCGCAACACCCGACATCGCCGACGCACATTAACAGTGCAAAGGAGTCTTTGGCAGCGTAACGAGAAAGCTGGTTCCCTCGCCCAGCGGGTTGCGCCCGGCGGCGATCGTCCCGCCGTGCATTTCGACGATTCGTTTGCAGAGGCCCAGCCCCAGGCCCAGGCCGCCCGACGCCGATGCCCCTCCCTGATCGAAGAGGTCGAACACGTGTGGCAGCACCTGCTCGTCGATCCCTGGCCCGTTGTCCGTCACATCGATGGTGACCTCTGAACCGTCGACCAGCGTGATGCGGATATCAGCCTGCTCGGGCGATGTACTTCGAGGCGTTGTCGATCAGGTTCGACACCACCTGCACGATGCGCGCATGATCGACCCGTAAGTCCACCGGCTGCTCTGGCAGCGATGTGACGAGCGTTTGCCGTTTGCGGGCAAGGGCGTCGCGGCTGGCTTCGGCGGCGTGTTCCACGCAGGTGCGGACATCCACCCGTTCGGGATGCAGGGCCAGACGCCCGCGGGTGATGCGCCCCACATCGAGCAGGTCGTCGACCAGGCGGCGGATCTGGGCCGCCTGACGCGCCAGAATGGCGATGGTGGCGCGCGCGCGCGCATCGGGCTGTTCGCTGGTTTCCAGCGTGGCCACGGCCGAGGAGATCACCCCGACCGGATTGCGGAGTTCGTGCGACAGGGTGGCCAGGAACTGGTCCTTCTTCCGATCCGTCTCGCGCAGCAGTTCATTGGCTTCGGCAAGCTTGCGTTCGGCGAGTCGAGCGCGATGGCCGATGGTAATGATGAGACCCGCGGAAAAGGAAAAGACCGTGACAGCCGCGAGGCCCTGCGGCGTGGTCAGAACTCCAAGACCGGACGGTCCCACGAACAGGAACGTTCCGCCCAGATAGCAGATCACCGCTGCCAGCAATCCGGGCCGCCAGCCGAAAAACCACACGGCCGCGGCAATCGCCGCGTAGCCGGATGCGTACGGCTGCATAGACCCGAGCCACGGTTGCAGCAGCGCGCGAGTTCCCAGCGCCACCAGTGCGAACGTTGCGGCGAAGGCATAATTCTGGGGCCGCTCACGCGTGCGCATCAGCTGAGTTAGCCATTGTAGGTGATGCAGCAGCGCCCGCGAATGGTGAATCCATTCGGCGCAGACCCCCATCCAGATTCTTGTACTTTGCGGGAGTGTCCAGCATCGCCGGTCGGTCGAGGCCGATGTCACACTCCGAGACCCTGTCCCGTCTTACTGTTTGAGAACTACAGAACTGGAGAACCGGGAACTGGAGAACTGGAGCACGGACATGCTGAGATGGGCTTTGCGCAAAGCGATCGACAAGTTCGAGCGCGACTGGAACTACGACGCGAGTTACATGCGCGACATCATCGACGCGAGTCCTCGGGCCGCGTGGCTCTTTGCCCGTGCCAACGCCCTTGGACGATTCCGTCGTGACATCCCGATCGAGGCGTGGTGCGCCGCCGGCATCACCGCGGTGCGCCACGAGGACTGCGGCCCATGCACGCAACTCAGCGTCACGATGGCGGAGCGTGCCGGTGTGAGCCCTGCGGTTCTGCGCGCCGTGCTCGACGAGAACCCCGACGCGATGCCGTCCGACGTGGCGCTGGTCTGGAGATTCACGCGCGCCACGCTCGCGCATGATGCGACAGCTGATGAGTATCGCGAGGCGATCGTGAAGCGCTGGGGCCCCCGCGCCCTTGTGAGCCTGGCGTTTGCGATGACCGCGGCGCGAATGTATCCAACCGTCAAGTACGCTCTTGGCCACGGCAAGGCCTGTACGCGTGTCGTCGTTGGCGGTACGCCGGTGACGTTCGATCGCGGCCGAGTGCCGGCCTCCGAGTCGGCGCATGCGCATTGAGTTCGCCGCACGACGCCGCTAGACTGCCCGCGATCCTGACGACCCAGCACGCACAGTCATCATCCTGCGCGCATTGGGCCCGTCACCACGTCACGGAGGTCCTGATGCATTGGCCATCGCTCGCTCGCGCCGCCGGTCAGACCCGACTCCGCAACGTCCTCGCCGCGTCGCTCGTGGTCGTGGCAAGCAGCACCACGCTGATCTGGCAACAACCGACAGCGGTCGTGCTCGCGAAGTCCAAGGTGCCATTCCGCTTCATGGAAGCGACCATTCTGGAGACGCAGAAAGCGCTCGAGAGCGGTACCGTCACGTCCGAGGAACTGGTTCAGATGTACCTCGCGCGCATCGCGGCGTATGACAAGACAGGCCCCGCCCTCAACGCGATGATCTACTTGAACCCGAATGCGCTGGCCGACGCGCAGGCACTCGACGCCGAGCGCCGGACGCAGGGCTCTCGCGGTCCGTTGCACGGGATCCCGGTCGTGCTGAAGGACAACTACGACACTGACGACATGCCCACGGCAGCTGCATCGCTGTCGCTGGCGGGCACCGTCCCGCCAGACGATGCGTACCTGGTGCGGCGACTGCGCGAGGCGGGTGCGGTCTTCATCGGGAAGACCAACATGCACGAGTTCGCGTACGGCATCACCAGCATCAGCTCGCTGGGCGGTCAGACGTTGAACCCCTACGACCTCACGCGCAATCCTGGCGGCTCGAGCGGTGGCACCGGGGCAGCGGTGGCTGCGAACTTCGCCGTCTTCGGCATGGGGAGCGATACGTGCGGCTCCATCCGCATCCCGTCGTCTCACAACAGCCTCGTCGGCCTCCGGGTGACGCAGAGCCTGTTCAGCCGTGACGGCATCATTCCGCTGGCGCTCACGCAGGACGTCGGCGGACCGCTTGCACGATCAGTCGAGGACATCGCCGTTGTACTCGACGCGACGGCAGGCTTCGATCCGAATGATCCGGCGACCGGGATCAGCCTGGACCACACGCCACGCAGTTACACAGACGCCCTCAGGGCCGGCAGGCTGAAGCGTGCGCGCTTCGGGCTGCTCACCGATGCGCTGGTGACCACGCCGGAGGACCAGGAAGTCGCGGACGTCATCCTGGCGGCGAGAGGCGAATTGGAGGCCCTCGGCGCGACCGTCGTCGACGTGGCGATTCCCAACTACGCGACGGTCAGCAACACGTCGGTCATCGCCTACGAGTTCAAGGAGAACCTCGACGCGTATCTGGCCGCGACTCCAGCGGCGCCGTTCAAGACGCTGCAGGACATCGTCAACTCGGGCCTGTACCATCCGACACTGCAGACCCTGCTGACGAATGCGCTCGCCCTGAACACGTCGCTGCCGGCGTATCAGGACCGTCTTGCCGGGCGCGAGGTCTTCAAGCAGGCGCTCGTGGACGCCATGAATGCCAACAACCTCGATGGCCTGGTGTATCCGACGATTCGACAGAAGCCGGTTCCGGTTCCCGTCCACCAATCAGCCGGGCAGCAACTGCCGTGTAAGCGCGCAGTCGGGGCTGCCGGCGATTTCAGTGCCGGCCGGTTTCACTGCGGACGGCATTCCGGTCGGCATGGAGTTCCTCGGGCGCGAGTTCACCGAGAGCGATCTCCTCGGCTTCGCGTATTCATGGGAGCAGGCGACCCACATCCGCCGCCCGCCGTCCGACACCGTCCCGGAGATTCTTCCCGAGTGGACGTATGTGGTCAGCGATGGCGCGGCCAGGTTCGAGATCAATCCCGAAACCCACGCAGCTTCGATTCTCGGCGCCTGGCGTTGACACGTTCGTATATCGCGATCCGGACATGAAGATGTCCAGCGCAGTGGCTCCAGGGACAGCTGACGGACAGCCGCTGGCACATTCGCTACAAGCTGCCGGTGAATCCGTCGAAGTCGAAGTCTGCGTCCGTGGATGTGGACAGCCTCTGGGGAGGCGGTTCATACACCCTGGACGGCAAGGCGGCGTCTGAACGATCGTCACTGTCTCGGTGACACTCGGGCTCGTCATGTTTACGAGCGACGTCTCGGGCCGTTGAGACGTGTGGCGCGACTATGTCTTGCCTCAGGCGGTCAGCCGGTCAGCGGTGCGTCGGGAGCGCGTCAGAGCCAGCCCACCCAGGCCCATGCTGATCGACCCAACCACCATTGCGACGATGGCGCCGGCGAGTCCGTTGCCGGTGCCGATACCGCCGGCGGCGTTCGCGGCATGCAGCCCGCCGACGACCACGCTGATCAACCCCGCGACGGCAGCTGCGACAGCTCCGCGTCGTCCCTTGCCGGGGCCGATGCGACGGGCGGCGCGGGCCACCGCCAGCCCACCGAGGACCATGCCGATCAGCCCCACTATCGCGGCAACGGCCGGCACGACTCGCCCGGTGCCGAGGCCGATACCACTGGCGGCACTCGCCGGTGTCGCCGCGAGGAGGCACCCGCCGGCCATGACGCATATTGCGGTCCGCGCGCGATGGTACGGCTTGCGCGGCTCGAGCTGCGCCTGGGTCGCTGCTGGGAGAATCATCGGTGTTGCGGGTTTTCGCGACTGCATAGCATCCTCCTGTCACCTCTACCGGCTGTCATTCGTCAGAGGTATGACGGAGTAGAGGGCAGGAACGTAACATGGACCAGCAGACGTGGTTGACCGAACGGTTCGAGGAGAACCGCCTTCGGCTCCGTGGAGTCGCGTATCGCATGCTCGGATCGCTGAGCGAGGCCGAGGACGCCGTGCAGGAGGCGTGGCTGCGCCTGAACCGCATCGACGCGGTCACGGTCGACAACCTGGGCGGCTGGCTGACGACCGTCGTCTCGCGCGTATGTCTGGACATCTTGCGGTCGCGGAAGTCACGCCGCGAAGAGCCGATGTCGGCACAGGTCGCCGAGCCGAGCGCGATGAGCGGTCCGGGCGCCAATCCCGAAGGCGAGGTGGTGCTCGCGGACTCCGTCGGCGTCGCGCTGCTCGTCGTACTCGAGACGCTGACGCCCGGCGAACGCCTTGCGTTCGTCTTGCACGATCTGTTCGCCCTGCCATTCGCCGAGATCGGTTCCATCATCGGACGGTCGCCCGCCGCGGCGAAGCAGTTGGCGAGCCGCGCGCGTCGGCGCGTACGCGGCGTGCGGGCACCATCGGAAGCCGGCAGGGCTCGTCAGCGCGAAATAGTGGAGGCGTTTCTGAGCGCGGCGCGCGCAGGCGACCTCGAGGGCCTACTCGCCGTCCTCGACCCGGACGCGGTCGTTCGCATCGATGCCGCGGCTCGCATCGACGCCCCGCCCGAGGAGGCCGGGATGGCGCGCGAGGTCAGGGGCGCGTCCCGCTGGGCGCACCAGTTCATCGCGCTCTCGCGCGGGCTGCGATTCGTCGAGCCGGCGATCATCGACGGATCGGTCGGACTGATCCTCGCGCCGGGCGGCAAGCTGTCCCGGGTGCTGACCTTTACCTTCGCGAGCGGCAGGGTCACGAAGGTTGAGGTCATTGCAGATCCTGTTCGCCTGCGCGAGCTGCATATCGCCGTGCTCTAGCATCAAGCGCCATACGCCCGTGCTGGGAATGATCGTTGGAACCCGATACTCCAACCGCCGCTTTGGACACGATCAGCCGCGTCTGCGCATGCGGCACCGCAAAGGCGGAACCCGACGCACGCACCGAGCGTCGCAATATTCAGGACCGCTCGCAAGGGCAGTGGCCGACCCGGGTGCGTGGGCCCGTGTGATGTCGCGGCGGCTACGAGGCTGCACGGGGGACGACCGATGATTCACGCCACGATCAGCGAACACGTGAACGCGCCCGCCGGCCACGTTCGCGCGCTCTACGAAGATCCGGAGAACTGGCCGTCAATCTTTGCCGGCACGATCCGCTCTGCGCGGGTGATCCGCCGCGAAGCGGACGCCGTGGTCGTCGACGTCGTCCACGTGGCGGGACACGTCACGAATCTGCTGCGCCGCGTATCTTTGACCGAGATCGAGCTGCGTGAGTTCAAGCGCCGCTACGATGCGACATTCGTGAACCGCTTCATTCCGGAGCGCGACGGCATGCGCTACACGCTGACCGCGGCGGTGCGCATCAAGTGGCCGTATGCGCTTGCGGAACCGATCTTGAAGCCGCTCGTACGCGCGAGAATGCGGCGCTACGTCATCGAACCGTTGAAGCGTGCGGCAGAACGTCGGACGGCGGTCTCATGACGATCACGCGCTCTCCGACCCCCTTGCCGGCGAGTGCCGCTACGGCGAACGCCATACCTGGTGACACCGCATGGCCACTCTCAACCTGCGTGCATGGCTGAGTCTTGCCGCGCTGGTCCTGATCATGGGCCTGCTGCTGTTCATCTGCGCGGGAACGGTGCGGTATTGGCAGGCGTGGGTGTACCTGGTGCTGTTCTTCGGATTGTCCGCTGCCATTACGCTCGATCTCCTGCGTCGCGACCCTGCTTTACTGGAGCGACGCCTGACCGGCGGCCCCGTGGCGGAACGCCGTCCCCTGCAGCGATTCATCATGGCCGGCGCCTCGCTCGGCTTTGTCGGCCTGCTCGTCGTCCCGGCGCTCGAGTTTCGTTTGACGCGATCTCACGTGCCCCTCCCCGTCGTGATCATCGGCGACGTGCTGTTCGTGCTCGGCTTCGGTTTCGTTGCGCGCGTGTATCGAGAGAACACGTTCACCTCGGCTACGATCCAGGTGGTTGAAGACCAGCGCGTGATCACAACCGGCCCGTACGCCATCGTCCGGCATCCGATGTATGCGAGTGCCCTGGTGTACCTGATCGGCACGCCGCTGGCGCTCGGTTCGTACCGCGGGCTGCTGGCGCTGGTGCTGATGATGCCGTTCCTCGTCTGGAGGCTCCTCGACGAGGAGCGGCTGCTCGCGGAGGAATTGCCCGGGTACACGGAGTATCAGCGCCGCGTGCGATTCCGTCTGCTGCCGTTCATCTGGTAGCGTCGCAAACAAATCAACTCCATTGAGGTGAACGCGGCATGAACAGGATGACTCAGCAGAAGAAGACGCTGTCACGCAGCGAGCAGGCCGAACTGCTCAGCGTCTTGAAGGCGCGCTTCGACAAGCACGTGAGCCGCCATCAAGGGCTCGATTGGGTGAAAGTCCAGGCAAAGCTGGAGGCGAATACCGACAAACTGTGGTCACTCCATGAAATGGAAAGGACTGGCGGTGAACCGGACGTCGTAGGACAGGACAAGGCAACTGGCGAATTCTGTTTCTACGATTGTTCGGCAGAGAGTCCCCGAGGGCGGAGAAGTGTGTGCTACGACCGCGAAGCGCTGGAGGCGAGGAAAGAGAACAAGCCCGGAGACAGCGCTGTTGCGATGGCGAGCGCCATGGGCATCGAACTTCTCACGGAGGGACAATATCGAGAGTTGCAGACCATCGGCGAGTTCGATACGAAGACGTCAAGCTGGGTCGACACACCGGCTGCGATTCGAAAACTCGGCGGCGCGATTTTTTGTGATCGCCGGTATGACCACGTCTTCACCTACCACAACGGTGCGGAGTCTTACTACGCCGCCCGGGGATTCCGTGGGTCGCTGAAGGTCTGAGGCGACTCGCGTCGGATCGTGACTTGCTCTCGTCCTTCCCGAATCAATGCCGTTCACCGACTGCACGGATTTCGGCGAACCGCAGCACGCGGCCAGCGGAATTATTCGCAGCTCGTAGGGAATTTCGCCCAGGCCAATCAACAGCATGGCGCGGTCTGGACGGACCGTCGGCGCAGAGGGTGACTGGAGGACGCGATGGCGACGATGAAGGCGGTCGTGTTCAAGGGTAAGGACCGGATTGCCGTCGAAGACGTCGACAAGCCCACGCCCCGTGCCGGGGAGGCCGTCATCCGGATCACGATGACGACGATCTGCGGCACTGACGTCCACATTGTCCGCGGCGAGTATCCGGTGAGGCCCGGGCTGGTGCTCGGCCATGAACCGGTCGGCGTCATCGACGCGCTCGGCGCCGGACTCGACGAGTTCTATCAGGTGGGTCAGCGCGTGATTGTCGGCGCCATCACTCCGTGTGGTCAGTGCTTCTATTGCCTCAACGGCGCCTATTCGCAGTGCGGCGGGCCGCTTGGCGGCTGGCGGTTCGGCAACACCATCAACGGCGCCTGGGCCGAGTACCTGCTGGTGCCGGACGCCCGCGCAGGCGGAACGCTCTCGAGCCTCGGCGTGTACTCGGGAAAGCTGGTCGCGCCGTACGAGGCGCTCTACGCCGGACTGGGCGATCAGAAGATCGTCACCACCCTCTGTCCCGGCGGCAAGGAGCGGATGCGGCGACTCATGGCCATGATCGACAACCGGCGCGTGGATCTGACGCCGCTCGTCACGCACCACTTCGCGCTCGACGACATTCAGGAGGCCTTCGATCTCTTCAGCCAGCAGCGCGACGGCGTGCTGAAGGTGGCCTTGTATCCGGATCGCCGGACCATGACCAGTGCAAAGCGGGTCACCGCAGCGGCTGCAATGTAGTTCGCCGAGATTGCGGGGTCCGCCAAGGGAGAGTGCATATGCCGCCCGAGAAACTGCCAGCAGCGTCTGCAGTGGATACGCGTACGCAGTACATGGGCCTGGCCCTGCGCCACCCGTTCATGGCAGGAGCCTCGCCGCTCAGCGCGGATCTCGATGGCGTGAGACGGCTCGAGGACGGAGGCGCCTCGGCAATCGTGCTCCACTCGCTCTTCGAGGAGCAGATCACTGATGCGCGGGACGGACGGATCCACGGGTTGCCCGACGAGGATGCGCAGTTCGCTGAACGGCTCGCGGCATTCCCGCCGCTCCTCCGCATACCCGTTTTCGCCCGACGAGCACATCGACCACCTGCGACGTGTCAAGGCCGCAGTTGCGGTGCCGGTCATCGCGTCATTGAATGGGACGAATGCAGGGGAGTGGCTCAAGAGCGCGAGCCTGCTGGAGGAGGCGGGCGCCGACGCCCTCGAGATCAACTTCTACCAGGTCGTGACCGACTTTTCGACGTCGGCGGCAGCGGTCGAAGGAGAGATCCTCAGTGCAGTCACCAACCTCAAGCGTCTGGTGCGCATCCCGGTGTCCGTCAAGCTGTCACCATTCTTCACGGCCTTCGGCAACGTGGCTCACTCGCTGGATCTCGCGGGCGCAGACGCGCTCGTCCTGTTCAATCGCTTCTATCAGCCCGACATCGACACGCGGACGATGACCGCTGCCGCGTCGCTCGAACTGTCGCGAAGCGCCGAACTCCAGCTTCGCCTGCGGTGGCTCGCGATTCTTCACGGCCGCATCCGACCCTCGCTGGCAGTCACCGGTGGCGTGGAAACGTGGAACGATGGCGTCAAGGCCATTCTCGCCGGTGCGGATGCCGTGCAGATGGTGTCCGCGCTTCTGCGTCATGGACCGCAGTACTTGAACGTGATGCGCGAGAAGCTGATCGCGTGGATGGAGCAGAACACTGTCCCGTCCATTGGGGCGATGCAGGGCCGTGTCAGCCTGAGGGCCGTCGCGGATCCAGGGGTCTTCGAGCGCGCCAACTACATTCGTGCGTTGCATCACCGGGAGCGATGATGCGAGCTACGAACGTGCAACGGGAGCGACAGGACACGCATCATTTACCGCGGCTTCGGCAGGTGTGGCCTTGCGTCACGGCAGGCTATCAGAATCGGACCAGCACTATCAGGATCGCATGAGCAGGCGAGAGACGAACGCACCCGCGCCGTAGGCCGCGGCGCCTGCCAACGCACCCAGCACCAGAACCTCGAGCCCTGTTGTCCACCATGTCCGCCGCGTGACGACGCCACGCGCGGCGCCGAGGGCGAACAGGGCAGCGAGCGTCAACGCGGCCGAACTCCATCCGCGAGACGGGGCACGCACGGCTGCCGCATAGGGCAGCAGTGGAACAGTACCCGCCACCACGAACGCCAGAAACGTGGCGACGCCGTGACGCGCGGGTTCCGACTCCTCTTCGGGCAGGTTGTCCGCCTCGCGGGCATGCTCGCGCCTGCGAAGTGCCAGGTAGTTGCCGATGCCCATCGAGAGACCGTCAGCGGCGAGGTTTGCGATGCCGACGATCAGCACCGCAGCCGGGCTGAGCGCACCTCCCTCGACCCCCGCGACTGCCGCGAACGTCGTGACCAGTCCATCATTCGCGCCGTAGACGACGTCACCTATGTAGTGACGCGCGATCGCGACGAGGCCACGCGGGGCGACGTGGTTCGAGACTCGCGGCATCGCCGTGGTAATGACGCAGGCTGCGTGCCAGCACTACGCACTGTTTCGCCGGGGCAAGATTGCCGTGCCGCTGGTCTGCACGAACGGGAAAACGCGCAATCGTGCGGAATATTCAACCGACCGCATCCGGACCCTCACCACTCCGGGCTTGCAGCACGGGTGACCTTACGCGTGCCGTCGGTCGGGACCTATGAGGAGCATCCCTCGCTCTCCCCCAGTCCGTCAAACAAGCGCCGCGCTCACCGACCGGGCTCGGCACGGAAGAACGCTTTCGCCGCATCGTCGGCCGCCTTACGATACTCAGCCACGCGGCTCCGCACGGCTGAAGCGAGCGCCGCCTTCAGCTGCGCAGCATTGTTGTCGCGCGCGTAGCAGGGCGTGCCCGGCTGCTGGCGCCACGACTCGTCAAGCCCGCCCGCATCGATCGGATCGAAGCCGAGTTCGTCGACCAGGTGCAACACCCTGGCGCGCGCCTCGAACGGATCGCCAGCGATTGGAAGCGCAATGCGGTCTGGCGCGCCTTTCGGGCGGCCATTGTCAAGGAGGCTCTTGAAGTAGATGTTGTTGAAGGCCTTGATCACCGGCCGGCCGATCTGGTCGGCGACCCAGGCGCTTTCCGGTTGTCCCTGCTCGATCGCGGCAATGCGACCGTCACGACTCGGATAGTAATTCCCTGTGTCGATCACGACGACATCGTCCGGCACTCCGGCAAAGAGACCGCTGGGCAGGTCGGGCACTCCGCCCTGCGGAATAGCGATGACCACATCTCCCCGCGACGCACAGCGTCGAGTGCCGTTACCGCGGTTGCGCCAACCTCCGACGCAAAGTCGCGCAGCGTCTCTGGTCCACGCGAGTTTGCGATCGCGATCTGGTGACCGAGCTGCGCGAGCCTTCTCGCCAGCGTTCCGCCGATCATGCCGGCGCCGATGATTCCGATTCTCATCTGTAACCCGCCATCGTCTGAACGTGAACGCGTTGCCTTGAGCCAGGGATCAGCTGCTCGTTCGTGGAACCACTCAGCGCCACGACGAGATGATCATAGGGCAGTCGGCTCCGGGCAGTGCGCAGTGTGGGGTCGCGCTAACTCCGCAGCCGTCGTGCAGCGGAACCTGTGCGATCAGCTCGTTGCATGCGTCGCAAGGCTGTTGGGCACATAGGCGCCGGGTACCCGTACGGGCGGCGACATTGAGCCGGTTCCAGCCGTTGATCGCGACGATCGCGAGGCTGAGGTGCGCAAGCTCGTCTTCCGAAAACTCCTGCCGCACACGCTCGTACACGTCGTCTGCGACATGCCCCTCCGTGACGAGCGTCAGCGCCTCAGTCCATTCGAGACCGGCGCGCTCCCGGCATGAGCATGACCGGCGTCTCGCGCCAGGCGTCGAGGCCGTAGAGGCGTTGCTCCGTCTCACCGGCTGCACGTGCATCCTTGCTGTGCATGTCCAGACAATAGGCGCAACCGTTGATTTGCGAGGCGCGCATGCGGACGAGGTTCAGCAGGGTGCTGTCGAGTCCACCCTTGCTGACCTGTTTTTCGAGGCCGAGCATCGCGTGGAGGATGCCCGGGTTCACGTTCATGAGCTTGATTCGTGCGTTCATGATCTCTCTTGCCTCCACTCATAAGACGAAATCAGGGAGGATGCTGTGACACCAGGTCGGTGCCCGGCCGTGCAGCAAGTCGACGAACCCCTGGTGAACGTCCCTTGCATGCCGCCAATCGGTGTGATAAATACTGAACTAGATGGTTCAGTATTCACAAACCCGCCTGGATGCGTCGTTCGCCGCGCTCTCGGACGCCACCCGACGGGGCGTTCTGGAGCAGCTCGGACGCGCAGACGCGTCGATCACGGACCTTGCCGAGAAGTTCCACATGACCCTCACCGGCATGAAGAAGCATGTCGGCGTCCTGGAGCAGGCGGGGCTCGTCGTCACGGAGAAGGTCGGGCGCGTGCGGACCTGCAGGCTCGGCCTGTGTCCACTGCTGGAAGAGGCGACGTGGATCGAGAGGTACCGCCAGCTCTGGACCGCACGCTTCGACGAACTGGACGAGGTCGTCGAGGAACTGAAACGGAAGGAGAAGGTCGATGGACGCAAAAAAAGAAAATGAGCCCACACCCATGAAGAACCGCACGACGGTGGAACGGAAGTCCGAGCGTGAGCTCATCGTGATGCGAACCTTCAACGGCCCGGCGCGCATCGTGTTCGAGGCCTGGACCAGGCCCGAGCTGTTCAAGCGGTGGTGGGTACCGAAGTCGTTTGGCCTGTCCCTGCTGTCCTGCGAAATGGATGTTCGCGTCGGGGGCACGTACCGTTTGGTGTTCAGCCACCCTGCCTCCGCGGAGCCCATGGCGTTCTTCGGCCGGTACAACGAAGTGATGCCGCACTCCCGCCTCGTCTGGACGAATGACGAAGGTGGCGAAGCCGGGGCCGTCACCACGGTGACCTTTGAAGAACGAGGTGCCGAGACCCTGGTCGTGATCCACGACCTCTACCCGTCGAAGGAAGCGCTCGACGATGCCATCGCCTCCGGGAGTACAGGTGGGTTCAGCGAGACGTTCGAACAACTGGACGAGCTGCTCGTCAGCGTCGGCGCGAGCGTGGGACGGTCATGAAGGACTGATTTCCCAAATTGAAATGGCGCCGGCCAAACGTTCTCTCCGTTTGACCGACGCCACCGCGAACGCGCGTTCCCCTATCGGGCCGGGTCGATGCACTCGTAGTAGTTGACTGGCGCAAACAAAGTCCAGGGCTCATCACCCAGGCATGGCTGGCCCCGATAGAGGTCAGGACGTAGAAACTTTACGCGATGGTCGAACTGGTGGTTGACGAATGCCCAGACGGTGTAACTCGGTGCTCCTCCATTGTTGGGAATGGGCGGCCTGGGAGGAAAGCCCAGGCCTGGAGGTGCGCAGACTGTCAGGCTGGGTGTGGGCGCTCTACAGGTCCAACCGGTATTCACGAGCGTCGTGTCCGTAACTGCAGGGGAGATCGCCGTCAGCCCAGAGCCAACGTCCCCTGCCAACGGTATGGCGCTCGGCGTCGACGGCGATGCGCAAGCTCCAATCCCCAATCCCCCAACCACCACGAACAAGGTACACGCGCGACTAAACACATTTGACATGTTGGACCTCCTGTAAACCGACAATTCCGATTTGATGCGCTTCAATCGGGCGCGGACACTTCGCGCTCCCGGCTCTTTTCGCCGACCGTCTCCGGTCACGCACGCCGGTCAGCCGGTCGGCACGGGCAGCGGCCAGATCCGCCCGAGCATCGACGCTGTCCGTGACGTCAGTCGGGCTCTCTACTCAGATAGGCGCAAAAGCCGCGACGGCGCTATCAGTCGAAGAAAAGGAGAAGGCCGCATATATAATCCGACGCGGCACGATGCATCGCGGCGTAAGCACGGATGAACCGGTTCCAGGCGACGTCAGCTCGCTTCTCCGAGCGTGGAGCGACGGGGACCAGCG
Source organism: uncultured Acidobacteriota bacterium (assembly GCA_963697745.1). Lineage (GTDB taxonomy): Bacteria > Acidobacteriota > Vicinamibacteria > Vicinamibacterales > CAVVIG01 > CAVVIG01. The sequence continues at coordinate 68,701 of CAVOPD010000009.1, read as the reverse complement.
TGCGCTCGCCCTCCTGATGCCGATCGTTCACGACGAGCTCCGTCGTCTGGCGCACCACTACATGAGGCGCGAGCGCGCCGGCCACAGCCTGCAGACGACGGCGCTGGTCAATGAGGCCTACATGCGGCTGGTCGACTACAAACGCATGCACTGGCAGAACCGGGCGCATTTCATGGCGGCAGCGGCGCAGGCCATGCGCCGCATCCTCGTCGACCAGGCGCGGCGGCGCAATGCGAAGCGGGGCGCGAACGCCGAGCATGTCTCGCTCGATGCCGAGGCTGTTATCTGCGTCGATCGCTCCGATGATTTCGGGGCCCTGGACGATGCCTTGAACGCGTTGGCGGCGCGGGCGCCGCGCAAAGCGAAAGTCGTCGAGCTGCGCTTCTTCGGCGGCCTGAGCGTCGAGGAAACCGCCGAAGTGCTGCGCGTCTCGCCGATCACCGTGATGCGCGAGTGGAAAAGCGCGAAAGCCTGGTTGTATCGAGAGCTCGCCGGCCCGACCGCCAATGGACAATGACCGCTGGAATCACGTCGATCAGCTGCTGCAATCCGCGCTCGACATTCCCGCGGTAGAGCGCGACGCCTATCTTCGCAACGTGTGTGGCGGCGACCAACGGCTGGAAGACGACGTCCGTTCGCTGCTCGCCGCACACGACCGTGCCGACAGGTTCCTCGGCGCTCCGGCGATCGATCTCGCCGCACGCGAGCTCGCCGTAGAGCGCAGCGACGACGGCAGTCAGGCCGGCGGCGATCCGCTGATCGGTCAGACGTTCTCGCACTACCGCATCATCGAGAAGCTCGGCGGCGGCGGGATGGGCGTCGTGTACAAGGCCGAAGATTCGCGGCTTCACCGTCCCGTTGCGCTCAAGTTCGTGTCCGCAGATCTGGCGAGTGATGCCGAGGCCCTGAGCCGCTTTCAGCGCGAAGCCCGGACTGCGTCGGCGCTCAACCATCCACACATCTGCACCATCTACGACGTCGGCGAGCAGGACGGACGCGCGTTCATCGCCATGGAGTATCTGGAGGGCACGACGCTGCAGGACCGGCTCGCCGCGGGTGCGCTGAGCCTCGACACGCTGCTCGACGTGGGCATCCAGATTGCCGACGCGCTGGACGCCGCGCATAGTGCGGGGATCATCCACCGCGACATCAAACCCGCCAACATCTTCATCGCCGCGCGCGATCGCGCGAAAGTACTCGATTTCGGCCTCGCCAAGATGCGAGCGTCAAGCACACCGCAGGCGGACGTGACCACGATGGCCGGCACCCGGCAGGGTGTCGTGATGGGAACAGCCGCCTACATGGCGCCGGAGCAGGCCCGCGGCGAGGCCGTGGATCACCGCGCCGACATCTGGAGCTTCGGCCTGGTGCTCTACGAAATGGTCAAGGGGACGCGGCCCTCGCAGGTCGTCCGGCTGCGCGTCGAGGAATCGCCGGAGCTGGAGCGCATCATCTCGAAGTGTCTCGAGAGTGAGCGCGAACTTCGATATCAACACGCCGCCGACCTGCGCACCGATCTCGAACGTCTGCGACGCGGGCAAGGCGCCACGGTGGCGCCGCACGCGACGCCCGGGCGTCGTGCGCGCGCGGTGGCTCGTCGATCGGCGCGGCGGCCGTCGTCGTCACCGCCGTCGTCGCGGGCGTGATCTATGACCGCCATCCTGCGCCGCTCACCGACAAGGACACGATCGTGCTCGGCGAGTTCACCAACACGACGGGCGACCCGGTGTTCGACGACACGCTCCGACAAGGACTCGCGGTGCAGCTTCAGCAGTCGCCGTTCCTGCGTCTCATCTCCGACGAACGCATCCGAAGAACGCTGCCATTGATGAACCAGCCGGCGGATGCACGACTGACCCCCGACGTTGCGCGGGTTGTGTGCGTTCGGACGGGCAGCGCGGCGCTCCTGGAGGGATCGATTGCGGCGCTTGGCAGTCAGTACGTCCTCGGGCTGCACGCAACCAACTGCGCGACCGGGGACATCCTCGCCGACGAGCAGGCACAGGCATCGCGGAAAGAAGATGTTCTGAGCACGCTCAGCCAGATGGCGACTCGGTTCCGAACGCGAATTGGCGAATCGCTCGCCACCATTGAGAGATACTCGACGCCGCTCGAAGCGACGACCTCGTCGCTCGAAGCGCTGCAGGCCCACAGCGCCGGATTCAAAGCGGCCCTTGCCGGCTCGTTGGTACGTGCCCTGGCGCTGGGTCAACGTGCGGTCGCTATCGATCCCGATTTTGCGCTGGCCCATGCGCAGGTCGGGTTCCGCTACGGCGACATGGGAGAGTCGGCGCTCGCGCGACAAAGCTTGCAGAAGGCCTACCAGCTGCGCAATCGGGCCAGCGACGCCGAGCGCTTCTGGATCGACACGCTGTACGACCGCGACTTCACCGGGAACCTGGAACGAGAGCGACGAACGTTGGAAACGTGGGCCGAGAGCTATCCGCGCGATGCGACGCCACACACGTTGAGTGCGGGTCTCGCCCTGATGAGCACCGGCCAACATGAGTTGGCGATCGCCGAGACCGAGAAGGCCATCGCGCTGGATCCCGACTCGAACCCGGCGTATGGCAACAGGGCATTCAATCAGCTCCTGCTGAATCGCCTTGATGACTCCTTGCTGACGGTCCGACTCGCGGCGGAGCGCAAGCTGGAATCCGCCTCGTTGCTGCAGACCCAGTATTTCGTTGCCTTCTTGACGGGTAACGAGAACGAACTCAGGCGGACGGCGACAGCGGCCCGGAAGAGTCCCACCACGGAAGACAGCATCTCTAATATAGAGGCGCTCGCCCTGGCTCGCTCGGGTCAGTTGCAGGACGCGAGACGGATGGCCGAGGGCGCCGTCCAGATCGCGCAGAAGTCCGGTCGACGCGAACGGGCCGGCTTGTTCGAAGCGGGCACCGCCGTGTGGGAAGCGTTTTATGGGAATGCGGCCGCCGCGAGGCACAGCGCCATCAGGGCGCTCGAGCTCGGACGGGGCGGTCGCGAAGTGGACTATGCCGCGGCGTTCGCACTTGCCCTCGCAGGTGATCTGCCGCAATCGCGAGCCCTCGCCGACGGTCTCGCGCGGGAGTTCCCTGAGGATACGTCGGTGCAATTCATGTATCTGCCGACGTTGCGGGCCCTGTTCTCATTGAACACGCCCACTCCTGATGCGGCCGCGGCGATTCAAGCGCTGCAGACCGCCTCGCGCTACGATCTCGCGCTTGGGCGTGTCGGCTTCATCGGACGTTTCGGCGGCCTGTATCCCATCTATGTTCGCGGACTGGCGTACCTCGCCGCCCGTCAACCCGCCGAAGCTGTCGGCGAGTTCCAGCGCATCCTCGATCATCGCAGCATGGTTCTCGTCGATCCCATGGACGCGATGGCGCGTCTGCAACTGGCGCGAGCTCTCGTGCTCGCGGGCGCTACCGTGAAGGCGCAAAGCGCTTACAACGATCTCCTGGCGCTGTGGAAGGATGCCGATCCGGGGATTCCAGTTCTCAAGGAAGCACGGGCGGAAGTCGCGCGACTGCCGTAAAGCGGCGCATTTTAGGGGAGTCGAGTGGTCCCGCCATTGGAGATTTTGACGCCTGACGCAATTCCCGCGCACGGCTGCCGTGGGCAGTCCGTACACGCGGCGTACTCGCCATGGCGTTCTACTCCCCGATCCGCGTACGTTCGATCCTGCCCAGGAAAACCAGCAATCCGAGATTCAACCCCAGGCCGCCGGCGCTGACGGCCGCCGCCGGCCACACCACGGCGTCATCACCTCCGAGCCACGCGTTCATGGTCGCGGTCAGCAGCCAGAGTTGGAGGATCACAACGATCAGGACGAAAACCAGCATCCCGGAAATGAGCGTGGTCCGCTGGTCGCGGCTGACTGGCCGCTTCGGCGAGGGACTCATGTCGTCCGCTCCTCGACGCTTACGGCGTAGATGTCTTGTCCCCTGATGTCGAGCACGACTCGGGTCAGCGGCCGGCGCGGCGGCCCAGCGGTGGGCACGCCCGTTCGCAGATCGAATCGTCCTTCGTGACAGGGACAATAGAAGCTGCCCTCGGCCGGCCGTGGAATCACGGCACACGACAGGTGCGTGCACTGCTGGCTGAAAGCGACGAAGTCGCTCGTCGTCAGCCGCACGAGGAGACAGGGTTCGCGCTCGTTCGGATAGGTGAAGACAACTGCCCCGCCGATCGCGAGATCGTCGACGGACGCGATCCGCTGCATGGCCGGTCGACCGCTGCGCTTTCGATACCAGTTCTGAATGCCAATCGACACCTGCCCAAGTGTGAACGCGGCGCTGGTCAAGACGAGGAACTTCATGAAGTCCCGGCGTTCGACGTACAGGTCCTGCGGCCAGTCGATCGGAAAATCCTGCCGCCAGGCTGGCTGGACACCGGCCGGCGTGAAGTCAGGTGCGATTGTGATCTGCTCGCGCTCGAAGCCAGGTGCATAGAGGTTGGCGGTTGCCGTGCCGGTTAGGCCTTCACGGCCTGGCGAGTTGATCGCTGGATCGACTGGTCGGCGGGGATCGGATCGGGCATCTGCCATCGCTAAACCTCGACCTCGGCATAAGGATCACTCTCGTCTGACACACCGTCGGGCGTGCTCACCACCTTGAGCGACACGGCACGGTTCCGGGGCCGCTCATCCATGGCGGCAGTGACATCGACGTGCGGGGCAGTGATTGCCAGGTTGCGCGGCACCATCACGTAGACCTGCGTGGTAATCGTCTGGTGGCCGAACTGGAACGTGTTGACCGGCGTGGAGCGCGGACGTAACTGTTCGATTTGCTCGCGCGTGCCGAAGAAGAGCGCCTGGCTCGGGCACACCGTGGCGCACATCGGCTTCCTGCCGACGCTCGTCCGGTCGTAGCACATGTCGCACTTCATCATGATCTTGCGGTCTTCGTAGAGTTCGGGCACACCGAACGGGCAGGCAACGACACAGTTGCCGCAGGCAATGCAACGCGGCTTCCTGGCTGATTGCACCACGCCGTCGCCGGTGCGCTTGATCGCATCCGCCGGACAGACTTCCGCGCAGGTGGGCTGCTCGCAGTGCATGCAGACGACCGGCACGGTCTGCACACTTTCCGATCGGTTCACGTATTCGAGATGAATCATCGACTCGCCACGATGCGTGTCGCACTCCGAGCACGCCTGCAGACATGACTGACAGCCGATGCAGCGATTCGGATCGATGAAAAAGTGCAGGTAGTCCGGCTTGGCCATGTCAACGTCCTGCCCGTCTATTGCTGCGGCTCGAGCACCGTCTCGTAATCCGGTGGTGCGTCCGCCTTTCGGACGCGGCAGCCGCACACCTTGTACTGCGGGATCTTGCTGATCGGATCCTGTGCGGCAACGGTCAACTGATTCGCACTCTTCCGGCCGGCCCAGTGGTACGGGATGAAGATCGTGTCCGGGCGGATCGTGGTGACCACCTGTGCCTTCAGGGTGATGGTCCCGCGGCGAGTTTCGGCGGTCGTCCAGTCGCCCTCCGCAATCCCGAGCTTCGCCGCCAGCCGCGGATGCATCTCAATCCGCGGCTCCGGGTACTGCTTGACCAGCGGTCCGATGCGGCGCGTCTGGGTACCGGACAAGAACTGACTAACGACCCGGCCCGTTGTCAGGTAAATCGGATATTCCTCGCTCGCATCGTCCACCGGCGGGCGATAGTCGGCGACATTGAACCGCGCGCGGCCGTCAGGGAAGTAGAACGGTCCACTCCCTTTGGCGACGGGATTGTAGCTGCCCTGCTCGAACAGCCGCGGTGTGCCTGGATGGTCATCGAGCGCCGCACCCGTCCGGGGGTCCTGGCTGTAGCACGGCCAGAAGACCCCGAAGTGCTGCGTGATCTTCTCGTAAGTTACTCCCGAGTAGTCCGCGACCCCGCCTTTGCTGGCGACGCGCAATTCCTCGAAGATCTCACGCGGCTCGGTGAAGGTGAACCCATGCGGGCGGCCGAGCGCCTGCGCGATGTCCTGGATGATGCGCCAATCCTCGCGCGCGTCGCCCGGACAGTCCACGGCCTTGTTGATCTTGATGATGCGCCCTTCTACCTGCGTCACGGTGCCTTCGTCTTCCTCATGCAGGCTCCCCGGCAGGACGACGTCGGCGTGCCAGGCGGTGTCGTTCAGGAAGAAGTCGATGGCGGCGTAGAACTCGAGCTTCTCGAGGCAGCGCGTGACAAAAGTGTTGTCCGGCAGCGAGACCTTCGGATTGAAGCAGATCGACAGCAGCCCTTTGATCTCACCGCGATCGATCTTGCGGAACAACTCGTAAGCGTCAACGCCCGGACCGGGCAACTCCTGCTCGTCGATCCCCCACACGCCGGCGATGTAGTTCCGGTGCTCGGGATTGCTGATGTCGCGCCAGCCTGGAAGCTGATCACACTTCTGCCCGTGCTCACGGCCACCCTGGCCGTTGGCCTGGCCGACGATGGTGCCGTAGCCGCTCTTCGGCTTGCCGATCCGGCCCGATGCGAGCACGAGATTGATGGTGCCAAGCGAGTTCTGGACACCGTTGGAGTGATGCTCGATACCGCGGGCATGGAAGAGGAAGCTCGTTTTGGCCGTTCCCCACCATTCAGCGGCCTGCATCAATGCACGCCGCGGTACGCCGGTCACCTCGGCGGTGCGCGGCAGCGTCCATTCACGGCAGTACTCAGCCACCTGCTCGAAGCCGACGGTATGCGTCTCGATGAACGAGTGGTCGACCCAGTCGCGCTCGATCATGATCTGCAGCACGCCGGCGAACAGCGCCGCGTCGCGCCCCGGCTTCACCGGCAGGTACAAGTCGCAGGTCCGGGCCGCCGGCGTGATGCGCGGATCCTGGATGATAATCTTCGCGCCCTGCTCGCGCGCCTGCCAGATGTAGTTCGTCGTAATGGGCGAGCACTCGGCAACGTTGGAACCCGCAATCCAAATCACATCCGTACCGACCATGTCGGACCACGGACTGGTCGTGCGATCGATGCCGAACGCCTTTTTGTTCGCGGCGCCAGCGCTGACCATGCATAGCCGTCCGTTGTAATCAATGAAGGGCGTCTTGAGACACACGCGCGCGAACTTGCCGAGCAGGTAGGTTTTCTCGGTAGTCAGGCTGGCTCCGCCGAGGACGGCGACGGCGCCGGCGCCGTGGTTCTGCTGGATACGGGTGATTTCGGAGGCCACGCGGCTGATCGCGTCTCTGTATGGCAGCGGACTGAATCCCGAAGCCGCCGATGTATCCCGCTGCAGCGCCGTCAGCAACCGGTCAGGATGCGAGCCCTGCAGATAGCGCTTCACGCCCTTCGGGCACAACATGCCGCGATTGAACGGGAAGTCCTCCCACGGCTCGAAGCCGATCACTTCGTTGTCGCGGACCTTCAACTGAATGCCGCATTGCTGTCCGCAAAAGCAGCAGTGGGTCTTCACGAGCCGATCGGGTTCAACACTGGTCGAGAGGCGAACGCCCGTCATCGCGGACAGGTGCGGCCCGAAGCGTTCGATGATGCGAAGCGGATCAACCGGAATTTCTGCCACGCCGCCTACCCTGCCTCTCGTTCGTCACGGGCGTTGAGGTAGTGCTGCCACAACGCCCCCTGTGCCAAACCGAAGAGTGCGCGCCGACACTTGGGGCAGACGTCCTGGTAGTGGCTGCCGCCCGGCAACTCGTAGCGAAACCCGAGTTCGCGCTCGACGATGGTGAGGTCGCCGACCATCAGCTGGGACGCATAAGGTTGCCCGCAGCGCCGGCACGCCGCCTGGTCCCCGCGCGCGCCCGCGTCCTTGTAAAAACCGACACCGAGTTGCGCCGGCCGTTGGAATACGTGAAACAGCTTGCCGAACGGCAGCCAGAGGAGTGTGACGATCACCGTGGCCGCATGGAGAATCGCGAGGAAGTCATACGCATAGCCCCGCATCCACGTATAACTCGCTGTCAACATCAGGCCGGTGACACTGATCGCGAAGAGCAGCAGCAATGGAAGAATGTCCTGCCCGAACTGCTGCAGCGCGACGGCCCCGTGATCGATCATGCGGCGGCGAAAGGCGAGCATCACGCCGGCAATGACGAGAAACGAGCACCACACGAGCCCGTGAAAGATGACGAACGCCAAGGCGGACTCCACGGGGAAGTCCTGCATCGGCATGCCGAACACGAACGTGCGATACAGGTGCAGGTCGCCTGGGACGGTCTCGAAGTGAATCCAGCCCCAGACCAGCGGAAAGGTGATCGCCGCGGCGAGCACGCAGCCCCACATGATCATCCAGTGCGCGAGGCCGCGGAGTCGGCCGCGCCGGAAGATGTACGCGTTGGCGGCAAACTCCAGGAGCGCGCGACCTCCCAGACGGACCGTGTTGCCGGCCAGCGCGCGCCGTGAGAAGAAGGCCTGCCACCCGCGCCTCCAGTACATGCGTGTCGGCGGACGTTGCAGCCACATCGCATAGCGATAACTGATCCCGAACGCGGCGAAGAGCGTCGCGAACGTGTAGCCGATCAGAGCCGCGTCGAAGTGCTGCAGCTTGCGCGACCCAACGACGATTGCCGCCGCGAGCGTGGCGGTGACGAGTGCTGCCCATGCGCCGGCCCTGACGCGCTCGAGCGCCTGGCGCGCGGCCGCGGGCAGGGACTGCTTCCACGCAACGTCGCCGGGATGGAAGACGCGCTGGTTGGCGACGCGCAGCACCAGTGCCGTCGCCGACAGCAGGAGGAACCCAGGCCAGAGAGCGCCCAGACGATCGGTGAAGACACCCAGCAAAAGTGGCGGGAAGAACCCGCCCAGGCCGCCGAGGGCGCCGACAAGGCCAGTCACCGTGCCCGTATCTCTCGGGAAGTGCTCCGGCACCAGCTTGAAGACGGCGCCGTTGCCCAATCCCATCAGCATCGCGCACCCGAGTGCCCCGACCGTGAACGGCACCATGGACGGCCACGTCAGGAGCAGTGAAAACAGCGCGACGCCGCCGAAGACCCACGACAAGACCTGGGCACCGCCGATCCGGTCCGCCAGCCACCCCCCGACCGGCCGCATCAGCGTGGCGAGTACGACAAATCCTGCCGCTCGGAGTCCGGCGTCGGCGGGGGCGAGACCGAACTCAGCACGCAACAGCGTCGGCAGATAGACCGAGAATGCGACGAAGCCGCCGAATGTCAGAAAGTAAAAAGCGCCGAGCAGCCATGCGGTCGGCGCTCCACGCAGGATCGCCATCATCGCAGCCACCGTGGCCGGACGACCGGCCGGTGGAGGATTCCGGGCGATCAGGACGTAGGCGGCAGCCCAAACAAGGAGAATTGCGCCTGTACCCTGAAATACGACCTCCCATCCCAAGCGAGCGGCCACCAGCGGGCCGACGAAGACGGCCAGCGACTGGCCCATCGTCCCGAGCCCATAGACGCCGAGGGCCGTCCCTTGGCGAGCCGCCGGGGTCCACCGAGAGACGAACGCGGCTCCGACCGCGAAGGACGATCCCGGCATGCCGATGAGAAATGCCGCGATGAGGAGTGCGCCGTAGCTGCCGGTCAGCGGCACGATGAACGCGGCGAGCGAGGAGAAGGCAAGCAGCGAAGTGAAGACCACGCGTCCGCCAAAGCGATCGGTCAGCATGCCCATCGGCAACCGCGCCAACGAGCCGAGCAGCACTGGCACTGCCACCAGGAATGCGGTCTCAGACGCGTTTAGTCGGTAGAGGGCAGTGAAAACGGAGGCCAGTCCGCCGACGAGGCCCCATGCGGCGAACGACACTGCGAATGAGATCGTCGCAAGAACCAGCGCGCGCGTCGGGGACCCGGCCGCGCCGGCGACGCGACGTTCAGATGCCATGCTCTCGAGAGATGTGCCGCGCATGTCGTGTTTCGTCTGCTGCAGCGTTCAGAAACCTCATACAGGAGGACGTCGAATCACCGAATCGGTTCACCTGGCGGCGCGTGTCACATCCTGGTCTGGCCCTGGCGACCGGAACCCGTTGTCGCAGGCGCCAGCATAACAGCGGTCGTCGTGGCGTGCGCTAAACGCGGAACCGGAGCACAATTTCAGTGCCACCGATGAGCGCGCCGGAGACCACAGCCCGATGAGTGATTCGCCTTGGAGCGAAGGACGATTATTTCGGTCATAGAGTGACAGATTGCTCGCAGCGGGTGCTTGGGAATGCGGCGCCCTTCAGTCCCTGAACGCCGCGGCAATGCCTTCTCGATAGCTTGTGACCGTGAGCCCAAATGCTCGAACAGGCCCAAAAGAGACCGCAGCCATCGCGGCGGCACCTTGCAGGCCGTCTGGTTGCCTCAATAGTTCGCAGGCGATGCGTACCTACTGTTCACCGGTCAGGGATCGTGGATCGTGAGCGCGTGCCAGACCCGGCCTCCGTGGCGTCTCGCGACCGGTACCTGAATGCCGAGTCTTACTCAGCGAGAGGCCTTGATCAGGTCGGACGCTCGCTCGGCAACGCCGATGACCGCCGGATGGATGTTCCCAGTGACCTCCCCCGGCAGGACCGAGGCGTCGACTACGCGCAGCCCCTCTATCCCGCGAACTCGCATGGTCGTCGGGTCGACGGCCGCCATGTCGTCAGTGCCCATTCGGGCGGTGCCCGCGAAGTGAAACGCCGTATCCGACGTCTTCTTGATGTACTGCAGCAGCTCGTCGTCCGATGGGTTCTGCTTCGGCGCGATTTGCTCGATTTCGAGGTCGGAGGGCATCGCCGCCCCGATCTTCATCGCCGCTCGCATACCGGCCATCGCCACGATGACATCCTCCTCGTGAGAGAGATGGTTGAAGACCAAGTCGGGCTGATCGTCGACGCTCGGCGACGTAATCCGCGCGTACCCGCGCGAATGAGGCCGCCCTTGGTACATCCCCAGCCGGAAGCCCGAGAAGTCCGCCAGGTCCCAGCCTTTGTCGCCCGGCATGAACGGGAGGAAGTGGAGTTGGATGTTTGGCTCGGACAGCGCCGGGGCAGTGCGGAAGAATGCTCCCGCCAGCGACGCCCCGATATTTAACGGACCATTGCGCGGCAGCAGGTAGTACTTGACGCCCTCGATCGCCTGCGTGAACCACGAGCCGACTTTCCTGTTGAAAGTATGGGGGCTGCTCGTCTTGAACTTCGCGCCGTACTGAACATGGTCCATGAGATTCTCGCCCACGCCGGGCAGGTCGTGGACGACGGGGATGCCGAGACGCTGCAGCAGAGCACCAGGCCCCACGCCGCTGACCTGCAGCAACTGCGGGGTGTGCAGCGCGCCGGCGGCGAGGACCACGTCACGGCGGGCAGAAATCCGGTACTCCTGCCCGTCCCTGCGATAGCGCACTCCCGTTGCTCGCCGACCGTCGAAGTCGATGCGCGTGACGGTGGCCTCGGTGGTGACGGCGACGTTCGTCTTCTTGCGCGCCGGCTTCAGGTACGCGACGTCGGTCGAGGTGCGGCGCCCGTTCCAGGTCGCCAGATCCCAGGTACCCGGCGCCCTCGATGTTGTTGCGGTTGAAATCGTCGTTCCGTGGCACTCCGAGTACGCGGCAGGCGGTGTCGATGAACGCATCTGCGAGAGGGTTCTTCCACCGCGCCGGTTCGACTTTGAACGGGCCGCTGCCGCCGTGGAACTCGGTGTCACCGCGCGAGTCGTGCTCCGACTTCTTGAAGTATGGCAGAAGCGACGAGTAATTCCAGCCAGTCGCTCCCGCCTTCTCCCAATCGTCGTAGTCACCGGGATTGCCGCGGACGTGCACCAATCCGTTAATCGCGCTGGACCCGCCCAGGAGCTTGCCATGCGGCAGGCCGTACACAGTCCCGCCGAGTGATTCGTCGGGCTGCGTCTTCCAATCGAGCCACATGAACTTGGGGTTAAACAGGATCTTGGCAAATCCGAGCGGCACGCGAGACCAGTAGCTCGTGTTTTCTGGGCCCGCTTCGAGGACAAGAACCCTGTTGTCGGGATTCTCGGCGAGTCGTGCAGTGACGATCGCGCCCGCGGAGCCGCCGCCGACGATCACGAAATCGTAGTCCTGCGGAGTGTTGGTCACAGCAATACCCCCTTGCGGCAGCCAACGTTAGCGGCGCACCAGCTTCAGTCCCGCGAGCATGACGACGTCAGCACAGCGGCCTGTCTCTGTCACCTGGCCTTTGCCGACGGCGCGAACTTCGTAACTCGCCCGCTCGAGGCCGCGCCGCAACGCACTGCCGACGTTGCCGTCTCCAATAATCCCGACCTTTGGCTTCATCTGGTCACCTCTCTGCGGTGGAGTCCGCAGCCAGCGCATCAAAAAAACTCCGCGTCCTCGCTTGATGGCGCGTTGTTGGACTGCGCTCAAACCCAAATATCATGCCGAACCCATCGCCTCGGTCCAACCAGAATTCGGCCGCCTTTGCGTCTTGACCCCACGCCGTCCCGCATAATCGCCAGGTGGGTGAACCGAACACCCGGAGGGTCCAGCCGGCCGGCAGACCGAGATCGCATGACGCGACGAGCAGTAGTGTCCGCAAGGACACGGTCGCCGGCATTTGTGAACGCCGTTGTCAGCGTCCCTGACGGGCTCGCGTCAGCGACTCTGGCGGGCGTAAATCCCGTGTACGGGCTCTGCACCAGCATCGCCGCACCAATTGCCGGCAGCGCGCTGGTCAGTGCGCAGCTGATGCAGATCGCCACAACCACTGCCTCAGCGCTGGCGGCCGGCCAGGTCATTGCCGGGTATCCCGCAGGCGATCGAGACGGTGCGTTGTTCCTGCTGGTTACGCTGATTGGTGTGTGGCTTGCGCTCTTTGGCCTGCTTCGAGCCGGCCGTCTCGTCCGATTCATCTCCCATGCCGTCATGACGGGATTTCTGGGAGGCGTGGCGGTGTTGCTCATTCTGGACCAGTCGGCGCCGTTTGTCGGCGTCAACGCGCAGGGCAGCAATGAAGTAGCGCAATTTTTCGACCTGCTGACGCGCGCGTCCGATTTCAGCGTGCCGACGATTCTCACCGGAATGGTCGCTTTGGGCCTGGCGATTGGACTGGGACGCACCGTCGTTGGAAATCTCTCCTCAGCCGTCGCAGTCGTCGTGCCCACGGTGGTGGTCGCAGCTGTTCCATTGGAAGGACGTTCAGCGGGTCGCGAGACGTGAGCCCGATTCCCAGCGGAATCCCGATACCCGCATTGCCCAATCTCGCGCTCCTCACACCCCAGCTGATTACTGCCGCGTTTGCCATTGCCGTGGTCGTCGGAGTGCAAGGTGCGGGTGTCAGCCAGAGTGTGGAGAACCCCGACGACCGTCCCGTGAATCCGTCCCGGGATCTTATCGCCCAAGGAGCCGCGAATATCGCCAGCGGCCTGTTGTCGGGCATTCCAGCCGGCGGTTCCGTCGGGCAAACGGCGTTGAACGTGGCGGTCGGCGCACGGACTCGATGGGCCGGCATCCTGGGCGGCGTATGGATGCTGGTCATCGTCCTGACGGCTCGCCGCCTGGTAAGTCAGGTTCCGCTGACGGTACTGGCAGCGCTGATGATCATGTCGGGCATCAGCGCTCTGGATTTTCGCGAGGCCCGCTCCATCTGGAACACCGGCGGATCCGCGCGCCTGGCCATTGTCGTGACCTTCGCGGCGACGTTGTTCCTTTCGATTCCGATGGCTGTGGGAACCGGTGTCCTGTTGACGGTCATCCTGTATCTCTCCGCTTCGGCATCCGACGTCCGTGTTCGGGCACTGGTGCCGGTCGGCAATGGGAGGGTCGCTGAACAATCTCCGCCGCCGCGGCTGGAAAGCGAGGCGATTCTCGTCCTCGATGTCCACGGCAGCCTGTTCTTCGCGGGCGCGCGCACGCTGGCAGACTCGCTCCCCAGCGCTGACGGTGCTGAGAGGCCTGCGGTGGTGCTCAGGCTGCGTGGCCGTTCCAGCGTGGGCGCCACGTTGATCGATGTGCTCGCCGACTATGCGGACTCGCTGGCAGAGGCAGGCGGGCGATTGTACCTGGCGGGTGTCAGCGAACCCGTCGCCGCACAGCTTCGCAGGTCCGGCAAACTCGACATCGGCGGTGTGGTGCACATCGTTCCCGCCCGCAACGTCCTCGGCCAATCGATCGAGGAGGCACGCGCCCTCGCAGAAGAGTGGCAACGCGGTGTCCGCGGACAGCGACAAGAACGCTGAAGTCATTCGGAAGACTCGGACGTCTTCGAATCGCTTCAGGACGGGGGCATGTTGCTGTCGCGTTCTCCAGGCACGGCGAGCCACGTCCGGGCGTCTTCCACGGCCGCGCGGGTAGACTCCCATACGAATGGAGTGGCTCGATGGGCGTCCGCCGCTTCGTGCAGTTGCAGCTTGTCTGAGCGGACGATCTGCTGATGCGCCGCATCACTCACACCGGCGAGATACAGTCGGCCGTTCGTCTGTTCGAGCTCGTTGGCATACCGGCTGAGCACATCGATCAGCGTCGCATCCAGCGTGCGTCGTCCGCGTAACCGCAGCACGACGGCCGCACGATCGGACCCGCGAGCACGTGGGCAGGAGTCGCTCGAAGGTCCTGGCGCCGGCGTAGAACAGCTCCCCGTACACGTCGAGCACGATTACCGCGCCGCTCGGTAATTGCCGCGGCGCCGTGCGCTCCTCGATCCGGCCGTCATCGTGCTTCACCAGTTGGACGATGGTCACGGCGCTCGCCGTCCGGCTGAGGAAAAGAAGGGTTGAGAGCACCACGCCCAGGCCCACTGCGACCTGAATGGGAAGGAACAAGGTCGCGAGATACGTCGTGGCACCCGCCATGACCGAAGGCCAGCCGGCATTGCGCAGCGCCGCCACTTCCGACGGCTTCAGGCTGCTCGCACCCGCGACGATCAGCAAGGCGCCGAGCGCGGGCATCGCGATGAACCCGACCAACGTGGGGACGACTATCACGATTACCGCCATCCACGAGCCCAGCGAAGATCGAGGCCCACCTCGTGACCGCGCCGGAGATCGCATTGATCTCCGTGCCGCTCAGCGATCCGCCAACCGGCAAGCCGCGAAAAAGGCCGCACGCCACGTTGGCGGCACCCTGCGCAATGAAGTCTCGCGAAATCCGTGTGCGTGAGCCATCCCGGTTCGGCACCTCTGACTGACGCCGACGCCCTGCACCAGCGTCACGATCGCGACCGACAGGGCACCGGTCACGATGCTCAGCGTGTCGACGAGCGTGAACTGCCGGGAGCTGCGGAGTGGGAATGTTTCCCGCGATCTCGCCCACGTCGGACACGATCTGCACTTGGGCCCGCCGACCAACGCGATCAGCTAATGAGGGAGCCACTACCGCCACCAGACGGCCGACGCTTCGCAGCCTCGTTCGAGGAAGCGACACAGCGAGCGCCAGCGCGAGCACCGCCCGTGGTCAGCGCGGCCAGATTGATCTCGCTGTAGTGCGCGAACACGTCGACGCCTGCATGACCTTATTTCTGCCGCTAGCCGCGTATCCGGCCACCGTCGGTATCTGGCTCACGATCAACAGGTCGAATGCCGAACAGGAACCCTGTCGTGACCGAATAGGAGACGAAGCGCGTCAGCCGAGCCGAGCCTAGCACACCGAACAGATCTGGAACGCGCCGACGAGGAATACCAGCGCGAACAGCGCGTTGCCGCGTTCCTACGGGGCCCGTCTGCGTGAGCGACTGCCCGCCGTGAGCGAGGCCGCGGCTGTGGTCGTGATCACCATGAGCCAGTGCTCGACAGAAGACCGCCCACGAACGGTCCCACCATGGTGGCGTACAGGCCGTAAAGCGGATTGACGCCGGCCCGAGCACGCCATCGGCCATCCCGTCGGGTACGTTCGCGACAGCGAGGCTCAGGCCTGCCAGCGCGTCGTCCCGCAACGACGGACGCGGTGCCAGGTCGTCGCCGGCGTTCGCGACTGCCTCGCGCAGTTCACGTAGCCCGGCTGCGGCGGCATCCGCACCCAGGTCAGTCGATGGCGGCGCCCTCTCCGGGCACGGGTGCGTCAGGGCTCGGCTCCGAACCAGGGCTCGGGGAATCCAAACGATCTCACTCCTTGACGATTGCGGCTTCCATCCGCTGTTCGTCCGAAATCTCGTGGTCGCTGTCACGCGCGCCCTCGGGGATCTCGATGTCGACCCAGTGCACCGAGCCGGTGAACCGGCGAACCGAATAGTCACGCGTCACCGGCGAGCCGGTGTCGGTGCCGATCTCGAGCGGCTCATCGCTGGCGAACGGAAGCGGCTGCGTCCGTTCAACCCTTCCCTCGCCGACGCGCCGGTCGTCGATGAAGAGCGTCACGGTTCCCGCCTTTCGCCGGACCACCGCCGTCGTACTTGAAATCCATGCGAACGCGGTGCGTGCCGGTGGCAACCGCTCGGTGCCTTCGACGTGGAAGAGATCGACCCCGTAGAAGTTGTAGCAGTACTTCGGGCGCCCTCCTTCGACGTAAATCGACCAACCTCCGGGGAACCCTCCTTGCGCGACGATGACGCCGTCACCGCCAGTCGCGGGGACATGACCTCCGCCGTCACTCGATGGGACTTGTTCTTGATGCTGATGACGGAGAAGGCGTTGAGCCGCCGATCCCCCGATACAGCCGCTGGCGCCGCAGTCCGCGCGAGCACTGGTCGCCGGCCGTATCTGGGTTGGCTAGCTCGGCGACGCGATCCTCGAGCGGCAGCACGTTGTGCCTGGCAGCTTCGATGAGGAACAGGCGCTGGAGCTCGCGCAGCTTCTCCGGCTGTTCGCTGGCGAGGTCGCGCGCCTGCGACCAGTCGGTCTTGGGTGTCGTAGAGCTCCCAGACGGCATCGTGGAGTCCGCGGCGGGCCATCCTGCGCCAGGCGGATTGTGCGCGGCGACCGCCGTCCATCCCTTGTGGTAGATGCCGCGATTGCCGAGGATTTCGAAGTATTGCGTCTCATGCCGGTCCGGCGCGTCCGGCTGTCGAAGCTCTACACCATGCTCACGCCTTCGATCGGCTGCTGCGTGACGCCGTCGACCTGTACGGCTGCGGCAGTCCGGCGACCTCGAGGAACGTGGGTGCGACGTCGATGACGTGATGGAACTGGTGGCGCAGTTCGCCGCGGGCCTTGATGCCACGAGGCCAATGAACGATCAAGCCGTTCCGCGTCCCGCCCCAGTGCGACGCCAATCCGCTTCGTCCACTGGTACGGCGTGTTCATCGCGTGGCCCCAGCCGAGCGAGTACTGCGGGTACGAGTCGGGCGTGCCAAACGACTCCAGGCGCTCGCGCAGGAACTCGGGGTTTCGACGTGGTCCATGCCGGTCATGGTCAATGACTCGTTCCACGTCCCGTTGAGCGTACCCTCGCCCGACGCGCCGTTGTCGCCGGTGATGACGTAGAGTCAACGTGTCGTCGAGCGCCCCAAGCTCCTCGACCGCGTCGATCACCTGACCGATGCAGTAGTCCGTGTGCTCCAGGAACGCGGCGTAGAGCTCCATCTGGCGCGTGAGCACCGGCTTCATGTCGTCCGCAACGTCGCTCCACGCGGGGATGCCATCCGGCCGGGCGGTGAGCTCGCAGTCAGGCGGGACGATGCCGAGCTGTTTCTGGCGAGCGAAGATCTCCTCGCGCAGCGTGTCCCAGCCCTGTCGAACTCTCCGCGGTAGCGATCGCGCCACGTGCGCCGGCGCGTGAATGGGGGCATGGGTCGCGCCAGGCGCGAAGTAGAGAAAGAACGGCTTGTCCGGCATTAGCGCACGTTGCTGCCCAGCCATCTGCCGCGCCTTCTCGGCGAGGTCCTCCGTGAGGTGATAGCCCTCCTCCGGCGTCCGATCCGGCGTCACCGGCGTCGTGCCCTCGGTCAGACTCGGATAGAACTGGCTCGTTTCGCCGCCAATGAAGCCATAGAAGTACTCGAATCCGCTGCCGGTCGGCCACCGGTCGAACGGCCCCATCGGCTCCACTCCCAGCTCGGCACCTCGTGGCACTTCCCGAACTGCGCCGTCGAGTAGCCGTTCAAGCGCAACGTCTCTGCGGTCGTCGCCGCGGTATTCGGCCGGCGCGACGTGTAGCCCGGTGCGGCTGACGCCATGTCAGCGACCGCGCCCATCCCCACCGAGTGATGGTTCCGTCCGGTGAGCAGCGCCTGGCGCGTCGGCGAGCACATCGCGGTCGTGTGGAACCGGAGGTAGCGCAGGCCGTCGGCCGCCAGGCGATCGAACGTCGGCGTCCGGCACGGGCCGCCGAATGCGCTGTTCGAGCCAAAGCCGGCATCGTCAAGCAGGACGAGCAGGATGTTGGGCGCGCCAGCCGGTGGGCGCACCGGCTCGATCGGTTCGTAATTCGCTATCCGGATCCCGTGCGTCGTACATCGTCGGTCCGGCGTACGGCCGGTCAGGAATGGGAAGCACGTGACGCGGAATATCGGACGGCATGTGCGGATCTCCTGATCATTCCATTGGCGTAACGCGACCGTTCTGCTGATCACGCAACGGCGGACTGCCGGCTGCGCACGCCTGTTGAGCAGTTTCGCAGCCGGAAACAGGACAGCCATGGTCACGATCGACACGACGACCGCCATGACCACCACGCCTGGCGCGTCGAAGGCCTGGGTGGCCACGACAAGCGCGGCTGCGAAGTTGCGCTGCGCGGTGGCGAGCGCCATCTCGTCGCGCAGATGCTCACCGAAGCTTCCGCCGAACATCCACCCGATGCCAAAAGCGCCAGCGATAAACAGTAGCGACGCGGCGATGGCGCCGGTTCCGACGACGTTGAGGAGGGTCGAAAGATTCAGCGCAAACGTCAGCACCACGAGCGTCAGGAGCGAGGCGTTCGTGACCACGTCAAGAATGGGCAAGATGCGACCTGCCGCCGACGCCAGACGCTTCACCATCAAACCGGCACCGAGCGGCAGCAGCATCGTCAGGACGAGTGGCGCGGCGATCGCCGACGCCGTGATCTCGGAACCTGGTGCGAACAGCGGCACCACGAATGGCATATAGCCGATCGATACGACAATCAGCAGCACCAACACTCCCGCACTGAAGGCGACATCTCCGCCAGCGAGTTGCGTGAATTTGATGATCATTGGGGCCCCTGCCGCCGATGCCACGAGGACGAGGCCGATGGCGTACACGGTGTCGAGCTCGATCAATTCCGAGAATCCCGAAGGCAAGTATCGGGACCGCTACGAAGTTTGCCACGAGCGCGAGCACGACCGCCCAGACGTCGCGCAGGGGATTGATGATCTCTTCGACGCGATAACGCAATCCGATCGAGGCCATGCTCGAGATCGCGAAGATTTGGACGGCGAGGTTGGAGGTAGCCGCGAGTCCGTCAGGCACGCGATCTCCCGTCTGCCGACCGCTTGAAGGCGGTTTTTTCTTCGACGAGAGGGGGGACGACAGATCAGACGGCCTGAGGACGCAGCGGAAACCCACGTGACAGGTGGAGGTATCCACAGCTTCCCCTTGCCTGGCGGCCGGTCGATACCGCAGGCAGTAGTTCGGTGCGCAGAGGTGCGACCCTCCCTTGATCACGTGTCGAGCCAACGCTGCCTGCGTGCGACTCGATGATTCGGGCGGCGGGCTTCCTGATGCGTGTGCTTTGACCGGCGTGCAGCATGGCTTGGAGGGGGCCGGTGAATGCTGCGGTGAGAACACATCGCTGGTCCACTCCCAGACGTTGCCCGCCATGTCGTAGAGGCCGTAGGCGTTGGGGAAACGCGTCGACGGGCGATGTGCCTTCGAATCCGTCGAGCCGCAGGTTCTCCCACGGGAAACGACCCTGCCACGTATTGGCGAGCAGGCGCCAGTCGGGGGCGAAGTCGTCGCCCCACACGTAGACGGCATCCTGCAGTCCTCCGCGGGCAGCGAACTCCCATTCGGCTTCGGTCGGCAAATCCTTGCCCACCCAGTGCGCGTAGGCGAGTGCATCCTCGTACGCGACGTGCGTAACGGGATGGTGTTCACGCCCGTCGATGGT
This sequence comes from uncultured Acidobacteriota bacterium, assembly GCA_963697745.1. GTDB lineage: Bacteria > Acidobacteriota > Vicinamibacteria > Vicinamibacterales > CAVVIG01 > CAVVIG01. The sequence continues at coordinate 48,873 of CAVOPD010000009.1, read as the reverse complement.
TGTATGTCAGGACCTTCCGGGTGCCGCCAGCATGCGGCGGGCACGTATGCCCACCAGGCGCGAACATCGTGCAGCGGCACTGGTCTATGCGGTCGCCGGAATACCAATGAGCCCGGTACCGGCAGGGCCGGATCGGCGCCCGGGTAGCCGGTCGGATCGAGCGGACGCTCGGCGACAGTCACATACCCGGTGGCATCGACAAATCGCTGGAACGCTGCGGCGGTGACAGGGTATGGCTCGATCCAGAACCCCTCGACAGAGGAGTGATGAGCGGGCTGCTCTTCAGGGTAGAAGAGGTTCGAACCCATCACGAACCGTCCGCCCTCGATCCAGATCATCGCTGCTCCGCGGCGACGCTGGTCAGCCGGGGCCGGCCGCAGCAAGCATCGCCTCCACCCCGACTCGCAGGGTCGGATTGATAACGGGCGCAAACTGAGGCGAATGGTTTGATGGGAGCTCGTTCAAACGACCAGTCTTCTCGGCCTCGGCATACTTCTGCGGATCGGTGCCGCCGACGAACCAGAAGACCGACGGCACATTCCAGGTTCGTGCGAAGACGCTGAAATCCTCGCTGGCCGTCGCGGGATTGCCCTGCTGCACGTTGCTGCCGAAGCGGTCCTTCAGCGCTTCAGTCACCCTGGTCGTTGCTGCGTCATCGTTGCTGGTCAACGGAAATTCGCCGACGACGGTGTACGCTGGCGGCTTCGGCGCCTGTGACGCCGCCGCTTTTGGCGTTGATGAATGCGTTTGATCGCCGACAGCACAGTCTCTCGCACCTGCTCGTCGAACGTGCGAACGTTCAGCCGTAGCAGCGCGTCGTCCGGAATGATGTTCGGACTGCTGCCCGCCTGCAACACCCGCCGACGGTGACGACGGCGCGGTCCATCATCGAGACCTCGCGCGACACGACGGTCTGCAAACGGAGACGGAGGCTGCCGCCATCACCACTGGATTGGCAACGGTGAACTCGGGACCTGGAGCCATGGCCGCCACGTCCAAACAGCTTCACCTCCCAGCTGTCCGACATCGACAGGACGGCTCCGCTCCGATAGCGATTCGGCCTGCGGGAGAGCCATCACGTGCTGGGCGAGCGCGATCTGTCGGGTTTTGGGAAGCGCTTCACCATCGCGTCGTCAATCATGGCCCTGGCCCCTTCGCCGGTCTCTTCTGCCGGCTGGAACACGGCCATGACCGTGCCACGCCATTTGTCGCGGTTCTCGGCCAGGATGCGCGTCGCCCCCATCAGCCAAGTGACGTGCATATCGTGTCCGCAGGAGTGCGCAATAGAGGTGTCCTCGCCGGACGGGCTCTTGCCCGTCTTGGTGCTCGCATACGGAAGGCCGCTGTTCTCCTTCATCGGCAACGCGTCCATGTCGGCGCGCAGCAGTACGGTTGCGCCCTGGCCATTGCGCAAGAGGCCGACCACTCCAGTACCGCCGATGTTCTCCGTCACCTCGTATCCGTGCTGACGCAACCATTCGGCGGCGATGCCCGCCGTCCGCTGTTCCTGCATCGAGAGTTCAGGATTGGCGTGAATGTCTTTGTAGATGATCTCGAGTTTGGCGATCAGGTCGTCTGACGGCGACGGTAGGCTCGGCGTAGTTCGGGATGTGTTGGGGTCCTGCGGACTGGCGGCTGTGAGGTTGCGTGTCTGTGCCCAGCTCGTAGCTGCGAGCGCGATGATTGCTGCGATCACCCACGTGCATCGAAGCGCGTACGGAAAGGGCATCGACCGAGTCTGCTCAGACTTCATGGCTTGCTCTCCTACTCGATCCGTTCGCCTGCTGGTCCTCAGTCGCTGTACATCGCGGTGAAGGTCACTCGAGAACCGGAACCGACACCACATTCGACATGGTTCTCAACGCGGCCCGAAGTCTTCCCTGGATATTTTGCAGGATAGGAGCTGGTGTCGTCGCTCTGGTGCTGAATTCCATGGCCCACCAGCGACGCCGATGCAACATGGAATCCACATCGCCCGAGGAAAGTGAAGTCGACCTTGAAGCGAGTCTTCAACCTCGTAGACCCCCGCCGCAGACATGTCGAACCCGCCCACATGCCTGCGCCGCGCAGGAGCCCGATAGAAAGCGGAGTGTCGGCGCTCGTGCATCATCTGAAGTCGTCGAACAGCTCACATGGTTCGCTGAAAATTACGCCGGCGGTGGCGCTCCATCTGACCGTCCGATTGTGCGGATTCCGCATGGAGACTGCGAGAGCTATGGGTGTGGCCTTTTCAGCCGAGATTCAGGTCAGGCGTTGACCGGACACAGCCTGCAGTCGCCCGCGACGACGGCGGGCAGACGGTTCCACATGGCGTGGCTTTGAGTGTTGTGGGTTGGTGAATGGGACCGCTGGTTCGCACGCGTTGATCCCGAGTCTTTCAGGACGTCACGGGCAGCGGCCAGGCGTCACGAGGTCCAGCGGTCCGTTGACTCGCCCAGCAATGGATCCTCGTGACGCGTCGACGTTCTACAATCGCCGGGTTTGCGCGATCGTCCCCTGAGTGCGGCCATCAGGCCCGTCGCCGATATTGTCGACGGCGGCTTCTCCCAGACGTTCGCGCAGTTGCTGCAGATACAGACTCGAGGGCGCGAACCGGCTCGCCGAACGACGCGAACTCACCGTTTCCCTGCCGTCGTAGCGCTTTACACCCGATCGACCAGTTGCGCGCATATGGCGGGCTCGCCACGCGATGCGTGTCACCGACACAGTTCCAGAACAGCTGGTAGGCGCCGGCCCATCCCTGACCAGTGCCCAGGTTTCCGCGGTTGTAGACGCCGATGATCTCGTCCCGGCCGACGCTTTCGTGGCGAACGCGGTCAAAGAGTGTCCCGTGGCCCAGCGGTGATGCGGTCCGAGTTCCGAGAGCGATTGCAGTCCGGCGCTGTCGAGGAACACGTTGGGGCCAGGCGTGTCGTCGCCGGTGACAAAGTCGTGGCGTCCGCTTGTGACGCGGCAGCGCATCATTAAGACGAACGTACGTGCTCGATGCCGAACGCATAACGCCGGCCGCCGGTGACGAGCGACTTGTGATCGAGCGACGCGCTGTCCTGTATGGTCACGTACTTGCCCCCCCCGCGGACGACGACGGTGCCCTGCTCGAAGAATCGGGACGTGACGTTCCGCAGCCACGCGTCCTGCACGTTCGCGAAGGCGACCAATCGCACCGCATGCTGTTCGTCGGTGTCAGACGCGAAGTCGGACTCGGACCTCAGGTCCTCGATGCCAACCTTCTGAATGCGGCCCGGAAACCGATATTTGACGAGATAGCCGCCGCCGAACTCCTGTTGAATCGCCTCGACGGCGGGAGCGTCGATCGTGATGCGATTCTTCTCTATAGACGTGATCCGGCGTTCGTACTGCATGATGCGCTCGGCTGGCGTCCATGGCGAGACGCCGCTCCCGCCAAGGCAGGTTCGGCCGCTCACGTCCGAGGTGTCGTAGGCCGTACCGCGGGTGGTGCAGGCGTCCATGCCGATCGCATCGATCCACGCCTGATTCGGCGTGCGCGTCACTAGCACGTCGTCGCCGACGGCGAAGCTGGATGCGTCTAACACGCTGAAGCTGTAAACCCCCACCGGCACGTACGCGTCGGTGATTGGCTGCCGTGTTCCCGGCACCTCCGCCCGATTGGCCACACCGGAGACGGTGATGAGAACGCGGCGGCTCGTGCCCGTGGCTCTGATGATCGTGCCATTCGGACTATCGCCCTCCCCGCGTAACACGACGCCGCTTGCCCTGATCCTGAGACGTCCTGCGACGTTGTACATCCCCCGCGGCGAGCAGCACCGCACCGCGGAAGCCATCCGTATCCGGCTCGCGTGCGCTCACCGTATCGATCGCCGCCTGGATGTTGGCGCCGTCGTCGCCCCTGATGGGAGACACTCTGACTGCCGCTTCCACCCTTGGAAGCGCGACTCCACCGCCGTTATACCCCGCGTATGAGAAATCGGGGATGCGATCGCCATTTTGCGTACAGAACGTACACCAGCCGACCGGTCTCTCCAATGAACAGGTGCGCACTCTGACCGGCAGGCACGGCGGTCACCGCAAACGGCGAAGACGCGCCCACGGCTGCACTCCCGTCCAGCGCCCGTACGCGCACGCGAGCGTTGGAAGCAGGAGAGAGAGCGACCGTCCACGGATACGAAGACGTCGTGGACCCCTGGGTCTCGGTTTCCGCCAGAGGCGTCCAATGCTCACCGTCGTCCACGCTGACGTCGATCGCGACCCGCGCACCGACGCCGAGGTTGTGCGTGAAAAAGATTGTCGTCGGTGAGCCGGACGCGATCGAGCCCGCCGGCGCGAGGATTTCGATCGTCGGGGACGCGATGTCGATGTCGGCGTCGTTCACGTCCATCGCCTCGGTCTCCGCGGTCACTCTGAGTCTTGCGGTGGAAGTGGGCGGCCCCTGCACTGTCCAGTAAAAGTTCCGCGCGCTGCTTTCAACGTAGCCGAGCGAATTCCATGTGGCTCCGCCATCTCTACTGAGCTCGACCTTGAAGGTCGCGGCCTTGCCGGCGTAGGTCCATGCGAGACGCTGCGTCGTCGCAACACCCCAACGCGAGGGCTGGTTTGGCGTTTACGTGAACTGCCGTCGCATTGGATGGGGAGGACAGGTCGACCGTCCCTACCAGGGGAGTATCCGCCGACGACGTTCCAACGTGAACGTATACCTTCCCAGGCGTTAACCAGATCCGTCCGACCAGTTCCCGTTCGGATCAGGCACGAAGTACGACAGGGGATGGTTCGAGGCCGACGAGTCTACGGTGACGGTTACGCAACTCTCGCCGGGCATCAGATTGACCTTCGGAAGCCGACCAACCGTTTGGACGGTTCACCCGCACTGGGGAGCGTGACATAGACCTGGGATGCCTCGGCACCGCGTCTATTGCCTGTGTTGGTGATCCTGTATGTGACGGTCAAGACCGCGCGGCCAGTCTCTTGGTCTATGCCGGTGCCAACGGATAGGTCGCTGTAGGTGAACGTCGTGTACGACAGACCGAATCCGAACGGAAACACCGGCTGTCACGTTGTGGGCCTCGTACCACCGGTAGCCCACCTCCAGGTCTTCCGAGTAGTGGCCCACGAGCTGCGCGACACCAGGGGTTCCGGTACCGAAGCCCGGGCCGCCGGGTAGGCCGTTGTTCTCGCGGACGCCAGGATACTGGGCTTCTGTGGCGTAGGCAGCCTCGCGTGGGGTGTTGCCGAAAGTGACCGGCAGCTTGCCTGACGGCGAAATGACGCCGAAAAGAATATCCGCCACCACGTCGCCATCATGCCTGGCCCGGGAACCATGCCTCGAGAAGTGCGCGCACGTTGTCCAGCCACGGCATGAGCACCATGCCCGACGTCTTCAGCACGACGACGGTCTTGTTCCCGGCCGCCGTGGCAATCGCCGCGACAAGTGCCTCCTGATCCGTCGTAGCAGCGCCAGACGGTGGAGGCGCCTCGCAGGCCTCCTCTTCGTCACGCGTCACACGGATCTGGCGAACTATCCGCAGCCGGGACTTTTGGTAGACGAAGGTCTACGAGGTCGCGCGTCTCACGCGGGGTGTTCCCAACCATCACGATCACGACATCGGAAGCCTGAGCAAGGGCCACGGCCGCGGCGATGTCGGAGCCGTTGTTATATGTGACGATCGCAGTCGAGCCCAGTTCTCGCGAGCGTGTTCTCGAGTCCCTGCTGTGGGGCGATCGTGAGCTCGGGAGGGGAAATCACGGTCGTAAGCTCCAGGGGTTGCCGTTGCGAGGCGGTAGCGTGGCCATGCCCGCGAACCATTCGGCGCCGATCAGAGCGACCGACCGGACTCCCTTTGTCAGCGGGAGGAAGTCTCCCTGGTTCTTGAGCAGAACGACTCCCTCTTCGGCGGCCTTCTTCGCCACCGCAGCGTGGCCAACGTAGTCGGTGCGCAGAAACGCGTCGTACGGCTCGTCGAAATGGCCGAACTCGAACATCTTCACGTAACGGCCTCGGAGCAGCGCGTCGATGTCAGCCTCCGTGACCTCGCCCGCGGCAATCGCGGCTTTCACGTTCGTCGGCCGAGTAGAACCTCGGCTTCAGAGTCGAGCTCGATGGACATCCGAGCGAGGATCGAGCCAGCCGTGCTGTGGACCGCCCGCCGGTCACTTTCTACGTACCCCTTGAAACCCCATCGGTTCACCAGCGTCTTGATCATGAGCTCCTGATTCTCGCAAGCCCACTCGCCGTTGAGGTGCGGAAAGGCACACATGAGAGACGCGGCATCCCCGTCCCTGAATTGCCATCTCGAAGGGCAGCAGGTAAATCTCGTGCATGGCCCGAGCGGGAACCCGAGTGGCTTTCGTCCAGCGCTCGAATTGGCCGCCCTCGTCGTCGTTGGTCACGAAGTGCTTGATCATCGCGTGGGTGCCGCGGGACTGAATTCCTTTGACCTGTTCAGTCGCGATAACCCCGATCAGGTACGGATCCTCCCCCATGTACTCCTGGGCTCGCCCTGTGTACGGATGGCGAATCAGGTTGAGTCCGGGGCCGAGCAGCACGTGGTGCGCGACGTCGCGAGCCTCCTGGCCCAATACTTCACCCCACGCGAAGTTGATCGCGCGATTGAACGTTGCGGCACCCAGCGTGGCGCTGCGGGAGACCGGTCGAAATCGGCTCTGGAAGGCAGTCACCACCCCGAATTCCGTTGCCGCCGTTGATGGCTCGATACGTCGGAATCGCCAGCTCGGGAATGCCTTCGATGTGGCGTCCGAGGGGCTGTGAATTCGCAACCAGCCAGTTCCTCGTTGGGATGAGGCGAGTTTCCCATCTGCTGAATTTTCTGGTCGAGGCTCATGGCGTCGAGCAGCAGCTCAGCGCGCGCTTCAGGGCTGAGATGGGTGTTCATCCAAGGCAATTGAGCGGAAGCGGGTCGAGGAAGCAGACCGACCAACACCGCGAGGACTGCCACTCGTGACCGCATCGGAACGCTACAGTTCATTTCCGTCCCTGGCGAATAACGCTCAATCGCCGATCGATTCCAACCCTCGCCCTGCCGAGAGCATTGACATCGTCCCGCAGCCGTTCCGCCGATCCGTTCGCGGCAATTCATCTGTTCAACATCGCTGGCTCGCGGTGAAGACGATCGCGAAAGTTATCTGCGCCCACTTCGCGCGTCTGTCTCAAACGAGACACCGTTAGGTGGGCTCGCAGCGGCGCAGAACGACGACCGACAGGAACACGAGCGGCAGCCCTGTCGTGGAGAGACCATGACAACAGCAGCCGGTTCATGAGGCGTCGACGTTGCGGACGATAATGAGGCGCACCGTGTCGGCGATGCGACGGTCATCGAGGCAACGCAAGCGACAGATTTGACTCGCTGTGCAATGAAGTGCGTCCCCGAGAGCTGTCGCTGAGCCGTTGTTCCAGAGCGCGTCCATTTCGTAACGGGTGAGCACGTCAGTCGCGGGATGGTCCGCAACTGCACAGCCATCAGCTCCAGTCGAGCGGATGTGACAGGACGAATTCAGAGCGACTGGCACCTTCAGTGAGCATCGCACGCGCGCTACACTTCCCCACAGTGCTGTTCGCGCAGTGACGAGCCGTGGCGAAAAAGAATCCTCTGACCGAGGCGTACCCGATCGAGTGGAACGGTGTTCGAGCGGAACGCGTCGCGTACGCTCCGGGTGCCACGTATTCCTTCAGACAAGGCGAGCCGTGCACGATCGTCATCTACATCGAGAAGGGCTCCGTCCGTCTCTCAGTCGTGTTCACGCCGGCAAAGAGGCGGTCATCGCGGACTGAAGGCGGGCGAGTTTTTCGGTGAAGGCTGTCTGGTGGGCCAAGCCGTGCATGCCGCCACGGCCAGCGCAATGTCCGAATGTTGCGTCCTCCGAATCCGGCGACAGGAGATAGCGCGGAAGCTGCACGCCGAGGAGAACTTCGCGGAGTGTTTCGTCTCTCACATCCTGAGACGGAACATTCGGATGGAGGAAGACCTAGTCGATCAGCTCTTCAACTCCACAGAGAAGCGGTTGGCCAGGACACTCCTGCTCCTCGCACAATACAGCAACAACGACGGTCCACTTCGCGTGCTGCCGAAAGATTCCAGGAGCTCCTCGCAGAGATGGTCGGACCACCCGTCCCCGGGTCAACTTCTTCATGAACAAGTTCAGGAAGCTCCGATACATCGATACCGACGCGGACGGTGTGAGAGTCAACAACACGCTTCTCGACGTCGTCTTGTCCGATTGACGGAGGCCGCCGGCCCGCGTCAGCGGTCTTCCACGGGAGGAATGTCGAGAGCCTCCCAGTGCCACTGTCCAAAGTATCCAATGTGCTCGGCGCTGAACGCACGCAACGTCGCGGCGATTTCCTCGCGGCTATGGACGTCGCTGACCGACACCATAACGATGATGTGACCGGCGCGCAGGTCCTCGACGTGATGTCTGAGATGACTCGACTCCTCATTGACGGCGAGCGTGTGAATAAGCGTGCGCTGGAACCGGCTCCAGAATCCGTGCTCAGCACCATCCGGGTCGAGTCGACGGCATCCCTAAGTCCCCGTAGAGGACAGCGATGTGCGCGGAGTCCACGCCGGCTTGAAGCAGTGCTTCGATCGCAGCGCGCGCTTTTGCCGCATCAGCTATCGTTCCGACAACCCTGTTCAGCGGATAGGGGATGAAGTCGTGTGCCTGGTGTTCTGCGGGCGTCATGCAGCCTCCTTCGTCAGGCGTCAGGTTATCGCAGATTGTCCGGCACGGTGGCGCTACAGTCGTGACTGAACGTCCAAAGCCGTGTGAAGTACGCATGACCAAAACGCTCGATGTGGACGCGCCTCTGAAACACACCGGTCCATTGGTGCAGCAGAGTGGACACGGGACTCAGCCCTTCGGCCATCGCATCAGAGTGCCAATCGTCTTTGGTCTTCGTAGTGCTTGTCGTAGAGCAGGCGCATGAGGAAAATCCCCGTTGAGGTACGTGCCCGATCCTTGAGCGGCCGCGTACGCGGGACTCTTGGTCGAGTCGGACGATGGACCGCCGTGACGATCGTGCTCGGCTTCGCGCACATCGGCTTTCTCCATGTCACGCGCGGCACTGCCGTTCGTCACGTCCGCGGTGTGTCTTCTGACGGAAGGCCGATCGCCGTGGGCGCGCCGGAGTTCTCGCTGATGGCCACGATGGCGACCGGTGCGTTGCTGCAGCCTGGCAACCTCGTCGAGGTGCTGCTGAACGGCGACGAGACTTATCCAAGGCTGTGGGATGACCTACGGGCAGCGAAGCAGTCCATTACGCTTCAGCTCTATTACGGAGCTCCGGGCCGGATGGCGGACGCGCTCGGACAGATCCTCATTGAGCGGGCCACGGCAGGGGTACGAGTCTTCGTCCTCTATGATGCTTTCGGTACCGCCGACATTCCTGCCAGCCACGGCGCCGCCCTCCGCGCCGCCGGTGTTGTGGTCGAGCCCTTCCGGCCGATCAGGCTCTCCACACTTCACCTTGCGCAGAATCGCTCGCACGTTCGAGGCATCGTCATCGATGGACGTGTCGGATGGACCGGCGGCTTCGGCATCGACGACAAATGGTTCGGCGACGGCCGGACGAATGGGTCGTGGCGTGAGACCAATGTGCGCTTCGAGGGTCCAGCGGTCCGGCAGCTGCAGGCCGCGTTTGTAGCCGCGTGGGCCGAAGCCACCGGCGTGATGTTCACTGGACACGCCACCTTGTCGCCGCACGAGAACGGCGTCGTGGCCGCGGGACTCTTGTATTCCACTCCGACGCTCGGCAGCACCGTGGCCGAACGATTGTTCGCACTATCCATCGCTGGTGCCCGTGCGACGTTGTACATCACCAACTGGTACTTCGCCCCTGACCGCAGTTTCATCGACATGCTGGCGGCTGCAGCGAAGCGAGGTGTCGATGTCCGCATTCTGACCGCCGGGCCTCGAACGGATGTGAACATCGTGCGCGATGCTGGTCGCGCGTGGTACGGCACGTTGCTCGACGCGGGCGTCCGCGTATTCGAATGGCAGCCGTCGACGCTCCACGCGAAGACGTTTGTGGCTGACGGGCAGTGGTCGACGATTGGCTCGATGAATTTCGACAATCAATCTATGGCGCTGAACGACGAATCGACGCTGATGATTCTCGATGCGAGTATCGGCAGGCAGATGGATCAGATGTTTTACGACGATCTTCGACACGCCGATGAGATCACGCTGACCACATTCCGGCAACGGTCATGGTGGGCACGGCTGACCGAACGGGCCGCCAATCTTGTGATGCGTCTGCTATGAGCTGGCTGGCGCTCCTGTCTGAGAAGATGAGCGCCCGACGGTCGTCGAATCGAGCGGGCCGCTTCAGCCGCTCTGCGCAGGGCTCGGTGAAGCCACGCAAAGGCGCCCGCCGGGAAAGGCGTGAACGTTGGGCTCGCTGACATCAACCTGAAGGGGGCCGAGCGAGTAGCGCGGGAGATCGAGGCCAGCGGAGGACTGGGCAGGCCGAACGAGGAATACGACATGGAACTCACAGGCATTCATCACCTGACTGCAATATCAGCCGCCATCAGGGAGAACCACCGCTTTTACACGCAGACGCTCGGGATGCGGCTCGTCAAGCGCAGCGTCAACCAGGACGACGTGAGCGCCTACCACCTGTTTTATGCCGACGCCAAGGGAAGCCCGGGGACCGATCTGACGTTCTTCGACTGGCCGGTGTCACGCGAGGGTCGCGGCACACGCAGCATCGTCCGCACGTGCTTGCGCGTCAACGGTGAAGCCGCACTGATGTGGTGGACACAGCGTTTCGATGAATTCAAGGTTCCGCACGGCGACATCTTCGAACGCGACGGCCGCTTGACCCTGCGATTCGAAGATCCCGAGGGTCAGCGGCTCGCACTCGTGGACGACGGCGGTGCCGGTGATCCTCCAATGCCGTGGGATCGCAGCCCGGTGCCCAGGGAGCACCAGATTCGTGGCCTTGGGCCGATTGTCATCAGTATTCCCACGTTGAACCCGACCGATACCCTGCTGACCAGCGTCTTCAACATGCGGCAGGTGCGCGACTGCCCGCATCCCGATAACCCGGGGACGCACGTACACGTTTTCGAAATGGGAAGCGGGGGGCCGCATGCGGAATTGCACGTCGCCGTGCAACCGGATCTACCTATGGCACGGCAAGGCGCAGGGGGCGTCCACCACGTGGCCTTCCGTACCCCGATGCGAACTACGACGCATGGGCCGACAGACTGAACCAATTCGATATTCCCAACAGCGGTAAAGTTGACCGCTTCTGGTTCCGCAGCTTGTACGTGCGCGAGCCCAACGGCGTGCTCTTTGAGATTGCCACGGACGGACCGGGTTTCGCCATAACGAGGATCCCACGGCGCTCGGCGAGACGGTGGTGCTGCCACCGTTCCTCGAGGCGCATCGCCAGCAAATCGTGAGGAACCTGAAGCCAATCGATTGACAGAGCGATAGGCGGCACGAGGGTGTCTCGCCCGTTGCGAAGACGTTCCCGACAGGTCACCCTTCCCCGCGGTCGCGACGACCGATGTTGGTACGGCCCGAACGAATCGGTGGAAGTCTTCTGTGGTCACAGGATGTCGGCTGTTCTTCTGGGCTGGAAGTGATTGCCTCGGCGACGATGCAAGTCTCCAGACATGAACCTCGCGTCTCGCTCTCCTGCTACTCCGTCGTCCCGCCCATCAGCGCATCCGTCGCGCGCGCGGAGTAGACCAGCGCGGCTCCCGCATTCACCGCGACCGCGATACCCAACGTCTCGGCAATCTCCTCCTTTGTCGCACCTTGCCTCCTGGCGGCATGCACATGTGTCGTGTTGCACCCGTCGCACTGGCGAGTCACGCCGACCGCAATCGCAATGAGCTCCCGCGTCTTTGCAACGAGATGCCCGGTCTTGTTGCCAGCATCACTGAGCTCACGATACCCGCGCACCGTCTGAGGAGTCAGTCTGCCGAGGTCGCCGATGCGTCCGAGCAGTGCCCGTCGGTATCCTTCCCAATCGAGCATCATTTAGTCACCACTTTCGTAGGAAACCGAGTCGGTCCTCGGCCGCCGAAACAACGATACACGCGTAGTCGCTTTCGCCGTCGACGACAGGCCGCCAGCGGCCGCACATGAGGTTCTCAGACGCCCGCGTGTGCTATCCCAAATCCGACAGCGGCGTGCTGGGTGGCGTACTCATGGCTGGAAGGACCTAGCGCGTCATGCGCGAATCGTCATCACTTCTTGTTCGCGGCATTCTCGGCGTTCTGGTTGGGCTTGCAGCACTGCTGTGGCCGGGGATTGCATGGATGTTCGGCGCGTGTGCGGCGGCGACAGGAATCGTGTTGACCGCACTCGCGATTCGGCTTCGTTCGGCGGCACCGACTCCGTAGAGCAGGAGGCGCCGGTCTGTTCATCAACCGGTTCGCGGTTGCTGAACGCACCGAAGAAAGAACAGATCATGTCAGCTATTCCCCAGTCCCGCGAAAGGCAGCACCTTTCATGGTTTGTCTTTTTCGGCCTGATGGCCAGCGTGACCTTCGTCGGTATTCTGTCCGAGCTGCTGCCCTCAGGCGTCCTGCCGCAGATGACGGAAGGCCTGGGAGTTGCCGAGTCCCAGGTCGGTTTCCTCGTCGGTGTCTACGCCTTGGCGTCGGCGGGCTTTGCGATCCCACTGGTCAGTGCCACGCTGGCGGTCAATCGCAAGAAGCTGCTGATCACGCTGCTGATCGGATTCGCAATCTCCAATCTCGTTGTCGCTGTTTCGGCGTCCTATGCCGTTATCGTTGCGTGCCGCGTTCTGGGCGGCATCTGCGCCGGCGTGATGTGGCCGATGATTGCAGCGTACGGCACGCGCCTGGTGCCCGAGCACATGCACGGCCGAGCCATCACGGTGATCATGTCAGGCAACACCATGGGCATCAGCATCGGTCTGCCGATGATGACGGCGATCGGCATCACCTTCGGCTGGCGGACCGAATTCGTAGTGCTGGGGTTGACTGTGGTCCTTATCGCCCTGCTTTCGTATATTCTACCTGCCTTCGGTGGAAGGCGAAGCACTCACGAAGGCCAATTCCGCTGTGGCGATCATCAAGATGCCATCCATTCTGATCGTGCTCCTGCTGACCTTCCTCTCGGTCGCCGCGCATTACGGTATCTACACCTACATCACTCTCCTGGTGGACATGATCGACCTCGTCGGCGGCATCGACAGCGGCTCTGCTGATCTTCGGAATCGGATCGGTCATTTCCGTTATCGTCTCTGCGAAGTACATCGATGCGTATCTGCGCCCCCTGATCGTCGTCATGCTTACCATCGGCGGGATCGCCATGGCACTGTTCCTCGCATTCTCTGGAACGAGCGGCGTGTCGCACATGGCGTTCTTCCTCTGGGGTCTTGCCTTCGGCCCGCTGGTGACCATGTATCAGACAGCCGTCAGCAAACAGATTGAAGAGGCAAAGGATGTGGCCACGTCGGTGCAATCAAGCGTCTTCAACCTCTCCATCATGATTGCCACCTGGGTTGGCGGAGTGCTGCTCGGTGGCTCCCCAGAGACCGGAGCCAGGGGGATTGTCTATATGTCTCTGGTGTGCTTTACCGTCGCCGCCATATTTGCGTTTCTTGCGAAGCGCACTCTGCGCTCTTCCTGAGTGTCGTGAGCCATCAAGGACCAGCCATGAAGAAGTTCACCAACGCGCGGATCTATCGACAGCACGATCACGCCAGTGAGATTCTCGTCGACCAGGGCGTCATCAAGCAGATCGGCACGTCCCTGCCGCAGGCAGAGGAGGAAATCGATTTGCGCGGCCACCTGGTGGTGCCTCCGTACGTGGATGCCCACCTACACCTGGACTACGTTTACACCGGCCGTAGCGAAGGCGCCCTGAACGCGACCGGCACGCTGTTCGAAGGGATCGCACGCTGGCATGACGTCAAGAAGACGCAGACGCCTGAAGAGGCGAGGGCGCGTGCGCTCAGGGGTATTCAGGAGGAGGTGTCCAAAGGGGTGCAGTTCATTCGCACGCACATCGATGTGGATGATCCCAAACTGACTGGCCTGAAGGTGATGCTGGAACTGCGTGATCAGCTCAAGGACAACGTCGCCGTCCAGATCGTGGCCTTTCCGCAGGAGGGGATGTACACGTACAACGGCGGTGACGACGCGAACGGGCCCAGGTCGAGGGCCCGGTCGAGCTTGCCCTTGAGCTCGCCCGAGATGGTGCGCGAGGCCGAACTTCATCCAGAAGACGATGAAGGTGACGAAGACGACCGCGATGATCGAGGCCGTGCCGCCGACGGCTCCTGGGCCTCGACGTCAGCGCTGCGTGCCGTAGGTGAGCAGGGCGCCGAGGCGACCGAGAGGGTGACGGCGACGGCGACGCCGGACCGCACGTGGCGCAGCGCCGAACGGCGGTCGGTCTTGACGAGGAGGGCGACGAGGATGACGACGACGAGGGCGGCCTCGAGTCCCTCTCCGGAGACCGATGAGCGCGTTGCCGCGAGCACGGGTGCCTTCTCTCGATCGTTCTCAGCAATTACGCCATGACGAAGTGACGGAATTCGAGGAAAGCACAGGTAAGCCTTGCCTAACAAGCTCGGTCCCGGTGTCAGAGTCGTCACATCGGCCGCCCGCCCCCTTCTCCGGCTTCCCGCCCGGCGCCCTGTCCTTCTACGCAGAGCTCGAGGACGACAACTCGCGCACTGGTGGCTCGGCCACAAGGCCGCGTACCACCGTGACGTCCGCGAGCCGATGCCGCGCTCCTCGACGGCCTCGAGGACGAGTTCGGCGAGGCGAAGCTCTTCCGGCCGAACCGCGACGTGCGCTTCAGTGCCGACAAGTCGCCCTACAAGACGCACCAGGGGGCGCTCCTCGGCGCCGGCACGAGCCGCGCGACCACGTGCAGGTGAGCGCCGACGGCCTGCGCGCCGGCGGCGGCTTCCGCACGACGAGCCCGGCGCAGACCTCCCGCTTCCGCGCGGCGGTCGACGCACCGGCCACCGGAGCGGTGCCCGACGGCATCCTCGAGGCGTTGCGCGCGAAGGACTTCGACCTCATCGGCGACTTCGTGGAGACGAACCCGAGGGGGTACGCCGCTAACCACCCGCGCATCGAGATGGTCCGTCACAAGGGCTCATGGTCGTGCGCGACTTCGGCGCGCCGGCCTGGCTCTCGACGCGGCGCACCCTGACCGTGGTGCGTGACACCTGGCGGGCGGTGCGGCCGCTCGGGACTGGCTCGAGGCCCACCTCAGCACGGCCGAGGGCGGCCATAGGGACGGGTCGAGCTGGCTTGCGCCCGATGAACCCGAACATCGTCACGGAGAAGAAGGCCCGCCCGGCGCGAGCGCCGGCCATCGGCTCGGCGAGCAGCCGGTCGGCCTCGCCCGGGTCAGCGCGCCCTCCTCGACCGCCGCATCGCGTTCGCGTGCATGACGCCGCTGCCGAGCAGCGCCCTGGCCGGCATGATGAGCGCGGCCGAGCCGATGTCGTGGTCGACGGCAAGCCCCGCCGACCGCAACTGGTGGGGCAGGTGCGGCGGCGCGAAGGGGTTGGGCATCGCCGCCAGTTCGACTCGCTGAAGCCGCGCACGAGGTCCGGGTCGCCGGGGTGGGTGATGACGTGCCCCAGTCGCTGTCGACACGGCGACCGGCCGCCGGGCGCGACCACGCGAGCGAACCCGTTCGCGGCCGCCTGCGGGTCGGCGAGGTGCTGGAACACCCGCTCGCAGCGCAGCACGTGCACCGACCCGTTCGCGAAGGGGAGGTCGGCCGCGTCACCGTCGACGCACGTCGCGCTCGACCCGAGCAGCGCGATCCGTTGCACGGCCTCAGCGCGAAGGGCCGGGTTCGGCTCGACGCCGACGGCGCCGCCGTTGGCCGCGACCGCAGCGTCGAGGCGTCGCACCTCCGTCCCGTGCCCGAGCCGACGTCGACCGCGGACTCCCCCGGCAGGGGCGCGACCACGTCGAGGGCCGACGCGCGCAGCCGCGGCACCGGCAGCTCCTGCTCCTGCGCGTCGAGCATCGTCACCAGGGTCGCGACGCGCGCGGCGCGGCCCTCGCCGATCCGCTCGCGAGTGACATGTTCGCGCGGCCCCCGACCGCCTGGGCATCGGGACCGACGGAGGGGTCACCCGTCGAGCATGGGCCGCGAGACTGGATTGGTGCGCGATTGCCGAGAAGTCGGGCGGCGGACGGATACGTTGTCCGGCTGACCCAGCGAAGTGTCCCGGTCGACGTGAACATCATCGAAGCGGGCCCGGGAGGGCCTGGCGACCGCCGACGCCCTGAGAGCGGGGCCTGCACGGCGTCGTCCTCAGCGCAGCGACAGCATCGGCAGCTCTGGCGTGGCCACTACGAGCGGCTCGACCTCCACACGCCTCGCGGCTGTCCGGCCTGCCCGGCCTGCCGATCCGAAGGAGATGGCTCGCTGGGTCGCCGGCGACGACGTCGTGCGCTACCTCGAGCTGTATGCCGCCCACCACGGCTCGACGTCCGGCTCGGCACCGGGGTGCGCCGCCTCGACCGATCGCCCGACGGTCGGCTGGACGCTGACGCCCGAGGACGGGACGACCCTGACGGCCCCCTACGTCGTCGTCGCGACGGGCTTCAACCACACGCCGCGCGACCGGACGTGCCGGGACTGCAGGGCTACTCGGGAGAGATCGTCCTCGCCGGCACGTCAGCAACGGCTCGGAGCACGCCGGCCAGGACGTCCTCGTCGTCGGCAGCGGCAACACCGGCACCGACCTCGCCGTCGACCTGGCCGACCACGGTGCGACGCGGATGCGCCTCGCGGTGCGCACGGTGCCGCACATCCTGCGCCGCAACACCGGGCCGAACCGGCCCAGTACACCGGCATCGCCGTCCGCCGGCTGCCCGCCGCCTTCGTCGACGGCGCGGCGGCCGTGGTCGAACGGCTCCAGACGCCGAACCTCAGCGCCAGGGCCTGCCGAGGCCGACACCGGGCTGCTGACACGGGTCGAGCGCGACAACGCGATCCCCGTGCAGGACGTCGGCATCATCGACGCGATCCGGGCGGGCGCGGTCGAGCCGGTGGCCGCCCTCCGCGGTTCGACGGTGACGCCGTGGTGCTGGCGGACGGCTGACGCATCGACCCGGACGTCGTCGTGCTCGCCGACGGCTACAGCCAGGGCCTCGATCCGCTGCTCGGCGACCTCGGCGTGCTCGACGAGCGCGGCCGGCCGGTCGAGGGCGGCGGCCGGACCGCCCGCGGCGCGAAGGGCTCTGGTACATCGGCTTCACGAACCCCATCTCGGGGATGCTCCGCGAGATCTCATCGACGCCCGCAAGATCGCGCTCGCCATGGCCATGCGCAAGCGGGCACGAGATGAGGGCGATCCGCGCCGCCTCGTAGGTCGATGGCGCCCCTGGTCGAGCGGAAGTGGGCTACTCGATGCGCACCTGTCGATGCCCGTTGGGTCGCGCGGAACTCGGCCTCGAATTTGAGCAGCCTCGGGTGCCCGGTGGGTACGCGCCGAACTGCGCACTCGATCTGCGCCCGAACCGTAGCAAGATCCGGGCCCCGTGGGTCGGCGCCGGACTCCGCACTCGACCGTTCTCCTGAGCGGAGCCCGATCGAGTGCGCACCGAGGTGGGCCGTCAGGGGCGGTGCTGGCCGCCGAGGTTGAGGAAGGCGGCCGCCGAGGTCGTCGGTCTCGGCGACGGCTCGGGCGAGGGCCTCGTCGCTCGGCAGGCCGGAGGCGAGCAGCTCGTGGTGGCGCGTCATCGTCGAGGCCGCGACGTCGTCGGGCACGGGCGCGACCGCGGCGACGACGGAGCGCGCGCCGAGCGAGAGCAGCGACAGCGCGAGCCCCAGCGACTCGTGGCCGGGACGGGCCGAGGCGAGCCCGACCTCGCAGGCCGAGAGCACGACGTGGTCGGCGCGCACGCCCGTCGGCTGCAGCTCGTGGGCGAAGACGGGCCCGTCGTGCAGGTGCACGAGGAGAACAACGGCGACTCGACCTGGTGCGTGCCGTGCGCCGCGACGTGCACGATGCCGGGGTCGGGTCAGCGCGCCGACGAGGTCGGCGCGGCGCGACGGCTCGGCGAGCGGGCTCCGGCCCCCACGTGCCGACGATCGACCGCCCTCGGCCGAGGCACGCGGCACGCGGGCCCGACGTCGACGTGCACGCCGGTCGAACGCCGAGCCGTTCGACCGCGGCGAAGACCGCCGAACTCCGACCGGCGAGCCACCACCGGCGGAGCGGTCCGGGACACCCCGTCGGCGCGAAGGACGTCAACGAGAGCGCGACCGTGAAGGGCCGCCCGACCATCGAGGGCAGCAGCGCCCACGGGAGGGCGGACAGCTCGGGGCACGTCACGACGACGAGACCCCGCTGCGAGCGCCACGGCCGCATCAGGGCGTCGTCGAGCTCCGCCACGCTCGCGCGCAGCGACGACCAGACGGCGGCGCCGAGGGGGCCGAGGTGGTGGGTGGCGGCCGCCCGGAGGTCGACCCGGATGCGCTGCGCGAGCTCGACGGCACGGTCGACGGGCATGAGGTCACGCACCGCGGCGCGGCCGCCGATGATGCCGACGGCACCGAGGCGACCGCGATGCACGGAAGAACCACACGAGGTCGCGGTCGGCCGAGGTCAGCTGGCTCCCGGGCCTCCCGGACCGGACAGGCACGGTGCGGGACGCGCCGCCGCTGCGGCTCAGCGCCCAGTCGCGGTCACGGATCTGCCGCTCGAGACGCGAGGCGTGGTCGTGCAGCTCGCGCGCCTGGGCCGGGTCGGACTCGCACGGACGTGACCGCGGACGGCCCGGAGCTGCTCGGTGAGCACGGCGAGCTGCTCGTCGTCGGGGCGGCCGAGCGACGGGAGCCGGTCGGTCGCGCTGCGCCACCGCTCGAGCGCCTCGAGGACCGCCCCGCTGCCGCGCGGCACGGCGAGCTCGAGGTCCAGCTCGGAGAGCCGGGCGCCGTGCAGCGCACGAGCCGTACGCAGGTCGAGGCTCGCACTGCCCTCCTGCCCGCCGCCGAGCCGACGCGCAGGCGCGCACGAGGATGCGTCGGGCCGGCGCGGGGTCCCGGTGGCGACAGCGTCATGGCCGTCACGGTGGCGGCATCGAGCTCGTCGGACAGCGACGTGGTCGAACCCGTTCGAGGCTGAGCAGGCGGGTGTTCGCGCCGGCGACGATCCCGGCGAACAGGAGGGCCTGGGCCGCGACCGCCCCGCGCTGTCGGCGAACTCGGTCGCCGAGCTCGGTCGCCGTCTCGGTGAGCGCGTCAGCCGTGCCCGCGGCGGCGAGCGCCACCGGTCGCGTCGGCGATCGTCCCGCTCCGCTCACGTCGTGGGCGCCGCTGCCGGTCGAGGTCGATGAGCAGTCCGACGAGCATGGCCTGGCCGCCCAGGCGGTCGCGCCGAACGCCGTACATCTCCCGGGCCGACGTCGCCGCCTCGGACGCGAGATCGAGGTGACCGAGCAGCCGGTGGGCCCGCGCGAGCTCGAGCTCGAACTCCGCGCGCACCTGGTCGTGCCCTCGCCGGTAGGTCGGCGAGGCCGACGTGCAGGCGCCTCGACGGCCTCCTTGACGAGGCCCGCCTCGAGCATGACCGGGCACCGGTCGAGCCGCCCGGCGCCCGGAAGACATCGGCGTCGGCTCCTCTGCGATGGACATGCCGGCGAGCGACGCGGGGGTCTCACGCAGGAGGTAGGGCGGCATACCCTCGTCGTGCGAGCCATGAACTCCTGCTCGACCCGCACCGAGGTCGTGCGCGAGACGGCGCCGCCTCCGCGAACGACTCGAGCGCCTCGTGCGGCGAGCGCGCGAACGCGAGCATGCCCCGGGCTCAGGTGGACCGAGCACTGCTCGTGCTCGGTGAACGCGTCGAGCCGGCCGCACCGCGCCGTCGAGCCCGTCCCAGGCCGACGCGAGGTCGCCGACCCGGCCGTGGACGTTGGCCCGCTGGTAGTCGACGCGAGCCGGGAGGGCATCGTCACCGAGCGCGTCGACGGCTCCTCCGCCTCCCCGAGGCGATCGGTCGCCGCCTCGAACCGAAGCATGAACTCGGTGAGCGCCAGCGTGATGAGCGTCTTCAGAGCGCTCGAGCCGCTTCCCGGGATGGCGCCTCGCCCGCGACGCGCCGATCTCATCGAGGGCGGCCGTCAGCGAGCGCGCCGCCTCGACGGCCGTCCGGCCACGTTGTCGGTCCGCACCCTGCTCGCGCAGGTCGTCGGGCGCTCGAGCAGATCGATGGTTCCCGCCGGCCTCTCGTCAGGCGCCGGTCCTGATCCGGTTCAGATCTGGATCGTCGGGTGATCACCGGTCGCACGTCGTTGTCGTCGGGTCGGTCACGACGAAGTGCACCGGCCCGTGGGGTAGATCATCCTCCAGAACGAAGCGTCCATCGCATCCGAAATGATGGTCGAGCTCGCCCTCGGACGTCACGGCCTCGATCTGGGCGCCCGGCGTCGTGACCCAGCCGTCGACCCGAACGCGGTCGTCGGCGTCGTCGGAGTCGCTCGGTCCGGCCGACACCATGAGGCTGACCGAGGCGGCCGTGAAGGTCACCGAGTCGGTCGGCGTCGGCTCGACTCGACGTCCGCGCCGCGCGTCGTCGGCAGGGCGAAGTCCATGCCCTCGGCGACCTCGGCCTGCAGCGCACGGACCTGATCTCGAACTTGATCCGCTCGGCCAGGTCGCCGGGACCGGGTCCGCATGGGCGAACAGGTCACGGATCTGGTCGCAGGTTGGCGATGTCGCGGGCATCGATGGCGTCGGTGTGCGATGTCATGTCAGACCGCCCATCCGGGGTCGGAGCCGAGGGTCGTCCTCAGCTTCTGCAGGCACCGGCCACGGGTCGGGCCGATGCTGCCGACCGGCATCCCCAACGACTGCGCGATGGCCGCGTAGTCGGGCCGGTCGGCGAACGCGATGACCCGGAGCAGCTCCTGGCACCGCGGCGAAAGGGTCGACACGTGCGTCCACAGCACGCGTTGGCGCTCCGTGAGGATCGACTGCGCCTCGGGGTCGAGCTGCTGCGTCGGGGCCTCGGGCACCTCGTCGACGCCGATCTCGCGGCGCGAGCCGCGCCCCAGGCGCCACACCTCGCGCTTGACGACGACGACGAGCCACCCGAGCACCGCCGCCGGCTCGTTGATCGACTCGGCGCGGTCGAGCTGGAGGCAAGGCCGTCTGGATGGCGTCCTCGCACGTGGCCGGCGACCCGCCCTGCGAGCGCGCGGCGTTCCACAGCACGGGGGTGACGAGGTCGACGAGCTCCGAGAGACGCTCGCGCTCGCCCGCGCGATACGCGGCGAACGCCTTGCCCGCGAGAGTGCCGAGGCCGTCGGGGGCCGTGGGGGTCGGAGTCATGACTTCACCTTTCCGATGCAGGTGCGCAAGGCGCGGATGGCGCGCTTGCGCATGGCGGGACGACGAGACGTCGGTGAGGTCACCCTGCTCGATGAGGGCGGCCGCGAGCTCTGCCGCGAAGACCGGGGCGGAGAACGACGTGCCGCTCCACACGCCGAAGCCACCGGTGTAGTCGTCGGGGTCGACGGTGCAGCGCACGGTGCCGTCCGTGGTCACCTGCGACGACGGCTGGCCCATCCCGTTGGTCAGCGGGAGCGTGCTCGACCACCGAGACACCGGCGCGGACCGCGCTGACGACGGGCAGGTTGTCGAGAAGAGCGCGACGGTGACCCCGTCGGGGTTGGTGGCGCCGACGCTCGCGAGCGGTGGCACCGACTTCGCGGTGACCCGCTTGGGCGGGTCGGCCGCGAGCGCAGCCGGCACGAACGGCGCGGTCGTGCCGTCGTTGCCGACTCCGGCGACGACGAGGACGCCGTGCTCGGCGAACCGGTCGAGCAGGTCGGCCACCGGACCGGAGGTGTAGGTGCGGTCCTCGGCGTAGTAGCCGAGCGACAGCGAGAGCACGTCGACGACGTCCGACTCGGGCCCGCTCTGCTGGCCGTGCACGTGCCGGTCGAGCAGCGCCTGGAGCACGTCGAGCATGACGCTCTCGTCGACGACGCCGTCGTCGCCCATGACCGGGATCGACACGATCGTCGCCTCGGGGCATCCCTGTCGCACGAGACCGGCGATGAAGGTCGCGTGCCCCTGGAGCAGGCCGACCGGCTCGCTCGGCGGAGGCGTCGAGGTGAGGGACTCGCTCGAGGGGGCCGCGGTGCCCGAGGGGGCGCCCCCCGAGGTGGCCGGGGGCGGGGCGGGCGGAGTGGGCCGGACCGGCACGAGGTGCCCGTCCTTGAGCTCGAGGCGCACGAGTCTCGACCCGTCCGTGAACCACGGGTGGGCCGCGACGGCCGTGTCGGGCACGACGACGACGGGGGTGCGGTCGAGCGGACGGGCCCGCAGCGCCGGGTCGGGCAGGGTGAGGGCGACCGGCATCCGGCCGCCGCGCCCGGGCACGGCGTACTCCTGCAGCGCCGAGCTCGCGACGCCGCCCCAGTAGCCGCCCACGCCGCCCCAGTAACCGCCGACACCGCCCCAGTAGCCGACCCCGCCCAGTAGCCGATGCCGCCCCAGTACCCGTCCGCCGGGCGGAGGACGTGCTCGAGGCTCAGCAGCTCAGCGACCGGGTCGCCCGACCCGCGCAGGCGCTGGAGCACGCTCCAGGCATCGACGGGGTCGATGGGCGACCGGGTCGGGCGCAGCGTGATGCTCGTGCCCCACGAGGGCTCGTCGAGGTCGCGCGGGCTGCCGTCGGCGCGTGGGGTCACGTCGAAGTCGAGGTCGAGCCGTCCGAGCGCCGCGCGCAGGTCGTCGATGCCGCGGGTCCTCCCGCCGCCGGAGGCGCTGCGCACGAGCAGCCGGTCGGAGAGGTAGAGCGCGGGCAGCGGCGGACGACCGTCGGTCAGGCGCATCGCCGTGGCCGGGTCGAGGGCGCGGACCGGCGGGCGCTCGGGGCGGCGCGAGCCGCCTGCTGCTCCCTCGCCGTTCGCACCCCGGGGGGCGTCGGGACCCGACTCAGACATCGACTACCTCCTGGAAGCGTGTGGTCTGGGAAAGACCCTGTCACCGACTGAGTGTCCGTACTCGCTTTCCTGATACATCGTCCCGATCGAACTTTTTCGCGGCGGGATGTATCAGACCGCGTGATGGCGACTCTGGCGTGCAGGGGGAACGGTCACCGGGCTGCTCGTGGGGGGCTGCGGAGGGGCAGCCGGCTCGGTGACCGACAGGGGATTCTGGGAGGCGGGGGCAGCCCGGATCCGTGGGGCGCCGGGCTGGCAGCACCGGCGCCCCCTCCCCTGTCCGGACCTGTCCGGACCGGCCCGGACCGGCCCCGGCCGCGTCGCTCGCTTCGGTCGGTCGCTCGGCGCATACTGCTCCAACGTCCGCTCGGGGGCGCACACGCAGGAGGACAGGGAGTTCGATGGGACGGCTGGCATGCTCGGGCGGCAGCTCGGGCACACGACGCGTGCACGGGTTCGTGCTGGCGCTGGGACTCGCGGTGACGCTCGCGGGCTGCAGCTCGGCATCGCCGACGGCCAACCCGACCGCCGCGCCGACCGCCGGGTCGCCGACCGCGAGCGGGTCGACCGCCGTCGCCGGGCCGGATCCGACCTCCCCCGGTCCCGTGCCGACCGCCACGGCCGACCCGCTGACGCCGACCCGGCCGACACCGACGGCATCATCGACGCCGTCGGTCACGAGCACCACCGCGACGGCCCCCACGCCCACGGCGACGTCGACGACGGACGCGGGCTCCGTGGCAGGCGCGTGCGAGCGCACGCTGACGGCGTACCCCGTGCTCCAGCCCGGCGCGACGGGCCCCGCGGTCCGCGCGCTCCAGTGCTTCCTCGACGACGCCGACTACGGCCCTGTCGCGGTGGACGGGGTCTACGGTCCCCAGACCCGCGCCGCCATGAAGCGGGTCGAGGCCACCTACGAGGGCCCCGCACCGAAGCCGGGCCGGGTCGACGCCGGCGTCTGGGTGCTGCTCATCTCCCGGTCGCTCGGCAGCGAGACGCTCGCGACGGGCGCGAAGGGCCCCAGCGTCGCGACCCTCCAGCGGGCGCTGCGGGCCGCCGGCGGCACGATCGCCGTCGACGGCGTCTTCGGAGCCGAGACCAAGCGGGTCGTCCAGCGCTTCCAGCAGGCCAACCGCGTCGGTGACGACGGCGTCGTCGGCGACGAGACACTCTTCCTGCTCAAGATGGGCGCGACGATCGGCTGACGACCGCTCGGTGCGGATGCGTGATGCCCGCAGGAGTCCGCGGCGACAGGGGTAGCCGAGGGCTCAGGCCCGCAGCTCGTCCAGCCAGACTCTCGCGCGGTCGAAGTCGGTGTCCGTCGTGCCGGGCCGCGCCTCGGCGCGCGCGCCGTCCGCGCGCGGGTAGGAGCCGAGGAAGCGCACCTCGGCGCAGACTCGGCGCAGTCCCATCAGCGTCTCGCCGACCCGCGCGTCGAGCACGTGGCCCTCGAAGTCGATGGAGAAGCAGTACGAGCCCATCGCCGCACCGGTCGGGCGCGACTCGAGCCGCGTCATGTTGACGCCGCGCACGGCGAACTGCTCGAGCAGCTCGAGCAGGCCACCGGCGTGGTCGTCCTTCTGGAACAGCACGACGGTCGTCTTGTCGGCCCCCGTCGGCTCGGGCAGCGTGCCGGGCCGCGACACGAGCACGAAGCGGGTGACGGCCGACGCGTTGTCGCCGATGCCGTCGGCCAGGACCTCGAGGCCCTCGTTCCGGGCCGCGACGGGCGCGCACACGCCGGCGTCGAACATGACCTCGCCCGGCTGGCCGAGAGCGGCCGCGCTCGCGGCCGTCGAGAGCGTCGGCACGTACTCCGCCTGCGGCAGGTGCTCGCTCATCCACCCGCGTACCTGCGCCCACGCGTGCGAGTGGGTGCCGACGGTGCGCACGTCGTCGAGCGTCACCCCGGGCCGGCGCGCAGAGCACGAAGGTGATCGGCACCAGCACCTCGCCGAGGACGACGAGCGGCTCACCGGTGGCGAGGGAGTCGAGGGTCGCCGACACGCCGCCCTCGACCGAGTTCTCGATCGGCACCATGGCGGCGTCGATGTCACCGGCCCGCAGCGCGGCGAGCGCCGCGTCGACCGAGCCGAACGGGAGGTGCTCCCGACCCTCGGCGGCGTCCCACGCGTCGAGAGCCATCTGCGTGAACGTGCCGCGCGGTCCGAGGTAGCCGAAGCGGTGCAGCTGGTCGGGGGTGCGGGGCGGTGTCACGACGCGTCCTTCGTCCGGTCGGGCTGGCGGGTGGAGCGGGCTGCGCGGGTGGAACGGGCAGCGCGGCTCGTGCCCGGCTCGTCCTTGGTGGCCGAGGCCAGCGCCTGCTGCTCCTCGGGGGTCAGGGTGATGCTCGAGCGACCGCCGACGATGCCCTTGGCGTACGTCCGCGACTCGCCGCGAGCGTGGATCGAGCTGAGCACGATGCCGTCGCCGAGGTCGTCGACGATGGCGGCGGAGAACGACAGCCGGCCACCCATGTCACCGAACGCGTCGTACCGGACCACCGCGACGTTGCGCAGGCTCTGGCGAACGTCGTCCTCGGCACTCTCGAGGTGGTCGCGCAGCTGGCCCACCTCGGCCGTCAGCCGGTCGATGCGGTGGTTCTGGGTGGCGGCGACGCGGGCGATGTCGGTGGCGCCGTCGTCACCGAGGGCGGCGAAGTCCCGCCGCACGCGGGCGAGCCGCTGCTGGGCCCCGACCGCGAGCGCGAGTGCGAGCAGCGCCACGACGACGGCCGCGACGGCCAGGATCGTCAGCGTCGAGTCGTCCACGATCGGCAAGGGTAGCCGCGGCGGCCGTGTCGAACCGCCTCATTCCATCCCGTGACCCCGGCGGTTCCGAACAGGTGCGGTTTGTACTCTTCTCCCGTGATCCGCCGCCATCCCGTCAAGACGCTCGTCGTCCTGCTGCTCGTGCTGGTGGCTGCCCTCACCCTCGCGTACGCGAAGCGGACCACCGTGCCCGTGCCGCCGACGACCCAGCCCCAGCCCGGTCAGTCCCTCGTCGTCGTGGGGCTCGGCGGACTCTCGTGGGACGACGTGTCGGCCGAGGACACTCCGATCCTGTGGGGTCTGCTGCGCGACGGCGCGGCCGCGTCCGTGTCGGTCAAGAGCCTGCGGCTCACGACGTGCCCCACCGACGGGTGGGCGACCGTCTCGGCGGGCGAGGCGGCCGGCCCGGCCACGAGCGAGGCCCGTCCTGTGTGCGCGCCGCTGCCGTCGGTCGCGGGCGACGACACGACGGGCCACCGCGTCGTCGGCTTCGACGCCCTGCGCCACGGCGTCGCGCGAGGCGGAGTTCCGGGCCCACCTCGGCCTGCTCGGCGACAGCTTCACGGCCGCCAAGACGTGCATCCAGGCCATCGGCCCGGGGGCGGGTCTGGCCGCGGCGACGTCTGACGGCCGGGTCGCGAAGTACGCGCCCTACCAGGCCACGACCCTCACCTCGGACCTCGCGCAGTGCCCGGTGAGCATCGTCGACGTCGGCGGCATCGACGCGACCGACCCCGACCCGACGCGTCATCTCGAGCAGATCAACGGCATCGAACGTCGCATCGACCTCGTGCTCGACGCGATGCCGAACGGGGCCGACCTCGTCGTCGTCGGCCTCGCCGACCGCGACCAGCAGGAGCGGCTCCGGCTGCTGACGGCGAGCGGGCCGCACTACGGCCCCGGACTGCTCGCGTCCGCCTCGACGCGGCTCGTCGGGGTGGCCCAGCTCTCCGACATCACGGCGACGATCCTCCAGCGCGGCGGTGTGGAGCCGACGACGGAGATCGGGGGTCGCGCGCTCAGCGTCGTGCCCTCGGCCAACAACAGCGAGTCGACCGCCGCGAGCAAGCTGACGGCCCTGACCGACATCGACACCAAGGCCGACGCGATGCACCGCATCGTCGGGCCGTTCCTCGTCATCTGGCTGGGCGGCACCGTGATCGCGATGTTCGTCCTCTGGCTCGTCCTGCGCCGCGCCAGTCCGTGGAACCGGCGGATGACGCGGGCGCGCGTGCTGCGGCTGGTCCGGCTCGTCGGGCTCGTGTCGTCGGCCATGCCGGCCGCGACCTTCCTCGCGAACCTCGTGCCGTGGTGGCGCACGTCGACGACGACGGCGGTGCTCGTCGCTCTGCCCTGGCACTCGTGCTCGTCATCAGCGCCGTGCTGACCCTCGCCTGCCTGCGAGGTCCGTGGAGCACCTCGGCCCTCGGGCCGCTCGCCGCGATGTCGGCCATCACCGCCGGGGTCATCGGCATCGACCTGCTGACGGGCTCGAACCTGCAGATCTCGTCGATCTTCGGCCTCCAACCGCTCGTGGGTGGTCGCTTCTACGGCATGGGCAACGTCGCCTTCGCCGTGTACGCCGCCGCCGTCCTGCTGCTGTGCGCCGCGCTCGCCCACGCGATGGTGCGTCGCGACTCCCCCCGGCTGGCCGTCGTCGCCGTGGTCGTCGTCGGCGGCGTCGCCCTCGCGGTCGACGTCCTGCCGGCGTGGGGCGCCGACTTCGGCGGCCCGATCGCGCTCGTGCCGGCGCTCGGGTACCTCCTCATGGGCGTCATGGGCTGGCGCACCTCGGCGCGCAACCTCGGGATCGTCGCGCTCGTGGCCGGTCTCGTCGTGGGCCTCGTCTGCTACCTCGACTGGCGCCGGCCCGTGGCGGAGCGATCGCACCCCGGCCGCTTCCTCCAGACCGTCCTCGACGGCGGGGCGTGGGACGTCGTGAGCCGCAAGCTGTGGGCCAACGTCTCGCTCGCGGCCAACCTGCCGGTGCTGCTCGTCCTCGTCCTCGTGCTCATGGTGGTGGCCGTGGCGATCGTGGCCCGGCCCGGCATCCTCGGCACCGAGCCGCTGCGACGCCTGCTGCTCGAGGCTCCGCTCCTGCACCGAGGCCTCGTCTCGGTCATCATCATGGCCGTCATCGGCTTCCTCACCAACGACTCGGGTGCGGCCATCCCGCCGGTCGCGGCGATCTTCACCGTGCCCCTCGTCGTCTCGGCGGTCATGCACTTCCTCGCCATCGAGGCCCGCAGGACCCCGGTCCGCCGCCGCCGCGACCGCCACCACATCTGACGAGCGGGGTCTGGACGCGGGTCAGCCGGGGCCGAGGCGTCGGCGCAGTCGCCGCACGCCGAGGGCGAGCGCCACGTCGCGGTACTGCGCGGCCCGGTGCACCTGCGACCGCCAGTCGGCGCCCGTGACGCGGTGCTGCAGGTCGCAGGGCACCTCGAGGATCGTCAGGCCGGCGTCGAGCACGTCGACGGTCATCCCGACCTCGACACCCCAGCCGCGGGCGAAGGGGGTCGCCGCGGCGACGGCGGCCGGCGAGAGGCAGCGCATCCCCGACAGCGGCTGCTGCGGTGACCAGCCGGTCAGCTCCTCGATGCCGTGCCGGGCGAGACCGACGACGAGCCCGTGGCCACCGGCGCTGCCCAGCTGCTCGGGCAGCGTCGCGATCGTGAGGTCGGCCTCGCCGCGGTGGACGGGGCCGACGAGCACACCGACCGCACTGGCGGACGCCTCGAGGTCCGCGTCGGCGAAGAGGACGGCTGCGCCCTGGTCGAGGCGACCGACGCGCTGGAGGCCGTTGACGCGACCGAGGCCGCTCATCATGGCGTCGGCCTTGCCGTGGTTGCGCACGTGCCGCACCACCTCGGCGCCCTCCCGAGCGGCGACGACGGCGGTGCCGTCGGTCGAGCCGTCGTCGACGACGACGACCGCAGCGACCCCGGGGATCGTGCGGATGCGCGGATCGTCTCGGCGATGCGCGCCGCCTCGTCCTTGGCGGGGATGACGACGGCCAGCGTCTGCTTCGTCGTCGGCATGGTCGCGCTCCCGGTCAGCGCAGGGTGACCTGACGGTTGGTCAGGCCCGCCCGGGCGCCGCGCTCGGCCGCGGTCAACGGCTCGGTCGAGGCAGCCGCGGCGTCGATGCGCGTCTTCATCTCGGTGACGGCGTCCTCGAAGTCCGAGGCCTGCGACGCGGGGTCGACCTCCCAGACCGGGATGAGCAGGCCGCTCGAGCGGAAGCAGCCGAGCAGGCGGCCGTCGGCGCCGAGGTGGCTCTCCCCGGTGGCGTGCAGGCGGGCGAGCGCGTTCGTCGCGGCGTCCTCGGCGAAGGGCAGCACCCAGCGGACGTAGGTGCGCTCGCCGATGCGGCACCAGAAGGCGGACGGGGCCGCGTCGAGCTTGACCGTCGGGATGGCGGACTCGTTGGCGCGCTCGAGCGACTCCTTGCCCTCGGCGTCGAGGTCGGCGTCGGCGACCCAGAAGTCGAAGCCCTCGTGCAGCTCCATCTCGAACGGCGCGTCGGCCTCGAGCAGGTCCTGCAGGCGCGGCGTGTCGGCCGTCGACACGGGCAGCGCGGTGACGGGCGAGCCGGGCTCGGCGGCGGCGGCGAGGGCGATGGCCGAGGCGATGTCACGGCTCGTGTCGCCACTCGCGTTGCCGGACTGGATGCCGACGA
The DNA here is from genome assembly GCA_963697745.1 of uncultured Acidobacteriota bacterium. Lineage (GTDB taxonomy): Bacteria > Acidobacteriota > Vicinamibacteria > Vicinamibacterales > CAVVIG01 > CAVVIG01. The sequence goes on along the minus strand of CAVOPD010000009.1, from coordinate 19,496 downwards.
GCACCTCGCCGCTCTCGCGGTGCAGGCCCGGCCAGGCCAGCGGCAGCACGGTCGCGATCGTCACCGCGTCGGGCGCACCCTCGGGGGCCCGACCCTTCGCGAGGCGCACCGTCGCCGTCGCGGCGGGGACGATCTCGCGCATCGCGACCCAGTCGGTCTCGTTCGGCAGGCCCTCGAAGGGGCGGGCGACGAACGGCGCCGGAAGGGGACGTGCGGAACGGTCTGCGCGCTCGCTGCGCGGTCGACGTGATGCCTTACCCATGCGCGCCACCTTAGTGGCCGGGCGGGGGCGGGCCGGTCGAGGGACGGTCGAGGGCGGCGGCGAGGGCCGTCGCGAGCGGCGCGAGGGCCAGCACCTCGTCCGGATCGGCGAGCCCGACCGGCGCGACGAAGACGGTCGTGACCCCGCGCTCGCCCAGACGAGCGAGCCGCTCCGCGTGCTCGGCCGGGGTGCCCGCATGGTGCCTTGCCGCGAAGACGGCGGCGGCCGTGCGCCCGCGGTGCTGCTCGACCCGAGCCCACACGTCGTCGCGGTCGCGGCCCACGAGCGGCAGGTCGAGCACCGTGGCGTGCACGTCGGCCGGGTCGCGGCCCTGCTCGCGCACGAGGTCGAGGTAGTGGTCGAGCCGGGCCAGCCCGGCCTCGTCGGACGGCACGTTGCAGCCGTCGCCGAGCCGCGCGGCGAGGCGCAGGGTGCGGTCGCCTGCCCCGCCGACCACGACGGGGATCTCGCCGACCGGACGCGGGTAGCAGGTCGTCTCGGGCAGCGAGACGCGGCGTCCGGCATACGGCTTGGTGCCGGGGGCCCAGAGGGCCTTCATCGTCTCGATGCCGGCCTCAAGGGCGTCGAGCCGCTCCTTCGCGCCGGGGAAGCCGAGGCCGTATGCCATGTGCTCCCGCTCCCACCAGCCCGCGCCGACCCCGACGAAGGCCCGGCCGCTCGATAGGGCCGACAGCGTCGCGGCGGCCTTGGCGGTGATGCCGGGGGCGCGGAAGGTCACCGGGGTGACGAGCGTGCCGAGGCGGAGGCGCGTCGTGACGGTCGCCAGAGCGCCCAGCGTCACCCACGGCTCGGGGATCGGCTCCCACGCCCGCCCGACCTGGGGGATCTGGATGAGGTGGTCCATGAGGGCGAGGCCCGCGAGCCCGGCCTCCTCTGCGGCCGCGGCGACGGCGCGGAGCCAGTCGAGCAGGTCGCCCTCGGCGGGGAACCGCGAGACCTGGAGCACGACGCCGCCCAGCCCGCCGCCCTCTCCCGGCGACACCTCCGGCAACACACCAGGAGACCGCGAACCGGGATCGGTTGCAGTCGTGGTGAGCTGGCGGTTTCTCGGTGTGTTGCGGGGGCGGGGTGCGGGGGCGGGCCCGGGGGCCGGGACGCGAACGACGTGCCATCCCTCGGCGTCCAGCAGGTCCGCCGCGGCGGCGACGGACGCGAGCTGGCCGGCGAGGACCCGCGCCGGGACGGGACGGTCCCGGCCGGCGTTGCGCGAGCGGCACAGCTCCGCAGGGGTGTCGAGCACGACGGCGACGGCCGGCAGCCCGGCGCGGCGGGCCTCGTCGAGCCACCGACGGCGACGGCCCGCGTCGGTGCCGAGGGTGTCGACGACGGTCGTCAGGCCCCGGCCGAGTCGCGCGTCGACCACCTGCTCGAGCAGGGCGAAGGCGTCGCTCGACGCGTCGAGGTCGTGCTGCCCGCTACCGACGATGCCGCGCAGGGCGTCGGACGAGACGACCTCGGCGGGCCGGTAGTGCGCGGCCGCCCAGGCCGACTTGCCCGAGCCCGACGCCCCGACGAGGACGACGAGGGCAGGGTCGGGCAGCACCGGAGGCGCGGGCTAGTGGGAGCGTCGGCGGGACGGACCGCCGAGCGACGCCCAGACCGTGCGGCCGTGGGGCTCCTCGATGACGCCCCACTCGTGGGCGAGCGAGCGGACGATGCGCAGTCCGCGGCCACCGGGCGCCCACGTCGTCGGCGGGGCCGGGCGCGGCACGGTCGGCCCACCGCCGTCGGAGACCTCGACCTCCACGACGTTGTTCTTGACCTTCCAGTGGATCCGGATCGCCCCGTCGGAGAGCGGCTTGGCGTGGCGGATGGCGTTCGCGACGAGCTCGCTGACGACGATCTCGGCCTCGTCGATGACCTGCGTCGGCACCTCGCGCGCGAGGAGGTCCTCGACGAGCGCCTTGCGGATGCGCGGCGCGGCGGACGGCGCCCACTGCATGCGGACCGTGCGCTTCTCGCCCAGCGGTGTGGCCGGGACGTTGCCCATGGTCGTTCTCCTCGTGATCGCTGCCGTGGCCCCTCCGGCGCCCGCTCCACGGCGGAACTCGGAACCACTCCCCTGCGTGCTCGCCATCCGAAGGGCCTCCTCACGGGCCATTCACATGTCCCCGTCATCGAACCTAACGAAACCTGTGCCGCTCCTCAACGAACGGTGAGACTTTTGCCGCCCGGCGCGCCGCCGATTCACCCCTCTTCGCCTCTCTAGCAACGCCGCTAGAGACTCGAAGACGACGTCAGCGGGCATGTCTGGCGTGGTCTCCGGCATCGCCGCCCACCCCGTCCCTCTCTCATGGCGTACCCACTCTCGAAAGCCTTGCGCAGAGAACAGTCGCGATATATCGTCAACCTATCGCGACTGTTCCATAGTTGCGCCAGCAAGGGAGACCACCATGTACGGACACCAACACACCAGACGTGAGTCCGGCTGGGACGGCGGCTGGGGCGGCGGCTGGGGATCGAGCCGGGGCGGTGGCCCCGGTCACGGCCCGGGCAACGGCCCCGGCTTCGGCCCCTGGCCCGGTCAGGGCGGGCCCGGAGGGCACGGCCGTGGACGACCCGGCCCGCCGCCGTGGGTCGCCGACCTCGTCCGCCACTTCGGCGGGCAGGGCTTCGGACCCGAGTTCGGCGGACGCCGCGGGCCCCGCGCCCGTCGGGGCGACGTCCGCTCCGCCATCCTCGACGTCCTCGCGGGCGACGAGATGAACGGCTACCAGCTCATCCAGCAGATCTCCGAGCGCACGGGGGGCGCGTGGAAGCCGAGCCCCGGCTCGGTCTACCCGACCGTCCAGCAGCTCGAGGACGAAGGCCTCGTCGAGGGCCGCGACGTCGAGGGCCGGCGCCTGCTGCGCCTCACCGACGCCGGACGCTCGTACGTCGAGGAGAACGCCGACGAGATGGCCGCCACGTGGCGACCGTTCGAGGAGTCGGCCGAGGAGGAGGCCCCACGGGCGTCCGGCGGACCCGGCGACCTCATGCCGCTCGTCGGCCAGGTCATGGGCGGGATGTGGCAGATCGTCACGACCGGCACGTCGCAACAGCGTGCGGAGGCCGCCGAGATCCTCACGGAGACCCGGCGCAAGCTGTACCAGCTGCTCGCTGACGGCGATCCCGAGTGAGCTGACCGCCGGCCGCTGAAGGCTGCACCCCGAGCGCGCGCTCAGTCGCGCTCGGGGTGCAGCACGAAGAAGCCGAGGTCGCGGCCGGCCCGGTCCTCGTAAACGGCATAGCCGGGGTAGATCGCGAGGGCCGCGTACCGCACGCGCTCGCGGTCCGGCCCGACCAGCTGCTCGGCGCGCACGGGGTGGGTGACGCCGTCGACCTCGAAGCTCGCCCGCGGTTCGGCCTGCAGGTTGAAGTACCACGCGGGTGGCCGCTCCGAGCCGAAGCGCGACGCGATGAGCCCCCACCCGTCGTCGAGCGGCACCGCGAGCAACGGGACGGTGCGTGGCTCCCCCGACCTCGCGCCCGTCGTCGTCAGCAGCCCGACCGGGATGCCGGCGAGCACGGTGCTGAGGGCCGGGCGCCGGGGCGCGAGGCGGTGACCGATGAGGTCGAGGTGGTGCAGCACCCGCCTGAACAACCACGAGCCCGGTCCGGTCGCCGAGAACCGGCGCAGACCGCGCTGCACCGCGTTCGCCTGGTCGAAGGACGAGACCATCTGCGCAGCGTAGGACCACGCCGACGCCCGCGGGGCGGATCGGGGGCGTCGGGCAGGATGGCCCGGTGACCCCGCCCGCCCCCGCCGGTCCGTCCGGCCTCCTCGTCGCCGGCACGTCGTCGGACGCCGGCAAGTCCGTCGTCGTCGCGGGCCTGTGCCGCGCACTCGTGCGCCGCGGCCTGCGCGTCGCGCCGTTCAAGGCGCAGAACATGTCGAACAACTCGATGGTCTGCCTCGACGGTGGCGAGATCGGGCGTGCGCAGTACCTGCAGGCACAGGCGGCGCGCCTCGAACCGACGACCGCGATGAACCCGGTGCTGCTCAAGCCGGGCACCGACCGCCGGGCGTTCGTCGTCGTGCGCGGCGAGCCCGCCGGCACGCTCGAGGCCGGGGAGTACGCCACCGGTCGGAGTCACCTGGCCGACGCCGCGTTCGCGGCCTACCGCGAGCTCGCCGACGAGCACGAGCTCGTCGTGTGCGAGGGCGCCGGGTCGCCGGCCGAGGTCAACCTCCGATCGGGCGACTACGTCAACATGGGCCTCGCCCGCGAGTTCGGACTGCCCGTGGTCGTCGTCGGCGACATCGACCGCGGTGGCATCCTCGCCTCCCTCTACGGCACGTGGGCGCTGCTCGACGAGGCCGACCGCGCCCTGCTGAAGTCGTTCGTCATCAACAAGTTCCGCGGCGACGTCTCCGTGCTCGAGCCCGGCCTCGACGAGATCACGTCGCGCACCGGGGTGCCCTTCCACGGCGTCATCCCGTGGCTGCTCGACGTGTGGCTCGACAGCGAGGACACCCTCGATGTCGGGCACTGGCGCGCCTCGACGGCCCTAACGGCGACGGCACGCGACCGCCTCAAGGTCGCGGTCATCCGGCTGCCCCGCATCTCGAACGCCACCGATGTCGACGCCCTCGCGGTCGAGCCCGGCGTGGACCTTCTCGTCACGGTCGACCCCGCGGTCGCCGAGTCAGCCGACGTCCTCGTGCTGCCCGGATCGCGTTCGACCGCAAGCGATCTCGAGTGGTTGCGCGAGCGTGGCCTGGCAGACGTGGTTCGTCGGCGGGCCGCCACCGGTCGCCCCGTGCTCGGCGTCTGCGGCGGCTACCAGATGCTGGGGCGCGAGATCGACGACGACGTCGAGGGCCGCGTCGGGCTGGTCAGGGGTCTCGACCTGCTGCCGATCCGGGTCGAGTTCGGTGAGTCGAAGGTGCTGGGGCGTCCGGTCGGCACGTGGCTCGGCCACGCCGTCGACACCGCGTACGAGATCCACCACGGCCTCGCCCGTCGACTGCCGACGCGCGACGGCTCGGCACGGGAGGAGGACGTCCAGCCCTTCCTCGACGGCTGGAACGTCGGATCCGTGTGGGGGACGATGTGGCACGGCGCCTTCGAGAGCGACGGCTTCCGGAGGGCCTGGCTCCATCGGGCCGCCCGTGCTGCCGGCTCGCAGTGGGAGCCGTCCGACGGCGCCCCGCGCTTCGCCCAGCGCCGCGAGCGGATGCTCGACACCCTTGCCGACGCCCTCGAGGAGCACGTCGACCTCGACGCCCTCCTCGCCCTGACGCGCGTGGGTCGGCCCCGGTAGCGCGGAGGCGCAGCGGAGCTAGAGCGGCTCGAGGAAGGCCAGCACGCGCTGGACGACGAGCGCTGCGGCATCCCGGTCGTACGCCGGCGTGCTCGCGTCGGCGAAGAGGTGGTGGCAGCCGGGGTAGAGGAAGAGCTCGCCCCGGTCGGCGGCCGCCACGAGCTCGCGTGCCGCGTCGACGTCACCGTCGTCGATGAAGTACGAGTCGGCCTCGCCGCCGTGGATCTGGAGCGGCACGCCGGCCGGCCACTCGGCGGCGAACTCGCCGAGCGGGATCGCCGAGTCGAGGAAGACGGCGCCACGGGTGCCGGGTCGGGTCTGGGCGAGCTGCTGGGCGGCCATGACCCCCATCGAGAACCCCGCGACGACGAGGGCGTCGGGCAGGCCCGCGGCGGCGGCGACGCCGCGGTCGAGCAGGGCGTCGAAGCCGATCTCGCGGGCCCGCGCCATGCCCTCGTCGAGCGTCGCAAAGCTTGCTCCGTCGTAGAGGTCCGGCGCGTGCACGGTGTGGCCCGCGGCCCGCAGGGTGTCGGCGAAGGCGAGGAACCCCCCGGTCTGGCCCAGCGCGTGGTGGAACAGCAGCACCTCAGCCATGCGAGCTCCTTCGGTCGGTGGAATCCGTCACGCCCTGAGAACCTAGCCCCCTCACGAGCCCGTCGGCGGGGCGCGGCCCTGACATCCTGAGCCGATGGACCTGGAGTTCAGCGGCGAGATCTGGCACTGGCGCGGTCCCGCGCCGTGGTACTTCGTCACGGTGCCCGACGAGGAGTCGGCTGCGCTGCACGACGCGTCGCACGTCAGCTACGGGTGGGGGATGATCCCGGTCACCGCGCGGATCGGCGGCACCGAGTGGGCGACGTCGCTGTGGCCCAAGGACGGTCGGTACATCGTCCCCGTCAGGGCCGACGTGCGCAGGGCCGAGGGCGTCGACGACGGCGACACCGTGACGGTCGGGCTGGACGTGCGCGCCGAGATCTGAGCGTTCGCCCCCGGCGTGGCCCTCCTCGACGCCATGATGTGCTCGCACGTCACTGGGTAGCGCGTGCAGCCACACGGCTTTCGGGGGAGGAAGTACCCACATGAGTGATGATCATCCGGGGTCGGGTCGTGCCGGGCTGCCGCAGCTGTCGAGGGTCCGGACGCCGGGGGGCGCTGTGTCCGTCGACGTTCCCGCGGCGTGGGAGACGATCGCGGTCGGTCACGACCACGACGCCGTCGCGGCGCTCGAGCCCGACGACGGCGGCCGCTTCTGCACGAGCTTCGTGCTGGCTGTCGGCCCCGACGACGGACCGGCCGGTGAGGGCCCGGCAGGGGAGGGCCCGGCAGGCGAGGGCCCTGCTGAGCACGTGCTGCTCGACCACGAGGACGTACGCGTCGGCGGTCACCCGGGCACGAGACGTCTCACGACGCACGCGACACCGGCGCACGAGTCGGTGACCACCGAGTCGTGGTCCACCGTGGTCGACGGGCTCCGCGTCACGCTGACGGCCAACGTCGCCACGGTGCGCCTCAACGAGCTGTCCCGTCTCGTCGACGCGGTCGCGGCCAGCCTCGTCGTCGCCGCCCCGGGCAGCGGTCCCGCATGAGTGTCAGCTTCGACCCTGACCACGAGGCCCTGCGGCTCGACGCCGACGCCTTCGTCAGCCTCGCGGAGTACGCCTCCGACCCTGCGGGCGCCTGCGAGGAGCTCGTCGACGACTTCGTCAGGGCCGGCGTCGTCGCCGACGGCCGACCGCACCCGATCCTCCGGGAGGCTCTGGCCGCGGTGACGAGTGCACGCTGCTCGTTGCAGGTGCTCGTCAGCGCTCCCGGGGGCGTGTGGCTGCACCACGGTTGGCTCGCCGCGCGGTGCGCGATGCTGACCGACCTCGGCGACGGCACCTACGACTTCGCCGCCGTGGGAACCGAGTTCGCGCCCACGTCGATCGCGCGCCTCACGGTCCTGCGGGCCCGACCACGCCTCGACGCTGCCACCGCCCCGATCGACGAGGCCCTGCTCGACGACCTCGCCTCGAGCTCCGCAGGCGGCCGTGCCGCCGCCGCAGACCGGCTCGCCCGGCTCCTCACGCCGTGGCCGGAGGCGAGGGCGGCCGTACGGTCGGGCGGCTGGCACCTGGCGGTCGTCGACGTCACCCACCCGGCCGGCGGGCGCACCGTCGCCAGCCGGCTCGCCTGGGTCGGCACGGACGCCGGCACGTTGCGGGTGGAGGTCGACGGTGACGAGCTCGTGCTCGTCCCTGCCTCGACGACCGACATCTGGCGCTCGGTCGTCGCCATCCTGCCTCTGGCGCCCGCGCCGGACGCCCTCGGACGCTCGGCCTGACCCACTGCCGTTGCGACGGCTCAGCCGCCGAGGTCGACCTCGTCGCCGACGGTGATCGTCCCCGAGGTCAGCAGCCGGAAGACGGTGCCCACCCGGGCGTGCAGCGCCCGGGCGGCGCCTGGCCCGAGCGTGTCGTCGAGCAGCCGGCACGGGGCGGCGACGCGGACGACCTCCAGCTCGACGTCACCCACGTGATCCGCGCCCCGGGACGGGTGGGGATGGTGCCGCCCGAGATCGTGAGGTTGCGCCGCGTCAGGCCCGGGTCGACGGGCCGCCCGAGGTCGGCCGCGGCCTGCTCCAGGTCGACGGCCGACTGGAGCGTCACGTGCCGGTGCCGGCTGCCGTGGTAGCGGTCACCGACGAGCCCGGCGCCCGCCTCGGCCTCGACGTGCGTCACCGTGTGCGTCGGCAGGCGACGTCCGGGGGCGACGTGGATGGCGACGACGGTGGGCCTCACGTCGGCGGGTCCGTCTCGGGCGGCCCGGGAGGGGCCGGTTGCGGCGCGGCCGGTTCCTGCGGGGCCGGCTCCGGCTGGGCCGGCACGGGCGGGATCGTCAGCCCCGGCGGGACCGAGCCGTGCTCGCGTTCGTACCAGGCGGCATACGCGGCGACGGCGGTGGGCAGGGTCGGGAAGATGTGGTCGGCGCCCACCTGGGCGACGAGACCGCCGGCCTCGAGCGACGCCCGGAGGTCCTGCTTGACCCGGGCGAGCGCGAAGACGATGCCGCGCCGGTCGAGCGTGCCGCGCAGCCACTCGAGCGCGTCGACGGCGGTGAGGTCGACCTCGGTGTTCGCCTCGGCGTTGAGCAGGAACCACTCGACGCGTTCGTGTGCCGACGCCCGGTCGACGACCGCCATCGCCCGCTTGGTGAAGTCGTCGGAGTTGGCGAAGAAGAGGGGCGAGTCGTAGCGGTAGACGACGAGGCCGGGCACCTGCTGGGCGTCGGGGTGGTCGTCGATGTCGTGCATGCCCGCGACGTCCGGCACGTAGCCGAGGACGCCGTCGTGCGGGTGGACGATGCGCCGCAGCAGGTCGAGCACCGACAGCGCGATGGCGGCCCCGATGCCCGGGAGCACGCCGAAGAGGAGCACGGCGGCGGTGGTCGACAGCGACAGCACGAGCTCGCTGCGCCGGAAGGCCGCGATGCGCCGCAGCTCGGCGACGTCGACGAGCCGGACGGCCGCGAAGACGACGACGGCGCCGAGCGCCGCGGTCGGGAAGGCGCCGATGAGGGGCCCGAGCCAGAGCAGGGTCGCGATGACGAGGACGAGCGACACGAGCGAGTGCAGCTGGGTGCGGGCGCCCATCTGGTCGGCGATGACGGTGCGGCTGCCGCTCGAGCTGATCGGGAAGCCCTGGAAGAGGCCGGTCGCGACGTTGGCGGTGCCGAGGGCGAGGAACTCCTGGTCGCTGTCGATGGACTCGCGGTGCCGGGCGCCGAAGGCACGGCCGGTCAGGACGTTGTCGGAGTAGCCGACGACGGCGATGCCGAGAGCGGCCGGCAGCAGGGCCCACAGGTCGGCGTCGGCGACGTCGGGCAGCGTCAGGGCCGGCAGGCCCTGCGGCACCGCACCGACGACGTGGACCCCGGCGCGGTCGACGAGGTCGAACGCGGCGACGACGACGGTCGAGCCCAGCATCGCGATGAGGGGGCCCGGCCAGGTCGGCGCGAAGCGCTGCAAGGCGAAGAGGACGACGAGGACCCCGAGCGCGAGCAGCAGCGTCGGCAGGTGGGTGTCGCCGAGGTGGGTCACGACGTACCTCACCTCCTGGACGAACGACTCCCCCTCGACGGTGATGCCGAAGACCTTGCCGATCTGGCTGACGACCATGAGCGCCGCGATGCCGGCCATGTAGCCGACGAGAACGGGCTTCGAGAGCAGATCGGAGAGGAAGCCGAGGCGCAGCACGAAGCCGACGAGACACATGAGCCCGACCGCGATCGCGAGGAGGGCGGCCGTCTCCTGCCGCAGCGCCATCGTGCCGCCGGCCGCGAGCGCGCCGATGCCCGCCGCCGTCATGAGCGCCGTCGTCGACTCGGGGCCGACCGACAGCTGGCGCGACGAGCCGAGGATCGCGTAGACGAGCAGGCCCGGGGCAGCCGCCCAGAGCCCGGAGATCGCCGGTAGCCCCGCCACCTCGGCGTAGGCGAGCACCTGCGGTACGAGGTAGGCGGCGACCGTGATGCCGCCGAGCACGTCGCCGCGCAGCCACACCCGGTCGTAACGGCGCAGCACGACGACTCCGGGGAGCAGCCGCTCCCACAGCACCCGTTGGGGTGGCACGGCCGTCATCCGACGAACGTACCGCCGGGCTCCGTGGCGGGGACGGGCAACCGGCGGATGGCCTCAGGCCGGGACGCGCAGCCGCCGGCTCATCTCGCCGACGGCGACGGTGATCGAGTGGCCGAGGTGGATGCAACCGTCCTCGATCTCGTTCTGCTGGCTGCCGCCGAGGCCGATGACGACCTCGGGATGGGTCCGGCTCACGGTCTCGACGATCTCGCGGGCGCCGGCGACGTCGATGTCGCGCGGCACGGCCATGACCATCCCTGCGGCGTGGCGGGCCTCGACGGCCCGCACCCAGTCGTCGGCGGGCAGGTCGGCCCCGACGTAGACCGTGGCGAAGCCGGCCCGGCGGGCCGCGACGGCGAAGGCGAGCAGCCCGAGCTCGTGACGGGCGCCCGGCGGCAGCCCGATGAGCAGCGCGGGCCCGTCGACGCGGCCCGCCGCGGCCTCGTAGGCGGCGGCGAGACGGCGCTGCACGGCATACGACACGAGGTGCTCGCCGGCCACGGTGAGCCGCCCGTGCGCCCACGCCTCCCCGACGAGCTTGAGGGTCGGCATGAGCCAGTCGTCGACGACGTGCTCGAACGTGCCCAGGGCGAAGCGGGCGTCGAGCACCGCCGTCGCCGAGGCGGAGTCCAGTCGCTCGGCCGCGCGGACGAAGGCCTCGGCGTCCTCGGACTGGTAGCGGCCGCCGCTGCCCGTGCGCAGCGCGGCGGGCCGGGGGCGGTGCCCGTTGGAGGCCTCCGGGTCGTCGGGAGCGCCCGGGTCGCGACCCGCGAGCCGGCGCAAGGTCTCGGCCGCGGCCTCGCGCGCCGACCACCCCCCGCCCACGAGGGAGTTCATGATCGCGAGCGCGCGGACGTCCTCGGGGCCGTAGAGCCGGTAGCCGCCGTCGGAGCGCATGGGGCTGACGACGCCGTAACGCCGCTCCCACGCCCGGAGGGTGGCGACGCTGATCCCGGTCAGCTCCGCGGCCCGCTTGATCGTGTACACGCGTGGCCTAGCCGAGCCGGTTCAGGGCTTCACGCATGCCCTCCTCGGCCCCGTCGCCGAGCTTCTTGAAGGCGGGGGCGAGCAGCGGCGCGACGAGCTTGGCCAGCCCCTTGAACTCGAAGTCGGCGCGGTAGGTCACCGTCGTGCCCTCCGCGGTCCCGAGCAACGTGCGCACGAACGTCATCGTGTCATGCGCGACGACGGTCGCGTTCTCGCCCCGCAGGGCGAACCTCTCGCCCGGGACGCTCTCGGTCACGAGGTAGTCGAGCTCCGTCTCGCGGCCGAGGAAGCGCGACGTGTTGCGGTACCGCGTGCCGACGCCGCCCTCGCCCGCGACGCGCTCCGTGCGCACCGTCCCGGGGTCCCACTCGGTCGTGTTCGTGAAGTCGCTGAGGTAGGCGAAGACTCGGTCGACCGGATGCTCCACGGTGACGCTGCGCTCGATGTCCATGCCTTCTCCAACCTTTGACAGACCTTTGACAACCACTCTACGGTGTGGGCGAGGGATGGACAACGCAGCACCCCCGGAACCCGTCGCTCGCCCGGCCACATCGCACCCCCGAGGGCACCAGGGCGACCGGACCACCCATCCGGACGGGTCGCCGTGCCGAACCACCCGGGACCACATCAGCCAGGAGGCCTCGGTGACTCGACGGAACCGACCCGCACCAACGACACGACCGGCTCGCCCGACCGCGGCCGTCATCGGCGCCGGCGTGTCCGGGCTCACCGCCGCCCACGTGCTCGGCACGACCCACGACGTGACCCTCTTCGAGGCCGACACGCGTCTCGGTGGGCACGCCCACACGCACGACGTGGCCGGTCGCGACGGCGGCCTGCGCATCGACAGCGGCTTCATCGTGCACAACGAGCGCACCTACCCGCACCTGCTCCGCCTCTTCCGCGAGCTCGACGTGCCGACCCAGCCCACCGAGATGAGCATGAGCATCACGTGCGAGGGCTGTGGCCTGTCGTATGCCGGCGGCCGCGGCCCCAAGGGCATGTTCGCCCAGCCGTGGCGCGCCGCCGACCCCCGGTTCCTCCGGATGCTGCGTGACGTGCCCCGCTTCCACCGGGCCGCGCAGGCCCTGCTCGACGACGAGTCGCAGGATCCGACGTGGGGCGAGTTCCTTGCCCAGCAAGGCTTCTCGAGCTACTTCGTGCGGCACTTCGCCATCCCGCTCGTCGCCTGCGTCTGGTCGTGCGGCGACCTCGACGCCTCGGTCTACCCGGCGCGCCACCTCTTCCGGTTCCTCGACCACCACGGCATGCTGACGGTGACGGGATCGCCCTCGTGGCGCACCGTCACAGGCGGCTCGGCCACCTACGTCGACCGCCTCGTCGAGCGCCTTCCCGACGTGCGCACGCAGAGCCCGGTGACCGCGGTGACGCGGCACGACGACGGCGTCGACGTGCGCGGGCGCGACGGCCGCACGACGACCTTCGACAGGGCCGTCGTGGCGACCCACGCCGACCAGGCGCTCGAGCTGCTCGCCGACGCGACGCCCGACGAGAAGCGCGACCTCGGCGCGATCCGCTACTCGCGCAACGCGACCTGGCTGCACCGCGACTCGTCCGTGCTGCCGAAGCGGCGCCAGGCGAGGTCGTCGTGGAACTACCGGATGCAGGCCTGCGAGGCCCCGGCCCCCGACGTCACCGTCAGCTACTGGATGAACCGCCTCCACGGCATCGACGACCACGACGACCACGTCGTGACGCTCAACCCGGCCGGCACGGTCGACGAGTCCCTCGTGACGGCTCGGATGGCGTACGACCACCCGATCTTCACCCGCGAGGCCGTCGAGGCCGCAGGTCGGCTGCGCGCGGCGGGCGGCGAGCGCCTCGCCTTCGCCGGGGCCCACCTCGGCTGGGGCTTCCACGAGGACGGGTGCCGGTCCGGTGTGGAAGCGGCGGCGTCCCTCGGGGTGCCCTGGTGACCGTCAGCCTCACGCCGCCCCCGGTGCCCGCCCTCGTGGACGGGACCGTGACCCACACACGCCGCACGCCGCTGCTGCACAGCTTCACCTACGGGCACTACCAGTGGCTTGTCGACATCGACGCCTTGCCCCGGCTGCCTTGGCCGGCAAAGCTGTTCGCTCGCTTCGATGCTCGCGACCACCTCGACGAGGGGCGTCTCGGGGGCGGCATCCGCGGCGACGTCGAGCGCTTCCTCGCGGCACGCGGCGTCACGCTGGGTCGCGACGACCGCGTGCTCATGCTCGCGAACGCGCGCGTGCTGGGCCACACCTTCGACCCCTTGTCCGTCTTCTGGTGCCTGCGGCCCGACGACAGCCTGCTCGCAGTGGTCTTCGAGGTGCACAACACGTACGGCGAGCGCCATGCCTACCTCCTCGACGTGCACGACGACGGCACGGCGACGGTCGGCAAGGCGTTCTACGTCTCGCCGTTCAACGACACCCGCGGGGAGTACGCCGTGCGCCTCGTCCTCGACGAGGGCGCCGTCTCGGTGACGGTCGCCCTCGACCGCGACGGCGAGCGCATCATGACCGCCGTCACCCGTGGCACCCCGGAACCGGCGACGCCCCGTGCGCTGGTCCGCCTCGTCCGACGTCACGGCCTGGTGACCCAGCGCGTGACGACCCTCATCCGGGTACACGGCATACGCCTGTGGTTGCGCCGCCTGCCCGTCATGCCCCGCCCCCGCCATCCCGAGGAGGCCGTCCGATGACCGCCCAACCGACCCCCATGGCACGGCCCCTGTGCCTGCGCCGCCCGGGCCTGCGCGCCTTCTGCGTCCGGGCCCGGCTCGCCCGGAGCATCGTCGCGCAGGTCGCGAAGCGCGTCCCCGTCGACGTCGTCATGCCCGACGGGTCGGTGCTCGGCGGCGGCACCCGGGGCAGCGACCGGCCGGGCCTCGAGATCGTGCGCCCGACGGCCGTCTTCGAACGGCTCGCGCACCACCCGAAGATCGGCATCGGCGAGGCCTACATGGCCGGTGACTGGAAGACCGCCGAGGGCACCGACCTCGCCGAGCTGCTCGTGCCGTTCGCCGAGCGCATGACGACCGCGGTGCCGGCCGGGTGGCTGCGCCTTCGGGGCTTCGTCGACCGCCGCATCCCGAGCATCCAGAACAACTCGCTGCTCGGCTCGCGTCGCAACATCGAGGCGCACTACGACCTGTCCAACGAGCTCTTCGCGACCTTCCTCGACGAGACGATGAGCTACAGCTCGGCCATCTTCGACGAGGACCAGCCGCTCCGCACGCAGTCGTTCGAGCAGGCGCAGCTGCGCAAGATCCACGCGATCCTCGACATGGCGAAGGTCGGCCAGGACACCCGGCTGCTCGAGATCGGCACCGGCTGGGGCGCCCTCGCGCTCGAGGCCGCCCGGCGTGGCGCCACCGTCACGAGCGTGACGCTCTCGAAGGAGCAGGCCGCCCTGGCCCGCCGGCGGGTCGCCGAGGCCGGCCACTCCGGCACCGTCGACATCCGCATCCAGGACTACCGCGAGGTCGAGGGCGAGTTCGACGCCGTCGTCAGCGTCGAGATGATCGAGGCGGTCGGCGAGGAGTACTGGGAGACCTACTTCCGCACGATCGACGAGCGGCTCGCCCCGGGCGGCATCGCCGCGGTCCAGGCCATCCTCATGTCGCACGAGCGGCTCATGGCCACGAAGCACTCCTACGGCTGGATCCAGAAGCACATCTTCCCCGGCGGCCTCATCCCCAGCCTCCAGGCCATGAGCGAGACGACCGACAACTCGACGAGGCTCCGCATGACCGGCGTCGACACCTTCGGCAGCGACTACGCCGAGACCCTGCGACGCTGGCGCCAGACCTTCCTCGCGCGCTGGCCCCAGGTCAGGGCGCTCGGCTTCGACGAGACGTTCAGGCGCAAGTGGGAGTTCTACCTCGCCTACTGCGAGGCCGGCTTCGCGACGGGCTACCTCGACGTCGCCCAGGTGCGCTTCGAGCGGGAGGGCGCCGCGGCCGCGGTCTCGTGATGGTGCAGCAGACGATCTCGATCCTCTGGTTCCGCCGAGACCTCCGGCTGGGCGACCACCCGGCCCTGCTCGCCGCGCGCGACGCCGCGAGCCGGGTGCTGCCGATCTTCGTCCTCGACCCCCGGCTGCTGCGCACCGAGACCCCGCGCTCACGGCGGCTGCTCGCCTCGCTCGCGTCGCTGGGCAAGGACACGCGCGGCGCCCTCGTCGTGCGCACGGGCGACCCGGTCGACGTCATCCCCGCGCTGGCAGCGGAGGTCGGCGCCCAGCAGGTGCACGTGTCGCGGGAGACGACGCCGTTCGGGCGGCGTCGCGACGCGGCGGTCGAGCAGGCCCTCGCCGCCGACGGCCGCGAGCTCGTCGCCACCGGCACGCCGTATGCCGTCGGTCCCGGTCGCATCGTCAACCAGTCGGGCACGCCGTACAAGGTCTTCACGCCCTTCTCGAAGGCGTGGCACCAGCACGGGCGGCCGGCCCCGGCCGACCGGCCGGAGCGCATCGCGTGGCTGCGCGACGCGGTGGCCGGCGACCCCCTTCCGCCCACACCCGCGATGGAGGCCGGCGAGGGTGCCGCGCTCAAGCGGTGGGCGCACTTCCTCGAGAGCCGGCTGACGGCATACGACACGGAGCGCGACCGGCCCGACCTCGACACGACGAGCCGGATGTCGGCGCCGCTCAAGTACGGCGAGATCCACCCACGAACGATGCTCGCCGACATCGCGGCGCACTCCGCCGGGCGGTCGCGGGCCGCGAGCACCTACGTCACCGAGCTGATCTGGCGCGAGTTCTACGCCGACGTGCTGTGGCACCAGCCCGACTCGGCGTGGCACGACCTGCGGACCGAGCTGGCCGGACTGCCCTACGACACCGGCGACGAGACCGACCGGCTCGTCGACGCGTGGCGCGAGGGCCGCACCGGCTACCCCATCGTCGATGCAGGGATGCGCCAGCTCCTCGAGGAGGGCTGGATGCACAACCGGGTCCGGATGATCACGGCGAGCTTCCTCACCAAGGACCTCCACGTGTGGTGGCCGGTCGGCGCCCAGCACTTCCTCGACCACCTCATCGACGGCGACATCGCGAGCAACAACCACGGCTGGCAGTGGGTCGCGGGGACCGGCACCGACGCGTCGCCGTACTTCCGCGTCTTCAACCCGGTGACCCAGGGCCGCACGTTCGACCCCGACGGCGACTACGTGCGCCGGTGGGTGCCGGAGCTGCGCCACCTCGCGGGGGCGGCGGCCCATGAGCCGTGGAAGCACGACAACGGGTACGAGCAGGACTACCCCCGACCCGTCGTCGACCACGACGATGAGCGCAAGGAGACCCTGTCGCGCTACGAGCGCGCCCGGAGGTGAGTCCGGAGATGAGTCCGGAGACCACGTCACAGGGCCGGAAGGAGAGCACGGTGCGAGGTCCGGTCGCCGAGCTGCGCGCCTTCCTCCGGGCTGCCCTGCTCAGCCCCGTCGAGGGCCAGCACGCCGACCCGCCCGGGGCCCGCACGCGACGCCGTGTCGTCGTGGCCGTGACCCTGGTCGCCGGATCGGCCGTGCTCGCCTGGGCGCTGCGGATCCGGCCGGGCGACCCGCTCTTCTACGCCGCCTCCCTCGCCCTCGCCCTCGTCTGGGGCGTCGGCGCCGTGGCGTCCGGTCCGCTCCACTTCGGGCGTGGCCACACCCGCTCGGGTGAGCGCGAGGCCCGCCCGGTCGTCCAGTCGCTCGCGCTCGGCGGCCTGCTGCTGGTCGTCTTCCTCGTCGGCGCCCTCGTCGTGGCCCGCATCCCGGTGCTGCGCGAGCCCGTCGACGAGCTGCTCGACCACGCCCGGTTCGGCTCGCTCGCCGTGGTGCTCGCGATCACCATGGTCAACGGCATCGTCGAGGAGCTCTACTTCCGCGGGGCGTTGTATGCCGCCTCCCGTCCCATGCGGTCACCGTGACGACCGTGCTCTACGCCCTGACGACCGTCGGCAGCGGCATCCCCCTGCTCGTGCTCGCCGCCGCGGTGCTCGGTCTCGTCACCGCGCTGCAGCGCCGTGTCACCGGCGGCGTCCTCGGCCCGATCATCACGCACGTGACGTGGTCGACCGGGATGCTCCTGCTCCTCCCACCCGCCCTCGAGCTGACCAGGTGATCGCATGACCCCCACCCCGACCGCGACCGACACGACCGACACGACCGACACGACCGACACGACCGCCACGACCGCCACGACCGACGCCGCCTCCACGACCGGGGGCACGACGCACCGGCGCGCCCTCGTCACCGGGGCCTCCGGCTACGTCGGCGGCCAGGTCGTGCCACGGCTGCTCGACGAGGGCTGGACGGTGCGCGTGCTGACCCGCCGCCGCAGCTCGATGGACGACAAGCCGTGGGTCGACCGCGTCGAGGTCGCCGAGGGCGACGTGGGCTCGGCCGACGACATGCGCCGGGCGCTCGCCGACGTGGACGCCGCGTGGTATCTCGTGCACTCGATGGACGACCGCCCCGACTTCGAGGAGCGCGACCGTGAGGCGGCGACGCACTTCGCCGAGGCGGCCGAGCAGGCCGGGGTCTCGCGCATCGTCTACCTCGGCGGGCTCCACCCCGACGACGAGGTGCTCTCGTCGCACCTGGCCTCCCGGGTCGAGGTCGGGCGCATCCTGCTCGACTCCGGGGTGCCGACCGCCGTGCTCCAGGCCGCCGTCGTGCTCGGCGACGGGTCGGCGTCGTTCGACATGCTGCGCTACCTCACGACCCGCCTGCCCGTGATGGTCGCGCCGAAGTGGCTCGACAACAAGATCCAGCCGATCGCGATCGACGACGTCGTGACCCTCCTCGTCGGCGCGGGCAGCCTGCCGCCGGAGGTCAACCGCACCTTCGACATCGGCGGCCCCGACGTGCTCACGTACCGCGAGATGATCGCGCGGTTCTCCGACGCGACGGGCCGGCGGCGTCCCGTCGTGGCCACGGTGCCGGTGCTGACCCCGCGGCTCGCGAGCCACTGGGTCGGGCTCGTCACGCCGATCTCGGCCGGGCTCGCCAAGCCGCTCGTCGGCAGCCTCGTCCACGAGGTCGTGGCCAAGGAGGACGACCTGCTCGGGCACGTCGACGTGCCCGGCGGCTTCACCGACTTCGACACCGCCGTGCGCTCGGCGATGCGCACCGCCAAGCCCGACACCGCGATGCGCAACCTCGCTCTCACGAGTGCCGTCACGGTTGCGAGCGCGGTGACGGGTTCGCTGGCCACGCAGCCGGACTCCCGGTGGTACCGCTCTCTCGACCTGCCCGACTGGCAGCCTCCGACGCTCGCCTTCCCGGTCGTCTGGACGGCGCTCTACGCCGACATCGCGGCGACCTCCGCGACGGCGCTCAACGCGTACGACAAGGCCGGCGACACGGCGGGGCGCTCGGCCTACCTCAAGGCCTTCGGCACCAACCTCGCCCTCAACACCGCGTGGAGCGTCCTCTTCTGGCGGGTCCGCAAGCCGTGGGTGGCCGCGGCGGGGGCCGCGCTGCTCACGGCGAAGCTCGGCCGACCTCGCCCGGCGCACCGGTGAGGTCAGCCGCGGGGCGGGCCTCGCCCTGACGCCGTATGCCGCGTGGTGCGGCTTCGCGACCGCGCTCTCGACGGCGATCGCCCGCCGCAACCCACGCTGATCGCGGCGTCTGCGGCTCTCTAGCCCTCACGCGATACCGATCAAGAGAGCGATGAGAGAGCGATCGAGAGAGATCGAGAGAGCGATCGAGAGAGCGATCGAGCCCACTCCGGCGCCCGCTCGCACGCCGCGGCCGCTCAGGCGGTGGCCGGGTGCTTGGCGAACGCGCGCCGGTAGGCGACGGGCGGCAGGCCGATCTGACGCTGGAAGTGGTGGCGCAACAGGCGGCCGTCGCGAAGCCGCTCTCGCGGGGCGATGCGCTCGATGTCGAGGTCGGTCGTCTCGAGCAGGTGGCGGGCCCGGAGCACCCGCTGGCTCGTCAGCCACCGGTGCGGGGTCGTGCCGACCTCGGCGGTGAAGCGACGGGCGAACGTGCGCTCCGACATGGCCGCCCGCCGGGCCAGGGACGGGATCGAGTGCTCCTCGTCGAGCCGCTCGGCGACCCACTCCATGACGTCCTCGAGACCCTCGCACGGCTCGGCCGGCAGGGGCGTCTCGACGTACTGGCGCTGGCCGCCCGAGCGGTGCGGGGGCACGACCATGCGCCGCGCGATGCGGGTGGCGACCTCCGAGCCGAGCAGCTCGGACCGCACGATGTGGAGGCAGGCGTCGATGCCCGCAGCGGTGCCTGCGCTCGTCAGCACCGGGGCCGTCCTCGACGTAGAGCACGTCGAGGTCGACGCAGGCCTGCGGGTACTCGTCGGCCAGGCGCGCGGCATACCTCCAGTGGGTGGCGCAGTCGCGCCCGTCGAGCACCGCCGCCG